>JBCDIT010000011.1:0-167945 GCA_038748775.1 Planctomycetota bacterium
CCGACCTGGCTCACGCCGGTCTGAACCCAGCTCGCGTACCACTTTAATAGGCGAACAGCCTAACCCTTGGGACCGCCTACAGCCCCAGGAGGTGATGAGCCGACATCGAGGTGCCAAACCGCTCCGCCGCTATGGACGCTCGGGAGCGATAAGCCTGTTATCCCCGGAGTACCTTTTATCCGATGAGCTACGCCCCTTCCACACGGGAGCGCAGGATCACTAGAGCCCTCTTTCGAGACTGCTCGACCCGTCGGTCTCGCAGTAAAGCCGGCTTGTGCTCTTACACTCTAAAACGCGGTTTCCATCCGCGCTGAGCCGACCTTTGCGCTCCTCCGTTACACTTTCGGAGGAGACCGCCCCAGTCAAACTACCCAGCACCCGCTGTCCCCCGCCCAGGTTCATGGGAATCGGGGTTAGGCCACAAACTCACGAAGGGTGGTATTTCACCTATGGCTCCACAGACGCCGAAACGTCCGCTTCAAAGCCTCCCACCTATGCTACGCATCGAGTGCTCATGACCAACAGAAGCCTGCAGTAAAGGTTCACGGGGTCTTTCCGTCTTGCCGCGGGTAGGCGGCATCTTCACCGCCACTACTATTTCACCGAGTCGGTCGTGGAGACAGTGCTCCAGTGATTACGCCATTCATGCGCGTCGGAACTTACCCGACAAGGAATTTCGCTACCTTAGGACCGTCATAGTTACGGCCGCCATTGACCCGTGCTTAGGTTGCGAGCTTCGCCGAAGCTAACCCACTTCCGTGACATTCGGGCATTGGGCAGGCGTCACACTGTATACATCCTCTTGCGAGTTAGCACAGTGCTGTGTTTTTGATAAACAGTTCCCAGAGCCTTTTCTCTGCGCCCCGAAGGGCCCCCTTCTTGCGAACGTACGGGGTGATTTTGCCTAGTTCCTTCACGACCGTTCTCTCGAGCGCCTGAGGCTATTCGCCCCGCCCACCTGTGTCAGTTTTGGTACGGGTCCCCGACTTTTTTCTGGGAACCGCTTCAACCCCCAACGGCCCGAAGGCCTACCAATCTAATAAGGCAGGGGACATCCACGATCCGTTGATGTCGGAAAGCGCAGGAATATTAACCTGCTATCCATCGGCTACGCCCTTCGGCCTCACCTTAGGTCCCGGCTAACCCTGGGCGGATGTACCTTCCCCAGGAAACCTTGGGCTTACGGCGACAAGGATTCTCACCTTGTTTCTCGTTACTCAAGCCCGCATATGCACTTCCTCGCGTTCCACAACCCGTTACCGAGCTGCTTCACCACCCGAGGAACGCTCGCCTACCACGCTGACGCGTCCGCGGCTTCGGCACCATGCTTATTCCCGATAATTATCGGCGCCAAACTCCTCGCCCGGTGAGCTATTACGCACTCTTTAAATGGTGGCTGCTTCTAAGCCAACATCCCGGGTGTCACAGCAGTCTGACTTCCTTACGAACTAAGCATGGTTCTGGGACCTTAGCCGGCGGTCTGGATTCTTCTCCTTTTGTCCATGGATATTGTCACTCATGGACTATCTCCCACGATTCACACACCGGTATTCGGAGTTTGGTTAGGTGGGGTACCCTGGGTAGGGCCCGCCACCTATCCAGTAGCTCTACCCCCGATGTGCAGACGTGAGGCTAACCCTAAAGTTATTTCGGCGAGAACAAGCTATCTCCCGGCTTGATTGGACTTTGACCCCTCCCCACAGCTCATCCCATGTCTTTTCAACGACAACGGGTTCGTGCCTCCAGAGGGCTTTACCCCTCCTTCACACTGGCCATGGGTAGATCGCACGGGTTTCGTGTCTGGCCCCATCGACTTCACGCCCTATTCAGACTCGGTTTCCCTACGCCTCCGTCCCGGTAGGACTTAGGCTCGCCGATGAGACCAACTCGCGGGCTCATTATGCAAAAAGCACGCCGTCACTCCGCAGAGCTCCGACCGCTTGTAAGCACACGGTTTCAGCTACTCTTTCACCCCGCTCATCGCGGTAGTTTTCAACATTCAGTCACCTTACTGGTTCGCTATCGGTCGTCGAGGAGTACTTAGCCTTGGAGGGTGGACCCCCCATCTTCAACCCGGGTTCCACGAGCCCGGGCCTACTCTATGGGCTGTTGGCCGCTACAGGACTTTCACCTTCTCTGGTCGGGCATTCCAACCCGTTCGTGTATGGCCGTCCGCTTTCGCTCGCCGCTACTTACGGAGTCGCGGTTGCTTTCCTTTCCTCCAGGTACTTAGATGTTTCAGTTCCCTGGGTTTGCCTCACGCACCTATGCATTCAGTACGTGATACTCCGAAGAGTGGGTTTCCCCATTCGGAAATCCTGAGATCACAGCTCGGTTACCAGCTCCCTCAGGCTTATCGCAGGTTCCAACGTCCTTCATCGCCTCTCGACGCCAAGTCATCCACCGTGTGCCCTTCGTGGTTCAACCGTACCTACCGGACGCCGAGACCCAACAGAGAAGTTGCCTCCTCTGCCAAGCCGCGAAGTTCAGCAGGCATGGGTGTAGGTTCGAAACGAGCAATCGAACCACCGGACAGTCGGCCTCAGTGAGGACAGCCGACTCCGGCCCACCAGCTTGCGCACGAGATACTCAACGTTCTGCCGCCCAAGACGGACGTGACCACCGCCCAGAACCAGCCTCCAATGAGGCAAGAAGGGGTGGCAACGCTGGGTCAGAAGACCCAAACGGCGGCAGAATTCCGCTCGTCACTTTCCGGATGTCAAAGAGCCCGTGCCCGTCGGAGTCGCTCCTTCGAGGCACCAGGTCGAGCCCGTTTCCGGTCTCTAGGGTGCTGCTTCCCTCGATCGCTGCCGAGTGAAGTGGCGAGGGGACTCTAGGCGTCACCCTTCGTCGGTCAAGCTTTCCGTCGCGAGTTTCCGCGTCGGAAAGCGAAAGATCATGGTGCCCTCGCCGGTTCCGGCGGGGAAACGCGGCCCGACAATGCGCCTCTTACGGCTCGGGCTCGGGTTCCGGGGGCAAAATCTCGGCCGTCTCGCCCGCCTTGGCCGACCGACGGACCCGGTCGTACCTTGGTGCCTTCTTATCGATATCCGGATCCCGGATCACGATGCCCTCGAGCGGGTCGAAGAAGAACACCTCCGTCACGACTTCGTCCACAAGCCCGTCACCGGTGTCGTTCACCGGCCGCGGGGCCACGTCGAGCAGCACCGCCTCGAGACCGAGAGCTAGGCGAGTGTCCATCTGCTCGACGCCATCCGGGATCTCAGGCCCCTCATCATCCTCTTCCTCGTCGAGCTCGTTCGGGAGTTCTTCAAGGAAGGCGACGACGTCCTCTGGCACCATCTCCTCGGTATCGAACGTGAAGAGCGATTCGGGCAGCCGGAATCGGGCCTGCAGGGGGTCTCCAGGCTCGACCGACTCGGTGGCGAGGCGGTAGTACCCGTAGAACATCTGATACAGCTCCACCGTCGCGCTCGGGGCCGAGCGGCCGAGGCTCACGTCGTTTCCGCTCGTGACGAAGTAGTAGCTCTTGCGGTCCACCTCGGCCGGCTCGGTCCAGTCGGTCCAAGGGGTGAACGCGAGGGCGCTTTCCGCCGCTCTGAGTGCCTCGGGGTCGTCGGTCCCCAAGAGCTGCCCACGCTCGAAGAGCGGGTTGTTCACGCCGATGCGGAGTCGGTAGCGGTACGTCGCTCCGGGCACGACATCGAGGTCGTGCGTCCAGACGTCGGCCGACTCCTGATCCAACAAACCCTCGCCACCCGCCGCGTTCCGCGATGCCGAAGGACGCCGATTCGGACGCGGCCTCGCGGCGGTCCCCGGATCATTCCGTTGGATCATACCCGGGGACGTCCAAACGCCCGTGGAACCAGCGGGGTCCGTTGCCGGCTGGCGAGGCGTGCGCGGCCTCTGACGTTGGCGGCTCTGCTGAAGATCGTCCTCGTCGAGGGGCAACGCCTCGAGCTGTTCGTTGAGCTCTGCGATGTCCTCCTCGATCCCGGCGATGATCCGATCAACGCTGCTCGTGCTGGTGCCCGGATCGGGACGCGTCGGCCGATTGGACCGACCGGGGTTGCTGCTCGGACGCGGCGGCGCCGCTGGGCGGTTTGAGCCCCTAGCTCGAACATCAGCGATTCGCTCTTCGAGCTTGGCGATCTGCTCGAGAATGCGATCGGCGGTGTCCCTCGCCTCGATACGCTCGTTGCGTTCGGCCACCTCTGCCGGGGGCACCCAAGGCAGCCCGGCGATCGATCGCAGGTAACGCGGCTTCGAGGTCAACTCGGGATCCGTGCGAGCGAGATCGACGAGGTCGAAGAGTTCTTCTCTCGTAATCGCGTCGCTGTCGCGTTCGTCGGCAACGTCCTGATACCGCTCGCGGACGAGTCCGACCGCGTCTTCGATCCAGATCGGATCGCCGACACGTTCGTTCTGCCCCCACGATCCATCGGCTTGGAGTCGCTGACGCTCGGCCTGCACCTCGATGATCTCGATGCCCGCCGACCACCACCCCCTCGGGATGGGACGGAAGCCTTCCTCGCTCGCCCTCAAGGCCTCGAGAAGCGACGCGACCTCGACCTTGGCCTGCACCGACACACCGGGCGTGTCGAACGGCTGAATCTCTGGGACGTACTCGCTCAGCCCCGGGTGGGCGTCGGCGAAGTACGGGTCAACGGTCACCCAGTAGCCGGCCGCGGTCGGCTCGACGAGCTGGGGCAGTTCGAGCGCGACGACCGGCCCCTGAGCGTCGACGGTGTCGTTGAAGTCGATCACCTCGACCGCGCCCAGCGCGACCACGTTGAACTCGCGTTCGACGAGCGAGTAATCGGTGCCGACCGCCAGCCCGGCGGCGAGCGTCGCGGCGAGATCGGGCGTTTGAAATTCGGGCAGTTCCGGCTCGGCATCTTCGACTTGGCCGATCAGCCGATCGGCCTGCACGCCCAGTTCGGCCAGCACGCGATCGGGTGCGACGCTGCGCCCGCCCTGGACGTCGACCTGGTTGGGCGTAAACAAGAACTGGACGGCGACGGCGGCGAGCAACGCGATCGCGACGACCGCAAGCACCGCCTTCTCTACGTACTGCTCGATGGGGTTGATGCCCTTGAGTTTCACGGCGACACCTCACCTTCCTCTTCGGGGACCTCTTCCGCGGCCGGCTCGGGGAGCACGACCCCCAGCGCGTTCCGCACCGCCTCGGGCATCGCGTCGCGCGTCCATTGACGGAGCCAGATCGATTCGATGCTCAGCGTGAGCTTCACGACGTGCTCGCCTCCGTAGAAGTACCCCTCGTTGAGGTCTTCCCAGATATCGACTTCGGACGCGGCCATCCGCGTCACGGTCATAAAGTTGGTCGCCGCGAGGGCGTCGAAAATGTCGACGACGCGATCAGACGCGACAACCGCCTCGAGTTCGATCGTTCGGGCGTCAAAGAGATCGCTCTCCGCGACGTCACGACCGGTGTGGGATTGCGACGGAGTTTGCTCGGCGGGGCCCGTCGGCCCGCCGCGGCCTTGCCTCGCCGGCGCCCGAGACGGCGCCCGAGACGGCGCCCGAGACGGCGCCCGAGACGGCGCGAAACCGGGGGGCGCCGAGATGTTCGCGGCGGCCGAACCGTCTTCGTCGGCGATGGCCTCGTCGAATGCATGGATTCGGATGCTCTCGATGCGTTTAACCGAAGAGCGCGGCACCTCGATGAGCAGCCCGCCGGCCTCGCTGTTCGCCCTCGCGATCGCGGCCAGCAAGTCCTCGACGGCCCAAAAATCCATCTGCATAACAAACGCGGCATCGATACCCGGGCGTGACTCAGGGATCTCGCTCGGAATCGATGAGTACTCGGATAGCGCGTCGGAATGGAGCACCTCAGGCGTCGCATAGACCGAGACCTCGTCGGCTCGCTGGCGGTATTGCGCGATGCGGAACGAGACGAGCGCCTCGTCGAGTTCTTCGCGCTGCTCTTCGGTCAGGGCGGAGACGTCGTCGGACCCGACAAGGCGGTCGAGTTCTCGCTCCCGGAACTGGGAGACCGCACGCGCGACGTCGACGGTCTCCGGGGCGTCTCCGGCGTTGATCGACTCGAACAACGCGTCGTACGCGCTCGGCGCGTCTTCGGTCCCGACGATGCGTTCAACGAACGCATCGATCAGCCGGCGTCCCTCGGCGCCTTCCGGTGTATCGGGGAAGAGCCCTTCGACCAAGACCGCCCGGTCGTCCCCCCGGTTGAACTCGACCGCGTTGCGGACGACCGCCTCGATCTCAGCCTGGCGGCGTTCGCGTTCGGCGTGATACGCACGGCTCACAACCGTGTTGGGCGCTCGGGTCTCCCCTGGAGGCTCCTCACCCTCGACGATCGCAGGGACTTTGTAGCTGACGCGACCGGCGCGATCGATCTTCTGCTGCTCGTCGTTGTAGAGCTCTTCGGCGCCCGTCCGGATCTTGTCGTTCCACATCATGCTGCCCACGACGCCCGCCGGCGGGAGCAGCAAGATCAGGAAACCAAACACCACGATCAGAACATGTGACTTCAGCCACCCGAGTACTGCCTTCACGAGTCACCCCCGTTCTGACCGAGCACGAAGCTCAGCGCGATGCTCAACGCTGTTTCCTCTTGACGCGATGGCTGCGCGCCGCCCTGGGCGGTTGCGGTCGCAGGGTCTTGAATCGGTGCGATGGCGTTCATCTGGTTGACGAACTGGTCATCGCTTCGCGGACGGGCCGGGGCACCGCCGGCGCCGGCCTGCGGGTCGGTGCCGGGAGCCGGGATGACCGTAAACCCCTGTGTGACACGTCGCTGGGGTCCGGCGCGGAGGTTTCGAGTCGTGCGCTGAGGCCCGCCCCGGGCCTGAGGCACGGCGCCGGCGACGATCGCCGCGCCATCGGTCAGGAAGTCCTCGGTCTTCATGATGCGGTAGGGCATGCCCTCACGCTCGGCGTGCGACTCGAACCACTCTTCGATCACGCTTCGAGCGAGCTCCCGGGCCGCCCCGGCCGGCAAGGGAACGCTGATATCGATCGTGACCTGGATGCGCTCGAAGGTCTCCGGTCCGGCCTCTTCGCCTTGACCGGCGCCGGCCGGAGGCTGGTTGAAACGTCCGCCTCTCGCCCCGCCCCGGGCCTGCTCCGGCTGGGCGTACGTCGCGTCCATCGCGACCAGTTCGAACGCCGGGCGTCCGTCGACGAGCTCTCCGTTTTCGAGGCCGTACTCGGCCGCCGCGGCGAAGAGATGGCTGATGTCGGCGGCGACATGCGGGTACACCGTGCGGCCCTCGAGCAGCGCAACGAGCGACGACGCCGTCGTGTCGCCCTGATCACCGCCGGTGACACCCAGGTCGTCGGCCTCACGCTTCACGTTGCTCGCTTCGCGGATTGCCCGATCGATCACGGCAGGACGCTCGGCCGACGTGATGGCGCTCTGGTCGAGCACCGGGCGGACAAACATCGAGGCCCCGGCCGCCGCGGCGAGGCCGGCGGCGACCCCGAACCAGGCCCGCTTGCGCTTCCAGAGCGCCTCGCGGATCACCGGCACCGGCATCAGGTTGGCGTTGAGCGTTCCGAGCCCGAGGCCCTGAATCGCGAGGCCGTAGGCGGTGGCCATGTTGCTCGCGACCGCGTTGAACTCGGTCTCGACCGCCGGGTCGACGCGCAGCTTCTTGAACTGCTCGATCCGGTACGTGTCCATGCCCAGTTGCTGGCGCAGGTAGCGCTTCAGGCCCGGGAGCTGGAACGTCGAGCCGAGCCCGATCACCCGCTTGAGTTCGGCGCCCGGGTGACCATTCTGGTAGCCCCCGATCGAACGCTGGATCTCTTGAACCAAGTCGGTGAACACCGGACGCATCGCCTGGAACACGTGCCTGGCGTGCTTGGTTTGCTCCGCCTCTCGTTTCAATCGCTCGGCCTTGGGGTAGCTGAGCTTGAAGCTTGTCACCAACGCGTCGGTGAACTGGTGCCCACCGATCGGGAACGTCCGCACCCAGACTCGGCCAGCGTCAGCACAAACGATGTCGGTCGCGGTCGTCCCGATGTCGACGATGATCGTTCCAGGCGTGTCCTCGGTGAACTCGAGGTCTGCCGCCAAGGCGTTGTACGCCGCGACGGGGCTCAGCGTCGCGAAATCTGGCGTGATCCCGACGTCGTTGAGCAGTTGGAGCTTCTCCATGATCCGCGGCCGCGTGATCGCGAAGATGCCGACCTCGACATCGGGCGAGTCGGGGCTGACGAAGGTCTGGTAGTCCCATTCCACGTCGTCGAGCGGGAAGGGGATCTGCTGGACCGCCTCGAACTTGACGATGTCCGGAACCTTCTTCGGCTCGACCGGCGGGAGCTTGGCGAACCTCGCGAAGCTTTGGTGCCCGGGAACGCTCACCGCGACGCGGGCGTCGCTGAGATCCTTCTGGGAGACCAGGGCCCCGAGGGACACGCGGAGCACGTCCTCTTGATCGAGGTCGGGCGTTGAGAGAACCTTGGGGTGGTTGATCACGGCGTAGTCGGCGACGACCCAGTTGTCGCCATCGAGCTCAACCTTCAGGGCTTTGATCGCCCCGGCGCCGATCTCGACGCCCCAACACGCATTCGATGAAGCCATTTTGTCGTCCTCGCGGGTGTTGCGGAGGCATTTCCGCGACCCGGGCTCGGGCTCGCGGCAAGGTCCGGTCGTCGGACCTCTCTATCGAACATCTATACCACGCCGGTTCGGGGCGCGCACCGGCCAACCCCGCCGTCGTGACACGAGCGTGACTCTGTCCTGCGGACATCCCCGAGGGGCGGAAAGTCAGTTCATCGCGATCGCGGCGTGCGACACAAGGGTGACGCCGTTCTGGTCCATCGCGGCGCCGTAGTTCAGCAGGCGGATCTCACCGGGCTCAACGACCTTGAGGGTCGCGGCGATGTTCCCGATTGAACACCAACGTGTCGGGTTCTGCTGCCAAGCCATGGACGACACGAGGTCATCGGCATTCCCGAGCGTAACATGCGCCAACATTTCCCTATCGTGACTCGAGACACGGTCGCGCGCCGACTGGGCTTCGGCGCTGTCGCCCGCGAGGGACTGCTGGTCGCCGAAGGCCGGCCCAACGTGGCTCAGGTCGGCCGAACTCACAATGAGGGTCTTGCCGCCGACGTCGTTGAGGGCGCCCTTGAGGGCCTCGACGAACGGCTCGAATCCGAGCCCGTTCCCGTCGTAGCTCTCGCCTCCGTTGACGCACGGATCGTGCACAAGAGCCGCAAAGACAGGTACGTGCGCGCCGCTGTCGTCGGTGCCCAGGCAGTGCTGGATCCAGGGCAGATGGAGCTCGATCGAGTGTTCGCGCTCGTGGTCGTACCGGTGCTCGAGCAGCTTCTGGGCGTCGGCTTCGCCGAGTTTGCCCTTCACCGCCTCGAGCAACTCGGTATCGAGCGGCGTCGTCCCGAGCGGGGTTTCGTATGCCTTATCGCAGCCACACACCCCGGTCGACATCCCGAAGTGGTTGGTTCCGAGAATGACCACCCGATCCGGACGGTCGACGACACGAAGGCGGCCGTAGACGTGAGCGTAATTCATCCACCCGCGCTGGTAGTCGATGTGGGGAGCCACCACGGCCGCGGGGAGCTTGTCAAACGTCGGATCGTCGGCGTCTTTCAGAGCGGTATCGATCCAACTGTCGATCGCAGCGCGGAGCTTCTCCGGAGCGAGCCGGGCACGATCTTCCTCGCTGGCGTCTTGCCCAAGCTCTTGCATGACAAGAGCTTCAGCAAACTGGACCGTGCTGCCCGGGGGCAGGGTGTCCGACCCGTCGAACGCGGACTTCATCTCGGCATAGATCGCATCGAAGCTGGGGCCGTGAAGGAGGCCGGCATCGTCGAGTTGGGCGACGATCGGGCGGAGCATCTCGGCGGTGAGACCTCGTCCGACGGTTGTCGCGATCTCGTCGATCGTGTTCTCCCCGTTCATATGGGGGAGGACGAGTTGCATCGCCGGCTGCATCCCCACGATCTTGGGGGAGATCTGCTGGGCATCGGCGAGACCAAGCATCTGGACGTCTTTACCGTCCGGCGTCTTGGCCGGGAGCGGGAAGGCCCGGATACGCCTTAACTTGGGGCGGGCGTGGTGAGCTGCTTCGGGGTCGAAGGCCGGAGGCGACTGGTCGGTCATAGGGCATTCCTCGTGGCTAGGAGCGTTCGTTTTGCCACGAACCCCCCGGAAGCACGAGTCTAGAAGCCTTGCCGGTCAAAGAGGGCGTTTTGCCGCCGATAAGCCCAGCCGGACGCGGTCGGACGCCTCCCAAACACACCCGGACGCTGGACCGGCTCTGCGAGCGGTCTACAGTTGGGGCCCGACCGAACGCGGTCTGTGCCGGCCGAAGCCGGGCAGGCGGCCCTGACTCGAATGGACGAGACCGATGGCGCTGACCACTGAGCAAATCGATGCGTTGAACCCGGGCCAGGACGTGACCTGTACCGTTTCGGTCGAACCGACCAACGAGTCGGCCAAGAAGACCATCGCTCGGCTTATGCGGCTCGACCCGGGCAACGCCAAAGGTCTGCGTCGTGCTCAGCACGTTCGTGCTCGCCGTATGAACAGCTACATCCGCGGCAACCGCCTCTACCACGCCCGCGAGAAGCCGGCGAAGGTGGTGCTGCCGCGTAAGGGCCGGAGTTGGTCGATGACGTTCACCCCCGGGCTCGCTCCCGACTTGCTGAGCGTCTCGCGATTCGTCGATCTGACCTGATCGAGAGCCCGAACTGAAGTGAAGGTAGAGAAAGGCACCGTCATGCACCGGATCCGACTCGGAATCCCGGGATTTGTTTGGTGCGCACGGACCATGATCGCCGGCAGCTTGGTTGCCGGCAGCTTGGTTGCCGGTAGCTTGGTTGCCGGTAGCTTGGTTGCCGGTAGCTTGGTTGCCGGTAGCTTGGTCGCCGGGGGCTGCAGCGAGGCGTCTTCCGACGGGGCGTTGCCAGACCCAGACCAGGTCTACTCCGATGTCCGGGCGCGGGTCGACGCTCTTCCGACTTCGGGCCCTCTCGGTGAGCCGCTGCTGCTTCGGCACGAGGCCATCCCTGACTTCGTCGGGGCCGACGGCCAGGTGCACCAGAACCGCGATGGAACCCCCGGCATGAAGGCGATGAGCATGCCGTTCCCGGAGGTCGCGCCGCAGGTTTCGCTCGACGGACTCACGCCCGGCCAACCCGTCACGTTCTCGTTCGCGGTGGCCTGGGAAGCAGGATCGCCTCGGTATTGGGTGACTCAGATCAGTCCGTTGCCCGAGGGAACGTCACTCGACTTGCCCAGCGACGAGCCGATCGAACCCGCTCCTTGAGGCTGAAAAAAGAACTCGGCGCCCAGCACGTTGCCGAGCACCGAGTCTCGTGGGGGTCGAAGCAAGGTGCTCGGAGCACGCAGATCGTCCCGGTGACACCGGGCGATGGTTTGAATCACGTGTGAGGAATCCGTCCCGAGCTTGATGTTCGGCGATACGTCGCATTACCCCGGGCGGTTCCGCCCGGATAAACGTGATTCCATACTTCGTTGATCGATTGATGCACCCGCCGACAGACAAAGCGCTTTCAACAAGGGCGTTTACAGCCCCAAGCGGGTCATGACTTGTTGCAAGTCTGACCAGACAAGCTTGCGGTTCTCTTCGGTGTAGCTCCGCAGCAGGTAGGCGGGGTGGTAGGTCGGCATCACCGGGATTGTCGCCTGGAACCCTTCCGGAGGCGACAGGCCGTCCGGCGGAGGGAACTCGAACCACTGTCCTCGCAGCTTGCCCATCGGCTCGGATCGCTCAAGCAGACAGTGCACGGCGGGCTTACCCAGCGTGACGATCGCCTCGGGGTGCACGATTCTGATTTGCTCGTACAGGTACGGCGCACACAGGCGCATCTCTTCAAGCGTCGGGGTTGCATTGCCGGGGGGCCTGGTCTTGAGCACGTTGGCGATGTAGACGGTGTCGCGCGAGAGCCCCATCGCCTTGATCATCTTGTTGAGCAGCTCACCCGCGCGCCCCACGAATGGTGTGCCGGTCTTGTCCTCCTCGGCGCCCGGGGCTTCGCCGACGAACATCAGGCGTGCGCACGGATCGCCGTCTCCCCACACGATGTTCTCAAACGTCGTGTTGAAGTGCTGGTGCGGCGCGTCGGACTCGTACTTCGCGCGGAGCGCATCGAGATCAGCCGCGACCGCATCGCGGTCGCGTGACACCCGGGGCGCGGGCTTGGGCTCGACGGCGGCCGACCCGGTCTGACGGCGCACCGGCACCGATTCGGCTCCCAAGAGCCTCGCGGTCGAGGCGTGCTGGGCGGCGATTCGGGCGAGTTGGTCCGGCTGAGTCATACGAATCGAACGTTAGCCGTCGCTCTCGGGAAGAAGGTTCTCGACGGCATCAGAGGCGTCCTCGGCGGCCTCTTCCAGCGCAGCTTCGGCCGCCGCGGCGGCTTCGCGTGCGGCGCGCTCGGCCTCTTCGTCGGTCGGCTCGCGATCGGGAGCGGCGGTGGTTGGCGGAGCACCCGTCGGCATGGGATCAGCCTGAGCGCGGCTGAGGCGGCCGACCTCCGGCCCCAGGATCGCGGCGGACGCACCGACGATGATACCGATGACGAGGCCGCCAATGAAGGCCTTGCCGCCTCCGCCACCGGGCGCCGGTGCGGCGGGCTTCGCGGGGGCCGGGCTCGGCTGAGTCTCGGTCTGCGGCTGGTTCTCGTCGCTCATCGGTGGGATCCCTCTTCGGGCGCGGGGCGGGGCGGGGCGCCGGGTGGGCGGTGGATCGGCTATGGACGGAGAGGGGACGGGCACGACCGCTCCTCGACGATTTCCGGGACGCCATCGTAGCGCGTCTCCGAGCCGAGGGACCAGGGTTCGGAATCGAGAAGGTGCTATCGGAGCCGTCGCATCCGCCCGATCCAGCGGGCGTACTCGACGAGTTTTTCCCACCGGTCGGCCTGGGCTTCCGGGCCTTCGGCGGTGTCCTTCCGCCAGCGCCAGTATGGGTGGATCCGCGAACCCGAGGTTCGGAAGCCGGTCCTCGCGGCGAGTAACGCGATGGCGATAAATCCCACGATGGTGTCTACGAGCGTGGTCATGCTTCAGCGGGGGCTCGGTACCACTCGGCGGCCCGGCGGACGCCCTCTTCGAACGAGACGAACGGCTCGTAGCCGAGACGGGCACGGATCCGTGTGAGATCGGCCAGCGAGTCTCGGACATCGCCGGCTCGGGCGTCGGCGTGTTCCGGACCGGGGGCGTCGGGGTTGAGTTCCTTGGCTATGAGCCTTGCGAGGTCGGCGATGGTGTGCCTCGCGCCACACCCGACGTTGAACACTTCTCCGTTGAGTGGCTCGCTCGATGCGGCGCCGAGCAGGAGAGCGAGCACGGCGTTTTCCACGTAGGTGAAGTCGCGCGACTGCTGCCCGTCACCTTGGATGACCGGGGCCTTTCCTTCGATGAGCCGCCTCGCGAAGATCGGGACGACGCCGGCGTATGGGCTGTCGAACGGTTGCCTGGGACCGAAGACGTTGAAGAATCGCAACGAGACGGTGTCGAGATCGGTCGTCCGCGCCCAGGCGCTGTTGAGGTGCTCGGCGGCGAGCTTGCTCGCGGCGTAAGGCGAGCCGGGCCTGGGGACCATGCCTTCGTGCTTGGGGAGTTCCTCGGTGTTCCCGTACGCGGAACTCGACGCGGCGAGCATGAGTCGCTTCGCCCCCGCTTGCTTCGCGGCCATAAGAACCCGGAGCGTTCCCGTCGCGTTCACCGCCCACGACCGCTCCGGATCATCGAGCGAGCGAGGCACGCTCGAGAGCGCCGCGAGATGGAAGACCAGCCGTGCATCGGCCATCGCTTCGGCGAGGGCTGCGTCTTCGAGGATGGACCCCTGGACGAAGCGGACAGACGATGGATCGATGTCGATGAGTTGTCCGACGTGCTCGAGCGTGGAATTCGACAGATCGTCGATAACGGTCACCCGAGCGTTGAAGGCGTGCAGGGCTTCAACGAGGTGTGACCCGATGAACCCGGCGCCTCCGGTGACGCAGACGCGGACCGACTCGAAGGCTGGGCGGAGTCGGTCGGCGTGGTTTGCGGGTAGACGCATGGCGGATCGTACGCGGCGCCGAATCCGCGCGAGCGATGTCGGGCCTCGTTAACGGGGCGCCGACGCACGCCCCCACTCCGGCCAACCGGTGGTGTCGATCTCATCGCCTCCATAGTCGAGGCCTTGCAACCCGCCCCGCGTCCAGAGGAATGAACCGAGTGCGGTCCGTTCGTCATCTCGGAGATCTCCATCGGCATCGAACTTCGCCGGCGGGAAGAACGACGGATCGATCGGGTAGTAACTCATCGTGTAGAAGACATCTTGCTTGTGCGGCTTGGAGGTGTGCCAACCCCGGTTGGACTCTCCCGTTATCCTCGCGTGCACCGAACCATCAAAGAAGAGCTGAGGAACATCCGAATCCGCGTAGGACCAGTGCTGTTTCTTCGGTCCGTCGAACTCTTCGAACATATGAACTTTGTTGCCCGGGAACATCACCTGGACGAGGCTGCGGATCGCGAACGACCTGTCCCAAAAGGTCACGAGATGTGGATCACCGGTGAAGGACGTTCGCGGGAGTACGCCACGATCGGGGGACATTGATGAGACCGTCTTGATGTAGCTCGATGCGTACGGCCAGAACTGGCGAACATCCTCTCTCGACCAGCCCGTTGTCCCGCTTGCCGGCGGCGCACTCGGTACGACACCGGGCTCGGTGTTCGTCGGGTTTTCCTGCCAGCGAAGCAGATGACGATCGTGCGGGCTGGCGACCAGGGGCTCGGGAAGTGCTCCACTCAGGTGGTCAAGCAACGGGAGATGCGGGTACCGGAAGTGTGGGGTGAGGGTTCGGCCGAGGAAGAGCGGGTCGTCGCCATCCCATCGACCGGTGTGTTTCCAGAGGATCTCGAGGCGCTGCCACTGATGGACGAACCTGAAGTCAGTCTCGGTCGCAACACTGCCATCCGACATCCGGTACGCGACGTTGAGCTTCCAACTGTAGTTGAAGATCTTGTCTTCGAAGTCCGCGGCGTAGGTCGCTGTTGCCCGACCGAGCTGAGAGAGATTGCTCAAACTCACCGCGTCTCGAGCCGACGCGCGGGCCTGCCCGAGGGCGGGCAGCAGGATCCCGATGAGCAGTGCGATGATCGCGACGACGACCAGCAGCTCGGTCAGGGTAAACCCGTGGCTTCGCGGCATGCGCCAACGTTCGGCCATTGATACAGCTCCCGATGAGCGACACGCGCCGCTCGGCGACGACCAGCGGAACGACCGGTCACCATTTTGTCCCCACGAGCGAACGTCCCAGTGCCCCGAGGTCCTCGGAGACTCCGAGCGTACAGGCAAAACGCTGATCTGAGATGCGTTGTTGCGGGTAGCCGCCATCTCGGCCTCGAAGGCTCGAAAGCAATCGCGCTGGCTGGCCGATCGCGGGCAGCACCGAAGACTTGCCCTCGTTTCGTGTCGACATACGCCGGATCGCAACGGGCTGTCACTTTGGGGACATTTCGTTGCGCCTGGCGTCCTCGCTTTGCGTGTTCAGGTACGGCTGAGCGGTAGCTCGGCGCCACGCACGGGACTCAACACACCCCATTCACCCGACCAAGAGGTTAAGGGTCGCCCCCAGGCGGTTCCCCAGGAAGGACTCGAACGATGTCACGCGCTCTCACTGCATTGTGTCTCGCCGCGGCCGCCGGTTCGGCCCTCGCCCAGCAGACGATCACCGTTCCCGACGATTTCGCTTCGCTCACGAACGCCCTGAACCCTGGGGTCAGCGGGATCGCCCCAGGCGACACGCTGGTCCTGCGGGACACCGTCGACTACGTCGGACAGTTCGTCGTGACCGTCCCCGACCTGACCCTTAGGGCCGCGGCGGGCGACAGCCCGGTGCTCGACGGCAACAACGCGGGGCGGGTCATCGTCTTCAACGGCGTGGGTGGCACCCTGACGCTCGATGGGCTGACGATCCAGAACGGGTTCACCAACGGCGGTTCCGGGGGCGGAGGCGGGGGCGTGTTTGCTTCAGGCGCTGATCTGATCACCGTCCGGGCCTGCACGTTCCTCAACAACAGCGGGGGCGCCAGCACCGGCGGCGGGCTCTTCGGGCAGAGCATCGAGGTGCTCATCGAAGACTCGGTCTTCGATGGAAACAGTGCGACCATAGGCGGCGCGGTCAGATTCCGCGACAACGTGGATGTCACGATCCGCAACACCCAGTTCACGAATAATGCCGCGGCGGGAAGCGGGCGCGGCGGCGCGTTCGACTACGGCGGCAATGGAAACGCGTCGATAGCGATCACCGACTCGACCTTCTCGGACAACGACGGGCGCGCCTTCGCCGGGGCTGTCAACGTCGACGCCGCCCGCTCGGTTCGTCTCGAGCGATCGACGTTCGCCGACAACTTTGCGCTGAGAGACAACAACAGCTTCGGCGGCGCGGTGCGGCTCAACCGCGTCCCCGATACGTTCATCCAGGGCTGTGACTTCGAGCGCAACACCACCAACGACGCGGGCGGCGCCCTCATCGTGAGCAACGCCCTCTCCGAGACCGTCCGCGTGTTCGACACGCGCTTCGTCGACAACGAATCGTCGGACGGGGGCGCGATCCGGACGCAAGGCGGCACGTTCGAGTTCACCAACTGCGCGTTCATCGGCAACAGGGCCGACCGGAACGGCCAGGGACCCTTCACCGGGGGCGCGATCCGGTTCACGCGACTGAACAGCAGCAACCGTACCGTTGCGGAGATCTTCAACTCGATCTTCGAGGGCAACATCGCCGACCGTGCCGGCGCGATCGACCTGGCGCTAAGCTGCACCGTCACCATCGCCAACTCGGTATTCGCCGACAACGCTTCGGCCCCCGGGAGCACCGGGGGAGCCATCGAGGCGACCAACACCGACGTCGACGCCCGGATCTACAACAACATTTTCGCGGACAACTTCCCGTTGGGGAACACCGTCAACGTCTCGACCGCCGCCGTTGTCGAAGACACCCGCTTCAATCTGTTCACGGACAACGGCCTGATCACCCAGGGAACCGACGAGGGGAACCTCTTCAACACCGACCCGCTGTTCGTCGACGCCTCGAACGGCGACTACACGCTCCAGCCCGGCTCGCCGGCGATCGACGCCGGAAGCACGTTCCTCTACAAGGGCGGGCAGCCGACCGACCTGGCCGGCAACGCCCGCACGCAGGACGACCCGAACACCGCCGACACCGGCGCGACGGTCGTCGGTCCGGTGATCGACATGGGTGCGTTCGAGTTCAACGTTGTGGGTGATGTTGTCAACGACTGCCCGGCCGACCTCGCGGCGCCGTTCGGGCTGACCGACCTGTCGGACATCGACGTGTTCATCCAGTCGTTCTTGGCCGGCTGCCCGTAAGAGCCCGAGACGCCCCTCTGTTCAGGAGATCGCCGCCCGGTTGAGTTTGCTCGGCCGGGCGGTGGTTGTTTTGGGACACGTGATTTAGAGGCTTCCGTTCGTGGGCTTCGCTGCGCTCAGACCACGGCACCCGACGCGACATCGGGGAGACGGGAAGCCCGCCGGGTTCACGCTGGCGCGGCTTCCCAAGCGAGTGTGCGGCCGGGGGGCGCTACGGCGCCGTCAAGCCTGATCTAGGGGCACCCCGAGAGGAAGCTCACGATGAAGGCGTCGATGTCGGATACGTCGAGCACACCGAACGGGGCCGCGATGTCGGCGGTGAGGTCGGACGCGACGAACGCGGCCACGAACGTGTCGATATCGGTGAGGTCGAGGACGCCGAACGGGGGAGCGATGTCCGCGACGCACGGCCCGGCCGACGCGATCGCGGTGATCGACAGCGTGGAGCGGGGGGCGGCGCCTTCGATGCCCGGATCGTCGGCGGCCTGAAGCGTGAACTCTGCGTTGAACGCACCCGATGCCGAAAGCTCTGCGCTGACGACGATATCGCCCGATGTTCCCGCTTGGATGACGCCCGAGGGCGGCGTCACCGTGAAGGCGCTCGCGTCGCCCGACGACGAAAGGAGGGTGATGGTCGAACCGGCTGTGAACCCTGGCGTCGCCTCGAGTGCGTGGACCGGGATGGTGATTTCAACGACGGTGCTGACCCCGATAGAGCCGAAATTGACGGTGGTCGACTGAACGGTCGCGGCGCTCTCGAACGACGCGGCGGAGGGGTCGTAGAGCTCCGCGGTCACGATGATCTGATCGTCGGCGTCCTGGGCACCGAAGCCGGAACCGAGCCCGTCGGTCATATCGAGGTTGTCGATGACGATGTCGCCGGAGTACATGCCGGCACCCGAGATCGCGGCCGGATCGACGCCGACGACGATCGGACGAGGGGCGGCGTCATTGATCGCGAACGTGTCGGTGAACCCGTTTGTCAGCGGCTGATCGGTGATCGCGTCGCCGCCGGCGACGACGGCGTAGTACACCCCGTCCTGCCCGGCGCGGCTCAGCGTCACCTCGAAGCCCTGGGGGTCGGAGCCGACGATGAGGCGCTGGCAGAGATCGAGTACGGATCCGCCGTCGGTGCCCGGCGCGTCGCCGACCCAGAGTTGTGAATCGTTGTTGTTGTCGCGGAAGACCGACCATACGGCGCCCGGGAGATCGACGTACGCGTTGCGGTTGTTGGTGAAGAACGAGGGGTTGAAGGCGCTCGAGTAGATCGTGTGGTTGCGCCGGCGCTCGAACGTGCTGGGCTTCTCTTGATAGTGCCACTCGACGAGTGATGCGAGGTCGCCCATCTGATTGCCCGACGGGACCCCGTCGACGAGTTGGAGGCTATAGCGGGTGGCGCTGTAGAAAAGCGACCGCGCGATCGACGCCTTGTCGGTGTCGCCCGGGAAGTAGTAGGTGCCGAGACTCCGGAAGTTGCCCGTTGTGCTCGCGAGACCAAAGGGCTTGTTGCCCCTCGAGCTGTTGATGCTCGGGTTGCAAGGTCGCAGTGAGTGTGGGTCGCCCAGGTTCCCTGTGCTGCTGTTTGACGCGCTCCCGGGCTGGCGTGAGACGGGCCAGACGTGTTCGCGGTTCCACGTCGACCCGGAATCCCACTGGCCCCCGACAGATGCAACGTTGTAGGACAGGAGGATGTTCCCGGTCTGGTTCGGATCGGCGTCGTGGATCACGGCAGAATTTCGGAAGTCGCCGTACCGACGCTGGATATGCCCGGCCGACATCGCGTTGCGAAGCGTCGAGGCGAGCGTGGCGCCGGTGCCGCTGATGTTGGAGTAATAGGAGGCCGGCGACGCCCACTCATCGGTCTCGGTCGAGGGCACGACGAACCCGACCGTCTGGCCCGAGCCATCGCATCCGACGCTGGCGTGTGCGAGCGGGTCGAGGCCGGCATCGTCAGCGGCTTCGGGGAAGAACGGGGTGGTCGCATGCTGCGCCAGGACGCCCGATGTCGCGAGACCCGAGATGAGAGCAAACGTAACCTGGCATCGTTTCATGGTCGTTCCCGTTGGAGACTGATCTCACGTCCGGCAGACTGAGTAAGAGTCGATCTCGTTCATATCTCGCGGGCGTGCCCGAGCCGGAACGCGCTGCGTGTACTGAACTTATGGCGCCTTCCCGTGACGCGTCCTCGACGATGGCGGACCATACCGGCTTCATGAACCGATGGCAAGATCTTGATCCGTGGACAGACCGATATCCCGACGCTCCCCGGAAAGCGGCGTCGCATACCGGGTCTTTGTTCAGCTTTCGATCTGCCTAGCGAACGGTCATGAGCACCCGTCGAGGAATGAGGCGATGAACGCGTCGATGTCCCCCAAGTCGAGAACACCGAACGGCTCGGCGATGTCGGCGGCGAGATCGGATGCGTCGAACGCGGCGATGAACGCATCGATATCGCCGAGATCGAGGACGCCGAAGGGCGGCGCGAAATCGGCTGGGCTGCAACTCGGGCTGGTCACGTTGGCCGTGACATCGACGCGGATGACCGGATCGTCGGCGCCGTTCGAGAGCACGTCGATGTAGGTGCTGGCGCTGCCGACCGCCGCCGCGTCGAACGTGAAGCCGACGTTGACCAGGGCGCCGCCCGGGATATCGAACCCGGAGTCGAACGCCGGCGTGAGACCCGGGCCGGCCTCGATATCGAACGTCGTGAGCTCGATACCCGACGCGCCCCAGAGGCCGACATCTCCCCCGCTGCCGATGCCAAGTGTGAAAGGGACGGTCGTACCAACAGCCACGTCGCCCAGGTCGATGGCAGTGTCCGAAACAGCCGTGACCGCCGGCACGGCGAGGTCGAGGTAAACGGGGACGTGCCCGCTGTTGCCCGAGGTCGTGATCAAGTCTTGCGCGACGGCGGCGGACACCGAGGCGTTGCCGGTTGTGCGCAAGCGGCTGTTGTAAGTTGTCCCGTCGTTGCCCAGGGCGCGGTACGAGTGGTTCGGGTCGTTCCACAGCGCGAGGTTGAACGCGGTTGGATAGGCACCGATGTACTGCGCGCCGGCGTCATCGACGAGCGACGGGCTCACGAGGATCTGGTCGTAACGGTCGTCCATCTGTCCGGCGGGGTCTTGGGTGTGGATCACTCGGAACGACGAGCTGTTCTGCCACGCCCCGGGGCGCGAAATGGGGTCACGGAAAGTGCCGGTGTTGTAGAGGTTTCCCAGCAGCGTGCGGTGACTTGCTTGGCTCGAGCTTTGGGTGTTGAAGTCTCCGCCCAGGATGTAGTGCCAGCCAGTCGGGAGGTTCGCGACGTCAGCAACGATGCGTTGGGCTTCGATGTTGCGCCGGTTCTGGTCGGACGAGGATGACCCGGCCTTCATGTGCGTCGGGTAGAACGCGAAGGTCGCGTCGTCCGACTCGTATCCGCCGAGGCGGAGGTCGTAGCGAACGATGTTGCGGGGGTTCGCGCTGCTGCTGCCACCGGAAACCAGCGTGTCGTCGAGCAGATCGAAGACGGAGGTTCGGTAGACGAGGGCGGTGTTCAGGTTCCCGTTGTCGTACGTGGGGGCCGCGGCCCAGTCGCCCGGTGACCCGGCGGCGTTGTTGAGGTGCTGCGTGAGAAAGAAGACCGCGGAGGCGCCGGAGACTTCTTGGAGGAGCAGAATATCAGGGGCGAACGCTTCGCCCGTCGGTCCGCTGGCGTCGTAGCCGATCCGGCCGATTTCGGCAGGGAAACCACCGTTGTAGAACGTGATGTTCCAGGCGGCGACGCGGACACCATCGGACGCGAGCACGGAGGCAGAGCCACACAAAGCGGCGAGAAGCGCAACGTTACGAACCAGCATCTTTGGAACCCTCCGCGCGGCCTCGTGCCGCGGTCAACCCCCCTGGGAACGTCAAGCGTAGTCGGGGCGAGCCGCAGCTCGATCGTTCATAGAGAACCGAACGCGGACGCTTGGGATCCGAACGGGTGGTTACCGAGATCGATCCGTCATTTGACGCGGATTCCCGTACGTTTGATGCGTGTTCTCGGGCTTACTCGGGGCAGCCTACGAGGAACGCCTCGATGAAAGCGTCGAGGTCGTCGAGGTCGACAACACCGAAGGGCGCGACGAAGTCGACGCTCGGATCGGCATCAAGGAAGCCGAGGATGAACGCATCGAGGTCGTCGAGGTCGACGATGTCGAACGGCTCGACGATGTCAGCGATGCTGCAGCCGGGCAGGCCGACGCTCACGGCAGACTTCGCTCCGGCGGTGTACACGACATCGATCGTGCCGCCGGTGATCTCTGCGTTGCCCGAGCCGGAGCAGGCCGGGTTGACTCCGAAGAATCCGTCGAGATCGTCCGGACCAGATGAGAAACGCACGTCGAGATCGAGCGAGCCGAGCGGGAAGACGGTCTGGAAGGCGACATCGGTCGACGAGGACGGGATATCGATGATCGTTTCGCCAAGGCCGACGCTCTGCGCGGTGGCGTCACCGAGGAGTGTGACACCGGCGGGGACACTGAGTGGCTCCCAGGCGAGCACCGGGGCGACGCCGATAGTGATCTCGGTTCCATCGAGCGGGGACGTGATAACGACGTCGGTGATATCCTGCGCGAAGGCGTTGAGCGCTGTCCCGTTTGCGCTGAACGAACTCGGGAAGAAGAGCGGGGTCGGGCTCACCGATCCATCGAGAATCTCGAAGCTCCACCCGGGGCCGACGAAGACGTTCGCGAGATAGTCCTCGAACGCGGCGCGGCCTTCGATGATGACGGGCTCGTCGTCGGACGGGAAGACATTTCCGAGTGGGTCGCGAACGACCACAGGCAGACCGGACTGCGTCGAGCTCTCCGCGAAAAGCGTCATGTCGACGGTGTATTCGCCGTCGTCGTTGGATGATGTCTCGTTGAACGTATCGAATGAGATCTCACCCGACAGCGCGTACGACTCGACCGGGGCGCACGCGGCACCGGCGCCGACGTTGACCGTCGCGCCAACGAAATTCACGCTGGCAGGGTCGAAGGGCAGACCGCTCGATAGCGAGAGACCGACACCCGGGTCGATGGCCGACGAGAGCGTGAGCGTGTAGATCCCGTCGACCGGAAAGATGATCTGGTACTCGAAGACGATCGAGGGGTTGATCGGGTCTTCGCCCGGAGCGAAGCGCGCGCCGCCGATCTGGGTGAAGCCACCCGCCGCGTCGCTGACCAGCGTGGTCGCTGGTGTGCCGGCGACGACCGCCCAACCACCCGGGAACACAGGGGCGCCGACGGAGGTCGCGGTCCCCGGGCCTGTGACCGATAACCCGAGGTTGATCAAGCCGATGCCGCTGTTCGGATCGTCTGAGTTCTCGAACGCGATCTGGATCATCGCGGTCTGCCCAGCGAACGTTGGGCCCGCGGGTGGCACGACGCTCACCTCGACGTCCTGGGCGACCACAGGAGTGGTCAGGGCGGACATCGCGGCGAGGAACAGGGTGCGGCGGAGAGTGAACATCGTTGTCTCGCGTCGTGGATTCTGAGGTTGCGGTCCGGCCTGTCGTGGGGCCGTGCACCGGGGCTGATCGATTCTGCCTCACAGGACACCGATCGCCAGTCCGACAGTACCCCGGTTCGCCCGTTGCGTTGCAGGGGATCCGGGAAAACGCGCGAAGGTGAAGTTAGGGGCACCCGGCAAGGAAGGCGGAAATGAAGGCATCGAGGTCGTCCAGATCGACGATGCCGGCGGGCGGGACGAAATCGACCGACGAGTCCGCGATGATGAACAACGGGATGAACGCGTCGACGTCGTCGAGGTCGACGATCCCGAAGGGCGGGGCGAGGTCGGCGAGCGTGCAGGGCGTGGCCTGGAACTCGAGGGCGCCGAGGTCGACGATGGGGTCGCCCGGGCCGGCGCCGGAGCCGGTGTCTTCGGTGCCCGGATCATCGACGAACCGCGGCTGGCCGGCTCGATCGAACAGCCCGGTCGCGAGTTCGTTGTCGCCCGCGTCGATGGCCGGCGAGCCCGGGGCGAGTGAGAGGTCATCGTCGGCGGTGCCGGGCGTGCCGTCGGCGCCCTCGAAGTCGGTGAAACGGATCTCGAGAGGCGGCGCCGAGAGGCTGCTTGCGAGCATGACCCCGGGGACGCCAGCATTGTCGTCGGGCGTGTTCGCGCTGAAGAGCGTGTTGGCAACCAGTGCCGGTGATGACGCGGTGGCGTGGATAGCGCCGCCGGACGTCGCGGCGCTGTTGCCAGCAAAGGTCGTGTTGACGATCGAGAGCTCACCGCCCGGAACAACCGCGGCGGCGCCGCCGAGGCCGTTGAGCCCTTGGAAGAGTGTCGCGCGATTTCCGTTCATCACGCTGTTGGAGATGCTGAGCGTCCCCGGGACGGGCCCGTCGGGCGTGCTGGCGTCGCGGACGAAGACCGCGCCGCCGTAGCTCGCGACGTTCTCGCTGAACCGACAGCGATCGACGCTGACGTTCCCGCCGACAACCGCGATTGCGGCGCCGAAGTCGGCCTCGTTCGAGAAGAACGCGGAGTCTTCGACCAGCACCTCGCTTCGGTCGGCGCCACCCGGGGGGTCGAAGATGGCGCCCGCGACGATACCGGCGCCGAAACGGCTCGGGGCCGTTGGGTCGGGGATCGCGGTGTTGAGGAAGAACGTTGACCTCCGCACCTCGAGCGAACCCCCGAACGCACCGATCGCGCCCGTGAGGCTGGAACCCGACATCTCGTTCAGCGCGAAAAGACTGTCTTCAACAATGACGTCGGCGAGTATGGAGAAGACCACTGAAGATGGATTCGAGATCGGATCGTTCTGGGTAAAGATCACGTTGCGGAGCGTGATCTCGGCCCCGGTCACGGCTCGGACAGCCGTGCGGCACGTCGAGATCGTAAGGTCTTCGACGACAATCCCGCGAAGACCGTTAACGTCGATGAGCGTGGCCCCGAGGTCACACCCGATCGACACGTCGAGGGGGTTCCCGGTCGCGCCGCGGATGGTGATGTCGTCGGACGGGATGCTGAGGCCGAAGAAAACGCCGTAGCTGCCGGTCGAGAGAACGACGGTATCGCCCGGCTGGGCAACGTTGAGCGCGTCTTGGACGGTCGGCTGATCGTCCGGCACGATGATATCGGTACCTAAGGAGTCGACGACACCAAACATCGCTATGACAACAAGCGCAGGCCAAAGATGAAGGCGATCGATCACCCGGGCAGGGTATCGGCGGCGAGGCCCAGGACCAAGGCAATCTCTAGGAGTTCAACGTGGGGCTGCGTCGCACCCCAGCGGCACGCGATTCCGGCGCGGCAACCCGAGGCAGCCGGCGCCGCGCGCAGCACTGCGGGTGTGCGATTTGATCACGCTCACCCCCCGGCGTAGAACGGGGGCGGGGCTCACCGGCGAAGCGGCAAGATCCTTGGATCCACATGTCGGTGTCGCATGGCGAATCGGTCCCCGCGGGGCGAAAACGCGAGGACGCGGCGTGCTTCGGGACGAGGTTTGTGCAGGTGGCCCCGGCTGGCGGTTACGGGCAACCGGCGGTGAAGGACACGATGAACGTGTCGATATCGACGAGGTCCCAGACGCCGAACGGCTCGGCGATGTCTCCGAAGAAATTCTGGTTGAGGAAGCCCTGGATGAAAACGTCGATGTCGAGCAGGTCGAGGATCTGGTACGGCGTGGCGACGTCGGCGACGCTGCAAGGCTCTCCGTTGGCGACGCCGGCGAAGACCGTGATGGTGCCGTCGACGGCGAGGTTGGAGGCGTCGACGAACTGGGGACCAACGTCGACGGGCGTTCCGTTGAGTGAAAGAGCGATCGTGTCAAACCGCCCGGAGTATGACGTCGCGTCGAAGGCCTGGAGGGTCTGGTCTTCGACGAGGGCTCCGTAGTTCATGGAGATCGAGAGCGTTCCGTCGTAGTGGACGTTCCCGTTGACGGAGATGGTGCCAACGCTAGATATGGTCCCGCCGACCTCGACGTCGACCACGAACCGAGCGACAGTTGCCGGGCCCAACTCGAGGTCACCGGCGAAGCTCGGAGGCCCGTCGAAGATGGACAGGCCGCCCAGGACTCGGGCGGTGCCGGCTGTCGTCTCCCCGTCGATCGGGGCGGAACCGACGCCCTGCCAGATGCCCAGGACGGTCGCGGCTGCCCCCGGCGCAATCTGGACCGGAGTGCGGGCATAGAGGTCTGCGGTGAATTCGGTGTCACGCTCGACGATGATCTGAGTCGAGGGATCGGCCGTGAAGTTGGGCGCGGACAGGTGGGCGTCGGCGAGCTCGATCCGTGCGCCGTCGTTGAGGCGCGTAAAGAACATGGACTGGAACTGGGCCGGCATCGCTGGCGTTCCCTCGACCCGGGTGACACCGAACAGCTCGACGGTCTCTCCGGCGTTCAGGGTGCCTTCGACGGTGGTCGTGCCCTCGCTTGTGAACACGCCTTTGACATCGAGCGTGCCACCGGGCAGCACCGTTGCGACGGCGCCCGGACGGACGGTCGCGGCGTCATTGACCGTGAGCGACGCCGACCCGCTGCCCGATCCGCCCGCCGGGCCGACCTGCAGCGAGCCGACGGCGAGATCCAGCGTGGCATCGAGGACGCTGTCGCCGGCGCTCGCGACGATCGCACCGTCGAACGTGAACACGCCCGGGATGCTGAGCGTGCCTCCGGCGAAGTCGATGACGCCGATGTCGCCCACGAGCACGAGCTCTTGGACCCCGAGGACGCTCTGGTCGCCCAAGGTGAGGCCCAGGGGCGCCGACGGCGTGGCGATGACCACCCGGTCGAACGCGGCGGTGAAGCCCGAAGGGACTTCGAGGCTCACGGCGGCGTCCAAGAGGAAGTTGGCATCGCCCGAGGTCGGCACGACTCCGCCGGCCCAGTTGGCCGCGTCGGCGAGGGAACCGGAGGTGCCGATCCACTCGGCGGCACTGGGGACCGCAGGCTGGACATCGAACGCAACGGCGCGGTAGTCAACCAGGTCGTACGTGATCGCCGGCTGGCCCTGGCCCGGGAGGCCGAAGACGACATCGAACGTTGCGAGTGAGCCCTCGGAAGGGGTGAACAGGGCGAGGTCGGACTCGGTGACGCGGATCGTCGCGGTCGCGAGGGGGACGCCAGCGGGGAAGTTGTTCCCGTTGACGATGTCGGCGACGGCGGAGACGCCGAAGCCCATGCCGTCGGCGTCGGCCTGTATGTTCAAGCTGAGGGTGTTGCCAATCGGGACGATCGGCCCTTCGAGCAGGCCGCCCTCGAAGTCGACCTTTATGTCGGCCGCGGACACGCCGGAGCCGTTTCCGACGCCCCCGCTGACGGCGCGGACGAAGACCTCAACGGTGACAAGGTCACCGGGCAGGGCGTCGGTGACGCTCGGCACGAGGAAGACCTCGGCGGTCGTCTGGGCCTCCGCGGAACCGGCGGCGGCGACGACAGCGAACACGGCAGGAACAACCGGTAGGCGAGTGTGCATGGGTGCCTCCTCGTGCGAGCCCCCGAGTGGGATCCGTTCAGAATACACACTTGCTGATGTAGTTCAATCGTCTCTTGGAAGCTACATCAAATTTGAACACGACCGAGACGGGCACAATGCGGCAAATAGGTTCGTGATGGGCACTAAGGACACCCACCCAAGAACGCCCCGATGAATGCGTCAACATCGCTCAGGTCGATGAACCCGAACGGCACCGCGAGATCGACGAGCGGATCCCCCGCCACGAACCCGGCGATGAACGCGTCGACGTCGCTGAGATCGAGAAAACCGAACGGGAACGCAAGGTCGGCCACTCCGCACGCGGCCGGACCAAACGAAACATCGAGCACAATCGGGTCGCCTGTGTACGCGACAGCGAACTCTTGCGGCTCGAAGCCGTCGGCTTCGAATCGAACGGTGTACATGCCCGCCGGCGCGTTGACGTGGTACAGCCCGGTGCGGGGATTGGCGCCGTGCTGCTCGCCGTTCTGGAATCCGACGCCCACCAGTTCGACGCTCGCGGCGATGGGCTGGCCCGCCGCGGTGACGCGCCCCGAGATCGGGATCGGGCGATCAACGAGGGCGAGCAGGCCTTGCCAGACTTGGGCCGCTTCGGACTGCGCTGTACTGAAGGAAGGCTGGAAGCTCGTTCCGGTTTCCCAAAGGAACGCCATGGCGCCGGTCGCCGATGCGTGGGCGTGGATGTCACCGCCCAGACAGCACGAACTGCGGTTGGCCCCTCCATAGCCCGAGGCGATCGACAGGTCGCGGGCCGCCTCTCGCAGGTCGTCGTCCCACGGGTGGAACCAGCAGCCGTACCCGTAGCGGACCTCGCTCGCGAAGCTGTGGACATCGCCGACGAGCGCGAAGCGTCGGTCGTCGCGGAACGCGATCATCGTCTGCGTCTCGGCCTCGGACGCCGGCGACGGGCCCTCGTAGATGTCAGACGACGTGGTCTGGCTCCCGCCGCACTGGCTCCAGCCGAAGGGGTAGTTGCGGTTGAGGTCGACGCCGAAGGTGCCGTTGCCGTTGTTGCGCCGGTTCTTCCGCCAGAAGCCATCGACAGTGAAGACATGGTGGTACCCGTCGGGGTTCCACACCGGCGCGATCCAGATCTCGCGAGCGTCGACCGCGGAAGTAATGCGAGGGTCGGACCCGTACCCGTCGAGCAAACGCTCGGCCGCCTCGAGTGCGATGACCGGCGTCATAATTTCGCGCGCGTGGTGACAGGAGACGATGAGCACCGCCGGCTCGGCCTCGTCGATCGTCGCGTTGTCAGAGATCTTGAGCGCGTAGATCGAGCGGCCCTCGTGCGTCGGGGGCATCGCGTACTTCGCCGTCAGGTCGACCTTCTGGCAAAGCGTCGGATACGCCGCCGCGAACACGTCCATCTGAGCGAGCACCGCGTCGAGATCCGGGTAGCCCGAAGGCACTTCGGGGTTCGCCGCGTTCAAGTCTGCCTGAATCTCGTTGAACGGTCGCCCGACCTCAAGAACCCGCGGCCGCAGGCCGCGGCGGTCGAGCCTCGCGACGTCCTCGATCGTCGCGAAGATCTCGACCCCGCCGACCTGGACCGCCTGTCCGCATCCGTGGATGTCGAACCCCATCCGCCCGAGAGCGAGACCGGTCATCTGGGGCCGGTCTGACGGGATCCACACGCGCCGAAGCGGCTCTTCGGCGATCGCGCCGCTGCCGACAGCGCTCCCCAAAACGAGTGCTGTTGCCAACGGCAACGTGCGCTCCGACATGGGATTCCCCCTTCCCACGGAAACGTGGGAAGACTGAGAATACCGGATACCGAGAGCCGAAACAACCGCGATCTGCGACTTCAGGCACACCCAGCAAGGAACGCCGCGATGAACGCGTCGATATCGCTGAGGTCGATGAACCCGAACGGGAACGCGATATCCGCAGCGGCATCGCCAGACCCGAACGCCGCGATGAACGCGTTGACGTCGCTGAGGTCGAGCACCCCGAACGGCACGGCGGTGTCCGCCGCGTTGCACGCCTGGGTCACTGGGAGTTCGAAGAGGTACGCGGCGCCGGCGAAGTCTCCGTTGTCGTCGTCACCTGGGGCCCCGACCACGACCGTGCGTCCCGAAAGAGCGACAGCGTTTCCGAAGGCGTCTCCGAGTTGTCCGTCGCTCGCGCGCAACGTAGCGAGTTGATCACCTGAGTCGCGACCGAAGACGTACGCGGCGCCCGCTCCGTCTGCGACTTGATCGTCGAAGCGGGCTCCGATGACAATGAGATCTCCGTCGATATCGACCGACGTCCCGAACTGATCACCATCGCCGGTATCGCTCGCGATCAACGTGAAGAGCTGAGCTCCTGTCTCCGCATCGAAGACGTAGACCACACCCGAATCGGTACCTCGATCGGTATTCGCAAACGGAGCGCCGACGACGACTACCCCGTCATCGATCGCGACCGACAACCCGAAGAAGTCGGACGCTCGACCAACATCTGGCAGGAGCTTGCGAACTTCCTGACCGGTTGCCGCGTCGAATACGTACACCGAGCCCGATTCGGATCCGTTGTCATCATCGAACGGGGAACTCGCGACGACATAGCTCGAATCGACGGCCACCGCCCTGCCGAAGTTATCAGCGAAGTCGATGTCACTGGCGAAGACCTTGCCCACACGCGATCGATCATCGATGTCGTAGATGTAGATCGCCCCGCCACCGGCGTTGGCGCCTTCGATGTCACCCGGGGCCCCAACCGCGAGCCAACGATCGCTGACACCGAGCGAGAATCCAAAAAACCCGAAGTCGGGACGCTCGCCCACGAAGACGACCCGCTCGGGTTGGAACCGCCCTGCTTGTACGCCGCTGCTGGTGTCGAAGAGGTACGCAGAGCCAGCCGAGCGTCCGCTGAAACTATTCTCGCTGGCGCCGATAAACGCGACCCCACCGGAAAGACCAACGCTCGCTCCGAAGACGTCTTCGGCCGCGGTGTCGTTCGCGATGAGTTGCCGGATCGCAGAACCGCTCGAAACGTTGAAAAGCAGCGCCGTCCCGGACGAGTCCCCTCGCCCGTCATCGAATGGCGACCCGACGAGCACCGTGTCGCCGTCGATCGCGACGGAGAGGCCGAATTGATCCTCGGCGCGACCGGTTGGGTCGAGAATCTTGCGCGACTCGGTGATCAACTGGCCCGAGGCGGCAACGGACATCGTGGCCACGACTCCAACGATCAGGGTTCGACGCTCAACGACCATCCCAACGTCTCCGATCTCAGGATTCCACCGGCTCGTGTGATACCGAGGCCACAACGCGTAGGAGCGGCTCGAAATTCCGGGCCCACCTCCCAAACGACCGATCGGCGTGAGTTCTGCCCAAATGCAAACGAGCCGGGGCGATGCGCCGGCTCGCTTCGAAACATGATGCAGCTTGCTTACGGGCAGCCGGCCAAGAAATCGGCGATGAACGCGTCTATGTCGCTCAGATCGACCACACCGATTGGTTCAACCAAGTCGGCGAGCGGGTCGGACAGCAGGAACGCCGCGATAAAAGCGTCTATGTCGCTCAGATCGGTGACGCCAAAGGGGAGGGCGAGATCGGCGGTGTTGCACGGCGTCGGGCCGGCCGCGGTGCAACCGTTCCTGAACACCCGGATGCCGTCAGGGTCGGAGAACGAAAACTGGTCAGCAACGATCTCGGGGTCGCCATCTCCATCGAGATCAGCGGCCTCGACTTCACCGGTATTGAGCACGCCCGGCACCAACGTCGGCGCACCGAGGCCCCCGGCCCCGTCGTTCAGCAGCACCGCAACCGAGTCTTCTCCGTTTGCCGCGACCGCGACATCGAGGTCGTTGTCGCCATCAACGTCCGCGAGAGTTAACGAGCCGGCCCCATCACCCGCTGGGAACGACGGGCCAGCCACGAAGGTCGCGTCACCGTTGTTCTGCAGGACGGTGACAGAGTCCTGGGCGAAGCTCGTGAACACAAGGTCGATACTCGCGTCGCTGTTGAGCCGGCCGGCCCGAATCGAACTCGGATCGACAACCGGGATCGTTGCGCCCGGGGTGAACCCCGCGGTGCCGTCGTTGAGGAAGATCTGGATCGTATCGATCGCTCCGATCACGACAGCGATATCCACGTCTTCGTCTGCATCGAAGTCTGCAAGCTCGATGTTGCCCGAGCCGTCGGCGAGCGGGATCGACTCCACAAGAGCGAACGTTCCGGCCCCATCGTTCAGGTAGAGATTCAGCAGGTCGTCAAACCCAGATCCATCGACGATGTCGATCGCGCCGTCTCCGTTGAGATCGGCGGCTTCCACGTCTGTGGGAAAGTCTGTGGTGTTCTCGAACTTTTGCGACAGGGTGAACGTCCCGTCGCCGTTGCCGAAGAGTACCTCGAGACCGTCGTCGGTCGATCCAACGACAGCCGCGTCGATAATGCCGTCGTCGTTGAAGTGAGCGAGGGTGAGCCCCCGCGAGCTCCTGTCGACCGCGGCGCCGGGGTTGAGGATAAAATCGTCGAACGTCCCGTCGCCCCGGTTCAAGATGGTCACCAGTTCGTCGATCGAACCGAACGAGCCGACCGAGGCAACGATATCAACGTGCCCATCGTTGTCGACGTCCGCCAGCTCGACGTGGCGTGCGTCGATATCGACCGGGAGGAACTGGCTGGCCGAGCCAAAGCTCCCGCTCGGGTTGTCGCCCTCGTCGCAAGGGAAGACGACCGACGACTCCAGCTCGAAAGTCTCATCGATAAGTGCCGGCGCCGCGATGATGCTGAAGTCCGACCCCAAGACGTTCGCACCGAAGAGGTTGAACGAGAACGGGAGACCAACGCGCTGCACCAGCGCCCCATCGCGGACGAGCAGCTCGTACTCGAGCGCCGGGAAATCTGTGACGAAGTCGTTGAAGATGGACACGTCGAAGTCGACGGGATCGGCGCCGGCACCGCTCAGCGTGAACGTCCCCAGCGCCCGGGCGAGCAACCCGTCGTAATCAACGAGCGCGCTCCCGGGCCCGTCGATCACCTCGAACGACCGATCCACCGTCCCATCGTCACGAAGATCGAGCGCGAGGTCATCGCTCCTGATCGCGATAACAACGTCTCCCCCAAAGCCGAAGGGCGTGAGGTCGATCCTCGGGTCGTCCTCGAACACCAGGCGCAGGTTGGTCACCCGAAAGTCGAGGACCTCGACGGCAACATCATCAACCGTCGGAGCGGTTGCGAGCGTCGCGACGGTCTGAGCTTTGAAGAGCACGTCGACCTGATCCAGCCCGATCAGAAGGACCGGCTGATCGGGCGGCGACGTCGGGTCGTTCGCGTCGATCTGAAGCTGAACGCGGATGACGCGCTCGTACTCGCCTGTGACCGTGACCTGCCCGGCCGCGACAGCGCTGAAGCCCGCCATCGCAATCGTCGCTCCAATTCTGCTCGGTCTTTCAAGTCGCATCATGACCCTCCGCTTCCAGAACCAGTCCGAGAACGCCGCTTCCAACACGCCGCCGTTGTCAATGACGTCAACCAGACGGGTGGAGCGCAACGACCTGCGGCGGTTTCGAACGACTTTGCCTTGAAAACCCACCCGACAGCGCCGGCACGTAGACACCACGAGGCACGCGCAACGATCTCGGAGAAAATCTGAGATGAAGTCACGATTCTCAAGCCGTGCGCCGGCCCGTCGACCGGCGCACGATCGGTGCGAACCCCCACCGTCCGCGTTGAATGGGGTTAGGGGCATCCGGCCAAGAACGCCGCGATGAAGGCGTCGATGTCACCGAGGTCCACAACTCCGAACGGCGCGACCAGATCGGCCCCGGACGCGGACACCAAGAAGAACGCGATGAACGCATCGATGTCGCCAAGGTCAGTGATGCCAAACGGGAGAGCAAGGTCGGCGACGCTGCAGGGCGTCGGGCCCGATTCGGTGCAACCGTTGAGGAACACCTTGATCCCGTCCGGGTCAGAGAACGAGAACTGATCGGCGACAATCTCGACGTCCCCGTCTCCATCGAGGTCCGCCGACTCGATCTCCGCCGTCCCGTCGACGCCCGGGACGAGTGTCGGAGCGCCCAGAGCCCCGGAGCCGTCGTTGAGAAGCACCGAAACCGCGTCGTCGACGTTCGCGGCCAGCGCGACGTCGAGGTCGAGGTCACCATCGAAGTCACCCAGGGTGATCCCGCTCGCGCCGTCGCCTGCGGGGAACGACGCCCCGGGCGCAAACGTCGCGTCCCCGTTGTTGAGCAGGACGGTAACCGAGTCCTGGGTGAAGCTGCTCACAGCGAAGTCGATGCCACCGACCCCGTCGAGCTGACCCGCACGCATCGAGTTCGGATCGAGCACAGGGATCGACGCCCCGGGGGTGAAGCCGGCGGCGCCGTCGTTGAGGAGGATCTCGATCGAGTCGGTCCCGGCGCTCACCACGGCGATGTCTGTGGCCCCGTCTCCGTTGAGGTCCTCGAGCACGATGCCAAGCGGAAGATCACCGATCGGGATCGTCTGGTCGATCGCGAACTGCCCGGTCCCGTCGTTGAGATAGACGTTGATGGCGTCACCAAACCGGGAGGAATCAACGATATCGATCGCGCCGTCCCCGTTGAGATCGGCCGCGGCGACACCGGCGATCGGGGAGCTCGTCGTGTCCTCGAACTTCTGCGAGAGTGTGAATGTCCCGTCGCCGGCACCGAACAGCACCTCGAGCCCGTTGTCGTTGGTTCCGATGACCGCCGCGTCGATGATCCCATCGTCGTTGAAGTGCGCGAGCGTGAGCCCGCTCGAGTTCCGATCAACCGGAGCACCGAGCGGAACGATGAAGTCGCTGAAAGTTCCGTCGCCAAAGTTCAAGAGCGTGATGAGCCGGTCGTCTGCCCCGACGCCGATCGCGGCGACGATATCGATGTCGCCGTCGTTGTCCGCGTCCGCCAGCTCGAAGTTCCTGGCGTCAAAGCCGGCGGGGATGAACTGGCCGGCCCCGCCGAAGGTACCCGACGGGTTCGCGGCCTCGTCGCAAGGCTCGATCAACGGAGACGCGACGGTGAAATCATCACCGATGTTCACCGGGGTGAACGTGAAGTTCGTCGCGGCCCCGTTCACGTCGAGCCCAACGAAGATGATGTCCACCAGGGGCATCCCGGTCTTCTGAACAACTTCCCCGTTCTCGACCGCGATCTCGTAGGTCGCTTGGACACCCCCCAGATCGAAGTCACCGAAGCTGCGCAGCTCGAACACAAGCGGGTCGGGGACGTCGAGGACATCGACCGAAATCGTCCCGAGCGCCTGGCCCACGCCCGACAGGTACTCGACATCGAACAGCCCCGGGCCGGTGGGCGTGACGTTGACATCCGTCGGTGCTCTGTCACGGAGTTCGAACGCGATCCCCTCGGTGTTGATCGTGAACACCGGCGGCTCACCGAAGTCGCCGAGAGGGATGGCCATGTCGTCCTCGAACACCACCGTGAGGCTCGTCACCCGAAACGAGAGCACGTCCACGTCGGTATTCCCGACCGTCGGCATCTCCGACAGCACGACCTCGGTCCGCGAGCGGATCTCGATGGTCGACCGATCATCCCCAACGAAGAAGAACTGCGAGTTCGGATCCGGGGTGATGATCTGCGCGGTCACGTCGAGCCGCTTGCTGTACTCACCAAGCACCGTGACCTGCGCACACGCCGAAGCCGCGAGCCCGGCCGAGACCACCAACGCAAACAGACGACCCATGTTCCCAGTCCGCATCGCTACACCTCAACCCTTGTGTTCCGTTCTAGATCGCATCGCCCCAGTGGCGACCACACTTCTTCACGGCAAGCCGAATGGAGCGGCGCAATACACCAGCGCGCTTCGAACAAAAATTCCCTTATTCGCCTCTGAGCCACCGCCCTCTCGCAAACGAACCGCGCGGAGCGCACTGAATTCAAGTATTTTCTTGTGAGATTGCCCACACCGAGGACGTCGATCATCGCGAGCCCGAGACCCCGGACGCTGAACGCTCGACACAGGAAATCGGTCACAGGCGGGCTCACCGAGACATTCATCTGCTTCGAAAACTCTCCCAACACCGCGACCTGCCCCGCTGCCAAACCAGCGGTGAACGCCACCACCGAACCCATCACAAAAGCCACGAGGCCCCGATTCTCGATACGCATCACAGTTCCTTCTCGATCACGAACGCGGACTTCGAACGCGCCGCCCGGATGATGGCTACCGCTTTTCGCGACGAGCCACGTCCCGAGGCGCAACCAAATCGAGTCACTTTGTGACACGTCGCGAGATTCCGTCGATGATCCGACGCCTCCGTAGGTCGTCCCCAGCGAGCGCATCGAATCTCGCAGAAAACTCCACCTTCTCCGATGTGCGCCGGTGGCCAACGCTCTCTTTCAAGAGAACGGGCCCCGAGCCGGTGCAACACCGACCGGGGCCCGGGCTATTCAACAGCGCCACGAACCTTCGATCAGGGGCAGCCCGCCTGGAACGCAGCGATGAACGAATCGATATCGCTCAGATCGAACACGCCCATCGGCGCCACCAAGTCCGCGAGCACGTCACCCGCGAGGAACGCTCCGATAAACGCGTCGGTATCGCCCAGATCGAGCAGGCCAAACGGCTCGACGACGTCCGCCGCGTTGCACCCGCCGATGATCTCGAATCGGAACAGGTCGAAGCGATCGCGATCCGCGGTGCGCCCCGAGTACGACAGGTCCCCCGCGACGCCGGCGTAGTCGCCGAGCGGCCCAGCGGGGTCGACGTCGATACGGAACCCGTCGTCGAAGGTGGCACCGGTGCCCGTCACGCCGAAGTGGTAGACACCCGGGGCGTAGACCCGCTGGATGCGGCTCTCGCCGGTCGAAATGTCATCGTCGTTGACCTCGACCAGCGTGCCGGTCTCGTCCCACACCGCGATGACGGTGTCAAACTGCGAAGCGAAGGTGTCAATCGAAACCACCTCGCCCGCCGTCCCAATCACACCCAGGTCGGACGGAACGCCGATCTCGAACGTGTAGAAGTCGACGTCGCCCCCGAAGCCGAGGTCGGTCTGCCGCGAGAGCCCGGAATACTCCAGGGCGTAGTCGCCCGTGTCCTCATCGCCGTCGACGTCCGTCTGGAAGCCGTCGAAGAATCCGGTGTCGGAGCCGGCGACCGCGACGTAGTAGTTGCCGCGAAGGAAGCCGTCGGGGAAATCGAGCCTGGAGAGGCCGCCAGCCCCTCCGTCATCGTTCTCGCGTAGAACCAGGCCGTCGAGGCTATAGAGCGCGATCTCGGTGTCGAGGTCGGGGTCGGTGCTTGACGTCGCGAGGGCGAACGCCTGCGGGCCCTCGGCGATCTCGCCCAGGTCGACCGTCGCCTCGACGGTGAAGCGGTAGAAATCGGTATCGTCCGCGCTCTCGATCTCCTGGCCGGTGATCGTGGCGGTCCCGACCGACAGCTCGTAAGGCCCGGTCTCGTTGGAGTCTTTGAAATCCTCAGCGAGCGTAACGAACCCGTCTGCGTATTCGGTGCGCCAGTTGTTCGCGGCGATGATGTACTCGCCAGCTTGGAGCGTCGTCTCGATCCTCGCCAAGTCCAAATCCAAGTCTCTGGCGATCAGGTTCCCGCCCTGACCAAACAACGCGACGTTGGGAAAGAGCGAGCCATTGTCGCGCATTTCGATCCGCACGGTCTGAATCTCGGGAACGTCGCCGGGGATCAGGATGTCCGGGCCTTCGTCTCGAACGCGAAAGTCGGTCCAAACAACCTCATTCGTCCGGACGAGCAGGTTGAGGACCCCCAAGCCTCCGAGGTCAAGAAATGCCGAACCTGATTCGGAGTTGGACGACGGATCGGCGAGGAACCGACTGGAAAACGTGGTCTGCTCCCCCGAGAGCGACACGAAGTAGCGGCCCTCCGGCCGATCGCGGAAGATGATCCGGGTCGACCCCTGATCGGCGTCGTCGCTCCTGAGCAAGATGCCCGTGTCGTCATAGAGCCCCAGCGCTGTCCTGAAGCTGGCGTTGTCCGTCTCGATGTCGAAGTCGGCCCGGGTCGTCACCACCCTCGAGCTTGGGAAGATGTTGGGCTCGCCCACGTAGAACCGAAAGAACCCGGCCGGAGAGCCGAGGTCCCCGAGCTGTTGGGCGTGGACGTTCCCGACGATACTGGCGTCGTTTCCAGAGCCGACGCCGATCGTCGGAATCTGCCAGGGGGACGAGGGCAAACCAAAGCCACCCCATGACGCGAGGTAGTATGTCCCCTTTGAGAGCTGCAGAGGGAGGGTGAACACGCCGGTCGCAATCGACCGGGCCTGCCCCACAACCTCACCCCGCCAATCGAAGACAGCGAGGTTGAACGGGAACTGCGGGTCGATGACCGACGCCGACGCAAAGACCGGCGTGCTTTCATCCCCTATCAGGCCAATGTCGGTCGAGATGGGCTGGGCTCGGACCTCGGCGTTCAAACCGATGACAGCAACGAAAGCGAGCGCAGAGGTCAGGTGTGTGGTCATATCACGATCTCCCACCGCAGGGTTCAGTGGAGAGGAGCGACACCGCCCCTCGATCTAAAGACCTCGTAGGCCGGTGGGATCTCACGAACCGTTGTAGCGGTTCTTTTTGAGTTTCACCGGTATTGGGCATCAGGCTCGCGCTGTAGACTGCCGTCGGGCGAAGATGCCGAGAGTCAAACAATGGACGCCTCCACTCCACATCCCAGGCCTAACGAGGTGGCGGAGATGTTCGCGAGCGCCGCGACAGACGGGTCGGCCGCCGAGCGCCTCACGCCGCTTCTGTACGAGGAGCTCCGAGCGCTCGCGGCGTCGTACTTCACCTCACGCCGGCGCGACCACACGCTGCAACCGACCGCGGTCGTCAACGAGGCCTACGTGCGGCTCGTCGGCAACAGCCAACTCGAAGCCCGAGACAGGGCACACTTCTTCAACATCGCGGCCAAGGCGATGCGCCACGTGCTCGCCGACCACGCGCGCCGGAGACGCGCCGAGAAGCGTGGGGGCGACGCCGCGCGCGTCACGCTCGCGGGGCTCGACGTCGAGGAACCGGATCGCGCATTCGACGCGAGCAACGTTCACGAGGCCCTCGACGAGCTCGCGGCGATCGACGAGCGCCGGGCCCGTGTCGTTGAGCTGCGTTTCTTTGGAGGCTTGACCATCGAGCAGATCGCCGAGTCACTCGGAGTCACGACGCGCACGATCGACAAGGACTGGCGGTTCGCGAAGGCTTGGCTCCGCGATCGGCTCAACACCGGGGGCGCGTCGTGACCGAGCGGGAGATGCACCAGCGGCTCGCGGAGGCGTTCAACCTGATCGTCGAGCTCAAGGCAGAAGAGCGGGCGAGGGCGATCGACCGGGCGTGCGAAGGACAGACCGAGGCGTTCCGCGAGCGGCTCGAGCGTCTGCTCGAGGCCGACGGCGATACATCGATCTTCGTCAAGGGCACCGGCCAGTTGGAGACCGACCTCGCCGCGGCCCGCGCGAGCGACCCCGAAGCAATCGGCCCTTACCGCATCCTTGAGCGACTCGGCGAGGGCGGGTTCGGCGTCGTCTACGCCGCGGAACAGACCGACCCGGTGCGTCGGCATGTCGCGCTCAAACTGATCAAGCCCGGGATGGACTCTCGGGCGGTGGTGGCCCGCTTCGAGGCAGAGCGCCAAGCCCTGGCGATGATGGATCACCCGGGCGTCGCAAAGATCTTTGACGCCGGCACGACGGACGGAGGGTTGCCCTACTTCGTGATGGAGCTCGTCCGGGGCCCCGCGATCACGGTCCACTGCGAGCAACACACGCTCGGGTTGAACGCTCGCCTTGAACTGTTTGTCCGCGTGTGCGATGCGGTTCAGCACGCGCACTCGAAGGGCGTCATTCACCGCGATCTCAAGCCGAGCAACATCCTCGTCGTGGGCGAGCGCGACGACGCGTCACCGAAGGTGATCGACTTCGGCATCGCCAAGGCCCTGCACGAGAAGCTCACCGACACAACGCTGCACACCGCCCAGGGGCAGATCATCGGCACACCCGCGTACATGAGTCCGGAGCAGGCCGGCGCGGACACCGCGGACATCGACACGCGCGCCGACGTCTACGCCCTCGGTGTTGTGCTCTACGAGTTGCTGGCGGGCGTGACGCCTTTCGACCCCGAAACGCTGTCCTCGGGCGGGTTCGAAGAGATGAGGCGGATCATCCGGGAGGTCGACCCGCCAAAGCCGAGCGCACGGCTCAGCACCGAGGGCCCGGGGCACGCGGACCGCGGATCGATACGTGCGTTCACCGGCGCGCTCCGCCGTGACCTCGACTGGGTCGTGATGCGCTGCCTCGAGAAAGACCGCTCGCACCGCTACGAGACCGCGAGCGCGATCGGCGACGACATCCGTCGCTTTCTTCGCGACGAGCCGGTGGTCGCGGGCCCGCCCAGCGCCGCGTACCGGCTCCGCAAGCTCGCCAGACGTCGCCGCGGCCTCGTCGCCGCGACGGGTGTCGTGGGCACGACGCTGCTGCTCGGCGCCGCCGGGACGACGGCCGGTATGGTCGCCGCGATCCGCCAGGCCGATCGCGCCGATGCGGAGGCGGTCAGGGCCGAGCGGCGTGCCGCCGAGCTCGAGGAGATGGTCGGCTTCCAGGAGGAACGTCTGGGCGCGATCGACGCCTCGGATATGGGTGTAACGATCCGCGGCGCGCTGGATGGGTCCGTGGACGGACCCGCCCCCGACGCCGATTACACGTCCATCGCCCACGCAGCGCTGGAGTCGCACATCTTCGAGCCCACGCTCGACGAGATCGACCGCCGGTTCGACCAACAACCGCTCGCCCGGGCGAGGCTGAAGCAGTCTGTCGCGGTCGCGATGCGCCGGGCGGGCCTCTCGGGCGGCGCCCTCGAACCGCAGCGTGCGTCGCTCGAACTGTTTGAAACCGAATCGCCCGAGGACGAGCGGTCGATCATCCAGGCTCGGGTGAATACCGGGCTCGTGCTGCAAGCGTTGGGCGAGCTCGACGAGGCCTTGGCGGAGTACGAAAGCGCGCTGTTGGCCGCGAGGGCCATGTTGGGCGATAACCACGAGGAGACCATCAACGTACTCAGCAGCTCGGGGTTCGTGCTCGGCGATTTAGGGCTTCACGACGAGGCGGGCGAGCGACTCCAGCGAGCAATGGAGCTCGCCTCCGCGCCCGAGCACGAGGGGACGAAGATCGCTGTCACCGCAAGGTCAAACTACGCGACACACCTGAATCAGAGGCGAGAGTACGAGAGGGCCGAGCCGATCCTGCGCGAGGCGATCGCGATCGCGACCGAGTCACTCGGCCCGTTTCACGAGTCGACCCGCGCCGCGACCGGGAATCTCGTGATCACGCTGCGCCGGCTCGGGAAGCTCGAAGAGGCCGAGACGCTGGCCCGCGCGGAAGTCGACCAGCGCACCCGCGCGTCCGGGGCCCGCCACCCCGACACGATCGCCGCGATGGACGGTCTGGCCTCGGTGCTGATCCAGAGCGGGCAGACCGACGAGGGCGTCGCGATACTCGAAAGGTGCGTCGAGACCGCTACGGCCACGCTGGGACGAGACCACCCGGACACACTGATCTATCTCGAGGGCCTCGCAAACCATTACGGTCGCTCGGGCGACTACGAGACCTCGTACCGATTCGCGGAAGAGGTCTCGCGTGGGCTCTCCGCCCACTACGGGCCCGCCGATGAGCGCGTGATCCGTTCGGTCTGGCGACTGGGCGGGCTCGCGAAGCTGACGGGGAACGACGAGGCCGCCGCGGCGCGGTTCGAACGCGTGCTAGACGCCAGGCGGATCGATCCCGGGCCGGGAGATACATCCACGCTGCGGGCAATGTCCGAGCTCGCCGGGGCGCTCACGCGTCTGGGCCGATTCGAGCAGGCCGAGCCGCTCGCGCTCGAGTTCCGCGAGGCTGCGACGGCGAGCGGGAACGAGCAAGCCACCGAGGCCGCGACGACGCAGCTGATCACGCTCTACGAGGCGTGGCACGAAGCCGAGCCGAACGGCGGATACGCGGAGCGAGCGGCAAGGCTACGAGCGCCATGACCGCGCCGTCTTCCACTGCACGTCAGGAACACCCCGCCAGGAACGCATCGATAAACGCATCGATGTCACCCAAGTCGATGATGCCCACAGGGTCCACGAAGTCGACCGACGGATCACCCGCGAGGAACAGCGGGATGAACGCATCGACATCCGCGAGATCGGTCAACCCGAAGGGCGGCGCCAGGTCCGCCACGTTGCAGGGCATCGGCCCCGTGTCCGGGCACCCGTTTCGGAACACGTTGATCCCCGACGCCTCGCTGAACGAAAACGACTCGACCATGATGTCCAGATCACCATCAAGATCGATATCCGCCAGTTCCACGTTCGAAGGATCCAGCGTTCGGGGCGACAGGACTGGGTTAGCCAGCGTCCCGGTCCCGTCGTTGGTGAGGATGATCACGGCGTCCGTTCCGTTGGTGTTATTGGCCACCGCAACCGCGTCGAGATCCCCGTCGTTGTCGATGTCACCCACCTCGACGTCGTTCACCCCATCGCCGACCACGAGCGACACCGCCGGTCCGAAGGTGCCATCACCGTTGTTGAGCACAACCGCGACGGTGTCGGCGTTGAAACTCGCGACGACACAGTCGGGAAGGCCATCACCGTTCATGTCGCCGATCGCGATCGCGTTGGGATCCGTCGGAACAGCAGCGGTCGCGACAAGAGAGAACGTCCCCGTCCCGTCGTTGTCGTAGATATCAAGGCGGTTGCTACGACGCTCGATGATCGCCAGATCGATGTCTCCGTCTCCATCGAAGTCTGCCGGCCCGGTCTCCTCCACGCCGCCACTGGTGACAATGGCCTGCGTGTTGGCGATCAGACCGGTTCCGTCGTTCAGGTAGATGTTGATCGAACTCTCGGGGAACCCGGACGACAACTCCACCAGATCCGCGAACCCGTCTCCGGTCAAGTCGACCGCTGTCACGTCATCTACGGAGTCACTCGTGTCCACCAAGGACTGATTGAGGGTGAACGTACCGTCACCGTTCCCGAGCAAGATCTCCAGCCCATCGGCAAGCCCTCCGGCGACCGCGACGTCGGGAACACCGTCGGCGTTGAAGTCACCAGCGCTCAACGCGTCCGGATCTCCGTCGACGATCGCTCCGTCGGGCACCAAGAAATCTTCAAACGTCCCGTCACCCCTATTCAGCAGCGTGAGAAGCGGCAGCCCGTTGAAATCGAACAAGCCCGACGTCACGATGTCGGGGAATCCGTCGACATTGACGTCCGTGACCAAGACGTTCCGCGTCCGATCGTTGAAGAACAAGAACTGCCCATCGCCACCGAACGTTCCCACTGGATGCGCCACCGGGTCACACCCCACCGACGTCGGCTCCAGCACCGACGTCAGCGTGAAGTCGTCCAACCCGTTCGGAAAGACGATGATCCCAAATTCTGCATCCGCGGCCCCCGCCCCGAAGAACGCAAGCCCGAGCGGAAGACCGATCTGCTGCACAACCTCACCGTCTTCTTCAACGATGTCGTACGACACCTCGGGGAACTGCGCCTCAAACGGGTTGAACAGGTCGAGATCGAACGAGAACGCGTCGAACAGCGGAGAGTCGAGCGTCAACGTCCCAAGCGCCCGCGACTTCATCGCCTCGTAGCGAAACAGCGCCGTCCCGGCACCGAGCGCATTCGAGACGAGTTCGATATCGGGTCCACGATCGTCCACGAACTCGATCGTGAGCCCCTCCCCCCCCACAATGAACACCGGATCACCGATCGGGGGCTCGGGCACGTTCACCAGAGGATCATCGTTGATCAAGATCACCAGCCGCGTCAGCCGCGCCTCGAGCACGTCGACCGCGACGTCGCCCGGCTCCGGGGACTCGGCGAGGGTGACTTCGGTCTCCGCGAACAGCGTCGCCTCGACCGTGTCCTGCCCAAAGATCGCGGCCGGCGGGTCCAGCGTCGGGTCGAGCGTGTCGATGTTGAACACCACGTCGATGGTCTTCTGGTACGTCCCAGAGAACGACACCTGACCCGAAGCCACCGAAGATACGCCGGCCGCCCCAAAGATCACGACAAGATCAACGCACTTCACGCCCGACTCCTTGATCGCAGCACGCAACGAACCGGAAGGCCCGCCGTCTACAGATAAAGGCGCAAACGCGTCAGAAACGCGCAATCGATCTCACGCAAGCGGTCGGACGAACACCAAATTCAGAATCGACACGCAGGAGGACCAACACCACCCCCCGCTTCCCGTTCTCCCATCGGTGGGACGGTCCGCCAGCCCGTCACTCACCCCTTTCATTTCGATCGTGTCCCCGATAAGGGCCGCCGAACGCGCCGGGCTGAAAACCCGGCCCTCCAACGCTCCAATCCCAAAACAAACACGGCCCCGCCAAAGGCGGGGCCGCGCGTGAACTCAGCTCTCCAGCCAAGAGTCTGGCTTAGCCTTCCCAGGTCGACGTGTACGCCTTGATCGCGTCCTCACCGAGATCCAGGACGCTGAACGGTACCGCGGAAGCAACGCCCCTCAGCGACAGGCGTGATACGCCACCAGCAGCGTGTCGATGTCGGCCAGATCGAGTACCCCGAACGGCTCTGCGAAGTCGGCCAGCGGATCGCTATCACTGAACGCATCGATGAATGTCAAGACGTCCTGGATTTGAACGTCTCCGCACGGTACGGCGAGATCGATATGGTCGCACACGTCCATGAACGGCGCCGAGTAGACAAACACCGAGTCACCGTCCCAAGCACCGGAGACGATTCCCGCCGACGAGATCGCGACCGACAGCCGGTTCCCGCCGTGGGTCCCATCATCGGTATCGAGTCGCATCACGGGAACCCTGTTCGTAAGCTCAAACACGTACAACTGATCCCGGAACGACTCGCTGCCGACGACGACAGACCCTTGCATCGCGACTCGTCCGCCGAGGTGGCTGTGCGTCGGATCCGGCGGCATTAGTTTGAAAAGTTGATCAAGCGTCGAGACATCGAATACATAGATCGCGCCAGCGTCCGGCCCCGCCTCCGTATCACCCGTTGCAGCGACCGCAAGCATCATCTCAGATATCGCGAGCGAACTGCCGAAGTACTTTTCCGAATGCTGATCGTCCGGGATGAGCACGCCGACCTGTTCACCCGAGGTCAGATCGAAGAGGTACACAACACCCGAGTAGGCCCCATGAGCGTCATCCCATGACGCACCTACGGCCGCGAGGTCGCCCGTAACCGCGATGCCGGCACCGAACCAATCGTTTTCCGAGCCACCCACCGGTGTCAACGTGTGCAACAACTCACCCGTCGCCACGTCGTATACCCACACCGCCCCGGGCGTCAATTCACCGTCGCCCAGATACTCAACGCCGCCGACGAGGGCGTACCGATCGGAGACCGCGAGGCTCTGACCAAAGACCCCCGCGGGCAGATCATGATCCGCGATAAGCCGGAACCGACGCACACCCGTTGAGAGGTCGAAGAGGTGAACGGCGCCGACATCCGCCTCACCGTCGTGTCGCTCCCACGGCGCGCCCGCCAAGACCAACGATCCTGACGCCGCCAGCGTGTACCCAAGCCCACCGGTCGACGCCTCATCCGAGGCTTCGAAGTCCATCACGTTCGCACCTGTTGAGACGTCGAACACCCGAACGGGGCCGTCGTCAGCAAACGGGACACCAACGATCACGAAGTCCTCAGTCGCAGCAACGGCTGTACCGAAAAACGACCTTCCATCGGGCGACATCAGGCTGTACGCCTCAGTGCCCACCGCGAGACACTGAGCGGACGCCGATGTCAATCCGGCCGCAAGTATCGCCATCGCCAACACTAAACGCATCACAACGCTCCTACTAAGACCCACCTTCACGAACCCGCTCAAGACCATATCAGAGGAACGTGTGATTTAAACATATCAATATCAACAATTCTCCGAGGAATGGCCGTCGGTGTGTGCGACGACACCACCCTGCGCGTCCCGCCGGAGAGGCCGGTGGATACCCACTCGGGCCCACGAAAACAAACACGGCCCCGCCAAAGGCGGGGCCGCGCGTGAACTCAGCTCTCCAGCCAAGAGTCTGGCTTAGCCTTCCCAGGTCGACGTGTACGCCTTGATCGCGTCTTCGATCTTCGCGATCAGATCGCCGTCCAGCGCCTTCTTCGACTCCAGCTCATCGCGCGTCGCCTTGGCCGAAGTCTTGAAGTAGTTCAGCATTCCCTCTTCGAACTCAAGCACCTTGTCGAGGGCGACCTTATCGAGGAAGCCCTTCGTACCGGCGTAGATCGAAAGGATCTGGTCAACCGTGTCGTAAGGCTGATACTGAGGCTGCTTGAGCAATTCAACCATGCGGCGACCGCGATCGAGCTGGCGCTGCGTCGCCGGGTCGAGCTCGGTACCGAGCTGGGCGAAGGCTTCCAGTTCGCGGAAGGCCGCCAGGTCGAGACGCAGCGAGCCGGCGATCTTCTTCATCGCCTTCACCTGAGCCGCACCACCCACGCGGGACACCGAGATACCGACGTTAATGGCCGGCCGCACGCCCTTGTAGAACAGATCCGGCTCGAGGTAGATCTGCCCGTCGGTGATCGAGATCACGTTCGTCGGGATATACGCCGAAACGTCGCCTTCCTGCGTCTCGATGATCGGCAGGGCGGTCAGCGAGCCGGCGCCGTTCTCGTCGCTGAGCTTGGTCGCACGCTCGAGCAGGCGGCTGTGCAAGTAGAACACGTCGCCCGGGTACGCCTCACGACCGGGCGGACGGCGGAGCAGCAGCGAAAGCTGGCGGTACGCGACCGCCTGCTTGCTCAGGTCGTCGTACACAAGCAGGGCGTGCTTGGGGTAGGGCTTGCCGTCGCTGAGCTTCTTGTCAGCGTCGGTGCCCGAGTGCATGAAGTGCTCACCCAGCGTGCAGCCGGTGTACGGCGCGATGTACTGCATCGGCGCCGGGTCCGAACTGGCCGCGTTCACGACGATGGTGTAGTCCATCGCGCCGTTCTTGCGGAGCGTCTCGACAACGCTCGCGACCGTCGATTCCTTCTGGCCGACCGCGACGTAGACGCAGACCACCGCGTCCTTCGTGCCCCAGTACTGCTTCTGGTTGATGATCGTGTCGATCGCGACCGCCGTCTTGCCCGTCTTGCGGTCACCGATGATCAGCTCGCGCTGGCCACGCCCGACCGGGATCATCGCGTCGATCGCCTTGATACCCGTCTGCATCGGCTCGTGAACCGGCTGGCGGTCCGCGATGCCCGGGGCGATAATGTCCACCTTCGCGCTCTCGGCGGTGTGGATCGCGCCCTTGCCGTCGATCGAGCGGCCCAAGGGGTCCACCACGCGGCCCAGCATCGCCTCGCCGACCGGCACCTCGAGCAGCCGCCCGGTGCTCTTGACGACGTCGCCTTCTTTCACGCTCAGGTAGTCGCCGTAAACGACCGCACCGACAGTGTCGATCTCCAGGTTCATCACCTGGCCCATCACCGAGCCCCCGGCGGTTTCAAACTCGAGCAACTCGCCCGCCAGGGCGTTGCTCAGGCCGTACACGCGGGCAATACCGTCACCGACCTCGACCACACGCCCGACCTCGCTCACCTCGAGCTCGCTGGCGTACTGGTCGATCTCCTGGCGGATAACGCTGGCGATCTCGTCGGTCCGGATCTTCACGTGTCTGCTCCTCTGGCCCAAGCCTCTTTGGAGGACCTACTTAGCGGCGCGCCGTTTCTCTATTGCGCGACTCGACCCGCCCCAGGCGTCAGACCCTCGGCCGACCCGCCAGACGGGGCCACTACGGTAGCGACCAGACCGCCCCCGGTCCTCCCCACACGAGCCGAATCAACATCGGGCTCAGCCCCCGCCGCCCGGGCCGCCGCCAACGCCGGCCCCGTCGCCGCCAATATCCGCCCTGCGCCGCACCGTCAGCCCCACCGTCAGGTCGTCGGCCTCGGCGCTGAGGCCGCCGGGCAACCGGGGCAACTCCGCCTCTTTCACCGTCACCCCGCGCTCGAGTTCCTCGAAGCTCAGCCGCACCACCGCCACCAGCGGGATATCACCCGACGTCACCCGGGCCACCTGGGCCGCCGGCCCGGTCACCCGGACGTCTCGGATATCCCGGTCCTCTGGCGAGACCGCGATCACCCACCGGTCCAACTCAGACGGCGCCATGAGTACTTGCACCGGGACCCGCGCGAGCACCTCGGTATCCAGCCGGTTCCGGACGGTCACCGAGACCGACACCCGCTCGGGCAAGACCCGAAGCCCCCAGGCCACCCCCTCGGGCACCGCAACATCCACACCGAGACTCACCCGCTCGGCAGACTGCCCCGGAAGCAGGTCCGACACAATCGCCCCGGGAACCCGAACCATCGCCGCCTCGCCCACCTGCTTGAGCACCGGCTCGGGCCCCCGCACGAGCACCGCGGCCGGGTCCACCACCGTCGCCTCCGCCTGAGAGCCTTCGGGGAGTTCCACCGAAACCGGCACCAAGCGCTCGAGCACCGGACGGAGCTCTACCTCCACCCTCGGAGGGCTCGCCTCGCTGATCAGCACACCCGACCCAGCAAAGGCTGGATCGAGCAGCAAGGCGTCCGCGAGGTCCACACCCTGCACCCCGGGCTCGACGCTGAGCTCTTCGCCCGCCGTCAGGGTCACGCCACCGCGCAACGCCCGACGCACGCCCTCGAGGTTCGCCGCGGCCCCGTCGAGCGTCAACTCGACCAGCCCGTCCCACGACTCGCCCGAAGCCATACGGATCGCCCGCTGCTCGCCCCCAGGATCTAGCCGCACCTCGAGCGTCAGAGTTCGCCTCTGAACCGTCTGGCTCTCCGCGAGAAGCCACGTGAAGACCGAGACAACCGTCACCACGCCGAGCGTGCGCAACGTCAGCGACGACCCGCCCCGAGCCGAACCTCGTCCGTCTTTGGCTTTGGAATCACGCCGCCGAGTCACGTGTCCCCTCGTCGCTCAGGCCTTCTTCTTGTGCCAAGCCGTCCGCCTTCTCCGCCGACGATGACGCCGGCGCCTCTCGCCCGGCGCCCAGCCGTGCCCGGAGCTCGGCCGACAGTTCGTCGCCGGTGTACGAACGGCTCAATCGACCGTTCTCAGCGATGCGCATCGCACCGGTTTCTTCGCTCACAACCACGACCAACGCGTCCGACTCCTTCGTCAGCCCCACCGCGGCACGGTGCCGGCTGCCGAGCGACGGATCGGGCATGTCTTCGGGGTCGGCAAGGGGCAACTGCACGCCCGCCGCGACGATCCGCTGGCCCCGAACCACCACCGCAAGGTCGTGCAACGCCGAACCCGGAACGAAAATCGTCTGAAGCAGCCGGACCGACAGCTCCGCGTCGAGCGTGGTCCCGCCCTCGACCAATCCACGCAAGCCGCTGGTCCGTTCGATCGCGATGATCGCCCCGAACCGGGCCTTGCTCAGGTAGGCGCACGCCGTCGAGATCTCGTCAACCCGGGCCGCGACCTCGCTCGGGCTTGTCCGGAATATCCGAGCCTCGCCCAGGCGGATCAGCAACCGACGAAGCTCGGGCTGGAAGATCACCACGAGACCGATCGCCACGAGTGCGAGCACCCTGTCGTAGAGATAGGCGAGACGCTCGAAGCTCTCGCCGCCGCCAAGCACCCGAACGGCCGCAGTCGCCCCCGCGAGCAACAGCAAGAGCCCCTTGACCGCCCCCGCCGCCCTGGTCCCCTGGATGAACCGAACGAGGGCGAAGACGACCACCCAGATGATCGCCAACTCGAGCAACACCTCGGGCCACGCGTACGTCGAAAGACGCGTGAGCAGCACCTCGATGCGTTCGAGCGTCGCCAACACTGGCCCCGTTCCGTGGACGCGAATGACCGAGACGAACCAACACCGTCGCGGCACACGCCGCGCCCCGCCGTCTCAGGGCACATCGACCGATTGAAGCCTACGACGCCACCTCGACCGGCGATCCAACCCTCAACAACCCCAGCCGTTGCCGGCGCCAATCATCGATCATGCCCTACAAGATCACCCGCTTCGAAGAAACACCCAACCCCAACGCCATCAAGTGCCTTGTCGAGCCCAGCCCGGGCCCCATCCCCCGGAGCTACTTCCGAGCCGAGCAGGCCGACCCCCAAGAAGACCCGCTCGCCGCGGCGCTGTTCGCGCTCCCGGGCGTCGCCTCCCTGCTGATTCACACCGAATTCATCACGGTGAACAAAGCCGATTCGACCCGTTGGCCCGACCTCAAGCGGGCCGTCGAAGCCACACTCGCGCAAGCCGACTGACCGCTTCAACGCCCCTCGGCGAACGGCTCTCGTCGGAGGTGAAGCATCAAGTCAGCCCAGCCCTCTTTGCCACCGATGGCGAAGGGCGGCACCGCGACATTCCCATATTCACGCGTCGATTCGATCACGCGCCGGCGTCTCTGAAACTCGCTCATCCCGTCGTCACGGAAGTCCGCCGGCATGAGCCACGCCAGTACCAAACCCTGGAACGCGTCCAGAGCCATCGGCGTCGCGACCCGCCTCACCTTCGACAGGTGGGGCCGGAACGCCGTTCCGTAGTCCGCCCAGTAGGCCGCCGGCGGCGTGTCCACGTGGGGGACCGCCTCGGTCAGGACCTCGACACCGGCCTCGGTCAGCAGCCACACCGCCCTCGACGTCTGCAACGCCTGCCGGCGCGTCATGCTCTCCCGGGGCTCGACCTCTTTGTCGTCGAACCACTGGCTGTGATCGAGCACCACGCACACCGGCTCGCGGTTCCGCAGCCGATCCCGCTCCTCCTTCACCCGGATGAACGGCTTCACGCCGAGCCGCAGCTCTTCGTCGGTCAACAACCGGTCGTCAGCCGTGCCGACGTGGAAGGCGACGGGCCCCCGATACCGCGCCCAAGGCTCGACAAACCACGCCTCGCTCGCGATCCAGGCCCACTTTGGGTCGCGCTGGACGTCGATCGCGTCCTCGTACCGAAACGCCGACGTCGCGTCGCCCGATCGATTCGTCCAGCGGCTCGTCCCGAACGGCGCGCGGAGCACGACCGGCGGGTACCCGAGCGGGGCCAGCGTCCGGTCGATCCAATCGCCCCACCCGCCCTCTTCGAGCACGCGATACGACTTATCCAGGGCAATCCCCCGCTGCCCGTCGATATCGCTCGACGTCGTGCCAGGGTTGTACCAGGCCCACACCCTCTGGACCCCGCCATACGGCGCATACGGATGCGGCTTGGCATCACCATCACCTGAACCCGCCCCGACCAGAGGATCAGACCTCGGCGTCGTCTCGACGGGGTCCCTGCCCGACGCATCGCCAGCACCCACAACACCCTCGGTCCGAGGGGTCGGACCGGCCAAACCGGTGAACTCGCACCCCACCGCCGTCAACGCCACGCATGTCACCAGCACCTGCCACACAGCGGACCTCCTTCAGACAAGCTATTGATAGAGCCGTGTCCGAGAGCAGCCACGATCAATCCGTCGCCAACCACCTTATCAGGTGGTTTCAAGCCGAGGCTCGGGTGTTGCCATGGCGCGAACGCACCACCGACGCAACCCCATCCGGACGCGATCCGTACCGCTCACTGGTCTCCGAGGTCATGCTCCAGCAAACCCAGGTCTCGAGGGTCATCGAAAAATACGGACCGTTCCTCGCCGCGTTCCCTACCATCCAAGCCCTCGCCGACGCGTCCGAGTCGGACGTCCTCGCCCAGTGGTCGGGCCTGGGCTACTACCGTCGCGGCCGGAACCTCCACGCCTGCGCCAAGGCCATCGTCGCCGACCACGAGGGCGTCGTGCCATCGGACGCGCCGACCCTCGAGTCTCTTCCAGGCATCGGCGCCTACACCGCCGGCGCCCTGAGTTCGATCGTCTTCGGTCAACCGGCACCAACGGTCGACGGCAACATCACACGGGTTCTCCTCCGCATCGACGGCATCGATCACGCCCACGGCAGTCCCGAAGCCGCCGCCCACGCGTGGGACCGGGCCGCGGACTTAGTCGCGTCGACCGAGCACCCGGGCCAACTCAACGAAGCGCTCATGGAACTCGGCGCGACCGTCTGCACACCACGATCGCCCAGTTGCTCGTCGTGCCCGGTTTCCGGACAGTGCGTCGCCCGCCGAGAAGGACGTACCGGCGAGATCCCCCGCCCCAGGGTTCGCGCCGCCAAGAAGCCCCTGTTCGCCTGGACCATAAAGGCGTTCACCGACGATCACGTCCTTGTCCGCCGACGATCATCCAAGGGCCTCTGGGCCGGGCTCTGGGAACTGCCCACACTCGAGACCGTCGACGACGAACCGCCGGCACTCTTGAGCGAACTCAAGACCACTGCGACGTCGCGTACCGGGCTCGAGTTCGACTTCGCCACCACGCACCGCGCCGTGAAGTTCCGGGTGACCGAGTTTGGCCCGCTCGACCGCCCCACCGCCGCTCGCATCGACGAACTGCTGCCCGACGCGGAGTGGGTCGAACCCGAAGAGGCGCTCTCGCGAGGCGTCTCGAGCCCGCAGCGGAGAATCATCGAGACCGCTACCCAAGGGAGTTTGTTCGCGTGATCGTCGCCGTCGTCATCCCGGTCTTCAACGAACGCGACCACCTGCCGCGCCTGATCGAGCGCCTCGACGCGACACCCCGCCCGGTCGATCCGTCGGGCAACCAACTCACCCGTCACGTCGTGCTCGCAGACGACGGCTCGACCGACGGCACCCAAGACTGGATCGCAGAACACCTCGCCGATCGCGAGGACTGCACGGCCCTCTACACCGACACCAACCGCGGCAAGGGCTCCGCTTTGCGCCGCGCCTTCGATGCCGCCCTGAAGCTCGGGGCCGACATCGCGATCGTCCAAGACGCCGACCTCGAATACGACCCCACCGACCACCAGCGGGCCCTCGACCCCATCATCGATGGAAGGGCCGACGCCGTGATCGGGAGCCGGTTCATCGGGCAGACCCACCGCGTCCTCTACTACTGGCACAGCGTCGCAAACCGAGCCATCACCATGCTCAGCAACATGCTGAGCAACCTCAACCTGACCGACATCGAGTGCGGAACCAAGGCCTTCTCAGCCCAAACCCTCGCAAAGCTCAGCCTCACCGAAGACCGCTTCGGGATCGAGCCCGAGATCATCGCCAGGCTCGCGCAGATGAGGCTACCGCGTGACGACGCGGGCGTTGTGCGACGCGCCCGGATCTACGAGGTCCCCGTCAGCTACGCCGGCCGCACCTATGCAGAGGGGAAGAAAATCGGCTGGCGCGACGGCGTCGAAGCCCTCCGCTGCATCGTCCAGCACAACCTCTTCCAATCCTCTTCCGACTAGGAGTCATTCATCGGGCGCCGTGCCTGAGCGAAACCTACGCCACAAATGCTCGCTCGCGTGTCGGTGAGAGTCCATACCCTCGACCCATGACCGCCCCCCTCGCCTCTTTCCCTCTCCAAGACCTGCTTGATGCCCTCGCCTCAAAAACCCCGGCGCCCGGGGGCGGTGCCGCCGCTGGCCTCACCGGCGCCACCGCCTGCGGGCTCGCCTCGATGGTCATCGCCTATTCCCTGGGCAAGGCCGCCCTCGCCGACCATCAGGACACGCTCACCGCGCACGCGACATGGCTCACCAACGCCCGCACGCTGTTCCTTCGCCTCGCCGACGAAGACGCCCTCGCGTTCCCGGCGCTTCAGGCGGCCCAGAAGCTCCCGGACGATGACGAGACCAAAGCGGCAACGCTCATCGAAGCCATCGATGCGGCGGTCGGCGCTCCCCGGGCCACCCTCGCCGCGGCCGGCGACCTGCTCCGCAAACTTGAAGATCTGCCCACCATCACCAACCGCCACCTCGCCAGCGATCTCGCCATCGCAGGGGTCCTCGGTGAGTCCGCCGCCGCGTCGGCGGCCTGGAACGTGCGCATCAACCTGCCTCTGATCACCGACAATGCACGGCGTAACGCCATCGAGGCCGACACAACCCGGCTCGTGTCCGAGGCAGCCACCCGACGCGCACAAATCGAAGCCGCCTGCGCTCGCTGACGTTGGCTCCATACCATGTGCCGATGCGTTTCCGCCGCGTTGATCCCGCCGAAGACCCCAAGGTCGCCGAGCTGACCGAGCTGTTTCAGATCGGCAGCACCCTTACCGAGCCGCCCGACCTGCTTCGACACTTCGGGGCGTGGTTCGGAAGGCAGCAGCCGGGCGACATGTACGTTTCGGCGTCGCGCCGGGGTCTGCCCCGGGATCGTTACAAAATCACCCGCCTCTACGTCGGCGGCGTCATCCAGTCCCAAGTCGACAAACCGGTCAACCCCTGGCGCGATTGGCGCTCGATCGAGGAACTCGGCGGCGGGTTCGTCGGAGAGGTGCTCAGCCTCAATCAACCCCAAGCGTTCGTCGACCTCGACCTCGCCGACGATCCTTACCTAGGCCCGCACGCAGACAACATCCGTTCCGCGATCGCCGTGCCGATCTATGACAACGGCGAAGGCCTCAACTGGTCCATCTGGTTCTTCGAGTCGCCCGAGCCCGTCGGGCTCGACCGGCTCGCTCAGACCCTGCTCGACAGCAACTTCTTGGGAATGGCTACGAAGAACCTCGTCGAGCGCCGGCGGAGCGAGGACCTCAACAAGCGTCTCAACGCTCAGCTCGAGCAGATCGCCGGCATCCAGCAGGCCCTGCTTCCGCAGCGCCTGCCCAAGATCGACGGCGTCGCGATCGCCACCAGCTATCTCACCAGTGAACACGCCGGAGGCGATTACTACGACTTCTTCCCGTTCAAAGGCGGCTCGTGGGGCGTCCTGATCGCCGACGTCTCCGGTCACGGCCCCGCCGCCGCAACCGTCATGGCCATGCTCCGCGCGATCCTGCACTGCTACGACGGGGAAGAGCCCTGCGCCGCTCGCGTCATGAGCTACGTCAACGACAAGCTCTGCGAGAGCAATCTCGAAGGCAGCTTCGTCACCGCCTTCTTCGCGATCTACAACCCGGAGACCCGCGTGATGACGTATTCGAGATGCGGGCACAACCCCATCAGGCTCAAGCGGGGCGACCAAGTGCTCGAACTCGCCGGCCCGGCCACCGTCCCCTTGGGCATCATCGAGTCGATACCCGTCGAGTCCGCCGAGATCCCGCTCGATCGGGGCGACTGCATCGTCATGTACACCGACGGCATCACCGAAGCGATGAACCACGAACGCGAGATGTTCGGAGTCGAACGCTTCGACGCGGCCCTGACCTCGTGCAGCGCCGACCCAGAAACAATCATCGACTCCGTCCACGAAGCCCTGTTCGCCCATACCCAGGTCATGGACCGCGTCGATGACCAGACGCTCGTGGTCTTCCACGTGCTCAGCGGCGAACCGGCCAACACCGAGCCCGGGGCGTGAACGTCAACCCGTCGTGGTTCGACCGCCCCGACCCGACCGGAAAGACCAGCACCGGCGAGGTCGGCCTCCGGTTCGAGTGCACAACGTGCGGCAACTGCTGTACCGGCCCGCCCGGCTACGTCCGGTTTACCCAGGCAGAAGCGAAGGCGATGGCCAAAGACCTGGGCCTCGGGCTCGATCTGTTTATGGAGCGGTACACGACCGACGCCCCGTTCGGTCGGTCGCTCAAGGAAACACAGACAAAGCACGGCTTCGACTGCGTCTTTCTCGACCGGAAGACCCGCCCGGGCAAGGCCCTGTGCAGCGTCTACAAGTCTCGCCCAAAACAGTGCAGAACATGGCCCTTCTGGGGCGACAACGTGCGCAGCGCCGCGGCCTGGAACCGCGCGGCCCGCGATTGCCCCGGAATGAACCAAGGGCCTCTCGCACCGCCAGAGGTGATACGACTCACCGTTTCCGCGTCTGACGAAGCAGGCGACCCCAGCCGGCGCTAACGCGGCAGAATCACGCCGCGTCCGAAGCCTCCGACGGCGTTCCGAAGCGCTCGAGCAACTTCTTCGTGCGGAACTCAAAGATCGCGCGGACGTCGCGCTCAACCGCCATCCAGTTCACGATCGGCGCGAACGGGCCACCGGGCGGGCGATAGAGCACCAGGTCCCCGCACAACGTTCCCCCGTCGAGATCCTCGAACGTGTGCTCGTGCCACCACTTGACGTACGGGCCCTTGAGTTGGTTGTCGACGAAGCGCACCCCAGGCTCCCACGCTTGGATCTCGGTCTTCCAGGTGATCGGGACGCCGCGGATCCGGAGGCGGTAGTCGATGAGCGTGCCGGCGTGCATATCGATCGGCCTGGGCGTGACAACATGAAACCGGAGCAGGGTTGGCGTCAACTCCTCGAGGTTGTGCGCGTCGGCAAAGAACTCGAAGACCTCCGAGCGGGGCCTCGGCAGCCAGAGCTGGGTCCGCACCGCCCAGTCGCGACCCTCTCTGCTCACCGTCACCGGTCGGTTGTGGGGCGGAGCGTGGTCCATCTTCGTTTGGATCCTTGATCTGGAGGTCCCATCAGGGACCTGTGGCGAGTCGGACGACCTCGTTTGGACAAACCAAACAGATCACAGACGCAATAGCAATTTCGGCCCAAGTTATCGCCAAACCCATTGGAGGGTCCGGCGCAAGTCCTTATCGTGTTGTTCATCGGATTGGATGCCCCGGCGGGGCAACGGTCTGAGCGTGGGATTCGTCCCGCGCGGGTCTTTGCCGCGAGCGACGTGGCACCCGGGGAAGCCGGCTGTGTGTTCGCCGGGGGCATCGCTGCCTTTCGGAGCGATGCGTGGTTTGTTCGAAGGGAAGTCTCTAGATGAAGAACGTGATGCTTCGGGGGGCCGCAGCGATCGCGGCTGCGTGTGGTCTTGCTTCGGGTGTTGCAGCCCAGACACAGACCGTCGACAGCGACGGCGTGATCACCCTCGTGCCGCCGCAGAAGCGGGTGATCGAGGTTGAGGCCGACTCGGGCCCGATCGCGGCGACGGTCGGCGACCTGCAGAGCCCCGGACGCGTGCTCGCCTACTCGACGGAAGTCGCCGTCGACGACGCCGAGTGGCTCCGTCTTGAGTTTGGGGACGTCGTGCTGCCGGGCAACTTCGCCGACGACACCGCGGCGTACATCGTGATCACCTCGGCCGCCGACGGCGCTTTCCAGATCCTCGACGCCCGGTCGATCGACGAGTGGTCTTCGACCTCTGCCTACTTCAACGGCAACAGCGTCTACGTCGACGTGTACGTCGCCCCGGGCTCGGCGCCGGCCCGCGTCGACATCGCCGGCGTTCGCGCTTCGATGCCCGCCGGCCAGACCGGCCCCGCCATCGACGTCCCGGTCGTGGACGGCAACGCCACCATCGAGTCGCAGTGCGGCCCTTGGGACGAGCGCATCCCCAACTATGACCTCCGTACCGCCCGTCTCGAGCCGATCGGCTGCACCGGATGGCTGTTCAACAACCGCCCCAACTCGATGGGCACCGCCGGCCACTGCGCACCTGGCTCGGGCGACGTGATGAGTTTCGGCCCGCCGCTCTCGACCTCGTCGGGCAGTTGGCAGTTCCCGCCGCCCGAGCGTCAGTTCGCGGTCGATGGCTCGTCGGTCCGCCGCGTCAACGGAGGCGTCGGCAACGACTGGGGCATCTATGGCGTCTTCAACAACTCGACCACCGGCCTGAACCCGATGGACTCGTTCCACGACAGCCAGCCGACCGTTCTGGGCAGCGCCCCGTCGGTCAGCGGCCAGGGCATCCGCATCACCGGCTTCGGCAGCAACTCGACCCCGGACCCGGTCCCGAACGAGTGGGACTTGGCCCAGAAGACCCATGTCGGTCCCTACGTCCAGAACAACGGAAACTCGCTCCGCTACGCGCCCGACACGTCGGGCGGCAACTCGGGCTCGCCCGTCGTTGACGACAGCACCGGCCGGATCATCGGTGTCCACACCCACGCCGGCTGCTCGACGAGCGGCGGCTCGAACCAGGGCACGGCGATCAATGTCAACGCGTTCCGCAACGCCATCGCCGGCTCGCAGGGTGTTGCCCAGGGCATCGGCCCGGGTGTGATTTGGACCCCGGGCGGCGCTGAGGGTCGCCCGACCCGCATCGGTCCAGACGGGCTCGACACCGTCGTCGCTGGCCTCGATGCCGACTTCACCGGTTCGGCCCCCCAGGCCGGGAGCCTCCGCCTCATGTTCAACGGCGGCGACGGCTTCGTCGAGATCGAGCCCTCGGCCACCATCGACGACGTATTGAGCGAGTTCACCTTCCCCGCCACCGACTGCGACGGTAACGCCACCTATTACTTCCAGGCGACCGCCGCGAATGGGAGCACCTTCACCTGGCCGAACTCAGCCCCAGCCATCGTCTTCGAGGCCCCGGTCACCGGTGACGACGTCCTCTTTGAGTTCGATGGTCAGGCCAACGCCGGCTGGACCTCAGCCGGGAACAACTCCGCCGGCGACTGGGTCCGCGCCACCCCGAGCGTCGCCGGTAAGGGATCACCTTACATCGACGCCGACGGCTCGGGCGCCTGCTGGCTCACCGGCGAAGGCGGGCAATTCGACGACGTCGACGGCGGCAGCGCCCGCCTGATCTCCCCGACGATGGATATCTCGGGCGCCACCGATCCGGTCTTCGCCTTCAGCTACTTCCACTACGCCTCGAACAACCAGGACCGCTTCCGCGTCGAGATGAACGATGGCTCGGGCTGGAACGAGGTCTTCGTTTCTGCCAACAGTCAGGGCTGGACCGACATCGAGATCCGCATCGCCGACTTTGTCGACGTGAACAACTCGTTCCGCGCCCGCTTCATCAGTGAAGATCTCGGCTCGGCCAACCAGGTCGAGAGCGCGGTCGACGCGATCTCGGTCCGCGATCGGTTCTGCCAGGCCGCGAACGCGTCCTGCAACCTCGCCGACATCGCGGTGCCGTTCAGCTTCCTCGACCTGAGCGACGTCGACGCCTACATCGGCGCCTTCATCGCTGGTGACGTCGCGGCCGACATCGCCGCCCCGTTCGGCGTGCTCGACCTTAGCGACACCGATGCGTTCATCGGCGAATACCTCGCCGGCTGCCCGTAAGCAGCGCACGACCACAACCACACCTCAATGGGCCGTCCCTCACCGGGGCGGCCCGATTTGTTTTTCAACTTTCCCGATGATCGGTCAGCCGCGAGCGTCAGCCGCCCCGGCGCTCGTTCGAACGTACCAACTGTCGCTCGACCCATGTCGCGATGATTTCGAGGACGTCCGGCGCCGGCGCCACGCCGAGCGTGCGGTAGTCGCTCGCCGACCCGGTCCCGGTGTTCTGCATCAGGTGGTTCTTGCTGGGAAGCACCACAACCCTTGACGAAGGATGCGGGAACGATTGCAACGCATCGCTCATCGCAGAGGCGTTCAGTTCGTCCGACACCCGGTGGTCGCGTCCCCCATAGAGCGCGAGCACCGGCCCCCGGATCTCCTCGATGTCGGCGCGGGGGTTCGATTTCGCCAACGAAACCATATAAGGATCCCGGGCTTGCTCGACCCCGTTCGGGATGTTGTCTCGCATGAATTCTGCCGTAGGCTCGCGACCGTAGTGGGTGCGGTAGTGAGCCCCGACAAGGCCGGCGACCGCATCGGCCATGGCCCGCTCATCCGCGTCACTGATCATTGCGTTGAGCACGCCGCGTTGACTTTCAAGCACGTCGGCGATGCGCTCGTCAGACGCGCCCGAATCGCGGAGTGTCGCGGCCTGCTCATCGGCGATCACCAAATCACCAGCCACGGCCTGCGTCGCGATGAGCACGAGCGGCCCGGGAACCCGGTTCTCGGCCGCGAGGCGGACGGCGCTGAGCCCCCCCTCGGCGTGGGCGACCACACCGACCCGGAACTTGAGAACCGACGGGTGCCTCCGAAGGAACGCCAGCGCCCCGCCGGCATCAAGCGTCAGATCGTCGACGGTCGAACCTGGGAACTGACCGGTCGACCCACCGACGCCCCGGTCGTCACAACGAAGAGTCGCGATGCCCGCCTTCGCGAGGCGGGTTGCGATCCGCCCGAGCACCGGCTGGCCGGCGGCCACCCCGTCGCGCGTCTGAGGACCTCGACCGCTGATGAGTAGAACCCCCGGGAACGGTCCGGGTCCGGAGGGGAGCAAGAGTTCGCCGGCGATCTCGACGCCGTCGGCCTCGCTCGGAAACGAAACGTTCACGCGCTCGGGAACATCGCCCGCTACAACGACGGGAGTCGGCGGAGTCTCACCGTTCAGAAAAGGCTGAGCCGATGCCAAGGCACCGACCGCGAGCGGGGTCACAAACGCGAGGCCTCGAAGACGTCGGGGCATGTGAACTCTCCAGTGTGGCCCTCGCCCCGCAGGGCGAGGCGACGCCGATCAGGTGTGACGTCGAGCGTCGGTGCGACCGATGATGTCGCTCACGCCGGTCTGGTTGAACCCCTTGAACCCGTCGTTTCTTTCGAGGGTCTCAAGATGGCTGCCCAGGGCGCCAGCGGTCCGGAACGCCTCGGCTTCGTCGGCGCTGATCCAGCCCCGCTCAAGAGCCGACGCGATGCGGCCCTCCGAAACAATCCAACGATCACCCTCGGTGAACGCCTGGCGCAGGTGAGGGAACGTCGTAAATGGGTCCATCGTCTTGATGCCCGAGTCGGCCTCGAGTTGCTTGATGAGAGCCGCGTGGTCGAACTGGCACTCAAGGTGGTGCATGCCGGCTTCGAAGAGGCTCTCGCCGTGCAGGTGGCACCACAAGCCGATGGTGCCCACGTCGGGCTTGGGGCCGAACCCCTCGTGGGCGAAATCGCCCCGGACCTCTTCCGCCGTCATGTCGACGTCCGCGAAAATCGTGATCCCGGTCGCCTCATGCTCGAGCACCTGAGCCCCCCAGCCCGCCTCGCCGCCGGCGTAGAACCGCTCGCGGCAATGGAAGCCCAGCTTCTCAAACACACCGATCATCCGGGTGTAGTGCTCGCGACCGTTGCGGTAGGTGTGATGGTCGTGGTTCGCCCAGCCCAGGCCCAGCCTCTGCTGGCGGGCGTGCTGCACGCGCCCAGCGGTGTTGCGGGTCATCCAGTACTCACGCTCGGCCTTGAAGAACAGGTCGCACGCCCAATCGCGTCCGATCTCCTCGATCGCCGCGTCGAGCAATCGATCAAGGTCGTCGAACCCCTGCGTCGCGTTGTCGAATCGGCGCCGGCGCCCGCGGAATCGCTCAAGGAAGTGCTGGGCCGCGATGCGATCCTCGGGCGTGTCGTCGGTCAACGCGAACTGGTTGTACCCGTGACGCTCCATGACCCACAGCGCCGCGCGGTCGCCGTCGTGCACCTTCGCCCAGCGGGCACGGCTCAGAGGCTCGCCCTCGACCCGCTCGATGCCGGTCAGGTGCTGGGCCGCGAAGAAGTCGGCGACGCTCTCGACCTTGATGCCCACGCTCATCCGATCGGTGTCGCTCAGGAGAATCCTGGGGAAAAGCCCCTTGCGACACTCAAACGCGTAGTGGATGTCCGCGTCGTAGAACTCGTTGGTGATCGGCTCAAAGCCGGCAGACTCGAGGCGGGACCGCAGTTCGGGCGTGTCGTACGTCAGCACGAGGCCCACCCAGTCCTTGAACCGCGTGCCCGTCTCCGCGTGCATCCGCTCCGCGAGCCGCACCGCCTCCGGGCAGCGGGTGCTGAAGGTTGAGAGCAGATCATCGATCAGCTTCTGAGCTTCGGGCTGGGGCTGCCAGTTCCAGCCCCCTTCGGTCGGATCGAGCGCAGAAGTGGGCGTGCTCGGTACATCGGACGGTGCGGTTGTCATTCGTATCTCCCCAGGCACAAGGGCCCTACACACGTAGGCGTACGTCCCCAGTTGGGGATTGTTGACCGGGAGGCCGGCCTGGTCGCGTCACAAGCGAACGGATTCGGCGCTCCGGCCGCCCCAGGCTTAGCCCAGAGCCGCTGCGCCCGAAACGATCTCGTTGAGCTCGGTCGTGATCTGGGCCTGACGGGCGCGGTTGTACTTCCGCTTGAGCGTCTTGCCCATCTTCGCAGCGTTGTCGGTCGCGGCCTTCATCGCCACCATCCGCGCCACGTGCTCGGACACCACCGCGTCGTTGAACGCCTGGAAAAGCACGGCCTTGACCGCCGCTGGGAGCAACTCATCGAGCAGGGCCCCGGGCTCGGGGCTGAACTCAGGCGTCGATTCCCGGTAGGCCGACTCGCTCGACGCGCTGTCGCCCGAAGCTTCACCTGCGTCCAGATCCTCGGCACTGAACGGCAGCAACTGGAGGACCTCGGGCACCTGCCGTCCGGCCGAGATGTACCGCATGTACACGACCCGAACCGCCGAGACCTCCCCCGAGATGAACGCATCGACGTACTCGCGAGCGAGTTGCTCGACGTCGGCGTACACCGGAGAGTCGCCGAAGTGCTCGTGGAACTGTGCGACCTCGACCTGGCTGAACTTCAGGACCGTCAGCCCCTTCTTGCCCACCAGTTCAACACGCCCGTCGCGAGCGAGCTCGTTCGAGCGAAGGTGCCCGATCGCCCGCTTGAGGACGTTGCCGTTGTAGGGACCGCAAAGACCTCGGTTGGAGGTCAGGATCAGCGTCAGCTCAGGCTTGTCGGTCCCCTGCGTCTCGCCGCCAGCGAGAAGCGGGTGATCGAGGCCCTCGGCCGCGTTCGCCAGCTTGCCCACAAGGTCGAACAGACCCTCGGTGTAGGGCTTACTCGACACCGATGCTTGCTGAGCGCGAGCGAACTTGCTCGTCGCGATCATTTGCATCGTGCGTGTAATGCGGCGGATGTTCCCAACCGCCTTCATCCGACCTTTGATCTCGCGTGACTTGCCCATAGGGCCCGAGCATAGGTCCTCTCGGACCGTCAGGGCACGTGGACAAGACCCGAACTTGCCCCGACGGGGCGCCGGGTCAGCTCGCGAGCCGCTCCCCGTCGGGCTCCTCGAGCGGGACCGGCGGGGTGTGCAGCGGGAACGGGAACGTCAGGGGTGTCTGACCGACGTGCTTCTCAAGCCAGCGGGCGTCGCGTTCGGCGGTCCCGGGCTCGGATTCGTCGAAATCAAAGACGGTGTCCATGTCGGTCGAATCGAAGGTGTGTCCCATCGTGTCCCTCCTCAAGCTCGCCCACCGACCACTCCCGGGCCGATCCGGCGTTCATCCCGCCAAGGTGACAAACCATCGGCCCCGAGGCACGCCTTTGAAAGCGAAATTCACCACCCCCGGCGCGGTCAGGAGACCACCAGACCGTCATAGGCCAAACGAACGCGACCGCCGGTCGAACCAGCAAGAGCCGCATCTGCCTGCGCGTGGACGACCTCTTGGCTCATGTGGACGAAAAACGTCCGCCCAGCCCCGACACGCTCGGCCACCCCGAGCGCCTCGTCGAGCGTGAAGTGCGTCGGATGGCTCCGATATCGAAGCCCGTCGAGCACCAGCGTGCCCAGCCCCTCGAACGCCCCCCACGACTCCGGCGGGATCGCGTTCGTATCGGTCGCGTAAAGCAACGGTGCCACCGGCCCGGTCCCCGGAGCATCAAACCGAAAGCCCAGAATCGGCAGCTTGCCGTGAAGAAGGGGCACAGGGGTCACTCGAAGCCCGAAAAGATCAACCTCGACCCAAGGGGCGACGAGTCTTGGAACCAGCGACGCGACGAACGACCGCTGGACGTTCGCGTGCGATTCGAACACGTGCTTGTACACCCGCTGCAAGAAGCCCATCGTCCGATCATCCGCGAGTACGTCGATCGGCTGGTCCATCAAGACGTTGAACCGCCGGACCTCGTCGAGCCCGAACGTGTGATCGACGTGCCCATGCGTGAACAAGATCGCGTCGACACGCCGGAGGCCCGCCGCGAGAGCCTGCGACCGCAGATCGGGCCCGGTATCGATCAAGACCACACGCTCGCGCCCTCCCGGATCGATGAATTCGACGACCGCGCTCGTCCGCGTTCTCCGGTCACGAGGGTCGGCCCCGCCGAACGCGTTGTCAGAAGTCACGCCCGCGGCGGCGCCGATCGGCGGCACGCCGGCGCTGGTCCCGGTACCAAGAAACCGCAGGCGAAGCCGAGAAAGGCCTCCGCTCATTCCTCGTCGAACCCACGCCCAACGAGCTTGACCAACTCGTCCAGGCACGCCTGGGCGTCGTCGCCTTCCGCGCAGACCTCAAGCTCGGTGCCCTTGGTCGCGGCGAGAAGCATCATCTCCATCACGCTCTTGCCGTCGACGCGGGTCTCGCCCTTGCAAACCGTGACCGAGGCGTGGTACGCCGACGCCGTGTCCACGAACGACATCGCCGGCCGGCCGTGGAGGCCCAGCTGGTTCACAATCGTCACGATGGCGCTCACCCGCTCAGCCAACCGCCGAACCTCCGCCCCTTCTCTGAACACGCCCACGAGCCGGCACGCCGGCCGATCAACCGCCCAGGTTCTGGGCGTCGACCTCGACCAACAACGTCTTAATCTCGTCCACGTTCGTCGTCTGGCGCAGCGCCCGGCGGAACGTGTCCTTGCTGAGATGGCGGAAGATCGCCTCCATCGCCGTAAGGTGCGCGTCGGGCTGGTCTTCCGGGCTCAAAAGCAAGAACACGCTGTACACAGGCTGCTTGTCAAGCGACGCGAAATCGACGCCGCCGCGGCTCACGCCGATCGCGACCGAAATCCCCGACACCGACGCGTGCTTCGCGTGCGGAACCGCTACGCCGCGGCCGAAGCCCGTCGAGCTTTTTTGCTCCCGAGCGAGGAGGCGTTCGATCAGGACGGGACGGTCGGTCTCGGACGCGGCGCCCGCCTCGACGAGTGAACCAACCAACTCCTCGATCACGCCGTCGCGGTCCGTCGCCTGCAGCTCGGGCACCACCGCACGCTCGACCACGATCTCCGATAGCTTCATGACGCGATCATCCTCAAACCGACCGGGTGGAGCGGGACGCGTCCCCTCGAACCTCGTATCGAGCCTGAGGATACCGCACAAACCGCTCCCGGACCTTCTCTGCCCTCCGCGAAGCGAACCGGAGGCCCGCGATTACCCCTGATTCGGACCGAGGACCGCCCGATCGCCCTTGGGCGGCTCGGTCCCGTCCGCCGGCGCCGCGTTGTCGGGAATCGCGACCGCGCCGATCTGCGGGGCCGATTTCGAGTTCTTTGAGCCCCCGAGCGCCTGATCCGAAGGAGACACGTTCTCAGGCGTCAGCACGCCGGCGGTGATCACGAACCGCAGCGCCTGATCGACCGACATATCGAGCGTCTTCGCGTCTTCGCGGGGCACGTTGATGACAAACCCCGTCATCGGCGTCGGGCTCGTCGGGATGAAGATGCTGACGACTTCGCCCCCGGCGGACGCCCGAACCTCATCAAACGACCCGCCGGTCACCAGCCCGACCGTCCAGACGCCCTTGCGGGGGTACTCGACGAGTACCACTTCGCTGAACGCCTTCATGGTCGAGTTGTCGCCGAAAATCAGGTCGACGACCTGCTTCACGTGCGGGTACACCTGCTTGAACCCCGGGACCTTCGCGATCAGTCGCTCGACCCGGGCGTACACCCGGCGCCCGACGTAGTTTCCGAGCAGCAACCCGGCGAAGTAGATCAGCAAGATCGCGACAAGGAACCCGGCCGCGTTGAGGTACCAGTGCTCGGCCCACGCCTCGCGGAACGACCGCTCTCGGATGATGCCTCGAAGCTCGCCATCCGCGATCTCCGGGCGCCCATCGGCGACCCGAGCTTCACGCGCTCGATCGACCTGTTCGTCGGTCACGACGAACCAAGACGGCAGGTTGTCCTCCGCCACCACCCTTGGGGTGGCCCAGAGGACCCCCGCCCGCAACCCCCTATTGATGGGTTCGGCGACGTTCGCGTAGACGAAGATGAGCGCCTGCCAGAGCAACCACAGGGTCACGATCGACGGCAACAGGATCGCTAAACCCCTGCCGAAGAACTGTTTGAAGTCGTCACCAAAGGTGCGCTTGCTGTTTGACCCGCTCACGTGCGACGTTCTCCAACGACCCAGCCCACCGGCCCCCGCTTCGCGCGGCCGCACAGGATACGTCCGGCAGGCGTGATCCGTTCTGGGCAGATGGTCATCCGCGCTTCAGAAGCGGCTCCGGTCCACCAGGCGTAGTAAAGGTGCCACTATCAAGTAACGTTGCCTGCTTCTCGACATCGCTGAGCTGCTCGCCTTACGCATAGCGGCTGATCAGAAGCAAGCAAACGGGCAGACCACACATGACCCAGACAACGATACATGCGGCTGCGTCAAACGCGGCGCCGATGACCGAAACACCGTCCGATTCGGTACGGCTGGTTCAACTCAGCCTATGGAGCCTCGCTCTCTGCCTCGGCGTCGCTGGTGCCCTTCTGGGCCACGATCAGGCGCTGGATGCAACCCGCGCACTCGCGTCGAGCGATGAGATCGAATCCGCCGGGCTGCTTGGGATCGCTGTCGCGGCAGCGGCGATGTGCGCCGCGGTCTTGTGGTGGACACTTCGAAGAATGCAAACGGCCGTAGACACTAAACCTGGACGTAAAGTCGTTTTGGGCGTGTTCTCTCGGATCTACCCGCGTGTACTCGCAGCGTCCCCTGCATTCGTCGTAGGGCTTCAGTACGCATGGCTCGTCAGCGAACCTTGGGTTTCGTTCCAGCGGGCCGAGATCCCGAGCGGTGCCTGGCTTGGCCGCACCGTTCTTTGCGTTGGCCTCTTCGGGCTCTCGGTGCTCGCGGTCCGCGTGCCCCTGGCCGTCTGGTACAAGCGTCAGAAACGTCGCACGCTCAGCTCAGTGCTGCTCACGACGCTGATCGTTATGGTCGTCGCACCCTCGATCGGTGGCCTGCCGAGTGTTGTCGCGGTGCTGCCCGGCACAGCCGGCGGCGCGATTACCTCTAGCCTCACTCTCGGCGGCCACGCCGTAATGGCGTGGTCCTTCGTCATCGGGTTCATCATCTTCGCCAGGCGTCGCCGGTTGATGATCGTCAACGACGAGGTGAATCAAGACAACCGGCTCGAAGTGTTCCTCGCCCAGCCACCATTGAAGCAGGGGCTCATCCGGGTCACCTCAGCTGCGCTATTGGTTCTGCTCGTCGCTGGTGGGCTGTTCCCACGCCTCGGAGAGTTGGCGGGACCCGTCGGCGTCCTGATCATCGGGCTCGCGATCTGGGTCGGGATCGGAAACGGCGTCATCCTCGTCGGAAGCCAGCGTCCCCTGAAGCTACCGTTCGACATCAAGCTCCGCGGTACTCCGCTCTGGGCAACGGTCCTCATCGCCGCGTTTTTCTTCAACTCGTGCATGATCCATGACACAAATATGGTGCGCCTACGAACGAAGCAACAGCGCTTGAAGACCGCCCCGAAGCCGCTTTTGGAATCGACGCCAAGCGACGGACCGGTCTTGCTCGTCGTCGCTGAAGGTGGAGGCATTTATGCGGCGTATCACGCCGCGATGGTGCTCGGCTCGATCGAGGAGCACTTCAACGACAACGGACTCGGGTCGTTTGCCGAGAGGATCACTGTGGCCAGCGGTGTTTCGGGTGGTTCGGTCGGGCTCGGTGTCTACGCCGCATCGGTTCATGCGTGGCGTCACAACGGCTTCACAACGGGCTTAGGACTCAAGGACAGCATGAGCGACGTACTCTCGGGCGACCTGCTTTCCGCGCTACTCACTGCTGGGATCACGCGGAACAATCTCCCGATCGACCCCGTCATGGACCGCTCCCGCGCGCTCGAAGACGCTCTGCTCCGCTCGTGGAGGCGTGCGGTCAGTCCGAACCATGCTGACGCACTAAACGCCCCGATCACGACGCTCGCGGAGAACGCCGGATTCGATCTCATGCTGAACACGACCCGCGTAAGTACCGGTTCCGGCTACTACGTATCGAGCATCGAGTTGAGAGAGCCCTTTTGTCGTCACCACCGCCCGATTATGCTCGAGGATCGCGCTCGATACATCCCATCTGTCGCGGCGATGTTCCTCAGCGCTCGATTCCCGTTTGTGACGTCTTCCGGGCAGTTGATCATCAAGAACGCCGCGGGCGTAAACAACGGGGAGGCAGAGCGAGCATTCTTCGTCGATGGTGGGTACTACGAGAACACCGGGACCGCCGGCGCCCTTACCATCGTACGCCAACTCCTCAATGACCAACCCGACCGTAGTATCAAGGTCATTTTCATCTGGGCTCCCGAGATCAAACCAAAGGCCGCCGGGGGCGAGTGGCTCCGGCCAATCAACGCACTCATGAACACACGGAGCGCTCACACCCGTCGAATGCAGAGCGACCTAAAGGAGCTCGTCGGCCCCGACAATACCCGAGAAGCAAAGCTCTCCCTCGAGCTTGGCAGCGGAGTGCGGATCCCACTTGGCTGGGTTCTCTCGGATCTTGTTCGCGCCGACATTACACGCCAAGTCGTCGAGGCCAATTATGGGCTCGAAATCCAAGACTTGCTGGGTGTACCAACCCAAACCGAGGCACCAGACCTGTCCCCATGAACCCCTAAGCACGATGCGTTCAGTGAGTACCGAACCCCACAGTCGCACCCGTACCCTGCTCGGCGCGTTGTCGTGCGCTCTTGCGTTGACGTGCTCCGCCCACGCGAACGCCCAGGTGATGAGGGCCCATTACCTCGACGTCGGCCAAGCAGACTGCACGCTCATCGAGTTCCCTTGCGGCGTTATTCTTATAGATGCGGGGGCCGAGGCAGGTCAGGAGCAGCACACTGTTGACCTCGTTTCAGAGTTCTTCGACCGGCGCACCGATCTCGGCCGGACGATCGACGCCGTCTATATAACGCACGCCCACATCGACCATACCCGGGCGTTGCGCGAACTGGCGAGTCAGTTCCCGATCGGCGCATACATCGACAACGGTCGACGGGGAAGCCGAACAGGCGGCGGAGACCCCAGATGGCTCGTCGAGCAGATCGATCAAGGAACGATATCGACGGTTCTCCGATCAATCGCGGATGACGAAATCGTCGACCTCGATCACCGCAACGGCCTCACCGACGACACGATTGATCCCATCCTGTGCGACGACTGCGATCCTCAGATCCGGATACTCGCAGGCGGCTACTCAGTGGATCCGGGGTGGGGCCCCGGGGAATTCTCAAACGAGAACAACCACAGCCTCGTGATCCGTGTTGATTTCGGAGCCGCATCGTTGCTCTTCACCGGTGACCTTGAGGAGCACGCTATCGATACGCTCGTGCACTATTACGAAGACGTCGACACCCTCGACGTCGACATCTACCAGGTCGGGCATCACGGATCCCACAACGGGACCACACCCAGCCTCATGGATGCCATGACCCCGCACGCAGCGATCTGCTCGATGGGCAAGTGGCTTTCGGGGCGACGCCCAGACGGGAGCGCGCAACCGTTCACAACGTACGCCTACGGTCACCCACGGCTCAGCATCATCCGAATGTTGGAAGAGACCATCGAGGGGCGACGAAGCCGTCCAATCGAGATTCTTGCTGCGAATCGTCCCAGAAAGTTCGAGGAGTACACCGTCCGCCGCCGTGTGTATGCGACGGGATGGGACGGCACAGTCACCGTGCGGGCGACGCTCGATCGCCGTTTCAGGGTCACCGTCGAAAGCACAAGGCGGTAGACGAGGAGGAACGCCAGATGCCCGACGAGCACACCAGACAACCGCCGGGGACCGACCGCACGAACGTCCAAGCATCCAAGCCAACCGATCAAACGGAGAAAGCGACAGATGGCCACAACCTCGGGTCAGATGTTCCGATGCTCTGGTTTGTGATTGCTGGCGTCGTCGGTGTCACGATGATCCTCGCCGCCGCGTGCCTCGTCTGGATTCCCGAAGGGTTCGCCCGCACTCCCTTCGTTCCGTCGGATGTTGCGTGGTGGGGGCTCGCGATCGGCCTTCTATCGCTCGGTCTTTTCGGATATCTCGCATCGCCCTACGTCAAGCTCATCCGACGGATCAACCGCGAGGCCGCCGAACCAGAGCGAAGCCGAGTGCTCTACGGCAAGTATCTTTCTGGCCTGGGCTTCGCTCTCCTACTTGATGCGATCGTCTGCGCAAGCCTCATCGCGTCGTTGGCGAGTTCGGTGGGATTTACACCCGCCCGACAATCATCTTCAGAGATGCGGACAAACATCGACGGAGACTCATTCGACGCGACCGCGGTCGAGAGCCTCGTGAATGACGCGTCTCCAGGAACCGCACGCGTAATGGCGATCTTCGGGCGGGACCAAGAAGAGATCGCGTTCGTGGTCGTCCTGCTTTTCTTGTCGACGCTGGTATCACTGCTCGGTGCACTGTTTTTCTTTGCCAACAGCCTGTGGCGACGTCTAGGAGATCCCGATCGCGAGCCGTTCGACGGAAACCTCTTCTGGGCCGGTCTCTGGTTCCGGCTCGCCGAAGCAGTGATCTTCAACCTGGTCCTATTCTTCGCCCTTAGGTTCTACGCGCCCGATCAATACTTTACCCTCCCGCTCGTCGCACTCTTAATCGGGATGTTCCTCAAATCTGGTGAGAAACTCGTCACGGGTATCGCCGAGCGTGTATTCGCTGCGTTCGATGCGCTAATCCCAACCAGGCTCCCAAAGGCGACGCAGCGACCAAAGCTACTCACGATAAAAATCGACGCGTTGTTCGATAGTGATGGCTTGTCGACCAACGGAGCCGAGCTCGTCGCCGAACTCGAAGCGCTCCACGGCGTTGAGCGTGCGATTGCCGACAGGGGCCTTCCGGGCCTCCGCATCGAGTTCGACACAAACATAATGCACCGCAGTCGATTGCTCCAACTTGTCCGCGTCCACGGTCTCACCCCGGAAACCGGCCAAGGTGTTTAAGCGAGCGATCGCAAGCCTCCATGCCGGTGAATTCAGTCCGAATGCGGGCCAGTAAATTGGCAAGCGTTGGTCCACGCACGGAGAATCGAAGATATTGGATCGGCATGATCCCGTTTAGGATCACGCCGAACCGACGACGGTTGCAACATAGTCCACGGGTGGCTTGCATCGACCGCAGTCGACGGAAAAGCACGACGAAGAGTCGAACTCGAAAAACATCAACCCTCTGACCTGACCCCTGGCCAACGCACTCGTTGACGAACCCTCGACAGAACAAATCATTGACCCGGTAGATTTCTGTCGTCGCGAAAGGCATCGAATTCTGCTGCGTGTTGCCCCACGTCACGCTCGAAAACTCGGCCGCCTATGAACTCCGGAAAATGGGCCTAGGAGGACTCGAACCTCCGACCTCACCCTTATCAGGGGTGCGCTCTAACCAACTGAGCTACAGGCCCGCGATGTCGCTCGCCGCGGCTTCCCGCGGTGAGGGAGAGGAGTATACGACCCACCAAGGGCGGGGTCACGCCTCGATCAGCCGTTGGGGCGATCCTCTTCCAGATCGGTCGGATCTGGCACGATCGGCACGGACAGCTCGAATTTCGCCCCTCCCAGGGAGCCACCGCCGGTCCCAGAATCAACCAGCCGCACGTCTCCGCCGGCGGCCCTGGCGAGTTCTCGGGCGATGGCCATGCCCAGGCCAGCGCCTCCGCCGCCCTCACCCCTCGCGAACGGGCGGAAAACCCGCCGGCGATCTGCTCTCGGTACGCCCGGCCCGTCGTCTTCCACGACGATCACCACCTCACCCCGCCCCTCAGAGCGAACCGCCCCCGAGACCCGGACACGAGACGCTGCGTGACGCAAGGCGTTGTCGACCAGGTTTCCGATGGCCCTCCCCAGGGCGTCCTGATCGAGCGGCGCCCGGACGCTCGGAAGAGCGCCGCATTCGAGGGCCACACCCCGTTGCGACGCGGCGGCTTGGGCCGATTCGATGATCACACCAACGACATCGGGCAGTCGGGACACCCTCGTCGGGTCGCCGGTCGAGCCGACCCTCGCGAAGGCCAGCACGCTCTCGACCACCGCCGACAGTCGCCTCGCGTCCTGGCCGATCGCCTCGGTGCGCTCCGCCTTCGCGGCGTCGTCCGGAGCCATTTTCAACAGATCGGCGTTGAGCCGCAGACCGGTCAGGGGCGTCCGCAGTTCGTGGGTTACCGCCGCGGCGAACCGCCAGCGCTGCTCGGCCACCCGCCTCGAGACGAACAAGACGATTCCGATCGCGCCGAGGGCGGCGAGCACCGCCGCCCATGTCGCCCCGAGCGCCGTCAGCGTCGCCTGATCAATAGATCGCGGGGGCGTCTCGGGTCTCGGCGCCACAGCGCGCACCGGGATCGACGCGAGATCCGCGGCCCCGATCGCCTCGTCGCCCACCCTCGGCTCGAGCGCCAGCCCGGGGATCAGCGGTGCCGCTTCGGACAGCAGCGCCCCCCGAAGGCGGGCCCAATCGAGCCAGATCACCTCGGCCCAGACGCCGTCCGAGGTCTCGACACCTCGGACGAGTGTCAGCCGATCTTCGGCGTCGCCGGTCTCGAGCCAGACGGGCCGGAACGCACCGACCCTCGTCGAAGTGAGCGAATCCGGTTCGAACGCGAAGAATCCACCAGTTTCATCGACGGTGATCGCGTCGCTCAGTGCCGAACGGATCGACTCTTGATACTCGGGCGTCTGGTTCAACGCTCGGCTCGCCGCGCGAGCCCTCGTGTTGAACTCCTCCGCATCGGCCAACTCGGCGACCGCAGACGTCCCGTCGTTGAACGACGCGTTCGCGATGTCGAGCACAGCCGAGCTTGCAACGACGCCGGCGATGATCGCGGCGTCCCGGTCCACCCTTACAACTTGGTCGGTCGAGGCGGGTTCAAGAACCCGCCAGGGCAAGGGTCCAGGAAACGCCCACGGCGGCACGTACGCGCGGAGCCTCACCGGGTCGGCAGGGTCGGCGCTCGTCCCCTTGACGTAGAAGACCTGTTCACCTGGCAAGCCCAGGTACGGAGATGCGGTACGCGAGGACCTCACCGACTCGCGGGCCAATAACGGGACCACGTACGAGTCCATACGCCAGAGCGCAAGCCGGAGTCTCTGCTCGACCTCCGCCTCCGCCTCAATCTCGCGCTGCACCCGTTCGGCCGACACAACCCGCCACGACGCCCACCCGAGCACCTCGAGCACGAGCAACGACGCGATCGCGAAGACCGCCCAGGGGACCCACGCCCGACGACGCGGCGGCTTCATGTCGCCCCCGATGCGTCCTCGGCGCCGGCAACGAACGCGTAGCCCCGCCCCCGTACGGTCCGGATGATCTCGCTGGCCGAGGCGTCATCGCCCAGGTGCTCGCGGAGCCGCGCGATGGCCATGTCGACCGTCCGAGACGTCACGCCGCGCGGATCGAGCCCCCAGACGCGTGTGAGCAGTTCATCACGGCTCACCGGCTTGCCCGCCCGAGCCACCAGGTACGCCAGCACCTCCGCCTCGCGCTGCGTCATCGTGCGCACGGCCCCGTCGGAAAGCGTCACCGTCCGGTTGTCCAAGTCGACGCGTCGCCCGGCGGCGGATATCACGCCCGCCGTTTGCGGCCTTTCGCTCGAACGGCGCAGCACCGCTTCGATGCGTGCGAGCAGCTCTTCGATGCCGAACGGCTTGACGATGTAATCGTCGGCCCCGAGCCTGAGCCCCCGCACGCGATCGGCCGGCTCACCCATCGCCGTGACGCAGATCACCGGCAGACCGGGCCGTGCAGCTCGGATGCGGTTGAGCACCTCCGTCCCGTCGAGCCCCGGGAGCATGAGGTCAAGCAGCACGAGGTCGACCGAACCGGCAAGCGCAGTGTCCAGCCCCGCTTGCCCGTCCGATTCGGTCAGGGGCGTGTACCCGCCGGCCGAGAGCGCATCGGCCACGCCCTTGCGGATCGACGGTTCGTCTTCAATGACCAAAACGCGGCCCAGGGGCATGAGGGGTCCTTCAGGAACACCATACCGCCGCTGATGGCGGCGGTTCAGGTTGCCCGTCGCCCCGTGACAAGTGCGTGACGCGATCGGTTGCGCGCCTCACCCCGGGCTCGGTTTCGTCCACGCGATGTCCTTGTCTTTGTGAAGCACACCCGCCGCCTGCTTCACGCATCGGCGGCACACCAGCTTGGTTGGATCGAGAGGGCTCCGCCAGTGTGGCTCGGGGCGGCCCGTCTCGCGGCACATGCAGCACGCTTCATCGGCGCCCGGCGGGTCGTTCAGCTTGTGAACCATCAACTCGGTCCACGCGATCGTCAAGCAGTTCCCACAGATGCACGCCCCCTGGTGCCCCTCGACCATGGGCCTGTCCTCGGTCCAGGGCTGCCCGCAGAAATCGCACAGGATGTCCTCCATCACCATGGAGTCGGGATCGGCCCCTTCGCGGTGCATCGCGCCTCCTACGCCCCGACGAGTTGCCGCTCGGCGATTCTCTTGTACACGTCGCACCGCTCGAGCAGTTCGGAGTGCGTCCCGACGTCGACCAGCTTGCCCCGGTCGAGCACAGCAATCCGGTCCGCGTTCACGACGGTGCTCAGCCGGTGCGCCACGACGAGCGTCGTTCGCCCGGAACTGAAGTCCGAAAGCGCATCAGAAATCTGAGCTTCCGATTCGGCGTCGATCATGCTCGTCGCCTCGTCGAGGATCAAGATCGCCGGATCGCGCAAGATCGCTCTTGCGATCGCCAGCCTCTGGCGTTGCCCGCCCGAGAGCGTGAGCCCCCGCTCGCCGATGGGCGTGTCGAACCCGCCCTTGGCCTCGATGAACTCGACCGCCCGGGCGCGCTGGGCCGCGTCGAGGATCTGCTCTCGCGTCACCCCGGGGGCTCCGTACGCGATGTTCTCCGCGATCGTGCCCCGGAAGAGCACAGTTTCCTGTGTGACCACGGCAATCTGACGGCGAAGCGAACGCACCGAGACGGATCGGATATCGACCCCATCGATAAGCACACGCCCTCCGCCCCTCGGCCGCTCGAGCGCTTCGTCGGGATCGAACAGCCTGGGAACGAGCGCGAGCAAGGTGGTCTTGCCCGAGCCGTTGGGGCCAACGACCGCCACCGTCTCGCCGTGCTTGACGGTGAGAGCAACCTCGTCGAGCGCCGGAGCGTCGGCCCCCGGATAGGTAAACACGATCCCATCGAACCGGATCGACTCGTGGTGCCTCGCGAGCCTCGGGAGCGTCTTCCGGGCCTCGCCCGCCTTCCGGGGCGCATCGTCGCGACCGGGCTCGGGGTCCTCGCCCATGAGTTCCATGACCCGCTGGGCGGCGGCGCTCGACGCCTGGATGTCGTTGGCGATGCCCGTCAAGGGCCTGAGCGACGCGCCCGCGATCCCGAGCGCCGCGAGGGCCAGGATCATGTTCGCCGGGTCGAGCTCGTTGTCCTGGATCGCCTTCACCGCGATCAGCGAGAGCCCGCCGAACGCGACGAGCGTCAGCACCTCGACGACCGGGCTCGAGAGCGCACGCGCCGTACGGACGAGGAGCAACTGCCGGAGCACCTCGCGGTTGAGCCGCCCGAAGCGTCCCCGCTCGCGACGCTCAGCCGTGTACACACGAACGACACGCAGCCCTTGCAACGCCTCGATCGTCGACTCGTACAGCCCCGCCTTGCCCTTCAGGGCGCTGCGGCTCGCGCGGCGGATCTGCTTGCCGATTTTCCGGATCGCCGCCGCCAAGATGGGAGCCACCAGCAAGGTGATGAGCGTCAACCGCCATTCAAAGACGAGGGCCGCGGTGAACGCGCCGATCCCCTTGGTCACCTGAGCAACGCCCCTGGAGATCAGCGCTGTCAGCCCGGCGCCGAGCGCCGCCGGGTCGTTCACGATCCGGCTCACCGCGTCGGACGTCCCTCTCGACACCACCAGCCGCAGGGGCATCCGGAGTACGACGTGGAATAGATCGCGGCGCACGCCAGCCACAACGCGCTCGACCAAAGTCAGCGAAAGATATAGATGGGCGAAGTTCGCGGCCCCTCCGATGAGCGTGAGCACCCCGACCACACTCATCACCATCGCGACGGCTGTGAACTCTCCCTCGGGCAACGAGTCGATCAGCCCCTGCGGGATCTGAAACTTGCTGCTCTCGTTGAACTCGATCGCCATTTCGGCGAGGGTCTTGCCATCACCGACGATCGCGTCGATGACCGGGACGAGCGCAACAAGACCGATGCCCAGGCCACCGGCACTGATCAGGGCCATCACCAGCGCGAGCGCCAGTGTTCGCCTGTAGCGGAGCATCCGCTTCGCGAGCGTCCAGAAGGGTTTCATCGGTGGTCAGCGTACGCCCGGACGGCCCGCCCGGAGCCGGACGGGTCCGATCGGGGTCATTCGCCCGGGATCCGCCGGCGTTCTTCCTCTCGAAGTCTCGCCTCGACCACCGAACGCCGACGCTCGAAGTACCGCCTCCACTCCGGGTCGTACTCAAACAGCAGGGCGTTGTGGGCCCTCTCAAGGTCGAGTTCTTCGGCCCGGGACGCCAGATCGGTGGCGACGGCGGAGCCGCGGAGCGCCGGGAGGTAGTTCGGATCGATATCGAGCGCGAGGTCGAAGTAGCGGACAGCGTCTTCCGCCCACCCGGTTTCGTAGTACACGATGCCGATGTTCGTCAGGGGGCGCGGATCCGTCGGCTCGAGTTCCGCCGCCCTGCGGAACGCGCTGACCGCCCCGGCGTGCTCGTTCTCTTCCATGAGCAGCACGCCCAGGTTGTTCCACGCGGACACGGTCCCGCTCGTGGTCACCGACTCCTGGTAGAGCTCGATGGCCAGTTCGTTGTCCTCGTCGGCCCTTGCCTCTTCGGCCTGCTCGGCGAGGTCCGTCGCCATGCGGAGCCGCTCGGCCGGCGGCGGGACGGTCGCCGGCTTCGACGAGCAGGCGCCGACCACAAGCGTCCCGGCGATCGCCGGCAACACCAGGCGCAGGGCGGCGAGATCTAACACACGCGTTCGGGGTCTCTGCACGTCGCTCTCCGATTCACACCGCGCCATCACGGTCAGTTCGCCTGTTCGTACCGCTCGAACGTGACCTCGATTTTCCAGTCGTTCCGCCGAGGCGTAAAGCTCGTCCGCGTCGCCTCGACGCCCTCGATCTCGGTCGTCACGCGCCGGAGCCACTCCATCACTTCACCGAGATCATCGTGGTTGAGGTTGTAGCTGCCCCGGGCCACGACGATGCCCGGGGCGATGTCGGTCTTCCCGGTGTTGTTCAATGAGAGCTGCTCCTCGATGCCCACCTCGGTCGCGATCGTCTCGATCCGCGCGAGGATCGGCTCGGACTCGGGGAGCGTCGGCTGATCGCTCTTGGCGACCTCCAGCTCGATGACCAGCTCGCGGAGTTGCTCGATCTCGCCGGTCAGGCGATCCACCTCCGACCTCGCCGACGCCTGCCGCGTCGCCAGCACGACCACGATCGCGCACGCGATAACGAAGACGAGTCCAGCGAGCACCACGAGCGACGCCGGACGGTTCGAACGCTCGGCGGCGGTCGCCGCGGTCGCGATCTCGTCGCGCTCGTCGATACTCAGAGGAGTGATCGATCGATCGCGCACCCGTTGCGGGATCATCAGCCACCCTCCGGTTCTGGCCAATAGCCCTGCGCACGCACCGTGAGGTTCTGCCCCGACTCGGTGATCGACGGGTCGGACCAGATCAGGCCCGATCCGTAGATATCCCGGAGCGCCTCCCGCAGGTCCTCGGCCGCGCCGATGTCGGGCACCGTCACGTTGAACGATCCACCGAGCCGATTGACCGAGAGCGAGCCCAGCTTGTACTCATCGCTGCCCAGCAGCAAGCTCAGCGTGTCGAGCTCGGCGATCACCGGCGGGGAAGGCTCGATCGGAGGCTTGGCGTTGCGTGCTTCGTTGACCTGCCGCTCGAGGTCGCGAACCGGGAAGGGCGATCGGAGCAACGTCTGATCGACCGACTCGAGCAGCGACGTCCGGCTGTTCTTGAGCGTCACCGCCTGCGACTCGTACGACTGCGCCGCGCCGCGGAGCCAAATCGCGATGGCACCAAGCGCAACGCACGCCGCGATGAGGGCCGCGGCGCTCCACTGGTACATCGCCTTGTGGGCACGCCCGGGGCGTCGTGTGAGCGCGGTCAGCCCCTTGCGGAGGTTCCCGGGCTCCTCGGCCACCACCGGCGCGTGGTCGTCGTGCAACTCCGCGAGCCTTCGGAGCGTCAGGCCCACCGGGTCGTCATCATCGACCACGTCGATCGTCGCATCGGGGAGCACACGCCGGAGCGCCGCCGCGATACCCGGCGCGTCGAGACCGCCCGAACCGTTCGCCTCGGGTGGGCCAACCTCGAGCGCCGAACACGGCGCCACGACGACCGCCTTCGTCGGGGCCAGCCCGAGTTGCGAGCTCCACGCCAGCCACTCGGTCGAAACCCTCGCGAGCACGCCCGAGGTGACACGCACCGACGGGCTCTCGACCTCCACCGGATCGGTGCGCCGCTGGAGGCCCTCTTCCTTTACCGGGCCGCCGGCCCTCGCGATGCCACCCGCAAGGCGAGCAGACCCAGAGGTCGCGACCCCGCCCCGGATCGACCAGCACCACGTCAGCCGCCCGTCGGGCTCGACGATGATGATCGCCGTGCACTCCGACGCCGGTTCTGCGTCGATCACGCCGTCTTCGGTCGGCGCTGTCGACCGCCTGGCGCTCGCATCCCAAACAGACGCGGCCGCGTGAAAGATTGTGCCGACCGACCCGATCTGCACGCCCGACCGATCGAGCTCATCGATCAGCATGCGGGCCGGCGCGTCGGGCACCGCCATCACCGCGAGCCTGGCCTGGTCCGGGTCGTCCTGCCCGCTCTTCTCCAGCGACTTGCGGAACCCGGCCACCATGCTCTTGGGCGAATCGGACGATGTCTCGACACCCTCGACGAGCGCCTGGGCGCTGATCTCGCCTCTGGGCAAGTCTGGGAAGCGCCCATGGCTCTGCTCACCGCCGCCGTCGAACCCTCCGTCGGAGTCGCCCCCGCCCGAGTGCTGGTCGACCAACGCGCGGACGAGCTTCGGCTCGACACCGCTCGCGGTCACCCAAGAGCACACCGCCCCGTCGGCGTCGAGCACAAGACGCTCGATCCGCTTGCCCCCACCGCCCGAGCGAAGGCTCGACTTCAACCACTCCGCAGCCGACCTTGCCGTCGACTTGGCATCACCGGCCGGATCGAGGCGGTCGATGCCTTCAGAGTCGTCGACCGACACCAACGGGGAAACCCACGACTCCTCGCTCCGCGGCCCGACAAGCCGCAGACCGGCGAGCACGGCGCCCCGGTCGGTCCTCTCAAGATGAACGACACGCGTGCTCACGGTTAGTCGTCGTCCTGACCACGCCGCTCGCGGTCCTGGCCGCGTTCATTGGCGTTCCTGATGCGCTGGGCCTCGATCTGATCGCGGCGTTCGCGTGCCGCCTGCCTCAACGCTTCGTAGTCGATGGTTCCGTCGTCGCGCCGGAACTGCTCGCGATCGAGCGGGTTCTGGTTGACCGACCTCGTGATGTTCGCACGGCGGTTCTCCGGTGGCGTACCTCGCGCCGCTGGACGCGTCGGGGTCGCCGGCTCCACTTCGGCCGCGACCGACACCGCCGTCGACCGACGCTCGGCACGCTCGACGGTGCGTTCGACCCCGTCTTCGGTGAACTCGAGTTCGTCCTCGGTCACGCTCACGACCTTCACCTCGACACGCTCATCACCGGTCGAGACCGACTTCGAGTTGCCCTCGGCGATGAACGCCTGGCTCCCATCGACCGACACCAGCGCCACCGGAGACGAACCAACCATGATCCGCCCGAGGTAGCGCACCACGCTCGACGGCTCCGGCAGGGGCACAGGCCCCGGATCTACCTCGGTCGTCGTTGTGCCGCCGCCTTCCCCTTCGCCGTTGGTCGGCTGCGAGGGTGTCTCGACCTTCTTCTCGATGCCAGAGACCAGCTCAAATCGCGCGGCGATGCCCTCCCAGTCCGGGGGCAAATCCCCGGGCCCGTCATTGCCGGTCGTTTCGGTCCCTTGGTCCGCCATAAGACGCTGAACGTCCTCAGCGAGGTTTTCAAGAGGGTCCGCGACCTCGGGGAGCTCCGTCTCGCGAGGGAGCACCATCGCCGCGCCAACCCCGCTCACGACGAGCAAACCGGCCAGGACCTGGGCTCCGCGCGCTAACAGGCGGGCCTTGCCGCGATCAATCGATGTGTCGCTCATTCCTGCATCTCCGGATGCCTCGCCGAGGCGGCGAGTGCGCACGTCGCCCGGCACGCCTTCAATCGGCGTCCGGAGGTTCGATTGGCCATCCCGAAGACTCTACACGACCCAAACCGACGACCGGAGAACCCCAATCCGGGAATCTCACCGATCATCGCCCGACCTCCCAGAAGCGTGGGTTCTCAAAGCGAGGGTCGCCCCTCGTCATCTCTTCCCACATCAGGAACGGGCTGGGCTGCTCGAAGGCGCTCTGGCCGGCTTCTTCCGGCTCGACGAGCACCAATGAGCGGTACCGGGCAACCTCGCCCAAGGGTGCGGTCAATCCGTCACCTTTCACAACGATGATCACTTCCCAGAGGACCGGCTGGGGCGTGAACATGCGGAGGATCCGGGTCCGTTCGGCACCGGCAATCCTGACCTCGCTCATCAACTGTGTCAGTTCTTCCTGGCCCACCGGCTCGTTGTCGCGTGCCTCGATGAGACGTGCGAGACCGTCCTGGAGGTTGGCGACCGTGTCCTCGGGCGCCAACGCCTCGGCGATCGCCACCAGCGTCTCCGGCTCGGCCGCGTTGATGCTCACCGCGTAGGGACCGACATCGCGAAGAAAGCGGAGGCCCCGCTCGGGCCCCTGGTTCGCGCGGATCTGGTCGGCGACGGCGTCCACGTCGGGCGCCACGTCTTCGGCGACGCCCAGCCCGTTCGATCTCGCGGTGCCCTGGCCATCGAAGAAGAACAACGACACCGTCGTGCCATCCCCAGGACGCAGGACAAGCGCGAGCCCGTCGGAGTCGAGCGCATCGGGAATCGTCCGGGCCCGCTGCTGACTCAGCCACGCCTCGACCGCTTCCTGAAGTCCTCGCACGACGTGCTGGACCTTGTACGCGTCGACCTGGCGCGTCACCGTCATCGAGACCGACGTCGCGCGCTGCAGCATGATCGCGGCGGTCAACCCCACCACGACCATCGCCAGGATGACCATCGGAAGCACAAACGCCCGCCTCAAGGCCGCTCCCCTCCTCCGCCGCCGCCTCGCGGACCGCCCCCGCCCCCGCCCGAACCGCGATCAGATCCGCGACCCGAGCCACGACCAGAACCACGACCGGAGCCACCGCCGGCCCCATCGCCCGACGGGCGTCCGCCTACGCCCTGGGCCGCGCCGGCCAATCCCTGGAGCTCAGCCGGGATATCTCCCCCGCCGCCTCCGGCGTCGTCTTCATCCTCTTCGATCTCCGCCGACTCGTTCACACCCTCGTCGGCCACCTGCCAGCCCACCTCGAACATCCAGTTCGCGTAATGACCCGACACCGTCTTCAGCTCGACTTCCATGTACCCGGGAAGGTCACGGCTCGCGTGCGAAACGAACTCGTTGAACCGCATCCCTTCGCCCAACTCCCGGTCGAGGGCAAACGCGGTGAAGTTGCACTGCGCCAGGCCGTGAACCAGCGGGACCGCCTCGACCAAGAGCTCGGGGAACTGATCGACATCGAACTCAACGCCCTGATCCCTGGCCGCCCGCTCTTCCCAATACACCGGTCGCCACCAGAGCGTCCAGCCGGTGGCGACTTCGCTCAGCACGCGCGGCGCGAACCGGTTGCCGGCCTCGTCGACGCCGAAGCCCGGACCGAGCGACGTTGCCGGGACCAGCCCGAGCCCAGCGATGATCCGCTCACGGAACCCGTCGGGGCGGAGATCGAACACGCCGCGCACGCCCGGGTCGAGCACGGCGCCGGTCTCCGCGACGCCGACGGTCGCGCCGACCTGCGCATCCGCGAGCGACACCCTCGCCCAGCTCCTCGACGCAAGCCCGAGCCCGGGCGGCACAGGCTGCCTTTCGAGCACCACCTCGAGACGCTGAGGCCCAACGAGCGGCTCACCCTCGGTCTCGACCGCGACATTACTCCGAAGCACCGGGAGTTCAGCGCCGTCAGCGACAGCCGCCGCGACCATCGCCTGAATAGACAGAGACGGATCGGCCTCGATGATCATCCTCGCCATCGGCCACTCGTCGGGCGAGGGCGGCTCTTGGCCATCGGCGATCGCCTCCTCGACCTCCCTCGGATCGGGCCTCTCGCTCGCCGGCATCATCACCAAACCCAGCAACGCCCGACGCAGGGTCCTCTGCGTCGAAGCAAACTCGGTCACCGACGCGGCCCGCTTCGCGAACGACTCGTCGGCACGCTGAACCGCGAAGAACAGACCGGTGCACGCGATGATCACCATCGACCCGACGATCGCGGCCAGCACCGTTTCGAGCAACGTAAAACCGCTCCGGAACGAAACCGCCTTCCGCCCCACCGCTGTCTGGGAGCCACCCAACGCACGACGTCTCATCCGCCGTCTCCGCTCGAAGGCGTCGCCCCGCCGCTCCCCGTCGTCAGTTCGAGAAGCGTCCGCATCATCCGCTCGGGGTCGTCCCCAAACTTGCGATCCACGGCGTCGGCGTTCCGGAACGCGATCGGATCGATCATGCGTGTCAGTTCGGCCCTGGGCGAGGTCCCGTCGTCGAGCGTCGAACCCCCCGACTCTGCGTCGAGCCACACCGACACCCTCACGACGCGGAGCCGGTTGCGAAAGTCAAAACCCGCCGCGTCGCCCTCGACGCGCCGGTTGAGCGAAGCATCGGACAAACGAACGTTCACCGGGTCGAGCCGCGAGCGCCAGCGGAAGAGCATCCCGTCGTACGCGATGGGCAACAGCTCGCTGGGCAGGTTCTCTTCGTCATCGACAAACTGGAGCAACAAGCGGTTGGCCAACTCGACCGCCGCGAGGCGTTGGCGGTCGCGCTCGGACTGGCGGCGCAGCGCCCCGGTCGTCCCGGCAAGCGTCGCCGCGACCATACCCAACAGCAGGACACCGAGGACGGTCTCGAGCAGCGTCAAGCCCCGGCGCGACGACCGAAGACCGACCCGTTTCCGAGCCGCAGGGCCCATCGGATCACTCCAGATCGAGCGTCGCCGCGTCGATGTTGTCTTCAACCGTTGCGTAGTCGCCGTCCTTGCCGCCCGAGACCAGGTCAAAGTTTCCCGAGCCATCGGTATAAGGCAGGTAGTAGAACGGGCGATCCCAGCCATCGGTCAGCGTCCCGTCGTCGAGGTACTGCTCGGTCACGAGAACGTCGAGCGTCACCGGGAGCTTGCTTTTCTCTGCGTAAAACGATTTGAGCTGGCTCTGGATCGTCTTCATGCTCGCCTTGGTGACCTTCACCTTGGCCCGCTCGGCGCCGCCGACCAGGTTCACCGCGGCCACGCCCATGAGCAGCCCGATGATCACCAGCACGAGCGTGAGCTCAAGCAAGCTGAAGCCGCGAGCGGCCAGAGTCGTCATCCCGTTTCGGTTCGCGTGCATCGGCTCAACCCCCGTCGTCTCACCGACCCCGCAAGGTGCCGGAAGGGCGCGTCTGGACAGTCCTACGACTCTAACGACGCCACGTTGCGTCGCCGCCGTCGGAAATAGTAGTGTCCGACCCGGGCTAGTCCACGGATCGGACCAGAACACCACCCAGACGATTTGTCAAATGCGCCGGACGCCCCCCGGACCAACCGGGCGTCACGGGCACCCGGCGAAATACCCGGTCACGAACGCATCGACATCGTCCAGGTCCAACGTCCCGAACGGCTCAACCAGATCCGTGATCGAGTCCTGGGCCAGGAACGCGGCGATGAACGCGTTGACGTCGTCCGAATCGAGGACGAAGTATGGAATCGCCAGGTCCGCGGCGTTGCAAGGCGCCATGTCGAAGACCGCGATCGCCTGCGACAACGGGTCCGTCGGCGTCGTCCCGTATCGGATCCGCACGCCGATCTGCTGGGCATCGTTCAGGGCGACCGCCCCGCCGTTGGTTTCGTCGAAGATCTCGAACCCGACGACCTCCACCGGCACCTGCGGATTCGATCCGAAGGGGATGGTCAGTTCGTCGCCGACGCCGACGACGCGCCGAATCTGCTCGCGACCGGCGTCGTACAGGTACAGCCGACCGATCTTGATCCTGCCCCCCAGCGCGTCCGACAGGTACGTCTCGAACGCGACATCGCCGCGGGCGTTGATCATCGGGGTCGTCCCCACAATGCCGAAGTCGAAGTCGGCCGGGTAGGGCAACGCGAACCGGTAGAGCACGTCGGCGTCCTCGTCGACCGCGGCGTCCCCCTCGCGCATCACGAGCCGGACGGTCCCGTTGTCGTAGAGGTACATCGCCTCGTCGCGCGAGTCGCCGAAGAAGCCCGAACCCGGCGCAACGGTCGCGACGAACGCGAACCGGTCGTTGATGAACGGGCTGAACTCCGGGATCGTCGAGATGAAGCGGCTCTGCGGCGCGAAAGCCGCGCCGTCGGTGTGCGGCGCCGCGCCGGCCAGCTCCAACAAGGGCGTGACCGCGGCGCCGTCGACGAGGAAGTACGCGACGGTGTGGGGGTCCTCGCGCGTCGTGCCGTCGGGACGGATGTTCGCACCCATGAGCAGCCGGCCGGCGCCGTCGTGCACGACCTCCCACCACCCCATGAGGTACCCGGGGATCCCGGGCACCGGGTCGTCCACGCGGATGACCTGCGTCACGCTCTCACCCTCCGCGACGTAGAGAGCAACATCCGCGTCCGTCGCGTCGACGCCACCGGCGTCCGGGATCGCGGAGAAGTACGACCGGTTGAAGTGCACCCCGTGGACATCGACAAACCGATCGAACACCCATCCGTCAAGACCGGGGACCGGCCCGCCCTCGACCGCGAGGACCGCGGGGACACCCCCGGTGACGCGCGCGACCACCCGCTCGGGCCCGTCGACCTGGGCGCGGAACAGCGCCGAGGACCCGGGCCCGAAGACATGTCGGCCGATGTTCCCCGAGAGCACGCCGCCGTCCGGCGGGGAGAGCGACATGTCGGTGTACACGTCGATCGCGAGCCCCGCGTCCAGCCCGTCCACGCTCGACGTAAATAGAACACTCGCCGTCGACGATTGCGACGGCGCCGTCTCGACGCTCACGCCACCCAGCACCATCAACTCACCGCCCGCCAACATCCACGACCAGGGTGACCCCGTCGGCTGCGCCGACATGACTGGGAGCGGGTACCCATCGCCCAAATCCGACGGGACCAACAGCGGCTCGAGCGGCCCCCCTCGGTCGATGAACGCCCACCCGGCACCGGTCACGACAGGATCGCCCGTGACACGAGCCGACGAGAACAGCACTGTCCCGTCCCGGGCAATCCGCGGCGGCGTGTCGAACAACTCGAACCGCTCGCCGTTCGGGAAGCCCGGGGCCAGCTGGCCCTGCACCGCGATATGGCGGGGGCGAACGGCCGGGAACGTCTGGGCCAGTGCGTCCGCACCCAACGACCCGGTGATGAGCATCGCTGAGATCACAAACCGGGGACTCATGTGCACACTTTCCACGGCCGAGCCGCCTGAGGAATCCTTCGCACCGACAAACCACAAAAGATGATATAGCAGTCCAAGGTAGACGCAAGCACTCGGTACGAATGAAACGATAGAACGGTCGTTCGGCGTGCCCCCTTAGGGGCACCCGGCCAGGAACGACACGATGAACGAATCGAGGTCATCGAGATCGACCACGCCGAACGGCGGGACGATGTCAACGACAGCGTCCTGCGTTACGAACGCGTCGATAAAGCGGTCGGTGTCGGCCGCGTCAAAGACGTAGTAGGGCTCTGACGGATCCGCAGTGTTGCATCCCCCGACGGCGATCATCGCGTTGACCGAGAAGCGGTCGAAGTTTCGAGGGAGGTCAGTTCGGTAATCAACGGTACAGACGACCTCACGTCGATCGTTGAAGGCAGTCGCCCCGTTGCCCGTTTCGTCTTGTACCCAGATGACCGACACCTCCCCATCAACGAGCGTGCCCTGGTAGGGAAGCGCCGCCGTGTCACCCGGCTTGATTAACGAGCGAAACGTGTCGCCCGAGTGGTCGTACATGATCAGGTCCGTCGGGCCGGTCAGGAACGCATCAATAAACAACGCCTCCAAGACGAAGTCGCCTCGGTTGTTCAAGATTGGGCGCGCAAGCTCGGCGTGTTGATAGAAGAGGTACGACCTTCCGCCAAGACCCGGCACCGGGTCACCCTCTCGCGTAAGAAGCCGGAGTTGACCGTCTTCGAGCATGTAGAGCACCTGGTCGTCCTCGGTGATAAACCCGTTCGCCGGCACCGGGGCGTCGGAAGGTGTGATGTACGCCGTGAACACGATCCGGTCCGACTTGATGGCGCTCCATCCGCCCATCGGCGAACGGTCAATGGCCGCGAAGTCGTATCCTTCCACACCCGGTGCCGCGCCTTCCAACACCAACAGGACGCTCGGGATCCCGCCCTCGACGCTATAGAACACCTCGGTTCGCGGCGCCGCCGGATCATCCGTCGGGAAGACCCGGGCTCGCAAAGCCATCAGACCGCCACCGTCGTGGGTCTCCCCAAAGTCATCCACTGTCCAACCAGGCAATCCGGGCGCCGCACCGCCTCGTCTGATCACCTCGGCGGTGCCATCACCTGCGCCGTACCAAAGTGACCGAAGCGAGCTGTCACTGGTCCCGGACCCATCTCTGGGATCAGCCAGGAAATACACCCCGTCGGGCGCCACCCCGACAACCTCAAAGTCGCTGAAACTTCCCGTTCCGTTGGGCATCGGCTCACCGAAGCGAGCCACGAGCACACCCGTTCCGTCGTTTACCCACACAACGCCGGTAATCGTGGGCGTCGACTCAACCACAGCCCAGAGCCCGAGCGTGCCCTCATTCCCAGCACTGGTCCTCAAGATGTCCACTACGCCGGTGCCGTCCGGGTCCACAAGACTGATCGCCGAGGCGTCGAGATAACGAAGCTGTTCGTCTTCGTTCACGATGGGAAGGTCACCTGCGTTCGACAGGCTTTCTTCGAGCACAAACGAACCATCGGGCGCGATCGACTTGCCCACAGAACCCCAAACCTGGTCCACACCAAGGGGGGCCGTGAAGGGGGCGATAAGCAACTCCAGATCACCCGGCGAACGCTCGGTATACGCCCACGACAGCCCCGGAGCCGGCCCGGTCAGACGCGTGTTCGAAAAGAGAACCACACCGTTCTCATCGATCTGCGGGAGCGATCGTTTCGCACCGGTTTGGCCATCGAGCCCAGCGAACATACGGGGGGTAGGCGTCAGCGCATCGCCACCCTCGACCGCGATAAAGCGTAGGGAAACTCCCGGCTGGCGCGGTTCGCCCTGGGCGACACCGCACGCAACGCAGACCATGAATACAGCAGACAAGACAAACCGCACCGGCGAACCCTCGGGGCCTCGGTGAGCTTCCGCGCCGAGTCTAAAGATCCTCCGGTCGAGATCAAAACAAAACCCTTGAACGACCCCGAACGAGCGAACTACGGACACCCCGCCAGAAACACCGCGATAAACGCGTCAAGATCATCGAGATCCACCACGTCGAACGGCGGGACGAAATCCGCGGCCGCGTCTGCGTGAGCGAACGCCCCGATGAACGCGTCGAGATCGTCGAGGTCGACAACACCAAAGGGTTCGGCGACGTCCGCGAGCACGTCGACGTACCCAAGCACTACGGCCGAACCAAAGAGCAGGCGAAGCGAGATGACGCACGCACGTGCGCCGCACTGACTCGTCTCAAACTACACTTTCGACGTGACCTACGCGTCTTTCATCAACACCGCCTGAGCCGCCGCCAACCGCGCGATCGGCACCCGGAACGGCGAGCAGCTCACGTAGTCGAGCCCCGCCTTGTGGCAAAAGTGCACGCTCGCCGGGTCGCCGCCGTGCTCGCCGCAGATGCCGACCTTGATCTGATCGTTGGTCTTCTTGCCCAGGTCGACGCCCATCTCGAGCAGGCGCCCGACGCCGTCAGTGTCCAGGCTCTGGAACGGATCGCCAGGCAGAACCTCCTGAGCGATGTACGCCGGGAGGAACTGGTTGATGTCGTCGCGGCTGTACCCGAAGGTCAGCTGCGTCAGGTCATTGGTCCCGAAGCTGAAGAAGTCGGCGACCTCAGCGATGTGGTCCGCGACAATCGCGGCCCTGGGCACCTCGATCATCGTGCCGATCTTGATGTCCAAACGCCCTGCGTAGTCGTGCTCCCGACGGACCTCGTGGATCGTCTCTTGGATCACGTCGCGGATCACCGCGAGCTCTTTGCGCAGGCCCACGAGCGGCACCATGATCTCGGGCATCGCCCGGACCTTCCGCTTCAGGCACTCGATCGTCGCCTCCGAGATCGCCCGGACCTGCATCTTGATGATCTCGGGATGGCTGATCGCCAGACGGCACCCTCGCAACCCGAGCATCGGGTTCACCTCGTGCATGTGGGCGAGACGCTCCTTGAGCTTCGCCGGCTTCATGCCCAGCTTCTTCGCCAACTCGTTCTGCTCAGAAGCATCGTGCGGGAAGAACTCGTGCAGAGGCGGGTCGAGCAGCCGGATCGTCACCGGCAAGCCCTTCATTGCTTCAAACAGCCCGACGAAGTCGTCACGCTGATAAGGCAGCAGCTTGTCGAGCGCCTTCTCACGATCCTCAAGATCCTCAGCGAGGATCATCTCCCGCATCGCCGTGATGCGATCACCCTCGAAGAACATGTGCTCGGTGCGGCAAAGCCCGATGCCCTCGGCGCCGAACTCGCGCGCACGCACCGCGTCCTCGGGAGTGTCGGCGTTCGTACGCACCTGAAGGGTCCGGTGCTTGTCGGCCCAGCGCATCACCTTCTGGAAGTCGGCCGAAAGCGTCGGCTCGCGCGTCGCGATCGAGCCGTGCATCACCTCGCCCGTCGAACCATCGATCGAGATCGTGTCTTCGCGGGTGTAGAACCGCCCGTCAACGCTCAGTTCGCCCTTCTTCGCGTCGATCTCCAGTTCGCCCGCACCCGCAACGCAGCACTTGCCCCAGCCGCGCGCCACGACCGCCGCGTGGCTTGTCATGCCACCGGTGCTCGTGAGAATGCCCACCGCGCTGTGCATCCCGTCGACGTCTTCGGGGCTCGTCTCGTGACGCACCAAGATCACAGGCTCGCCCTTGCGGGTCCGCTCCGCGGCCTCTTCAGCCGTGAAGGCAAGCTTGCCCACGGCCGCGCCCGGGCTCGCCGGCAGCCCACGGCACAGGACCCTCGCGATGCCCTTGGCGTCCGGATCGAAGCTCGGGAGCAGCAGTTGCGTCAGATCACCCGCAGGGATCCGCAGCAGCGCCTCTTCCTCGGTGATCAGCCGCTCCTTGACCATATCGCACGCGATGCGCACCGCCGCCGCGCCGGTCCGCTTGCCCGTCCTGGTCTGGAGCATCCAGAGCTTGCCAGACTCGATGGTGAACTCGAGATCCTGCATGTCTTTGTAGTGCTTCTCGAGTTTGGTCTTGATCGTCTGAAGCTGTGCGTAGCTCTTCTTGTCCCACTTGCCCATCTCGGCCGCCGGACGAGGCGTTCGGATGCCGGCGACCACGTCCTCGCCCTGGGCGCTGACCAAGAACTCACCGAAGAACTTGTTCTCGCCGGTGTTGGGGTTCCGCGTGAACACAACGCCCGTCCCCGAGTCTTCGCCCAGGTTCCCGTACACCATCGACTGCACGTTCACCGCCGTGCCCTCGAGACCGGTGATCCCGTTTAGCCGCCGGTACTTCACCGCCCGGTCGCCGTTCCAACTCTTGAACACCGCCTCGATCGCCATCTCAAGCTGCTTGAACGGGTTCTGGGGAAACTCATCACCGACGCGCTTGCGATAGACGGTGTGGTACGCCTTGACCAGCTCGACCATGCCCTCCTCGGGCACGTCGGTGTCCAACTGCGCGTGGTGCTTGCCCTTCACCTTGTCGAAAGCGGCCTCGAAGTGCGAGCGATCCACGCCCATCACCACGTTGCCGAACATCTCGATCAGACGCCTGTACGCGTCGTACGCGAACCGCCGGTCGCCCTTCTGCTTGGCGAGCCCCTCCACCGAGTCGTCGTTCAGACCCAGGTTCAGGACGGTGTCCATCATCCCGGGCATGCTGATCGCGGCGCCCGAACGCACCGAAACCGGGAGCGGGTTCTCGACCGAGCCGAACTCGCCCCCCACTTCCTTCTGCACCGCCGCCATGTGCCGGTGGAGCTCGTTCATGAGCCCATGCGGAAGCCGTAACCCGCCCTTGTAGTACTTCTCGCACGTCTCGGTCGTAATCGTGAACCCGGGCGGCACCGGAAGACCGATCGAGGTCATCTCCGCAAGGTTGGCCCCCTTGCCCCCGAGAAGGGCGCGCATCGTCCCGTTGCCCTCAGACTTCCCAGAGACAAATCCGTAGACCATCTTGCCGTCAGGCGCCGAGGGCGGACGCACCGCCTCCGCCGAACGCGCCGGCGCCTTCTTCCGCACGACTTTCTTGACCACCCGGCGTCCACCCTCACTCGGCGCGTGCTGACGCGCCGGGGGCTTCTTCTGGGCCTTCTTGATCACCGGCTTGCCGTCCGCGGTGCGACGCACCTTCTTGGAGCCCGATCCGGAGGTCTTCTTGCTCGACTTCTTCGCCATAGTCGCCTCGTACCACCACGACCTGGTACGAAACCCGAACCACGTCGCGGGAAGGGAGTTTAGAAGTCATCCCTGCCCGCGACGACCCCAGACCGCCTCCGCAGGGTGCAAACAGTGCTCCAAAGCGCCCTACGCTCTCGATTCGATGCCGGACACCCCAACTCCGACCGCCCTGCTCACCACTGGGGGCCGCACCAGCCCCGAGAGGGTCCTTGCCGCGCGGCCGACATCGATCGAAATCGCCAAATCACCCGCTGACGCGATCGACCTCATACACCGTGTCACCGCCACGCCCGCGAGATCCCCACAATCAGGTATTTCGCATCCAGGATCGGAGTTCAATTCCGGCTGGGCGATCGCGATCTCGTACGACCTCGGGCGACACCTCGAGCCCACTGCCGCCCACCCAGAGCGACCCGAGCCCGACCGCGATCTTCCCCTCGTCATCGCCGCCAGAATCGACGCCGCCGACGAGACGACGTTGCCCCCGGCGCCGTGCAACGCCGAAGCCGAGCGTTCCGCGGACAACGGTCAGAGACGAGACTTCGCCCGACGCGTCAAGCAGATCCTCAACTACATCCGCGCCGGCGACGTCTACCAAGTCAACCTCACAGAGCGGTTCGCCCAACCGTTCGACGCCGACCAACGCAACCTCGCCGCCGCGCTCTTCGCGACCGCGCGCCCCGCGCACGGCCTCTACCTCGAATGGCCGAACGCCCACGGCGAGTTCGACTCGCTCATCAGCGCCAGCCCAGAACTCTTCCTCAGCTACGACCCGAGCACCAGGACCCTCCGCACGCGCCCCATGAAGGGGACACGCCCGGCCAACGCCGATCCTCAAGAACTCGAGGCCGCTGAGAAAGACCGTGCCGAGTTGGCGATGATCGTCGACCTCATGCGCAACGACCTGACCCGTGTCTGCCGCGTCCCGTCGGTTCGAGTCGAGCAAGCCAGGGCGATCGATGCGCACGCCGACTCGGTGCTCCAGGCCACCGCCACGATCGCCGGCGAACTCAGGGACGGCCTCACGCTCGGCGATGCGATCGGCGCAACATTCCCTCCCGGCTCGGTCACCGGCGCCCCGAAGATCCGGGCGATGCAGATCATCGACGAACTCGAAGCCGCCCCCCGGGGTCTCTACTGCGGGCTCGCCGGCTGGATCGCAGACGACGGACGCGCCGAACTCAGCGTGACCATCCGCGCCGCGGTCATCACCGGTCCGCCGCACGATCGAACGCTCGATTTTCACGCAGGCGCCGGGATCGTCGCCGACTCCGATCCCGAGGGCGAGTGGCACGAGACTCTTCTGAAGACCGAAGTCATCCGCCGTGCGCTCTCCGTCGAGGACGTCAACAAACACTCAGGACAACCCACGTGACCCCCAGGCTCCGCACCGACATCGTCGACGCGTATGTCTTCCGGCGTGTCCTCCCGTCCGGTGAGCCGCCGAGGGTTCAGATCCAGATCCTCCAGTTGCTCCGGGCCAAGGGGCCGATGCCGGCGACCTGGCAACCGGTCATGGGCCATGTCGAGGCCGGCGAGCGAGCCACCGACACGCTCTGGCGTGAAGTCAACGAAGAACTCGGGCTCGGGGCCAGGAACGTTCTCGACGCCTGGGCCCTCGAACAAGTCCACCCGTTCTTCATCGCCGAACTCGACGCGATCGTGCTGAGCCCGAGGTTCGCGATCGAGGTCACCCCGTCGTTCGAGCCGACGATCAACGACGAGCACGACGACTTCCGCTGGATCCCGATGGACCGCGCGATGCGCGAGGCGCTCTGGCCGGGCCAACGCGCGGCGCTCCGCGAACTCGCTCGCATGCTCGATGGGGATCCGAGCGCCGAACTGCTCAGGCTTGATCCGCCGGAAGGCAACCCCGAAACGAAGAGCGGCTAGATCGGCTTTACTCAAGACGTCGCGCCACGCACTGGTTGACTCGACCAGAACCCCGCCGGATTGACTCCGGCGCGGACCCCGCAAGCGAGTGTGCGGCCAGAGGCCGCTACGGAGCGAGCGAACCTATTTCGAGAGCCTCACTTCTGCGCGAAGCTCTTCAGGACCGCGTCATCCATCAGGTACAGTCCAAGAAGCCAGCCGCCAGCGAGGTAGGGATCAAACTTGAACGTCCCTTCAAGCTGCCCGTAATAGAAGCCCCCGATGTGCGCCGTGCCCTCGACCGCTTGATTGAGCGATACTTCGATCGCGTCGTAGGGCGTTGGCGGAACACCGATGCAGCACCCGTCCCACTGGTTCAGCGTGAGCAATATCTCTGTCGACGTTTGCTGCGCCAATGGAAGCACAACGTAGCCCTCAAGCAAGACCCGCTTCCCGTTGAACGCTTCGGTCCAAGACGGCGGCTCGGTCTGACCGAGACGCGGGTTGTAGATCTGCATCGCAGACTGAAGCACGTCCCAACGCATGATGTAGGGATCTTCGGCCGTCCCAGAACCCGGAATACGCCAGCGACCACCGACCTCGAGCCCACCATCGGGATGGTCGGAGACCGAGTCGATCGCGACCACCTCAACCGCTGGCTCGTCGGCGACCAGCCCAGCATCCGCGACCCCAGTCTCAGGCGACGCGTCCTCAAGCGACGCGTCGTTCGGCTTCTCGCGATCGTCGACGACGTCTTCAAGATCACCAGCCCCGGCGCCCGAAGTGAACGCCGCGATCGCCCCGGTCACCGGGGAAAGCAGTTCGTCGATCGTCGGCAATGAACGCCCGCTCGCCGCGGCCCCATCTGGGTTTCCGACACCGGTGAGCCGAGCCAGCACCGCCGCGGCTTCCCGGAACTGAGACTCCGTCGGTTCGTCGGCTTGGACCACTACGTCGCTCGCCTCCCGCTCGGGCTCCGGCGCCACCGTCTCCGGCGTGAAGATCAGCGAGCCAAACGCAAACGATTCGTCGACGTTCGATTCGGCGGGCGCCTCCGATTCGGTACCCGCGACATCGACAGACCCGTCAGCGTCGAACTCTGAATCCACTTCTTCGACAGACTCGCCGGACGCAACGTCCTCGACCGACGCGATCTCCACCGGGGCGACCACCGAGTCAACGATCTCAACCGAGACCGGAGACTGATCGAAAGCCTCCGCAGTCTCGACGCCCGATCCGTCCGAACCATCGGCCGGAAGAGCAGCGGACGTCACGGATTCGGTCGGCGCATCCGCCTCCGCCGATGGCACCGCCGACGCGACCGGAGCCGGATCGGCGACCGGAACAGGCTCGGATGGGGCGACCGCTGAAGGAACAGGCCCGTCCACCGTCGCCCCAGACCCGCTCGGCGCGAACATCCAAACCAGCCCACCCACCACGACAACGGTGAAGACAATCCAAAACATCCTCATCACGAACACTAGAACCCCGACAACGCCGAGGCCGGTCAGCCGACCGCGACCGCCTCCCCCCGAATAGCCCACCCGGGCATCTGCTGGATCGGCGTGAAGACCCCCTCCACGCGGACCGATAGCCACCCAGTACGTTCAGACCAGCCCAGGAGACCCTCGATGGCTACGTCGACCCCAGGCGACATCCTCCTCGACGCGGGGACAAACGAACTCGAGATCCTCGTCTTTCGGCTCAATCAAGGGTTCTTCGGGGTCAACGTCGCAAAGGTCCGGGAAGTCATACTCGGACGCAAGCCCACCGAGTCTCCCGGGCGGAACGCGAACGTGTTTGGGATGATCAACCTTCGAGGCGTGCTCGTCCCGTTGGTCGATCTGCGTGCCACTCTGGGCCTGCCACCGACGTCTGCGGATGAGCTGACTCAGCGACGCGTGATCGTCACCGAGTTCAACGGGCTCACCACCGGGTTCGTCGTCGACACGGTCGACCGCATCCACCGCGTGAGCTGGTCTCAGATCAAGAACGTTCCAGACGTCAACGAGCTGAGCGGCATCCCGAGCAGCGCCGTGTCGAGCTGCACCGGAGTCATCGAACTCGATGATGAGCTCGTCCTCATGGTCGACTTCGAATCGATCGCCGATGGCATCACCGACATCGAAGGCCTTCACATCCAGTCCGTCGATAATCCGGATGGCATCGATCGCGCCAAGCACTCCGTCGTCATCGCTGAGGACTCACCGTTCATGCGGCACACGATGGAGCGGGTGCTCAGAGATTCGGGTTATGAGAACCTCACCGTCGTCTCCGACGGGATCGCGGCCTGGAACGCTGTCGAAGCGTCGATCGACGCAGACCCCATCTCGGTCATCATCACCGATATCGAGATGCCCCAGATGGACGGACTCCACCTCACCAAGCGCATCCGGGAGCACGCCGAGTTTGTCAATCTCCCGGTCGTCCTCTTCAGTTCCCTCGTCAGCGATGACAACCGCAAGAAGGGCGAACAGGTCGGCGCCACGATGCAGATCGGCAAGCCCGATCTCGCAAGGCTGGTCCACATCGTCGACCTACTCGCCGCCGGGCGTATCGAGGACGCCAAGGCGGCCTGAACCAATCCGCCCGACGTTCTCGGTCCGTGCCATCGCGTCCGAGAGCATCCGGGCCCACCAATCGCCATCGAGTACCGCTGCGCCGTAAGCCGCGCTATCGGTACATCTTGCCCCGGGCAACCCCCCCGGCTTAAGGCGATGGTTCAACCCCCCCCAGATGGTGGTCGATCCCTCTCATCGGCCCCCCGGGAATCGCGGACCCGGGACGTGCCTGTGTGTATTCGCCCGCGGCATCGTCGCTCACTCCTTGTCGTCAGGCGGGGTTCGCTTGCGGCACGTCGAACAAGGAGGTCAGTTCTGACCCTTCGAAGTCTGACCCGTTTCACCACCACCGCCCTCATCACAACCACAACCGCATACGCCGAAACGGTCGACTGGCTCGCTCGCCGCGCTCCCCATGTATCAGAATCAGAACTGATCGCCAACGTCAGGAACACCCCAACGCTCGGCCGATCCGGCCAGCCATTTGAAACCAACCTCGCACCAATGGTCTACCTCCCGTTGGCCAGCAGCGGGAAAGCGTGCGACAACCCGTTCGGATTCCCCGCCTGGCGCGAACGCTGGGAACCCAACCCGAAGGATGTCGCTCAACGCCCCGACGCCCTGACCGGCATCTTCCGCCGCGTCGACCGGCTCTGGGAACGCGGCTACCGACGGTTCATGTTTCATCGCTTCGGCGGCGACCAAGCGGGCGGCTCGTACTCCGCCGCCCAATGGTGGACCTTCGGCGAAGAACAGCGCTTCTGGTTCATGAGCGACGACTTCGACCCGAAGCATGAGGTGCCGATGGGGCTCAAGGCCTACATCGAGCAGAAGAAGGCGGAAGATCCGTCGGCCGAGTTCACCATCTACCTCGGACCCATTCTCTATCAGGTGGACTCGCTTATCCAAGAAGAGCCGCCTTACGCGCACACCGAGGCCGCGTACAGGGAATGCGACCCGCTGGGCGCGGATCCGCAGAACCTCATCCCCGACGAGCCAACCGAGGCGCGGATGCGGAGCATGTGCCTCGGTTTCGAAGACGACGTCGGCCGAACCAATCAGCTCTGGCTCACCCTCGGTGCCTTCGTCGAAATGGGCTTCGACGGCGCGTACTTCGACGCTCTCGGCGGCAACGACGGGGGCGAGGGTGCGTCCTGCGCCGGTCTCCTCGCGATGCTCGAGCAGTACGCCGAACCGGGATTCCGCATGGGCATCGAGCCCGTCTCGAACACGAAGACGAGTGATCACCACGCCCCGGTCTCGGACGCGCTCGTCCGCGCCCCGTCAGTCTCGAAGTACCGCTACCTCGACGGTCGTATCCGTCCCCGGCACGACGGGATACACCCTGACTGGGACATCCGAGGAACAGGCGGCGAAGCGAGCATCGTGATCAAGGACGTCGACTGGTCATCGGACCCAAGCGTCGGCGCAGAGCCCGATGACAACTCGCTCACCATCGAACGCCTGTACCAGTTGCTCAGGCACGGCTACACACCGATGGTGTACGCCAACAACGACACGCTCAGCGAGGAGGGCATCGCAATGCTCACCGACATCGGACCGGTGACATGCCCCGCCGACCTCTCGTTCGACGGGAACGTCAACACCGATGACATCCTGTTGTTCATCGAGCGCTTCGTGAACGTGCCCGAGCCCATCAACGGACGCCTGGGCATCTACCACACCGACTACTTCGACGACGACATGCTCGACCTCAGCGACGTCAACGCGTTCATCCACGCGTACCTAGCCGGCTGCGGCTGATACCGCCGCAACAGATCCCACCCCCGCGGGCTGACGCCTCACCGGGCATCGCCCGCTTTCCCACTCGGCTCTGGCGTGAGTGCAGCGCGCAGCGCGTCACCGCAAAGTGCGACGACAACAAACAAAAAGGCGACCGCATGTCTGCAGTCGCCCGGAGGGAGAAAGAGAGAGAGATCCTGAACCGGCCCGGGCCGATGAACCCGCCATCAACGGAGGGCTCACCCCGCTCTCACGGCCCCGTCGTAACGGTCGTGCCGCGGACCGAATGGGTGTCTGTCTGACCGAATCATCGGCTCATCCGAAGTCCGATCTTCATGCCGAGCGGGCGATTCACGCCCCTCAACAGGTCTTTACGAAAGCGACGTGTCGAGGTTCGACACAGCTTCCAAGAGCTGCTCACGAAGTTCATCGATCAGCTCCGGGGTCAATCCCAGGAACGACGCGAGGTCTTCGGGGATGGTGTCGTCCTGAATATCAAGACGGAAGCCGAAACCGATCTGAGCGGCCAGGTGATCCGCCGCCGAGATCACCGCGACCAGCTTCCGGTTCGCTTCGTCGGCTTCGAGCGGGCGGTGGTGGAAACCGGTGACCGCCTTGAAAGAAGCCGGGAATTTCCATCGGGTGCACAGACCGGTGCCGAAGTCTTCGTGCGTCGCGCCGAAGACCGACAGCTCAAGGTCGAGCATGCTCCTGTCCGGGCGGCCATCGTCGTCGACGTTGATCCCGTCGATGACGTCGATCAGGAGGTTCCGATCGAACTGCATCTCGACCATGATCCCGATGTCGTGGATCAGACCGGCCAAGTACGCCTCGTCGCCGAGGCCGAACTTCAGCTTGTCCGAGATCATCTTCGAAGCCGCGGCAACCGCGTTCGCGTGCTTCCAGAGATCGCGGGCGCTAAACGTCGAGGTGACGTCGCCGCCGCGGAACAGCTTCGCGAGGCTCGCCGCAATCGCGATGTTCTTGACCGCGTTCAGACCCAGCATCACGATCGCACGGTTGATCGATCCGATCTGACCGGGCAGCCCGTAGAACGAACTGTTCACGACCTTGAGGATGCGGCTGCACAGGGCCGGGTCATTCGAGATGACCTGGTGCAAGTCCTGCGCTGTCGACTTCGGATCCTCGACGAGGTCGATGATCTTCATCGTGATTTCGGGAAGGGTGGCGATGTGGCTGATCTCGCGCATCGCATTGGTTACGACCTGTTCACGCTGCTCGGCGGTGACGCTCATCCGTGGCTTCTCCCATCTAATGGCCGACTGGCATAAAGAGCACCTAGAGGATCGGCAGGCGCAAGCGACAACTTCGCCGCGTTCAGGCCACCGGGAGAGGATTCCCGCAAGCCCGCCCGTCCAGGGCAACCTGTAAATGAGGGCGTGCCCGGTTAGTCCGCCCAACGCTTACGAGCGAACCCCGGTTCGAAGGGGTTCACGTCACAAAGCGCTCGCGCCACACGCACGCCCGCAAGGCCATCACCAAAAGGATGCGTGGAAGAAGCGCCCGAAGACCGTGCTTTCGCCACCGCCTCGCGCACGCGAACCGCAGTTTCGTGGTCGACCCGCACGACCGAACCCCCGGCCTCGCGGCCCGCCTGACGTGAGCCCACGTCGACCGAGCCACACCCGAGAGCCGGCACCTCGATCAGCCCCGCCGAGCTGTTCCCCACGACGACGCCACCCTCCATGCCCAGTCGCTTGACCGCGCGGACGAACACGTCACGCCGAAGGTGCTCGACCACCTTGACCGACCCCGGTGATGAGAGCAACGCCCTCATCACCCCGTCTCGGCCCGGGTCGAAGTTGGGGTGCAGCGCCAAGACACGCTCGCTTTCAATCGCCGATAACACCTTCGTCGCTGCGTGCTCCTCCGCCTCGTCGCTCCGTCCGATGGGGTGGAAGCTCAAAACAACGGTCGGATCACCGAGGTCCGACCAAGCCGCGTCGTCAAGAGGTTCGACCGCCGCGAGCCCGTCGATCGCTGGGCTGCCAACCACGACGATGCGTCCCTCGGGCTCGCCCATCCGACGGATCCGGGCCGCGCTCGTCTCGGTCGCCGGGAGATGAAGATGACTCAGCTTCGTGATCGCGTGCCGCATCGCCTCATCCGCGACACCTTCAGCGATATCTCCCCCGTGAAGGTGGGCCACCGCGATACCGCCGATCGACGCCGCCGACGCTGCGGCGAACGCCTCGATGCGATCACCCAGCACCACGACCCAGTCGGGCGCGAGCCGCTCGAACCCCCTCGCAAAGCGCGCGATCCCCTTGCCCGTCGCCTCTGCATCGTGCAGCCGCCCCACACGGCCCACCGTCTGCATCGGAACGGTGTCCGAAACCTCGAACAGGGCCTTCACGTCGCGGAAGGTCAACGCCGGTTGCACCAGGTGTGACCCCGCCGCGACCACCAAGAGCTCGAGTTCCGGGCGATCGGCCACCGCCCGCATCACCGGAGTCAACAGCCCAAACTCGGCCCTCGAGCCGGTCACAACAGCAACCCGCCGCGGACGCTCAGACGTCGCCCGGCTGTCTACACGCCGTTCATCCTCGGGATTCGCCCAGCCATCTCCGATCATCGCGACAGACTACCGAGGAAGCGTGACCAGATAGCTCCCCTGCAATTGCTCGACCACGCGCCCCCGCGAGTCCCTCGCCCGCTGCTTCACGCCTCTTCCGTTCAACAAAGCGTGTGGGAAGGCCTCGCGCGCCTCCCTGAGCCTTCGGCTCTCGAGCGGCGGATTCACCGTCGCGTCGTGGTCGGGAGTACCGAAAACGCCGACCGTCACCGAGCTGCTCGTCGGGCCGTGGTAGTAGAACGCCGGCTGACCCTCGGCCCGGAGTTGCTCTACCGCCTCCTCCGCGGCCTCCTGAAACGCCAGCAGATCCTCGGGCGACGCCGGCCGCCCGTCGCCGCGCGCATACACGCCGACGTGCAACGAGTAAATCGCCTCCGAGCCAAATCGAGCGCGGGCGTTCCGCAGGTCGTACGCCGCGTTCCGCCCGCGAGCCGCTTCGATGTCGGGGGGCAAGAAAAACGCCCCTGCAAACGGCCGGGCCCCGTTGACCTCGACCGCCCTGAGCCTCGCCATATCTCTCTTCGCATCGCTCGCCTCGGGCGAGCCGTACCGCCCAAAGAGCAACAACGTGCTCCCGCCCCGCTCGCCGACCTCGATGCCGCGAACACCGGTCCCTGAGGCGAGCCGCTCAAGGAAGCTGTTGGGATCGGCCCGGGCGTCGGCGGGCAGCGCACCGAGCACGAGCCGCCAGGTCACCGAGTCGAGCCGAGATTCGCCACCCCCTTCAAAGAGGCCGTTCGAGTCGGGAATCGAGCCGCCGCTTCCGGAGTTCGCTGCTCCCGTGCCGCCGCACCCCGCCAGCCCACACGCGAGCGCACAAACGAGGGTCCATCGGCAAGACCTGCGCCTCGTCGGCAACGCGCCCGCGGCACACGATTTGCTCGTGACACGTTCGGTATACACCGAAATCGGGCACCAGCCCGCACGATCAACGAGTTTCGAGAAGATCGACGACTTGAATTTGTTGGTCCACCCGCGCGTTATCATCTCTAAATTCCTGACATTAAGCAAATTAGCGAGTTGAGCCCCAAACTCTGCGATTGTGAAGCCGGCTGAGAGTCGGTGTCGATACACCTCCGCGGACGGGGGGTTGCACCCGCCCGCCGGCCTCGAGGGAGGCCGTCACTTGAACCCTTGGCCACCGGCCGCAGGGAGTGCTTCATGACGAATATTTCGCCGACCGCCGCCGCCTCGCTAGGCCGCATCGAACCGGGCTCACCTGTCTCGGTCGAGGCCCGCGAAGCCCCCGAAGCCCCGGCCCGCCGCGGGGCCGATCGACCCGCCGATCGTGTGGAAGTCTCCGATATGGCCCGATTGCTCGCAAAGCTGAACCAGATGCCTGACATCCGTACCGAACTCGTCGACAAAGCCCGAGCCGACATCACCGCCGGGCGGTACGAAACCGACGAGAAGATCGAGCTCGCCATCGACGCCCTCTTCGACGAACTCGACTCGATCTGACCCCCTCACCAGCACACCAGAAAGCCGCGTGAACGCACGCGGCTTTCTTTTTGCCCGCAACGAACCGGGCTAGACCGTCGCACCGGCCCCGACTCGGTCGCGAGCGATCAGCGCCGCACCGACCACACCGGCGTTGTCTTCGAGTTCGCTGGCCACGACCTCGACCGACCGGCACGCCGGCGGGTACACGCATTGGTGCACCGACGTGCGGATTCCGGCGACCCAAGGCTCACCGAGGGCCTCGGTCAGGCCGCCACCGAGAACCACCTTCTCGAGGCTCAGGGCCGTGACGAGCCCGGCGATCTGCACACCGATGCGTTGAGCGGCGTCGGTAATCATCTCGACCACCAACTCGTCGCCAAGGCGATACGCCTCGGCCAGCGTGCGGCTCTTGATTTTGTGGAGCTTTCCCTCGACGAGTCCGGTGACCGCGGACTCCTTCCCCGCCTCGATCATCGAACGCACCCGGTTGCACAGCGCGGTCCGCGAGCAGTTGTGCTCGAAGCTTCGCGCCCCGGGCGGGTTGTCCGGGAAAATGAGCATGTGCCCGATTTCGCCGGCGGTCTTGTAATGCCCGTAGTGCATCGCTCCGTTGAGGATCAGCGCACCGCCGATGCCGGTGCCGACCCAGACGCCCATCACGTCTTTCGCGCCGCGAGCCCCGCCGGCGACCCACTCGCCGTAGACCGCGACGTTCACGTCGTTATCGAGCGCTGTCGCCAGACCGGTCTTCTCCCGCATGATGTCCGCGAGAGGCGTCCGCTCCCACCCGAGGTTCACCGCCTCGAGCACCACGCCCTCGTCGGGATCGATCGGGCCCGGGGCGCCGATCCCGAGCGCCGCACACTCGCTCAGCTCAACGTCGGCACCCAGGCAGGCCTCCTGGATGCCGCTCATCATCCGCTCCAGGACGGCATCGCGGCCCTCGAGGGCCTCGGTTTTTCGCTTCGCGCGGCTCATCACAACGCCCGCCTGCGACACAACACCGATCTGCATATTGGTGCCACCAAGGTCGACACCCACCAACGGACGCTGCAAGCTCTCGGACATCCCAGAGGCTCCCTCGCCGCGGCCCGCCTCATGCGACCGCAAGCAACGACTCTACACGACCACCCCGCGAAACGCACCCCGGAACTGTTTCATCTCGCGATCGACGTCCGATACACCGTTCCGACGTTCACGTCCGATTCGTGCCAACCGAGCACGAACACCGTGCTTCCGCTCCCTGACACGTGGGCTGGCCGCCCCGATTCGGCCGCGACCCGAGCCCGGACACCAGACAACTCGGGCGCCACCCGCTCGGCCGGGCCGGCGAGATCGTTGAACAGCACGTCGTCGCGCAAGTCGCCGGTGTGCGCCGTGGCGCGAACCTCGGCGGCACGGAGTCGCCCCGCGCCGATGTCGTCGAACGCCCGGTACACCTCGCCGGTCGGACACCCGAACTCCGGGCAGACCAGCGTGAGGTCACCCGATAGGAGCGCGGTGCGCTCGACCCGATCGCCGAGCCCTTCGACGATCGCCGGCCTCGGCGGCTCCCCGACAGCGACATCATCGATGAAAAACGCGATGTCCGAACCGAGTTCGGCCGACCGTGATCTCAACTCCTCGCGAGCAATGCCCAGCCCGAACAGCTCATCGAGACCGAGCAGGACCGCCGCCGCGTCGCTCGACCCCCCACCGAGCCCGCCGCCCGCAGGAATCCGCTTCCGCACCGAAATCTGATAGCCCCGCGATCCGAGCCGATCGTCGAGTAGCTTCGCCGCTCTCGTCGCAAGATCGCGCTCGATGTCCCACGCCACCGGCGTTCCGTCGGCCCACCGGACGTCGACAGTTCGTTGCGACGCGGGCGCGATCTCGACCTCGTCGCACAGATCGAGCGGGACCATCCACGACGCGATCGGGTGCATCCCACGATGCACGCCCTCACGGATCGCCTCGCCAACCGACAGGCACAGGTTCACCTTCGCGAAGGCTCTGAGGATCAACCGATCGACCGTCAATCTGGCTCACCCACCACGCCCGGGATGTACAGCGCCTCGATCGCAACCACCTTCCACCCCTCGCCCCGATCGAGCCAATCGATCCGCCACCAGCTCCCGATCCGCCCGAACCCCTCACCGTCGACGCGCACGCTGACCTGGCTCCGCGCGCTGTACGGACCGTCCATGACCGCCTGACGCTCGAGAACCTTGTGCGAGGAGACGCGATACGACCCGCCCAACTGCGCGCGAACCAGCCCCAGCACCGCGTCTCGGGGCATGTTGGTCGCGAACCCGCTGATCGACAGGCGGAGATCCTCGTCCAAAAACGACTCCAGCGCGTCCACGTCCGCCGCGGCGGTCACCCGGATCAGCTCTGAGACGTTGTCCATCACGATCTCACGGTCCGTCGTGACCAGGTGGGCGGTGAGCCAGGCCCCGACGGCCGCAAGCACGAATCCGCCGCCAACCGCAAGGCCCAGCTTGGCCTTCCCCCTCGACGCGAACCCGATCAGACCGACAAGCCCCGCCGCGATCAGAGCCCCCCAGAGCAAGATCGAGCCCTCAAAGAAGAACCGCTCGAAGACGCCCGGCTCGGGCAACGGACGGATGTCGGGCTTCGACAAAAACTCCTGGACGAGCCCCTGACCGAGCGTCAGGGCACCCGTGAGGGGCTCGATTAGGTATGCGTCTGGTCCGAGCATTTTTGAGCCTCCGACAGCCGTGGGCCGATGCCTCTTGGTTCCCTCACCGAGGTCCAGGGGCAGCGTATGGGCCCGCCTCGTGCACGATCCCCGGAGGGGCTCGTGTATCGATACGAAGCCGAACCCACGCCGGAGGCTGACTTGAACTTCTTCGACCTCGCACCCGGGGGCACCCACGGCGCCGAGCCAACCGGCAATTCCATCCTCGAACGCAACCTGCGCGCCATCGCCAGGCACACCCCTCGAACCGCCGAGTTGCTCAGCGCCGCGACCGCTCGGATTGACGTCGAGTTCGTCGAGACCGCCGAAGGCGTCCCGAGCGCCTCGATCCAGGAAGAAGTCGTCTCCGACGGCCCGGTCTTCACCGAGGATGACCCCCTCGGGCTCAACGTCGCCCCCGAGAGCGCGAAGTCGCGTTGGCTCGCCAGCCGGCGCCGCCCACTCTCCGAAGCGAGCCGCCTCGCGGACACGATCGACCTCGAGGCCAACGGCGCCGCGTGCGTCCTGGGCTTCGGGCTGGGATACCACTGCCAGAAGCTCGCCGAGCGTTGGGGTGACCGAGGCGTTGTCGTGTGTTTCGAGCCCGACCTCGGGCTGCTCAGAGCGGTGCTCGAGCGCGTCGACCACTCCGAGTGGTTCAACAAAGGCCACGTGATCATCGTCAGCGACCCCGACGACGCTCCGACGCTCAATCGGGCGTTCAAGGGCGTCGAAGGCGTGATCACGCTCGGCGCAACGATCCTTGAACACCCGCCCAGCACCAAGAGACTCGGGGAATCCGGCCAGAGGTTCGCATCGCGGTTCGCCGATGTCCTCCGCGCTGTACGGACCAACGTCGTCACCACGCTCGTCCAGAGCGAGGTCACGCTCCGCAACATGCTGATGAACCTCGATCGCTACGCCATCGGCCGGGGTGTCGCCGACCTCGCAGGAGCCGCGGCCGGCAGGCCCGCCGTCGTCGTGTCGGCCGGGCCCAGCCTCGCGCGCAACATCGACCTGCTGGCCGAACCGGGCGTCCGCGAACACTTCGTCATCATCGCGACGCAAACAACGCTCAAGCCCCTGCTCCGCGCCGGGGTGAAGCCCCACTTCGTCACCGCCCTCGACTACCACGAGATCTCGCGCCGGTTCTACGAAGGGCTCACACCCGAAGACGTCGAAGGCGTCACCCTCATCGCCGACAACAAGGCCAACCCCGCGATCCTCGAAGCCTTCCCGGGCGTCGTCCGTTGCCCCACCGACGCCCGCATGCAAACGCTGCTCGGACCAGCGCTGGCAGCGTCACCAGGCGAACTGCCCGCCGGCGCGACCGTCGCCCACCTGGCCTACTTCGTCGCCAGGCACCTGGGGTGCGACCCCGTCATCTTGGTCGGCCAAGACCTCGGGTTCACCGACGGCCAGTACTACGCCGCTGGCGCCGCGATTCACGACGTCTGGTCGGGCGAACTCGGGCCCTTCCGCACGCTCGAACAGTTCGAATGGGAACGCATCGCGCGCGAACGCAACCTGCTGCACCGGCGCGTCGACACACTCGGTCGCCCCATTTACTCCGATGAGCAGATGACGACCTACCTCCAGCAGTTCGAGGTGGAGTTCCAGTCCGACGCGGCGGCCGGCAAGAGCGTGATCGACGCGACCGAGGGCGGCGTCGCGAAGACCGGAACAACCCCGATGCCTCTGTCTGAGGCGATCTCCCGATTCCAGGCCGAACCGGTCGACTTCCAGGTCGACCCGACCCCGCTCGTCGAGCCCTCAGACCGCCTTGCCAAGCTCACCAAGCACCTCCGCCGCGTGCGGACCGATGCGAACCGCGTCGCCAAGATCAGTCGCGAGACCAAGTCCCTCCTCGAGCGCATGCTCAAGGACCAGACCGACCGGCAGAAGGTCTCCGACCTCATCACCAAGGCGTACGAGAAACGCGACGAGGTCCGCACACTCGAGCCGGCGTACGGGCTCGTCCAGTTCTTGAACCAGACCGGCACGCTGAATCGTTATCGCGCCGACCGCGCCATCGAACTCGCCGACGCGGCGGACAACGGCGGGCTGGACGACGCCGACCGCCAGAAGCGGCAGATCGAGCGTGACATCCGCAACGTCGAATGGCTCGCGATGGCCGCCGATCTGCTCGAAGGCATGCTCGACGACACCGTTGGCGTGCTCGACGGGCGCCGCGCGAAGACGACCCAAGACGACGCCAGCGGGAGCGAAGAACGAGCCGACCCACGCGCCCAATCCGGCGACGACCGACGCGTCGGCATCGTCCTCATGGGCGATCTCGATGTCGGCGGACTCGGGCTGCCGCGTGACCTTTCGGCGCCGATCGCCACCATCGACGGGCGCCCACACAACGCGCTGCAGCTCACGCTCGCACGCGTCAAACAAGCGTCGAAGGCCAAGCAGATCGTCGTCGCCACCCAAGACGCCGACCGGGCCCGGGCGATCGCCGGCGACCAGGCCGATGGTGTCCGTTTCGAGACGGTCGACGCCGCGAGACTCGCCGACCGCAACCGCGCCGTCGCCGCGGCGCGGCGCTGGTCGCCAACCTCCTGGCGGGGCGGGCTCGGCTCGCTGAGCTGCTACGACGAGAGCGTCGACCTCCGCGAACTCGCACAGGTCCTCGACCGTCACCGGCTTACCGACGCCGCGATCGTCGGGCTCGACTGGCCTCTCACCGACCCAGCGTTGATCGACCAAGCCATCGAAACAAGCCGAGGGCGGCAAACCGGCAAGCGCCTCGCGGTTTGCCAGGCAGCGCCTGGACTCGGCTCGCTCATCATCGACCGCCCGTCGATCGAAGCCCTCGCCGTCGCGACCGACAACGCCGGCCCGATGGCCAGCCTCGGGGGCGTGCTCGGGTACATCCCCGTCGCGCCCGTCGCCGACCCGATCGGCAAGGGATTCTGCCTCACGATCCCACCGATCGCGCGCGACCTGGGCCGGCGCGTTGTCGCCGACACTGACGAAGGCCGCGAACTCATCAAGGCGACGATCGAATCGCTCGGACCGGACTGGCTCAACGCCGATATCGAGCGCGTCGCGACCGCCGCCGAGTTCAGCGCCTCCGAACCAACCTTCCCCAGGCACCTGACCCTCGAGCTTTGCACAGGACGGCTCGCCAGCGGGATCTGGGGCCACTGGAGGCGCGGCGCCGACGACGTCGAACGCCGCCCGATCGACCTGGCGCTCGCCCTTCGCACGATCGAGCAACTCGCCGGCGATCGCTCCGATGCCGTCCTCACGCTCGACGGCGTGGGAGACCCGCTCATGCACCCGGCCTGCCTCGAGATCATCGGCGCCGCGAAGGCCGCCGGTGTGGCCGGCGTCCACCTCCGCACCGACCTGCTCCGAGATGACATCGACATCGACGCGATCACGCAGTCGGGCGCCGAAGTCATCAGCGTCGACATGCTCGCGACCGAACCGGCAACGTACGCCTCGCTCGTCGGCCATGACCTGTACGAGCGCACCAAATCGAGACTCGAAGCGCTCCTCAAGGCCCGCCCCACCGGCCCGGGCGGACTCCGCACGCCTTGGATCGTCCCCCGCATCACGCGGTGCGACGAGGTCTACACCGAACTCGAACGCTTCTACGACGGGTGGCTCATGATCGCCGGCGCCGCCCTCATCGACCCGATGCCCGCCGTCGCCGATGAACACCGACGCATCCGGGCGCTGCCCCTGCCCACCACCGCCGCGGCTCGATTCTCTCGCGATCAAATGACGGTCCGCTGCGACGGGCTTATCGAAACCACGTCCGGACCAATCGACCTGCGCACCACGCCCCTTAGCGAAGCGTGGCGACGCGTACAGAGATCTCTCGCGAGGACAGGAAGCCTCGTCGAGGCCGCCCCCGCACACACGGAGCTCACCACATGACCGACGCCAAAGCGCTCGCGATCATCCTGGCCCGAGGCGGAAGCCGGGGCCTCGCCCGAAAGAACGCCCTCCCGGTCGGAGGTCGGCCCTGCGTCACCTGGACGGTCGCCGCGGCGTGCGCGTCCGAAACCGTCGAGACCGTCGTTCTCTCGAGCGACGACGATGAGATCCTCCGCATCGGCGCCCTCGACGGCGCACGCCCACACCACCGAAGCCCGGGCCTGAGCACCGACAACGCCACCGTCGACGACGCGGCCCGCGACGCGGCGGACAAACACGCCGGCGACCCCATCGTCGTCCTTTACGGAAACGTCCCGGTCCGCCCCGAGGGACTCATCGATCGCGCCGTCCGCACACTGATCGAAACCGGCGCCGACAGCGTCCAGAGCTATTGCCAGGTCGGCAAGAACCACCCCTGGTGGACCGTCCGCGTGGACGAGAACGCGAGCGTTGAGCCCTGGGAGGGCGACGTGCTCAACCACAACGTCTTCCGGCGACAAGACCTCCCGCCGGCGTTCATCCCCGACGGAGGCGTCATCGCCGTCACCCGCCGAGCGCTGTTCGGCGAGATCGACGGTGTCCCCGATGGCCCCCACGCCTTCTTCGGGCTCGACCGGCGAGGCGTGATCACCCAAGCCGGCGACGTCGTGGACATCGACACCAAGATCGACCGCATCGTCGCCGACGCGATCCTGCGGGAACGCATGGAACTCACCCTGGCGGGCGACGCGACCGACGTCGACGCGGCGTGAACATCGCCGGACGCGCCATCGGACCGGGTCAGACGCCCTACGTCATCGCCGAGATCGGCGTGAACCACGACGGCGAGGTCGACCGCGCCCTCATGCTCACCGAAGCCGCGGCCGACGCCGGCGCCGACGCGGTCAAGCTCCAACTCTTCGAGACCGACCGTCTCATGAGCAAGGCCTCGAAGCTGGCCGCGTATCAGAAGGCCGCCGGCGAGACCGATCCGCTCGCGATGCTCCGCCGGCTGGAGTTGAGCATCGACCAGATGGCCCCCGTCGTCGATCGCGCCCACGAAAGGGGCATCCACGCGGTCGTCAGCGTCTTCAGCGTCGAGCTCGTCGAAGTCGCCGAACGTCTCGCGTGGGACGCCTACAAGACCGCGAGCCCGGACATCATCAACAAGCCCTTGCTCGACGCCATCGCGGCGACAGGGAAACCGATGGTTGTGAGCACAGGCGCAAGCGATCTCTCTGAGGTAACACGTGCGAGCGATTGGCTCGTCCACGCCAGATCTCGGCTCGCTTTCCTTCAGTGCGTGAGTAGCTATCCAGCCCCCACAGAGGCGCTCGGCGGCATCCGTGCGATTGCCCAGGCAACGCTGCTTCCGACCGGATACAGCGACCACACGTCCTCGGACTACACCTCATTCGCCGCGACCGCCGCCGGTGCGTGCCTTCTCGAAAAACATATCACCGATGACCCCGATCGATCAGGCCCGGACCACAAGGCATCGCTTCCGCTGAGCTCGATGAACGTGTACATGAGCAACGCCCGAAAAGGCGCACATGCACGAGCAGCGTGGACGGAAGTCGCCGACAACTTTGGGCCCACCGACTTGCGCAAACTCCTTAAGAACAAGGATCTCGCCCACTTGGTCCAACAACTCACGCCGTTGGCCTTGTCCGACGCCGTGCAATCGAAGCCAGAAAAACCCATTCTCGACTGCGAACGCGACGTCCGCGAAGTCAGCCGCCAGTCCCTCGTCACCACGCGCGACCTCGCACCGGGCGACGTGATCACCCGAGCCGATCTCACCATCAAACGCCCGGGCACCGGCCTCCCACCCTTCAAGCTCGACGACGTCGTCGGCGTTACGGTCAAGCAGACTGTCGAAGCCGACATGCCACTCACCGCCGACGACTTGACCTAACCCGAAGGCGATCGCCCCGCTCCTTCTCCCCCGCGGGGAGAAGGTGGCCCGAAGGGCCGGATGAGGGGCTACTTGTCCTCCTCCGCCTCCTCTCGGTGAAGAACCCGAGACCTCACCGCCCCCAGTATCGCACGCAAGACCGCGTCTTCACCGGTCGCGGGCTGCGCCGCCGTGACCGTCATCACCCTCCAACCGAGTTCGCGAACCACGGTGCCGCGGACTGAGCGAAGCGAAGCCCACGAACGCAAGACCCAAACCCAAGACCACAACCGAACGCCCACTCGCCCGCAATCCACGTCCCGCGATACCCTCGCCCTGTGTCCATCCATCTCATCCTCAACACCCACACGCCAGACCGACTCGCCCGCACCATCCTCGGCCTCGCCAACCAAACCCGACCGGCCGACTCCGTGACCGTCACCTGCGACGGCGACGCCAAAGACCTCTACGACGCGGTCGCAAAGGCCCACGCCGACACCCAACTCCCGATCACCCTCATCCGCAGGGGCAAGGTCACGCCCGATCGATTGGGACAAGTCCGCAACAACGCGGTGCGTCAGCTCATCGCCTCGAACGCGATCGATGCAGCCGACGGCCTGATCTTCCTCGACGGCGACGTCGTGCCGGCGCCCGACTTCGTCGAAAGGCACGCCCGCTGTCTTACCCAGGGCGAGCTCACCCTCGCGCGCCGCTTCGAGCTGACCGAAGCACAGACCAACGCCTTCGACGATAACGCCCTGCGCAACAAACGATGGCCCGTCGAGATCACCCCGGATCAGCACGACGCGATCCGCAAGCGCGAAGCCCGCTACCGACGCCAGCTCTTCATGAAGCGTCTGGGACTGGGCAAGCCCCACAAGCCGAAAATCCTGGGCGGCAACTTCTCAACCACCTTCAACATCTTCAACGCGATCAACGGGATGGACGAAACGTTCAGCGGCTGGGGCACCGAAGACGACGACTTTGCCCGAAGGGCCTACGCCGCTGGAGCCCGCCCGGTCATCGCCCTCTCGCGCATCGCCGCGTTCCACCAGTACCACCCGACCCGCGCCCCGGGCAAGCACCGCGACTCGGACAACCACGATCGGATCAAACAGGGCAAGGTGCCGCCCCGGTGTGAACGGGGCCTCGAGAACCCGATGGATCAACCGCGGATCGTCGTTGACACGTTCGGGAGGGCGATGGGCAACGAGCAATAGGCAATGGGGAAATGCCTCCGCTTCGGACCCATTGCCTATTGCCTAGTGCCCATGCCTAGAACGTCTTCACTGAACGCGTAGCGCCACGAGTTCCGTTTTCTCGACCGGAAGCCCGCCGGATTCACTCCGGCGCGGGTTCCCCAAGCGAGTGTGCGGCCGGAGGTCGTTACGGAGCGATCGAACCTGCCCTAGTCCTTAAGCACTTCCACCGGATCCCGATCCATCTCCGACACCTTCACCTCGACCCCCGCCATCCGTCCACGCAGGTGCTCGGCCAACCGAGGCAAGAACCCGCGCTCGGTGTTGGTATGCCCCGCGAGCACGACCCCTACGCCCTCGTGCAACGCCGCGAGAATCTCGTGGTGCTTCATCTCGCCGGTGATGAAGACCTCGGCGCCCTCGCGCACGGCAACCGGCAAAAGCTCAGCGCCCGCTCCGGGCACCACCGCGACGCTCCGCACGGCGCGATCCGACCGACCGGCGTGCGCGAGCTTGATCCGCGAACGGCCCAAGAACGCCTTGAGCTTCGTCCCGATGTCCGCGAGCGTCGCCGGCTGATCGAGCACAAGCCTCCGCCCCGCCCCCTGGGCCCGCTTGCGCGTCGGCACCAGTTGGTACACGTCGATCGCCGGCTCTTCGTAGGGGTGAAACTGCCGGAGCGTCTCGATCGCCAGAGCGAGCGCCCGTTCCGAGCACACCATCTCGAGGCGAACCTCCTCGACCGTCTCGAGTTTGCCCGCCTCACCCACCGCAGGGTTCGTCCCATCCCCACCGAGGAACGTGCCCACGCCCGCCGAAGCGAAACTACAGACGGTGTACTCGCCGATCCTGCCGGCCCCAGCGGTCGCGAGGGCCCCGCGGAGCTGCCCCGCCGCGTCGGCAGGAACGAAGGTGACAACCTTCATCGCCTGGTTCGGGTCCGCATCGGGCTGGGGCCTCAACGCCCGCACGTCCGCGGTAACGCCCTGGTCATGGGAGAATCCGGCGATGCCCTCGCAAAGCCAATCGGTGATCCCGCCTTCGCAGGCGTCGAGGGCCGTGTGCGGCGAATAGATCGCGATCCCGCCCTTCACCGCCTGGTACACGATGCGCTCGGTCACCGTCTCGTCGGTGAGACGTTCGAGCTTGTTCCAGATCGGCGGGTGGTACGCGACAACCGCGGACGCCCCCATCCCGACCGCCTCGGCCATCACCCGTTCGGTCAGATCGATCGTCAGCAGCACCGGCCCCGAGAGCGCATCGCTCCGACGACCGACGTGAAGCCCCACGCGGTCCCAAGACTCAGCGCCGTCGAGGGGCGCGAGTAATTCCATGGCGTCGCAGAGATGGGCGATCGAAAGAAGTTCACTCATGGGACCATGATTCTAGAGCGGCTCGATCGTCGCCATGACCTCCAAGGCGATCGAGCACGCCGCCGCCGCCGCGAAGGCCAGCCAGACCCACGCCGTGCTCCGAATCCCGGACCACCCCAGAAACGCGGCCGTGAAACTCGCGAGCAAGGCCACCGTAGACACGATCAAGCCCCAGGATGCCTCGCCCATAAAGACGCCGATCAACGACGAACTCGGCCTCGCAACCGGTGACCACATCACCACCACGCCCCACCACGCCGACGGATGCCCGACCAACGCACCCAACCTCGCGCGCCAGCGAATCACGCACAGCGGAAACCACCACCAGAAGCCAAAGGTGAGCATCAAGAAGATGTGAACTTGCGTCCATAACGCCTCGGTGGTTGTCACCCACTCCCAAGGTCTGGACATCGACCAGACGGACGCATTGAGAATCAGACCGCCCCCAACCATTACGATGGCGACACTGACCCAGCGATTGAGCTTGATCGCGTCGACGGGCGTCGTCAGCAAAAGCCAGAGCATCCCGCCAACCCCAGCGAGATTGAGACACGTCAGAACCAGGTGAACGAACCCAGGCTCGACCATCCAACTTCGGACGAACGCCGCCGCGAACGTGCCGAAGGCTGCGCCAACCCAAACCGTGAACCGCACGCGAGGGGTCATCGGAGAACCGTACGGTTGTTCAACCCCCGGTTCCTGGCCGTCCCGGCACCTCAGCAGGCCCCCTTGACCCCACCCAGCCCCCGCCTACTGTTGCGGTCCCGTCGGGTCCGCCCAGCGGGTGCTTCAGGATGAAAGCTTGCCGACCTCGCACGATGCTTGATCGGCCCGCCCCGCCCGGTAGGCGGCGTATCCACCCTGCAAGGCCCGAGGATCGGCCGGCGGGGCCGACCCCGTCGCGATACCGAGGAGTATGGCGTCGAGGCCGGAAGCCCCCGGGGATGACCGGAGGGCCGAAAGCACGTTCCCCGAACCGGCTCGCGCCGGCTCGGAAGCCACACGAATCGGAGCCCCGATATGAGCAAGGGACACCCCAGCCACCTCCGCCGACAGACGTGGGTGGCCACGCGCCCCAACCAAGTCCCCAAGCTCTGGCGGCACGTCGACGCCACCGACGTCCCGCTGGGCCGTCTCGCCGCCGACATCGCGGTCGTTCTCATGGGCAAGCACCGCCCGGAGTACACCCCCCACGTCGATACCGGTGATTTCGTCATCGTGACCAACGCCACCAAGATCGGCCTCACCGGCAACAAGGCCACCCAGAGCACCCGAGTCCGCTACTCGGGCTACCCGGGCGGCCAGAAGGTCGAGACCTTCGGCTACCTCCGCGAGCACCGCCCCGAGCGTCTGCTCGAGGTCGCCGTCCGACGCATGCTCCCGAAGAGCCGTCTGGGCCGCCAGATGCTCAAGAAGCTCAAGGTCTACCCCGGCGCTGAGCACCCGCACGACAGCCAGAACCCGATCCCGCTGCACGGTTAACCCAAGGTCTGAATCAGAGGAACCAAACGCATGGCTGAGCAGGCCTTCGAAACAACCATCACCAACCCCGACCTCGCCGGTGAAGCCGTCATGCCCGACGGGCCGGCGGAAGAAACCCAGCGCGTCCTCCCCGATCCCAAGCCCGCCGACAAGCACGGCTGGTGGTGGGGCACCGGACGACGGAAGGCCGCGGTCGCTCGCGTCCGCCTCCGTCCGGCTAAGGAAGGCGACGGCAAGGGCTCTGTCCAGATCCAGGTGAACCGCAAGAAGTTCAAGCCCATCGAGGACTACTTCTCCGAGCTCCGCGACCGCGGCGACGCGTACGCCCCGCTCGACCTCACCGGCACCAACGGCTCGCTGGACGTGTTCATCCGCTGCACCGGCGGCGGCACCACCGGCCAGGCCCAAGCGATCCGCCTGGGCATCGCGCGAGCCCTCGTGGGCTTCGACCCCAACTTCGAGCCCGCCCTCCGCGACGCCGGGTACCTCACCCGTGACGCCCGTAAGGTCGAACGCAAGAAGTACGGCCAGCCCGGCGCCCGTCGCCGCTTCCAGTTCTCGAAGCGCTAAATCGAGAACCAACAATCCCGCGATCCGAGACGCCCGGGCCTCCCGGGCGTCTTTTCTTTGCGCTCCGACCGGTCAAGCGGGATGAAACACCCCCCGGGCCAGGTATTCTCTTGGCGGATGCCCGACCGTACCCCCCGATCGACCGCCCATTGGCCCCTTGCTCGCCGCTGGCTTATCGCCTCGGCCATGGTCCTCGCCCTGGGCATCACCCTCGCCTTCGCCGCCTCCGTCTCCCTGACGAGGGCCGCCCCGAGTTGGTGGACGAACCCACGGGACAACGACGCCACGCGTGCGCTGGCGACCGAGGTCGAAAACGCGGCCGTCAGCCAGCTCTACCTCGCCCGGAGCCAAGCCAACGGTGCCCCGCCCGAAGGCACGTCGTGGGCGAGCGAAGACTGGCGCGTCGCCCTGCATGAAGAGCACATCAACGCCTGGCTCGCTGCGAGACTCCCGAGATGGCTGGAGGGCCAGCCCGGGGTCCCCGAGTGGCCCGACGACATGAGCCAGCTTCAGGTGCGGTTCGAGCCCGACGCGGTCCGCGCCGGTGTCCGAGTCGATACCCAAGACGGGCACCGATTCCTCACCGCTTCGTTCAAACCGGAAATCGACGACCGCGGCGCTCTGTGGCTCACCGCGTCGTGGATCCACGTCGGTCGACTCCCCGTTCCCGCCTCCTGGGTGATCGGCAGCGAAACCCGGCCCGATGGCGCTCTGCCCGCCGAACTGATCGACACGCCAGAGGCGGCCGCGATGCTGAGCATGATCCAAGGCAAAGAGCCGATGCTCCGCGTCCCGCTGCTCGACCTTGAGGACAACCGGCGGGTGAGATTGCTCGACGTTCGCGTCAAATCAGGCCGAGTCGAGCTGACCATGCGGACCGAAACACGCGCCACGGTCCGGTGACACGAGCCGCGTATCGCACGCCACACGCACCCCGGGCCCCAGCCCCAGGCACCCCAGACCGAGGCGACGCACGAAACGCGCGCCCCCCGGCTCCGAAGCACTCAATGCGGGTGACAGGACTCGAACCTGCACGGCCTAAGCGGCCATGGGGACCTAAACCCCACGCGTCTGCCAATTCCGCCACACCCGCGCGGACCGGCGTTCGGGTGTCGACCCGCCGGCAACCGATAGTATGAGCCGGAGGACGCCAAACGACCTCCAGAGCTGCCTGATAAGACACGGCGCGCGGACCGCCGGACGGTACGAAAGGACCGCCCCACCATGAGTTTCTCCGACCGAGTGGCCATCAACGTGCCCCCGATCTTCCTCAGGCTCGCCCTGGCCATCACCTTCTTCTGGGCCGGCGCCGGAAAGCTGCTTGAAACGGCAAGCTTCCAAGGCGAAGACGCGGCCCGCCTCGCCAACATGGGCGTTCTCCCCCAGGTGGAGAACGCCGCCCCCACCGAGATCATCCCAGAAAGCCTGCCAGAGCCCTCCGCGTCGGCCGACCCCAACGCGTTCGGCGAGCCGTTCGCGTTGGTGCGCACGCAAAACGCGGAAACGGCGACCGACGCCGCGACAAACCTCGCGACCGAAGCGGGTTCAGCCATCGAGTCTGCCGCCGAAGACACCATCGATGCGATCGAATCCACGATCGAGACGACGCAGACCTACACCGCCGCCGATTTCCCCGAGCCCGGGAACTACCGCCGCGTCTATGGACTCGCGTTGGTCGTCCACAAGGCCGCTTTCCCCTCAACCGACGCCGAAGGGAACGTCAGGCAACCCTTCTGGCCCGAATGGGCCGGCGAGGGACGCTGGCCTGTGGTGCTCGCCTGGGCCGCGGCGACGACCGAGTTGCTCGGCGCTCTCCTCCTGGTCATCGGCTTCCTGACGAGGTTCACCGGCCTCGCACTCGCCGGCACCATGGCCAATGCCGCGTGGCTCACCCAGATCGGGCCGGCGCTGCAGTCGGGCGACACCGTCCTCGGCTTCTTGCCCAACTACCCGACGTTCGATGTCGCCGCTTGGACGCCATTGCTTTGGCAGTTCGCGTTGTTCTGCGCCGGCAGCGCCCTGCTGTTCTCCGGCGCTGGCGCTCTCTCGCTCGACCGCACCGGCCGACGGGCCAGCGACGACGAAGATGCCGAAGAAGACGACGACGAGTAAGCCCCCGGCCCGCGCCGCGCGGCTGATCGTCCCGGGCGTCGCGAGCCTCGCCCTGCACGCAGGGCTGCTCGCCGGTGTGCTCGCGGTCACCGTCTCGGTCACGTCGCCTGGCATCGACAACGCACTGCCGCTCGGCGAAATCACCGTCGACCTGAACGTCGGGGCCGAGACCCCCGAGCCGATCGCCCCGCCGGAAAGCCGGGCCCGACCGCTCCCGTCGCCCGCTGTGGTCGCCCAGACCGTTGAGGCCCGCGTCGCGGGGACGTCCGAGGCGTTCACCAACGAAGCGGCCGAAGCAATCGCCAACTTCCAAGCATCGACCCGCCTGGGTGCGAGCGGCCCCATCGGCGCAGGTGTCTCCGACTCGCTCGCACGAAACGTCCGCGAGGGCGGCGCGTCGGCGAGCTTCGCCGGGCTCTCGGTGCGAGCCGCGAACCGGATCGTCTACGTCGTCGACGCATCCGGCGCCATGGTCGCGACGCTCCCGTTCGTCATCGACGAACTCGCGTTCTCGATCGAACGCCTCGCCCCGTCCCAGCAGTTCGCGGTTGTTCTCTTCGGGGGTGGGACCCGCACGCCCCCGGGCTCGGGCCCGCCCGAGGCTCCAAGGCTCCGCGCCGCGACACCCGACGCCAAACGCCAGGTCATCGCGTGGGCCAAAGACGCGATGCCGAAAGGACCATCTGACCCACTCGATGGCTTGGAGCCCGCCCTCCGCGCCGAGCCCGATCTGGTCTTCCTTCTCGCGCGGAGCATCCGCCGCTCACGCACCGGCGCTCAATGGGGCGTCGGGCGACCCGAAACACTCCGCACGCTCGACGCGCTCAACCCCCGAGACGACCGCTCGGGACGGCGGCCCGCCGTGATCAAAACCGTCCAGTTCATCGAAGCCGACCCGACGGGCCTCATGGAAGCCGTCGCCGGCCTCCACGGCGACGGCGCCGGAGACACCCGGGTGATCACCGCCGATGAACTCCGCCGGCTCGCCAGCGACGACCGACCCGACACACCGGCGATCGACCTCACCGACGACGCGCCCGATCAAATCGGCCCGGCGCTCGCCGACGCCATCGCCGGGCTCGGAGACGCCGAACGCACCGGGGCGGCGCTGCGCACCCTGTACGGACTCCCCACCAACGACGAGCGAAACGAGACCGATCGCGCCGCCACCATCGCGTTGCGTGAGATCGAGGCAGACCCCGCGCTGGCCGAAGACGAAGAACGCGTCGCCGCCGCGAAGGGGCGGGCCCTGCTCCTCATGGCCGCCGCGACGCGCGACGACGATCGAGCCGCCCTCGCGCGGCGCGTCCTCGAAACGCTCGGCCCCGAACGCCCGGCGCTCGACACCCCATCGCTCGCACGCGAACTCACCCGCGCCACAGCCCACCGCCTGCTCGATGATCCGGAAACGGCGCAGGTTCTGCTCGCAACCGTCCTTGCCTCGCCGCTCCGCGAGGGCCTGCTCCGGGGCCTCGCTGGGGAGATCGAACTCGAACGCGCCGCCCAGGCCCGACCCGCCGGCAAAGCCCCCCGCCCCCCGGCAACGCGGCCCTACTTCGACGACGTCAGTCGAACCGTCGACCCGGGCTGGGCGTTGCTCTTCGCCGAGGCCGCGACGACCGCGCGACTCGGGAACTCACCCCCCGCCGACACGATCGCGCCGCTGATGGACCTGCTCCAGCGACGCGACGTGCTCCGCACCGACCGCGAACGAAAGGGGCTCGTCTATCCGAGACTCGCGATCGCGGTCGAGACGATCGCACGCTCCGGCGACAACGCCCTCGACGCCTTGCCCCTGGAGGCGGTCTACGCCGCGGCGCTCATCGCAGAGCGCGAGGACCGCCTCCCCCGAACCATCGCTCTGCTGCAAAAGATCTCGGAACGCGAACCCACGTCACGAAGCGAGACCGATCTCCCGGGCGACGCCCTCCGCGACCTCGCGCGTCTAAGCCGTCACACCGATCCATCGGCCTCGGCTTTGCTCCTCGCCAGGCTCGCCGCCGAGCACCCAGAGCACCCCGACGCGAGCACCGCGATCGCCGCGGCGATCGAAGATGCCTCCGAAGCCGATCGGCCCCGTTTGCTTGCGCTGGGCCTGGACCGGTTCGGCGACCACCCGCTCGTCGACGCCTGGCGTGTCATGCTGGGGGGCATTCAGGCCGACGCCGCGGCCTTCGAGTTGCTCGATCAGGTCTCGCCCGCCAGCCCTTGGCGTCGCGACGCCGATGAACTCGTGCTGTCCATCGTCGACCAACTGATCGCGGGCCAGCCCGAGCCACCCACGACGCTCCTTCGACGGTCGGTCGAGGTCGCCGACACGCTCGCTCGCGGCGACACACCGACCCGTCGCGCCCGCCTCGCCGACCGGCTGATCGCGTCCGAACCCGCCGAAGCAGAGTCGATCTTCGCCTCCCTCCTCGCCGCCGGGTTCCCCGTGCCCGGCGGGCCCGATCGCCTGTCGCTCGGGCGGGCTCAATCGCTCGCCGCGCTCGGACGTGACATCGAAGCCGGCACGATCCTCCGCGATCTGGTCGCTCGGCTCGACCAGGCGTCCCTCGTCGACCCCTCGGCCCGAGACGGCGTCTTCTGGGGCGCGAACACGCTCTGGCTCGAACTCATCGAGGCCAACGCCGATCGGGACGCCGCGATCGCGGCGCACCTCACCAATCTGGGGCTCGCCGACCGCGACCTCGGGGGCGAACCCTGGCGTTCCAGACTCGAAGCACTCGCCGAACGCGTCGCGCCTGCGAATCACCCGGTCGACGGTCCTTAGCTTCGGCTCCACGCTCCGCTCCGTCTCAAGACGACCCCCTCTAGACTGCCGCGATGGCTCAGGCCCACGACAACGGATCACCAGATACGCTCCCGCGCGCGCTGATCGACGCCCTCCAAGGCGCCTTTCTCGTGTTCGATGGACCCGACGGCTCGGGAAAGTCGACCCAGCACAAGCGCTTCGGCAACGCGGTCGCCAGCGCCGGCCTCGAACTCTGCGAAGTCCGCGAGCCGGGGGGCACGCACGTCGGCGAACGCATCCGCGAGGCCCTCCTTGAGCACTCCGACGAAGAAATGTCGGTGCGGTGCGAGATGATGCTCTACATGGCCAGCCGTGCGCAGCTCGTCGAGCAGCGGATCCTCCCGGCGCTCGGCCGCGGCGCGTGCGTGCTCGCCGACCGGTTCGTCAGCTCAACCCTCGCCTACCAAGGCACCGCCGGCGGTCTGCCGATGCAGCAGATCCATGTCGTCGCCGCGATCGCGTGCGGTGGCATCCGCCCCGACCTCGTCGTCATCTTCGACCTCGACGAGCACACCGCCGCCTCGCGTCTCAGCCCGCTCCTCGATCGCATGGAGGCCAAGGGCGAGGCGTTCCACGCAAGGGTGCGAGGCGGGTACCTCGCCCAAGCCAAGGCCGACCCCGAGCGGTACGTTGTCATCGACGCCTCGAAGGAGCCCGACGAGGTCTTCGAGTCGCTCGTCTCGACCCTCGCCCAACGCTTGCCTGCCCGGAAGGCCTCGAAGTGACCCCCCTCACCGCGCTGCTCGTCTTCGGGATCGGAGGGCTTGCCCTCGGGTCGATCCCCTTCGCGCTGCTCCTCGGAAAGCTCGGGGGCATCGACGTCCGCACCGTCGGGTCCAAGAATGTCGGGGCCACGAACTTGGGCAGGGCCCTCGGATTCAAGTGGTTCTTCGCCTGCTTCGTGCTCGACGCCGCGAAGGGCGCCATAGCAACAGTCGGCTTCGGGCTCGCCGCAGGGTTTCTCGGGCGTGCGTCGCTCGATCTCGATGCGGGGCAAGCCTGGGCGTGGCTTGTGGTTTCCGCGGCCCCCGTGCTCGGACACATGTTCAGCCCCTGGGTGGGGTTCAAGGGTGGCAAGGGCGTCGCGACCGGGCTCGGCGCACTCGCTGGGGTCTTCCCGATCCTCACGCTCCCCGCCGCCGGCTCACTTTTCGTCTTCCTCGTTGTTCTGGGGCTTTGGCGGTACGTCGGCCTCGCTTCGGTCGTCGCCGCCGGGGTTCTCCCGATGTGGACGTGGTTCTTCTACAGCCTGCTGCTCACCGAACGGGAGAAGGCCGCGGCCGATAGCGGACCCGTCGACGTGTTCTCGACCGTCCCGGTCGGGGTAGACGAGCCGGTGCGTTGGCCGTTCGTGGTGCTCACCGTCGCCCTCGCGGCGATTGTGATCTGGAAGCACCGAGGGAACCTCCAACGCCTCGCCGCCGGCACAGAGCCCAAAGTCGGGCAGCCAAAGGCTGGGAACCCGGATGCGCCGACGTCGGTCGAGGCGTCTTAAAGGCCATCTCCACAAACGCTGGATCCGGGGAACGCTCCGGCGCATGCGTCGGCCCAATGCGGGCAGGTTTCGGCTCGGTCGGGTCCGAATAGGGGTTCCGACGCACGTCGTGCCCCGTCGGACTCATCGCGCCCCGGTCCTCGGGCCGATACGCGAGGCAACGGGCGAAATCGGACTTCGCCCGGGTTGCCTGGTTTCCCGCCCCGGACCACTCGGTAGGGCACGTCGGGCAGCGACAACAAGCCACGAGACGGATGCCCTTCTGGATCCGATCTCTTGCGTGTGTGTGCCGCGCATCGCTTCACAGGGAGGTCGACGCGATGATGGATCTGCGATTGACGACCGATGAACGGGGAATCGCCCCCGATCCGATTCCGTTCCCCGGACGCCGCGAACGAGCCGGGAGCCGAACCTCTGATCGGGCCTTCGCCCCCGGTCGCATGGGTGGTCTTGGTTCGGGCCGCCGAACAACGACCGAAGTCGACGCGGCCCTCGAACGCGTTCAGGACAACCTCAACACGCTCTTCGGTGTCGTCGACGAACTCGAAGCAGCGGACGAGGTCAAGATGGACAACCCCCTCCCGATGAAGCACTGGCGTTGGGAACCGGACAACGACGGTCCCAGCGCCGCCTGACGAAACACGCCGAAGGGCCCCGCCCTTCAGCCAAGCGATGAGCACACAACGCCGCCCCGGTTCTGCCGGGGCGGTGTTCGTTTTTGTCTGAGCCGGATCGAGCCGATCAGTGGACGCGCAGGACGACAAGCGTCTCGTCATCGACCTGGTTGCGCAGACCAGCGAACCGCCGAAGGTTCCAGTAGACCTGGTCCAAGATCCGAGCCGCGTCAGTGCTCGGGTCTTCGTTGAGCGTGTCGATCACCGACTGCACCAGCCTGGTCCAACCGAATCGCTCATTGTCAAAGTTGCGGGCGTCGGTGATCCCGTCGGTGAGCGCAACAAGGACATCACCCGCCTCAAGCTGGTGCGTAAACCGGTGGTACTCCTGCTCCGGGTCGATGCCCAAAACAAGACCGCCGACGCCCAACGGATGCACACTTTCGTGGGTCGGTGGCTTGCCGTCGCGCACCCGAACGACGAACGGTGGGTCGTGCCCCGCCGAGGCGTACGTGAGCTGGCGCGAAGACGGATCGACGACGCCGTACCAGAGCGTCGCGAACTCGTTGTCGAGCGTGTCGGCGCACATCGCGCGGTTCACCCGTCCGAGCACGTCGTCGATGTTGTACACGTTCTCGACGTGGGCCCGGAGGCTCGCCCGAACCGCCGACATCAACAGAGCCGCGGCGACGCCCTTGCCGACCACGTCGCCAACCACGACGCCCAGCGAGCCGCCGACGTCGAACAAGTCGTAGAAGTCACCGGCGAGTTCGTAGCTGGGCACCGACCGTGCCGCGACGTCGAGCCCGGGCAACGCCGGCAGATCGCGAGGGAGCATCCGGTGCTGCACCTCCGACGCCAGGCGGAGCTGACGCTCCATGCGACGCTCGTGCTTCTGGGCGATCAGCAGCCTCGCCTGCTCGACCGCCGCGGCCGATTGCTCTCCGATCGAACGGAGCAACCGCTTCTCGCTCTCCGAGAACTGCCTGGGTGACTTTGAATAGAGCCTGATCAGCCCGATGGGCCTCTCGCGGACGAGCAGTGGCGTGACGATGAACGAACGCACGCCCTCAGCCCGAGCTTGATCGGGCTCGAGCACCCTCGCATCGGCCCAAAGATCCTCGACCGCCAACACCTCGCCATCGAGGGCCACGCGATCGAACAACCGGCCACGGCTCAGGGGCAACGGGCTTTTGAGCCAGTTGTCCGACAACCCCGAACTCGCGATCGCTCGGAGTTCGGTCTCGTCGTCGGAGACCGGTACGCCGTCGGCGTCATCGGGCAACAGCACGACGGCGCCGGCATCCAAACCGAGCGCGTCGATCGCCGCGTCGAGAGCGGTCGCGAGCATCGAATCGACCGGGGTCCGCGCGGCCAAGAGCGAGCTAAGCTGGTAGAGCACCCCGAGCTCTTTCACGCGGTGCCTCAACTCGAGCACGTCGCGACAGAGCTCCGACCCGGTCGAGGCGAGCAGTTCGACCACACGGCGCGTTCGTTCGGTTGCCTCGTCGGTGTCTTCGGAATCGCCGTCCGGCATCGCGTCGAACACGATCGTCGCGATCACGTTCCCCTCGATCGTCAGGGGCGCGCGTTCTGATCGCTCCGCCACCGGGGGCGATTCGTCCTCGCCGAGCACACGCCAGAGCCGCCCGTCGGGACCGGCATCGTCGAGCGGAACGATCAGCCGATCGCCCTCGTCCCGGAGCTCAACGCCCAGGCCGGTCAGGTGCGCCAACTCGCTGCAGAGCATCGCGAGCGCGCCGTCGGTCAGAAACTCGGTGAGGCTGAGCCCGGAATGGGCCCCGCCGCGCCCGTCGGGGTCGTCACCCCCAGAGCCGCCGAGGCCCGGGTCGACCGGCGCTGAACCGCCGGACGTATCCAAGGCGTCGGCGCGTGTCATCCGCCGGGCTCCGCGTCGTTCGTCGGAGCCTCAGCGTCGAGCCAAACACGGCGTAACAGGATTGCAAGTCGAGCATCGGTCACGTCCGCGAGGCCCTCGGTCTGGTCGAGCACCGAAAACGCACGGCGCACGACCTCGGGCTCTTCGGCCTGGTACCCGAGGTAGGCGAGCAACAGCGCCGCCGCGAGGCCGACGCGCGACGCCCCCTGCTCGCTCGAAACACGCTCGAGATCGCGACGGAGGGTCGCGAGCCTTCGGGGCACCGGCAGCAGCGTCTCGTCGTAGCGAGCGCCGACCACCTCCGGGTGCTCGACAAACAGCGAACGCAGGTTGACCGCCGCCGACACGTACAGCCCCGCCCCAAGCTGGGCGTGGACGCGTCCGATCTGCGCCGTCACGTCTCCGCGGTTGATCGACAGAGCCTGAGCGAATCGCTCCTCGGCATCGAAGTACCGCTCTCGGGCCAGAAGCTGCTCGCCGGCCTGGACGTGCCTCGTGTACACGCTCGGCTGGCCGCGCTGTTCACTGATAAGGCCCCGCACCCGTTCGCCGCCACCCATCGCTTCGACCAACTCGGGATCGAGCCTCGCGATCTGGTCGCGCAGCGCGCGCTCGCGCCCAGAAACAGTCCCGGCTTCCGCACCGGCGTCGCCCGCCTCCCCGGTTTCGCCCTCTTCCTGTCCTTCGTCGCCCTCTTGATCAGGCCCGAAGTCAAACTGCGGAGGGGCGTTGAGTCGGCGACGGAGCTCCTCAAGGCGTGCCCGGGGGCTCGCCGACGGCTCGTCGTCCTCAGACCCCGCGATCCGCTCCAAGAGCTGGGCGTGGGCCGTGCCCACCTCCGCCGCCGGCCGCGAAGTGTCTCGTGCGTTGGCCTCGACCTGACCACCCGCCACTTGTGTCTCACGCCGACTGTCCATCGGATCGGCCTCGTCTCCGTTGTCGTCGACCCCGATCCGACCGAAGTCAGCGTCGACGACGAGAGGCGCTGCACGCACCGCGCGGAGCTCGGAAGCCGTCAGGCCCACAACCCCAGCTTCGTTCGCCTCGAACCGGCCCAGGAAAACCTGCGACAATCCTCGGTTCGACGAGTAGGCCGCCGGCGAACGCAGAGTGCCCAGAAGCGTGCCCCGTTCTGAGAACTCTGCCTCGAGCGGCCGCCGAGCCAATCCTTGGATCTCAGGGGCAGACGCCTCGAACCCGTTGCGACGGGCCACCGACCGGTTGGTGCTCGCTCCGGCCGCCTCGACGCTGTAGCCGCCACGACCAAGGCTGAACCCGCCGGCAAGACCGTCCGGGGGTGTGCCGCCGGTACTCAAGGCAAACGAGTATTGCAACGCCTCGGTGCCGCGAATGCCCAGACCGGCGAGACCGCTGGTCAGCGAGTCGCGACGGAAGGGGAACAACTCGTCAGAGCCCAATATGCCCCGGAACTCACCCGCGGCGGTGTACCCGACCTCGCCTCGGAAGCTCTGGAAGTTGGCCGCGTTGCCGGTGACAATCGCGTTGCGGAACGCGATTTCCGCCTGAAGGTCTCGCACGCGGGTGTTCGTCGTGCCGTTGACGCTCAGGTTGTTGTCGAGGCCGGTCCCGTTGCCCAGAGCGTTCTGCGCCAACGCAGGAGCCACGATCGCGCCGAGCGCCACGACGGCCCCGGCGACGAGACGAAGAGAAGCAGCGGTCTTCACGATCGGTCCCTTTCCGTGCGGAGAGGCAAGATCCTCGCCGATGGTACGCGTCCGGTGAGAGGTATCGGCATTCCGGAACACAAACAAACCCCAGGTGACATACGTCAGTTCCTGGGGTTGAGATCGCTGGATCGCCGGTTTTGGGGTGGAGTCAGAGCTCTTCGGTCGGCGGAGCGACATTCATCGCACCAAGGACCCGCGTGCAGCCCTGTGCATCGCCGCCCTTCGCAACCAGGGCGTAGATCAGCCCCTCGGCCTTCCAGACGAAGATGCTCGCGTCATTGATCCCGCACGACGCGGTGTCGACGCTATAGGTCACACCGCTGTTGAGCTTGAGTTCGCCGGTGTCCTGCTTCACGAAGACGCTGACGGGGATCCGCTGGGGCGGGCCGACGCCATCTTTGGGCTCGACGAAGAACTGGAAGTGCGTCGAAGGTCCGGACCCTGGGACGCGACACTCCGACCCACCTCCAAAGGTCATCGAGTTTTCCGAGCACACCGGCAGCTTGGGCTCGCCGCCCAGGAGCGCCGCGAGCTTGCGAGCCACTTCGCTCTGTTCGCCGGTCTCGAACTTCGATCGGGCCGCGGATTCGTTGCCCGCAACACGGCTGTGCTCCCCGGCGACGAACTGGGCCAGTTCGACGTGGTAAGCGCCGCCGCCACCCCTCGGGTTGCCCAGCAATGCCACGGCCGAAACAGCGATCAGCAGCATCGCGGCGATTGAACCGATCGCGATCGTTGACGTGCGCGACCAGAACGAAGGTGACCGCGTCTGCTCGGCACGATCCGCAAGGGCATCGGCCAGCGCTTCATCCGAGACGGGCGCTTCGGCCGCGCCGGCGATCGAAGCGCGGACCCGGTCTGCCAAGCCCTCGGGCACGCTGACATCACCCATCGCCCGTCCGCACGCACCACGCAGGCCACGCTCGAACGCAACACGCTTCTCGCTGTCGGGATGAGCGGCGACGTGCTCGTCGAAACCGGCCTGGTGCTGGGGATCGATCTCCCCATCGGCCGCCAAGCGGAGCAACGAAGCAGCGGAGACCTTCGACAGGTCGAGTTCCTCCGACGAACGCTCAAAGTTGGGTCCCAGACGGTCGGTCATCGCAAACGCCTCATCACGGGCTCAAAGGCCCACAAGCGTACCCCCTTGCGCCGGCCCCTAACCCCCGGGGACGGCGGAACTGAAGCGAGCAGCGGAGCGTCGGCTCCACGCCTCGGTCGGTCTTCAATGTCGGGCCCACGCCTCCTCGGAGGACGCGCCGCGGGAGGTTCCCCGCGTCTCAATCAGCCCATGCACCGAGCTGATTCCCCAGAATCGGCGTTGCCGATCGGACTTGCAAGGCCAACGCCCCGACAACCCTGATGACCGCTACGACCCGATTCTTTCGGATTCATCTCGGTCGTTCGCCCCGTCAAGCGAGAGGCCGCTCAGGGACACTGGAAGCAACGCTCCAACCCGCCGTTTCTATTCCGCACACGGTCGTCATCGAGATCGAGAGAGTTAATTTTTTGGGTTCTTCGCGACGGGACGCGATCTGGCGGACCTCCAAACTCAAACATAATCCTATAAAACACTCGCGATCTCAATCCGACGCCGCGGCGCCATCGCGCAACCCAAGGGCTTCCACGGCATCCTCGTCCTTCATCAACGCATCGCCCAAGAGCTTGCGGGCTCGGTGAAGCCGGCTCATCACTGTGCCGATCGGCACGTCGAGGATCGTCGCGATCTCGCGGTACTTGAGCCCCTCGACGCCCCACATCATGAGCACCTCGCGGTACTCGGGCTTGAGTTCTTCGATCGCTGTCTTGAGCTTCCCGTCGACCTGGTCCCAGTCGAGTTGCTCGCCGTCCCACTGAGGCGGCGGTTCGTCGGGCGGCTGCTCGCTCGAGGCCTCGCCGTGAAACGCCTCGACCGCCATCGGATCGCGGCTCTGCTTCTTGATGCGGCTGTAGAAGACGTTGTGGGCGATGGCGAAAAGCCACGCCCGCATGCCCCCACCGCCCTCGGCGGAGGTGTCGACAAACCGCTCGATCGTCTTCGGACGCATCGCCCGCAGGTACACCTCCTGGACGATCTCCTCCGCCTCGTCCGGTCGGCGCGCGAGGTGATACGCCATGCGGTACACCGCGTCGAGGTGCTCCAACGCGAGCTTCTCGAACTCCGCCCGTTCCATTGACCTTCCTTCGACCCTTGATGTCCGGGTCACCTCGACCCGGCATATCCCGACCCGGCATCACCCCGGGGCGCGGCACAATCGGTTCCAGAGAGCATACTCCGATACGATCGTCGCATGTCCCAGACGAACCCCGGGCCAACGGCTTCCCGTCCCTACTACATCACCACGCCAATCTACTACGTCAACGACCGGCCGCATATCGGCCATTGCTACACGACAACCCTGGCCGACGTCGCGGCCAGAGCCCAGAGACTCATCGGGCGCGACGTGTTCTTTCTGACCGGAACCGACGAGCACGCCGACAAGGTCTCGAAGGCCGCCCACGAGCGGGGCAAGACCCCGATCGAGTGGGCCGACGAGAACGCGGCCCGCTTCAAGGACGCGTTCGCGTTCATGCGGATCTCGAACGACGACTTCGTCCGCACGACGGAACCCCGTCATAAAGAACGGGCATCGGCGTACATCAAGCGATTGATGGACCAGGGCGACATCGCGCTGGGCGACTACGAAGGCTGGTACGACGTCAGCCAGGAGGAATACGTCACCGAGTCGACCGCGAAGGAGCACGACTTCAAGAGCCCGGTGACCGGCCGCCCGCTCGAGAAGCGGGTCGAACAGAACTACTTCTTTGACCTGCCCAAGTATGCCGAGTGGCTTGAAGCGCGGATCAACTCGGGTGAACTCAAGATCGTCCCCGAGGCTCGCAAGAACGAGGTCATGGGCCGGATCAAGCAGGGCCTCAACAAGGTCCCGGTCTCGCGGCGCATCAACCCCGACGACCCCGAGCACGTTCGCGACTGGGGCATCCGCATGCCAGGAGACCCAGATCACCGGGTGTACGTGTGGATCGAGGCGCTGTGCAACTACCTCACCGTCATGGACAACGAGGCGGAGCCCTCGACGGTTGGTGCGGAAGGGGAACGCCGGCGCAAGTGGTGGCCCAAGGGTGATGCGTCGGGTGATGCGTCGGGTGATGCTGAGATCGTCCACGCAATGGCGAAGGACATCCTGTGGTTCCACGCGGTCATCTGGCCCTGCATGCTGCACGCCCTGGGCCAGAAGGTGCCCGACACGGTGTACGCCCACGCGTACTTCATCGCCGAGGGCAAGAAGATGTCCAAGAGCTTGGGCAACTTCATCGAGATCGATCAGCTCAAGGCGTACGCAGACCGCTACTCGGTCGACGCGGTCCGCTGGTACCTCGCGACCCAGGGCCCGGGCGGCGCGACCGACGCCGACTTCGCGTACCAGCGGTTCGTCGAGGTGTACAACGCCGACCTGGCCAACGGGATCGGCAACGCGACGAGCAGGGTCGCGAACATGATCGCGAAGTACTACGGGGGAAGTGTGCCCGACCCGGTGGGCCGAACGTCGCTCGACCTTCTGAAGTCCTCGTCGATCACAGAGACCGTGAACGCTCAGTTTGCCTCCAAGGGCAGCGACACGACGCTCGCCGCGATCTTTCACGACTACAACTGGCCGGAACTGGTCGCAAACAAGCACGCGCTGTGGTTCGAGAGCTATGCGCTGGACGCGGACGAAATCGGTCTAGCGATCGCGGAAGGACGAGCGCTGTCGAAGGTGGTCGACGGCTTCATCGGGCTGACGCGACCGTTCAGCCTCGCGAAAGACCTCGAAGGCAACCCGTTGTTCTCGCATCTGTCGAACACGGAGGCATTGGCGACGATCCTGTACCAGTGCGCCGAGGCGCTCCGCATCGCGTCTCTCTTCTTCTACCCCGCACTCCCGGACAAGATGGCCCAGCTTTGGCGTGACTGGAACTGCAGCCACCTCAACGACCCCAACGACGCCGACTCGGGGTTCGTCGCGCCACTCTCGGAGCTTGCTCAGTGGGCCGGACCGCATGGGCTCAAGCCCGGGCAGACGATCGTGAAAGGCGAAGCGTTGTTCATGCGTGCCGACGCAAAGGACCCGGCACCGGGCGCGTAGGCCGGGCATGCTCGAGACCTCGCCTGGGGAGTCAGCGGCCGAACGTGCCGAACACGCTATCGAGCCCGAGGAGGAGCAAGTAGACCGTCAGTGTAAAGCCGGCCCAAAGCATGAGGCCCCAGAACACACCCTGCGCGATGACCCAGACCGGCCGGCGATCGAACTTGGTCAGGTCGGGTTTGGAAGGTGACATGGGGTTTAGCCGGACCGGACGGACCGGGTCCTCGTCAACGTCACCCTCGACGAGTTCGACACGTGTCGTGTTGATAAAGCCTTCGCGGACAGCCGCGTTGCGGGCAACGGCTTCGGACGCGCACTCGATGAGTACCGAGCTTTCGGTGTCTTCGTCCCGGAGCCCGAAAACTCGAAAGAGCGGCATCAGGCAATCTCCAGAATCGCCGGTTCACCGTCGACGATGAGTTCGGCCTCGGTCTTCTCGATGACCTCGTCGACGCGCACGCCCGGAGCCAGCTCGGTCAGGTAGAAACGGTTCTTGGCATGGTCCATCTCAAGCACGCAAAGATCCGTGATCACCATGTCGATGCACGAGGCCCCAGTCAGCGGGAGCGAACAGGCTTTGACAAGCTTGGCGTCGCCTCGCTTGGAGTTGTGCTCCATCATGACGACGACCTTTCGGACGCCTGCGACGAGGTCCATCGCGCCGCCCATGCCCTTGACCATCTTGCCCGGGATCATCCAGTTGGCGATGTCGCCGGTCTCGGAAATCTGCATGGCGCCGAGGATGCACATGTCGATGTGCCCGCCCCGGATCATCCCGAAGCTGTCCGAGCTGGAGAAGTAACTCGCGCCATGGCGCGCGGTGACCGTTTGCTTGCCGGCGTTGATCAGATCGGCGTCGACCTCGGCTTCAGACGGGAACGGACCGATGCCCAAGAGGCCGTTCTCAGACTGGAGCCAGACGTCGATCCCGTCGGGGATGTGGTTTGCGACAAGCGTCGGCATGCCGATGCCCAGATTCACGACGAACCCATCTCGGAGTTCCTGGGCCGCTCTGCGGGCGATCTGGTCTCGGGTCAAAGGCATTGTCGGACCTCCTACCAACACTTTACCATGGCCCCAGCGCCACCAGACACACAAAGGAGCCCTGCAGTGCAGAGCCTCGAAAGCAGCCCCGTCGGCAAACTGATCTTCGCGGCCGGGAAGAACAAGGTCGTCGGCATCGACGCCGACACCGGCCAAGAACTCTGGCGTACCGAAATCAAGCGAGGGTTCTTCTCGAGCAGTTCATTCTGCACGATGACGCTCCAGGGATCGTTCTTGTACGTCGCCGCTGGGAAGTACGTCACCAAGCTCGACGCGTGGACGGGGCACGAGATCTGGATACGAGATTCACTGAAGTCGATGGGCCCGCTCCCGATGATCGTCGCCGGCGAGGGCAACGCGGCGCAGACGGTCACGGCCGCCGCGATCATGCAGCAACAGGCCCAGGCCGCCGCCGCCGGCGGGGCCGCCGGAGCCGCGGCCGCGAGCGGGTAACAGATAGCCATCGAATCTGGCGGCCCCACGCCGCCCCTGGGTTGAATCTCAAAAGTTTGGGAACACTAACTTCGGTACGGGGGTTTGATGTCTTAGTACAAGCCGATTGATCTCGGCGGAAGGAGACCCCAATGCTGACCAGCACCACTCGGGCCGTCGCGGCCCTCACCCTCTCGATCGTCGTATCTGGCCCGCTCGCCCTCGCGGACCTGCCCCCGAAAGACACAACGCCGGCGGAATGGACAAAACTCCGCAAGGACAAGTACAAGCTCGAGAGCAAGGGACTCGGGGCCCAGGGCTACGACGTGGTGGCGTACTTCCCGGAAGGCGATACCAAGGGCGAGGGCCGCGCCGTGAAAGGGAACAAGAAGATCACGCACGTCTACAACGGGGTCACCTACCGCTTCAGTTCCGCGAAGAACCGGGACCTGTTCAAGAAGAACCCGTTGAAGTACGAGCCGGCGTACGGCGGATGGTGCGCCTACGCGATGGCGCACGAGACCTACACCGAGCCCAACCCGAAGCGGTTCCTGGTGCAGAACGGACGCCTCATGCTGTTCTACGACGGGTTCTTCGGTGACACCTACAAGGACTGGCACAAGGAAGGCCCCCAGAAGCTTGAGCCCGAGGCCGACGGCTTCTGGAAGAGCGAAACCGGCGAGCGTCCCCCGAGTGAAGCGACCGAGGAAGATCTCGCAACCGACGGTTGAACCCCCTCACGAGACTCACCGACGGACGGGTCTCGGCGCGGTGCGCTGCGAAGCGGCCGACCACTTAATCGTGGTAGGCCGCCTTTGATTGACTCATTAACTTACGAACAAAACAAATACAAAATGTCCGCGAGGCACCCAATTTTGAGTGTTCGTCACCGGGCTCACACGGCCAGTCCAAGGCAGCGGCGAGGGAGCTATATCCCTAAACCGATGGTTGTGGTAATTGCCTGTGAATCAGAACAATAGCGGGGGACACTCACTCGGGGGAATTACAAGTATGGCTTTCGGAAACGGCCGTAGATACAAGTTTCCGGATTCCACAAAATCACACTTCCAATGCAACACGAAGGCTTTCGTATCAGGTACATTGCGGAGTATGCCATGCGCGGCTGCGTTCAACTGTACCTCGTCTTCGAACTCAGCCCCGAGTGTCGTCGACCGGCTCATCGGGTCGGTGACAACCGTGCTGACTGGCCTCCGTATCAACGTGAGTTTGACGGGCCTTCGAAACGTCATCTTGAACGATACCGATGACGAATGGGACACGGTCCTCTCGCGAATCATCGATTCCGACATCATCGTTCTCGGCGGCCGCGCTTCGGTCGGTCATCCCGACGACCTCTGCCTCCGGCTGCTCGACCGACTCGAAGCGGCCCCGCTGGACGAAGACACGAAGCAACCTCCGCTCTACGGGAAGGTCGCGTGTCTTGTGCTGGCTGGGCCGGAGGCCGATTGCAGGGCGGTGTACTCGTCGAAGGTGATCCGCCTGACACACCTCGGGGCCACGATTCCGCCCGACAGCAGTCTTCTCGCCGACTCCGAAGGTGAACGACACGTGGGGCTCTCCTCGATTGAGCGCGACGCGCAAACCGCAGCGATGTTCGCGGCCCACAACCTCGCATGGTTCTGCAGACTTCTCCGCGATAACCCGGTACCCACCAATCTCGGGATGCTCGCCGAGCAAGCCCGTCATGGCAGCGCGCTGGCGTTCGCTGATGCCATTCGCGATTAGATCAGGCTTGATCGCTCCGTAGCCGCGTCCGGCCGGACACTCGTTTGGAGAAACCGCGCCGGACTGAATCCGGCGTTCTCGGCGCAGCGGTCAATCACGTCGCGATGTACCGAGCGCCCACGCCCAAGCGGAGCCGTGTCGGATGACGCTGTAGCTTTGCGGTGGCCTGACCGAACCGAACCTCTCGCGAAGTTCATCGAGCGTCACAGGTCGCTCGAACCGTTTGGTATCCTTCACCGACAGAGCGTATCCCGCGGCCCGTCCGGTGAAGTACTGGTCCACGCGCTCCCGAGTCCCGCCGATTGATTGGCCGTGTTTCGCCCAGAGTTCGGCGATTTCGAGTCGTTCGACCTGAGCGATGGTCGCGGTGCCAAAGGCCGCCATCCGCGGCGAGGACGCATAGAGGAGCACTTTCGCCCCTGACCAACGACGGTGGAACGCACGCCTGAGTTCGACGGTCTTCTCACGACGGAAGATGGCCTCAGCGAACACCGGACGGATCGAAAGCACGAGCCCGATCGGTGCCTCGCTCATGACGAGGATGCTGTCGCGAGCGCCGAACGAGCCGCACGGGCTTCGTCAAACTTGGGGTGTTCGTCGGGGAATCGGTCCATAACGGTCCGGTTGGTGTAGCGGCCGCGCCTGAAGACGAACGCAAACGCTGCGCGGAGCGGCCAAAGCCGCTTCGACATCATGAACTCTCCTCCCGTAGCAACCGAGATAAGGAACACTTCACGGAGGGGCAACCCGATCGGCACGGCTTCCGCGTTGAGGACGCTGGCGACGTGCTCGGTGGCCTCGAGGTGCCTTTCAAAGAGCGTGTCACGATCGATATCGGGAAAGCACTGTGCGAAGCAGTTCGGCGGTTGCTCGAGCGTGCCAGAGCCCGTGCCGTTACCCGATGAGACCTCAACGAATCGATCACCGGACTGCTTTCGATACGACGTGAATTCGCTATACGTGCCCTGCTTTGTCGCGTAGATGGCCCAGTCGTCGCACCCTGACGCGCCGGCGAAGAGGAGGATCTCGAAGGACGGCGCACTCTCGAAGGGCGTATGCAGGAATATCTCTTCGAGGACGAACCCGTTTGCTTCACCCCAGGCCATCGCCTCTTTGTGCGATTCCAACAGTTCGGAGACTCGATCATCCTCGACGAGTTGAAAACTCGATCGATCGGCGCTGCCGCGGATGATCTTCGCGACGGTGACCACCAAGAACGCCGGAATGCCCACGATCACGAGAAGGATCAGGAGGACCAACTCGAACACGGCGGACCAACCTTTCCGGGCCGACCCGTTATGGCTCGCGAGTCGTCCTTTGCTCGATCCGTTTCTCGCTGCGCACCTGCACGACACGATCGACGAAGCTCCCGGGCGTGTGCACGCCGTCGGCATCGAGTTCACCGAGCCCAACGATCGAGTCGACCTCCGCGATGGTGAAGGCCGCGGCGGTGGCCATCATCGGGTTGAAGTTTCGCGCCGTCTTCCGATAGACGAGGTTGCCAAACGGATCGGCGGTGTCGGCCTTTACGAGGGCGAGATCGGCGTAGAGCCCGGTCTCGAGAACAAACTCCCGCTCGGGGAAGACGCCCTCGTTGACCTTCGCGTTGGCGGCAGGGAGTCGCAAGCGGCGTGTCTCCTTGCCCTCGGCGATCTTCGTCCCGGCGCCCGTCGCGGTAAAGAACGCAGGGATCCCTGCGCCGCCGGCTCGGATGCGTTCGGCGAGCGTGCCCTGAGGGTTGAACTCGACCTCGAGGTCGCCGTCGATGAACTGCTTCTCGAAAATCGCGTTCTCGCCGACGTAGCTCGACACCATCTTCTTGATCTGCTTGGTCTGCAAGAGCAGCCCCAAGCCCCAGTCGTCGACGCCGGCGTTGTTGCTGATGCAGGTCAGCCCGGTCACGCCCGAGTCGCGCAGCGCGATGATGAGTTGCTCGGGGATCCCGCACAGGCCGAAGCCCCCGACCATCACAGTGCACCCGTCGAACAAGACGCCCCGGTCTTTCAGGTCGGCCATCGCATCGGCCGCGGTGTGCCGTACCTTCGAGCCGCTCGACATCGCTCAGCCCTCCCCGACACCTTCGCCCGGCGCCAGAACGCTGAGCAGCACGAAAACGCGGAATCCCTCTTCGACCGGGTAGACCCCGCCCCGCTCGGCGCGAGCCGCCGCCGCGGCTTCATCGCCGACGATCTCTGCGAGCTGCGACCTCGCGGCGAGCAACGCCGCCCGCCGCGTCGCGCGGAGCTCGGGTCCGACGAAGGACGCGCTCGCGAAGAGCTTGCCGTCCGCCTCGCGCACGTTCTCAGCAAACCAGTCGGGCACGCCCGGATCGAGGTCGAGTTCGGGCCGGCCGTCTTCGGGGCTCGCCAAGGGCGTGTCGTCTTCGGGCGGCGACGCGACGACCGCTTCGCCTTCGGACTCGGGGATCGCCGGCGCCGGCATGGCCGCGCTTTCGGATTCAGCGCTCGACCCGCTCCGTTCCAAGGGCGTGACGATCGGCTCGGTCGGCTCGGTGACCGGCGGCGTCGAGCACCCGGCGACGAGCACGCCCGTCGACCCAGCAGCGATACACAACCAGCCGCGTCGCGCCATCGTTATCCCTTCGCTCCGCGCCCGCCGGGCTTGGGCTTCCCGTCGCTCCCGAAGAGCGCTTGCTGATTCCTCGCCTCGGGCGGGCGTTGCATCAGATCGTCGACCTCGGTGCGGATCTCCTCGAGCGTGTCGAGTTCGAGGTGCTCGGTCGCGAAGCGGATGTACGCGATCTCATCGACCGGACGAAGCCTCGCGAGAACCCGCTCGCCCACGACGAAACTCGGGACCTCGCGCTCGTACTCGGCGCTGAGTTCTTCCTCAACCTCTTCGGCGAGGCGGCGCTTGTCTTCTTCTGGAATCGGACGCTTCCCGCAAGCCGCGGAAACGCCCTTGATGATGTTGTCTTGGCTAAACGGGACCCGGGTGCCATCCTTCTTGACCACGATGAGCCGGTTGGCCTGCTCGATGCGTTCGTAAGTCGTGAACCGCTTGCCGCAGGCCAGGCACTGGCGGCGTCTACGGATCACCCGACCGCTTTCGGTAGAGCGGCTATCGATGACTTTGTCGTTGTCAGCGGAGCAGTAGGGGCAGATCATGGGGCACCAGGCATCGGGCCCCACAACGTGCGGGGTCAGGTCAACAGTGTGGCATGAGCCGCCGGCCCCGTCAATGCGACACGAGCGCCCCGCCGCAACCACCTGAGATCCCCATTTACACCCACCCCGAGCGGCCGGGGATGCTCGCCCGACCGCCCGTCTCGGGGGGCCGCGATCACGGCGTCGAGCCCGTCCCCTTCGCCTTGAGCTGCTCCTTGATCTTCTCGATCTCAAGCTCGAGGCTGACCGCCAGCTCGTTCATCGCGGCGGTGGCCTTCGCCTGCTCGGCCTTCTGCTCGTCTGTCGAAGGCGCCGCGAGTTCGACCGTTGCAAGCTCGACCCGCACCTTCTGAAGCTGCTCGCGGAGCCGGTGGTAGCGCTGCGTGATCAGCGCGACCTCGTCCCTTGGTTCTGCCAACGCGACCGTGGGCCTGGGAGCGAACACCTCGAGGCGGCTGCCGAGCCGCCGCTCGATCTCCTCGTACCTCACGTCGAGCAAGATCGAACCGATGCGTTCGATCTCCGTCTCAAGGTCTTGTTTCTGCGCGGCGAGATCGAATTCCTCACGCTGAATCTGTCGGAATCGTTCCTGCCGCCGCTCGACTTCCTCGGGGCTCGAGTCTCCCGAGAATCTCAAGTCCTGCAGCTCAACGCCTAAGTCACCGGTTCTGATGTTCAGCTCGCGGAGCCGCGTGCGAAGTTCGTCGCGCCTCTGCTCGAGATCGTCCTCGACCTCGCGCCGCTCGTTCTCACGCCGCTGCGTTGCCTCGTGACGCCTGAGCTCCGATTCGCGGTCGCGAACCTCGTGCAGCTCCGAGAGCCGAGCCGCGTCTTTGTGCAACGACTCGAGGATCCAGCCGACGCGCTGATCCGTGTCGCCCGGTCCCGAGACGAACAGCGTGTTGCCCAGCAGCACGATCTTGGTGTCTTTGGCGACGGCCGATCGGGCACGCCCGCCCGGAACCGGGACAGTCGACGATGTTGCGACAAGCCTTTGGATCTGCTCAACGAGCATCGCGCCCTGCGGTGTGAACTCGAGCGGCCGGCTCGACGCCGTCAGTTCGTGGACCGAGAAACGCCGCATGTCCCCGAAGACATCGCGCGGAGCCTCGTCCGAACCGGATCCTGCGGCCGCCGTGACCGCCCCGCCGGCGGTGACCATCGACGGCGCCCCCGTCCCGCCCGTCACCGCCATCGTTCCCAGCGCCACCGCGCCGCCAGCCAACCCCAATACCGCCGCGTGCATGAGATATCTCCTTCGTTTCACCGAAGCGGCCTGGCGGAAACGCTCCGCCAATTCCGCTGTTTCTCCGAGTTCCGAGACCGCGGCGCGCACGGCCTCGGGCTCGCTCATCCCGGTGATGGTCAAGTCGTCCACCCTCGACCGAAGGTGGTCCTCGAGTTCGGCGCGGATCGCTCGCTTGCGAGACGCCGGCAAGGCCAGCATCCGCTCCAACACGTCCAGCCAGTTGCCGATGGTGTCCGGCGCGCTGGGCTTTGGTGCCTCGCCCGACTCGTCGCGTAGATCAGAGAGCCTCGCCTTCATGCCAGCGCTCCCTCTGCGGAATCGTCCGAGGGAAGAAACGCCTCGATGAGCGCGGTGAACCGGCGGTGCGACTCGATCCGCGAGGCCAGCCGACGCCGACCCTTGTCCGAGAGCCGGTACCACTTCCGCCGGCGACCCTTGCCCTCGGGGTCGGCCCCCTCGGCGCGGATCTCCTCCCAAGAGGCGGTCACGAGGCCCTGCTTTTCCAATTTGGTGAACAGCGGGTAGAGCTTGGCCGGCCCGAGCGAGAAGGCGCCCTCCGACCGAGCGGCGACTTCCTTCGAAACGCGGTATCCCCAAGCGGGCCCTGATGCAAGTACTGACAGAACAAGCATTTCTGCATGCTCAGGCCCGAGCCCCGGAACGCCACCCGTTGATTCACTGCTTTGCTGCTTTGCCATCAGGTATCCCATCGAGCATCATGCTCGATCGGAATATATCAAGATCAGATATATCTGCAAAGCAAAAACAGCGATAACCCGAAGTCGCCCCAGCGCGACTTGCCAAACTTCATACGAATTTTGGCTCGGGTCTCGCCGCGGCAGCCCCCCGCCACGCGGAGCCGCCGTTTCCCTCTTCTCTCCACCGCAGCATGCAGGTCGACACGATGCTGGGGTGGGTTCGCTCGGACCCTCCTCGACGCGCCCGAGCGAACCGTGCTCCCCAGCAGGCCTTGAGCGCAGCCAGCCCAATCTGATCACGCCGAATACGCACAGAAGTGCAGACCGAGCACAAATACCTGGGCTCGTCACCTCCTGTGACGTGTAAGCGCGAGCCCGCTCAAACCAAACAGCGCGACCGAACCGGGGGCGGGCACTGCAAACGCGACCTCGTCGAAGCCAACACCGTCGGCCCATTGGTTCGTGTTGTCGAACGGGGTGAATGAGATCTGAACGTCGTCGAAGGCGAAGTCACTGGTGAAACCAACGAAGTTGATCAGCCCGCTCGCGGTGTTGTTCGACTCGACGAACGTCCCGCTCACGATCTGACCACCGAGAGAGAACTCGACGAGCGCCCCGGTGATCGGCCCGGCGCCGCGCCCGGCTTCCCAGTCGCTGAAATCGAAGCCGAAGGCGTGGGTGGCCTGCGGAATCGAGAATCGGACGGTGTACGCGTCGGTATCGTCGAGGTCACCGAAGCGGAGGTACTGGTTCCCGCCGGGCGTGATGTTGTACATGTCGGTGATCGGGAGCTCGACCTCGACAGCCGCGAAAATCGACCCGCTCGACACGTCGACGCCCAGCCCGGTTCCGTACTCCGAGTACGCGCCGACCGCCCCGAGGTCTTCGAAACGCTCGAAGCCCTCGGTCAACACCGGCGATCCAGCCGCGGCGTGCCATCCGGCGCGGTCTTCGAACAACGTGATCTGGGCGAACGACGTCCCGACAAGCGTGAACGCCGATAGAGCGATAGCGCGGTGCATTTCTGGTCCTCCTTGCGGTTCTGAGTGTGATCTGGATAGGGCCGCTGGCCCGCTGATGAGAGCGTGCGGCAAACGGCGGGTAAACCGTCCAGCCTTGGCGAGATTTTGACCGGTCCGCCGGCAGCGATCAGGCGAGCCCGCGCCCCATCCCCTCTACCATGCCCGCATGGCAGACTCCACAATCAACATCACCCTCCCCGACGGCTCCGTGCGTGAGATGCCCTCCCCCACTACAGCCCTCGCGGTCGCCCAGTCGATCGGCGAGCGGCTCGCCAAAGCCGCGGTGGGCGCGAAGATCGACGGGCGGCTCACCGACCTCTCTGAGACCATCACCGCAGACAGCGAGGTCGCGATTATCACCGAGAAGACGCGCGACAAGCAGCCCGACGCCGACGCCCTCTGGCTCTGCCGCCACTCGGCCGCTCACGTGATGGCCGAGGCGATCCAGAGGGTCGTTCCCGGGGCCCAGTTGGTCTACGGGCCGCCCCTCGAGAGCGGGTTCTACTACGACATCGCGTTCCCCGAGGACCGCCCGCTCCGCGAGGGCGACTTCGAGGCGATCGAGAAAGAGATCGCCTCGATCGTGAAAGAGGATCGGCCCTTTACCCGCTACGAGAAGTCGAAGGACGAGGGCCTCGCCAAGCTCGAGGGCGAGGGAAGCAAGTACAAGATCGACAACGCGCAGCGGGCGCTCGATGCCGGCGCCGACGCGTTGACCTGGTACGCCACCGGAACGCCCGGGGAACACTGGGAAGACCTCTGCCGCGGACCGCACGTGCCCAGCACCGGGCGCATCGGGGCCGTGAAGGTGATGAGTCTCGCCTCGAGCTACTGGCACGGCGATGAGAACTCAGACCGCCTGACGCGCGTCTACGGAACCGCGTTCTTCAGCAAGAAGGACCTCGACGCCCACCTGACCCGGCTCGAAGAAGCCAAGAAGCGCGACCACCGCGTGCTGGGCAAGCAGCTCGATCTGTTCCACATCGACGAAGCGGTCGGCCAAGGGCTCGTGCTTTGGACCCCCCGCGGCTCGATCGTTCGGAAAGAACTGCAAGACTTCATCTCAACGGAGCTCAAGAAGCAGGGCTACTTCGAGGTCTTCACGCCTCACATCGGCAAGCTTGACCTGTACAAGACTTCTGGGCACTTCCCTTACTACCAAGACAGCCAGTTCCCGCCGGTGATCAACCGAGATCACATGGCAACCCTCATCGACGACCATCAATCGTGCGCCGACTTGTCGAACTCGATGCGCGAGGGTGACGTTGAGGGGTTTCTTCTCAGCCCGATGAACTGCCCCCACCACATCAAGCTCTACGCGGCCCGCCCCCGCAGCTACCGCGAGCTGCCCTATCGCATCGCCGAGTTCGGAACGGTCTATCGCTGGGAGCAGTCGGGCGAGCTGAACGGGATGACCCGCGTCCGTTCGTTCACGCAAGACGATGCCCACCTCTTCTGCACGCCCGACCAGGTCAACGAAGAGGTCCAGGGGTGCCTCTCGCTCGTGAAGATTATTTTCGCGTCGCTCGACATCACCGACTTCCGCGTCCGCGTCGGTCTCCGCGACCCCGACTCTGCGAAGTACACCGGCGACCCCGAGAACTGGGACAAGGCGGAGCAAGCGTGCCGCGAGGCGGCCGCGAGCCTGGGCGTTCCGTTCACCGAAGAACCGGGCGAAGCGGCGTTCTATGGGCCCAAGATCGACTTCGTCGTCAAAGACGTCATCGGGCGCGAGTGGCAGCTCGGGACGGTGCAGGTCGACTACAGCTTGCCCGAACGATTCGGCCTGAGCTACATCGGCTCGGACAACCAGCAGCACCGCCCGATCCTGATCCACCGCGCCCCGTTCGGCTCGATGGAGCGGTTCGTCGGCGTGCTCATCGAACACTTCAACGGCTCGTTCCCCTTGTGGCTCAGCCCCGAGCAGGTCCGCGTGCTGCCCATCGCGGAGAAATCGAACGACTACGCCCATCGCATCCACAAGGAACTCGTCGACGCCGGCGTGCGGTCGACCGTCGACGACTCGAACGACCACGTGAAGAGCCGCATCAAAGACGCGGCGACGTGGAAGGTGCCCTACACCGTCATCGTCGGGCCTCGGGACGAAGAGGGCGACCAGGTTTCGCTCCGCGCGTTCGGGACGAAGGAGGCGCTCGGGTCAATGCACAGATCTGAGTTTGTCGACGCGGTGAAGTCAGAGATCGAGACGAAGGGGCGGGAGACGGTGAAGGGACGGTTCGAAACCGCGAACGCAGTTTCGTAACGCACGCTCATCGGTGCTGTTCGAACTCCCTGGGCCTCGCTGGTCGCCCTCGGCGCGAGGCCTAGGCGTTTCCCCTAGGACTTCCGGCCGTTGCCGGGGGTTCTTGCGGTCGGATATCGCTCTACGACCAGAAACCCGCCACCGGCGATGATCTCACCCCTATACAAGTAAAAACTCCTGCACGATCACCGAACCGTTTCCAAGTTCGTGGACTAACCTGTTGGATAACAGCGGCCGGTGCGGGGGCTTTGGAGAGAGAGAACCCGAAAACAGGCCCGCAGTTTCATGCGGATGGTTTTTGGGGGATGACGCGGGTCGGGGAATCATTTGGTTGCCTGATGCATTGTTAGAAGAACGCCGTTTGATGGAAACGGCGAAGCGATGAGAGCGTGATCGCGCGGTTATCCGGACTCAACCGGATGACCTGGGTGGGCGTACCAAGGCTCACCGGTTCCGGGCACTTGAGGGGGCTCGCCTGGAAGCTGCTTTCGCGGGTGCTTGGGTAGTACTGAGGAACTGTGTAATGACGCGCCTCCTGTCCGGGCTTTCGAACGATGACACCGCCACCCTCGCGGTCCCGCGTGAGGATCTTGCCGACGCCGCGTGGGCGGCCCTGATCGGCGACTCCAACCAAGGCATCTGTGTGCTGGCAGCCAGCGGCTCGCTCCGCGCCGCGAACGAGCCATGGCTCCGGGTTGTGGGCCGCGAGCCGGGCCTGCCGATGCCGACGACGCTATCGGATGCTCTGCCCGAAGCGATCGCCAACGACATCGAGCGCCTCGCGAGCGACGCCATCGGCGCCGGGAGCGCCCGCTCGACGCAGGCGGTGTTGAACGGTGTGCTGTTTACCGTCACCGCCAGGCCGGTCCAGTCGGGCGAGGGCGTCCCTGCCGTGCTCGCGACGTGGCACCGCGAGGCGGGCTTGGTCTCGGCGCCGCGGTTTGAAGACCCCGAAACCTCGATCGATAACCTCACCGCTCGCGAGCGGGACGTGCTCCGCCTGATCGGGTATGGGCTCTCGACCGCTGATATTGCCAAGGTGCTGCACCGTTCGGTCAAGACGATCGAGTGGCACCGGGTCGCGCTCGGCAACAAGCTTGGCGTGACCAACCGCGTGGAGCTTGCCCGCATTGCGATCCGTGAAGGCATCGCTGGGCTCGATCCCTTGCCCGAAGGCGTGCCCGATGACGAAGGCACGAACGGGACTGGTCCCAACAGAACTGGGGCCAACGGTTCAAACGGTCACGTATCGAGCAACTAGCGCAGCCGAGGTGAACTCGTAGCGGATGACCTGCCGTGTTTGAGAGCGTTGCGATGTCAACGAGCCCGCTGCGCGAGCAAGGGGCCTCCTCAGCCTCCGTTTTTCTACTCCCGTCGTTTCTCATGCGCCATCGAGCAACGAAGGGCCGTGAGGCAAGGAAGAACGCTTCGCTCGGGAGATCCCTTGCTCGCGCGGCGGGCTCGTCGTTCGTCGCTTGAGGCCAAACGAACCACCACGCCAAGTGGACGTGACGGAATAAGCATGGTTGCTCTCATCCGGTCGCAGGGCCAAGCATCCTGAACCCGCAGTGCGTCGCGCTGCGGGTTTTTTACTTATCGCCCTTGGAAGATGTCGCGGAGGATCTCGGCGCCCTCGCGAAGCCTTGGGTTCGCGGCCGTCAAACTGACGCGGACGTGGGTATCGCGCGGACTGAAGACCCCGCCCGGGATGAGCAGGACGTTGCGCTCGACGCACTTCTCGAAGACCTGCGTGCCGGTGAGGCCCAGCGACTCGGGGATCTCGACGAACGCGTAAAACGCGCCGCCCGGGGCGGCCACGTTGGTCACCGGAGAGAGAACCTCGAGCAGCGTGTCGCGGCGCGATTGGTATTCGTCGATCTGCGCCGACATGTCGGAGTCGAAGGCCGCGATGACACCGTGCTGGAGGGGCGTCGGCGGACATACAAAGGTGTACTGCTGGATCTTGGCCATCTGGTTGACCAAGGCGGGGGCGCCGGCGACATACCCGAGTCGCCAGCCGGTGACCCCGAAGGTCTTGCCGAAGCCCCGAACGAGCAGGACGTGCTCGTTCGAACCGTCGCGACGGGCCGGGCTGGGGCAGCGGAGCCCGGGCAGCGCGGCCGGGTCGTGCGCCGGCTCCGACCGCGCGTCGCGGAACGTGAACTCGTCGTAGATCTCGTCACTCAGAAGCACCACGCCCTTCGCGCGGCACAGTTCACTCAGGTCGGCCCATTCGTCGGCGGTCATCACGACGCCGGCGGGGTTCGACGGGCTGTTGGCGAGAACGAGTTTGGTGCGATCAGTGATCAGCGGTTCGACGCGTTCGGCGGTGAGGCGGAAGTCGGGGTAGGTATCGCAGAGGACCGCGTTGGCGTCGCACATGTGCGCGAGCGTCGGGTAGCACACGAAGTACGGATCGGGGATGACCATCTCGTCGCCCGGGCCCAGCAGCGCCATCGCCGCGAGCATGAGCCCACCGCTGGTCCCGCTGGTGATGAGCAGTTCAGTCTCAGCGCCCGGTGCGCCCGGGGTATCGGCGATGTCCCAGCCGACATCGGCCTTGAGATGCTCTGCGGTGCGGGTGCGCAGCTCGGCGGCGCCCCAGGTCTGCGTGTACCCGTTGTGGCCTTCGCGGATGGCAGCGGCGGCTCGGGTCGCGACCGCCTCGGGGGGGGCAAAGTCGGGCTGGCCGATGCTGAGGTTGATCGGATCGCGCATCGTCGCGCCGAGCGCGAAAACCCGACGAATCCCCGAAGCGTCTATGCCTCGGGCTCGGGACGAGATCAACCGGTCAACATCGAAGCTCATGCCGGACTCCCCTCTGAAGCATCCGACGAAAGCGTCCGCTCAAGGCCGCGAGGTTCACCAAAGGGCGGCGGTTCGAGCGCGGGTGTCGGCCCGAAGGGCTGTACGGCGCGGTCGGAAGCGTTGCTTACTCGACAACCTTGGTCTTGGGCAGACCGAGGGCGTTGTCCTTCTTGGGGTCGAGCTTCTTGTCGGACACCATCTGCTGGACGCGCTCGGCGCGGGTCATGACGTTCCGCTTACCGGTGAGCTTGCCCTTGGACTTCAGTGAACTGTCGAGGCTCATTGCAGGTCTCCGATCGCCGCCGCGCGGCCCTTGCCTTCTTTGCCGCGCCGGGCGACTTGCCCAAGCGTCTATCCGAACCGCCTTCAGCGCTCGAAGCGCCTCCAGAGGGGGTCTCGGAAGTCGGACGAGCCACCTTCGGCCACCCACCGACGCCCGAGTTCCCGCAAACGGGTTTCGAACGCGCTGCGCTCTGCACCCATCGACGAGTATCGCCCGCTGGGAATCGCGAGCGAGAGAGCCACCACGCGGTGGCGACCCGGGCCAGCATTGTTCGTCCGTCGCCCGCCCCGATCAACCGGAACAGCGATCGCGTCGACGCCGGCCTGAGAGAGGTACGTGACCGCCGCGACCGCCTGGTCGCGGCTGAGCAGGGCGAGTTCCAGATAGTTGTGGCCGTCGAGACGTGGATCTGTTATCGGACCACGCGGCGAGAGCACCGCGGTGGACGGGTCGACCGGTGTGGGATCGGGGCTGCGGACGGGAACAGAAGGCGTCCCCGATGATTCGTTGGGTTCTGGGCCACCCGCTGGTTCGGCGGTCTCAAGGAGAGGATCGACCAGCGGAACGAGTTCCATCGGGCTGAGCCGTCCGGTGAGTTCGTCTTCCGCTCTCGATTGACCCACACGAAATCCGATCATGAACATCAGCAGACAGGCGATCAGCACCGCGGCGAGGCTGGCATAGAGGGTCGCGATCGGCACGGCGATACGGCCCTGGCTGTTCCTGACCGGATCGGGTGCCGGGATGGCGCTCGTTTGTTCAGGGGGGCGAGGGGGTTCGGCCGTGGGGCGCGGCGTCCCGGCGACCGTCGGTCGCGACGAACCGTCCGCGTCTTTGAGCCCGCCTCGGTTCGCGAGGACTTCGAACAGAGGCGTCGGGCCCCGGGATCCGGCCATGGATGCATTCTATCGGGGCGAGCGACCTCTATACTGCCGCCCCATGGCTATCCGCGACGAAGACATCATCGCCATCAAGACCGCCCCAATGAACCGCTCGGAGAGCATGTACCTTCCGGAGGTCTTCAAGGGCTTTGGGACGACGGTGCGCCACTTCTTCACGAGCTTTGGTCAGGGCAAAACCAGCCGGACCATCCAATACCCCGAAGAGCGTCGCGAGCACTTCGACGTGGTCGACGGTGGCCTTCACGCCCCGAACTTCCGCGGCGTGCACCGGCTGAACCGTGACGAAGACGGACGGGTCAAGTGTGTCGCGTGCATGATGTGCCCGACGATCTGCCCGGCCAACTGCATCCACATCACGGCGGAAGAGTCGCCTTGGGATGACCGCGAGAAGTACCCGAAGAAGTTCGAGATCGATGAGCTCCGGTGCATTTTCTGCGGTATGTGCGAGGAAGCCTGCCCGGTGGACGCGATCGAACTGACAACCGAGTACGACCTTGTGGGCCTCTCGCGTCAGGAGATGATCTTCGACAAAGAGAAGCTTCTGCACATCCACGACGTCACGATCGACAAGAAGCCGATGTGAGGCCGCCTATCGCGATGGGCTCAGCGAGCTGACCGACGATCGGGCGGGAACTTCGTAAACAATCGTCATCGACTCAAGAAAAGTCTTTGCGGTTTCAGCGCCTTCCGGCGCGTTGTCCCCGTCCTTGTGGCTGGTCACAACGACGATCTCTTTCATCGCTCCGCGACGTCCGATATGGTTCGGGACGGTGAACGTGACCAGCGACCCCTCGGCGTCGCCGACGTCCTTGCGGATCGGTTCCCGGTCGGCGTTGACGAGGTCTTTGCCGTTGACCTTCGCGAAAAGCACCGCGTCGCTGCCGTTGTCGTGGCAGACGACTTCGATCCGTGTGACGACCGCCGACCAGCCGAGCTGGCGCTGGACTTCGTACCAGTCGTCGTTTCGTTCACCGCCGATGGCGGAGTCGATCAAGATCTCTTCGCGCTTCACGTCCGCGTCGAACGCGACCCACGCGGCGAGCAAGTACGCACCAATCACCAGCATCGTCGACCCCAACCTATCCGCCCCCGGCGACCTCACCCGTCGCCACGATCCCCGGCCTCTGATGATTGCGCAGTCGGACCGTATGTCACGTTGATAGAGGGAAAAGTATCGGCTTTACGGGGTCGAACCGTTCGAAACCGCCGACCCGGGGAATCACCCGGACCGGCGTTGTCGTGTGCCTTGGGGCGCCGGGTTACCGGCGGCGGCGGACGGTGGCGATCGCGGCGGCACCGAAGATCGCGGCCACGCCCGGAGCCGGGACGAGGTTGGCCGAGATCGTCAGCTTGTAGCTGAAATCACCGGTGTGAGCGGCACCGGCCGAATCGAGACCGTCGAACAGCGTGTCCGTGTTCACGGCGTCGTCGGCGAAGGTGATGTCGGGGAAGGCCGACACACCCACGTAATAGGTACCCGCATCGAGATCGAACAACTGCAGAGCCGGGAGAAGCCCCGGGCCGCTGTCGTCGTCGAACGCGAGAACATCGGTGCCGGTGCCGTCGACGACCATGAGCTGGCCATCGGCACCGTCCGTTGCGCTGGCGACCGCGCTGAAGAGCAGCGTGGTCATCGCCGTGACATCGATCTGGAACCAGTCAACGTCTCCGTTGGTGATGGTGCCATCGATGGCGACCGAGCCCCCCAGCGGCTCGAACGTCGTGGCGAAATCCGCCGTGGCGATCGTGTCATTGGGCTCTGATTCAAAGATTATTTGACCGGACGCGAGGGAGGACCCCAGCGCGACCACGCTAACCACCGGCACAACGGCCGACCACGTGTCGTTCATTCCCTTTTTCCTCTCCTAACGCCGGGAACAGAGCGTCCCCGGTCTTCCTGAGGTTACCGGGACCAGTTCCCTCATCACAAGCGGATTTCGAGGGACTTGAACCGGGTAGCTCAGATCACAGAGATTCCCCAGTCGCACGGCCCAGGGGTTTTCACGCGAACGAGCCGCGTGTTCAAATCAACCTCCACAAAACATCACCATTTCCTGGCATCTCCCCAGGGCGCGTGTACCTGTTGGATTGAGAGAGCCTGCCTCTCGGCCCACGAGGGCTGAGAGTGAGCCACAGCACGGGCACGGAAGGAGATCAGATGGTTCGTACAGGAATCTGCGCGATCGTTGCGCTCGGAGCGGCTGGCACAGCCGTGGCCGGGACCAGCGACCTCGTCGCGAGCTTCGGTTTCACCGATCTCAATGGCAGCTTTATCGGCAGCAACAACGACGGCACCTTCACGGCGACCGCCGCGGGCGCTGGCGCCGCCAGCACCGGCGGCGACGTGACTCGCCTCGCCGGCGGCCTCAGCGAGACCGCTGAGTTCGACGCCGACTTTGCCGACGACGCCGACGAGGCCGATGTCGTCATCAACATCTCGGTCGAAGACGTTGCCGGCGATCTCGTCGGCTCCGGCACCTTCGAGATCAGCGACGCCGACGGCGACACGATCTCGGGCGAGATCGAGGGTGAGTGGATCCTCGGTCCCTTCGGCTTCGTGTTCTTCAACGGCACGATCACCGACGCCTCGTTCTCGAGCGATGGCGACGACCAGGAAGGCCTGACCTTCGACGGTCCGTCCGGCGGCTCGTTCGCCTTCGGCGACCTGCTGGCCAGCCTCGACGGTGCGTTCAGCCTTCTCTTCAACTCGGGCGACGCGTTCACGACGTCGTTCGAAGGCGTCTCGGTCCAGGGCGACGGCCTCCTCGTCCCGGCCCCGGGTGCTGCCGCGATGGCCGCCGCCGGCCTCGTCATCGCGACCCGCCGCCGCCGCGGCTAATCCGACACACTCGGAACCACACTGAACTCTGCAACACCTCGGGCCTCGCCCGGGGTGTTGTTGTTTTGAAGCGGCGCCGAACATGTTGGCTCGACCTGCATGCTCGGACCGACGACTTGAGACCTAGCTCTACAGCACGGCCCGGAGCGACGCGGCGAGCGTGCGTGATTCCCGACCGACGGCGTCGATCCAACGGCGCTCGGCCAGCGGCCCGGTGTCGTCCTGACCTTCGAACGACGGGTAGGTCACGCTCCGGCTCGCGGTCGCGAGCACCCCGCAGTCGGCCGGACCGGTGGTGCTCGATCGGAACAGTGGTCTGAGATCCTCAGCGGTGGCGCCCTGGGCGCCCAGCCCCGGGGTGAGGAACACTTGGTCGGGCATCGCGCCGCGGAGGGCCTCGGGCGTGGGGCGTTTGCCCGAGCCGGTCTGCGTCGCGCCGACGACGGCGCCGACGTCGCTCATTCCACGTTCGCCGACGTGGCCAGCACCCAGACCAGCAACGATCCCAGCCACGGCCTCGGACACCGTCCGTCCGTCGGCGAGTTCTTGCGACTGGATCTGATCCGCGTCGGGGTTGCTCGTCCTGACCAAGCAGAACACCCCGAGGCCCTCGGACAAAAACGGCTCGATCCCGCTCGTCCCGAGGTACGCGTTGACGGTCACCGCGTCGGCGCCTAGTGAGGCGGCCGACGCCGCGTAGTGGGCGCTGCTCGCGCCGATATCGCCTCGTTTGGCATCCAGCACAACGATCAATCCAGCCTCGCGAGCCGCGAGAACCGTGCGTTCGAGGGCCTGCCAACCGGGCGTCCCCCACCGCTCGAAACACGCGGCCTGGGGTTTGATCGCCGCGGCAACGCCCTGGATCGCCTCGATGACGCCCCGGGCGAAGGACTCGCAGGCCGCGGCGGGCTCGCGCTGGTGGCGAACGGTCTCGGGGATCTTCTCGATGACAGGGTCGATCCCGACGCAGAGCGGCGCGTTGACGGTTTCGATCGCGGCGGCGAGCCGATCAGAGAACGCGTTCACGGTGCGGCGACCTCGGTGATGAAGTTCACGATCCGGCGCCTTGCTCGGTTCGGCGCGTTGTCGAGCGGCCAATGCCCGGCGTCGGCGATGAAATCGACCTCAACCGGCCCTGTCGCGTCGCGGACGAGGGGGCGCCAGAGCTTGAGCACGCCGGCCTCGTCACTCGGGCCTCCTCCGGCGACGGCGCCGACGATAATGAGCACCGGGGTCTTTGGAGCCGCCTCGAGCGACGGACGCGCGTCAGACGCGAGCAGTTCGAGGTAGGCGTGCTTGAGCATCCCGGGCGAGCGTTTGCGGACCTCGGCGCTCAGCGCCCGGCCACGCCTCGCGTCATTCAGGCCTTCGGCAACCGCCGTCGCGTAGCTGCGGAGCCACGTGTTGTCGGAGGCCCGCTTGATCGAATCGGCGTGGACGCGCCAAACCTGGCGTGCGCGGCGTTCGGGCGCCGCCCCCACGGGCAACCCCGGTGCTTCGTACACCGGGCGACCATCGAGCGAGATCACCCCTCGGACGCGGGGGGCGTCGGCGAGGCGCATCGCGAGGTGCCCGCCGAGTGAATGGCCGATGACGATGACTGGCCCGTCGGGCTGCTCTGAGATCAGGGCCCGAAGTTCCTCCTCGGCGCTGTCGAGCCAAGGCGTGGCGTCTTCGGGTGAGCCGACCGGGACCACCCCGGCGCCGCCTCCGGGCAGTTCGAACCCGGCGAGCGTGACGGCGACGAACCGGAACTCGCCCTTCTCGGCCGCCATGAGCGGCTTGAAGACGGTCCACGAGAAGCCGAGCCCGGGGATGAGCACCACCGTCGGGCCCCGCTCGCCCTCGCGGTGCACCTCGGCCAGGCCGGTGGGCACCGGGGCCGCTTCGCCCTCGACCGGAGCGACGACAAGAAGACCGAGCACGAGGCCGAACAGTGTCGGCCAGAGGGGACTAGCGTGTGCCCGTCTTCGCTTCGCGAACATCATGACGGAGTCTATCGCGATGCCCCCTGCGTCTTCGAACACACCGAAGCACCTCGACCTCAAGAAGGACCGGGGTCTGACCATCCAATGGGCCGACGGCACCGGTTCGTACTACACGATCGCGTATCTGCGCCGGATGTCGCCCTCGGCCGACCAGCGCGAGCTGCGCAAAGCGATGGGGTCGAACCCGTTGACCGTTCTTCCGGCTTCGCCCTCGGGCGATGCGATCACGGCGGAGGACGCCGAACTCGTCGGCAACTACGCGATCCGGATCCGGTTCTCGGATGGCCACTCGACCGGGATCTACACCTGGGACTACCTTCGCGAGATCGATCCGGCGCAGGGCGAACGCCCGGCGCCCGGCGACGACGGGTCGCCCCACTCCGACCCGCTCGCGCTCGGACCCGATCGATGACCGAGCACGCGACGGCGATCCGGGCCGACGCCATCGAGTTGACGACGCCCCTGGGCCGCGTGTCGGGAGTGGCGCCGCCGATCGCGTTGGGTCTCTCGGCCCTGGGCCTGACGAACGTGGGCAAGCTGGTCGTCCACCTGCCGATGCGCTACGAGAAAGAAGAAGCAGAGGCGACGATCGAACAGCTTCAGGTCGGGAGCGTGGTGAACACCACCGGCGAGGTGACGTCGTGCCGCGTGTCGGGCTTCGGGAAGCGGCGCCGATTCGAAGCGGTGCTCGCCGACGACACCGGCCGTCTCGAGCTTGTGTGGTTCAATATGCCCTACCTTGCCAAACGCATCGGGGCGGGCACAAGGCTCAAGGTGCAGGGCACGCTCACGCTGCGCGACCGCAAGCTGCAGATCGCCAACGCCCGCTGGTGGATCGTGGGTCATGACGACGCGCCGAGCGCCGACGAGGCTCGCCTCCGCCCGGTCTACCCCGCCTCCGAACGCGTGAAATCGCGCGAGATCGAACGGATCGTCGGCGTGGTGCTCCCGAGAGCGTTGACCTTCATCAATGATCATCTCTCCGACGAGTATCGGCGCGAGCGTGAGATGCCCTCGCTCGCGGACGCGTACCGGATGGTGCACTCGCCCAAGGACGAAGGCGAGATCGCCGAGGGGCGGCGCCGGCTCGCGTATGACGAGTTCTTGCTCTTGCAACTGGGCGTGCAGCTCCGCAGGGCGCACCTCCGCCGCGAACTCACGGCGCCCGCGTTGCGGCACGACGAGGCGATCGATGCCCGCATCCGCGAGCGGTTCGCGTTCACGCTTACAAGGTCGCAAGACCGCGTGGTGCGCGACATCGCCAAGGACCTCTCGGGAACGGTCCCAACCAACCGGCTGATCCAGGGCGACGTGGGCGCCGGCAAGACGGTCGTGGCCCTGTACGCGCTGCTCATGGCTGTCGCGTCGGGTCACCAGGGGGCGTTGATGGCCCCGACCGAGCTGCTCGCTGAGCAGCACTTCGCCGGGATCTCGCGCACGCTCGAGGGATCGGGCGTGAAGGTGGCTCTGCTGACGGGCAGCCTGTCGAAGGACGACCGGGCTTCTCTGCTTCGACGGGTCGGCGCCGGCGAGATCGACATCGTGATCGGGACGCACGCGCTCATCACCGGCGCCGTCGAGTTTGCGTCGCTGGGCGTCGTCGTGATCGACGAGCAGCACCGTTTCGGGGTTCACCAGCGGGCGACGCTGAGGACGAAGGGCACGAGCGCGACCATCGGCGCCGCGGAGGTGAGCGCCGTGACGCCCCACGTGCTCGTGATGACCGCGACACCTATTCCACGCACCCTTGCGATGACGGTCTTCGGAGACCTCGACGTCTCGACCATCGACGCGCTGCCCCCGGGCCGGACGCCGATCGAAACGGTCGTGTTCTCGAACGATGAACTCGCCGACGCCGATGGTGTCTTGGTCGACCGCCTTCGCAAGGGTGAGCGGGGCTTCGTTGTTGTGCCCACGATCGAGGGCGAGGAGGCCGGCGGGGGCGACGAACTCGCCGGCGTGCGCGAGGAGGTCGGCAGGCTTGAGCGAGGCCCGTTGGCCGAGTTCCGCGTCGCCGGCCTACACGGCCGGCTGAAACGCGACCAGCGCGACACCATCATGGAACGGTTCCGCTTGGGCATGATCGACTGTCTCGTCGCGACCACCGTCATCGAGGTTGGCGTTGACGTCCCAGAAGCAACGGTGATGGTCGTCCACAACGCCGAGCGATTCGGGCTCGCCCAGCTTCACCAGTTGCGCGGCCGCGTGGGACGAGGCGACAAAGCCTCGATCTGTGCCCTTGTCGGGAGCCCTTCGACCGAGGACGGGAAAAAGCGGCTCGAGGCGATGGCGTCGACGACATCGGGCTTCACCCTCGCTGAGAAGGACCTCGAGATCCGGGGCATGGGCGAACTGTTCGGCGAGAAGCAATCGGGCCTGCCTCCGTTCACCGTCGCGGACCTGAGCCGCGACTGGGAGTTGCTCCGGATGGCCCGAGACGATGCGGAGGCGTGGCTCGACACGAGCCCCAAGCTCGCGACCGACGAGGACACACTGGCCAAGCGACGCGTGCTCAAGCGGTACGGGGCCGCCCTTGGCATCGGCGACGTCGGCTGACAGGGCCTCGCCGGCGCTCAGATCGCGTCGTTTTTGAGATCGCCTGCAATAGCGCAGACGCGGCACCGTTCTCGGAGCGTGGCCTCCGAGTTCGGCCCGAACACACACGAGCTCGCTCATCTCAAGAGAGGACTGTCATGCCAACCAGCCGCTATCGATCCGTCTCCACCCGGGCACTCCATGCGATGGTGCTCATCGGAGTCTGCGGGACCTTGGCCCACGCGCACCCGAGTTCCGAACATGCCCGGCAAACCGAGCTGGCTGGGCCCGCTGAGCAGGGCCCCGAACAGCAGGGTCGGCGCGGCCGATCGATGGAAGTCGTCGATCTCCCCGAGCCGCTTGTTTCAATCACGATCGAGGGCGAGCACCGCGTCATCACGGCCAACGGGCTCCCCGAGCACAACACCGGCGCGTTCCCCAACGCGCACAATCCCAACGCGATGCGGAGCATGACGCATCATTATCGGATCCCGCTCAATCCCAAGATCGCGAGCGAACGAACCAAGGCCGGACCCGAGTTCGGGATCGCGCTGAACGGAGTGGTGTTCGACGCAGGGACCGGTGAGTTCTGGACCCAGAGCGGGCGGCGAGGACGCTCGTCATGGAACTACGACCCTGCCGCCGAGAGCAACCAGTCTCGATTTGGGCTCGACGATAACAGCGCTCACGTTCAACCGACCGGGAAGTACCACTACCACGGCACGCCGACCGGCCTGATCGATCGCCTAACCGATGCCAACGCGCCCGAGCGGATGACATTGATCGGCTGGGCGTTCGATGGGTTCCCCATCTACGCCGCGTTCGGCTACGCCGACCCGAGTGATGCTGGCTCCGAGTTGGTCGAACTCTCATCGAGCTACAGGCTCAAGTCGGGCCCGCGCCCCGAAGCACCCAGGGGCCCCGGAGGCGACCACGACGGGACGTTTGCTGCCGACTTTGAATTCGTCGAGGGGTCTGGCGACCTCGATGAATCCAACGGACGCGTCGGAGTCACCCCCGAGTTTCCCGATGGGACGTACTACTACGTGATCACCGACGAATTCCCGTCCGTTCCTCGCTTCTGGGTCGGAACGCCCGATACCTCGATCCGCGCGAGCTCTGCTCAGCGTCCCGATCAGTCTCAACGCCAGCGTCGTCCGATGCGTCGGTTCGACGACTCGAGGAAACCCTGAACTTCGAGCCGCTCTGAACGTCCTGAGACAGTCACCGGGCCGGCCGTTCGCGCGGCTGCTCCCGGTTTCCGTACGCTGTCCGCCATGCACATCGCCCGCGAGTACGACACAGCGGCCCAGGCCAACGCCGCGGCGAAGCACCTGCTTGAGCATGGGATCGTCGCCGGCGTCGTCTACACGTCGCTCCGCAGGCGCGAGCTCGAGCCGGGGTTGCTTGGGGTGCAGCGTCCGACGCTAGGTGCGTTCCGAGTGCTGCTCGCGAATTCCAAAGATACCGACGACGCGACGCTGCTCCTCGACGCCTTCGACGAGGACCCGATCGAACTCGATGACGACTGGGAAGATCAAGCGGAGGCGGATGTCACTCTGCTCGCGCCCGAGCACGCGCCGAGCTGTCCCGAATGCGGACTCGTCCTCCCCCTTGAGCCCGGGCTGACATCGTGCCCTGCGTGCGGCGCGACCGTTAATCTCGCGATGCTCGTCGCCGAGCAGCACGGGCCCGAAGTCCTCGCCTCGACGCTCTCTGAGAACGACTCGACGGAATGGCTCGACCCCGACCTGCTCGTCGCCGCCGATCTGCCCTGCCCTCGCTGCAAACACCCCCTCGGGGGGCTCGCGGAACTGGGCACCTGTCCATCGTGCGGGACGCCCTACGACAAAGCGGCGCTGGTCCGGAGGCTCTTCGCCGAGAGTTGAGTGTTCGCGCGTTGACCCATCAGGACATTCCGATGCACCGGCCCGGACCAACCCCGGGATATCCATCTGAGGTTCGTCGATCGGACGTCAGAGCAGACCCTGAAACGTCGACAATTGCTTGGAGTTCAGCGGGCGCCAAGTACACTCTGATCTGTGCAATACACCACGCATCACCGTTCTTCGGATCGTTTCCAGCCACGAGCGCTCACGCTCGTATCGGCGTTGTTCGTTTCGATCGGCGGCATGATCGTCGAGCGAGCCACGGCGCAGGAGAGTTCGCTCGTCTACCCGGGCCCGTCGGGCAAACTGCTCTACCAGACCCAAGCCAACGGCGATCGGATCATGGACTTCAGCGCCGTCGGCTATCGACGGGGCGAAGAACCAATCCCGTTCGTTCCGGCGGTGCAGACCGTCTCGCCCGGGCCCGGTGACGACACGCTCACGATCCAGGGCGCCATCGTCGCCGCGTCGCTCAACCCCATCGGGCCGAGCGGCTTCCGCGGGGCCGTGCAGCTCGAAGCGGGTGAGTACCAGATCGGTGGCCAGCTCAACATCATCTCTTCGGGCATCGTGCTCCGCGGCGCCGGCGACGACGCGTTCGGTGGCACCACGCTCCTCGCGACGGGCACGACGCAGCGCTCCGTCATCGTGGCCGACAATTCGACGGGCTCGGGGAACGGATCCGGCGTTGGGACGACCGTGAATGTCATCGACAAGTACGTCCCCGTCGGCGCGATGAGCTTCCGCGTCGACAACCCGACGGTCCTTTCGGTTGGCGATCGCGTGATCATCACGCGGCCGGGCACCGACGCGTGGATCAGTGCGCTGGGCATGGACATGATCCCGCCTCGCGCCGACGGGGGCACCGTCAACCAGTGGACGCCGGGCAGCTACAACCTCGACTTCGAGCGGTTCATCACGCGGGTCGAGGGCGACCGCGTGTTCTTCGACGCGCCGCTGTCCCACGCGCTCGACGAGAATTTCGGGGGCGGGACGATCCGAGCGTTTTCGTTCAGTAACCGACTCACCAACGTCGGCATCGAGAGCCTCCGAGGCGTCTCCGAGTATGACCTGAGCAACCCGAACGACGAAGCCCATGCTTGGACTTTCATCGAATTCCGTCGCGTTGAGAACGGCTGGATCCGTGACGTGACGGCTCAGCACTTCGGGTTCTCGACGGCGCTGCTCGGCGACTTCACCAGGGCGGTCACCGTCGAGGACGCGACGTCGATCGACCCGATCTCGCTCGTGACCGGCGGCAGGCGGTACCCGTTCAACATCAGCCGGTCGGAACTGAACCTGATGCGCGACCTGTTCTCCGCGAACGGGCGGCACGATTTCGTGTTCAACTCAAGGTCTGAGGGGCCCAACGTCTTCTTGAACGGGGTCGCCACCAACGCCCTGAGCGATACCGGGCCTCACCAGCGGTACTCGAGCGGAGGCCTGTTCGACAACATCAGCGTGAGCGGCGACGAGATCAATGTCCGCAACAGGGGCAACTTCGGGAGCGGGCACGGCTGGGCCGGCGCCAACATGGTGGTATGGAACTCGACCGCCGATGGATACATCGTCCAGAGCCCACCCCTGGCGCAGAACTGGCTTATCGGCTCACAGGGCACGATCATCAATGACACACGATTCGGGCAACAGCCGCCCGGGATCGTTGACAACCACGGCGCCCCGGTCGCGACCTCGAGCCTTTATCTCAAGCAACTGGCCGACCGACTCTCAGTGCCCGACCAGGCGTTCTTCGAGTACGCCAAGGGCGACTACGACGACTACATGAACGACGGACCCTCGAGCGTCGACGCGACGCCGACGACTCCGAGCTTCGACGCGGAATTCGGCGGCTACCTCTCGACCCGGCCCACGATGGGCTTCGACGACGCCACCAACGACCAGTGGGTGCCGCTCGCATGGCAATTCGGTGTTGATCCTGGTCAGCGGGTTTACAGAGGCGTGCTCACAGTCGCGATGAAACGGACCGGCGGGCGTACAAGGAACGACTCGCTCTGGTACGAGCGGTTCGAGAACCGCTGGTTCTTCGACGTCGACCTCGGTCTCGTCGATGAGTTGAGCAACGACGAGAGCACGGTCATCACGATCGAGTTCGCAGGTGTCGACGCCCTGTGGTTCGACGACGGAGAGTTCAACGTCCTGATCGGCGAAGACGTCGCGATCGACTGGGCGAGGCTCGACCTCGAGATGGGCACGCTGGTGCCCGGCGACATCAACGCCGACGGTCTCGTCGACGATTCCGACGTCGAGGCGTTCCTCGCGCTCGCGGTGACGGCGGACCCAAGGTCAGACCTCACCGGGGACGGAAACGTCGACTTCTTCGACGTGCTCGAATACCTTGCCCGGTTCGACGCCGCGACGGACTGAAACACGCCGGTGCATCCGGTCTGGTCCGATTATTCGGTTTGAACCCCCGAAGTCACACGCTCGACCAGCGCCCGAACTTGACCCCGCTCGACGCTCGCGCTAAGGCTTCGGGTTCCCCATGCCGTCTTTACCCGCCAACCCGCACCCCAGATTCATCAACCGCGACCTCTCGTGGCTGGCGTTCAACGACAGGGTGCTGGCCCAAGCGGAGGACGACCGGATCCCGTTGCTCGAACGCGTGAAGTTCCTCGCGATCTTCGCGAGCAACCTCGACGAGTTCTTTATGAAGCGCGTCGGACTGGTGAAACGACGAATGGAAGACCCGGTGCGTCGCGATCGCCCGGGCCCGGCGGGGCTCACGGTCGACGAGTTGGCGCCGCTCATGCGGCGCAACGTTGAGGAACTCCAAGAACGCCAAGCGTTCTGCTGGCTGAGTGAAGTGAGGCCAGCGCTGCACGAGGCCGGGGTGCGAATCCTGAGCTACGCGACGCTGACCGGTGATCGTCGCGACTGGCTCGACCAGTGGTACGAAGCCAACGTCTTTCCGATCCTGACCCCCCTTACCGTCGACCCTTCCCACCGCTTCCCGTTCATTTCGAACCTCTCCGAGAACTTCGGCGTGCTGCTCACCCGGGGTGAAGGGCCCCACAAGGGCGAGCGGAGCTTCGCGCGGATCAAAATCCCCGGCGTCGTCCCCCGCTTCGTCAGACTGCCCCGGGTCGATGACTCGCCGAAGGACATCGAACTCGTCGCCCTCGATGATCTCATCGCGCACAACCTCGAGAAGCTTTTCCCCGGGCGAACCATCGATCAGGCGGTCCCGTTCCGTGTCACGAGATCGGCCGCGATCGCAGAGGACGATGACGACGACGAACTCGACGACATGCTCCTCCAGGTGGAGGCGGAACTGCGCCGGAGGCGGTTCGCGAAGGCCGTGAGACTCGAGACGCCCGCGAACGCTGGCAACGACGTCCTTGAGTTCGTAACGACCCAACTCGACCTCGGGGAGTCCGACGTCTACCGGCGGCGGGGACCGCTTGAGTACCAAGATCTGTTCGAGATCGCGGCGCTTCCTCGCCCCGATCTCAAGCACGAGCCTTGGACGCCCGTGATGCCTCCGAGGCTTGCCGGGCTTGGCATGATCGACGGCGAGGAGCAAGAGCCGGGCGAGAGCATCTTCGACCGGGTGCGCACGCGCGACGTTCTCGTGCACCACCCGTACGAGTCGTTCGAGCACTCGGCCGAGCGGTTTATCGCAGAGGCCGCGGTCGATCCCGACGTGCTGGCGATCAAGCTGACGCTGTATCGGACCAGCCCCGACTCGCCGTTCGTTTCGAGCCTGATCCGCGCGGCCGAGGCGGGCAAGAACGTCGCGGCGCTCGTTGAACTCCGAGCGCGGTTCGACGAGCAACGAAACGTGGTCTTCGCCAGGCGGCTCGAGCACGCCGGTGTCCACGTCGCGTACGGCGTCGTCGGCCTCAAGACCCATTGCAAGTGCCTGCTCGTGGTCCGCCGAGAGCGCACGAGAGGCGAAGACGGGCGAGAGTCGGTCGGACTGCGCACGTATGCCCATATCGGCACCGGCAACTACCACCCGAAGACGGCACAGCTCTACACCGATCTCGGGCTGTTCACCGCCGACCCCGACGTGACCGCCGACGTGGTGAAGCTGTTCAACATGCTGACGGGCGGGGCCGGCGGCCAGCGGTACGACCATCTGCTTGTGGCCCCGGACGCGATGCGGTCAGGGTTCTGCGATCTCATCGACGATGAAATCGCCAACGCGAAGCGAGGCAAGCCGTCGCGCATCGTCGCGAAGATGAACCAGCTCGAAGACAAGGTCATGACCGACAAGCTCTACGAAGCGAGCCAGGCCGGCGTGCCGATCGACCTGATCGTTCGAGGGTTCTGCTGTCTCCGCCCGGGTGTCCCCGGGCTCAGCGAGACCATCCGAGTCACCAGCGTCGTCGGTCGGTTCCTCGAGCACAGCCGCGTCGTGCACTTTGCCGGCGGCAGCGAGCGACCCGAAGACGGGCTCTTCTTCATCGGGTCGGCGGATTGGATGTACCGCAACCTGTCCGATCGGGTCGAAGCCCACGCGCCGGTCCGCGATCGTGCGTCTCGGGCGTCGCTCTGGCGGGTGCTCGAAACCCTGCTGAGCGACCAGCGCAACGCGTGGGTCCAAGGCTCCGACGGCGTGTACGAGCGGCTCGAACCCAGCAAGACCCGTAGCACGATCGGCCTTCCTGACCCGCAGTGCGACGGAGCGTTCGAAGCGCTGATGGCCGACGCGGAGCATCGTCACCTCGACGCCCATGTCGGGGAGATGCTCGCGAGGCGGTCAGATCGGCGGGCCTGAGGGCTTCAAAAACACAAAAGAGCGGCCGATCGGGGACCGCTCTTTCGCGCTTGCCTGCCCGCCATCGCCACGGCGGACGGCCCTACCCAGCGATCAAGGTGCGCCCGTGTTCGCGACGTGCCAATAAAGTCCAAGAAAAACCGGTCAGGCGACGAGTCCGAGCTCGGCCAGGATGTCCTTGAGTGACACGGCCTTGCTCAGCACCCGGTCGAAGCCCGTATCGAGAGCGGTTGCCGTGACCTCCTGGTTCGGCGATGCGGTCCAGAGGATCATCGGTCCCTGGAACCCCTTGGTCCGAACAGCCTCGCCGGTCTCGAGTCCGCCCATCGCCGGCATCTCTTTATCGATGACGATGAGCAACGGCTCGGCGTTCTGGAGCGCATCGATTGCGTCCCGTCCGGACTCGAACGCCTGCATTTCGTACCCCATTTTGGCGCATTGCTTCGACGCCAGTACCCGGATCAGGGAGTCATCGTCGATCAGCCAAAGTGTGCGGGAAGCGTCCATATCTGGGTCTTCGGCCGTCCGTGAGAACCGAATCACCTTGTTGCGATCGGAGAAGCTTTGTTTCGCATCTCGGGCCGCGTTTCGGCCCGAGAACACCTGAGAAAGATCGGTCCATGACGATGACCAAGTCGTTTGGGTACCAACCCCGAGACGCCCACGTGCCGATGACACCGGGGACTTGGCCCTATGGTTTCGAGACGCTCCGGTGCGGAGCCGGGTTTGGTGCCCGGCCGGGGGGAGCGCGACAGGCGCAACAGGAGATCATGATGACCACGCTCGCGAGCCCAACAGCCGAGATTCTCGGCGGCGACGACCTGCTCAAGCACCAGAGCACCTTTATCGACAAGAACCGGATCCACCTGCCCGGCCCGGACTTTGTCGACCGCGTGATGTCGCACACTGACCGGAACCCTGCGACGCTCCGCAACTTCCAGACGATCTTGAACACCGGCCGCCTCGCCGGGACGGGGTACACGTCGATCCTTCCGGTCGATCAGGGCATCGAGCATTCGGCCGGTGCCAGCTTTGCCCCCAACCCCGACTACTTCGACCCCGAGAACATCGTCAAACTCGCGATCGAGGGCGGCTGCAACGCGGTCGCGTCGACCTATGGCGTGCTCGGGTCGGTCGCCCGCAAGTACGCCCACAAGATTCCGTTCATCGTGAAGTTCAACCACAACGAGATGCTCACCTACCCGAACATCTTCGAGCAGAGCAAGTTCGGCAACATCACCCAGGCGTACGAGATGGGCGCGGTCGCGGTCGGTGCGACGATCTACTTCGGAAGCCCGGAGAGCCGTGACCAGATCACGTACGTCAGCGAGATGTTCCACCACGCCCACGAGTTGGGGATGGTCTGCATCCTCTGGTGTTACACGCGGAGCACCGCGTTCAAGGTGAAGGACAACGGTTCGGCCACCGACTACCACGACTCGGCCGACCTGACCGGTCAGGCCAACCACCTCGGTGTCACGATCGAAGCCGACATCATCAAGCAGAAGATGCCGACCAAGAACGGTGGCTACGCGGCGCTCAACTCGGGAGGTAGCAGCTACGGCAAGTTCGACACGCGGATCTACACCGAGCTTGCCGGCTCGGACGACCAGGGCAAGGGCGGTCACCTGATCGATTTGACTCGGTACCAGATCGCCAACTGCTTCATGGGCCGAGCGCCGCTGATCAACTCGGGCGGCGCGAGCTCGGGCGCCGGCGACCTCGAAGAAGCGGTCAAGACGGCGGTCATCAACAAGCGCGCCGGCGGCATGGGCCTGATCTCGGGCCGCAAGGCGTTCCAGCGTCCGATGACCGAAGGCGCCAAGCTCTTGCACGCCATCCAGGACGTCTACCTCGATGAGAGCGTGACGATCGCCTGATCGATCCGTTCACACGAGCGGACGTCGAGTCCGAATCCCGTGACGCCCGGCCGGTACCCCCGGCCGGGCGTTGTCTTTTTTCGGCGTTTTTTGGAGACAGTGCGTGAGCACCGAACGCCGCCCTGAGGCAAGTGCTTTTTCGCGAATTCGAGACAAAGTTCGAGAGTAGAACCCCGGAAACTGCGTTCCCAGCGTGTCCGGCAAGGCAACGCCTCACACAAGAGGCGAGGGGAAGCGTCGCGAGGGGCATCGCGGCATCACCTAGGCCCACCGGTTCTGGAGGTTTCGATTATGTCGGCTTTGCTCAAGGGCGTCGCTGCGCACGCGACGCGTGACACCATGGAAACACACCTTCCAGCAGCTTCGACTCTGGCTCGCTGCTTGTTCGACGACGTCCCGGCCGCGGTCGGCATCTATGACGCCCACACACTGGTCCCGCTCGCGATGAACGGCGCGGCCCGGGCGTGGGCCGAAGCTGATGTCTCACCAGATCAGAACGGCATCGCCGGTCGGACCGCCGATTCGCTTTGGAACCATGTTCCGGCCGTGCTTCGGGAAGGTCACCGCGCCGCGGTCACCGAAGCGCTGCAAACCGGTCGTCCGATCCGGCTGATCGGCATGGTCCGGGGCCGCTGGTCGCAGACGGTCTATCGCCCTGCGGCTCTCGAGGATGGTTCAGCCGGACTGTTGTGCGTCTGTGCCCCCATCTCTGAGGGCAGCACGCTCTCGGATGATGGTGTCGTTACCCGGCGCTCTGCTGACGATGACATGGGACCGCTCGCCAGTCTGACTGAGCGCGAGCTCGAAGTGCTTCGGCTAATCGGCATGGGGATGACGAGCGACCAGATCGCTCGCGAGCTGCACCGCTCGGCCAAAACGGTGCAAGGCCATCGCAACGCCCTGGGGCTCAAGCTGGGCGTAGAGAACCGCGTCGCGCTGGCGCGGATCGCGATCCGGGCCGGGCTCACGGCGCTCTCGTCAGAGAGCGTCGTCGAGCTCGGACGCCGGTCGCGTCGAGCCAACCGCCGCGCCGCGGTCGAAGTACAAGCAAGGCCTTTCTCGGCGCACTGAGTCGAGGTCACGAGGCAACACGATCGAGGAGACAGGCGAACCCCGGGCGCCGAAAGTCGCTCGGGGTTTTTATTTTGAGCGCTCCGTACGGCCCTCCGGGCCGACACTCGCTCTTGTACGCCGCGCCGGAGTGAACTCCGGCGGGCTCACCGGACATTGGCTCCGAGCACTCCGTAAGGCCCTCCGGGCCGACACTCGCTTACGCCGCGCCGGAGCGAACTCCGGCGGGCTTTGCGGGAGTGCCCTTGTGGGCTCTAGTTTCCTGACGCCGGGACGAGGTCGACGATGACCGGGCGGTGGTCGCTTGCTTCGGAATCGGTCGCGGTCAAACCCAGGCTCTCCAGCGACTCTGGGCTGAGGCGTGCGGTATCGATGACGAACGCCTCGAAGACATCAAACGCGGCGTCGGGGTATCCGATGAAGTCCAGGCGAGCGCCGACGCTGCCTCGGTCGGGGCGGCCGAAGGTCGAGAGCACGTCGTCGCCTAGGACGACCGGGCGGGCCTGTGCCAACTCCGATCCGTCAACATCGAGACCGGCGTAGGTCAACGCCGCGACGCCTGTCGTGCCCTGCATGTTGAAGTCACCGCCGATGATCGTGAAATCGGCGCCAACCAGTTCGGCGAAGTTCTTGAGTTCGGCGTTCACCGCTCCGGCTTCGACGACCCGGCGGGTGTCCTCTTCGCTCCCGGCGCTCCCGCAACACTTGTAGTGCACGCTGGCAGCCGCGACGATCCCGAGGGGGGTGTCGATGGCCGCGGCGGCGTAGCGAACGGGGAAGTCCCAACGCGTCCCGGGCGCGAGCAGTTCGTCGGGCCCACGCCCGATGATGGGGTGGGGTGTCGCGACGGCAACGCCCCACGCGTCGGAGCGTTCAACGGTCCACGTGCCGACGTCGGGGCGGTGGTGGTTGGCGGTGAGCCACTCGGCGATCTCGGCTTCGCTTTGCTCAGCCCGGTCCCACTCCTGGAACAGAATGATGTCTGGACCCGTCGCGTCGAGGATGCGGGAGAAGGGCTTGGGGTCACGCTGGGGCATGCCCCAGAGCACGTTCCACGACATCACGCGGAGCCCGTTGTCGGGCTTGCTCGGGATCTGAGCGTCGTGCGAGCCGGCCTCGGCCGCGTTCGGGGGGACAAGGGTCCACATGTACCGGAACGTGGGTTCGGCTGGGGCGCGCCCGGCGGCCTCGAGCGCGAGCCAAGCTCGGCCGTTGTACCCGATGCCTTCCTGTTTGGTGAACTGATCAAAGGGTCCCTTGCGGTTGATGCGGACCTCGAACCAGTCGCTCGCGTGGGTCGGCGCCCATTCGAGCCCGATGTCGTACGGAGTCAGTTCGACCGCCTTTGCGCCATCGAAGGCGGTGACGGTCGGGCCGTAGCGGCGGCGTCCGTCGGCGGTCGGGGTCTGGTCGCTGAAGATGATCTCGAGGTCGATCCCCAGGCGCCCGTGCGGGCGCCCCGTCGCGTTGGTGTCATCGCAATCGATGCGGATCACGATCGGCCCGGGCGACGAATTGAGGGTGACGGGGCCGTGGAGGCGGAAACGGACGGCGAGGTACTCCTCGTTGCCCAGGACGTAGGCCTTCTCCGGCCAGTCGGAGACGTCCCCGTCGATGGTCGGGAGGTCGGGGTACTGGCCGAGGACGGGCGGCGGACGATCGCTGTCGTCCGACATCCACATCTCCTGGGCCTGCGCGGCGCCGGCGACCAGCGCCAGACCGACCACACGGCTCACCATTCCGAGACGATCACGCTGGTTCCGCACGCCGAACCTCCCTCGCAGCCTTCGAGCACCACCGCGACGACTCGCGATTGGACCAAAAAATAGGCCGCGTTCGCGGCCCGGATGATGCTTCAATTATGGGTTCGAAACACCCGTTCAACTGGCCGTAGTTCCGCCTCGGCGCGACTTTGGCGAGCGCGTCGCAGCCCGAAGGAACGGCGAAGAGCGTCGGAGCCCGTTAGAAGTCCAGGCCAACGCCGGCGTAGAGCAGGACGTCGTTGTTTTCGATGCCCGGGTCGGTCTCGGACTGGTGCTCGAACTCAACGCCGGCGGTGAGGCTGAGGCCCTCGGCGATCGTCGCCAGGTCGAACCGATAACCGAGCTTCGCGGTGGCGCGGAATTCACTGAAGTCGAGCAGGCTCGGGAAGTAGCGTCCCTCGAACTCAAACGACTGACGATCGGTGAACGCCAGCGAGTAGTCGACACCCAGCAGGGCCTCGGGGATCCACTCGTTCCGCGAGCTGTTGAACTCCCGCGTCACACCGACACCGGCTCGGGCGATGAGCTCTTGCTTGTCGCTCTTGTACACGATGTAACCGAGACCGGTGAAGAGCTGGATTCGATACTCCCAGCTTTGGAAGCTGTCGTAGTCCCAGCGGCCGGTCACGAAGGGCGACCAATTCGAGTCTTCGTAGTACCACTCATACTGAGCGCCGGCGGTGGCCTGGTCGTTGGTCACGTCCGAGTCGGACTCGGCGTAGTAGTAGCTGGCGTCGAGCGAGAGCTTGTTGTCCTCGGTCTCTCGGGTGCCGGTGTACCCAAGGCGGAGGTTGCTCTGGTCGCTGTTGCCCTGGGTCGAGCTGAAGCTGAGCTCGAAGCGGTTGGTCCAGATGTCGTTCGGATCGAACGCGTCGGCGTCGGCCTTCTCTGGGACCGAAACCGTACCGTCGGCGTTCGAGGTGAGTTCGCTCGGGACGTCGTACCCCTGGTTGCGCATCAATTCGAGCAAGTCGACCGCGTTCTCAGCGCGGGGGGTCGAGTTGCCTGGCCCGGTGTCCTGTCCCGCGGCGCCGGCGACGATCGCACACGTCGTCACGAGACCCGCCCATCGCATCGCTGTCTTCTGCATTCCTGACTCCTTGACCCCCAAATGGGGCCGACCAACGTAGCCGTCGCTGTTGTCGACCGCAACTCACACCGGCGCATTGACCCGTCCTGAGCCGAAACCGGGTACTTTTATGCGATGGGGTCCCCGGCCGTCTTTCTCGATCGCGACGACACGCTGAACGTCAACGCGCAGCTTCCGGACGAGGCGTTCCCGGGGACGTGGGGCGACCTCTACTGCCCAGACTGGGTCAAGCTGCTCCCCGGCGCCGCAGATGCGTGCGCCCGGCTCGCCGGCGCCGGGTACACGCTGGTGATCATCACCAACCAGGGCGGAGCCGCGAGAGGGCACGCGACGATCCCGCAGATCGAGGCCACGACGGCTCGCGTGTGCGAACTCATCGACGAAGCGGCGGGATGCGACCCCGATCAAGGCCCGCTTATCTCGGCTTCGTACGCCGCGCCGCATCATCCCGATGCGGTCGTTGATCACCTTCGCGCCGCGCACCCCTGGCGCAAAGGCGGCCCTGGGATGGTGCTCGCCGCGGCGCACGAGCTAGACCTCGACCTCGGACAGAGTTGGATGATCGGGGACAAGGACCGCGATCTGGAGGCGGCGATCGGGGCGGGCGTGCCTGCAGATCGCTGCCTCCGCATCTCTCCCGATCACTTCCCCAGCTTGGCGAACGCGGCCGACCACGTCCTTCGGCCCGCGCCGCCTCAGGTCGTTGGCCCGATGACGACGGTGACCCTTCGGGCCACCGGTGGAACGCCTCTAACCGAACCGGGCACGCGCTCGACCGTTGAATCGGCGGCGCGGGCGCTCGCGGAGCGCACGGGAATCGCGTTGCATGACGTTCGGACCGACACTCGGAGCATCACGGTGAGCCTGGGCACGCACCGGCTCGCGGCGATGGGCTTTCTGACCGAGCTGCGCAACGCGACCAACCGGTGGTACGAATCGCGCAACCCGGGCGACGTGCTCTGGCCGACCGGCCAGGTCGACACGCCCGAAGGCAACAGCGAAGACGACTGGGACCGGGACTGGCACCGGACCCCCGAGGACGACGGCTAATGCGCCTCCTGGTGGTCTGCCCGAGTTGGGTGGGCGACGCGGTGATGGCGACGCCGGCGCTGCGCCGACTGCGATCGGAACTGCCCGGGGCGTACATCGGCGCCCTGGTCCGCCCGGGCATCGACCACGTGCTCGACGGGCTCGACCTGTTCGACGAGGTTCACACCATCCGAAGCCAGGGGTTCATGGGGCCCAAGCGAGCCGCGGCGGGCGTGCGGGGCCGCGGGTACGACACGGCGCTGCTGCTGACCAACTCGTTCTCGACCGCTCTGTCGGTGCGCATGGCGTTGATCGGCAGGCGTGTTGGATACGACCGCGACGGGCGAGGGGTGCTCCTGACCGACCGCCTCACGGCGCCCAAGACCGACAAGGGCTGGGCGGTGGTGCCGGCGGTGTCGTACTACTGGTTCGCGGCTGGAGCTGTCCTTGGCAACGACCGGCGTGCGCTGGAAGCGCCGCCCCTGCACGAACTCGAACGCGTCGAGACCGGCCTTCCCCCGGGCGTCGTGATGGAACTCGGGTGCACCGATCGCGACCAGGCCGAGGGGTCCGCAACGCTCGCGTCCGCTGACGTGACGACCGAATACGCGATCCTGAACCCGGGCGGGAACAACCCTGCGAAGCGCTGGCCGGCCGAACGGTTCTGCGAGATCGGGAAGAAGCTCTCGGAAGAACGGGGCTGGCGTGTGCTCGTCAATGGTGCGCCCGCCGAGATCGACCTGTGCACGCAGATCGCGGCGGGCATCCCGAAAGGCGTTGCGCTCCAGGAGCATGGGCACACGCTCCGGGGGCTCAAGCACGTCGTGTGCGGCGCGAAGCTGATGGTGACAAACGACACCGGGCCTCGGCACTTCGCGGTCGCGGCCGGTGTGCCAACGGTCAGCCTGTTTGGGCCGACGGATCCGAGGTGGACGACGGTGCCGACGTCAGCGCCCGAAGCGATCGTGGTGGCGGATCCGACACTCGATCCTCGCGACGTATCGAACGATCATCCGGAACGGTGTGCGATCGAGCGCGTCACGATCGACTGCGTTGCCGAAGCCATCGGTACAGCGGTCGAGATCTGACGAGCCCGAAGCGCGACCGAGGGGCTTCCTTTGCCTCCATCGCCCTCTTCGTGATTTGATCGAACGCTCGATGGCCACGGATGCCCGGAGGCCCTCACCAGACGAAGAAGTTGAAGCAGCAAAGAGCGGGGAGATACCTCGCTTGCGCGTCGGGCTCGTTGATGTCGCCCCCGGGTCTTTCCTCGCCTCACACCGTCCGAAGCTTCTTCGCCAGCAAGAACGCCAACTCCAAGCTCTGCTCGTAGTTCAAGCGCGGATCGCAGAGGCTGACGTAGTTGCGGCGCAGGTCTTCTTCGTCGAGGCCGTGGGCGCCGCCGACGCATTCGGTGACGTCTTCGCCGGTGAGTTCGAAGTGGACCCCGCCCAGCCACGTGCCGGCGGCGCGGTGGATGTCGATCGACGCCTCGACTTCGTGGTGAATGTCGTCGAAGCTCCGGGTCTTGATCCCGCTTTGGGTCTTGATCCCGTTGCCGTGCATTGGGTCGCAGACCCACAAGACAGGATGATCGCCGGCGTCGATGCCCTTGACGATGGGGGCGAGGCGGTCTTCGACCTTCTGGGCGCCCATGCGGGCGATGAGGACGATCTTGCCCTCTTCCTTGCTCGGGTTGAGGGTGTCGAGCAGGCCCAGAACATCGGCGGGCTCGGCGGTCGGGCCGACCTTGACGCCAATGGGGTTGGTGATGCCCCGGAAGAACTCGACGTGGGCGCCGTCGAGCTGGCGGGTGCGTTCACCGATCCAGGGCAGGTGGGTGCTCAGGGCATAAAAGCCCGGGCGGCGAGGGACGTGTCGCGTCTGGCTCGACTCGTAGAGAAGGTTGAGCCCTTCGTGGCTGGTGTAGAAGCGGACCTGCTTGAGCCCGTCGATCGCGCCTTCGCCCAGGGCCTCCATGAAGGCGAGGCCGTGGCTGAGTTCGCGGCTCATCGACTGATACTGCTCACGCTGCTCGGGGGTGAGGTCGGCGTGGGAGAGGAAGCCCAGGTCCCAGTGCTCGGGGTGGTGGATGTCGGCGAAGCCGCCGTCGAGGAGCGAGCGGATGAAGTTGAGGGTCATCGCGGCGTGCTGGTAGCCGCGGACCATGAGGTGCGGATCGGGCTTGCGGGCCTCGGGCGTGAACTCGGCGCGGTTGACGAGGTCACCGAAGTAGCTGGGCAGCTCGATCTCTTGGCCTTCGAACGTGCCCTTCTCGGTGGGGCTCGAGCGGGGTTTGGCGTATTGGCCTGCGATGCGTCCGATGCGGGTGACGGGGCGGTGGAGTCCGTGGATCAGCACAAGGCTCATCTGCAGGAGGATCTTGAGCTTGTTGGTAATCGGCTCGGGTCGGCAGTCGTCGAGGGTCTCGGCACAGTCTCCGCCCTGGAGGACGAAGCGCTCGCCTCGCTGGGCCTGGGCGATCTCGGACTTGAGCTGCTCGATCTCGTAGCTGGTGACCAGGGGGGGCAGGGCTGCGAGCTTGTCCGCGGCGCGGTCGACCGCGTCGCGGTCGTCGTACCGGGTCTGCTGGGCGGCGAGCTTGCTCTTCCACGAGTCGGGGGCCCAGTTGGACAGGCTCGGGTGCATGGTCGAGGCGTCGGGTGCGGCGGTCACAGCTCACTCCAGCGATGGGACTTTCAGAACGGAACACGTGAACGGTAGCGATCATCACGTTCTGCGCCGACCGACTTGCGGCAAAGTCTGCCGAGTTGGCATGTTTTTGGTGCCTGGATTCATGGAGCACTACAGCGAGACCGATAGGCCGTGCGTCCGGCGGCATCTGCGCATGCCGGGGATCTCATACACGGATGCGCCGCGGCACGATGGTCGTCCCGCGGGACCGTTCAAGGATGACGGAGCAGCACGCCATGCCGACGAAACCGACCACCCGCCGCGCCAGCGGCACCACCACCCGACGCGCCACCTCGCGCAAGACCACCGGCACCGCCCGCAAAACCACCACCGGCGCTCGCAAGACCGCCACCGGCGCCCGCAAGACGGGCTCGGCCACCCGGACGACCGCCAAGCGGACCACTCGTTCGACAACTGGCCGCTCGACCGCTGCGAAGGCCCCGGGCCGCAAGGCGACCACCCGGACCACTAAGGCCCGCGCGACGACCGGCCGCAAGACCGCCGCGAGCAAGACCACCGGTGCGAAGAGCACCCGGACCACCGGCGCCCGCAAGACCACGCGCACCGCCGCCAAGCCTGCTGCGAAGCGGACGAGCACCCGGACCACCGCTGGCCGCACCACGGCCGCCCGGAAGACCACCAGTCGCACCACCGCGGCTCGCAAGACCACCGGTCGCGCCGCCACCCGCTCGACGGCCTCGCGCACCACGTCGGCCCGCAAGACCACCGGTTCTCGGACCGCCGCGCGGAAGACCTCGACCACGAGCCGCGCCAGCATCGGTCGCAAGACCACCGTCGGCCGCAAGACCACGGCCACCGCCGGTCGTAAGACCTCGGCCCGCAGCACCGCTCGCACTGCGACCAAGACCGCGACCAAGTCGGCCGCCCGCAAGCCGGCGACCCGCACCGCCGCCAAGCGGACCACGACTCGCGCCGCGACTAAGCCGGTCGCTCGCAAGAGCGCCCGCAGCACGGCCAAGCCGGCGACCCGCTCGCTCCGGATCACCGGCAGCCGCGCGGTCCGCTCGTCGAAGCCGGTCGCCCGCGCGACCACGCGTCGCCGCGCCGCCTGAGCGGACATCTTCTGACTGATTCACGGCAACGCCGGGCCGCTGGGGCCCGGCGTTGTTGTGCGCTGGCTTGTTCTCAGATCAGAGTGGCTTTGACGAGCCTGAAGCGGGAGCGAGGGATCTCCTCGGTCTCGTTTCCTCTTCCTCCTTCGTTTGTCTATTGCACTCGAGGAATGAAGAAGGAGAAGAAGAAGGAGAACGCTTCGCTTGGGAGATCCCTTGCTTGCGCTGCGGGCTCGTTTTGCACAGATTTGTGTGTTTGAAAGTGAGAGTGGCTGGGAACGAAGAAAGGAGATCGGGCGGAGTGAGCGTGGGTCGGGGTGTACGCTGTTGGCGTACGGAGGGTGGATATGGCCGAAGAACGAAGAACGGGGAATCCAACCGAAGAGGAACTGCGTCAGCTCCCGAGGTGGGCGATCGTTGTGTTTGCCGCGAGGTGTGCGCAACGCGTGAGACCCCTCGTAGAGCGGGGCTGGCCCGATATCGATCGTGTTTACTCTCAGGCACTTGACAGGGCGATTACGCTCACGCTGGCTACGGCGGCAGACCCCGCCAGCGTGAGCTTGGAAGACCTCCGCGCCGCCTTCAACGCCGCCAACGCCCCCACCATTCCGGCGCCCCCTGCGGCCAAACCGCCCCGAGCCGCCCCG
>JBCDIT010000012.1:0-135576 GCA_038748775.1 Planctomycetota bacterium
ACCCGCTGCTCCAAATCGAACGCCACGAACATCGACTGCTGACGGTCCGCTCTGCCACGCATCGGGAGCCGCCTTGCTCGCGTAGAGCTCGAAGATACCCTCATACAACACAGAATGCTGCGTTGATTAGCGGCCTGCTAGGGCACTCGAGAGACGGAGGAGGAGAAGAAGAGGGAGAACGCTTCGCTTGGGAGTTCCCTTGCTTGCGCTGCGGGCTCGTTGGGTGGCGCTCGCGTTTGGGGCTGGAGTTTGGCGATGCCTTCGCCTGTCGCGTATTTCTTGACGTGGACGACCTATGGGTCGTGGCTTCATGGGGATGCGCGTGGCTCGGTGGATGCTGAGCACAACGTCAAGGGGCATCCGACGCTCGATCGGGACGACTTCCTGCACGCCGAGGTCTCGCAGCGCATGTCCTCGAACGGAATCGTCCTTGGTGATCGTGAACGACAGATCGTCGCGGACGTCATCGGGGCCCATTGCGAACATCGGGGGTGGCGTCTTCATGGAGTCAACGTCAGAACGAACCATGTTCACGTTGTTGTGGGTTGTGACGCTGATCCATCGGTCGCGATGGCGCAGTTCAAGGCGTGGGGAACGCGGCGGCTGAGGGAATCGGGATTCGTTGCGACCGATGCACCGGTGTGGACCGAGCACGGATCTACCCGATGGATCAACTCGGCCGAAAGCCTGCGTGCGGCGATCGACTACGTCGTTCGGCACCAATGAAACGCGAGTTGGGTTCATACGAGCCCGATGCGCGAGCGAGGGATCTCCTCGGTCTTCATGTCTTCGCTTTCTTCGTTTCTCCCCGCACGAGAGAAAGGAAGGGGGGAGAGTGGAGGGAGGGCGCTTCGCTTGGAAGGTCCCTTGCTTGCGCTGCGGGCTCGTTGATAGCACGCGGCGCGTCGAACGCTGGTGTTCGTGGGCTTCGCTTCGCTCAGACCACGGCACCCGCCGCTCCTATGCCCCGGTTGTTTGCTCGACGAGGGGGTCGGGCTGTGGTTCGTTGGTGTTGGCGCCTTCGAGTTCGGGCGTTCTGGGGCGGATGCCCAGGCGGCTGAGGTGTTCGTGCCAGGCGTCGACGTGGACTTGCCAGAAGTGCTCGAAGGAATGCACGAGGGCGTACTTCTGCATCTCGGCGTGGGCCGCGGCGCCCATGGATTTGCGTTTGTCGTGGTCGACGATGAGGTCGGCGATGCGATTGACCCAGGCGTCGATGTCGTCGGCGGGGAGGACGTAGCCGGTGCGTTCGTGGTCGACGACTTCCTTGGGTCCGCCCTGGTCGGTGACGATGACCGGGAGGCCCGAGCCTTGTGACTCCATGACGACCTGGCCCAGCGTGTCGGTGGTGCTGGGGAAGGCGAACATGTCGCAGCTCGCGTAGATGGTGCTGAGCTCTTGGCCGTGGCGGAAACCCAGGAAGCGTGCGTCTTTGCCTTTGAGTTCTTTCGACATCTCGGCCGCGTAGGGGCCGTCGCCGACGATGATGAGTTCGGCCTTGGTGTCGGTCCCGAGGTCTTTGAGGCGCTTGCGGACCTGCTTCCAGATTTTGGTGAGCAGGGGCATGTTCTTCTCGACGCTGACGCGGCCGACGAAGAGGACTTTGACTGTGTCTTGGGGGATGCCCAGGCTGTCCCAGACGCTGGTATCGCGGTACTGGGTGTGGAAGAGGTTGGCGTCGAACCCGGGCATGAGGCTGACCATCCCGTCGCGGGGCAGGCCCAGCTTGACCAGGCTTTCGACGTAGTCCTCGCTCCGGGTGAAGATGGCGCTGAAGGGCTTGTAGAACGCCCTCATGAACTTCTCGCAGACCTTGGTCATCCCGCTGTCGTCGAAGAGCTGATCGACGTAGGCGGGGAAGTCGGTGTGGTAGACGCCCAGGACGGGGATGCGGAGCATCTTGGCGGCGAGGAAACCGACACAGCCGACGGGGCCGGGCGTCGAGATGTGGATGACGTCGGGCTGGTGCTGGTCGACGTGCCTCAGGATCTTCATGATCGGGGGCAGGTTGAGGTCGAGGTTTTCGTACTTGGGGAGCTTGGCCGCGAAGACGGGGTCGAAGTTGTGGATGTTGGCCATATCGGGCGGGGTGAGCTTGGTCGAGGTGATGACCTCGAGGTCACGCCCGGTGTCGTGGGCCATCTCCGCGACATTCTGGATGAAACGGCAGACCCCGTTGACGTCGGCGATGGTGTCGGTGAAGAGGCTCACGCGCATCGGGCGCTCCAGGACCGAGACGCCCGATCCGGGCGTCGCGGTCTCGTGCTCGAACTGGTCCAAGAAGTTCCGTTCTTTGTTTTGGTGGAAGAGGCTGAAGAGATAGGGGAGCTGCGCGAGGTGCAGGATCGCGTAGCTCATGAGGTGCTCGGTGAGGCGGCTCGGGTCGCGCTTTTTGAGACTCTTGACGGCGCTGGGGGCCATCGAGGCGGAGAGGGCGGCGGAGAGGTCTTGGACGAAGTCGGCCATGCGCTCGTGCTCGCTGACCGGGGCGCCGCTGGTCCAGGTATCCGGGTCGAGGCGGCGGTGGATCTCGGGGTACTTCTCGAGGATCGGCCGGAGCTCTCGCTTGAGGGCACGGACGATGGGCAGCGTCTTTCGCTGGGCCTTGCGCCCGAGCCACATCTTCTGGGTCACCTTGAACGCGGCGACGCGCTTCTTGCTCGGGGCTTTGACCTTGACGCCGGCGAACTTGAGCAGCTTGCTCGACAGGTAGCGACCGGAGGGGCTCCTGGATTCATAGAGGCGGTCGGCGAAGTAGTGCGCCCCCACCGTTGCGAGCTGGTGGGCGAGCAGGGCGGAGTGGCCACCGACGCCTCCCTGTGTGCTCTCCCCGTTCATGACACGCTTGAAGAACTCTTCCGCATCGCGGATGGTGGCACCATCGCGGGGTGTGATCTGTGTCCACGTGCGACCGATATTGAGCAATCCATGGTCGTCCGAGCCGCCGGTGCGGGACTTGATCCATGGCTGGGACCAGACGGGTTCGAGGCTGTGGTCGGCGGAGAGCCGCTCGACGGCGTTGGGCGTAAGCCCGTCGAGGAAGCGCGCAACGGCGTCGGAGACGGTGTAGTTGTGCGCCCCGTTGAGGCACTCGAAGCCCTTGAAGAGCAGGACGGCGCGCTCGATGTGCCAGCGGGTCAGCTTGCCGTTTTGGATGTAGAGAGGGTGGGCGACGGCGTGCGGGAGGTCGCGGTCTTTGAGCCACGCGGCGAACTTGTAGATGTCGTTGCGGAGGTCTTCTTTGGTGAGTTCTTCGTCGAGCTCGGGCGTGAGATTCCAGACCAGGATGTGGAGCATGCACCGGTCTTCGGGGAAGCGGACGGAAACCTCTTGACCGACGATGAACCGGTCGAAGCCTCGCTCGACGAGTTCCATGGCGCCCTTGATGGTGTCGTGGTCGGTGATGGTGACGAGGTCCATGCCTCGGGCCATCGCCTGCTCGTAGACGCGCTCGGGCGGGGAGTAGCACTCGGGGCAGTTGATCAGACCGAGCGCGGCGACGGCGGGCCCGTCGGAGGCCCGGCTGTGGCAGTGGGCGTCGATACGGGTCAGCCCGGCGGTGAACTCAGTGCGCACGTCGTCGAGCAACCGCTCCACCTCGGCGGCGCCGGCGGCGGCGCCGTGGGTGCCGTTGCCCGGGGCGTCGGAGGTGCCGTTCACGTGCGACGCCTCGTCGTGATCTGAGCGGCTGACCATCCGGTGCTCCTCGCGGTCGGGTAGCGGCCATCGGGCCGCGGATCCAAGGATGGTATGAGGGTCAAGAGGGCCGGAATGGGCTCGGGCGAGGAATCGCCCCCGGGATTCGGGAGCAGGCGTGTCGGCGTGTCGGCGTTCTGCGCCGGTGTTCGCAGGCCCATTTGGTTTGCGAGTGAATGACTCGGAATAGCCGAGATTCAAGCATTGTTGAACTATCGCACGCGAGCGGCGACGCACGCGGCAGGCAGAGCACCCCGGGGCCTTCGAGGCCCACGAAGGAGGAACGCACCATGCCCAGGCTGACGACCATCGAGCCCGCCAACGCGACCGGCAAGGCCAAGGAGATCTTTGACGGTCCTCTGAAGGCGATGCAGTTGAACATCTTCAAGGGCATCGCGAACAGCCCGGCCGTCCTCGAGTTCTACCTGAACGCCGGCGGCGCGCTGAAGGGCGGCGTTCTGAGCGACGCGGAGCGTGAGGCGATCCAGTTGACCGTTTCGGAAGCGAACCAGTGCGAGTACTGCCTCGCGGCCCACACGCACATCGGCAAAGCGGCGGGCCTAAGCGAGCAGCAGACGATCGACGCCCGTCGCGGCGCGATCCAGGACGACGCCAAGCTGGGCGCTCTGACACGTTTCGCGGCGAGCCTGCACGAGAAGCGTGGCTTCGTGAGCGACGAGGACCTCTCGGCGTTCAAGGGGGCAGGCTACGACGATGCGGCGGTGGTCGAGACGATCGCGACCTATGCGTTGATTACGTTCACGAACTACTTCAACCACGTGAACAAAACCGACGTGGATCTGCCGGCGTACCCGGCGATCTGAGTCGAGATGAAACGAAGAACGGCCGGCGGGCTATCGCCCGTCGGCCGTCATTGGTGGAGAAACGCACGGCAGGATCGGAACGCCCCGCGTCGGCGTTTAGGCCATCGCAGGGCGGGTGCAGGGGGGAAGCTTGGGGGGCCGGGCCCGAAGGGACCGCTCTCGGGCACCGACGCTGTCTCTCTCATCCTCCGGACGACTCGGCGGCCGGCTGACACCAGCAAGTTGCCATTCAGGTCGAGGCGTGGCCACTCGGTGTGATGAGGAGTTGTTCCGGGCCGCCCTCACAACCCGCCACTACCCTCTGGCTTGACGGAAGGTCGAGCCAGCGCGGGGATATACGATGGATTGGCGGATCATTAGCATTGGGGCCATGTCTGCGAACGGCCTCTGGGGCGAGCGGGAAGCGGCCAGGACGGGGCACGGCACGACGACGCTGGTGCGAACCGAGACGGTCGGGGGCGAACCGATGACCCTCCTGATCGACCCCGGCCTCCCGGAAGCGGCGCTGGTCGCGAGGCTCCGAGAACGCCTCAATCTGGGCCCTGAGGACATCACGCATGTCTTCCTTACAAGCTTCCACCCCGACGCGCGACGAGGGCTGACGGCGTTTGATCGCGCGGTGTGGTGGATCTCATCTCCGGAACGGGAGGCGGTCGGCGTCCCTCTCGCGACGTCGCTGAAGCGACTGACCGAGAACTTCGACGAGCCCGACGATCAGACGATGGCGGTGCTGCAGACCGATATCGCGGTGTTGCAGCGCTGCGAACCGGCGCCGGACAAACTCGGGGCGGGGGTCGACCTGTTTCCGCTTTACGGCGTCACGCCCGGGCTGACCGGGCTCATTCTGTCTGGGAAGCAGACCGTTTTGGTTTGCGGGGATGCGATTCCGACGCAGGATCACCTCGAGCGGGCCGAGATCCCGAGGGCCGCGGCGGACAACACGAATGCGCGTTCGGCGTTCGCGGAGGCGGTCGAGATCGCTGATCTGTTGGTTCTCGGACGTGACAACGTGGTTCTCAACCAAACTCGCGTGTAACCATCCCCCCGTTTTACGGGCTAACCCCCTTTGGTCCGAAGACTTGGGAAGAGCACCGAATTGTGGAGAATCAATGCGAGATGCGTTGACGAGTCTTGTGTATGCCTGACGTGAGGACTACGCTCAGGGTCGAGTCATAGCGCGTCGCTCGAACGCGACGAGGAGAGAGAGAACCTCGGAAACGGGGTTGGAGACTCGCTCGTGTGGGTGGTTGGTTTCGTCGCCGGGTTGGGCTGGTGTGCGAAATCGCATTGGAACGTCCCTTCGGGGTCGTTTCAGAGCCGCTGGTGGAGCGATCAAGGGAGTGGACTCAGGCGCGGGCGTCGTTGATGCAACGACGCCCGCGGTACATTTTCGATTCAGCCAAGTCAATCGGGCCGCGCTGGCGCCATCTTGTCTCGGAGACGAGCGAGTGCGTCATGGTCGGTCATGTCGTATTTGAGCGTTGTCACGGTGATGCGTCGCTCGAAGAGTGCCTCGACGTCGGTTCCCGGGTCGGCGCCGCGGAAGTTGAGCCCGCTTCCGGTGGACCAGTAGTATTCGCCGCCGGCGGGGCTCACGCGTTTGGCGTAGCTATCGACAAGACCGTGGGTGTTCATGGGGCACAGGGCGAGGGGCCTTGGCTCGAACCTTGCGTCGCCTTCTTCGACTTCGCATCTCGGGACGTTGATGCTGATGCATGCGTGTGGATCGAGGGGGCCGCTCTCGAGAATCGCATCGATGGCGTTCCTCGCGTGACGAGCCGCGGCGTCGTAATCGGCGGTGCCCTTGCCGAGATGCAGGCTGACAGCGATCGCGGGGACACCGAGGAACGCGGCTTCGATGGCCGCGGCGACGGTGCCCGAGTAGATGACGTTGATTCCGACGTTGGCGCCCATGTTCATGCCCGAGACGACGAGATCGGGGCGCGTTCCGTCGCCGTGAGCTTCGGGCCAGAGGTTGGTGAGCGCGAGCTTGGTGCAATCGGCGGGTCGCCCGTCGACGGCGACGCCTGTGAGTTCGGGGTCGATGTCCGGGGCGAATCGTACTTCGCGGGTCATCAGGGGCTGATCGAAGGTGACGCCGTGACTTGTGGCGCTTTGAACGGTCATCGGAGCGACGACCCGCAGTTCTTCGAATCGATCGCGGATGGCGCCGTAGAGAGCTCGGATGCCCGGGGCGCGGATGCCGTCGTCGTTGGTGAGTAGAGCCTTCACGTCTCAAGCGTAGCGGCACGTGCTCGCTTGATTGGCGGCCTAGGTGTTTCGCGTAGCGGTCGCTGAAAAAGAACGCCTCGCCCCGGCGGTGGCCGGGGCGAGGCGTGGAGAAGGAAGGGAGATCGGATTCGTTTCGCGGACCATTCCCCTTCGAGAACGTGCTGGCTCGCGTGCCCGCCCAGGGTTGGGGGCGGAGTGGGTTGTGACTCCCGTAGGTCTCCGCGAACTTGAGCGAGAAGTCCCGAAGAACTTCACGCGTGGGATTGGGAAATGTCGGTTCTGTGATGCCTCGAAGGCGTATGGAACGCCGGAGGTCGGCGGCGAGCCGACCCCGGGCGGAGCAGAGAAGAGGAAATCCGCGGCTGAGCCGAGCACGGGAAGGGTCTCGGCTGACCGGGCACTGTGTTGAACGTGGTGAACGCGTGGCGACTCACGACGCGTGCGCCGCTTTCGGTTGAACGCGGGGAATCGCCTAGGGGATCGGACGCCCCCGGAGTGGGTCAGGCTGCGGGGCGCAGGTTTCGCACAACGCTGACGCGGTACGCGACGATTGCGGGCACCAAACCGGCGATGGTGGCGAGGGCCACGGTTCCGAGAGCGACTCCGAACGCGATCTTTGGGTCGATGGATGGATCGACCACGATGCCAAGCCTCTGGTACATGAGGTCGGCGACGACGGTGGCGCCGATGAGGCTCCCGACGAGTCCGACGACGAAGCCGAAGATCCCGATGAGTGCCGACTCGGTCATGACGAGCCCGAAGATCTTGCCTCTCGTGGCGCCCAAGACCCTGAGGACCGCGATCTGACGCCTTCGCTGTTCCATCGTGTTGTAGAGCGCGAGCATGATGCTCACGCCCGACGCGGCTAAGACGACGAAGGCGATGCCGATGATGATCTGATCGAGGTTCGACACGATCGCAAAGAGCTTGCGGACCTCGTCGCTCGGCTGGGCGACGGTTATCGTTGGATCGGCCCTGAGTTGCTCGAAAACCTGTTGCAAAACGGCGGTGACGTCACGACCCGGTCTGGTGATCAGGCGGCAATAGATGCCTGTGATGAGTCGATCGGCGTCGGTGAGGTCGGCCGGCGTGGTGAGCGCGATGTTGGGCCCTTCGGAGACCAGCCTGCGGTCGTGGGCGTGGAGGGTCCACGAGCTATCGAGATCGCTAAAGAGCGAGCGGTCGTGGGCGCTGCCGGTGGGTTTGAGGATGCCCACGATCTGATAAACGAACTCGTCGTGGACATGGGCGCCCTCCGGGAGCTTGCCGCCTGGACCGGGGGCGCCGTGGGTGACGCTGAGGCGTTGGCCGACGGTGAGCCCGAGCGCTTTCGCGGCATCGGCACCAACGACGAGTTCGAACGACGTCTCGAAGAACCTTCCTTCGGCGATCTGCCAAGGCTCGCCCGGGCTGGGCTCAAAAGCGGTGAAGAACTCGGTGGTGGTCGCGAGGACGGGCCGGCCCTTGAAGCTGTCGCCGATCTGGGTGGGGATGGCCCAGGCCCAAGGGTATTGCTGCTGGATCTGCTGGTAGGACGCCCAGTCGATGGGTCGGCGCGGCGCGCCGGCGTAGTACACCCCGTTGAGCACGCTGACGAGCGGGCTCGCGTCGCGGCTGAGCAACAGGTGCATGTTGCCTGTCCCTCGCTCGAAGGCCTTTCGGCCCGAGTCGCGCATGCCCAGCAACACGAGCAGCAATGCGACGGCGACCGCGACGGTGAGAATGGTCGTGATCGTCGAGAACGTGCGGGCGCTGAGGCTTCGGCTGACGAACGTGAAATCAGTGACGGGCATGGGAGTCGATGGTACGGCGGGGTTTGGGTCGGCGGGGCGTGTCTGAATACTCGGGCTTCTCAGGCTGCTGGTTCGCCTGAGGGCTGAAGCGCATCGAGCGCAACGGTTCGAGCGAAGGCTTTGACGAGCGAAGGGTCGTGACTCACGCAGACCAAGGCTGCGCCTCGCTCGGTGCAGACCTCTTTCATCAATTCAACGGCGACCATCGCGTTTTCGGGGTCGAGGCTGGCGGTGGGCTCGTCTGCGAGCACAAGTTCGGGCCCGCAGGCAAGGGCTCGCGCCACGGCGACGCGTTGCTGCTGGCCGATGCTCAGTTCTTCGGGCGTGGCGCCGTGTCTTTCGATGCCCAAGCGGTTGAGCAGTTCTGATGCCCGCTTGTCGTGTTCGGCCTTGGGGACGTCGCTGAAGGCGAGGGCCGCCATGACGTTTTCGGCGGCGGTGAAACCCCCGAGCAACTGGTGGGTCTGGAAGATCATCCCGACGTGCTTGCCTCGGAAGTGGTCTCGGGCGGCGCCTTTGAGCTTGTGGATGTCGCGTCCGGCGACCCTGATCTCGCCGGCCTCGGGATCGATGAGCCCGGCGATGAGGTGGAGAAGGGTGCTCTTGCCCGAACCCGAGGTGCCCTGGAGCAGGACCTGATCGCCCTCGGGAACGGTGAGTTCGCCGATCTCGAGCGTGAAGGACGTGCCGGCGGACTTGCGGTGGGTGAAGCGGAGATCGGAGATGGCGAGGGCGTCGGGCATGGGCGAGGGTATGGAGCGCCGCCGGGGCGGGCCGGGGAGCGCTGCGGCTCGGCCCATACACTCGCGGGCCCGCCCGCACGGAGTTGGACGGGCGACGGGATGCCGCGATGTTGAACGCCCGACAGATATCGAAGACGCTCGGTCTTCAGACGCTTTTCGAGGACGTCTCGCTATCGATCCAGCCTTCGGATCGGCTGGGGCTCATCGGTCCCAACGGCGCCGGGAAGAGCACGCTGCTCAAGCTGCTTGCCGGCGAGCTTTCGGCGGACGGGGGCGAGGTCCGGGTCGATCGCGGCGTGCGAACGGCGTTCGTTCGTCAGCAAGATGCGTTTGCCGAGGGCGACGACGCTCGGGCCGCGGTGGTGCGGGCGGTGGTCGACGACGCGGCGCGGCAGGGTTTGCCCCGGGACGAACACGAGGCAGAAACGCTGGCCCAGATCACACTGGGCAAGGTGGGCTTTCCCGACGAGTGGATGAGCCGGCCCGCGTCGTCGCTCTCGGGTGGGTGGCGGAAGCGTCTCTCGATCGCCGCGGCTCTTGCCTCTGCGGAGGGTGAGCCGGACGTCTTGTTTCTTGATGAGCCGACGAACCACCTTGATGTTCAGGGTCTTGCTTGGCTCGAGACGTTCCTGACGCGATGGACCTCGCGCCGTTCGGCGGCGGTGGTGTTTGTGAGCCACGACCGTACGTTCCTGGATCGGATTGCGACGAGGGTGACGGAACTGAGCCGTGCGTATCCGGATGGTTTGTTCGGCGCGACGGGAAACTACACCGAGTTTCTTCGGCGCAAGAACGAGTTTCTCGATGCGCAGGCGGAGCGTGAGCGTTCGCTCGCGGGGCAGGTCCGCAAGGACCTGGACTGGCTATCGAGAGGCCCCCAAGGGAGACAGACGAAGGCCAAGGGGCGGATCGATAGCAGCTACCAGCGGATGGATGAACTCTCGGAGCTTCGCGAGCGGGCGGCGGCCGCGGATCGGGGTGGTACGAAGGTTGAGTTCAATGCGGGGCAGCGCAAGGCGCGGAAGCTGATCGACGCGAAGGGGATCGGGAAATCGATGGGCGGCGTGGGCCTGTTCAGCGATGTTGATCTGCGTCTCGGTGCGGGGGACCGGCTCGGGTTGCTTGGCCCGAACGGGAGCGGGAAGACGACGTTTATCCGCGTGCTGACGGGTGAGCTTTCGCCGGACGAGGGCGAGGTGGTGCTGGCCGATCCGGCGCCTCGCGTTGTGGTGTTTAGCCAGAAGCGTGAGGAGTTTGACCCGGGCCTGTCGCTGGGCGAGGCGCTGTGCCCGGTGGGCGATCGCGTGACGTTTCGCGGTCAATCGATGCACGTGGTCTCTTGGGCGCGCCGCTTTTTCTTTGAGAGGAGTCAGCTTGCGCAGCCCCTGCACTCACTGAGCGGGGGCGAGCTTGCGCGTGTTCACATCGCGACGATGATGCTCCAGCCGAGCGATGTCCTCGTGCTTGACGAGCCGACCAACGACCTCGATATCCCGACGCTTGAGGCGATGGAGGAAGCGCTCGAAGATTTCCCCGGCGCGCTCATTCTCGTGACGCACGACCGGGCGATGCTTGATCGACTGTGTACAAAGGTGCTGTCGCTCGACGGACGCGGCGGGGCCCAGGCCTACGCGAGTTCTGATCAGGCTATCGCGGCGTTCGTCCGGCTCGGCGAGGTAGAACAGAGCGCGGCGACGAAAGCGGCATCGACGCCCAAGGCGGCTCCCCCGCCGCGCCCGAAGAAGGTGAAGCTGAGTTACAAGGAGCAGCGCGAGTACGACTCGATCGAAGGCGATATCGAATCGGCGGAGAGCGATGTTGGGCGTCTCGAAGAGCGGTTGAACGACGGGGCGGTGATCGCCGACCATGAGGCGATGGCCCGGGTGTGCGCCGAACTCGACGCGGCGCAGGCCCGCGTTACAGAGTTGTACGCCCGTTGGGACATCCTCGAACAAAAACGTTCGGGTGCATCCGAGTAGAGCACCCGTCTTTTGAACGCCGTGGCGACGTCCTGCGGAAACGCGTCGATGCGGGCCGCGGCAGGCCCAAGTTGCCCTGCCTTGGCGAGTGGGCGCAGCGTCGGGTAACGTGCGTACGGCCGGTAGACTCGCACCGGATTCGCGCCACGTTCGACAAACCGTCGGAGCCATGCGCCGTCATTTGTAAGGAGAAGAGCATGCCTTTCCGTCGCATCAGCCGGCATTTGCCGAAGATTGCTCTCGCGCTCGCGTTGGCGGTCGCCCCTGCCCAGGGAAATCCCGATGGCGAGGATGGCAACTCAGATCATCCGATGACCAAGGGCACGTTCTCGGGGTTGAAGCTCCGCTCGATCGGTCCGGCGTTTATGTCGGGGCGCGTCTCTGATTTCGCGGTTCACCCCGACGACCAGAGCACGTGGTACGTCGCTGTGGGGAGCGGCAACCTCTGGAAGACGACGAACGCCGGCACGACGTGGACCCCGATCTTTGAGAACCAAGGGTCGTACTCGATCGGTTGCGTCACGCTCGATCCCAGCAACCCCGAGACGGTGTGGGTCGGCACGGGAGAGAACGTCGGTGGCCGGCACGTCGGGTACGGCGACGGTGTGTACCGGAGCCGCGACGGCGGCAAGACCTGGGAGAACATGGGTCTCGATGACTCCCAGCACGTCGGGATGATCGTGGTCGATCCGCGGGATTCGGACACCGTCTATGTCGCCGCTGAAGGCCCCTTGTGGTCGGGCGGCGGCGATCGTGGCCTCTTCAAGTCGACGGACCGCGGCGAGACGTGGGACCTTATCCTCAGCGGGGGCGAGTACACCGGCGTCAACGAGTTGCACCTCGACCCTCGCGACCCCGACGTCATGTACGCGGTGATGCAGCAGCGTTTCCGTAACGTTGCGGCGCTGATCAACGGCGGCCCGGAGAGCGGGATCCACAAGTCGGTCGACGGTGGCAAGACGTGGCGCGAGCTGACCAACGGGATCCCGAGCGCCGACAAGGGACGCATCGGGCTCGCGGTGTCGCCGATCGACCCTGACATCGTGTACGCAACGATCGAGCTGGCGCATCGTGAGGGTGGTGTGTACCGCAGCTCGAACGGTGGCGAATCGTGGACGAAGGGCGCCGACTACATCTCGGGCGGGACAGGCCCCCACTACTACCAGGAGCTGTTCGCGAGCCCCCACAAGCTCGACCGGGTCTACCACATGAACGTCCGCATCGGCGTGACCGAGGACGGGGGCAAGACCTTCCGGACGATGCCCGAGACGAACAAGCACGTCGACAACCACGCGATGGCGTTCGACCCGAACGATCCGAACTACCTGCTCGTGGGCTGCGACGGCGGCATCTATGAGAGCTGGGACCTCGGCGAGACGTGGAAGTTCGTGTCGAATCTCCCGGTCACGCAGTTTTACAAGGTTGCCGTTGACTACGACGAACCGTTCTACCACGTCATCGGCGGGACGCAGGACAACGCCACGCAGTACGGCCCTTCGCGGACGGACAACATCCACGGCATCCGCAACTCGGACTGGCGCATCACCGTCTTCGGCGACGGGCACCAGCCGGCGATCGATCCGACGAACCCGGACATCATCTACTCGCAGTGGCAGCAGGGGAACCTTGTTCGTCATGACAGGCAGACCGGCGAGATCGTCTACATCCAGCCGCAACCGGCGGGCGACGAAGAGACCGACCGGTTCAACTGGGACGCCCCGATCCTCATCAGCCCCCACGACCCGGCCCGCCTCTACTTCGCGAGCCAGCGTGTGTGGCGGAGCGACGATCGCGGCAATTCGTGGGAACCGATCAGCGAAGATCTTTCCAGGGGTCTCAACCGTCTCACCGAGCCGATGATGGGTCGGGTCTGGAGCTACGACGCGATCTGGGACCTCTACGCGATGTCGAAGTACGGCACCGTGGCGAACATCTCCGAATCGCCCAAGCAGGAAGGCCTGATCTACGCCGGCACCGACGACGGGCTGATCCACGTCACCGAGAACGGTGGACGCACCTGGCGCCGGGCGGGTCGGTTGCCCGACGTTCCCGAGTTCTCGTTCGTCAACGACATCAAGGCCGACCTGCACGACGCGGACACGGTCTACGTCTGCCTCGACAACCACAAGGACGGCGACTTCGCGCCCTACGTGCTCAAGAGCACCGACCGCGGTCGCTCGTGGACCTCGATCGTCGGCGACCTGCCCGACAGGCACCTCGCCTGGCGTCTGGTGCAGGACCATGTCGATCCTGGGCTGCTTTTCCTTGGGACCGAGTTCGGTGCGTTCTTTACCGTCGACGGTGGGGAGCGGTGGATCAAGCTGACGGGCGGGGTGCCCAACATCCCGTTCCGCGACCTCGCGATCCAGACGCGTGAGAACGACCTGGTCGGCGCGACGTTCGGGCGTGGTTTCTACATCCTGGATGACTACACGCCGCTCCGCCATGTTTCCGCGGAAGCGCTCGATCAGGACGTCGAGCTCTTCCCGGTGCGTGACGCTTGGTGGTACATCCCCCGGCGCACGCTGGGGGGCGCCGGCCGCGCGTTCCAGGGTCATGGGTTCTACGTCGCGGACAACCCGCCCTTCGGTGCGACCTTTACGTACTACCTCAAGGAGGCGCTGAAGACCCGCAAGCAGGTCCGCAACGAGAGCGAAGCGGAGATCGCCGAGGAGGGCGGCGATACGCCCACGCCCGGTTGGGACGCGCTGCGTGAGGAAGAGCTTGAGGAGGCGCCCACCGTGGTGCTGACCGTCCGCGATGCGAAGGGGGACGTGGTGCGTCACGTCACCGGACCGACCGGGAAGGGCATCCACCGGGTGAGCTGGGGCCTGACCTACCCCTCCACCGGACCTTGGCGCGAGGGCCAGGGCAACACCGACGGCGTGCTCGTGGCTCCGGGGACGTACACCGTTCATCTCGCGACGCGCGTCGACGGCGAGCTCGTCGACAGCGGGAAGTCGCAGGAGTTTGAGGTCGTACCCCTCCACGAAGGCAGAACTCTGCCCGGGGCGACCCCGACCGACACGGTCGCGTTCCTGAAGGACTTTGCTGAGACCGAGCGTGCGGTCGATGGTGCGCGCCGACTCTTGGGAGACACGCGGACCAGGGTGAAGGCGATCCGCGAGGCGCTCGACCGTTCGATGGTCGAGGGCGCCGCGTTCGGCGCCGAGGTCCGGGCGATAGAGCGTCGCGTCGCCGACATGCAAGAACGCCTTTCGGGCAATTCTCGGCGTGCTATGGCCAACGACCAGGGCCCGGTATCGATCTCGCGCCGGCTCAGCGTCGTGTCCTTCGGCACGAGCTACTCGCTGCAGGGCCCGACCGCGACACACCTCGAGTCGTACACCATTGCCCAACGCGAGTTCGGGGCGCTCCGAGCCGAGTTGAACCGGCTGGTGACCACCGAGCTGCCGGCTTTGGAGCTGCTGCTCGACGAGGCCGGCGTCCCCTGGACACCCGGCCGCCCGGTGCCCTGATCGGGCGCGTGACGCTCGGTTCGCGCGGATCAGGACCTCGGTGTGTTGGCGCTCGCCTCTGCCATTGCACGGCCCTGTGCCCTGCGCTTGCGCCTTGAGATGTAGGGAAGCACGAAGAGGTACAACCCCGTTGCCCACATCGCGGTGAGCGCGAGGGACGACGGGAAGAAGACCCAGAGCTTGACACTGTCGTGGAAGAAGCTCCCGTCGTGCAGGCTCTCGATGAGATCGGAACGCCGATAGGCGGTCTGGAGCACGGCGCCGGTGGCGGTGTCGATCTGGACTTCCCAGCGCGTATTCGACCGGACCTTGACGACGCCCTTGCCCGGGCGGACGTCGAGGCGGTCGACGTCGTCCCACGATTGGATCCCGGCCTCCTCGGCGGTCTTCGCGGCCTCAAGGATGTCGGCGAACCCGATGACCGGCACGGTGCCTTCGCCTCGCTGGGTCGGCGGCTGGACCCAAGCGGAGTGCTTCTTCCATTGAAGGATGAGCCCGGTGATCAGAATGACGATCACCGGCAGGGCCACGACCACGGTGGCCCATCGGTGGATGAGTCTGTTTGCCTTGTTGAATCGCATGAGGGCGTTGGCGCTCCCGGACTTTGAACAGCGATCTGGCTTGGTCAGAGCGTAGGGGCGACTCCGCACGTGCCTCGCCGCGATCAAGTCCTTGACGAGCTATGTCCATGCCTAGGGCGAATTTGCGTAGTCCTTGTTGACCGAGATCCCAAACCGCGAGAGCACAGACCGCACGTGAATCGCCCTGAACGGATTCTGAACGCGTGCCCGGGCGACACCGTTCCGGAGGTCGGGTTCGAGATCGAACCCAAACGGACCGCCCTGGCGGTGACCGATCCCCAGAAGGACTTCCTTCACGCCAGATTGCTCGAATCGGGCAAAGCGCCTCTCAACGAGTGAGCACAACTTCATCCGGCGGTACGCTCTTGATATGGACGCATTGATCACTCTTGCGGCAACCGAGCAAGCGATGGGCGAGGACGGACTTGGGACCGGGCTCGTGCTCATGGTCGTGGGCATGGGCGTGGTTTTTGTCGCGCTCACCTTGCTCATGGTCGTGGTCTTGGTGCTCAAACGTCTCCTTCCGCCGCAGGTCGCCGATGACCCAGCCCCCGCGCCGGCAACGGGTGACGCTGGGATCACGCCCGAGTTGCTCGCTGTCCTCAGCGCGGCCGCGGTCGCGGCTACTGGCGGTGCTGCCCGGGTGACAAGGGTCACCGCAGCACGTGAAGACCACACCTAGACGGCGTTCGCCGCGGAAGTGGCGCTCCCACGCGGCGTTATCCTGGATACGCGATGGCTGCCGGACCGTTCTGTATCGCAGTTGGCGAAGCGCTCTACGACCGCTTCGGTGACGTCGAAGTCCTTGGAGGAGCGCCCGTCAACTTCTCCGTCCACCTGGCGGCCCTGCTCGCACCGGCCGGCGGACGTGTCTCGGTGCTCACCAGGATCGGGCGCGATGAAAGGGGAACGCGGCTCTCGGCGGAACTCGACGTGCGTGGGGTTGATCGCGAACTGATACAGATCGACGAAACGCTGCCAACCAGCATCGTCAACGTTTCGGTCGACGAGGCTGGCCAACCCACGTACGACATCGCGAGACCTGTCGGGTGGGATGCCATCGAGGTCACCGATGACGCTTTGGCTGCCTTCGCCTCGGCCGACGCGGTCTGCTTCGGAACACTTGCACAACGCGACGACCGGTCTCGCGGCGCGACCGTTGAGCTCTTGAAAGCCTGCGCTGCACGGGTCCGGTTGTTCGACGCGAACCTCAGGCCAGACTTCAGTGACGACTCGATCCTTATCGGGTCTCTCGGGCTCGCGACGATCTTCAAGCTCAACGAGCACGAACTGCCCCGGGTGCGAGACGCCATCGGGTCCCGCAACGAAGATCGTCGCACGTTCTGCACCGAGGTCATGTCTCGGTTTGATCTCGACGCTGTTGTCCTCACGCGGGGCGGGCGCGGCACCGAGTTTCACACGTCATCGGGGTGCATCGCCCCGAAGGCCCCGGCGGTCGAGCATCGAAGCGGATCGGATGCGGTCGGGGCCGGAGACGCCTGCGCCGCGGGTATCGTCGCTGGTCTCCTGGCCGACCTCCCGCTCGAACGAACGGTCGCACTGGCGAACGAACTCGGTGCGTTTGTCGTTTCGCAACGGGGGGCGACGCCCGAATTGCCCTCACGGCTTCGTCAACGGGTTTCGAACCACCTTTCGCCGCCGCCTTCGCAGGATGCCCCGGAATACGATCGTCCATGAGACGCGCAGCCATTATCGCAGCCCGCAGAACCCCGATCGGCCGATACGGCGGCGCCCTCTCGTCGGTCCGCCCTGATGATCTGGCGGCCCATGTTCTGCGTGTCGTTGTCGCCGAGACCGGCATCGATCCGGCGCTCATCGACGATGTCTATCTCGGGGCGGCGAACCAGTCGGGTGAGGACAACCGAAACGTGGCCCGCATGGCCTCTTTGCTCGCCGGCCTTCCCGAGTCGGTCCCGGGGTCGACGGTAAACCGGCTCTGCGCTTCCGGTCTTGAAGCGATCAACATCGCTGCGCGGATGATCGAGGCGGATCACGGAGACGTGTTCATCGCCGGCGGCGTCGAATCGATGAGCCGCGCCCCGTACGTGCTCGGCAAGTCCGATTCGGCCTTCGGACGCACGCAGGAACTCCACGATACGTCGATCGGATGGCGGTTCGTCAACCCACGCATGGCGGAGATGAAGCACACCGACGCGCTCGGCATCACCGCGGAGAACGTCGCGCTCCGCTACAACGTGAGCCGCGAAGAACAGGACCGCTTTGCGCTTCAGAGCCAGCAGAGGTATGCCGCGGCTGCCGAACGGGGTGACCTTTCCGGCGAGATTGTCCCTGTGGAGATCCCTCAGCGGAAGGGCGAGCCGATCGTTGTCGCCAGCGACGAGCACCCCAGGCCCGACACCACTCTGGACCGTCTCGCGACGCTCCGTCCGGCGTTCTCGAAGACCGCCGACGCCACGGTGACCGCCGGGAACTCCTCGGGCGTAAACGACGGAGCCGCGGCGTTGCTCTTGGTGGAAGCGGAGCGCGCGCAGGAACTGGGGCTCACACCTTTGGCGTACGTCGGCGCGAGCGCTTCAGCCGGTGTCGAGCCGGCGTACATGGGGATGGGGCCAGTGCCCGCCGTCGAGAAAGTGCTGAAGCGGTCCAAGCTTAAGACGGGCGATATCGGGCTCGTCGAGCTCAACGAGGCGTTCGCGTCGCAGGCGATCGCGTGTGTCCGCGAGCTCGGCTTGGATGACAACCTTGTGAACGTGAACGGCGGGGCGATCGCCATCGGGCACCCGCTCGGGTGCACCGGCGCTCGCCTTGCAACGACGCTCGTCCACACGATGCGCCGACGGGGTGTCGATCGGGGCATCGCCTCGCTCTGCGTGGGCGTTGGGCAGGGGCTCGCGACTGTGTTCGAGCGGGCCTGATCAGGGCATCTTCGCGATCTTCTCGAAGCCCTCGCCGATCGCGGCGACAAGCGTATCGATCTCCGATTCGCCCATCGGCGTCGAGAGCGTGGCCGTGCATGTGTTGATCATGACGAGACCGGCGTCGAAGAGGTGCTCCAGGAGCACCTTCAGCCTTGCCGCGTCCTCGGGCGTGAGATACGCCTCGCGGAAGTTGAGCGGCGGGCGTTCTTTCATGTGCACCCGGAACATTGCCCCCCCACCGGTAACGCACGCCCGCGCGCCGGTCCTGGCGGCCGCTTCGCGAATCCCGTTTATCGCGCGCTGCTCGAGATCGAGGAGCCCTTTCACGGCGGCCTCGTCGTAGTGGCGCATCGCCTCGAGCCCCGCCACCATGCTCACCGGGTTGGCGGAGAACGTGCCCGAGTGGGGGAAGACGTAGCGATCGCCGTGCATGTTCATGACGTCGAGCACCTCGGCGCGACCGGCGATCGCGCCGATGGGGAACCCGCCACCGATCGCCTTGCCCATCGCAACGATGTCGGCATCGATCCCGTATCGCGTGTGCAGCCCGCCGTACTCGGCGCGGAACGTGATCACCTCATCGAGCACGAGCAACGCGTCGTTCCGCCTTGTCCACTCACGGATCGCCTTGACGAACGGCGCTTCAACCGGGTTGAGCCCGACGCGATGGGGCATGAGATCGAGCAGCACGCACGCAAGATCGTCGGCGTGCTCATCGAGGATCGCGATCGCGTGATCGATATCGTTGAACGGGATGATGACGACGTCGTTGAGCGCCGATGCGGGGGTCCCATGGGCGAGCGGAACGCTGTTTGGACGGTCCACGCTGCCCCAATTCTCGGGCTTCGGCGCTTGGCTCACCTCCGCGTAGTCGTACCCGCCGTGGTAGGCGCCTTCGACCTTGGCGATGCGGGGACGCCCGGTGAACGCCCTCGACGCCTTCAACGCGACCATCAGGGCCTCGGTGCCCGAGTTCACGAACCTCGCCATCTCGAAGACAGGGCTGCGCGAGCACAGATGCTCAGCGTACTCGACCTCTGACTCGGTCGCCATCATGAACGCCGATCCGCGCTCCAGTTGCCGGGTGACCGCTTCGATGATCGGGGTGAACGCGTGGCCGTGGATCAGTGAGGCCATGTTGTTCGAGAAGTCGATCCGGGTGGTCCCCTCGATATCCGTGACGCGGCAGCCCTTGCCGTGATCGGCGTAGGCGGGGTGGGGCTTCCTGAGCACCGTGTTCCGGCTCACGCCTCCGGGCAGAACGCGCCTCGCACGGTCGAAGATCTCGGCGCTGCGCGACGTGTCGACGGTTGAAGAAGGATCTGCGGACATATCACCCTGCCGATGCTGTCTCGAGCGCCGGCAAGACCGGCGCCCCGGTTCTGGATTGCACGGTTGCAAGATCGACGCCCGGCCCGAGGTCGACGGACCGGAACCCATCGCTTGTCACGTCGATCACCGCGAGATCGGTGTAGACGCGGTTCACGACGCTTCGCCCGGTTAACGGGAACGCGCACGACTCGACGAGCTTGGGTGCACCCGACTTTGTCGTGTGCTGAGTGATCACGAACACGTTCTTGACGCCGGCGACGAGATCCATCGCGCCGCCCACCGCAGGGATGGCGCCGGGCTCGCCGGTCGACCAGTTGGCCAGATCACCGTTCTGTGCGATCTGAAGAGCGCCGAGGACGCTGAGATCGAGATGGCCGCCTCGGATCATCGCGAAGCTGTCCGCATGATGGAAGTACGCCGCCCCGGGCAACGCGGTCACACGGCGTTTGCCGGCGTTGATCAACTCCGGATCGCCCTCGCCATCGGCGGGCGAGGGCCCCATACCCAAGAGACCGTTCTCGGTGTGATACACGAGGGTGCGGCCCTTGGGAACGTACCTCGCTACAAGCTCTGGGATGCCGATGCCCAGATTGACGTACGACCCGTTCGGGATGTCTTGTGCGAGACGCGAGGCCATCTGGTCACGCGTCCATCCGATGCGTTCGTTTGACTCGGTCATGGGTAGCTCGCCCCCGCCGCGATCAGCTCAGACTCGTGTGCCGGCTCGACGACCTCGACGACCCGTTCCACAAAGATGCCAGGCGTAACGACCGACTCCGGGTCGAGTTCACCGGGAGCGAGAACCCGCTCGGCCTGAACGATCGTGACCTTCGCCGCCATCGCCATCGGTGGAGCGAAATTCCTCGCGGTCTTGTTGTAGACGATGTTGCCGTGCTCGTCGGCGGCGGCTCCTTTGATGAACGCGTAGTCGGCCTTGAGCCCATACTCGAGCAGGTACTCCCGGCCTTCGAACACGCGGCTCTCCTTGCCGTCCGCGAGCGGCGTCCCGACCGCTGTGGGCGTGTAGAAGGCGTGAACCCCAGCCCCGCCAGCGCGGATGCGTTCGGCGAGCGTGCCCTGTGGCACCAGTTCGAGCTCGGTGAACCCCTCGCGATAGAGTTCTGGGAACACCGTCGAGTTCGCCGACTTGGGGAAGGAACAGACGACCTTCGACACGCGGCGCTCCTTGAGCAACGCCGCGAGGCCGACCTCACCGCTCCCGGTGTTGTTGCTGATGACGGTGAGGTCTTTCGCACCCTGATCGATGAGCGCGTGGATGAGCTCGATCGGGCTGCCCGCCTCGCCGAACCCGCCGATCATGATGCTGGACCCGTCGGAGACGTCCGCGACCGCTTGGGCCGCGGTCGACACCCGCTTGTTGATCATGAGCACCCGCCTGTGCGGGGCATGGAGTCGACAAGCGCCGCTTTCCCACCTGCGATGCGGGTGTACTCGAAGAGCCCCGCTTCGTCGTACAGCACGCGATCTTCGTAGTCGTCGAACCAGAGCGCCTCGGGGTTGCGGCCGACGATGCAGACCTTGCCGCGATCCGGCGCCGAGTGCGAGTTGCGCAGGAGCTTCATGACCACGACCCCGTTCTCGGAGCCGGCGAGGCCCGGGATCGGCTCGTTGGTCACGGCGCAGACTTCGGTCTTGCCCTTGTAGTGCGTGATCGACAGGCGTGCGTGGGCTTCGATACCCGAGAGGCCCTTCTGCGATTCGTTGAGAATCTTCCAGGCCTGCTCCATCGGGATGTTGAAGGCCTTGTACGCGACGATGTCGCGGCCGCAGAAGAAGTAGTGGTTCTCGCCGCCTGCGCGCTTGAACTCACGTTGGAGGATGCGCAGTGCGTCGGGATCGTCGTTGATGCCCTTGATGATCGGCGATTGGTTTTCGACGGTGATCCAACCTCGCTTGGCCAGCCCACGCATCGCCGCGCCGGTCGCGGGGATCCACTGGAGAATCCCGTCGTCGTTCCGGGCGTACTCGCCGTCATCGCCTTTGGCGAGGATCTCGTCGGGGTGTTCGAAGTGGAGCATCATGTTGAGGCTCACCTCTGGGTAGGCCTCGTGGAACCGGTCGAGCATCTCGAAGAACGTGCGGTCGAAACGCTGCGGGTAGAACGCCATCTCTTTGGTGCCGATGCGGATCGCCTCGACGCCGGCCTCGGCGAGCGCCGCGAGCCAAGCGGCGATCTTCGAGTTGTTCAGCACCATCGGGTCACCCCCGGAGAGCAAGATCTCTCGGAGTTTCTCGCGCCCGGTCTCGGGGTGGCGGCCTCCGTTGCTCGCGACGATGTCGTTGTGCGCGCGGATGTATGCGGTGATCTCGGGGATTTTGGCCAGGTCTTTCTTCTTCACCGAGCCATCGGCGTGCTCGACTTCCTTGCGAGCGATGAGCTCTTCGCGATAGCAGAACCGGCAGTGCGCCGAGCACGTGGAGACCACGTACATCAGGCCCATCTCGTACTTGTGCAAGAGGCCCGGGACCGGGCTGTAGTCCATCTGGTTGCCGGGATCCTCCGACCCCTCGAGGTTCTCGGTCTCGTCGGGGCTCGCCTTCACGATGCGCTGCACCGACGGGCTCGTCCGGGCGATCTCGTAGTAGTGACGGGTCAGCTTGACGGGCATGCGCGACTCGACATCGCGATCCGTGCCCTTGAACTGCCTCAGGCTGATCACCTCGTCGTTCGTGTAAAAGTTCAACATGTCCTCGGGCGCCTTCTCGTTCAAGAAGGGCGCAAGGCCATTGATGATCTCGCGCTCGTACCGGGTCTCCTCGACGGTGTCGAGGAACGCCTGCTCGCGATCCGTCCGCGTGTATTCCTTCACCTTGATCATCGGGTCGAACTCCAGCCTCGTTTGGGGTAGTCGTTTGCGGTGGCTGTAACCAAATGTACATTATCGACGACAGAATGCAACAGATTGACCACCAGGAGCAACTCGTGTCCATCGACGACCGCATCGCGTCCGTTGGGGATCGGCTCACACCGACCGAAATACGAATCGTCAACGCGATCCACGACGATCCGACCCTCCTCGCCTTCGGCACCGTCTCCGACCTCGCGAAAAGGGTGCAAACAAGCCGCCCTTCGATCGTCCGCTTTGCGACGAAACTTGGATTCGAGGGCTACGTCGAGCTGCAAAGGCAGGTCCGAGAAGACGTCGCCCAGCAACTCGGAACGCCCGGCCAACGCATCCGCAGGCCGACAGGTGAAGTCGGCGACCTCCACCACGACGTCGAGGAAGCGTTCGAGTCATCGCTCGCGGCCCTGAACCCGACGACGTTGCGTCGCCTGGCAACCCCCTTGGTCGACGCCGAGCGGATCTGGATTCTTTCGGGCGAGACTTCGCGAGCCGGAGCCCACGCCCTTGTGAGCGGGTTGTCGATGGTCCGGGACGGCGTTCATCTCGTCGAGCAACACAACCTCGGACGCGACCTGAGCGGTGCGACCGCGGCGGACGCAGCGGTGGTGTTCGATTTCGCCCGCTACCGCCGCTCCACCGTCCTTGCCGCGCGTGCCTTCGCCGATCTCGGGGTAACCCTCGTCGCGATCACCGACGGTCCGCTCTCTCCTCTCGCATCGCTCACCGAGCACTGGTGCGAACTCAGCGTCCCCGCGATCGGACCGTTCGACAGCTCGATGCCGGCGGTCCTCGCGAGCGAACTGATCATCGCGAACGTGGTCGACCACTTGCAGCCGGACGTTCGCGAGCGCATCGATCGTCTCGAGAAGCTCTGGGAGGTGACCGACGCTTTCTTTGCGGAGTAACGTCCCATCGAGTCGGGAACACACCGGCACAACCAGCGAATGGCCTCGAAGGACTTGAACCGCGATTTCTCCTCTATTGCCTCTGGTTCCTGCCGTTGGGATCGTCCTGGGCGTGTAGCCTCCGATGACGTGCGAAGCCACGCCCGATTTCATTATCGGACCCACACAGCGAACCACCCCACCGACGCGATACGCGATCGAAGGAACACATGACCGCGCTCCGGAACACCCTCATCGTCGCGCTGCTCTTGATCGCCCCGGTCCACGGCGCGTTCGCTGTCGACATCGATGCCATCATCGCCAGCATGACGCTCGACGAGAAGGTCGGGCAGATGACGCAAGCAGAACGGAGCAGCGCTTCGCCCGCCGACGTGCGGAACTTCTTTCTCGGATCAATCCTCAGCGGCGGCGGTTCGGCGCCCGCGTCCAACACTCCGACCGGCTGGGCCGACATGCACGATGCGTACCAGAATGGGGCGCTCAGCACCCGGCTGGGCATCCCGATCCTGTACGGGATCGACGCCGTGCACGGGCACAACAACGTCATCGGGGCCACGATCTTCCCCCACAACATCGGCCTCGGAGCGACGCGCGACCCGGTGCTGGTCGAAGAGATCGCGCGGATCACGGCCAAGGAAGTCGCTTCGACCGGGCTCGAATGGACGTTCGCGCCGACGGTTGCCGTGGCGCGCGACGAGCGTTGGGGTCGCTCGTACGAGAGCTTCGGTGAAGACCCGGAACTCCAGGTGCTGCTCGCCGCGGCGTACGTCCGGGGCCTCCAGGGCACGACGATGAGCGGAGAACGGGTCTTGGCGTGCGCCAAGCATTTCATCGGCGACGGCGGAACCAGCGGGGGCATCGACCGCGGGAACACCATCGCTGACGAAGCCACGCTTCGGTCGATCCATATGCCAGGCTTCGTCGAGGCCATCGGCCAGAACGTCGGGACAGTGATGCCGTCTTACAGCAGTTGGAACGGCGTCAAGATGCACGAGAACCGGTACCTCATCACCGACGTGCTCAAGGCCGAACTCGGCTTCGATGGCTTTGTCATCTCCGACTGGGAAGCGGTCTACGAACTCTCGGGCCCGACGTACTACGACCAGGTCGTGCTGATGGTCAACGCAGGCGTCGACATGGGGATGGAGCCGTTCAACTGGCGCACGTGGATTTCAACACTTAAGGCGGCTGTGAACAACGGCGACGTGAGTATGAACCGCATCGACGACGCGGTCCGACGGATCCTCACGATCAAGGAACGCGCCGGCGTCTTCGATGAGCCGCTCGCCGACCGGGCACTCGTCAACGACGGGACGCTCGGCAGCGCAGCGCACCGAGACGTCGCACGCGAGGCGGTACGCAAGTCGCTCGTGCTCCTGCAGAACGACGGGATTCTGCCGCTCTCGAAGTCGAGCCGCGTCTTCGTTGCCGGCAAGAACGCGGACAACATCGGCTACCAGTGTGGCGGATGGACCATCGCGTGGCAGGGCGGGAGTGGCGACATCACGCCGGGCACCTCCATACTCGATGGCATCGAGGCGGCGGTTGCCGGCAGCGGAGGCTCGGTGACCTTCAGTGAGGACGGCTCGGGCTCGGAAGGGCACGACGTCGCCATTGTCGTCATCGGCGAAACCCCCTACGCGGAATGGCTGGGCGACGATCCGGATCTCGCCCTCGACCCCGCCGACGTGGGCGTCCTGGAACGGCTCGGCGACATCCCGACCGTCGTCGTGATGGTGTCGGGTCGCCCGCTCATGGTGAGCGATCGGATCAACTCATGGGATGCGTTGGTCGCGGCATGGCTCCCCGGGACGGAGGGCGACGGTGTTGCCGACGTGCTCTTCGGCGACTTCGACTTTACAGGCAAGCTCTCCCATAGCTGGCCCACGAGCATCGCTCAGGTCCCGATCAACGTCGGCGACGCCGACTACGACCCACTCTTCGCCTACGGACATGGGCTGAACTACACCTCGTCCCCGCCCTCCGTGACGATCACGTCACCGGCCGACAACTCGACCCTTGCGTCGGGCGTCGTAGAAATCGAGGCCACGGCATCCGATTCCGACGGGAACATCACACGGGTCGAGTTCTTTGAAGGATCAACCTCGATCGGCGTGGACACCGAAGCCCCGTTTGGCGTCTCGTGGAACGCGGCCGGCGACGGTTGTTTCTCGATCTCCGCGCGCGCGTTCGATGACGCCGGACTCTCGGGCACCGACTCGATCGACGTGACGATCGGCACCGGGTGTACCGGTGAGGGGCCGTTCGGTGGGTCGGCCACGGCGATCCCGGGTGTGATCGAAGCGGAGAACTACAACACCGGCGGACAGGGTGTCGCGTACTTTGACAGCGGACCGGGGAACAACGGCATCGCGTACCGAGACGAAGACGTCGACATCGAGCCCAGCACCGAGAACGGCTTCAACGTCGGCTGGATCGACGCAGGGGAGTGGCTCCGTTATGACGTGGTGGTTGCGATGCCCGGCACGTACACCGTCCGGACGCGTGTGGCGTCCGCGGCCGGAGGCGGCTCGTTCCGCATCGAGCGCGACGGCGAAGACCTTTCCGGAACCATCACCGCCCCGCCCACCGGGGATTGGCAGGGCTGGACCACCGTCAGCCGCGAGGTTGACCTCAGAGCTGGCGTTCAGACACTGAGGCTCTTCGTGACTGAGTCATTCGACGGCTTCAACATCAACTACCTGGATTTCCAGTTCAGCCGAGACTGCCTGCCCGACGTCAACGAGGACGGGTCGCTGACGTCAACCGATGTTGAGCTTGGCCTGGTGCTCCTAGTCGCCGCGAATCCCTCGCTCGACCTCGACGGGAACGGGACGGTCGACTTCATCGATTTCGTCGACTTCCTCCGCCTCGTCGACGCGGGGTGCGAGTAGAGCGATAGCCCAACGCCGACGCGAACGATGCTCCATTCAGCGTTGAGCCGATTTTCTTGAGTTACGGCGCCCGGAGCGTTACGTCTAGCGTGATCTCTTCGCCGTCGCGTTCGACGCCGACCTTGACTTCGTCGCCCGGCTCGTGCTCAGCCAGCATCTCCATCCAACCCATAATGTCGGTGATCTTCTGGCCGTCCCAGCGCACGATCCGGTCTCCTGCGAGCACACCGGCACTCTGCGCCGCGGTATCGGGTGAAACATCACCAACGGGGATCCCGGGCTCATCCTCGCTGTAGCTTCCGGGCATGATCCCGAAGCGAACGCGGACACCGCCGACCGGGCCGGCGGACTGCTGCGAGTCCGAATCGGCCAACTCGAAGCGTCCCGAGTAGCTCGCGTACCCGTCGATCATGTCGGCGAACAAGTAGACAGCTTTCGTCGCGCCGACGCGGTTGATCTTGTCGCTGGTGTCCGCCGGGGTGTGGTAGTCGCCGTGCAGACCGTCGACGTGGCTGAAGACCACCGGGATACCGGCGCGGTAGAACGACGTGTGGTCGCTTGCGCCCGACATGCGCTCCGGGGCCTTCACTTCCAGTCCGCTCTCATCGAACATCGGCGTGAAGAAGTCGCGCATGCCTTCGCCGGTGTCGAGGCCGGCGACGACGACCGTTTCGTTCTCGAGCCGTCCGATCATGTCCCAGTTGAACATCATCACGTGATCCTCGGCGTCCGCGATCGGATCGTTCACGTAGTGGCGGGAGCCGTGCAGACCGCTCTCTTCGCCGTCGAAGAGCATGAGCAACACCGAGCGACGATCACCGTCGACACCCTGATCGATCTCAGCGAGAAGCTTCGCGAGAACAAGGACCGCCGCCGAACCCGACGCGTTATCGTCGGCTCCGGGGTGCAGGGTGCCCCCGCCGGTACGCGAACCGAAGTAGCCCATACCGAGGTGGTCGAGGTGGGCCCCGACGACGATCCACTCGTCGGCGAGATCGCCCGAGCCGTGGATCACGCCGCCGACGTTCGCGGCCTCGATCGTCTCGCGCTCACCCTCGCCATAAAGGGTGACTTGCTCCGCGCCCTCGATCGGCACGCCGCCGGCGTCGGCGTAGCGTCGCAGTTCCATGAGGTCCATGCCATCGAAGTCGGCGGCTTCGACGAACTTCGCCCCTGCCTCCGGCGTCATCATGAACACCGGGAAGTCGGCGTCACCGCCCCCACTCCCGAACCGACCGATGGAACGCTGGTCGAAGGTCCCGGGCGGGTTGATGATGATCGCGCCGGCGGCGCCGCGCTCGTTGAGCCCCCGGAGCTTGTTCGCGAACGAGGCGCGGCCGGACCACGTTCCATCACCCCATTGCGCCTCACCCTCTTCATCGACCGGCTCGAAGCGGAAGAGCACCGCCACCTTGCCTTCGAGGTCATCCTCGCCGGCGAAGCTGTCGAAGCCGTCGGGTCCGTTGTCGATGCTGTAGCCGACGAACACCATCTCGCCGGTGGCCCCGCCGTCGGCTCCGAGACCGGTGTACATGAAATCTTCGCCGGCCTCGAGGCCACGAAGCCCTTGCAACGCGATCGTCTCGTTCACGATGTTCAACGAGCCGCTCAGGCTGAAGGTGTCGTAGTACGACGAGAAGGGCGTTCCGTCCTCCGACGGGAAACCGGGCCCGATCCCCAACTGGTCGAAGGTGAACGCGCAGTACTCGCGGGCACGTTCCATCCCGGCCGACCCGGGCACGCGGCCCATCATGTAAGGGCTCGCGAGCGTGGTCAGGTGCTCGTTGTACAGCTTGACGTCTTCGCTCACCGCGAGAATCGCGTCCGAGATCGGCGAACCCACCGTGGCCTTCACGAGCGAGCCCGAGTCCGACTCGGCGTCGGAACGAACGCCGGTGCCGGTCGCCGCGCCGCACGCCAGCGTGATTGCAAGGGCCATGGTCTTCAGGGAGTGTGGGTTCATCATCGATCTCCTCGCAGTCGTGCTGCGTTTCCCAGCGAGTGTTTAGGGTGTCGCCCTGGTCCAGCCGTGGGCGCTCATGAAAGCCTATCGCGATTGTGCCCCCGGGCGATACCATCTGCCCATGTTCCGCAACACCGTCCTGGCGATCGCAGCGATGGCACTGGTGCACCTGGCGGCACCCGCCTTCGCCTCACACCCCCAGGATGGCCCTCACGCCGATCTCCGTCTGGCCATCGAAGACAGTCTTGTTCGATTTTCGATAGGCGTGAACCTCGCCTTTTTGGATGAGGCCATCGACGTTCCTCGGGAATCCACTGGGGAAGTGAGCGACGCGGAAGCCACCACCATCCTGACGGCCGTCCGTGAATGGCTCACCGCCGAGGCCACCTGCGTCATCAACGGCGTTTCCGTCGAACCGGAGTTCGAACGCCTTGAGATCTTCACCGATCCCGACCCGGGCATGGTCGCGATCTTCGAGAACACCGGTGCTCGCGGCCTGATCCGTGCCACCGCCGTGCTCAACTTTGTCCCTGAGAACCGAACCGAGTCGGTCGAGGTCACCTGGCCCACCTATCCCATCGACCAGTTGGCCGAACGCATGGAAACCCCAGGCGCGGTGCGCCCCCGGATGTACTTTGAAGCGGTCTTCACCGCCAACGGAAAGTCGAGCCCGGCGCGGTTCACCCATGCCGAGCCCACGATCCGGTGGGGGAGAGCCACGGCGGCCGCATCGGATCCCCTTCGTGACCTGCCCTTGCCCGTCATCGAACCCGCTCACAGCGACATCTCGGTCATCACTCTCGCGGTCGGCGGGGCGGCGCTCGCCATGCTCGCGTTCGGGGCGACTCGTCGCACCACGATGCCCCGCTTCGCCGGGCTCACGCTCGCCGTGGTCCTGGGCACCGGCGCCTTCGCGTCCCACGAGAGGTACGCGTCGCAATACACGCCAGTCCCGCTCATCTCAAAGGCAGAGTCGGAGCAGGTCTTCCGTGCGCTCCACGAAAGCCTGTACCGCGCGTTCGACTACACCGCTGAATCGGATATCTACGACAGGCTCGACTTGGCCCTCGCCGGCGATCTGCTCGGGGACCTCTACGAGCAGATCCGGCTCTCACTGCTGCAGGCCGAAGAGGAGATGAAGATCGGCGTCGTGACGGGGCTCGAGCCGATCGAAACGACAATCATCGGCATAGACGCTTCCGGCCCCGACGCGCAAGGGCGTGGATTCGGGGTCGTTCACAAATGGCGCGTCGACGGCACCGTCTACCACTGGGGGCACAGCCACACCCGATCGCACGAGTACGAAGCCGCCTACCGCGTAACGTTCACCGAGAACGGGTGGCGCATCACCGAGCACGAACTCCGATCGCAGCGGCGGATCGACCCGCTCGACCCGATGCCAGCCGAAGAAGCCGATCCCCTGCAACGCGTGCTCGAGATGCTCGGGCGACCGGACATCTGATCGCATGGAGTCTGATCAGAGCCAGCCCGTCGTCGACGCCGCGGAACTCACGTATCGCTTCCCGGGCGCCAACGCGCTCTGCCTGCGCGTCCCCCGCTTTCAGATCGCCCCCCGAGAGCACACCGCTATCGTCGGACCCAGCGGATGCGGGAAGACCACACTGCTCCGTTTGATCGTCGGGGTGCTCGTTCCAAGCGGAGGTACGCTCCGCACACTCGGCACTGATGTGTCATCACTCGGTCCGTCCGCGCGGGGGCGAACACGCCTGCGATCGATAGGGATGGTGTTCCAGAGCTTTGCGCTGCTCGACTACATCAGCGCCTTTGAGAACATCGTGTTGACCGCGAGGCTTGGCGGGATGAACCTCCGTGAGGCCGGCGCCCGGGCCCGCGACCTCGCAGCGCGCGCGGGTATCGAGCACACCCTCAACCGCAAACCCCGCCGCCTGAGCCAAGGCGAGCAACAACGCGTCGCGGTGTGCCGCGCGCTAGTGACCAAGCCAAAGCTCATCGTCTGCGATGAGCCAACCGGCAACCTCGATCCTTCTCGTTCCGGCGAGATCATCGGCCTCGTCCGGAACGAAGCCGATGCGATCGGTGCGACGGTCGTCGCGGTCACCCACGACCCGGGGGTGCTGGGCAGTTTCGATCGCACTGTCGACCACGGCGAGATCGCCTCACTCGAAAGGGCCCGGGCGTGATCCTGCTCGCGTTCCGACACGCGTCGAGCCACTGGGTCCGCTCGCTGCTGATTTGTGCCTGTGTGTTCGTCATCGCTGCGCTGCCGCTCGTCAGCCGGTCGGTCGCGAGCGAGTTCGAAGTCTCGATGACCGATCGCTCTTCGACGGTGCCCATGCTCGTCGGCGCGTCGGGGAGCCGGTTCGACCTCGTGCTCGCAGCCTTGCACTGGCGAGTCTCCGACATCGCCCCGGTCGCGTTGCGCGTCGCCGACGAAATCCGCTTGGAACCGGGTGTCTCCGCGATACCGGTACACGTCCGATTCTCGGCGCAGGGTGCTCCGATCGCGGCGGTTCCGTTCGAGTACTACGAGTTTCGAGGGCTCGTTCCGCGAGAGGGCCGGATGGTCGCGCAACTCGGGGAAGCGATTCTGGGTGCCGACGCCGCGCGAACGCTCGGTTTGGGACCGGGTGATGATCTCCCGAGCGACCAACAGCGCTCGTACGACATCACCGGCCCATCATCGATTGTGCTCAACGTTGTCGGGGTGCTCACCAAAACGGACACGCCTGACGACGACGCGGTGTTCGTGGACCTCGAGACGGCGTGGCTGCTCGAGGGAATTGCTCATGGGCACGAGGAGGCGTCCGAAGTCACGGACCCAAGCAAACTGATCGGGCGATCGGACGAACGAATCGCGCTTTCGGGCGCAGTCATCGAACACCAACGGGTCGACGCCGACAACGCGGCCGCGTTCCACCTGCACGGTGATCGCGACACCCTCCCGATTACCGCGATTCTCGTCATGCCTGGGACGGATAAGGCGAACGCCATCGTCCGAACACGGATGAACGCAGACGCGACACGCCAAGCGATCACCCCGAGCGAGGTTGCCCACGAACTTGTGGAATCCGTCCTCCGCGTCCGGGCGCTCATCGACACCGTTGCGCTTGTTGTCGGCATCGCGATGCTGGGGTTGTTCGCGCTCGTTGGGATGCTCACACTCAGGGCGAGGTCGGACGAGATCAGAACGCTCCAGGACATCGGGGCGTCTCGGACGCAAATCACCGCGTTGTTCCTTGTCGAATTCGGTGGAATCTGTTCCTTTGCACTCGCTTCGGCCCTTTGGCTCGCCTGGGCTGCGAGCGGCTACGCGGATCGCTTGCTCGCGTTGTTCGCATAGATCGCGATCGGAATCCAAAATGAGAGCATTCATATCGACACTCCTCGGGCTGGCCCTCGCAATCGGCGGATGCGAAAGCCGGTCCGCAGATCCTCCAGATCCCGGCCCAACAGAAGAGGTTGTGCGGGCCACAACGGCGCCGGTTGGCTGGATGGCCCGGACGATCGCCGGCGACCTCGTACCCGTCGAGATGCTCTGTCCCGATGGCCAATGGCCGGCCGCCTGGCGGCCGGGTCCCGACGTCGTCGGGCTTTACCAGCGAGCAAAGGTCATCGCGACGAACGGCGCCGAGTTCGAAGCTTGGGTCCGGACCGCGCCGCTTCCCCAATCGCGTGTCGTCGCTTCCGCAGAAGCGATCGAAGGCGGGTTCATCCGTGTGCTCGGCGACACCCACTCGCACGGCCCACAAGGCGAGCACGCGCACGAGCGGACCGATGGGCACACCTGGATCGATCCGATCAACGCGATCGCCCAAGCGGGCGCGATCCAACGTGCAATGTCCGCCGCGTTCCCCGAGTTCGCAGACAGATTCGCGGCGAACCTCGCAGCGCTAGACGCCGACATGCAGGCCCTCCACGCGCGTCTAGAGAACCTCGACACCACGTCCGTCAAGGTGATCGCGCCGGATAGCCCGTTCGGATACATCGCCCGCCGCTACGACTGGTTCGCGATGCCGCTCGACGGCGATACCAAGGCCTGGTTCGACGCGTTGGATGAGGTCGACCTCGAGACCCTGATGACCGATCGCACACACGCGATCGTGTTGTGCGAGACGGCACCCGACGCTGACACAGCTGCTGAGTTGCTCGCCGAACACCGTGTGCGCGCTGTGGTCTGGACCACCGGCGAACTCACAGGAGACGCGAACTACGCGCAGATTCTCTCCCAGAACATCGATCACCTGGAAGAGGCGGTCAACGCCCTACTGCCGTAACACAACGTCGATGAGCGCGAGCGGACACGCGCCGGCTTATCGCCGGCGCCGCACCATGACAAGGCCAGCAAACGCCAGCACGCCGGCCGTGCCAGGCGTAGGAATCGGATCGAATTCGTAGAAGAGCGATGCGATCGTAAAGCCGTTGAACTCGAACGCCGCGCTGAACACACCAGGCGGGGTGATCTCGGTACCCACCTGGTAATCGAACGTCACGCCGAACGTTCCGGTTCCAACGTACACGGACGTCGGACCGGGCCGCGACGGAAGCGGGTTGATCGTCTGATTCCCGATGTTTCGGTCGTTCACGATGTCATTCGCCGCGACGAAAAACCCGTCGAGCATCTCAAACTCGCGGCTATCGATGCCCAGCGCATCCGGACCGGTCGCCGAGAAAGTCGGCCCGTCGTACTCGATCCACCCGAATACCCGAGTGTTCGCGAAGCGGCCAGAGTTCGTCGTGTTTTGCAAGCTCACGCTCGCAGAAAGCACCGCCGTCACTTCGAGCCGCACCTCGGTGAGCGTCCCGAGCGACTCGTCAAACTGGTCAAACGTGACAGTCCGATCGTTCACCGGGCCAAGAGTAAAGCTCGTGGTCTGCTCGATCACGTCCCCAGCAGCGATCCCAGAAACCGCCACCCCGAAAATACACAAAAGTAATCGCATAGGTTTTTCCCCTCTCAAGAGCAAAATGCCACCGCTTCAGAACTATGCCAACGAACTCGGGACACTTGTTCGTTTTCCACAATTGTGGGTGCTACGCCGAGATCCCGAGCCTGATCGAGTTGTCATCTTCCGAACCTTGTATTCCGAGGCCGCGCGCGACGACCCTCGTGCGTTCGGCCGCGTGTCACAGGGCGATTCCGCTGATGCGCCGAAACACGATGGCACAGAATTGCCCCCCCCACCGTTTCGCTAGGCTGACGCAGCCAATTCACCGGGATCACACAGAATCGAACGGAGAAAAACGTGCCATACGTGATGGCTCTGGATCAAGGAACCACCAGCTCTCGAGCGATCATCTTCGATGGGCAAGGACGGGTGGTCTCAAGCGCACAAAAGGAGTTTCGCCAGATCTTCCCCAAAGCCGGCTGGGTCGAACACGACGCTGAGGAGATCTGGTCCACCCAGGCGGGCGTTACGACCGAAGCGCTGGGCCAAGCCCAGATCCGAAACCGAGACCTCGCCGCCGTGGGGATCGCGAACCAGCGGGAGACGGTCGTCGTCTGGGATCGCGCCACCGGCAAACCGATCTGCAATGCGATCGTCTGGCAAGACCGCCGAACCGCTCCGACGTGCGATCGGCTCCGCGCCGATGGGGCCGAGCCGATGATCTCCGCAAAGACGGGCCTCGTGATCGATGCCTATTTCTCCGCCACCAAACTCGCCTGGATACTGGACAACGTCGAAGGAGCCAGATCGAAAGCGGAACGAGGTCAGCTTGCCTTCGGCACGATCGACACGTGGCTGGCCCACAAACTGACAAACGGGGCTCTCCACGTCACCGACGCGAGCAATGCCTCACGAACCATGCTGTTCAATATTCACACGCTGGAGTGGGATGAAGAGTTGCTCGATCTGTTCCGTATCCCGAGAAGCATGCTCCCCGAGGTTTGTTCGAGTTCCGAGGTCTACGCCGAGATCTCGTCGTCGCTGGTGGCAACCGGCGTCCCGCTTGCCGGCATCGCTGGAGACCAGCAGGCTGCGACGATGGGGCAGGTGTGCGTCGACCCAGGGATGGCGAAGTGTACATACGGAACCGGGTGCTTCCTGCTTATGAACACAGGGTCGAGCGCCCCGAAGTCTCGCAACAAGATGCTGACGACCATCGCGTGGGAACAGCGGGGTGACGTTCAGTACGCGCTCGAAGGAAGCGTGTTCGTCGGCGGAGCCATCGTGCAATGGCTGCGCGATGGTCTCCGCATTATCCGTGACGCGGCGGACGTCGAATCGCTCGCCCGGCGCGTCGACGACAACGGCGGCGTCTTTTTGGTCCCCGCGCTCGCGGGCCTGGGCGCCCCGCATTGGGACTCGTACGCCCGGGGCACCATTGTCGGCATTTCGCGAGGGACCACCGACGCCCACCTCGCGCGGGCCGCGCTCGAGGGCATCGCCTACGAGGTCGCCGACCTCGTCGCGGCGATGCAAGACGACGCGCCCGAACCACTCAACGAACTCCGCGTTGATGGCGGCGCCGCTGCGAACGACCTCTTGATGCAGTTCCAGGCTGACATGCTCCGCGTTCCGGTCATCCGACCAACAGTGCTCGAAACGACCGCTCTCGGAGTCGCCTACCTGGCCGGGCTGGCCGTCGGAACCTGGGGGTCGACCGACGAGATCGCCCGGAACCGTCGCGTCGACCGTCGGTTCGAACCCGAGATGCCAGAACGCGAGGCAACCGTGCTGCGCGAGCGATGGGGCGAAGCTGTCGAACGCTCGAAGGCTTGGGAACGGGCGTAGGAAGAGAACCGCCCGATCAATCGACACTCCGCCGGTACGACTCGTGGTTGACGGTCACAGTGGTGCGGTCTTCGATACAATCGATTCGCCGTGGTTCTTCTTTTCAAAATGGACGGAGGCTCCTTTCGGAGCCCCCCGTCGGCGGTCTTCGGGCTGCAAGAGGGGTTTTACGAGCACCCACCCAGGTACAGATCGATGAAACGCTGGATGTCGTCGAGGTCGTAGATCCCGTTGGAAACGAGATCGGCGTCGGGCAACTGACCAAGGAACGCCTGGATGAAGTGGGTGATGTCGTCTAGGTCGAGCACGCCGCTGTTGTCGTAGTCGATCGGGCAGTTGTCTCCGGCGACAGGAACGTTGGTTCCAGACAGCGCGCCGACGGTCAGCGAGCTGATGCAGAACACGTTGTCGTTGAAGTCTTCGTCGGACGCGAAGCCGACCGGGTTCAGGCTCGCGTTCGTGCGGTGTAGATCTTCGAAACCGAAGAGGATGCTCTCGAACGAGTCATCGGTGAACAGCATCGCGACGTGGCGTCGCTTGTCGGCGTCGGCTTCGGGGTTGAGCTTGTCGAGCGTGTAGAACGACATCGTCCCGTCGCCTGTATCGCGGAGGTAGTCCTTGACGGTGCGGTTATCGTTCCAGCCGTCCTGAACAAGGAAGAAGCCGACGTTGGTTCCGGCTGCAAACTCCTTGCCGCCGAGGATGATCGCCTCGCGCGGGTTCAAGGCTCCTCCGGCTCCGGCCGCGGATGCGTGGGCGAAGACCATGCCCAGCTCCACGCCCGCGATCGCGCGGAGTTCCCACGGCTCGACGAGACCATCGTTGTTCTGGTCGATGTCGCTGGTGGTCAGGTCGTCGAAGGTGCCGTCCGGGTATGAGAAATACCCGAGGCTGTTCTGGTAGATCGCGCCCTCACCGACAAAGCTTAGGATGAGGTACGTCGCCTCAGAGAGAACGATGGTGGGTTCGTACTCGGGGTTCAGGAACTCCGCGTTGACGTTGGTGCGCTCGGGGAGTTCTTCTTCAAGGATCTGCGTGGTGTCGACGCTGCAGCAGTCGGGGTTATCAAAGAGGTCGGTCGGACGGGGGTTGAAGGCGGGGTCGGCGTCCGGAATGTCCGAATCCGCGAGGGCGCTTGAGGGTGACGACTCAACGATGAACACGGCGTCGTTGAAATCCTCGTCGCTGTTCCGTTGCCGGTGAAGGTCCTCGAAACCCATGATGATCCGCTCGCGGCTTTCGTCGCCGAAGAGCATCGCGACGTGACGCGACTTGGAGCCGATGCTATCGACATCCTGGTCTGCGTCAGCGGGCGCCTCTGGGTTGATCATGTCCATGGAGTAGAAGCTGAGCGTGCTGTTCAGAGCCGTGTTGTAGCCTCGAACGTCGCCGTTGCGCCAGGCGTTCTGGAGCACGCAGAAGAGAATCTCAGTGTTGGCATCGAATTCACGGCCCCCGTCGAGATCGACCGCATCGCCGGCTTCGAGAAGCCCGCCGGCGCCGTTCCGTGACGCGTTGGGAAAGACAAGCCCGTACTCAAGGCCTTCGACGGCCGAAAGCTCGTCGAGGCTGACGGTGCCGTTGCCGTTCAGATCGAGGTCGGACTTGATGAGGCTATCGAGCGACCCTGCGGGGTACGCGAGCCAAGCGAGCGAGTTGCGGTAGCCGGCGCCCTCGTCGACGAACGTCACAGAGACGGTCGCCTGCTCGCTCAGCGTGATCACCGGGTTGTAGCTCGGATCGAGGAACTCGGCGCCAACGGCCCGGGCTTCGGGCAAAGCGGCGCGGACCGTCGAGATCAAGTCTGCGGACACCGGACGCTCGTAGAGTCCGGCGGGGAGTTCGTCGATGAGCTGCGCCGAGGCGACTGTGCCGCCGGCGACGACGCTTATGCATGCGATACGGATCATCTTCTTCTCACTTTCTACTTGAGCCGCGTCAGGCGATGCGGCGCAGGGGGTGGATGGCGGGGGTTGACGGCGCGCTCTCGTAGGCACCAAGCGACGTCAGCAAGCGAACGGCGTTTTGCTCCCAAGAGAACCTTGAACACACAAGCTTTCGACCGGCTTCGCCCATAGCGGCGCGTCGCTCGGGCCCGCAACGGTGCGCGTCACGGAGGGCAACTATGGTCGCGGCGACATCTCGGGGCGGGATAATCCAACCGTGCTGGCCGTGCTCGACGAAGGACGCGAACCCGGTGTCGTTGGTCATCAGGATCGGGGTCCCGGCCCCGAGAGACTCGGCGAAGACCAAGCCGAAAGCCTCGTTCCAACTGGGGAGCGCGAACAGATCCGCGTTCGCCATTTCTTCGAGCAGTTCGCGGTTGGGCATCTCTTGCAGGATCGTTACGCGATCGGCAAGGCCAAGGTCATGAATGAGACCCAACAGAGACGCCGGCGGATGACCGACCATCCGCAAGTGGGCGCTGGGCAGGTTCGCCCGAGCAAACGCGTTAAGGAGGACGGCGTGCCCCTTGCGCTCGTAGTACTGCCCGGCGCAGAGCACTGTGAATTCGCTTGTACCCACCTGGCGTGCGATGCCACTATGGACAGTGACCCCGTTGAGGAGCGTGGCTGGGCTTGTGAGCCCGGCGCTGCGGAGACCGGCGGTCATCGAGTCGCTGACCGTGAGAATGGCGTCAACCCGCTGTTCTTGACGGGCGTAGTACCGGGCGATCTGAGACCCCGGTGTCACCGACGCGACATCTTCGTGCGAGTGCTCGATGATCGCCGATCGAATCCCCCGATCCGCGGCGTATCGCGTTACGAACGATCCCCAGGGCAGCATCCCGTGGGCGACGAGCGCGTCGGGCGCGAATTCGTCGAGTGCTCTGCGCAGAGCCGGCGAAACCAGTGCGTCAAACATCGCGGCGACCGCTTCGGGGTTGGTCCGAGCGATCCCGAAGCGGAGCGAACGCGGATACGCGGCGGGTGCACGCACCGTGTGGATCGGAACGCCGTCCCATTCGTACTCGTTCGGGCGGCTTGCTTGACGCCGCAGCGCTGGGTGGAGCTGACCGGCGAAACTCGGGATCCAAGGGGCGATGGTGAAGACCTTCGCGTCGTGACCGAGGCCAGCCAGGGCCACGGCCTGCGCCACGTTGTACAGCCCGGTGGTTGGGCGATCCATCCAAGGCACCGCGAAGCTCAGCAAGGCGATACGCATGGCGTGACCTCCGCAATACGGTTGTTCTTGGCGGGGTACCGGGTCACGCGGTACGACGTGTTGTGACCACGCCAGGCCCCGATGCCAACGATGGCTCGGCACAACCCTTGAAACATTTGTCCGGGGTCGCCGGAGGCGAAAGCCGGCACCCCGCCCACCGCGACCGCGGCGCCGGCCAGTACCCGCTTCGCGAGGCGGAACGTTCTCGTCAGTTTCGAACCAGCCCGGTCCATGCGTCCCAGAACGGCCCCGGCGCGGTACCGACGGCGGGCGACCGCGCGCCAGTTACACCGGTCAGCCTCGACGTCTTCGTACACCAGCGCACGCCGTTCGTGTACGAACCGGGCGCCGTCGCGGTAGATCCGGCGGAAGAACTCGACATCCGAGCCGCCGCTTGTCCCGTACTCGGGGTCGAACCAACCGTTGCCCGGGCCGAACCACTCGCTCCGCACAGCGGTGCTGCTCGTCCGCGACAGCCGCCAATCGATGTCACGGTCGTGGTCGGGGCCGGGCTTGTCAAAGACCCCGGCGCGGACCAGCCAGCCGGCCGTCTCGCCGGGCACTCGACCCATGACCGGGCCGAATACTGCGTCGGCGTCGTCCAGGCGTTCCAACAGGGCGGCGGCCCAGCCGGTCACCGGGACTTCATCGTCATCGATGAACAAGAACGCATCCGCGGGGCCCATCGCGATCGCTGTGTTGCGCGCATGGGCGATGTTCCGGCGCGGGTCTTCTTCGAACCGGGCCCCCGGGTACGCCCGAGCCATCGGCTCGGCCCAATCGGTGCCGATCGCACCGGCGTCGTTGTTCACGACGCGGACTTCGATCTCCCAGCCGTCCGCTGGGGCTTGGTGCACCAGCGCCTCGAGCAGTCGGATCACGCCTTCGGGGCGTTGATAGGTCGCGATGCAGATTGCGGCGGTCTTCATCACGCGGCTCCTTTGCGCTGGGCGTTGGCGTTCGTCACGTCCTCCACGGCCTTCAACATCGATCGGGCCATGAAGGCGGGGGTCAGTCCGGATACGTCCTCTGATGCGTTGGACCCGAGGCGGCTGAGGCTGTCGTGGTTCAACGCGCGTCGGAGGTCAGAAGTGACTTCTGCGGTGGGTGCGGCCGGGTTAAACACGAGGCCGTTATGTTCATCGCGAACCAGGTCGTCCGCGCACCCTGCGAGCTTCGAGCACAGGGTCGGAACCCCGCAACGCATCGCTTCGTTCACCACCAGACCCCATGGGTCGCCCAGCGAAGCGAACACGTGGATCGCTGAAGCGACGTACCAATCCGGGAGTTCTGACGGATCGACATGGCCGACGCCGCTTACGCCGAAGGCTTTGGCCTGGTCAACCGCGTTGGCCAGGGGCCCGTGCCCGACGAAGACCAACTCCCAGGCGTCGCGTGTCTGCTCGTCGAGGCCTTGCCATGCCGACAACAGTTGCTCGATGCCCTTCATCGGCACCAATCGTCCGGCGACCAGCGCGATCCGCTTGCCAGGAAAGCGGGCTCGGATCGCGGCGACGGCGCTTCGATGCTCTGGCGATGACATCCGCGCGTCGATCGTCGACATGTCGGCGGCGTTCGGCGCGTCGAAGATCTTGTTGTCGTCGCACCCCATCGACCGCAAGACGCGACGGGCCTGCGAGCCCATACCGATGACCGCTGGGCAAGCCTTTAAGAATCGACGCCGGAAGATCACGCCGCGGCCGGCGACATCGGCCTGCGCTTCGGGGTGGTATGTCCAAGGGATGACCGGCTTGCCCATCGCACGGCCGGTCATCCAAGCCAAGATCGTCCGCGGGCCCAACTCGCCCGAGATGATGACGTCGGGACCGAAGCGGGCCAGTTCAATCGGCAGGCCCACCGGGTAGTGGCGTTCGACCTGCTGGGTAAAGCCCCCCCCACCGATGGAGTTAACAGCGCGACGCCGCGTGACGGAGGAACAACGCACGACGTTGAACGCCTCTCCGTCACCGTTGATGGCGGCCCACCCTCGGTCGCCTTCAACGCCGGTTGATGTGAACACGGACAGCTCAACACCCGGATGTCGGGCGATTTCCTGGAACACCGGCCTGCGGTATGGGCTCACGAAGTTGGTGCAGATGGCGACTCGCATGCTGCTCTCCTCGAAGCCCCCCGGTTGTCGGCGGGGGTCGTTCCGGTCGAACCAGTTGGCCTAGCCGTTGCAAACTCGCAGGTCGTTCGAGCCGATCTGCACGATGCGATGGCTCACTGGGAGCCCTTATGCAACGCACGGACCAAATGCGACCGACCCCGTTCCCAGACCTGAGAACGGCCTTTCTGGCCCTTCTGGCTGGCGCCATCGCCGGCTGGGTTGGAGCGTGCGCTCCAACAACAGGCACCGGCCGGGAGTTCCCGGACGCACCGATCCCGGATTGGGTGAACGGGCTGCGGGAGCCGCTGCAGGAGTTGCCGAACGCTGAATGGGATCCGGAAGACGAACGCCAAGCACCGCTCACGCGAACGCGGGTGGGCGTCCCGACGGAACTGGGCCGTCCTCTATTGAGTGATGAGCCCGGTGCTGCGAGTTCTCGGGCTGGCAGCAGCACCGGAGGACCCGGCGGGGGCGGGGTTTCGTTCCCGGACGAGATCACGCTCAACGTCAACGGGATCCCGATCGCTGGAAACGAAGCCGATACCCAAGCTCACCGGACGCTTCGACCGACCGCCCCGAGCCCGCTTGAGCTGCAATACCGAGGTCAGGTCCCCCGGAGACCTGATCGAAACCTCGAACAGTTTGGGTACGCACAACTCGACCGAATCGACGCGCCGGTCGGGGCCGCGGACGGCCCTGCCTCGTCCGATCATGTTCTCGTTCCGGGGGACGAGGTGGTCGTCGATCTCACGACCGATACCGTCGAGCGATTCCGCGCACCGATCGGCCCGGAGGGCGCTCTCGAACTCGAAGGTCTGGTCACTGTCACGATCGCCGGGCTCCGCTTTGATGAGGCCGAACGTGTCATCCGCGATGAAGTGACACGCGTGCGCAGGAACTTCGAACTCTCGGTGACGCTGGGGCGGCTGGCGTCGGTGCCGGTCCGTATCGCGGGCGAAGCGCTCGCACCGGGTGTCGTCGAGATCGGCCCGAGGCCCACGCTTCTCGACGCCCTCGCCCTCGCGGGGGTACGCCGGTCGGGTTCGCTCCGCCGCGTCATGCTCACACGGGCCGATGGCGAGCCGACGGTCGTTGACCTGTATGGCTACCTGCTCGGGAACGAGAGCCCACCCGACATCAGGCTTTCTCGAGGTGACGCCGTGTCCATCCTGCCCATCGGGCCGACGATCGCGATCGCTGGCTCGGTGCAACGACCGGCGATATACGAGCTCTTGGACAGCTCGCGTCTCTCGGTGACCGACGCGATCCGGCTCGCGGGAGGCGGAACGGGGTTCGCGGTCACCGATCAGGTGCAAATCGAACGCACCGTCGAAGGCCAGCGAATCCTCGTCGATGTCGAGGACAACGAACAGACCACTGTCGTCGACGGAGATCTGATCCTCGTTGGTGCGGTCGACGGACGACTGCACCCGATTGTCGAGGTGCTCGGCGAGGTGGCCCAGCCGGGGCGGTTCCAGCATCGCGACGGGCTCACCGCCGGCGACCTTGTCCGGCTCGCAGGAGGACTCACGGTCAGCGCGTTCGACGGAGAAGCGGTGATCTCGCGCGTCGCCGGCGAAACCGCTCGACGTGCTGACGCATGGGATGCGCAAACAACGCCATCGCCTCGTCGGGTCATCGTCATCGATCTCGCGTTGGCGTTGCGCGGAGACCCGCGCCACGACGTCATTCTCGAGCCGCTCGACCTTCTTCGCGTCCGCAGGTTCGACGAGGCTCGGGAAACGCCGACTGTCGAGCTCATCGGCGCGGCGCGTAGGCCGGGTGTCTATGAGTTGACGGCCGGGATGTCCGCGTCCGATCTGATCGCGCTCGCCGGGAGCCTCACCCCCGATGCGTTCCGGGAAGAAGCCGAATTGGTTCGGCGCAAGCGCACCGAGGGTGACACCATCCTGGACGTCCAGCGGTACCGGTTTGCTCTGCCCACCGTCTTGAACGGCGAGGACCGAGGCCCGGCGCTCGAGAACGGTGACCGCCTCATCATCCGGCGCCTCACCGCGGCTGAAGTCCGCGTGCGTGCGGACGGGCTGGTTCGCTTCCCGGGCGAGTACGTGCTGCCGGCTGGGGCCCGCATCACCGACCTCATCGCCGCGGCCGGCGGTTTGCTTCCCGACGCTGATGTTCGCGCGGCCGCGTTCACGCGGGAGTCGGTACGCATGCGTCAGCGCGACCGGTGGTCGGAACTGTCGGAGCGCACCCGCCAAGTCTTCGAACAGAACCTCGAGCGTCGCGTGAACTCGGCGAGGGCCAAGGAAGCCTTCTCAGCACGCATCCAGTTGCAACAAGCGCAGGCGACCCTCGACCGACTGGGAGCCAGCCAAACCACCGGGCGGATCGTTCTGGACTTCTCCGATCCGGAGTTCCCGGACTCGCAGGGTGATCTCTTCTTGGAATCCGGTGATGCTCTTTCTGTGCCGCGACGGACCAACACGGTGACGGTGCAGGGTCATGTCTTCAACCCGCTCACCGTCGTTTATGGTGATGACGTCAGTGCTGACCAACTGATCTCACAGGCCGGAGGCATGACCGAGATCGCCGACCGAGACCGGGTGTATGTCGTCCGCGCCGATGGCCGGGTCGCGAGCGTCAGTTCCAGACATGGGCGCTTCGCGCTGCGCGACCCGCTGCTCCCGGGCGATGTCGTGCTCGTGCCGCCGCGACCGCTCGATCGCGACGCCGGCTCGGTGGCGCTCGACCTGCTCCTGCTCGCGCGGACGGCGGGCGAAGCGGCGGCGCTGTGGAACCTTGCGACCCAGGAGATCGACGACGGCTCGGTGTCCATCATCGATACGCCGGCGTCGCCCCGGAGCGACTCCACGCCTCCGTCGGAGATTATCCGCGAGTTCCAGCGTTAGAGCGTGTTCGCTGGACGTGTAGCGCTACGAACTCAGCGTTCTTGACCGGAAGCCCGCCGGATTGACTCCGGTGCGGGTTCCGCAAGCGAGTGTGCAGTCGGAGCCTGCTACGGAGCGATCAACCCTGCTCTAGCGGGCGCCGAGATCTTCGTGGATGACCCGGACCAGGTCGCGCAAGCTCTGTTCCACTTCGGAGCGGGGTGCGCCGGACTGGATAGTGGACTCGCACGCCCTTGCAAAGTCGGTCACCCTCGGGAATCCGAGGTTGCCTGCGGATCCGGCGAGCTTGTGGACCCTGCGTCGCGTGGCGTCGAGGTCGGAGAGCGCTTCTTCGGATTGCAACGTTCTGAGCTCGGACGCCAAGTGGCGGGCGAACCGGCGCTTGAGGCTCGCCATCGCGTCGGTATCAACCCCGGACGACTCCGGCCCCGCCGGCTCAGCCCTTGCTTTCGTTCGCGTGAGACGAGCGCACAAGTCGGCGAGCGCATCGGGGTCAACCGGTTTCGACAAGTACTCGTCACACCCCGCCGCGAGACATCGCTCTCGCTCGTGCTGCATCCCGTGGGCGGTCAGGGCCACGATCGGGAGGTCGATCCCTGCGGACCGGAGCGTCCGCGTGGCCTCGTACCCGTCCATCACCGGCATCTGCATGTCCATGAGCACGATATCCGGCCGCTCGCCGCCGTCACGGATGGACTGCACCGCTTCTGAGCCGTCGTGGCACATGCGGACGGTGGCGCCGCGATCACGGATGAAGTAATGAACAACCTCACGAACGTGCGGGCTGTCCTCGACGAGCATGATCCGTAGGCCATCGAGGCGGGTTCGAGGTTCAGATGATGGCTGCGAGATGACGAGATCGAGATCGAGACCGCCCTCGGGCAGGAGGTCTTCCGAAGCCTGCTCCACCGGGAGCCTCACCCGAAAGACCGATCCCTCACCCGGGGTCGATTCAAGACCCAACGCACCGCCGAGCAGATCTACGAGACGGGCGACGATAGCGAGGCCTAGGCCGGTGCCGCCTATGTCGGTCGTCGCCGCGCCGCGTTCGAACGCCTGGAACACGTGTTCCTGCTGCTCCCGGCTGATGCCCCGCCCTGTGTCGCGGATCTCGAGAATGAGCGTCTTGTGCGGACCGTCGCTCGCATCGACTTTGAGCTCGACCGAGCCTTGGTCGGTGTACTTCACCGCGTTGCTGAGCAGATTGATGAGAATCTGCTTGATCCGAACCTCGTCGCTGACAAATCTGGCCGGGACAGCCGGGCCGATCGACGCGTTGAAGCGGAGCCCCTTGTCGGCGGCCGTCGCGACGATCGCGCTTACCGAAGAAGCGATGAGCACCCGCAGGTCAACCTCGACCGCTTGGACAACGGCTACGCCGGTCTCGATCTTCGAGAGATCGAGAATCGAGTTGATAATGTCGAGGAGCGCACGGCCGTTCTGATCGATCTTGTCGAGCACCGCATCTCGATCGGTGGGCGAGTGATCGCGGGTTCGGAGCATCTTCGCGAAGCCGAGCACGCCGGTGAGGGGCGTGCGCAGCTCGTGGCTCATATGCGCGAGGAACGCTGTCTTGGCGTCGCTCGCCTCGTTGGCCAGGGCGAGCGCCCGCTCGAGTTCCTCCGCGGCTTCGATCAGTTCGCGCTTGCGTTCAGCGCGTTCGATGGAATGTACAACGCCCGCCACGAGGCTCCTGAGGAGCTCCTCTTCCGTCGTGATGGGTTTCCTTGAAGCGCAGCCGTGAAAGCGGATCCGCCGTTCGACGCTTTGGTCGACGACGATGGACAGTGTCATCGACCAATCGGGGCCCGAGTGCAGCACCTCGACGAGGACGACCTCCTCCGAAGACACGCGATCACCTACGCTCGGCGCCGGGAAACCGGCAAGCGGCGAAGCTCCTTCCGGCACCCAAGTAAGCACCGACGCCCATCCCTCGTCGGTCCGCTTATCGACAACCGCCTGCTTCGCGCCGTAGAACTCGCCGAGGACACCCAACAAGCCTGCGAGAGCATCATCGAACCGGTCTGGATCGAGGAAGCTGGAGATCGCCGAGCGGACGATCTCCTGAAGGGCGGACACGCGGCGCTGCTGCTCGCCGACCCGCTTGAACGCGGTCACGTCGAGACCCATCCCCCGGTATCCGAGCAGATTGCCGTCGACGTCGAACAGAGGCTTCCTGCTCAAACGCTGCCAGCGTTCTTCACCCTCGGATGACGTGCAGCGAACCTCGATCTGGCGAAACGGCTCAGATGTTACCCGTGATCGTTCCAAGAGCGCGGCGACCCGGTTCGACTCGTCTTCTGGCATAAAGCTCAGCATCGGCCGCCCGATGACTTTCTCGAGCGGGACGCCGAGCTGACCCTCGATTGGTCTTGTCGCGAAGACGTACTTTAGATCGGGGTCGGTCTCCCAGATGTACTCGCCGGCCGCTTCGGCGATGTCCCGGAAGCGCGCCTCGCTCGCGCCCAACGCCTCTTGGGATGACTTCCGCTCAGAGATGTCGCGAGCGACGACGCAGTTGAACTCCGCGCCTTCATGCTCGACGAAGTTGCACGCGACCTCGACCGGGAACGTCGACCCGTCTTTGCGTCGATGCTCGGACTCGAGCAGCAACGACCCCTGGGCCTTGAGCTCCGACCAGTGCTCCGGCCAAGCGTCCTCCCCGAGGTGCTCCTCGATGTCGAACACCTTCATCGACGTGAGTTCGTCTTCGCTATACCCGAGGGACGTGCACGCGGCGACATTGACGTACGTGAACGAGGCGTCCGGCGCGATCCAGAAGATCGCGTCCCTCGATTGCTCGACCGAGAATCGTGTGAGTCTCAGGTCTCGTGTCAGTTCCGAAGTTTCGGTCAAATCCCTCACGAAAGCGGTGAAACACGGTAGCCCGGACATCCGATGCGGCGAGATCGTCAGTTCGACCGGGAACTCCTCGCCGCCCTTGCGCATCGCAAGAATCTCAACGCGACGCCCCAGCACCGGCCCTTCCCCGGTCGCCAGGTATCGCTCCATGCCCTTGCGGTGCCCTTCACGCAGGGATGTCGGGATGATGAGCTCGGGGAGCGCGGACCCGATGGCTTCTTCGCGCGTGTAGCCGAAGAGCCGCTCGGCGGGTTCGTTGAACTCCAAGACCGTGCTATCGCTGTTGATCGTGACGATCGCATCGAGCGAGGCGCTCAGCATCGCTTGGTAGCGTCGATTCGACGCGATGTTCATCGTGACGATTCGCGCGAGCCCCTCGAGCCCGTCGAGTTGGCTCGCGTCGATTTTGCGAGGAACCGCATCGATGACGCACAAGCTCCCGAGCGCTATCCCTGCATCGTCGTACAGAGGGACACCGGCGTAGAAACGGATGAAGGGGAATCCGGTCACCAGCGGGTTCTCGCGGAATCGCTCGTCTTTCGTTGCGTCCTCGACGACGAGTGGCTCGTCCGACAAAATCGTGTACCCGCAGAACGCCTGCTCACGAGGGGTGCCCGAAGAATCGAGGCCCACGCAGCCGCGGAACCACTGCCGCTCGCGGTCGAGGATGGTCACGAGCGCAATAGGACAACCAGTCAGGTTCGACGCGGCCCGCACCAGCTCGTCGGTCCAGGGGTCACGCATGGACTGGAACTGTGGATTCCCAGCGATCGCATCGAGTCGGGCTTGCTCGTTGTCGGGGAGTGGTGCCGGGGGCATATCACGCTCGCGGTCTGAGTTCGACGCGTCTATCGAAGCAACGTAGTCTACCGTGAATGACCCATCCAACGACGACGACCGGTCGAGTGCTCGTTGCGGACGACGACGATTTCGTCCGCGAACACGTGTGCGAAGTGCTCAAATCCAGGGGGCTCGAGCCCGTCCCGGCGGTCGATGGAGCGGACGCGATCCAGTCCCTCGATGGCTCGCTCGACGCCGCGATTGTCGATCTCGACATGCCCGGGGCGTCGGGCCTCGAAGTGCTCGCGGTCGCGATGACCAAGACGGCCGGACTTCCCGTCATCATCCTTTCGGGCGCCGGGGAGGTCGCGGATGCTGTTGCTGCCTTGAAGCGGGGGGCGTTCGACTACATCACCAAGCCGTTCGATGAAGAAGAGCTCGCGGCCCGCATCAGGGAAGCGCTCCGGGTCTCGAAACTCCAATCGGAGAATGCCACGCTTCGGGCGAGCGCTTCGGAGTCCGCCGAGCCGGTGCGACTGATCGCCACCGGCGAGGCTTCGAAGCGCCTTGTCGCCTTGGCCGAACGCTGCGCCGGTGTCGACTCAACGGTGCTCATCACCGGACCGAGCGGGACCGGCAAGAGCGTGCTCGCGCGCTGGATTCACCAGCACGGCCAGAGATCAGCGGGCCCATTCGTCACTGTAAACTGCGGTGCGCTCCCGCGCGAACTCATTGAGTCCGAGCTCTTCGGGCACGAGAAGGGCGCGTTCACCGGCGCCGTGTCTTCGCGGGTGGGTCGGTTCGAGGCCGCGTCGAGGGGCACGCTGTTCCTCGATGAGATCGGTGAACTCCCGCTCGATCTGCAACCCAAGCTCTTGAGCGCTATCCAAGACCGCGCAGTGACACGCCTCGGTTCGACCGAAGAGGTGTCCGTTGACGTTCGTCTCATTGCCGCGACGAACAAGGACCTCCAGGAGGCCGTTTCCGAGAAGGCCTTCCGAGAAGACCTCTACTACCGGCTCAACGTGCTCACGCTCCAGGTGCCAGCGCTGCGGGCACGCCCGGAAGACATCATCCCGATCGCAGAACACACGGTCGAGAGAATCGCGAGACGCTTGGGCATGCCGGTGCCATCGCTCGACGCCTCGACCGCCGCGGCGCTCAAGGCCCACACGTGGCCCGGCAACGTCCGCGAGCTCGAGAACGTTCTCGAACGGGCGATGGTGTTCAGCACCGAAGACCGTCTCCGGCCTGAGGACCTCGGGACGCTCGTCGCGAGCCGCGAACGTCTTTCGGACGACGACTTCGTCGGAATGACCCTCGCCGACCTCGAGAAGAGGGCCATCCTCGCGACGCTCGCCGCGTTCGGTGGGAACCGAGGGGAAACGGCCAATGCCTTGGGCGTCAGCGAACGCACTATTTACAACCGCCTGAAGGAGTACGGACGCGAGACAGACGACGCGTCCGATACTGGCGTCGCGGCTTCCTGAGTGCGATCCCTGCATGCAGTTGTGCCTGCAGGTTCTTCCTCCGCAACGACCTACACCAGCCTCCTGAGGCCCGGGCACCAGTTCCGGGATCTGGCACGCCGGTTGTACCTCCGCAACTACATCAACAAACCGGAGGTGACCAATGCCTTGGATACAGATCATCGATGACGACCACTGGTGCGGCGAAGCGATCATCGCTTTCCTGATCGACGAGGTTCCGAACGCCCGGTTCGATAACAAGGCGGCGCCCGAGGCCGACGACGGACGCGACGTCTACATCGTGGACAACGAGTTCGAGGACGGCGATCACGGCATCGACTTGGTGCGATCGATCCGTCGTCGGAATCCGGACGCCACGATCGTCTTGTGTACCGCCACCCACGACCGCATCGACGCCCGAACCGCGATGAACGCCGGCTGTAACGCCCTGATCGAGAAGGGCAGCACCCCTGGCCGCGAGGAGTTGCGGGAGATCGTCAGGCGGCACGTCGAAACCCGCGCCGCCGCGACGGCCGAGTCGAAGTGGAGGGCGGTTCTCGGAGACGTGAAGTCCATCATCAGCGCCTGGAACGCCCGGATGAACTACGAAGACGGCCGGCTCTCCGTCGCGTAGTTCTGGCCCCGGGTCTCGTTGGGTCGCGTCGCCAGCTCGGGCGGAGGATCTCTCCGCTCGAGCGCGGCGGCGCTGATCAAGAGCACGCAGCTAAACGCGAACGCGTCGACCTTCCCCAAGAAACTCTGCTGCAGCCCATACACAGTCAGCAGCCCGAGCATCGCCGCGAGCATCGCCGCGGCGATGCCCTTCTTTTCAGGATCATTGTGCCTGGCGATCGTCTTGGAGAGGTTCCAGAGCACCGGAACGAGAAGTAGCGCGAAGAGCGAGAGCCCGATGAAACCGATGTCGAGCACAACGTCGAGGTACGCGTTGTGCGACTGGCGTGGGTTCCACGTCCCGACAAGATCGCGGCCCTTGCCCTCGGTCCAGAACGCTCCCCATCCGTTCCCGAAGACCGGAGCCTTCTGCGCCTCCGACCACACGATGCCCCACAGATCTCCGCGTCCGCTCATGGAAGTATCTCGCCCGATACTTCCGAGAACGTCGGCCGTAAGTTGATCCACACCCCAGACTGAGACCAACACCCCCGCTGCGATCACGATGAGCGTCGCGAGCGTTTTCCAGTAGGCAGGGAGCCTCAACGCAAAGTACAGAGCTGTCGCGATGAGAGCCAAGCCGATAGACGTCACCGACGTGGTCAGTCCAAGCGCGACCGTGCACCCGAGCGCCGCGGCGACGCGCCACGCCAGGCCGGCCTTCCCTCGCAGGGGCGTCCCGAGCGCGAGCACGAGGCCTATCGCCAGCGCCGGGGCGAGCGTGTTCGGGTGATTCGATATCCCGGCGAGGCCCGGACGGGCCGGGTTCGTCGTGATCGCAGGCGAAAGAGCCACCATCCACACGATCGACATCCACGCCGCGCCGCCTGTGATGCCGACGAGGAGTTGCGCGACGCGGCGGAGGGGATCACGCGCGACGGCGACGAACGTCACGGCGGTGATGGTGCCGCAGACAAAGAGGATCGCCCGCTTCAACGTGATGCTGGGGAGGTCTGAATACAAGACCGAAGCGACCAGCCAACCCGCCAGGACCATGAGCCGCCATTGCGATCGCACCGTATCCCACGCGACACCCCGGAGCCACAAGATCACCACGCTGAACGCCGCCGAACCGGCAAAGAGGGCCTGACGGATCGCCGCGCCTGAATTGTCGTCCGACAGGGTGATCGGGACCCACCAGCCTCGAAATCCGTTCAGGCTGTAGCACGCCCATAACACCACGAGCACCGCGGTGACGACCGAGAACACACCCGCGACGTTGGACATCTTCTCGTCTGATCCGGTGAGGCGGACCACGTCGCGGACCGGGTTCTGAGCGGGCTCGACCATCATTCTCCGGCTCTATCGGACACGGCGTCGATCCACTCCATGCCCCCATGACGAGCGTCGGCCGAGTCGGGTTCGGTGTGCAGGTGATTCCAGCCGATCTGCAATCGATTCACGCGCCGGGTCTGTCGGAGGGCCCCACGCGGGAACGAGCAGCGAGAAACCCCCGGATTCGGTTTGGCACGCGACGTGCCTCAGCCCAGCATGAGCAACGACACCCAACATCCCGGTATCGACTCCCTGTGGGGCGTCGTGCAGCGCATCGCCGCGGCGGGCGCACTGGCCGCTCTTTCACCGGCGCTGGGCGTGATCGCGATCGCGATCAAGCTGGAATCGAAGGGCCCTGTGGTCTTCCGCCAGAAACGCCCCGGACAGGGCGGGCGGACGATCGAAGCGCTCAAGTTCCGGAGCATGCGCGTCGGCTCGGAGGCCAAGACGAAGCTGGGGGTTGCCGTCGGCGATCCCCGGATCACGAAGGTCGGGCGGTTCTTGAGGGCGACCAAGCTGGACGAGTTGCCACAGTTGTGGAACATCGTCCGGGGTGATATGCGGTTCGTGGGGCCACGCCCGATCCCGTTCGCTTTGGACGAAGAACTGCGGAACAAGATCCCCGGGTTCGAGCAGCGCTACGCCGTCGAGCCCGGTCTGACGTCCCTGGCCCAGGTCTGCGTCGTCGACAACGGACTGGACGACCGCTTGGTGGAAGACTGGAGCCTGAGGTTCGAGGCCGAGCGGCGCTACATCCGCAATCGGTGCGTGGTCTACGACCTGATCGTGATCGGGCTGACGAGCTTGTACGTTGCCAGGAAGGTGGTGGCCCGATGAAACGCGACTTTGACACCACCGACGTCCTGGGCGTCCCGTACGCTGAGCTCGACTACAGCGCCGCCAGTGACGTGATCTTGGGCTGGGCCGAAGAGCAGAGTCACCGGATGGTCGTCGTTGCCCCGGTAAGCAGCCTGATCATGTCCAAGAAGAACACGACGCTCGGCGCCGCGTTTGAACGGGCCGACATGGTCGCTTCGGACGGCGTTCCCATCGTCTGGGCGCGCAGGATGATGGGGCGCCCGAATGCGACGCGTCTCTACGGACCCGATCTGATGCTCGAGGTCATGCAGGCGTGCGAACGTGCGGGTGTCCCCGTCGCCCTCTTGGGCGGGCGTCCCGAACGCTTGCAACGCCTGAGAGACGAGATCGCTCGCAGGTTCCCGACCCTCAAGGTCCCGTACGCTTGGAGCCCCCCGTTCCGCGAGCTGAGCGATACCGAAGTCATCGATGTCGCCGAAGACATCGCTGTCTCTGGGGCCCGCGTGGTCTTTGTGGGCGTCGGCTGCCCGAAGCAAGAGATCCTGATGCACCGCTTGTCGGCGATGCTGCCCGCCGTCCAGATCGGCGTCGGGGCCGCGTTCGACTTCATCCCGGGATTCGTACGCCAAGCCCCGGAGCGGCTGCAACGGATGGGGCTGGAGTGGGCGTACCGGGTGGCCTGTGAACCGGGCCGTCTTTGGAAGCGCTACGCGACGACGATCCCTCCGTTCGTCGCGCAAGTCTGCATTCAAGTCATCGCCCATGCGTTGATGGCGACGGGCCGCGCCGTGAAGGGGACCGCATGACGGCTCCATCAGCTCAACACGATTGGCGTCGCGATGTCTTGGATCTGCTGTACGCCTTCGCCAGGCGTCGGCTTGCAGTGATTTCCATTCTACTGATCGCGGTCAGCGCCGGGCTCTTGGCCGCCCGGATGGCCGACCCCTTCTACAAGTCCAGCACCACAGTCGTGTTGCTGCCTCGCGAGAAGCCGATTCTCGACATCTCCGTTCAGTCCGCGTCGGTGGAAACGAGCGAGGACGCCGCGAAGCGATCGACTGCGTCGACGCTCACGCTGCCGCCCAACCCAGAGTTGTACACGACGCTTATTCGGTCGTCCGAGGTCACGGCTCGCGTCGCGGAGGCGCTCCGACGCATCCCCGATCTTTCAACAGCGCCGATGCCAACCGCGTCAGGTATCAGGGCGGGCGTCGGGCTCGAATCCACCGAAGAGGGCGTCATCAAGATCTCGATGACACACACGAATCCCCGCGTCGCGACCGCCATTGTGAACGAGCTCGTGAGAGAGTGCGAAGCGGCGAGCAAGTCGGTCGAACGCCAGTTGATCTTGCAGCAAGCCGGCTTTCTTGGCGAAGCGATCAAACGAGCAGAAAGCACGCTCGTGGAGACACGCGCCAAGCTCGCGGACTTTGCGCATCGCTTCGGAGTATCCGAGCCGGCGGTCGCCGCTGCACGATCCTCCTCGCTTCTCCAGACCATCGACGACACCGGAGCAAGACTCGGACGCGAACTCGGACGCCTGCTCGTCCATCGCACCGAGGCGGACCCCACCGTCCAGGCGATCAGGGGCGAACTGCGCGATCTTGACGCGAGGCGAGACGCCGTGCGAGCCTCGTATTGCGGAACGCTCTCCGAGAATGAATTTGCTGAGGTGGAGAGCGAGTGGCGGGCTCTCCAGCAAGACGTCACGCTCCGACAAGACCTGCTGATGTCGATGCGTGCGAGGCACGAGGTGTTCACCATCCGCGCCGATCAACCCGCCGGCAACATCGCGGTCTTGAGACCCGCCACCGTTCCGACGCAACCGGCCGGCCCGAGCCGGAAGAAGTTCATCGTTCTGGCGCTGCTCGCCGGCGGGATGCTCGCCGCGGCGTTCTGCGTGCTGGCCGATCAGCTTGAGCGCGTCCGCCGAGACCCCGAAGGGGCCAAGCGGCTCGGCGCCATCGCCGCGTGTTTCCGAATCCGGCGCCGTCGACAGATGACGTTCAGCCAACTCGCGAGGGGGTACTGTTGAGAATCGGGATCCTCCACAACGCGTATCGATTCCGGGGCGGTGAAGATCGCGTCGCGATCTCCGAAGCGGATCTGCTCGCATCCGGTGGCCACTATGTATCTACAAAGATCTTTGACAACCGTGTCGAGTACGCGCAGCTCGGACCGAAACTCCGCTCCACGATCCGAACCGCCGGCGGGTGGAACCGCTCCGCCGCCGACGCCATCGCGGAATGGACGCGCGCCGAAAGACTCGATCTCGTCCACGCCCACAACATCTACCCGTTCATCACCGGCGCCGGGCTCGATGTCCTGCGACAACTCCGGGTTCCGGTCGTGACGACGTTGCACAACTTCCGGCCGCTCTGCGCCGCCGGAACGCTGACTCGGAACGGCGAGCGGTGCGAAGCGTGCCTCGACTCGGGGCCTTTGCCGGCCATCAGACACGCCTGCTACCGGGGCTCGGTCACGCAGTCGATGAGTTGGGCCCTCGCGAACCACCGCTCACGCGCCGCCGGAGTGTGGACGAACGCGATCACCCGGTTCATCGCGCCGTCTACCCATGTCAAGGACACGTACGTCCGTGCAGGATTTGACGCAACACGGATCGTGGTCCGCCCCCACTTCACCAACATCACCCCCCCAGCACCCTCGGAGCGCCGAGGCGTAATCGTCGTGGGTCGGGTGGAGCAGAGCAAAGGCGTGCTCGATCTCATCGACGCGTGGCCGGCCCATGCCCCAAGACTCAGTGTGATCGGGGAGGGTGCTGATCTTGAACAGGCGAAAGCCAAGGCCCGCCCGAACATCCGCTTCGTGGGCCAACTCGATCGGGAGGCTCTCTCTGCCGAATTTGGCCGCGCCGCCGTGCTTATCTCGGCCAGTCAGTTGCCAGAGACGTTCGGATTGACGCTGGCCGAAGCTGCGGCGTGCCGAACGCCGGCCGTTGCCTTTGCAACCGGTGCCCATTGCGACATCATCGAAAACGGAAAGACCGGGTATCTTGCAGATCGCGGCGATTTCCGCTCACTGATCTTCCGCGCGGTCCGTCTCGCGACGGATCCCGCACGCATCGAAACGATGGGTGAAGCGGCGCGGGCGCGGTACCTCGCCCGTTACACGCCTGACGCGGGGCTGCGGTCGCTCGAAGCGATCTACACCGAGACGCTCCGGCCAAGTATCGGGTACGCCGCGTGATCGGCGCGTTGCGGAAGGCGTTGGCCACGGACGCGGCGCCCGCCGTGGTGTCGACTGCCGTCCGTTCTGTCGGGCGGATGGTCGCCGCGATCGTTATCGCCCGGATGACCGGGCTCGACGGGTTTGCGACGTTCACGCTGCTCGTCACGGTCGAGTTAATAAGCGTCAACGCGATCAACGCGTTGCTCGCGTCACCGCCGACGGTTCTCGCGCAGGGGCGTCGTTCACAACTCCGCAGCGTGCTCTTCCGCACAGCAGAGTGCACCCAGACGCTCGCGGCGTGGCCCCTCTCACTCGCGATGATGTGGATCCTCGTCGCCTCGGGCCTTCCTCTGCTCATTGCCGGAGCGTTCTCGGGATATCTCTTCATCTCTGCGGTCTTTCAAGCGCGTCGAGCCACCTACATCGCTCGGTTCAACTCCCAGCCGGTGCTGCGGGCAGAAGCACTCATCGCCTGCGCAGCCATCGCGGTTCCCCTCGCCGGGATACTCACGAACGCCGACGTCCTGCTGACGTTCTGGCTTTCCCAAGCCATCGTTCATGGATTGACACTCCTCTGGATCCGACCCACGGCACGCACCTCGGCAAGCCGCCGCACCTGGCGCGTCGCGAGGGGCGCCATCCTCCGAACAGGGGCGAAGATGCTCGCTGGGTCGATCGCGACGTCGGTCTCCGGGAGATCACTTCCCCTGTTGATCGGCTGGCTCATCGGTCCGGCGGCGATCGCGGTCTTCGGCGCCGCCAGTACCGCCGCCGCACCGATCCGATTGCTTTCGGGATCGATACGCGGAGCCCTCCTGCCGCGATTGTCTGGTGCGCGAGGGCGCGACGCCGCCCGTTGGACCGGTGCGAACACCGCCAAGCTCTTCATCATCGCTGTGGGAGGTGGACTGGCGATCGTCGCCGCGTCCGCGATCGCGTCTCCTCTTCTGACCTTGGTTTTCGGCGACGACTTTCGAGGGAGCCAGCCTCTCGTGCCCTTCGTCGTCGCCCTCGCACTCGTCGCGTTGGCGTCATCAGGCGTATCGACCTTCAGACAAGGTCAGGGCGCGAGCGGCTTCTGCGCGTTCGTTCGGTGGATGGCGGCGGCGACAACTCCGCTCGTCGCCTTCGCGGGCGCCTCGCTCGGGGGCCTTCAGGGCGTGGTCGTCGGAACGGTTGCGCTCGAGGTCGCGATCTTGACTGTGCTCATCGTCGGCCCACGTCAATGCAAGGGTCACCAGAGGTCGCGCCCCAGCACCACACGCACACGCGGTTCGGACTCGATGAGGCTCGCCCATCCCTGACAACTTTCGTCCCGCGAGCCCCCACGCGGCTCGCGAAGACTCACGAACGTATCGACGCCCACAGACCGATGCTGGGCCTCTCGCCCAGGTTCACAAGCAAAGCGGCACGCTTTATCGAGACATCCATATCCGATTCTGGGCTGCTTTTTTTGCCAATCGACGGTAATCGGTCTTCCGCTCGGCCTCGAACATGACATACTGCTTCCATCCCACTCCGTGCTTCCTCGGGGTGGGGTCTCATCAAAATCGTGGGGTCGAACACGTGTAGAGGAGAACGCATCGATGTTGCGACACTTTTCCTTTGGCGCTCTCGTTGCCGTCGCGGGCACAGCCGTTTCGGCGCAGAACGTCGCGGCGGACCAGGACAATCAGATCGGTCCTGCGCCGCAGCGGATCGCGGAGTACAGCTTCGCACCGATGGACCTCGCGCTCGAGCGTGATCGCGCAGAGCAACTTCGAGCTGTTGATGGGCTGAACCGCTTCGCGGACCCGCGGGACGTGGATCTCACGCCTTGGAACTCGGGAACCATCACACAGCTTCAGAACGGCCGCGTCGCTTGGTCGCTCATGATTTCTGCGCCGAACGCGCTCAACATCAACCTTGGCACACGATTCGATCTGCCGGCGTCTGCGACGATCTGGCTTATCGATGAGAACGGAAACGCCGCGATCGAGCCGCTGACGGCAGCGAACAACCGGCCGCACGGCGAGCACTGGACGCCGCCGGTTGCGGGAGCGGGCCTCGAGGTCTACGCAGAGATGGACGAGGCCGAGTTCGAGGCGTTCGCCGACGGCTTCGCGGTGAACCGCATCAGCCGAGGGTTCATGGGTTGGCTCGGAAACGGGGCGGCCGGCGCCCAGGGCGTCGATCAGTTCCAAGCCGTCCAGCTCCCCTGCAACGTCGACGTGGCCTGCTCACAAGCCGACGATTGGCGCCTGCAGGTCGATTCCGTTGTTGCGTACGCCTCCAACGGGTTCCTGACGTGCTCGGGCGCCATCGTGAACAACACAGCCGAAGACCAGACGCCCTACGTGCTCACCGCGTGGCACTGTCTCAACGGCGGCGCTGGCGTCAACTTCAACTCGATCATCGTGGCCTTCAACTACCAGAACTCGACGTGCCGCATCCCTGGGTCCAGCGCCTCCGGCGACCCGGGCGATGACTCGTTCTCGCAGCAGACGCTCTCGGGCGCGATTTTCCGGATGTCGCACAACGAGTCGGACACGCTTCTGTTCGAACTTCAGGATCCGATCCCGGTGTCCTTCGGCGCCGAGTACGTCGGATGGAGCCGAAGCGCCGCGCTGCCCGGGCCGGGCGTCGGCATCCACCACCCGGGCGTCGAAGAAAAGCGCATCTCGGTCGAGAACGGGAACCCGCAGAACGGCACCTGGACGCTCGGCATCGCAGGACAGCCGACGATCTTCGGGTGGAGCCTGCAGTTCGACGAAGGCATCCTTGAGGGTGGGTCCTCGGGTTCGCCCTACTTCGACGCGGCGGGCCGCGTCCGAGGCGTGGCTTCGGGCGTCGGCGGAGGGTTCACGTGTTCCGGCGCCCAGAGCCAGGTCTACGGCGGTGTCGACGACGGCTGGAACGGCGGTGGCACGTCTGCGACCCGCCTCCGCGACTGGCTTGATCCGGTCGGCACCAACCCCGTCTTCTTCGACGCGCTCGGTTCGTTCAACGGGCTGCAAATCCAGCCGGTGAACTTCCCGACCGAGTTGACACCCGGTGCTCCCGAAACCTTCGAAGTGGAGATCGATCTGGGCGACGAGACGCTCGCGACCCCGCCGACACTTCTGTTCCGTGGCGACAGCGGCGCCTCTTTCTCCACCGCGGTGCTCGTGAACACGGACGGAGACCTCTACGAGGCCACTCTTCCCGCGTTCGATTGCGATGAAGAACCCGAGTTCTTCATCAGCGCGGTAGGCACTGTGACGGGCGTGTCAAGGTTCCCGGCAAGCGGAAACGCTCAGGCAATCGTGACCAACGGCTCGCAAGTGGAGTTCTCAGACGACGGCGAGATCGACCTGGGCTACACGGTGTCCGGTGACGCGACCGATGGTCAGTGGACTCTCGGTGTTCCGTTGAACAACGGGCGAGGCGATCCCGTCGCCGACTTCGACGGCTCGGGCAGCGCCTGGCTGACCGACAACAGCGCCGCGGACGGAGGCAACTCCGACGTCGACAACGGCACCACGTTCCTGACGACGCCGCCGATCGACCTCTCAGAGGACTCGATCGTGACGTTCGCGTACTGGTTCAACGACATCGCGAGCGGTGCGGTCCAGGGAGGCGACGCGTTTACCGTTGAAATCTCCACCAACGGCGGTACGACGTTCTCGCTGGTCCGCAGCTTCTCCACCGCCTCGAATGCTTGGCGAACCGACACGCTGACCGAGGGCGTCGACTACAACGCCGCGGCTCCAGGCCTCGGACGCCTCCGCTTCGGCGCGAGCGACATCGGGACGCAGAACGTCATCGAGGCGGGGGTCGACGCGATTGTCGTAACGACGCGGACGTGTGAGACTGACCCGCAGACGCCCTGCAACGCGGCCGACATCACCGAGCCGTTCGGGATCCTCGACCTGACCGACGTCGACGCCTTCATCGCGGCGTTCGGCGCCGGCGATTCCGCGGCCGACGTGGCGGCGCCCTTCGGCGTGCTTGACTTGACCGACGTCGATGCCTTCATCGCGGCGTTCCTGGCGGGCTGCCCGTAATCCACTTCGACTCGACACCCCGGCGTCCCGAAAGGGGCGCCGAGGTATTTCGCCCCGGCGCAAAGGGGCGGCTGTCCGGTTGACGCTCTGGACAACCGGCCGGCCGCGTTCGGACCGCAACCGACCGTTTCTGTTTCAGACTCGTAGATACCTAGGGCGTTCTCATCCGTCTCGTAGCGTGTATCCGCAGTGGCTGAAGCAGTTGGTGGCGTCGCTTGTCGTGACGTGCTCGAGTACTTCCTGCACGGATTTTCAGAGTGTATCGACGGTTCGGCACGCCATTGATCGCAGAGCCTGCTTGATCTTGCTGAAGACCATTTCGATGGGATTGAGGTCTGGGCTGTAGGGCGGGAGGAACAGCAATTCGGCACCGGCTTGCTCAAAGAGATCTCGGGTCTTCGATCGTTTGTGGCTCGAGAGGTTGTCATCACCACCACGTCGCCGGGTGTGAGTTCAGAGGCGAGGACCTGCTCGACAAAGGCCTCGAACGTGTCGGCGTTGACGGGTCCATCGACGAGCATCGAGCATCGCACGCCCTCGATGCCGAGCGCAGCGATGACGGTCGAGGTCTTCCAGTGTCCACGCGGTGTCTTGTCGATCAGACGCTGGCCGCGTTGGTCCCGACCACGCAGCCTGGACATGTTGGTCGTAGCCCACGTCTCGTCGATGAAGATCGGCCGACGTGCGTCGAGTTCTGGCTGTGCCCGCCGTCATTCGGCCCGCCGCTCGGTAACGTCCGGGCGGCGGTCCTCGACGATGAGCGTCGACAAAGACGTGGCGAGTGCGTTCACCTAACGGGTTCGCCGTTTACTGTTCACCGATCACTGCCCCGGCTCGCGATTCGATCGATAGATCTGATCAACGACGATATGCCCCCATCCTCCTGAGAACGCATCGGTGATTTTGATCGTTGCCACAGACCCCAAGAACTCTGACACGTCCCAGGACACCCACTGCATGATCTTGCGGCCGTTCACGTCTTTGGTCGAGTTGCCCACCGCGCTGCGTGCAACTTCCCCGTTGATGATCAGATCGACCTGGGTCAGGTAGGCCCGATCGCCCCCGCCAATCCGGAAGTTGATGCGACCACGATCGACAGTGAATTCCGGTGACGTGAGCGAGCCGATCGGATCGTCGCTGTTGTTGTTCCCGATGAACGTGTCGAGGACGCGAAGACCTTCGTGCCCGACGATTCGGTTCCCGGCTTCAACAGGCCCGGATGAGAAGGCGGTTCCCGTCGACACCCATTCACCGAAGTCGTCACCCTCGAAGTTGGTCATAAGAACATCATCCGGAGCGAGCGTCAGCGGGCCGGCGACGACAATCGGCCCCGGCTGGATCCGTGGAAGCGGGAGTCTGCTCGAGGTCGGGGTGAGCGTATCCGGAGATGCACCAACGACCCGCGTCATCTGTACGTACATGGCGCTGCAGATCGTCTGATCGCGACCGTCCAGGAGGTGGGTTTGCAGCCGATGCCGGCCCGCATCGAGATGGATCCGAAAGACCGCGGACGTATCGCTGGCCAAGGTGTCGAAAGTGTAGTTTCCGCCGTCGACTTGTACGTTCGCGGCGGCAACCGGACGCTGCCCTCGGGTGCCCGGGCCGAAAGTATCGCTGAACCCCGATGGGAGCGGAAGCCCGGACTCTTCGGGCCACCGCCGGAGTTCGATATCGAATACGCCGCTCGTTGCCACTTCGATGTTCCAGTATCCGACCGCGGTTGCGGTCGTCAGTCCACCTCGATTGTCGCAGTAATCCCCGACCCAGTCTTGGGCATAGAGCAGCATCGGCTCCTGCTCGTCAGTGCTGACTCGGATCCAACGCTCGATATCGAATTGGGGTTTCGCTTCCTGGTACCACTCGTCGTAGTGGTCCTCCATGGCCTGAACAACGTCTGGGAACTGCGCTGCGACGTTCACAGTCTGACCCGGGTCTGTCGCGATGTTGTAGAGCTCGCCGGGATTGGTCAGTCGCCACTTGTCCCACAGCACGACCGCAGGGTCCCATTCCTCGCCGGAAACGCGGTACTGGATGACCAGCTTCCGATCCGGAAGCGTGCTCGACGAGTCGCTGAGGAGCCCTGCAAGGCTGACGCCATCGAACTCGGTCGTCAGCGGGGGAACGACATCGTCTCCTGCGTCGCCTGGATCCGTACGTCGTGCGCTCAGATCACACAGCTCGATGAGGGTTGGCAGAACGTCTTGCACCTGCGTGAGCTCATTGACGTCACGGCCGTGCTCAAGCGGGCCGTCTGGCCAGCGAATGAACATCGGCACCCGGTGACCGCCTTCGTACACGCTCTGCTTCATGCCCCGCATCCCGGCATTGAAGAGGTCCCTCGCGGCGACGCTCTGGGTGCCGTTGTCTGACATGTAGATGATGATCGTGTTGTCACGGAGGTTGTTGTTTGCCAAGAACGTGTCGAGTCGACCAACGTTCTCATCGAGGTTCGCAATCATTCCATAAAACTTGTGCGGTATCTCGATTCCATTGAATGTCCCGATGTAGGGATCTGAGTACACGTTCGCGACCACGTTGGGTCCGTGCGGCGTGTTGGACGCGAGGTACATGAAGAACGGCGCGTCTTCTCCGCCTGACTCGTGCTGCTCGATCCAGTCCATCGCGTAGTCGAAGAAGGTGTCGGCGCAGTACCCGGTCGTCGGAACGTCGACACCGTTCTCATTCAAGACCGGGTCGAAGTACCCGTTGCCCCAGTAGTCCGCGAGCGACGTGATGCCCCACGCGCGATGGTGGAACGTGTCTTGGAAGCCTCGATCCTGCGGACGGTGAGGGTAGCTATCACCCATGTGCCACTTGCCGACATGGGACGTGGAGTACCCGGCTTGGGCGAAGAACTCCGCGATGGTTGGGATCTCCGCTCGAACCATCGAGCGTCCTTGGCAAACGAACGTGCAGCCGTTCCGCATCGCGTCGCGGCCCGTGATGAGTTGTCCCCGGGAGGGCGAGCACATAGGTGCAACGTGGAAGTCCGTCAGCCTGACACTCTCCGCGTACAGGCGATCCAAGTTCGGGGTGTTCAGGATCGGGTTCCCGTGGGCAGACATATCGCCGTAGCCCTGGTCATCCACGTTGATCAAGATCACGTTGGGCCGAGGGGCCGGCCCCTGGCAGTTGGGATCGCTCGGGTCGTAGATCTGGAGCAGCGTGACCAGATCAAAGAAGTCAACGGCGCCGCTTCCGTCGAGATCAGCGATCGCGCACGCAGGGTCGGTCGGGCAGTTCGGTGCAGAATCCAAGATTTCGATCAGAGCGATGACGTCGAGCAGCGTGATCATGTCGTCGCGATCGATGTCCGCGGGCGAGCACGGCGGCACGGAATCGGTGGAGAGCAACACGAGGGCGTCGGCTGAGGCAAGGATCCCACGGGTGATCTGAACTTCATCGATCAACCCGCTGAAGTTCTGCGGCGCGACCGACGGATCGAAAGCGTCTCGTCCGATGAACATATTGCCGTCGGAACCTGCTGGCAGGGGGCCGAAGCCCGGAACGCTGTTGATCGTGATGACGTCCTCGTTACCGAATTCGTCTTTCGATGCGATGGTGATCGTCGCGGCGGACTCGTCATAGATCACCCGGGTGTAGACCCAGGCACCGCCCACGTGGTCAACCGTTCCGTTACCGAGTGTGGCAAGGTCGACGATGTCGTTGGCATCAACCAGCGTAAACACGACGCCCGAACCGGAGACGCTGAGGCTGTACCGCTCTCGGGCCTCACCCTGGAAGATCAGTGTTTGCGCTTCGGTGCTATCGGTTTTGTAGACCGTTTCAAGTGTGAAGCTGCCCCGGAAGGCCATCTCGTCGCCATATCGGTCGCTGGGATAGACAACCGAACCGCTGGCGGGGGCGTCAAAGGCGGATGAGTCGAACGAGGACACAATGGCGGGCGACTTGCCGGAAGCGAAGAGCCAGAACGGCGCACCCTCGGCGACCGCGGGAAAGTCACCGGCGAAGTTGTCCGCGTCGGAATTCGTGCTGGTGAAGCACCAGAGATGGTCATCCCCCGGACCGGCCTGGGCAACAACCTCTCGGGAGCCGTACGGGAAGGTGGGCGTGTAGGCGCCGCCGCCCAGGAAACTGCCTTCGCCCGCGGCGGTTCGCCTATCGAGAGTCGCCGGCTGAACGCCGGACTCGCCGGGATTCAAGACAACGTTGGGATCACGTGGATCCGTGATGGCTCCGAAGGCGGGCGCCATGCCCCAACGCGCAACCGGGCCATTTGTCGCAACCGGAGGCGGAACGGTGACACCCATCATGTCCGCACCGGATACCCGACCGTCGCTGATCTGGATGGCGTCGATGAAGCCATCGAACTGCCGGCCGTTGAAGTTATCGCCAAACCGCCGAAGGCCGATGAGCGGGTTGGCCCCTTCGCCAGGCCGGAGGCCCGCCCACGACGGATCGAAGTTACCGACGACGCGGTCGGTGACCAGGCTCACCCCATCGCCCGGATCAACGTCCGACGTGATTTCAACGAAGTACTGCGCACCCGAAACGGTCGGGGCATCCGCGTCGTAGGTCAGCTTGACGTAGACCCATTCGCCATTGAGGTAGTTGCGGGCGCTGGCGTCAAAGGAGGCAAAGAGGTTGTTCCCAAGGTCATCAAGACCCGCGATGCTCATGCGGAGCCCACCCGGAGCCCCTTCGCTCGCGTTCACGAGGAGCCGAGCCGGTCCATCGTGCCACCAAATGACCTGGATGTCCTTGGCGGGTACGAAGTACCCGTTGGTGCTCGGCCCACCGGAAGGTGCAACATTGCCCGTCCACAGGCCGTCGCCGTTGAGGTCGGTTGTATCCCCGTTCGACCGGAACATGAACTCATGGGTGTGTGTGCCCATCAGTTCGAACTCGTTGCCGTACTGGCTGATCGGGTAGAACGCCCCCTCAACCCTACCGCTGACGCCCGGGTCGAGGTTGGGATCGAGGGTCGCCGTGACGTCGTACGAGATTCCGTCGCCCATGCCGAAGATGCTCGACGGGTTGTAGAACTCCGCGGGGGCACCCGTCTGAGCAGTCGGGTACACGTGCCCGGTCAGCGGGTTGAAGTACCAGAACAGGTCATCGCCGTTTCCGAGAGGCGTGCCGCCGCGGAGCGCGGAGAAGACCGGGTTGTCTTCAAGCAGGCCCCCGAACATGCCGCTCGGCGCGAGATCGGCGCCGACGGGGTTTCCGCGAGGGAACCCAACGCCCGCTTCGACAACATCCTGGACGGACTGCATGTCCCAACTCGCGATCGGCTGAGCCACCGCCAGACCCGTGATCGAGGCAATGGCTACCGAAGGGAGGCATTTCACCTGCATTGAATCCCCAGTCCTTGACCAAAGACATTTCGTTCAGTTCGAATGACGTCACGCGTAAAGCCGACCGGCCAGCAAATCTCGCCGGTACCGCTTCCACGGACATTCAAGTATCAGCAGATTGGATCACGAAAGCCAAGAAGAACCGGCCAAAATGCAAGGAAAAATACGCTCAAAAGTAAATACATTTTAGCAGGCCCGCGGTTTTGCTCGTGGCAAAGCCGCCGTCGTAGACGCCCAGCGAACGCAATCCGATCCGTGACGGTGTGCCGCTTTCGAGTCCGACGCTCGCACCGGATGCGGTCTTGCGTGTCGCTCGGCTGCGCCTTCCTCAGGAAAAAACAGCCCGCACCGGTCTCGACCGGTGCGGGCTGCCGGATTGAGCTCCGTCCTGGGAGGATTAGGGACAACCAGCGAGGAACGCGGCGATGAACGCGTCGATATCCGCCAAGTCGATGACGCCCGCCGGCGGAACGAGGTCAGCGAGCGGGTCTTGGACAAGGAACGCGGCGATGAACGCGTCGATGTCGGCGAGATCCACGATGCCGAACGGCGGCGCAAGATCAGCCACTGAACACGGCGGCGGGGCGTCGGTCGACAGCGTGACCATCGCGTCCGCCGAACTGAGGACGCCGCGGGTGATCTGAACCTCATCGATCAAGCCGGTGAAGTTCTGGGGCTCGAGGATCGGGTTGAAGAAGTCGCGGCCGATGAACATGTTCCCGTCAGACCCTGTCGGAAGCGGCCCGAAGCCGGCGACGCACGCGACCGTGACCGAGTCTTCGTTTCCGGACTCGTCCTTCGAAGCAACGGTGATGGTCTGGCTGGACTCGTCATAGGTAGCGCGGGTGTAAACCCAGGCTCCGCCGTTGTGATCGACCGTTCCGTTCCCAAGGGTCGCGCCGTCGACGGTCTGGTTCTCGTCGATCAGCGTGAACGCCGCACCCGAGTTGGACACGCTGAGGCGGTAGCGTTCGCGGGCCTCACCCTGGAAGATCACGGTCTGTGTCGAGTTGCTGCTGGTGTTGTAAACCGCCTCTAGCGTGAAGCTGCCCTGGAAGGCCATCTCGTCACCGTAGCGATCGCTCGGGTACACAACGGCGCCGATGGCGGGAGAGCTGAACACGCTCGAATCGAACGACGCTGTGATCGCCGGAGCCATGCCCGTCGCAAAGAGCGATGCAGGCGCGCCGTCGGTCACGGTTGGGAAGTCGCCACTGAAGCCATCGTCGTCGAAGTCCTCGCCGGTGAAGCACCAGAGGTGGTCATCGGCGGGGCTGGTCTGCGCGACGGCCTCTCGCGAGCCGTAGGGATAGGTTGGTGTGTACGAGCTGCCGCCGAGCAAGTCACCTTCGCTGGCGGCCGTCCGGCTATCGAGGCTCACCGGCTGAACACCGGTTTCGCCCGGACCAAGCACCACCACCGGGTTGTTCGGGTCTGTCACGGTGCCGAAGGCCGGCGCCATGCCCCAGCGTGCAACCGGACCCGGCGTGGAAGGGGGAGGCGGAACGGTGACGCCCATCATGTCCGCCGGCGAGACGGCGCCGTCACTGATCTGGATCGCGTCGATGAGGCCGTCGAACTGGCGGCCATCGAGGGTGCTGCCAAAGGCCCGGAGACCGATGAGGGGGTTTGCGCCCGCGGTACCGGGGCGGAGACCCGCCCAGAACGGGTTGAAGTTCGCCACCACACGGTCGGTGACAAGGCTCACGCCAGGTCCGGGGTCGGTATCGGTCGTAATCTCGACGAGGTACTGGGCACCCGAGAATGTCGAAGCAGCCGCGTCGTAGGTCAGCTTGACGTAGACCCATTCACCGTTGAGATAGTTGCGAGCGCTCGCTCGCACCACGGCGAATTCGTTCGCGCCGAACGCATCAATACCCGCGAACGCCATGAGAAGCCCGCCCGGAGCCGCCTCGTTCGCGACCAGCAGGAGCCTCGCGGGGCCGTCGTGCCAAAAGATGGCCTGATTGTCCCTCGCGGGGACGTAGAACCCGTCGGTGCTGGGCCCGCCCATCGGCGCAAAGCTGCCCGTCCACTCCCCGTCGCCGTTGAGGTCTGTGGTGTCGCCGTTCGACCGGAACATGAATTCCCGGGTATGCGTGCCGAGAAGGTCGAACTCGGTGCCGTACTGATCGTTCGGATAGAACGCGCCCTCGACAACACCGCCTACGCCGGGATCAAGGTTCGGGTCGAACGTGGCGCCGGCGTCATACGAGATGCCGTCGCCGAGTCCGAAGAGACTCGACGCGTTGTAGAAATCAGCGGGGGCGCCCATGTTCACGGTCGGATAATCGAAACCGGTAATCGGACTGAAATACCAGAGAGCTTCATCGCCATCCCCGAGCGGGGTCCCGCCCCGTTCCAGCTCATAGAAAGGATTGTCCTGAAGACCGCCGCCGAAGAAGCCGTTCGGGGCGATGTCGCCAACGACAGGGTTGCCGCGCGGGCCGCCGAGGCCACCGGGATCTTGCACAGACTGCATGTTCCAACTGGCGATCGGCTGACCCATCGCCAACCCAGATACCGCCGCGATGGTCGACGCGGTGAGCTTCGCGGATTGCATTGCACGCTTCCTTATACTGACGGCTGACAGATCGCTCGAAATCGGTGGCTACACGAGCACAAACCAAACATATATCGAGCGACTTTTGACCGCGACCGAGCCCAGAATCGGGGCTTCGAGAACGCTTCCATTGATGTCAGTATCCGGACGGTTGTCCATACTGTCAAGACTATTCAGTTCACATCCGAAGAATATTGCCTAGACAAAGTCAATGCATTTCGATACCATCCCAACGTGTACGCCTCAGGATCTATCAAGGATGATGCCATGCAAGCCTCGGGGCGAACAATGAGCGGCTCTGGTCCGAAGCACCGCCAGATCCTCGAGACCCTCGAGGAGTGGATCAGATCCGGCTCGATCCCACCGGGAGGTCGATTCCCGACCGACGCGGAGTTGGTGCGCAAGTTCGGGGTCTCGCGACCGACGGTTGCCCGTGCAGTCAGCGAACTTGAACGGGCGGGCCTCGTCGATCGGCGACGCGGAGCGGGGACCTTCCTGCGGTCGCCGGTTCAATCCAACGAAAAGACGTTCGGCCTCCTGATCCCCGGGCTCGGAAGGACAGAGATCTTCGAGCCGATCTGCGGAGAGATCGCACGGCGTGTCCAAGCGTCCAAGAACTCACTGCTCTGGGGCAGCGATGGAAAGCCGCTCGGCTCGGATGAGGACAACACCCAGTCTGCGATTCTCCAATGCGAACAGTACATCGATCGCGGCGTTTCCGGGGTCTTCTTCGCACCGGTAGAGATGGCCGCGGCCGGCCGAGAAATCAACGAACGGATCGTCGACCGTCTGAGTTCGGCTGACGTTCCGCTTGTTTTGCTCGATCGAGACTTCGTGCAATATCCGGACCGGAGCGGCTTCGACCTCGTCGGCATCGATAACCGGCGTGTTGGATGGCTGGTTGGACGCCATCTCACCGAGCGCGGCGCGAAGCGGGTGATGTTTGTCGCGAGACCGAACTCGGCCGTGACGATCGACGCGCGTGAAGACGGGCTTCGGGCGGCTATGAGCGCATCGGATGGCACAGAAGTCACGAGCGTTCGCATCGACCCCGGTCAGGCCGACGTTCTGCAAGAGGTGATCGGATCGAATCGACCGGATGCGTTCGTCTGCGGGAACGACGCCACGGCAGCGCGACTGCTGCACACCCTTGACGCGATTGGCATTTCCGTGCCAGATGCGGCCCTGGTCGCAGGCTTCGATGACGTGAAGTACGCCGAATTGCTGCGTGTGCCACTGACAACTGTGCATCAACCGTGCGAGGAGATCGGCCAGATCGCATACCAGACGATGCTGGAACGGCTTGAATCGCCGAACATGCCAGCACGCGACGTGCTCGTGCGTTGCCAACTCGTGATCCGAGCCTCAACCGTTGTGGCAGCTAGGGACGCCTGAAATGACCCTAGCACAACAACGCCCAGGGCCAATCATCGTTGGAATCGGTGAAGCGCTCTTCGATCGGATCGCCGGAAAGGGCGACCACCTCGGCGGAGCACCGCTGAACTTTGCGGTGCATGCCAAGCAAATGCTGGCGGGAGAGTCTCTGGCCGGCGGACGATCTGTTCTGGTCAGCAGAGTCGGACGCGACGCCCTAGGAGACAGACTGCTCGCCGCTCTACGCGCCTTCGGCGTCGAGACCGATGCCATTCAAACCGATCTCGATCGCGCGACCGGCATTGTCGACGTCTCGATCGGAGAAAGTGGTCCGAGCTACCTTTTCCGCGAAGACCCTGCTTGGGACAACGTGGTGTTTACCGATCGTCTCGAGGAACTCTCATACGCGTTCGACGCTGTGTGCTTTGGGACGCTTGCGCGGCGGCGCCCCGCGACCGCGTCGGCGATTGAACGATTCGTTCGCAATGGGACGGACCGCGACACTGTGCGGTTGTACGACGTCAATTTGCGGCCCGGCGCTACCGAGTACGAGGTCGTCCGCCGGGGGCTCGAACTCGCGTCGATCGCGAAGATGAACGACGAAGAGCTCCCGGTGATCGCCGAGATGTTTGGAGCTTCGGCGAAGGACGAAATCGGGCAGGCAGCCACGATCATCCGTGCGTTTGGATTGCAACAGTTGATGCTGACGCGCGGCGCTCGAGGCGTGATCGTGTACACGCCGGACTCGGTATACGAGGGCGAAGCGTCCAAGGCCACCATATCGGCGAGCAGCGATGCGGTCGGAGCGGGCGACTCGTGCGGCGCCGCCTATGCGGTCAGGTTGCTCAGCGGAGACAGCCCGTTCACCGCGGCAACCGTGGCCAACAAGGTCGGGGCGTACGTCGCGTCACACTCGGGCGCCACGCCGTCGCTTCCCGCTCATCTGACGCGCGAAAGACCTTCGGTCGACCTTGTCACCGCCCGTCGGCGTGTCGTCGACATCTAAAACGACGCGGACTGACGTAGCCGCCTCGGGCCGCACACTCGCTTGCGGAATCCGCGCCGGAGTCAATCTGGCGGGCCTCCAGTCGAGTAGCCCAATGCGTGGCGCTTTACGTTCGGTGAAGCCGCGTTAGTCCCAACGCACCCAGCCCGGACCGTGGATCTCGGCTCCAGAGTCTGTGATGACAAGATCTCCGTTCTCGGTCCCAGGGAGGAAGGGGTCGACGAAGATGTCGTCCTCATGGTTCGGTGCGAGCGCGCCGTACTGCTGAAGAAACCGGCTCGACTTCTCGAAAGTCACACTACCGTCGCCACGGCCGATCGAACCTTCCCATTCCGCGTTCTCTAGGCGTGAATCTGTCCAGATACTTCCACCATTCCTGACGACGCGGTCAGCGGCGAAGACAGCTTGGAAGTTCGTGGTGTTGCTCCAGTCTTGACGACGAGCCCCGTGTACACGGTTCAGCTTCGCCGCCACCCCGGCAAGCAACGGATTGGTCGCGGTTTCATCCGGGAGCAAGTGGCTCAAAGCGTAAGAGAAGTTTGGAGTTCTCGAGTCTGACTCGTCAGGACCGCTCGGACCAAAGGTATCGAGTTGCCCGAGCGGGAAGTTAAACCCGTCGAGGCTCCCGCCACCCGGCGCAATCTCCCCGTCGACGTCACCGGGACTCAGAAGGATCTCCGGGCTGACGAACTCGCCGTTCAGCATGATCGCGAGACATGTTGCGGCGCTCGAACCAGTTTGGCGCTCGGGGTCGTTTCCGCCGCCCCAGCCCTGGAAACTCGCACCGTCGACTCCGACGATCGGAAGGTCGTCGACCGAACCCGAGAAGCCATTTGAGGCGTCTCGCCCGACGACGAGGCCGCGGCGGTTCAGCCCCGGGAACCAATCGCGGTTCGCGTTTCCGAACACAGATGCACCCTGATACATCGAGCGAATGCTCGTCGAGTTCTGGAGTTTCCTCGCAGCGGTGCGGGCCTTTCCGAGAGCGGGAAGCAGAATACCGATGAGCAGCGCGATGATCGAGATAACGACCAAAAGCTCAATGAGCGTAAAGCCCGCGTTTTTAGCTTGGTGTTTTGTCTCTAGATTTGCCATGAAAGCATTATCGAACATCGATACGAGTATGTCTATACCACATGCTGACAAATTTCGTGTTTTTTGTAACAGCTTGACATATATGTAAATTGATTGGGTTCTCTGCGAGCGGTGAGTTATACCTCTCATTCACCTATCAAATAGTCGTACGTTGACTGTCTTCGAAGACGATACCTGCGTATCACGGTCGTTTGACGTGATTGCAACGCGCGATCTGGACCCAAGTGGCGGTCAAAGCGTGCGAATTCCCTCGGAATCGACCACTTCGAGTTCTGGTGAATCTGCCACATGAACGTATTACAAATTGTTGACATTTTGTAGTCAATTTTCGTGTCATACAGTCTGAATCGTCTTGACACTCGCCAACGCTCATCCGATACTCGTCCTGCTGGAAGCGTTTAGCGTCCTCAGATCTCTGTCGATGCCTCTCCACGGGTGTTTGGATTTCGATTGTGCATCGACGATTTCGTTCGTAGAAAGGAATCAACGACGGACTCTGCGGGCTCCCGGGGTGTCTGCGGCGCCCGTCGACATCGATCAGCCTGGCTGGCGTGCCCTCAAATCCACCAACGCCAGCGCCGCTGGTCATCATGCTTGGCGACCGGTTGTTGCGGACGCCCAACAGTCGTTTGCTCCGTGCGGTGTTCACCTTGAAGTTCGCCGTTGCAATTTCATCAATGTCCACTGAGTCGGAAGCCTCACTCGATGACATCTCATTTGCTCATCCTCCGCTGTGCAGTCGTCGCTGCCCTTGGAGGGTTCCTTTTCGGATTCGACACCGCCGTGATCAGCGGTGCCGTGGATTCTCTCCAGTCGGTCTTTGAGCTCAACGCCTGGGGCAAGGGCTTCGCGGTGAGCAGCGCCCTGATCGGCACCGTCATCGGCTCGATTGTTGTTGGCAAACCAGCCGACCGGTTCGGGCGTCGAAGCGTGATGTTCGCTCTCGCCATTCTCTACTTTGTCTCAGCCGTTGGGAGCGCCCTCGCCCAGGATGTCGTGACGTTCATCATCTTCCGATTGATCGGGGGCCTCGCCGTCGGCGGCGCATCTGTCGTCGCGCCGATGTACATCGCGGAGATTGCACCGGCCAAATCGCGTGGACGGCTCGTCGCTCTTGTCCAGTTCAATATCGTCTTTGGCATCCTCATGGCCTTCGCGTCCAACTTCCTCATCGCCGAATACGGACGGGGCGTGTCGTCGGCCGGTATTGACCCCGGCGACACGACGGCGCTCAGCGCCGCGTTCCGCCAGTGGCTCGACGCCTCTGGCTGGCGCATCATGCTCGGGGTCGAAGCGATCCCGGCGCTCGCCTATTTCTTCCTCCTCTTTGGCACACCACGCAGCCCGCGATGGCTTCTCGCCAAGGGCCGAGAGGATGAAGCGCGTTCGGTTCTCACCAAGCTCAATCACGATCGGGGCGATATCGGCCCCGTCGTCAACGACATCAAAGCGTCGCTGGACGCCGATAGCCGGGGCCTGAAAGAGCCGTTCTTTCAGGCGAAATACTTGAAGCCGATCCTGCTGGCGTTCGCGATCGCCGCGTTCAACCAACTCAGCGGTATCAACGCCATCCTGTACTACGCCCCGACGATCTTCACTTCTGCTGGGTTCGGCGAGCAAGCCGGCCTGCTGAACTCCGTCGGCCTCGGTGTCATGAACCTGGTGTTCACCATGATTGGCCTTGCGCTCATCGATCACTTCGGACGCAAGCGACTCATGCTCGTCGGTTCCGTCGGGTACATCATCAGTCTTGGCGCCGCCGCGGTCACCTTCTTCACCCAAAGCCAACTCGTTGAAACCGAGGCCGGTGGGGTCGCACGCGAGTTCACCAGCCAGGCTGGCGGCTACGTCGTCTTCGCGAGTCTCCTCGTGTTCATCGCGTCACATGCAGTAGGCCAAGGCGCGGTGATCTGGGTCTTCATTTCAGAGATCTTTCCCAATCACCTTCGCGCCCGCGGCCAGGCGTTCGGCAGCTTCACACACTGGATCTTTGCCGCCGTGATCAGCCAGACTTTCCCGCTCATCGCCGAGAAATCGGGCGGCTTCGTCTTTGCCTTCTACGCCCTGTGCATGGTCGGTCAGTTGGTCTGGGTCCTGACGAAAATGCCCGAGACCAAGGGCGTTCCTCTCGAAGAGATCCAGAAGCAAATGGAAGGCAAGTGATGCCGAACGTTCTCCGAGGCTCACTCATCGCGGCGGCGGCGCTGACCCTCGCACTATCTGCCAACGCGCAGTCCGAGCGATACGGCGAGCCGTGGCGTCCCGGATACCATTTCTCGCCAGAAGTCCACTGGATGAACGAGCCCAATGGCCTGATTTACATCGCCGGGGAGAGTGGCGCGCCGGGCCTCTGGCACCTCTTTTATCAACACAACCCCATCGCCAATCAGTTCGGTCGGAATCAGTCGTGGGGCCACGCCACAAGCCCAGACCTCGTGACATGGTCCAACCGTCCAGACGCGCTTCGGCCCGAGATCACGCCCGCTGGCCCCATCAACGCGTTCTCCGGAGGAGCGGTCTTCGACGCCAACAACACGTCTGGCTTGGGCACTGCCGAGAACCCGCCCTACATCCTCTCGTACACCGGTCACAACGCCATAACGAGGAATCAAGATCAGCGACTCGCGTACTCGCTCGATCGGGGCGCCACCTGGATCCCTTACGCAGGCAACCCGATCATCGACATCGGCAGCCGAGAGTTCCGTGATCCGAAAATCGTGTGGGACTCGTTCTTCGGTCGCTGGATCATGGTTGTCACCCACGGCGGACAGAACTTCGTCAGCCAGTGGGAGTCGGACGACCTGCTCAGTTGGACGCGCCTCGACGATTTCTCCGATGCGCACGTCATCGCCGCCGGTGCCATCGGATGGGAAGTCCCTGATCTCTTCCGCTTGCCTCTCAACGGCGGCCCCGCCAATCCGTGGGTTCTCCAGCTCACGCCCGCGAACGGCTCCCCCGCCGGCGGGAACGGGGTCCTGTACTGGGTGGGCACCATGGACGAGGGCGGCTTTGTCGCCCAAACGCCTGCTCAGTGGGCCGACTATGGGCGTGATTTCGACGGTGTCTACTCATGGGACGAAGCCCCGGACGGCCGACGGATTTGGGCGGGCATCATGCAGTCCTACGGCGAGAGCATCCCGACGACCCCTTGGCGCGGTCAGGTCTCCTTTCCGAGAGAACTCTCGCTCGTGACAACGCCCGATGGGGCGCGACTCCGCCAGAAGCCTGTCGACGAGATCGAATCGATCCGCACAGGGCTCACCGAGCTCAACGCCCCGTCTGTTGTCACCACCACAACCGACCCCCTCGCACCGCTCTCCGTCGCCGGCCGGATGCTCGACATCGAGGCCACACTCGACATGGGTTCCGCGACGATCGCCGGTTTCCGCGTCTTCTCCGTCCCCGGTGGATCGGCCTTTATCGGTTACTCGTCGGCGAGCCAAGAGGTCTTTGTCGATACCCGCGGCGCCGGCCGGTCGGACTTCTCCGGGGCGATCGCCGGCGTTTTCTCCGCGCCGCTCGAACTCGGGCCCAACAACGTGGTGCATCTCCGGATCCTGCTCGATCGCTCGTCGATCGAGGTGTTCGGCGGAACCCCGGATGATCAAGGCGTCGTGACGATCTCGCAACTCGTGCTCCCTGATCCCAACATCCCCGACGACCAGATGGCGGTTGAGGCGACCGCGATATTCGGATCGGCTACGCTCCTCGAATTCCGCGCGCATGACCTCCGCGAAACATGGGTGCGATATCCGCTCCCTGCCGGGAACACGACCGTTGCCCGCTGGTCCATGTCGCCCCCCCCGTCCCCGGTCGCCGTCGTCGGGTCGAACCCCACCGTGGCGGACAGCGCAACGTTCGATGGGCAGGGTGGCCAACTCGGTGAGCTGGCCCCGTTCTACGAGCCGTCTCCGTCGACGGACAGTCTGTTCTACGACACGTCTCGTGCGGACCGCCTCTTTGTCACTTCGCCAGAGGTTGCACCGCAGGCGATGTACCGCCCGGGCCAATCGGGCGGCGACGCGAGCTTCGACGCGTCTTCACTCGTCGCGGATGACGGCGCCCTGACGTTCGAGCCCGATCAGTATGGTCGCGAGTTTGAGTTCACCTCGGGCTTCACGGTCGAGGCGTACTTCAAGACCAACGGGGACCAGTCGAACGCCGGTCTCATGGAGCTCATTCTCCAGGGTGAGGATCAGTTCCGCTTTGCACTGATCCTCAACGAGGGTGGCCCGGGCAACCTCCGCTTCGCGATCACCGATGGCCTCGGCAGCTTCCCGCCTGTCGATTCCGACAACTCGACCGGAGGCGGGGATGGACCGGTCAACTTCGCCGACGGTCAGTGGCACTACGCCGCCGCGATCTACGACCCGGACGACCCCGTTTCGCCGGCTGGATCGCTGCGCCTGCTCACCCTCTCCGAGACGCTCGAACGGCGTGAAACGATCCGACCGCTTCCTGCGAACTTCGCGGGTATCCGCCCGTCGGGCCCGCAGAGCGATGGCAGGCTCATCGTGGGTCGGGCAAGCGAGATCCTCGGCGACGATGAACGCACGTTCTTGGGCCTGATCGATGAGGTGCGCATCTCAAGCCAGCCGCTCGCCCCGGCAGAGCTTTTGGGTGCGTTTCAAGATGCCTGTGGACCGGATCTCGACACCAACGGGCAACTGACATCGAACGACATTGTTGAGTATCTCTTTCGCATTCAGAGCGCATCCACGCCGGGGCTCGATTTCTTCGATTTCCTCGAGTACTTGAGGGAGTACGACGCCGGGTGCCCACAGCCATGAGGTCACACATGCTCTGGTCCAGCGCTATCGCTCTGGTCGCGTCGACAACACTCGCGGGCGCGCAGTCGGTGACCCCGGCCGAAGTGTTCACCGACGCCGTAGCCCATTGGGATATGACGTCAGCACTCGATCAACGGTCGCCATCGAACAGGCTCACGCCAACCGGTGGTAACACACGCTTTGGCGTGCCGCTTGAGGGTGATGAGCGCATGGCTTCTCTCGACGCGGGAGGTGATGGCGTCGTCGCCACGCTGGACGACGCCGCGCTTATCATCGGCCAAGGGGCCGGCGGGAACGCGAACGTCGAGGGACGCGAACTCACCATGCTCGTCCGGATGCAGAACAGCGGGTCGTGGAACCAAACCCCGTTCAGCAAGCACGGCGGTAGTGAACGTCTGCAGTACAACATCTTCGCCTTCGAGTTAACCGGCGGCCTCGTCGACCTCGGCTTTCAACTCGGAACCGAACGCGGCATTGCCCGTGCGGCAGCGAACATCCTCCCCGTCCGCGCACGCGGCTGGCACACCATCGTGGCCCGCTACAACGGCCGCGCCATCGAACTCTTCATCAACGGACGCGCGTTCGGATCCGTCAAGCACTCTGGCCGACTGCGCCCGGCCAGTGACGTACCACTCGTACTCGCCGGCGAGCCGCAAGCCCGGGGTGACGACTATCGGATTGCCCGTCGGCTCACCGGTGCCATCGATCACGCGACGATGTGGGATCGCGCCCTGACCGACGACGAGATCATCGCTGTATCTGGCGGTATCGCTCCGCTCGAGACCCCCCACCTGCGCCCGCAGATCCACTTTGCGCCCAAGGCCAACTGGATCAACGATCCGAATGGGATGATGTACGCGAACGGTCGCTACCACCTTTTCTATCAGCACAACCCCTTTGGCGATACCTGGGGGCACATGTCGTGGGGCCACGCCACCTCCACGGATCTCACGACTTGGGACGAGTTGCCCGTCGCTCTTCCCGAAGCCGACGGCGTAATGATCTTCTCCGGATCGGCCGTCAACGACACCGCAAACTCATCCGGCTTCGGAACCGATGCGAACCCGCCGCTCGTCGCGATCTACACCGGACACCAGTCCAACCCCAACAGGCAAGACCAGCGCCTCGCCTACTCGATCGACCGCGGCACGTCTTGGACGAAGTACACGGGCAACCCGGTCATCGACAAGGAGCTCCCCCACTTCCGCGATCCCAAAGTCTTCTGGCACGAGCCCACCGGGCGATGGATCATGCTCGTCTCGCAAGCCCTCAACCGCGTCATTGACTTCTACGCCTCCGACGATCTTCGGAATTGGCAACAGATCTCGAGCTTCGGTCCAGCCGGACAGTCCAACGTGCCGAACTGGGAATGCCCAGAGTTGTTCGAACTCCCCGTCGACGGTGATCCCGACAACACACGCTGGGTGCTTCAAATCGACGTCGGCAACGCGGGACCGGCGGGCGGATCCGCGGGGATGTACTTCGTCGGTCAGTTCGACGGCGAACGCTTCGTGAACGAAAATCCGCTAGAAACGACACTTTGGGTCGACCACGGCGCGGACTTTTACGCGGCCCAGGCCTTCAACCACGACCCGGAAGGCCGCGTCGTCTGGCTCGCCTGGATGAACGATTGGCGCTACGCCAACACCATCCCCACCGGCCCTTGGCGGGGGCAGATGTCCATCCCCCGCGAGGTCGGACTGACCGAACGGCCCGAGGGCATCCGCCTGACCCAGACACCCGCGAGCGAAGTCATGGAGAGCATGACGACATCGTTCACCGCTACGAATTTCACGATCCCCGCCGGCCGCCACACGTTCGCCCGTCTGCTTGAGCACAATGGGTACTCCAGGCACCTCGACGCGATGCCCGAAGGCGCGTACATCATCACGATGACCGCCAAGCTCGAGAGCGCGATCCGGTTCGGCGGCATCGTCAAGCAACGCCCCGCTCGTTTCACCCACGCCGGCGCTCCGGTCGCTGGACCCAACCAGCCCGGGACCGTCTTCGGCTATGACCTGCGGCTCCGGGAGATGTTTGTCGATCGCAGGAACTCCGGCGAATCGGACTTCCATCCCGATTTCGCGGTCGTCCACTACGCCCCGCTACAAACGAGTGCCGACGGCTCGGTTACCCTCCAGATCATCGTCGATAACTCCAGCGTTGAACTTCTGGGCGGGGCTGATTCCGGAGCGCTCACCGCCGCGATTTCCGATCTGATCTTCCCCGCCGAGGACTGGAACAGCGTTTCGCTGTTCTCCGATCTCGGGCCCGTCACGCTCGACAGCGTGTCGATCCACACCGTGGCGCGATAAGCAGAGCCATGCGCTGACCTGCGATACCGCGCGTTCACGTCGCACCACCGACGGTCGCTATTGCGCGACGACAGGACCGCACATGACACGACTCAGCACCGATGGTCTCGTCGCCCGCGCCCTGCGGCCCCTCCGCACGGCGTGTGCCCTGTTGCTCGGCTGCGCACCGCACGCCCTCGCCCAGTCTGATGCTTCGGAGATGGAGGTCGATCGACCAAACGTGATCCTGATCATGGTTGATGATCAGGGGTACGGCGACATGAGCTGCCACGGGAACCCCGTTCTCAAGACCCCTCATACAGACCGATTGCACGCGGAGAGCGTCCGGCTCACGGATTTCCACGCGGCGCCGATGTGCTCGCCCTCTCGCGGGCAGCTCATCACCGGTCGCGACGCCATGAAGAATGGATCGACCGCGGTGTGTCAAGGCCGCTCGATGGTCCGCGTCGACATACCGACGATCGCCGAGTTCTTCGGTGATGCCGGGTACGCTACAGGGCACGTGGGGAAATGGCACCTGGGCGACAGCTACCCGCACCGCCCGCAGGACCGGGGCTTTCAAGACACCCTCCACCATCGCGCGTGGGGCATCACGTCGCTCGCGGACTATTGGGGCAACGATTACTTCGATCCCGTCTTGAATCACAATGGCATCGATAAACGCATGGAAGGGTACTGCACGGATATCTTCTTCGACTATGCGATGGACTGGATGAAGGACCAGCAGGCTCGGGTGGACGGAGGGCCGTTCTTTCTCTTCCTCGCAACAAACACCCCGCACGTTCCCGACGTAGTCGCCGACGTCTATTCCGCTCCCTACGTGGGAACGTACGAAGGAAAGCCGATTCCCGACAAGTTCTACGGGATGATCGCAAACCTCGACGAGAACCTCGGGCGACTCGAGCAGTTTCTCGCCGACGAGGGGCTGCGCGACAACACCATTCTGATCTACATGTCCGACAACGGCACCCAAAGCTACCCGGCCAAAGAGATCTACAACGCCGGGATGCGCGCGATGAAGACCAGCGTCTATGAAGGCGGTCACCGCGTGCCGTTCTTCATCCGCTGGCCCGACGGCCCACTCGAGCACGGACGGGACGTCGACACGCTCACACAGATCCAGGACGTGCTGCCGACGCTGATCGATCTATGCGACCTTGACGTGTCCGATGAGGCTCACCGCGATTCCACGCTCGGGGCGGCGTACAACGCGTTCGATGGCATCAGCCTCGCCGGGCTCTTAGGGGGCTTTTCCGAGAGCTTCCCGGATCGCAAACTTGTGATCCAATACAGGGTTTCTGGCGCGAAGTGGGATCCCGCGGTCGTGCTCTGGGACAAGTGGCGACTCGTCCAGCCGGGCGAGTTGTACAACGTCGCAACCGACCCGGGCCAAGAGCACAACGTGGCGGAGCGAAACCCCCGCGTCGCCGCGGCGATGGAAGCGTACTACGACGCGTGGTATCAGGACGCGAAACCGCAGTTCGATATCCCGCGGTGGATCCGCGTCGGCACGGAGAACCAAGCGCCGATGTTCCTGTATGCCCAGGACTGGGTCGGGGACTACTGCGACAACCGGGGCGGCCTGACCGACGGGTGGGCGGTTGGCTACTGGAATATCGAGATCGCGCACGGCGGGATCTACGAGTTGGAGCTCCGCCGGTGGCCCGAAGAAGCCGACCTACCCCTCAACGCCGGATACGCGCCCGACTTCAGCAAAGGGCGTCGCGGCCAGAAGCCGGTGGTCGCAGCGAACGTTCAGATTGCGGGACAGAACTTCACGCTGGACAGCGCGCCGAGCGATACGAAAGCGATGTTCCGCGTCCAACTCGACGCCGGTCGTCACGAGCTCCACACTCATCTTCTCAACGCACACGACCGAGCGATCTGTAGCGCGATGTACGTCAAGATGACCCAGCTCGCGGAGACCGCGAGCGTCGAGTTGACACCCACCTCAGAACGGATCCCCAAGCCGACGGTTCGACCCGGGCCCATCGTTCTCGCCGCCCCCGTGGTGCTTTCAGCAGACGACATCCTGATGTCCGACTTCGAGGGCGAGGACTTCGGCCCGTGGGTTTCGTCGGGGAGCGCGTTCACCTCGGGCCCCGTCGAAGTCCGTGGTCGGGTCGTTGGCTATGAAGGCCAACGAGCGCTCGACACGTTCATCGGCAACAACCGCAGCGACAACGCCACCGGAACACTCACGTCACCAGAATTCACGATCGATCGCGATCGCATCAACTTCCGCATTGGCGGGGGACGGACGCCGGACCAAACCTGCGTCAATCTGATAGTGGACGGCGAAGTCGTGCGGAGCGCCGTCGGGAACGCGACGAAGGACTCGAACGGCCGGAAGATCATGCAGTGGGTGTCGTGGGATGTGGCGGAGCTGAAGGGGCGGTCCGCGACGATCGAGATCGTTGATGCGCACTCAGGGGGATGGGGGCACATCGTGGTCGATCACGTGTACCGGTCGGATCGTCAGCCGGAGTGAAACCAGATCAACACCACGCAGCGCCGTGTCCAGACTCTGACGGCGCCGGCGCTGTAACCCCCGGGGTCCGAGATCGTCCGACCCGGTGATCTGGGCAACGGAACGATCGGGACCCGGCAAGGGCCACGATCGCTCCATCTCTGCGGCGATCAGTCCTGTGTCGCTTCCGCCCAGAACCTATCGAGCTCCAGTCGGAGTTGGTCAACGATCTCGGGGTACTGATCTGCGAGATTGGTGGTCTCCCCGATGTCGGCCTCGAGATCGTACAACTCTTCGACTTCTGCACGATCGATCACCGCGTAGTCAGGGACGAAGTGCTCAGGCCGCAGGTACTTCCACTTGCCGCGCCGGATGCCGTTGGCCACGATTCTCGGGATCTGCGTCGTGTAGACATACGTTTGCCGAGCACCCTCGGGGTCCTTGCCGAGAATCAGATTGGTCTGATCCACGCCGTCGATGACCCGGTCGTCGGGCAGGTCGAACCCGGCGAGCGTGGCGAAGGTGGGCAGCAAGTCGAGGGTCGTGAACACGGCGTCCGAATCAACACCCGCGGGGACTTTGCCCGGCCAGCGGATGATGCACGGAGCTCGGACGCCGCCCTCGTAGGTGCTCCCCTTGCCTTCTCGCAACGGGCCGGAGTCGCCCCAGAACTTCGAGCCCGGGGGGTGACCCATCTCGTTGTTGATGTACAGTTCCTGGTTCCAAGGCCCGTTGTCGGTCGTGTAGATCACGATGGTGTCTTCGGCCAAGCCCAACTGGTCAAGCGTGTCGAGGAGGCGCCCCGTCTCGAAATCGAGTTCCTCGATCACGTCGCCGTACAACCCGCCATCGGACTGACCAAGGAACTGAGGCGACGCGTCGATATCTGTGTGTGGCATCGTGTGCGATAGGTACAACGCGAACGGCTTGGTCGGGTCGCGCTGGTTCGTCAGATAGTCGATCGCCTTGTCGGTGTAGAGCCGCGTGATCGAGCTCATGTCGTTGCTCGAACCCGTCGCCTGATTGTTCTGGTGGTAGAAAATCACTCCGTTGTCGTTGGCGCCGAGCGCACCGAAGTAATACTCGAAACCCTGTGCGTTGGGCATCCGCGGGATGTTCTCCAGGCGGTTAGACACGTCCCACTTGCCGATGCACGCGGTCTGGTAACCGACCGTCTTGAGCAGTTCACCCCAGGTAACCTCCTCCGGCGGCATGTTCCAGCCACGTGAACGCACGGGGTAGCGACCAGTGAGCAGCGCCGATCGCGACGGGCCACAGACGTTCTGGGCGTAAAAGTCGGTGAACCTCATCCCTTCGGCCGCGAGCGCGTCCATGCGAGGGGTGTCGTGTGTCGTAGAGCCAAACGAGCCGAAGTCGGCGTAGCCCTGATCATCGGTAAAGATGACAATGATGTTGGGCCTCGCCGCTTCACCGCAGTTCGGATTGTCAGGGTCCAAGTTCTCGAGCAGAAGCATCAGATCGAAGACATCGACGATGTTGTTGCGGTCAAGATCCGCAACGGCACACGCGGCATCGGCAGGACAGTTGGGTGCGGCGTCGAGGATCTCAAGGAAAGCGAGGACGTCGAAGAACGTGAGCAGGTTGTCGCCGTCGATATCCTCCGGCGAGCACGGCGGAGCGGGGTCGGTCGAGAGAAGCACCATGGCGTCTCTCGAGGCGAGAACGCCTCGGGTGATCTGAACCTCATCGATCAAACCGCTGAAGTTCTGGGGGACGAGGTCCGGACCAGAGAAGTCGCGGCCGACGAACATGTTGCCATCAGACCCTGTCGGGAGCGGGCCGAAGCCGACGAGACCGCTAATCGTGACAGAGTCTTCGTTCCCGAACTCATCTTTCGATGCGATGGTGATGGTCTGGCTGGACTCGTCGTAGATGGCGCGGGTGTAGACCCAAACGCCGCCGGTGTGGTCGATCGCGCCATCCGCAAGCGTGGCGCCCGCGGTGACTTGATTCGTGTCGATCAGTGTGAAACTCGCGCCCAAGCCGGACACGCTGAGGCGGTAACGCTCGCGCGCCTCGCCTTGCACGATGAGGGGCTGAGCGGCGGGGCTGCCGGTCTTGTAGACGGCCTCGAGCGTGAAGCTGCCCTCGAAGGCCATCTCGTCGCCGTAGCGGTCGCTGGGGTACACGAGCGAGCCCGCGGCGGGCGCATCGAACGCAGTCGAGTCGAACGATGACACGGCCGCGGGGACCTTCCCCGTCGCAAACAGCGAGAAAGGGGCGCCGTCGGGGACCGACGGAAAGTCGCCGTTGAACGCGTCGGAGTCCGAGTTCTCGCTCGTGAAGCACCAGAGGTGATCGTCAGCTGAAGTCGTTTGAGCGACAGCTTCTCGCGAGCCATACGGGAAGGTCGCCGTGTGAGCACCCCCACCGAGCAAGTCCCCTTCGCCGGAGGCGATGCGGCTATCGAGTGTGGCGGGCTGAACACCGGATTCACCCGGGTTGAGCACCGTGTTCGAGTCGCGGGGGTCCGTAACCGTATCAAAGGCGGGCGACATCCCCCAACGGGCGACCGGACCGTAACTGGCCGGAGGAGGCTGAACCGTGACGCCCATCATGTCGAAGGGTGAGACCAAGCCGCTGCTGATCTGAATCGCGTCGATTAGGCCATCGAACTGCCGACCATCGATGGTGTCGCCGAAGACGCGGAGACCAACGCGCGGATTGGTACCCTGACCCGGTCGCAGACCGGCCCACGACGAGTCGAAGTTGCCGACGACCCGGTCGGTGACGAGGGTTACGCCGTCACCCGGATCGATGTCTGACGTGATTTCAACCAGATACTGAGCGCCCGACACAGTCAGGGCGTCGGCGTCGTACGTGAGCTTGACGTAGACCCATTCGCCGTTGAGATAGTTCCGAGCGTTGGCGTCGAAAGACAGGAAGACGTTTTCACCAGCGGTATCCACTCCCGCAAAGCTCATACGGAGCCCACCCGGGGCCGACGCGTTGGCAACAAATAGAAGCCTCGCAGGATTGTCGTGCCACCAGATGACCTGGTTGTCCTTGGCGGGAACGAAGAACCCGTTGGTGCTTGGCCCGCCCAACGGGGCGAAGTTGCCCGTCCACCGCCCGTCACCGTTCAGGTCGGTGGTGTCGCCATTGGAACGAAACATGAACTCATGGGTGTGCGTCCCCAGGAGTTCAAACTCGTTGCCGTACTGGTCAAGGGGGTAGAAGGCCCCTTCAACGATCCCGCTCACTCCTGGGTCAAGGTTCGCGTCGATCGTCGCGGCGACTTCGTACGAGACACCATCGCCGGCGCCGAAGAGGCTCGTCGGGTTGTAGAAAGCGGCCGGCGCCCCCGTCTGAGCGGTTGGGTACACGTGCCCGGTCAGCGGGCTGAAGTACCAGAGCAGGTCGTCGCCATCGCCGAGGGGGGTGCCACCACGGAGCGCCGCGAAGACGGGGTTGTCCTCGAGCAGACCGCCGAAGATGCCATTTGACGCGAGATCGGCGCCGACCGGATTGCCGCGAGGAAATCCGGCGCCCGCTTCGACCACGTCCTGAACGGATTGCATATTCCAGCTCGCGATCGGCTGGGCCATCGCCAATCCCGATATCGTGACAACGGCGGCCAACGCGTGGCTCTTCATCTGCATCCCAGCAGCTCCAGTCTGAACCAAACATGCTTCATACAGAAGCCCGGCAGCGTGTGCCGCGGACTTAGAGGTCGACGGGTAGCGATACCGCTTCCACCGACACTCGAATATCAGCAAACCGGACGAGGCAAGTCAAGAATTTTCGGATATAATGCAAATGCACGAACCCAGAAAAGTCAATACATTTCAGCAGACTCGCGAGCGCTCCTCTCGCTGCGGGGCTGCCCCCCGTCGGGATGCGACGGCTCAGCCGGAACAAGGTCGATGAACCACTCGCTGCTGCTCACAGCACTGACGTCGATGCTCGTCGCTTCGCAAGCCATCGCAGGCAAACCGCTGCGACCAAACATCTTGATCATCTTCACAGACGATCAGGGCTATGCCGACCTCGGGTGCTTCGGCTCAACCACACACGACACGCCGCGGATGGACCAACTCGCCGCCCAAGGCACGAAGTTCACGAGCTTCTACGCGCAGTCCGTGTGTGGCCCCTCTCGCTCGGCCCTGCTCACAGGGCGGTACCCCGTGCGTTCGGGCGGGTGGCACATGCCGGCCGAGGAAGTCACCTGGGCCGAACTGCTCCAGACGGTCGGCTATCACACGGCGTGCATCGGGAAATGGGACGTATCGAATCGAGAGGAAATCCTCGACCGGATGCCGAACGCCCAGGGCTTTGAATACTACTTCGGAGCGCTCGGAGCGAACGACGACGGCGAGATCCTGTACCACGAGAACAACGAACCGGCGGGTGCCAGCGATGACATGAGCACGATCACGCGGCTCTACACCAACAAGGCGATCGACTTCCTGGCGACACAGAGAGATCCGACCAAGCCCTTCGCGCTCTACCTGGCGCACACGATGATGCACACCGACATCGATGCGTCGCCTCGATTCAAAGGTCGATCGGACGGCGGCTTGTACGGCGACGTCGTCGAGGAGTTCGACTACGAGACCGGCCGGCTTCTCGACGCGCTCGATCGACTGGGATTGTCGGACGACACGCTGGTCATCTTCACGACCGACAACGGTCCGTGGAACCAGGATCGATACCGACGCACGGAAAGGGGTCACCCCGAAGGCGCGAAATTCTGGGGTGATGCGGGTCCGTTGCGCGCGGGCAAGGGCAGCAGCTACGAGGCAGGCGTCCGCGTCCCCTGCATCGTCCGCTGGCCGGGGAAGGTCGCGACCGGCACCGAGTCGAGCGCACTGTTCGCGACGCTGGATTTTCTACCAACCTTCGCAACGCTTGCCGGCTTCGATCTGCCGACCGACCGCACGATCGACGGCGTCGATCAGACCGAACTGCTCCTGGGCGGTGATTCCGGTGCCAGAGACACCTTCCTCTATACGACGGTGATTCCCAAGCACGCCGCCAACGGCATTCGCCGAGGTAAATGGAAGTACCTGCGTGCCGAGCACCTGGTTCCCGACTACGCGGCGGTGACTCGCGATGAGGTGCCCGAGCTGTACGACCTGGAGGCAGACATCGGCGAGACACGGAACCTCGCGGAGGAGCACCCCGACATCGTCCGCCAACTTCGCGAGCAACTCGATGAGCTTTGGGCAGACGCGGCAGGCAATTGAGCCGCACGGGCGCGACAAGCGGCCCGCCTGACTGAGCCGACTTGGAGTCACGCCCGGCTTTACTCTCCTGACGAAACACCGCCGGGTGGCTTTCGGCGACTCCGTCGCATTGTATTTACATTTGAGATGACAAAATCTCGCCACCTACTCTGAATGCGCTTGCATGAGTGTCGCGTCGTCCGTAACGTTGGTAAAGACAAAGGGTCACGCAGGTCCTGGTATTGGCCAAGTGTGCGCTGCCCCCAGAGAGACACGGCGTCGCGATGCGGCTCCGCTTCAGTACAGAGTGAAGGAGAGCACAAGATGAGTACGTCCATAACCAGCCGGATGGCAGGCGGTTGCCTCGTTCTCGCCCTTATTACCGGTACAGCCGCCGCGGAGACCTTCAGGTGGACCGGTCTGGGAGACGGCGTCAACTGGGAAGACCCGAACAACTGGGATAGAAACGCGGTCCCCGGCGCCGACGATCTCGTGTTCAGCGGAGGCGGCGGGCGGACGATCACCCTCAGCAGCGATCAGGAGATCGATGCTCTCCGCTTTAACAACGGCGACAACCTCGTCCATACCGGGGGAACACTCACCGTTGGAACCGGCGGCTCGGCCACCCTGAGCTGGTTCCCCGAGTTCGGTCCGGCAGGCTCGACCTACACCATGAGCGGCAATGCCGCGTACGACCAGACAGATGGCGGTCGTTTCACGTTCGGCCGCGTGGCGAGCAGCCTTTTGACCATGACCGACAACGCGTCGATCTCAAACGTCGGCGCAATCTGGCTCGGCATGGACGGCACCTTCGACGGCACTCTCAGCGGAAACGCCTCGATCAGTTCACAAGGCACGATCCAGATGGCCCGTTTCGCGTCGACCTCCTCGGTACTTCGCCTCAGCGAAGATGCGTCGATCGATGCAGATGGCTTCTTTGTGATGTCCGATGATCCCAACCTGTCCGGGGACTCGCTCCTCGAGATCACCGGCAGCGATGTCTCGTTCCAGGCTGACGGACTGTTTATGCGCGAAGCCTCGACACTTAGCTTTATCGCCGATGCCGACGGCGTCAGTACGCTGTTTGTCGACGGCCCCGGCAACCTCCGCGATAACGGAGGCGGCCTCAACCCGCAGCTCCTCATCGATCTTTCCAGCTACACGTCCAACCAGCCCATTACTCTTATCGATATGTCGACCGGCCCGGTGAACGGGATGTTCCGGGGTCTCGCGGAGGGTGCTGTCGTCGCTGGCACCGGCGGCCTCACCATCACCTATCAGGGCGGTGCCGACGGCTTTGATGTTGTGCTGATCCCCGCGCCTGCGGCCACGGTTGTCCTGGCTTCAGCCGGCCTGATGGTCGGCCGGCGCCGGCGCTGAACAAGACGTTCCGCGGCATCCTTGGGCGATCAGCGAGCGGCCCTCCGGTTGTAAAGCTCGCTGATCGCTCAGTCTCTACCATGCCCCGACCGCCCACGCTCAGGTGCACGTGACTGCCGAAGCGGCGCCTCGCAAGGACGCTCTCCGAGGAGGTGCGACGATGAAACGCGGGTCGCGGGCGGCGTTCGCAGGCGTGTTTGTGTCGCTCGTCGGGATGATCGTTGGTCCGGCTTTGGCTGGGGTGGAGCCGCCCAACGTCATTCTGATTATGACCGACGACCAGGGATACGCCGATCTCGGCTGTTTCGGTGCCCAGGGTTTCGAGACACCCGCGATCGACGGGATGGCCCAACAAGGGCTTCGGCTCACGAGCTACTACAGCGGGTCAGCGGTGTGCAGCCCGACGAGGGCGTCGCTCATGACCGGCTCATACGCCAGTCGCGTTGGATGCGCAACCGGCGTGTTCTGGCCCAACAGCACCGATGGGCTTTCGGGCGACGAGGTCACCATCGCCGAGTTGCTCAAGAAGCAAGGCTATGCGACCGCGTGCATCGGTAAGTGGCACCTCGGGCACCTTGAGCCGTTTCGCCCGACGAGCCAGGGCTTTGACAGCTACTTCGGCGTCCCGTACTCGAACGACATGGGACGTCTCGATCCCGTCGGGAACGTTGTGGAGAACCGACCGCCGCGCTTCCGTGGTGACGGCGTCGAACTCTGGCGTGATGCTGACGCTATCGAGGAATCGCCGGACCAGTCTGTTCTGACCAAGCGATACACCGAAGAGGCGGTTCGCTTCATCGTCGCGAACGCGGATCGGCCGTTCTTCTTGTATCTCGCGCACTCGATGCCGCACCTGCCCCTGTTCGCGTCAGAGGAGTTCGAGGGACGGACCGATCATGGGCTATATGGCGACGTGATCGAAGAGATCGACTGGTCGGTCGGGCAGATCCTCGCGGCTTTGGACCGCCACGGTCTCTCGAGGCGGACTCTCGTCGTATTCACGTCGGACAACGGCCCGCACCAGTACCGCGACGGGCGCAACGCCGGCTCAGCATGGCCCCTGCGGAGCGGCAAGGGAACGACCTGGGAAGGCGGGCAACGCGTGCCTTGCGTGGTGCGTTGGCCCACTGTTGTACCCCCCGGCGCGGTAAGCGACGAGGTCGCATCATCGATCGACTGGCTGCCGACCATCGCGGCAGCAGCCGGCGCTGAACTCCCGTCAGATCGCGTTATCGACGGGCGCGACCTGCGTCCGCTCTTGGAAGACCCCGGAGCGAATCACCTCGACTATCCGTTCTACTTCGTGTCCGGCCGCGGCAGCGGAGAGAGAGGCTCGATCGAAGCGATCCGCCTCGGGCGTTGGAAGTTGCACGTACGGAAACACGACGGGTGGGACTCGTGGGACCGCGAGGCCCACGGGGAGTTTCGCCCGGCCCTGTACGACCTCGATGCGGATATCGGAGAGACCACCAACCTCATCGACCGGCACCCCGAACTCGCCGTCATGCTCAAGGCGTTGATTCGCGACGCCCATACCGACTTCAGGCTCAATGGGCGGCCACGCGGGAAGTCTCCCGCTCGTCGCTCCTCACCATGAACCAGGCCGTCACGGGTTCTTCCGTTTTCCGGTACGTGGTGCATCCCAACACGATCCGCAAATGACAGAAAGCGGTCGAGGACACGCTTCACGCGGAACGCGCACTCGGCAGTCCACCGTGGAATCGACTCCACGGCGGCGTCCGCTGGTTGATCCACGAGTTGGGACGGACGTTTCCTGAACCGGAGTTCGGGACGAGAACGATCGCCCGTCAAGTGATGCGAGCAGGGATCCGAGTCAGCCGGACGACGACCCGGCGCGTGCTTCAGGAAAGGCCACCGAGAAACGCGCGGAGGCAGCCAACGCGTCATAGAAGAACGAAGGCGCCGACCCACGTCCAGCAGCATCGCATCGGGTCTGGCACCTCGACATCACGACTCTCCGCGCGCTATCGAAACAGGTCGAGATCGCCGCAATCGTCGATGGGTTCACACGCAAGATGATCGCCTTGAAGGCATTCGCACACCGGCCCAGTACGGACGATCTTGCGAAGCTTATAGAGGATGTAACCGACGAAACTGCACAGCGACTGCGGTACCTTGTGACTGATCACGGGAGCCAGTTCCGCAAGCGCTTCGGTGCAGCGGTGGAGGAACTGGGAATCACGCACGTCCGGTGCCAGATCCGCACGTGGCACCTAAACGCGAAGGTCGAGCGAGTCTTTCGGGACATCAAAGCTTGGGCTCGACGGATGCCTCTGTTGCCGATGACCGATGCCGTGCAGGCCCGGATCGACGGGTTCCGAGACTCGCATAGTGGGTTCAAGCCCCATGCCGCCGCACGAGGCGGAATAACGTCTTCCGCCGTTCGCGACCACGAGGTACTTCCAAAGAGGAGGCATCGAACCCGCGCTGCGACTCGAGCGGCGGTGCGTTTGAGGTGATCCCCGGCGACGTTACCCGGCGATCGACTTCATCGAACGACCCAAAAACGCCGCTTGAACCAACGCATAATCTCGTGGCCCGCTTGCAACGATAGAAGACAGGCGGGATCAAGCGAGCAACAGGCAATGCTCGACCCTCAGCTTCGATAGGCATGCGCGTCTCGCGGCTGATGCATTCAACCATCTCGCTTGCCCGCTACTCCCCGCTCGCTTCGTTCTTAAGGCCGAATGCGAACGACCTGCCCACCCTTAGTGAACGAGACACGCTCGCTCGGTACCCGAATCGTCGATTCACCGAGACTGAGCGTCGTTTCGCGAGTCTCCCGCAGTGGCGCGTCCAAGCCTTCGTGAATCGCCCTGAGCAGCCACCGCATTCCGTCGCTGGTCAGCCGCTCGGCGTCTTGACACACGGCCGTGAACACCGGGAACGTGCTGTATCGCACGCTTGAATCGTCGAATCCTACAATCGAAAGTTCGTGAGGAACACGGATCGAAAGCTGGGCGCAGCGCAGGAGGGCACCGACCGTCGTAAGCGGGTTCGTGAAGAAGATCGCCGAGGGCGGATCCTCGAGCCGGAGCAGATCTTCGAGCATGCCAACGCCAGCGGCTTGATCGTGAGCCATCGCTCTGACGACAAGCATCTCGTCGTCCGGGATCGAGTGGGCCCGAAGCGCGTCGCGGTATCCCTCAAGACGGTCGATGTGGTCCGGAGTCGGCACCGCGTGGAGGCCGACGCCGATGCGGCGATGCCCGAGAGAGATCAAGTGCTCGACAGCCGCCCGGCTCGATTCTCTGGAATCGCACTTGATGAACGACACGCTGGGCTCGTCCGACCGGTTCGCGACGATGAGATGAGGAAACCTATCCGCCGCGAGCTCTTCCGCGATCCGAGGCGCTGACCGTCCAAGGAGCAACGCGCCCCCCACGCCTTTACGGCGTAGGAACTGTGCGTACCTCTCGCTCTGGTGCTTCTCATCGAGACCGTTGACGAATGCAACGTCGCAGTTCTCTTCCTGCGCCGCCCGCATCGCGCCGGCGACAACGACGGATACAAATCCGCCGAAGGCGTTCGGATCGTCAATCTGGGAAATGAGACCGATCGTGCTGACCGGGCGTTTCCCGACGGCCCCCTTGTACCCGACCTCGCGAGCCGCCTGGAATACGCGTTCACGAGTCGACGCACTGATAGCCTCGCTGTTGTTCAGTGCTCTTGAGACCGTCGACGCGGACAACTCAAGTGATTTCGCGATTTCCCGAATGCTCGTCATGACTGATCGATGGTACCGCGGCTGAAGATCATCGTGCCGATTTTCCCGAGGACTTCAACGGCCCGCATCGATGTCTTCGAGGTGCTTGAGAACATCGAAGAAGTTCACTGACCCGCTGTTATTCCTATCGAGCCTCGCGTTCACGACGTCCTGGCTCGATGCGTCCGTAAACTGCTGCGCCACCTCCGACGGGGTTGGTTGATTCTGAGATACCCGAACCGGCCCCACAGCCCCGTTGAACGGCGTGAGGCTTCCCGTGGTAATCCCAGACGGAAGGGGCGCGGTGCCGAGAATCCACCCGATGGCGGAGCCGTTGGCGTTAATGAAGTTGTTCGCACCGCCGGCGCCGGCGCTGAAGACATCTAGGTCGTCAACGGTGCCGAACACCATGTCCGGGCCGGGCTGATCGTTTACCGCGTCGACGAGCTGACCATCGATGTACAGCTCGAAGCCCTCGCCAACACCGTCGGCGGTAAGTCCACGAACGATGATTTCAAAGAGATGCCACCCGGTTGAAAGGCCCCCTGCACCGCCGGTGAGCGTCGGGCGATCGAGCCCGTCATCCGACGTGGTGTTGATGGTGGCAATGACTTCATCGCCATCGGAGTACACCGCGAGACCAGCGCCGGCACCGCTTGAGTTGTTGGTGCCCCCGAGCTCGAACAAGCAGTGCGTACCGACGAGGTCGTCGACACGCAGCCAGACCTGCACGCGAGCCGACGCGTCGGCACCATCTTCAATGAACTCGAAGTTTGGACCGTTCAGACCCTCGACGCCATCGAGGACGAAGCCCTCACGGACCGACGGAACGGAGAGATCGTTGTTCTTTTCAGGGACGAGGAACGAGATCGCCGGGAACAGGAAGTTCGGGTTCGTCCCGGTACCCAGCCCCCCCGAATCCTTGTGCCAAACGAAGCTATTCGAAAACACCTCGGCGAGAGCGGGATCAGCGGTCAATGAGGATCCAAGCGGCGCCGCGGGAAAAGGGAAGCCGACGTCACCGAAGAACGTCGTCGTCGTCAACGCCATCGCGTTCACAAGCGCGAGTTGATCACCGTCGTCCGCGACGCCGTCTCCGTTGAAATCACCACGACGAGAGGCCGCCGGCGCGTCCGTCACAGCGTCGTAGTTGTCCGCGATCTCGTTGTCGGACAGAAAGACGTCGTAGTACCTGTGGATCGCGATCTGACCGTCGAACGACGTGAACTCGGAAGCGAGGACCGGCTCCGCCGCGACGCTGGGAGCGGTCGACGGGTCTCCACCGAGTTGGCCCAGACCGGCTTGATTCGCGTTGGCCCAGATGTACCCGACAGCCGGTGGGATCGACGCGGTGTCCACCAGCACGCCGTCGAGGTATGACATCACCTGGAACGAGATAAAGTCGAGCACGATCACCGCCTGGTGCCACTCGGTATCGGTGAGCATTTCTCGGTGCACAGATGCGTACGAACTCGCGGCGTTCGCGTTGGATCCCGCCGCGGCGAAGATCAACTCGTTGTCCTCGAGCGCGAATGCGACCCCTCTCGCCGGGGCGCCGATCTCCCACAATACGTGTGTGCCGTCGAGATTAGCGGGCTTGAACCAGATCTCAAACGTCGCTTCCCGACCCGGGTTGTTGAACGACTGATTCTGCCAGTTCTCGCCCCACGACGTCGACAGGCTGGGCGTATTGGTCGCGGCACGCGCCTGCGGAAACTGGAACGCGCCGGTGATGCCAGGAACCGACGGGTCACACACACGGATGACTTCCGGAGGGAGCACGTCGCCGGCATCGTTCGTGCGCTGCCAAGCCCATCGCAAGCCCTCCGGGAACGCGCGGCTCCGTGGCCGCTCAGCGATCCATAGTTGGGTAAACGGGGACGACGTCGCCGCGTTCCACGTGAACAGCGCAGAGTTCGACGGGTGAGAGACCGGAACCTGCGAGATCGCGCTCGTGGCGAGCGATGCCCAACCAGCAAGAGCGACAGGACGGCAGACACGCTGAAGCATCTCATCTCCTCACAGATTCTGGGGGGGCAACCCAGCAATTTTGATCCCATGCGTGCAACTGATGCACAATCAAGGTACAGTTGATCCGATGTAAACGTCAACATTTGTGTTGCATTTTCGCTTTATGATCGGGCATCTGGGTCTCGTGCTCGGGAATGAGCGAACGCGGAGTTGTCAGGGCGACGCCCTGACTCTCCTTTATGAATCAGACACGAGCAGAACGCAGATCCCCAGATCCGTGTCGCGTCTCGGACAAGGCGTTCACTCTGATCGAACTCCTTGTGGTGATCGCGATCATCGCTCTGCTCATCGGGATCCTGCTGCCCGCGCTCGGTAAGGCCCGAGAATCCGGAAGAAAGCTGCAATCATCGAGCAACCAGCGTCAGGTCGTCACCGCGATGACCACGTTCGCTCAAGACAAGAAGTCGTTCTTCCCGGGCGTCGATCGCGCCGCCAGCACCGGGAACGACGCGTTTACGGACGCGAGTGAGATCAGAGACTGGGATACCGGAGGCTCTCAGGCCGGCCACTTCATCCCGGCTCGCTACATCTTGATGCTTCAAGATGATTATCTGACGTCGGAGATCCTCGTCTCGCCGGCTGAGCCGACCGACCTCATGCCCGATCACGATCTCACGAACGAGGTTCGCCCGCCTCAGAACGACCCGGCGTGGATCGATTACGCCGAAGGCGGTTGGGAATTCTCAGCAAACGGTCTCCGATACCCCTTCAACGCAAACACCGTCTTCTATTCGTACGGAATGCTCGATCTGCACAACACGCCGCAAGGCCGTCCGCTCCGGCACGTCTTCGGACCGCTCATCCGGGCGTGGTCTCCGGAGAACATGAGCAGCGATTCGCCCGTCGTCGCCGATCGGCTCATCTTCTGGTCGTCTGACAAGGAGACCGCCCACGACATCGCAGCATCATCAGAGGACAACGCTGGCATGCAGACGGCGCGTCAAAGCCTTTGGACTCCGTTCAAGGACGGTGGTTGGACCGGGCACATCGCATTCAGCGACGGGCACGTCGAGTGGTCGCGGACGTCGATTCTCAAGAAGACAAGCTACGCGGGGATCTACAACGTCGGTGACAACCCCGCGACCGGTGTGTCGACCGGTTCCATCGACCGGTCGGGCGACGATATCTTCCGGCTGGATACAGGCAACAGCCCACAGACAAGCGACTGCGGGATCGTCGTCCGCTCTGGCAGCCAGACCTACCGCCTCGGTGGCGGCGGCGGTAGGCCCTGATCGATGATTCGGATAGCCACGATGTCGATGGCACTCGTGTGCCAAGCCTTCGGTCAGCCGATACCAACGCAGGTATCGCTTGACGAAGGTCGCGCGAGATTCGAGCGCAACGGCGAAGTCTTCTTCGCTCAAGGCGCCGCGGGCCGGGGGCCGCTGGGGCCGCTCGCCGCCGCTGGGGCCAACGTTACGCGGACGTGGCGTGTGACGGATAAGACCGGCGCGTTTCTCGACGAAGCCCATGCGAACGGGCTCGCGGTGATCTTCGGTATTCGCTTCCCGCGCGCTGACGGTCGTTTCGACTATACCAGCGCAAAGCAAAGACAAGAGCACCTCGCCCACGTCCGGCGCGTCGTGACCAAACACCGCGACCACCCCGCGCTTCTGGCTTGGGGCCTCGGCAACGAGATGGAACTCGGTGCGGGTGACGCGACGCCGGTCTGGCGGCACGTCGAAGCCGCGGCGTCGCTCGTCACTTCGCTCGACCCTCACCACCCAACGATGACCGTCGTCGCAGAGATCGGGGGAACGAAGGTCCGCGACATTCACGCGTTCTGTCCGAGCATCGACGTGGTCGGAATCAACGCCTATGGCGGCGCCGCCTCGCTCCCGGAGCGGTACGCAAGGGCAGGCGGCGTCAAACCGTTCCTCGTTACAGAATTCGGAACCCAGACCCCCTACGAAGCCAGGCGCACCAGTTGGGGAATGCCCCTCGAACATACGAGCACCACGAAGGCGAAGCAGTACGAGCGTTCGTTTCGATCGCTGCTCGACGCTCCGAACTGCCTCGGCGCTATCGCCTTCACGTGGGGAGGCAAACGCCAAGGGACGATTACATGGCACGGCATGTTGCTTGAAGACGGGAGCAAACTCGCTGCCGTCGATTCGCTCACCGAACTCTGGGGCGGGTCGATCAACAATCGTTGCCCGAGGATAGAAGCCTTCGAGACAGCCGATGCGCTTCAGCTCGCGCCTGGCGCTTCGTTCACCGCCTCGATCAAAGCGAGCGATCCGGACGGCGATGCGCTTTCGTTCGAGTACCGACTCCTCGCGGAACTCCCAAACGCCCTTGGAGGAGGAAACTCGTCGCCGCCTCCGCGAGATTTCTCGGAGGCCGTCGTCTCCTCCAAAGATGACTCGGTCACCATCGTGACGCCGCCCGTCGAGGCGCCACTTCGCTTGTACGCGATCGTCCGAGATGGCCGGAGTTCGGGCGCCGCCGCCAGCATCCCAATCCTTGTGGCGCGCGACATCGAAATCGCGGCGCATCAACCCACCGAGATTGACGAGTACGTCGTGTTTGACGGCGTCACAGAGAACCGCCCCTGGAAACCGAGCGGCTGGATGGGGCGCCGAGAGGACATCTCTATCCATGCTATCGATGACGCGCAGGGCGAAGGCAAGTGCCTGCGGGTGTCATTCGATAGCCCCTCCGGCTGGGGTGGGGTGGTGTGGCAAACACCCGAAGGTAACTGGGGAAGCAGACCGGGAGGAATCGACCTCGAAGGTGTCGGCTTTCTGCGATTCCGATCGCGAGGGGAACGAGGCGGAGAACGCGTTCGATTCGGGTACGGCCTTTCCAACGATCCCACGAAGCAGCACCCAGACAGCTCTCGTGCCGAAATGGACATCACGCTGACGGACGACTGGTTGGACTACGAAATCCCGGTCGGCGACCGTGACATGTCCCACATCGTCAGCGGATTCTTCTGGATCGTTCGGGGACAATCGAAGCCCTTGACCTGGTACCTTGCTGATATCCGCTTCGAGTCCAGCCCACCTCAGATCTCGGAATCCCATCGATGAAGATCGCCTTTCTCCGAATCCTCGTGCTCGTGCTGACCACCTTGGCATCGCCAACCCCGGCGAAAGATCAACCCAACATCGTCTTTATCATGTCAGACGACCATGGTTTTCAGGCGATCAGCGCCTACGGCTCCAACCGGAACTCGACGCCCAACATCGATCGCATCGCCAAGGACGGCGCGCTGCTCGACAGATTCTTCGTCGGCAATTCAATCTGTGCACCATCGCGAGCGACCATGCTTACCGGGCTCCACTCGCACGCCAATGGACTCACCGATAACCGGAGGCCATTCAACGCGGCGCAGCGCCACGTTGTTCGCATGCTCCAGTCCGCCGGATACCAGACCGGGCTCATCGGCAAATGGCACCTCGAGGGCGAACCCACAGGATTCGACCACTACGACCGGCTCATCAGCCAAGGGGAGTACTACAACCCGAGATTCCGCCTCCGGTCGAGCGACCACACAGACGGATTCACCACCGCCCAGCAGACCGGGTATGTCACCGACCTCATCACCGAGAAGTCGATCGACTGGCTCAAACACGGGCGTGATCCGGGTCGCCCGTTTATGCTCTGCGTTCACCACAAGGCACCGCACCGCGACTGGAGCCCCGCCCTCCGACATCTCGACCTGTACGACGACGCTCCGCTCCCCGAGCCACCGACGCTTTTCGATGACTGGGACGGGAAGGGACCTGCGGCTCACACACAAGAGATGACCATCTCGCGTGACCTGAGCGTTCGGGACCTGAAGCTCCGCCCGCCACGTCGACTCACCGATGGGCAACGCCGAGTGTGGGACAGTGTCTACGGACCGAAGAACGACACCTTCCGGGAAATGAACCTCGAGGGTGACCTGCTGACCAAATGGAAGTACCAGCGGTACGTCAAGGACTATCTCCGATGCATCGCATCGGTCGACGAAGGCGTGGGCCGCATCCTCGACACACTCGCCGACCTCGACCTCGATGACAACACGATCGTCATCTATACCTCGGACCAAGGCTGGTACCTCGGAGAACATGGATGGTTCGACAAGCGGTGGATGTACGAAGAGTCGTTCCGCACCCCATTCATTATCCGTTGGCCGCGACAGATTCGCGCAGGCACAAAGGTGTCGAGCCTCACCCAGAACATCGATATCGCTCCAACGCTTCTCGACGCGGCCGGCGTCGGCGTACCGAGCGACATGCACGGCGTCAGCATGCTTCCGGTGCTGAACGGCGAAGAACCGGAGGGATGGCGACAGAGCGTCTACTACCGGTACTACGAGTACCCGGGTTGGCACTCGGTACAGCGCCACGAAGGGGTCAGAACAAAGCGACACAAGTTGATGCACTTCTACCAACTCGGTGTCTACGAGTTGTACGACCTTGATCTCGACCCAGATGAGATGAACAACGTCATCGACGATGTTGCGTACGCACCGGTCGCCACCCAACTCCGTGCCGAACTCGCCGCACTCAAGGCGAAGTACCACGTCCCGGCTGGGGAACACTACCAGCCGCCAGCCGACGGACGGCGCGAATAGCCCCGAGCCCGAGCCAGGACCAAATACCCGAAACTGTTGCAGAAACTGTTGCAAAAGCCGTTGAACACGCCCTCCGAATGCGGTACAAACGGGGTGTAAGCCCTTTCGGGAGTTCTCCCTGGGGCATTCGCAGGCGCGAGAGCACTGCAAGGAGAGAGACGATGCACTTCCAGACCAAAGTGGTGTTCGCTGTCCTGACTCCCATGCTCACCAGTTCGGGCGCACTCGCGGCCGTATCGGGGGCGAGCAACGGCGGCAACCCCTTCCTCCACGCCATCGGCTGGCAGACATTTCAGAATGCTGGAGCGAACAACAACTCGGGCATCGCCGATGCCACGCCGGACAGCAACTCCACGTTCGACGCGACCCCCTTCGGTTCGAACAACAACGGGCTCTACCTCACCGGCCGCATCGGCGCCGGCGCCTCTCCGCTCGGTCGGGCCGGCTACGGACAAAGCACCAATAACGGCTTCCTCAACGGACCCACCTTCGGAAGCAACACCGTCGGTTCAGCGCCATTCGGGATGAACATCGAAGACGTCACCCTCGCCGATGGTTCTGCAGGCCAGCGCATCGGGGCGCAGGGACAGGCCGGAGCCAGCTCGTGGAAGTTCCGCACCGACGGAAACTCCGAGTTCGGCGACTTCTCGATCACCAACGAGAGCGACTTCACTTTCCGCCTCGAGCGGATCCACTTCGACGCCCGCCGCGGCAACGCCAATTCGCCTTCAAACCTCGATGTCGTGTATCTCGCCGGCGGCGATAGCAACCTGATCCGCGCATCGACTGGCACCGAGGTTGAAAACCTCCACGTGTTCTCAGCCGTCAGCTTTGGGAGCCCGGGCACCCAGAACGTCTCGGCGAGCCTCGCCAACTCGTTCACCACGCCGACCGCGCTGCGTCTCGCTCCCGGTGAAAGCGCGTCTTTCCGATTCCGCTGGACCGGATCGCTGAGCGACTTCGCGGAATCTCAAATCGACAACCTCGCGCTCTCGGGATCCTTCCTCGATCAGAACAACGGGTTCTCGTTGATCGACCCGTCGACCGTCCCGACACCGGCCTCGAGCCTGCTCCTGGCCTCTTCGGCCCTCGTGATGACGAAGCGTCGCCGGAAGGCATGAACCTGGACCGAGGTTGATCGCAAAGCACACGAGGTTCCGTCCCTCCATCGCAGCGGTCGTCGCGCTGTTCGTTATCCAAAGCGCCCTCGCTCAACAGGTATCGCCGACGCCGCCCAGTTTCGTTCTCATTCTCGCGGATGACCTCGGCTGGACGAGTCTGTCTGTCGCGATGGACGAGCGCCATCCCGACGCGAGGAGCCAGTACCACGAAACTCCACATCTCGCTGACCTCGCCGCCCGCGGCATGAGATTCCCGAACGCGTACGCCGCTTCGCCCGTTTGCTCACCGACCCGGTACAGCATTCTCCTCGGTCAAACGCCCGCGCGCCTCGGAAAGACCATCGTCCGAGGACCGAACCGCATCGATCACGCACAGCCAGGCCTTCCCGATGTACTCAAGTCCATTGATGAGCGGTACGTCTGCGCCCACCTCGGGAAGTGGCACGTCGATGCCGATCCCGAGACCTTCGGATACGACCTGAGCGACGGGAAGACCGGCAACAAAGAAGGCGGGTACGGAGCCAACCGGCCAAACCAGCGGAACAAGGAATGGGGTGGATACCCGTCCGACGACCCGAAGCTGACACCCTCGATCACCGCTCGAGCGGTCGACTTCCTCGATGACCGTGCTGCGCGTGGAGAACCGTTCTTTCTGCAGGTGTCCTACTACGCCGTCCACTCAGACATCGTCTACAGCGACGGCGCCTTCGACAGAGCACAGGCGCGCCCGCCTGGCCCGGTCCATTCCAACGCCGGATACGCGGCGATGGTCGCAGACCTCGACCGTGGTGTCGGCGAACTCATCGCAGCTCTCGATCGCCTTGGACTCGATGAGCGGACGTACGTGTTCTTTGTTTCCGACAACGGAGGAGTGCCCTCCATCCCCCCGAAGACCTCGCGAGGCAACCCGCACGCCCCAGGCCTGAACACCCCGCTCCGCAGAGGAAAGTGGGACCTCACCGAAGGCGGCATCCGAGTTCCGTTTATCGTTCGAGGCCCAGGAGTCGAACCCGGCACCCAGTGCAACTCGCTCGTCAGCACCATCGACCTCATGCCAACCTTGTCTGATCTCGCAGGTCGCGTATCGGCGGTTCCGAGAACCGCCGACGGGGGGAGCTTCATGCCCCAGCTCAAGGACCCAACGCTCCGCACCGTTGACCGCCCGCTGGGCGATGCTCTGGTGTTCCACTTTCCACACTGGAACATGCTCGGACTGGGAGAGCCCCACTCGGCTGTTCGCCAAGGACGATTCAAGCTGCTCCGATTCCATGTCTCCGAGCGGTCTCTACTCTTCGATCTCGAGACAGACATCGCCGAGGAATGCGATCTCTCGGGGACGCATCCTGAAACAGCGTTCGCTCTCGAATCGCTGCTGTCGGGCTACCTCGCCGGCGTCACGGCCGAATCTCCTCGGGATAGCTTCTCAAAGAAGATCGGCGAAGACGGGCACGCAACAACCCGATTCCTCGACAACACTGACTAGAGCGTGCTCAGCTCTCTCGTAGCGCGTATCCACAGTGCCTGAAGTAGTCGACCGCATCGACTGGTATCACTTGATCGAGGACGCTCTGCATGACCGGGCACAGGGCACCAACGGACCGGCAAGCGAGCGAACGAAGCAAGTTGTTCACCGACCTGAAGAAGCGGAGACCGCTCCGTTCGCCTTTGTTCGACAGGGCATGGTGACGAAGGGTGAGCGATAGCTGAGGAGAGTGATGGGCTATCGCAATGAGAAAGCCCCGCCGCGACGTTCACCACGACGGGGCCAGAACAGGAGGTCTCACCGGTTCGGCGACGACGACGGACCATGACGTGACCCGCGCGTGTCAGCCAACCGCCGACGCCAGCAGGAGGGACAATCCTGATGATCCTGACGTACGCGGCGATGGACGCCCCCGACGTAGCCATCCGGGCGGCCCGAGCCGTGGATTTCACCTCTCGACCGCCGCGGGTTGCCTGCCGACTCAGAAACACCCGGCTTGGAACGCTCGGATGAACGTGTCGATATCCCCGAGATCGAACACCCCAAACGGCGCCGCGATGTCCGCCGCGGTGTCCTGCATCATGAACGCCGCGATGAAAGCATCGATGTCCCCGAGATCGAGCACGTCAAACGGACCGGTGATATCGGCCGGGTTACACCCGGGGGGCGTCGGTTCCACCAGCGTTTGGAACGGGATGTCGTTGATGCCCATCACGCTGATGGGCCGGAACGGTCCGCCGTTTGAACTGTCGAAAGCGTTACCCCCGGCGTACTCGATACCAGAGAACTCGGTGGCGTCGCCGACTCGGAGTAACAGCGGGATGTCGTACCCGGTGATCGCCGGGCCGTCCATCTCGATCAAAATGCCGAGCCGCTCGCCGGATATCACCGCGAACCGATCGAACCCCAGCTCCACGGTTGTCGGGTTCGTAAATTGAGATGTCGGAACCTGAGCGGGTGTGATCGTGGCAGAGGCACGCTGTGTTCCAATGGTCGAGTCACCGATGACCTCAACGACGCTCACCTCAAGGTTGAAGTTCGCGATGAGTTCTGCTGACATTTGAAGTCGAACGCCGGTGAACATTCCATCGACTCCAACCGTGAACGTCTGGAGGGCGTCGGTCTCGTCTGGAAAAAGGAAGTCGCCACCGAAGGGCAGCACGATGGCGCTTCCTCCTGTGGCGGTATCTGTGAACAGCGTGCCCTGATCGACAATCGGCACGGCGTGAGCAGAGACAGCCGCCGTCGAGACGCAAGCGAGTACGGTCGTCGAGAGGTGTTTCGAAACTGGGGTCATCCTGTGTCCTCCGTTCTGTGAGCACGAACAGGCCGCGTCGTTCGTGAGGCCAGCTCGGCCGAATCACCGCCCCGAGCGAGATTCGGCTGATCCACAGACTGACACGATGGCACGCAACCGCGCGGATCACGATCTTGAAGAATCTCCTCCGATCGCAGTCCCCAGAGCGGCCGGCGGTCCTTGTGCGGCGAGCACCGTCTCCGCCTGGCCGCTCGGCCCCTTGTCTACGGATCCGGCACCAGAACTCCGCCGTCTTTTCGAGTGAGAACAGGGAAATCGCAGAGACACGCCGGTCCATCGCCTCAATCGCCCCGCGAGACACTCGACGCAACTCGGCCGATTTCGCGCCATATCGCGGACTCTCGAGCTTGCGGGAGACGCGCCGATCAACGACGATCCTCGCGGTTCCGGGCGAAATCGCCACGAAATAGGGACCACCAAGAGCGCATCGATCAGGAAAGCGCGGGCGATCCCGCACGTGGCAAAAAGCCTCCACGTCGCCGGCTGGCTCCGTTGCTCCTGACCGCGACTCAGCGATCCGTAATCCGGTCGATGCAGATACCCCTTTCCCACGGCCTCACGAGGGAGCCAGAAGACTGTGCGCCAACGACAAGCGATTCTCGACTCGCCCCTGAGCCTCCGCGATGCACCGGACCTCGCAGTCAGCGCAGAGCGACGCCCGCGGTTGTACGCGGGCGTCGCTACCACGCTCAGACTGGTCTCACACACTCCGATGATCGACCAGATCAGGGGCACCCAGTTTGGAAGCTGCTGATGAAGCCGTCGACATCACCGAGATCCAGCACCCCGAATGGCTGGGCGATGTCCGCCGCCGCGTCCTGTGCGAGGAATGCCGTGATGAATGCGTCGACGTCGTCCAGGTCCAGCACGCCGAACGGACGAGCAATGTCTGCGATGTTGCAGTTGCTTTCGGGGATGGTCACAGCAAACGTTGATGAGCCGAGCTCGAACTCGAGAGCGGAGACGCGAATCAGCACGGTCTCACCAGCGGCCATAGAGAGCCTGACCTTCAGCGGCTCCGGCCGACCGTCACTGAAGGCATCACACGCAAGCACAGATCCGCCGCAACCATCGAACACGGCAATGGCACCACGAAGCGCAGAGTTGCTCGATCGCTCCGCGGCGAACTCGACATCACCGCTTTCCGTCGACGTGTAGGAGAACCACCCATCGAAGAGGTCGAAATCGGTCGATCCTGGGAACGTCGGACTGCACGAATCCGGCGTTTCGATCTGTGATTGTGTGAGATCGAACGGCACAGTCGTCGTCGCACCGGGTGTCCCGGTCACCACGATGGCGTTTGAACAGATGTCGTTGGTGAACGCGGTATCAATATCGATCCAGATCGAACCGCTGTGAAGATCGTTGTCCGCCGGGCGATCGTCCATCTCGACGCGGATGAGCACGGTCTCGCCGGCCCGAACGGATGCGAGCGCGACGGCCTGCCTGATCGCGTTGGGGATCCGGTCGAACTGATCGCCCGCGTCGCATCCGCGTTCCGTTGATCCATCTTCGGTGAAAATCGAGACTCCAACGTCGCGGAACCCGAAGCCATCCGCGGTCAGAACCGAGGCGAACAGCTGGCCAGCCTCGGCAGCAGTGTGGGTAAACCAAATATCGGCGGTGCTGCCGGCGTCGGCCGGTGAGCAGGAGGACATCCCGTCCAGCGTCGCAAAGGCGGAGCTGTACTCGGTCCGTCCGAGCGGGAGGTCGATCGCATTCGCTTGATCGTCGTTCACGACCGAGCACACGCTTACCGGATCGCAGGCGTCGGGAACGCCATCCAGATCGCAGTCAGGAAGGCCCGTCACCGCCTGGGAGGTGAAGTCGAACGAGATCGGCGCACCGGACTGCGAGACGATCTGGACCAGCATCGACTCGCCGCCGCCCAAGCGACTTGAGAGCTGGCCGATGCTCGCCTCACGGCAGTTGTCGTTGATGTTGAAGATGCGCAGGTCGTTGACAGTACCCGATATCAGGTTGAACGTCGCATCGACCGGGCATGAATCGGGGTTGATGAACTGGTAGTAGGCGACGAAGCCGCTCGTCAGTGTCGCGTTACACGCCGTGAAGTCAAGTGTACCCGACGTCGTGCCGCAGAATTCGAGATTGATCTGCTGGTTCTCGGCGACAATCAACGGCGAGACCACTTCGTTGTTCGGGATCGGGGCATCAGCAACGCTGACGTTTAGCAGAGCCGTGAGATTCGCGACCGTGGGCGAGAACACCCGCAACGAGATCCGCTCGCCCGGCGCGACCACGTCGGTGTAGACGCCGTCCGTCGATCGCGTACGGCATTCGGTCCCGGTCGGATCGCCACCGCTGTAGCCGAGAATCTGAAGGAACCCCGCATCGACCGCTGCCCCCGTGACGTCGTTCACTGTCGGTGTGATGGTGATGGCTTTCGGACAGGTGCTTGTGTTGGTGTAGGTGTACCAGACGTCGGGGCTCAAGACGGGTATGCCGCAATAGGGAATGTTGGTCGCGGTCGCAGCGCAGAACGATGCGAACGCGATCGACCCGTTACCAATTTCGACCGCACCTGCCGCGACATTGTTGTTGGTCGTGGTCGATAGCGCGAGGAAGGTACCGATGCCTTGATCTCCCGAGTTGCCCTCAAAGATCTGGGCGGGAGTCGAAGCGGAGCGGAGGTCGTAGGCGTCATTGACGAAGCTGCCGCCACCGCCGGCCCCTCCGTTGCAGTCCAAGCGGATGATGTCGTTGTACTCGTCGAGGTCATAGCTGGCACCACCCGAGTAGCCCCCTCCACCACCCGGTTCTACGCCCCCGGCGCCTCCTCCACCGAAGCCCCATCCGCCATCGATGCCGGTCCCGCCGCGTCCACCGAATGGGAATCCATCACGGCCTCCCAGTTCTTGCCCGTTGAACGAGAAGGCGCCGCCTCCAGCTTTTCGCCTCGCCTCCCCATTATCTTCGCCCTCATCGTGGTATCCACCAGCTTGTCCGTCGCAGCCGCCCTGAGCCTGGTCACCATCGCAACCCTCTGTCGGGTCGCCGCCGCAGGTGCCCGTCTGCGCGTTTCCGCCATCCCAAGAACTGCTGGCCCCGCTGGTCGGACCCCAGATGATTGCTCCACCACCACCGCCTCCGGCCGCCACAAGGATGATCGAGTTATTCCAGTCGGTCTCGCCAGGAGGCAGGTACAGCACGGCGCTCCCGCCGCCTCCCGCACCGCCGTAGCCATCCGAGAAACCCGGCAAGGAGACAAAGCTGTCGGAGCCATATTCCTCACCAGCCCCACCGACGATGAACCGCAGAGTACCCCCCGGAGCGATCTCGTTCGTGCCGGTTCCAACGCGGCAGAGAATGACCGCGGTCGCGCCCTCGCCACCGTCCACGCGGTCGGCCTCGTTCCCGTTGAAACGTCGGCTTGCATCGCCGCCATCGCCCCCTTCGACGCGCAGCTCAACAGCTCGGCCATACAGCGCGGGGATTCGATAGTCCTGCACGCTCCCAGTGAAGCTCAACGTCGTGATATCCGGACACGCGAACGTCGGAACCTGCGCAGCGGCGGTGCCCGCCCCGGTAAGCAGGCCGAGGGCTGACAGAGCGCGGGCGGTGCGGAACATGATTCGGTTTCGGTGATACCTCATCGGGCGGTCTCCTGTGAAATCGGGGCCGCGAGAGCCGGCTTCCCGTCGTTGCACGATGCGTCGGAGGTGCGACCGCGTGATCGCGAAAGCCCGCCGACGCACCGATCACGAGACCCGCGGCCGCGCCCGCCACATCTGCTCAGAAAAATTTTGATCGACCGACCGATGGGCGGTGCGAAAGCCACTCCAACGGAGTCCCCGCGAGAGTGAGCGGGCCCGAACAGGCGAATCCCCCGGACGTTCCCGTTCGGGCTTGCTCACGACCCGGAGCGGAGCTTGATCCCATCTTGACATCCGTCTCGATCGAGCCTTGGCCCTCGCATCGCTCGCCACTTCGAGCAAGCTCGACGAGCACAGGCGAGAACCTCGAACGCATGCCGCTCACGGTTCCGGACAGTCCCTTTTCCTCAGGGCATGGGCACATCGACTCCGCTGTCGTCCGAACGACAACGGCAACCCGGCATCGAGCGAGCCTCCCCAGCGCGCGGATCCGAAAGACGCGTCGCAGTCCGAGTCTCTGACGGAGAGTGGGCAGCGGAGAGATCTCGACGGCTCACCAGACGGCCGACGCGTGCAGTACTTCAGCCGTCCGCGTCGAGAGCAGCAAGCTCATTGCGAGCGGAAACGGTCAAAGCGTGATCCGCTCCCAACACCCGTTCCCGACGATTGATTGTCTCTTGGTACGCCACTCGGGCAGCGTCGAGATGGCCCTGTTCGACACGCAGCCTCGCGACGAGGCCAAGCGAGTAAAGCGTGCCGATATGCTCCGGGCTTACCGCCTCGTAAAGCTCAAGCGCACGCACGCAGTGCTGCTCCGCATCGCCTGGACGCCCGGCGTTGAGTAGACACCGGCCGAGCGTGTAGATCGCATTCGCGGTACTCGGATGCTCCGGGCCGAGCACTTCGATTCTGCCCTCGAGGTTCCGTTCAAGCAGCGGGATCGCGTCGTCGTATCGCTCCATATCGATGAGGACCGACGCGTAGTTCCCCAGCGAACGCAGCGTGTACGAATGGTCGTCGCCGCGGCTTTCTCGGAATCCTTCGTAGACCGCTTTGTACTGCAGCATCGCATCGTCCAGCCGTCCCTGGTCGGCGAACGCAGACGCGAGGTTACTCGAGGCAATGAGCGTCGAAGTATGCGTCGCGCCCAACGTCTCCGTTCGGGCGGCGATGACTTCTCGATAGATCTCCACAGCCTCATCGACTCGACCGAGCGATTGAACGATCGATGCCAGCGTGTTCGAGGCGGAAAGCGTGCCGGCGCTGTACGGCCCGAGCGTTGCCTTAACTCCTTCGACCGCTTCGCGCGCCAACACCTCGGCGTCATCGAATCGACTCAGCCCGTCGAGCGCCGCGGCGTAGTTCGCGATCGACGTCAGCGTGTCCGGGTGGCGATCGCCGAGCGTACGGCGACGTATGTCGAGCAACTCACGCTCGGCCTCGGCCGACTCCTCGAAGCGCCCGAGGCGCGAGAGCCATACCGCGTATGACCCCATCGCGGTGAGCGTCCTGCGGTCTTCATCGCCGAGCACCCGCTTTCTTCCTTCGACCACTTCGCTGATCAGCTCGAACGCTACTTCATAATCGCCACGTTCACCCCGTGCGCGCGACAGGGTGTAGAGCACCGACAGCGTCTTGGGATCATCTCTCCCGACACGAGAAGTCATCGTCTCAAGGGCCGGTTCCAGAACTTCGATCGCCTGATCAAGGCGATCGAGCTCGACCAGAAGCGCGGCCCGCCCTGCCTCGTGCTCGAGCGCCTCGATACTCTGCCCCCCGAACCGCGTCTCGATGAGTGGGACTGTCTCGTTGAACCACTCGAGTGCCGGAGCAGGATCATCGAGTGCCGTCATGATGTTGCCGATGAGAGAAGCGGTTTCCAGAGCTCGCTCGCTCGCGGCCCCCTCGAGTTCGATGCGAGTCGAATGGGCCTCGTGAGCAATCTCAAGAGCCCGTTCGGGCAAGCCGAGATCGCTCGCGGTATCGGCCAGTGCGTGGAGCAATCGGGCGCTGAGTTCTGGCTCTTGGCCGAAGTCCTCGCGAATGGTCTCCCAAGACGGGTCAAACAGGTGGCTGTCAAGGAGATCGAGTATCGCCGTGGTAGGGTTGAAGTCCCGCAGCGCGGTGTTCACGGCATCACGCTCTTCGGCTGCAACGGATCCGAGTATTAGGCCTCGCAGATCGGCGCCGATCACCTCCGGATCAACATCGGACAGTTGGGCGGCCTGGAACGCAGCGACCTGTTCGAGTCGATCATTCTGCACCGCGAGCTTCTCGTTCGCGTCGAGGGCAGAAACAAGCCCGACGGACGTACCCGCGATCCCCGCGGCGAGGAGAACAAACGACGCGGCAACCCCACCCACGAGTGCCCGATTGCGTTGGGCGAACTTCTGGAACTGATAGACCGTGCCGGCTCGCCTCGCCCGAATCGGCTCATCGGCGAGAAAGCGACGGATGTCTTCGCCGAGTTCGGCCGCGGAACGATATCGACGATCGCGGCCGGGCTCTATCGCCTTCGCAACCATCGATTCGATGTCACCCCGGAGAGCGCGATCGTGCGAACCGAGGAGCGGCGGATCCGTGTCCCGCACGATCCTTGCAACCTCCGCGATTGGCTTTCCTGCCGTGTCGAACGGCTGGCGACCCGCGAGCAGCTCATAGAGCAAAGCACCGAGCGCGTACACGTCCACGCGAGCGTCGATCTGGACCGGATCACCGTCGAGCTGCTCCGGGCTCATGTAAGCGAGCGTGCCGACGATCTGTCCGGCCACGGTCTGGACGGTCATCTGCGAGTCCGGGTCGGACAACCGGGCAACACCGAAGTCGAGGATTTTTGGTTGCCCCGCGAAGGCACTGAGTGAACCGGTTCCGCCTGTGTTCGTGATCGCTGTGCCTGTCTGAGAGACGAGGATGTTGCCCGGCTTGAGGTCCCGGTGAATCACACCGTTCTGATGGGCGTACTGCACCGCGTCACAGATCGGCAGGAAAATCCTGAGGATCTCGCTCGGGGCGAGGTTCCGTTCGCGCACGAACGTATCGAGGCGTTCGCCCTCGATGAACTCCATCGCGAAGAACGGGATCTCGGACGAACCGATCTCGGTGGTTCCCGCTTCGTACACGTGCGCAATACCTGGATGGTGCAGCCGCCCGAGAACCTCCGCCTCGCGAGCGAAACGGCGGCGGAGTTCGACACTTCCAAAACCGTCGCGGATAACCTTGAGCGCGACGCGCCGCTTCGGTTGGCTCTGTTCCGCCTCGTAGACGATGCCCATGCCGCCGCGACCGACTTCGCGGATGATCGTGTACGCGCCGATGCGCTCCGGAACGCCGTCCTGAATCTCTGCAGCGAGGAGCGCGGCCCCAACGCCGGGGTCGCTCAGAGCCCCCGGCTGGTCGTCGGCGTCTCGCTCCAGCATCTGCTCCACGAGCACGCGAAGCTCAGGATCGCCGCCGCACAGCGTGTCGAGCGTTCCCGTCCGCGTCTCGTTGTCGAGATCGCACACCCGTTCAAAAATGTCGAGGGCCCGCTGAAGTCGGTCGGTGCTCAAGTGCTGTTCTCTCCAAGTCGGACTTCAAGCCACGCACGGCAACGGCGCCATTCCCTCTCGACCGTCCGGAGCGGGGTGTCGAGCACCTCAGCGATCTCCTGGTTGTTCAAGCCGCCAAAGAACCGCAGGCTGACGATCTCCGCGAGGCGCGGGTTCGCTTCGGTCAGCTCGGACAGCGCATCGTCCAGCGCGATCAGTTCGATCGCTTGACCAGACGACGGCGCCTCGATGTTGGTCAGCGGCGCCCGCCCGCCGTCCGCACGACGCTTGTCCGCCTTCTTCGCCCGCGCGTGATCGGTGAGGATCTGCCGCATCGCCTTAGCCGCGACGGCGCAGAAGTGCCCGCGGCTCGCCCAGTCCTCTGTCCCGCTGCTCACGAGCTTCACGTACGCCTCGTGCACAAGCGCCGTGGGTTGCAGGGTGTGATCCGCTCGCTGACCACGGAAGTAGCTGCCGGCCGTGGCTCGTAGCTGTTCGTAGACGATCGGCAGCAGTTCTTCCGCCGCACGCTCTTCGCCCTGGCGAAGGCGGCGGAGGATCGCGGTCGCGTCGACCGACGCGCCGCCCGCAGCAGTCGGCTGTTCCTGAGGCTCATCCACCTCCGCCATGGTAGTCGAACGCGCAGCCCCCCGATCATGACGCGAACGGGCGAATCTCGAGAACTTTGCAATCTGAAGTGGCGGTCGGGTCGGCATGCCCTCGTGAACGGGGCAGAAGGCCGGCTCTCACGCGTCGAACGGCGACAGCACCGGACCTTCCAAAACCGGACCTCGGGAGACGCCCATGTTCCTTTCCCGAACATGCCTCTTCGGCGGCACCCTCATCGCCGCCGGCCTCGCAAGCCACGCCATCGCCCAGTGCACGCCTCAGCTGCTCGAGTTCATCGACTTCACCCAGAGCGGTTCCTACGGAGACATCGTGAACACCCCGGCCCTCACGACCGACCGTCTGTACGCGGTGAAGAACTCCCGTGGCGGTGACTACGGCAACTACGTCGACTTCCTGCTCACCTACGACATCACCGACCCGGACAACCCGAGAGGGGCTCGGCACCGCCCGGCTCAGCCTCATCGTCGGTGTCGTCGACTCGGTCTTGCTGCACGCGGGTGTGGCGTGGGTGCTGCGAGCCAGCATGGTGCGCACGTTCGACATAACAGTGCGCCGGCTCGCCAGGACACGCTCAGTCGCCTCACCACGCTCGATTCGCCCGTCGGCGTCACCCGACCCGACGTGACGACCGACGACGACGGGTCGCGAGCACGCCGCCCGCCGCCAGAACGCCGAGGGCACCCGGCGCAGGGACGAGGTTGAACGTGCCGGGCCCGGCGCTGAAGCTGACGAGCGTCGGGTCGATGCCGACGACGTCGATCAGGCTCCAGTCGCCGGCGAAGCTCCCCGCGTCGAGGAAGCGGAACACGCCTTCGCTCGGGGAGGCGTAGCCGGTGAAGTCGAGAACGAGTTGCCCGCCGATGGTGGCGGTACCGGCGACGTTGAGCAGCGGGACATCGATCGTGTCGCCGACGCCCGTGACGCGGACCGTGAACGTGCTCGAGCTCGCGAACTCGAGGTCTCCGTCGATCCCGAACTGGGTGTCCGCGGCGATCGTCAGCTCGCCCTCGTTTTGACTCAGGACGTTCAGGCCGTCGAACTGGGCGCCGGCGCCCAAGAGCTCGATCGCGGCGGCGTTGGTCTGAATGGCGCCGTTCAGCGCGAGTCGGGAGCTTTCCCCGACGCGGTACAGCCCGCCGGTCAATACGCCCGTGTCGAGGTTGGTGAAATCGGCGACGTTGCTCACGACGCTGAGCCGACCGCCGTTTACCGCGGCGAACACGCCGTTGTTTGTCAGCGTGGTGAGCGCGACAAGACGGACGCCGGTAGTGTTCGCCCCGTCGGCCACGATCGCGCCCCCGTTGATCAGCGTGCGATCGCCGCCGACGAGCACCGCGTTGCCGATGTCGATACGTGGGCCGCTGACCGTCGTTCCGGCATCGATCGTCGCGACAGTGCCGTCCCCCTCGAGCGTGATGCTTGAGAGGTTCGCGGTGCTGCGAACGTCGCTCGCGAGTACTTGCATATCGCGGAGCAGGATGCGGCTGGAGTTGCCGACGAGATCGATCGAACCGGAAATCGTCGTGCCGTTCCGCAGCTGCACGGTGGAGGTCGTCCCGTCGAGGCGAAGGTCGCCGTTCACGGCGACGCCGTCGAGGGCGTTGTTGACCGAGTTCGAGAAATTGAACGCGTCGGCGTTGGCGACATTGAGCGTGCCACCGGTGATGACTCCGCCGGCGAGCGTGACGTCCCCGCCGAACGCAGCGGTGTTGAAGGTTGCACCCGCGTTGTCGAGCGCTCCCGAAAGACGAAGGTCGCTGCTCGCGTTTCCGCTGAGACGGCCGTCGTTGAGGCCGGTGCCGGCGGTCGTGAAAGTGCCGCCGAGATCGACCGTTCCGTCAACGGAATTGATCTGACCGAGGTTGGTCCAGGCTCCGCTGACCTCGAGCGAGCCGGCGTTGGTCGAAAGCGTGCCGCCCGTTTCGTTCGTCCAGTTCGCGGCGTCGATCTCGACGCGGGCTCCGGCTGCGGCGTGGACGTTGCCCGTGTTCGAGAAGTCGGACACGGTGCTGAGGAGCGACAACCGGGAGCCGGCGACGTCAGCCGAGACATCCCCGTTGTTCGCGAAGGTGGACAGGCTCAACACCCGGATTCCCGTTGTGTTCGCTGTGTCGGCCGAGATCGAGCCTTCGTTGACGATCGAACGGGTCCCGCCGGCGATGAATGCGTTGCCGAGGTCGATACGCCCGCCGGAGACCGACGCGGTGTTCGAGAGCGTCAGGACCGAGTTGTTCCGCTCCACCGAGATCGATCCGCTGGTCCCGGTCTGCTCGATCGCGGTGTCGAACGTCTGGGTGCCGTCGAAGAGAACGCGGGCGCTGTTGCCGGTGAGCTGAATCGAGTCGGAGACGGTTGTGCTGTTGACGAGCCGCACCGTCGCGGTCGCCGAGGCGAGCTCAAGATCACCGAGCACGCTCACGCCGTCGAGGACGTTGTTGCCGCTCGTGTTGAATCCGAACGTTTGCATCGACGTGTTGTCGATCGTGCCGCCCCGGATCGTGCCGCCGGTCAGCGTGGCCGTCCCGCCGAGGACCGTGGTGTCGATCGTGGCGCCCGCGTTGTCGAGCACGCCGGAGATGTTGAGTGTGCTGCCGACGCGGTTGAGTCGCCCGTCGGTGACCCCGATGTCTGCGGTCGCGAAGGCGCCGCCGAGCGTGAGCGAGCCATCGGTCACACTGATCTGCCCGTCGTTCTGCCAGTCTCCCCCGAGCGTGACGGACCCGCCGACACTCGTGATGTCGGCGCCGGCGCTGTTGTTCCACGAAGCCGCGCTGATCGCGATCGAGGTGTTTGCGTCGCCTGTGATCGAGGCGTTATTGGTGAACCGACCGACCGTCGATTGCACACCGAAGCGACCCTCGGAGGTTGCCGCGATGGTGCCGTCGTTGGTGAAGCTGTTGAGCGAGAGGACGCGGAGGCCGGTGGCGTTTGCACCCTCGGCGTTTATCGCGCCCTCGTTCACGAGCGTGCGGTTGCCCCCCGCGAGGATCGCGCTTCCGATGTCGATGCGGGAGCCGGTGATGCTCGCCGAAGACCCGAGCGTCACGACCGCGCCGGCGCGTTCGACGGTCACCGACCCGACATTGCCCGTCGTCTTGCGGATCTGACCGTTGAAGGTCTGCGTGTCGTCGAGGGCCAGGCGGCTGTTGTTGCCCGACAGCAAGACCTCGCCGGACACACTTGTACCGTTCCGGAACACGACGGTGGATGACGATCCGGCAAGCGAGAGATCCCCCGTCACCGTGACGCCGTCGAGGACGTTGCTGCCGCTTGAATTGAAACGGACGTCCGACCCGGCGCCGATCTCGAGCGTCCCGCCGTTGATGCGTCCCGCTTCGAAGGCGAAGATGCCGCCGAGGTCATCGGTGCGGATCGTCTCTCCGGCGTTGTCGAGCACGGCGCTGAGGTTCAGACGCGAGGCGGCGTCGCCCGTGATCAAACCGGTGTTCAGACCGATCGCCGCGGTCGAGGCGTTGCCGTCGATGTCGATAACCCCGTCGCCCATCGCGGTGATGGTGCCGATGTTGGTCCAGTTCGCGGCGTTGATCGTCACCCGCGAACCCGCCTCGGCGACGATGGCGCCGGTGTTGGCGAACGCGGCGACGTTGCTGTTGACCTGCAAACGCCCGCCGTTGGTCGCTCGAAGTGTCCCGGCGTTCGTCGCGTCGGCGATCGAGTTGAGGCGAACGCCCGTGATATTGGAGCCGTCGGCGACGATCGTGCCGTCGTTGATCAGCGTGCGCGTGCCCCCGACCGCGAACGCACTCCCGATATCGAGGCGGGTGCCGGTGATCGTGGCGGTGTTCGCGATGGTGACCGTGCCGGTGCCCTCGAGCGTCACCGAGCCCAGGCTGCCGCCCGTCTGGGTGATGTCGTGGGCGAGCACGGTGCCCACGTCGAGCCCGACCCGGGCACTGTTGCCCGCGAGCTCGACGCCGCCCGACACCGAGGTGTTGTTGCGGAGGCGGAGCGTGGCGGTTTGCCCGCCGAGGACCAACGTGCCGTTGACGGTCACGTTGTCGAGCGCGTTGTTGCCGTTCGACGAGAACGTGAGGTTGGCCGGGTCGATCAAGTTGAGCGTGCCGCCGACAAGCGAGCCGCCGTTAAAACGGATCGTGCCGCCGAACGCGTCGGTCGCGAGCGTCTGACCGGTGTTGTCCGCGACGCCGGCGAGTTCAAGCGTCGAGGCCGCGTCGCCGGTTACGCCGCCGGAAGTCAGACCGACCGCGCCCGTCCCGAACCCGCCGCTGAACGTGAGTGTGGACCCCGTCGCCGTGATCGTGCCCGAGTTGGTCCAGTCGCTCGCGAGGATCGCGATGGACGAGCCGCCCTCGGCGATCATCATGCCCGTGTTGTCGAACGACGCCACGTTGCTGTTGACCTGGAGCCGGCCGCCGTTGGTCGCCCGCATCGTCCCGTTGTTCGTCGCGGTTGCGAGCGAGTTGAGCCGGACGCCCGTGGTGTTCGCGGCGTTCGCGAGGATCTCGCCGTCGTTGATGAGATGCCGTGTCCCGCCGATCGCGAAGGCGCTACCGATGTCGATGCGCGTGCCGGTGATCGACGTGCCCGCGCCGACGGTCAGCGTCGAATCGCCCTCGATCGAGAGCGTCCCGATCGACCCGCCGGTCTGGACGACGTCGGACATCAGGGTTTGATCGCCCTCGAACCCGACGCGGACGGAGTTCGCCGCCAGATCGATGATTCCCGAGATGGTCGTGCCGTTGCGGAGGCGCACCGTCGACGACGTTCCGTCGAGACGGAGGTCACCGTTGAGCGCCACGCCTTCGAGGGCGTTGTTGCCGTTCGAGGTGAAGCTGAGCGTGCCCGGCGCGACGTTCCACGTGCCGCCGCGGAGCGTGCCACCGTTCAGCCGCAGGAGCCCGGCGTTCAGGTCCGCGGTCCCGGCGACCTCGAGAACGCTGTTGGACTGCAAGACCAGCGTCGCGTCGGCGCTGTCGAGCGTCAGCGAGTTGATCAGAAAGTCGGCGTTGATCGTGCTGGTGTACGCCGCTCCGGTCGCGTCGATGGTGACGTCCGAGGTCGCCCCCGGCACGCCGCCGGTCCACCGGGCCGCGTCGGACCAGGTGCCGTCGACCGCATCGAGCCACGACGTGGGCTGCCCGAACGCAGCCACAGGGAGACCGGCGGCGGCAACGAAAGCCCAAAGACAACGCGAGCGTGGCATAGTGAAATCCCTCTCTTGACCCGTAGCGGGGGCTCGTGTGCGATAAAGCCACCGCTCAGGCACCGGCGCTTTCTCTGGGCTGAACATGCCACAAGACTTCGCCCAAGGCCACCCGACCGCCAGAATCCCCGCGTCTTCACCCCGAGAACTCGGGCGTTCCGGACGCGTCGCGGTCATCCGGTATCGGAACACCGCGGACGTTCCCCCACTCACCCCGAGGGAACGAGCGTGGACGGGTCGACGGCCGCGGACCCACCGGCAGTGACAGCCGCTCAGGAGCGGCGGGACGCCCTAGGCCGAGCTCGGGTGCCAGATGGTCTTCACCTCGACGAACGGCTCGATCGACCAGGGATCACTCGGCGCGTCCTCGGCGGACACGATCCGAACGCGCTTGAGGTTCTCGGCGACGCCGCTCTCGACGACCGCCCGCTCATCGCCGTTCAAACCCGCCGCGGACAGCCCGTTGATCTCTCGGTGGGTCGCGAAGTGGCTTAAGAGCTCTTCGCGGAACCCGGTGAGGATGTTGACCACGCCGCCGGGGAGGTCGCTCGTCGCGAGCGCCTCGGCGAAGACACACGCCGGGATCGGGTTCGACTCAGACGCCAGCGCCACGACGGCGTTCCCCGAGCAGATCGCGGGAGCAACAAGATCGATGAGCCCCGCGAGCGGACGGGCATCGGGCGCGACCACGCCCACGACGCCGGTCGGCTCGGGCACACTGAAGTTGTAGTACGGCCCGGTGACCGGGTTGTGGCACCCGATGATCTGCTGAAACTTGTCGGCCCAACCGGCGAACACCACCAAGCGATCGGTCGCGCTGTCGACCTCGGCCAGCGTGTCCGCTTCACTTCCGTTCCCGACCGCCGCGATCGACGCCGCGAGTTCGGCCCGCTTGCCCTCGAGCATCTCGGCCATGCGGTACAGAATCTGCCCGCGGAGGTACGCGTTCGCGCCGGCCCACCCGGGCTGCGCCTTAGTCGCCGCCTCGACCGCGTTGCGAAGATCCTTGCGGCTCGCCCGGCACGTGTGCGCGACGGCCGCGTCGCCGGTCCCCTTGATCGCGACCGACCGCCCGCTCTCGGTGCGCGGGAATTTGCCGCCGATGTAGAGCTTGTAGGTCTTCGTGACATCGAGCCTACTCATGACGCACCCCCGAGCTTGACGTAGGCCCGGAGGCCCTGCATCCCGCCCTCACGGCCGAAGCCGGATTCCTTGTACCCGCCGAAGGGTGACGCCGGATCGAAACGGTTGTACGTGTTCAGCCACACGACGCCGGCCTTGAGCTTGCCCGCGACGTCGAAGATCTTGCTGCCCTTATCGGTCCATACGCCCGCCGCGAGGCCGTACGGCGTGTTATTCGCCCGGCTGATCGCCTCCTCGGGCGTGCGGAAGCTCATCACGCTGAGCACGGGGCCGAAGATCTCTTCGCGAGCGATCACGTGGCTCGGCTGCACGCCCGTGAAGAAGCACGGACGCTGCCAGAAGCCCTTATCCGGGAGCGACTGATCGTTCGGCTCGCGAAGGTCAATCCCGTCGTCTCGCGCGATCGAGAGGTACTTCTGGATCGTCTCGAGCTGCGGCTTGGAGTTGATCGCGCCAAGGTCCGTGTTCTTGTCGAGCGGATCGCCGACGCGAAGCGTCTTGAGTCGAAGCTCGAGCTTCGCGATGACTTCATCGAGCACGGGCTCTTGGACGAACAAACGGCTGCCCGCACAGCAGACATGCCCCTGGTTGAAGTAGATCCCGGCGACGATGCCCTCGATCGCCTGATCGATGCTGGCGTCTTCGAAGATGATGTTTGGGCTCTTGCCCCCGAGCTCGAGCGTCAGCTTCTTGCCGGTCCCGGCGCACGAAGCGGCGATCTTCTTGCCGACCTCGGTCGAACCAGTAAAGGCGATTTTATCCACGCCCGGGTGCTCGGCGAGCGCCGCGCCCGCCTCCCCGTCGCCGGTCACGATGTTCACGACGCCCTCGGGCAAGCCGACCTCCTCGAAGATCTCGGCCAACCGAAGCGCCGTCAGCGGCGTGGTTTCCGCAGGCTTCAACACGCACGTGTTCCCGCACGCCAACGCCGGCGCGAGCTTCCACGCCGCCATCAGCAACGGGAAGTTCCAAGGGATGATCTGGCCGCACACGCCCACCGGGCTCGCCGTCGCGCCCGCGAACGCGTACCGAAGCTTGTCGGCCCAACCGGCGTGATAGAAGAAGTGCGCCGCGGCGAGCGGGATGTCGACGTCTCGCGTCTCGCGGATGGGCTTGCCGTTGTCCATCGTCTCAAGCACCGCGAACTCGCGAGCCCGCTCTTGGAGCCGACGGGCGATGCGGAACAGGTACTTGCCACGCTCGAGCCCGGGCAACGCCGACCACGCGGGCAACGCTGCGCGAGCCGCGCTCACCGCGGCGTCTACATCGGTCGCATCGGCCCGCCCGACGTCGCTGAGTTGCTCTTCGGTCGCCGGGTTGATCGTCGCAAGGCTCCGCCCGGCCCGCGGCGCGACGAACCCGCCATCAATGTACAGCCCGTGGCTCGGCGCGATCGGCGTGCCCGCGGTCTCGGGCGCCGGGGCGTACTCCCACGCCGACGCGAACTCGAGCGCGGGCGACCGGCCCGGCCCGACCGCGCTCGTCGGCGTCCCGGTGTCGTGTTCACTCAACGTCGTCATCGATCCGTCCCGTCGCTTAAGCGATCCCAAAATCATGCATCGCGGGGTACACGCCCGTCCGCCGCTTCACGAGCTGACGCAGAATGTCATCGGTCAGGCTGCTGGCCCCGAACCGGAAGAGCTCAGGCGTGAGCCATTCGTCACCCAGCGTCTCTTTGAGCATCGCGAGGTAGTGCAACGATTGCTTCGCCGTGCGGATCCCGCCGGCGGGCTTCATGCCGATCCGCTTCCCACCGCCGAGCCACGCATCGCGTATCGCCTCGAGCATCACGAGCGTAACGCCCATCGTCGCCGCGGGGCTCACCTTGCCCGTGCTCGTCTTGATGAAGTCGCCGTCGCGGACGTGCTCGATCGCGAGATCGCTCGCCCGACGCACGTTGTCGTACGTCTCAAGCTCACCGGTCTCGAGGATCACCTTGAGGTGCGCCCCGCCGGCCTCGCACGCGGCCGTGACCTCGGCGATCTCGTGCGCTACCTCGGCGTACCGCCCCGCGAGGAACGCGCCGCGGCTGATCACCATGTCGATCTCGTCCGCGCCGTCGGCGATCGCCTTCTCCGTATCCCGCAGCCTGATGTTGAGTGGGTACTGCCCGCTCGGGAAGCCCGTCGCGACCGAAGCTACGCGGATGCCCGAGCCTGCCAAGGCGTCCCGAGCCGCCGGCACCATCGCCGGGTAAACGCACACCGCGGCCACGTGCGGAACGTCGTCCGCGCCCGGCAGCGGCGCCCGCGCCTTCGCACACAACGAACGCACCTTGTCCGGCGAGTCCTTGCCCTCAAGAGTCGTCAGGTCGACCATCGAGAGCGCGAGGCGAAGACCGGCGTCCTTGGCGGTCGTCTTGATCGAACGGGTCGTGAACGAAGCCGCTCGGGCATCGGTCATGACTCGGTTCACGGTCGGGCTGGAATGGGCCGTCGGCATCGGTCGATGGTAGGTCGGGCCCCAAGGTCGGCTCCTGACGTCCACGCACCCGGTCACGGCGACCAACGGCCGCCCGACGCCGGATCACCCGATCGCGGGTCGATCACCGCGAAGAGAAAGCCGCGCCCGTCACGTCATGAGAGCAGGCGTCCAAGTTAGCCGAACGACGATTCGGCGCGTTCTGCAGGAAGAGCCGCCGAGAAACAAGCGGCGGCAGCCATCGCGCCACAGACGAACGAAGGCGCCGAGCCACGCCCAGCATCCCACCGAGCCGCATCAAGTGTGGCATCTCGACATCACGACGCTGCGCGTGCTCTGGAAACACATCAAGATCGCTGCGATCGTTGCTGGCTTCACGCGCAAGATCATCACCTTGAAGGTGTTCGGGCACCGGCCAAGTACGGACGATCTGGCGAAGCTGATAGAGGATGCGACCGACGAAACTGCACAGCGACCGCGGTTTCTCGTAACCGATCACGGAAGCCAATTCCGCCGGCACTTCCCGTGCAGCGGTGGAGGAACTGGGAATCACGCACGTCCGGTGCCAGGTCCGCAACTGGCACTTGAATGCGAAGGTCAAGCGGGTCTTTCGGGGCATCAAGGCTCGGGCTCGACGGACGCCTCTGCTGCCGATGACCGACGCCGTGCAGACCCGGCTCGACGGATTCAAGGAATGGCACAACGGCTTCAAACCCCATGCTGCCCACGATATCCAGGCACCGAACGAAGTGGAAGAAGGTCTTCCGCCATCTGAAACGACCCGGTACTTACAGAGAGGAGGTGTCGAACCCACGCTGCGACTCAAGCGGCAACGCGTGCGACGCGATCCACGCCTGTGCTATCCGGTGATCGACCTCGGCGCACGGCCCAGAAACACGGCTTGAGTGAGCGCTCAGTCTCTTGGCCCGCTTTCAAGGACCAAACACCGGCGGGATACGGGGGTCACGTGGTGATTCTCGACCGTGAGCTTCGATAGGGATGCGGCGCTCGCAGTTGGTGCATTCGACCTCCTCGCTCGCCCGCTACTGCCCACGAAAACTGCGCATTGGCCTGAGCTTCAGCTCCGTCGTATCGGATCATCCCCGCCTTTCCGCCCGGCACACCAACGAGCCGGTCAATCGCATTGACTTCGCCCAGGCGGAGATCGGATTGCCCGAATCCCCGTAACGCCGTAGCCGAGAACGGGGAGAGCGTGGGGCGATCCCGCATGCGGCAAACAGTCTCTGAGTCATCTGTTCAATGCAGATACGCCGTTCCCGCGGCCTCAGCAGCGGAGCCAGGAGATCGTGCGCCCCATTGTCGTGTCCGACCTGTCCTTAGAGAGTGTAACCCTGTCTGGCCCTACTCCCGTTCTCTTTCTCGTTCGCTGCAAAGCCTGTTCCCCGCTTCAAGCCCGTTCACTCAACTCAGCCGAAAGCCATGCCCGAATCTCGCGCCAGCGGCGAACGATCGTTGCCCGCGACATCTCAAGCATGTCCGCAACTTCGTCAAGGCTCAGTCCCCCGAAGAACCTGAGTTCGACGATCCGTGCTCGCTCAGGGTCGAAGCCTGAGAGTTTCTGCAGCACGTCGTCGAGTGTGAGCAAATCGACCAACTGATTCTCGCTCGGGAACTGGACCGAGGTCGCCACCTCCTCGCGCTGTTTCTGCGCGCGACTTGCGACCTGGCGCGACCGCGCGTGATCGACCAGGATCTGCCTCATAGCTGTCGATGCGATGGCGAAGAAATGGGCGCGATCGTTCCACGAGCCGTCCGAACGGATCATCTTCACGAAGGCCTCGTGCACAAGTGCGGTCGGCTGGAGGGTGTGGTCTTTCGGTTGGTTCCGGAACTGCGCCTGGGCGCGAGCACGAAGCTCGTCGTAGACGATGGGGAACAGATCCTCGGCGGCTTTGGCGTCGCCTTCGGAAGCCCTTTGGAGCAGAACGGTTGCATCGGACTTCTGGTCCGCTTGGTCTCCCATCGCATGTAGCCTAACCCGGTGCCAGATTCGTCCTGGATGGAGATCCCGCGGATGCCAAACAAAGCTATATCATGACAAGCGATAAGAAGAACCAGCAAGACCGATTCCATCGCTCAATGGAGATCTTCGGTGTCGTTTGCGAACTTCCGATCGGGCAACGTGAAGCGGCGATCGCGGAACGCTGCGGGTCGGACGTCGATCTGCGAGCGGAAGTCGAGCGCATGCTGGCCCACGATATGGGCCAACCGGAGCTGTTCGAAGCGATCGAGCAAGGCCGCGGACTGGAGGAGGTTGCGGGGGGCGTTCTTGAGGAGTTCGCCGACGGTGCGGCCTCGATTCAGGTCACGGGGTACGAGATCCTCCGTGAGGTCGGTCGTGGCGGGATGGGAGTGATATACGAGGCTCGGCAGGAGTCACCCAACCGGCGTGTCGCGCTCAAGCTGCTCCGCCCCGGATTGGGACGCGGCGACATCGTCCGGCGTTTCCGCCGGGAATCGAACGTGCTCGCGCAGCTTCGGCACCCGGGCATCGCTCAGATTCACGAAGTCGGGGTCGTCGAGGTCCACGGGGCGAAGCGTCCGTATTTCTCGATGGAGTTTGTGGACGGGTTCACGCTGGAGCGGCACGCGGACGCCCTTGGGCTGGGCGTCCGCGAACGGATCGAGTTGATCGCGAGGGTATGCGACGCGGTCGGATACGCCAACGAGCACGGGGTTATTCACCGTGACCTCAAGCCTGGGAACATCCTCGTTTCTGGTCCGACCGGTGGCGATCTCACGACGGGGCATGGAGATCGTGTTGGGACACCGAAGGTCCTCGACTTCGGGATCGCTCGAGTCTCCGATCCATCGTTTGAAACGACGACGATCGAGACGATGGCCGGGCAGATCATCGGCACGCTTGCGTACATGAGCCCGGAGCAACTCGATAGCGACAGCGAGAGTCTTGACGCCCGATGCGACGTGTACGCCCTTGGGGCGATCGCATATGAACTGCTTACTGGGCAACGGGCGCATCAGATACATGGCCTTGCGATTCCTGAGGCTGCCCGAGTCATTCGGGAAGACGACCCGACTCCCGTGACTGCGATCGACAAGACTCTTGCGGGTGATGTCGCGACAATCATCGCGAAGGCAATGGAGAAAGATCGACATCGGAGATACGAGACGGCGCGCGAGTTGGCCGCGGATCTCAGGCGGTACCTCAGCGATGTACCGATCGTCGCGCGTCCGACGACCACTCTGTATCAGCTCAGCAGGTTCGCGAAACGCAATAGGGGGCTCGTCGCTGGTTTTGCCACGGCATTCGTCGTCCTGGTCTTCGGCGTTGTCGGAACGGGGGTATCGCTCGTGGCTGCGCTCGACGCCAATGACGAGCTCGTTGCCGTCAACCGAGACCTCGACGCGGCGAACCGTGATCTCCTCAAGACAAACGCCGACCTCACCGAGGTGTCCCAGTTTCAGGCCGCCCAACTCTCGGGCGTCGATCCATCGGTTATGGGCTACACACTTCGAGATCGTCTCATCTCGACGGTACCCGAACCTCACCGGGACGCGGTCGAGTCCGGCCTTGCCTCGACGAACTTTACCGATCTGTCCCGCTCGATCATCGACGAAAGCGTCCTCGGCACGTCTCGTGCTGTGATCGACGAGCGCTTCGCCGACAACTCCTCGGTGCGCTCCGACCTGTTGCAGAGTCTGGCGCAGACTCGATATGGGCTCGGGCTGTTCGACGCGGCGATCGAAGCGCAGAACGACGCCGTCGAACTCAGACGCACGGCTTTCGGTGCCCGACACCCCGACACGCTTGAGTCGGTGGCGATCCGGAGCCAGTACCTGCACCAGGTCGGTCGGTACGACGATGCGATTGCTGATGCTCGCGAAGTCGTGGACTGGCGCCAAAGGGAGTTTGGCGAGGCCCACGCGAAGACGCTCGACGCGATGAATTGGCTGTCGATCGCTCTTCGCTCGACCGATGCGCTTGAAGAGAGCTACAACGTCGCCTTAGAAGTTCAGCGCCTCGGCGAGGCGAATCTCGGCCAACTCAATCAGCAGGTCATCGACGCGATTTCTAACGCCGGTGCCGTTCTTCTCGCGGTCGGGCGCAGCAGCGAGGCTGTCCCGTTGCTCGAGGAGGCCGACAAACGGATGTTGGAGGTGTTCGGTGCCGAGGATCCGGCGACCCTCGGAAACGCCGTTGATCTCGCGAGTGCCCTTGCGGAAATCGGACGGATCGATGAAGCCCACTCACGGCTTGAGACGGTCATCGAGATCCGCGAGCGATCACTCGGCACGACGCACCCGACGACGATCGCTGCCCGGAGTGTGCTCGCTGACGTGTTCCGCTCCGCGAGTCGGTTCCAGGACGCCGCGGCGGTCTACCGAGTCGTGTACGAGCAACGACTCGACACACTGGGTGACCGGCACCCGGACTCACTCCGCGCCGCGAACAACCTCGCGTCTGTACTAGACACCATTGGCGACTTCGAGGGCGCAGAGAAACTGCATCGCGCCACACTCGAGGCGAATCGGCTGGTTCATGGAGACTTGCATCGCGACACGCTTGTGTCGGCAGGGAACCTCGCGATCTTGCTGCGGACTCTCGGTGAAAACGAGGAAGCCCTCGCGCTCTATCAAGAGTCCGCCGACGGCTTCCGCGATCTCGAGGGACCCGACAGTCCGTACACCCTTCAGGCGATCCAGAACTACGCCGTCGTCCTTTCGGAGGTTGGCCGCGGTGACGAAGCTCTCCCGCTGTATCAAGCGTCGCTTGAAGGTCGGCGGCGCGTGCTTGGAGCTGAGCATCCCGCGACGCTCAACGCGATCTACAACATGGGTGATCTGCTTCGACGGCAGGGTGATCTTGCCGCCGCGGAACCCTATTGCGCGGAGGCGCTCGAGCTGCACAAGAAGGTCTTGGGGGAGAACAGTCTTGGGACGTGTTACTCCGCGCTCAGCCTGGGGAAGCTCCGTCTGGGCCAGGATCAACTTGCTGAAGCCGAGTCTTTGATCCGGACGGCCTACCTGTGCTTCAACGAGGTGTCAGGACGAACTCACCCCAGTACGACGACCGCCGGGGAAGAACTCGCCGGAGTCCTCGATCGCCTTGGTAGAGACGATGAAGCAGCGGCTCTCCGCGAGTAACGCCGTGTGACCCCACCACAAACGGACCAGACTCGGTCTCCGACGGGCCCATTCGCGGCGACGCTCGAAACAGGGGGAACGCGGAGGTAGGCGAGCGTGGTGCCACGGCTAACGAGTCACGATGCCAAGCTCCCATGACGGCAACACCTCCGACGATCGCCGCAGAACGAGTTGCGGGGTACCGGACAACCACGGCTTCGCGATCGTCCATCGAGAAAGCGTGGGCGTTCCCTTCGGGCCGCCCACGCTGACAGTGTGTTCACGTTCGCCCAGTACTATCAAGGGCAGCCGGCCAGGAACCCGCTGATGAACGCGTCCACGTCGTCAACGTCAAGGACGCCGACGGGATTGGCGAGATCGGCGGCGGGCCCCTGAATCTGGAACTCGGCGATGAACCTGTCGACATCGTCGACATCGAGAACACCGAACGGTTCAGCGAGATCTGCAGGCCCGCAGGCGGGGACCGGCACGCCGTCGTCAACAACCCGGAATGATGCACCGAAGCTCGAGTTGTTTCGGGTGTACGGCTGACCGTTGATGCTGCTCCACCGGCCCTCTCCCGGAACACTGGACCAAGCGGCCTCGCTCTCATCGGTGGCGGCTTCTGCGACAATAAAGTAAAGAGTGCCGGGCTGGAGTGTCGGATTCGTGGACGAACTGAAGACTGGAGCGCCGCTCCCGAAGATGCCCGATCCAGTCAGCAAATCAGAGCCGTCAACCGTTCCGAGATCATCGAGCAGTGTGATCGGTCCGTCTGCCGCCGTGCCAGTGAAAATCGAAACGTCGACAACAGGTCCGGTTACCAAGGGGTTGTGCAATCCGATCTGCACGCCACCGAGCCTCGTATCGGCCGCAACTGTGAACTCCTGCGCCCAAGCAACCGGGATCCGGGGCCCTACGTCGGCGCCGCGGACGACAGCACCACCGAATCCGAACACACTTCCAGGCTCGATGTTTGAAGCAACAACTTGCTGCGCGGCGCCTTCACGATCGAGCACGAGCGACAGCGTGCCGAACTGATCCTGAAGATAGGTCTTGAGTCGTTCGCCGTCGGGCAACGTAACGATAAGTTCGCCAGAGTCCGGTCCGTTCTGATTCACGCCCACGCTTCCAAAGTTAAGATCCCAGTCAACGGCCATATCTTCCGTCAGCAGGTGCGTCACGTCAGCGCCATCGACCGTGAACTCGGTACCGTAGATCGTGGCTCGGGCGTTGGCCGAGGTGACGTTAACGCCGTTCGTGATCACGAGGACATCGCCAAAGATGCCACCGTTGTCGATCCGGTCCGGATAGAAGTGGTTGCCGCCCCGAATCACAACCGAGCTGCCATCGTGAACGGTAACTCTGCTGTCATCATTGCCGTCGAGTTCGGCCGTGGCGCCGTCGAACAGTTGGACCGAGCCGCCGCCCGCGGTGCGCGAGAGGTGGGATCCCGGTTCGAACAGGTACGAGGTCACCGTTCCTCCCGTCTGTGTGACGGGTGAGTTGAAGATGCCGCCACCGAGAAGTCCACCTGTGACGGTGAAGCTCGAGTTGCTTGCCGTCGGCCTAAAGATGCCGCCGTTGACGGTGATCACCGAGGCGGAAAACACGTGGGCATCTCCGAGCGTCCCGCCGTTTATCGTGATATTGCACCCTCCGAGGCTGGGCCTGCCGTCGATCGTTCCGCTCTCGAGCGTGTATGAACTGCCCTCGTCTGCTTCAAGGAAGTCGCCGTGTTGGCCTCCGTTCATGATCAAGTGACCGCCATCGGCGATGCGCATCCAGTCGCCCGGGTTCCCGCTTTGGATCTCAACGGTCAGGCCCGGGCCGACGCCGCCGATCTCGGGGTCGCCGTCATTGAACGTATTGAATGTAAAGTCGACCGGGTCGAACTCGAACGACACAGTCATGAACCGCATGAGATTGCCGTCGTAATCGTAGAGGTCGCCGTCGTTGACCCACTCGAACGGTGTCCCATCCGAAAGCGTGCCTGCGAAGGTAGAACCATCGGGGATGGTGACCTCGACTCGGTCACCCGCGTTGACGAGACCCGAGACGGGGACGCCGTCGATCGTGAAGTCTTGGCCGTAAAAGTACCAGAATCCGCCGTGGGGCTGGGCGACGGTGGACGTGAACTCCCGGGCCGGGGCGAGCCAGTCGGGGTCCATGGTGCCGCCGTACCAGTGGAAAATCGGCGATTCGAACTCGTTGCTGATCGAGCGACCACCGCGGAGGTTGTACTCAGTGAGGTTACCGATCTGGAATCCCGTGAGCATCCCTCCGAAGTGATTGACATCGATCGCTCTCGACGCGGCGCGCAGACGACCGTTCTCGATGAGCCCGCCGTGCATGTTGAGAACAGCGTCCGCCGTGCTGTCTGTCCCGTCCTGGAGGGTCCGAATCCGGCCGGCCGACATGTTGATCTCCCCGTCGAAGAAGTTCGAGTGGCTGAGACCGCCGTCGATGAACCCTCCGGTCATGTTGAGCACGCCGGTTGCGCCGACGCGGATGGAGTTCGCGGCGACCCCGTCGGACATGTTGAGCACTCCGTTAACCTCGACCTGCGCTTCGATTGCGAAGAGACTGGGGACTCCCAAAATGCCGCCCGTCATGTTGGTGACGCTGCCCTCTTGAAGCTCGGTGACGGAGTTGGTTCGTCCGCCGAAGAGATTGAACACGGCGCCGTCACCCACCGTGAGGGACCGGTTGATGTTCTGGCCCGGAGCGTCGTTGATCAGGGAGCCCTCGTACATGTTCAGCGTGGCACCATCCAGGATCTCGATCTGATCGGCGCCGGCCCCATCGAACATGTTGACCTCGACGTTGGACGCCGACCCATCCGCGGCTCCGGCAGTGACGCCGTTGAGGAAGCCGCCCGCGAGTACATTGAACTGTGAGTCACTGATGGTGTAGTCGATCGCCGCCGGAGCATCGGCGGGCAGGTTAAAGACCCTGGCGAACTGCCCGAAGGCGGCGGAGCCGGAAACGGCCACGCCGGCTGTGGCGACGATGGTGCGGATCTCGAGGCGATTCAGGCGAGCGTTGCGGGTCATTTCTTTTTCCTTTGTGTTCGGGGTGTCGTGACGCGACCACGTCGACGCAAGCGGAGACCGCTCCGTTCGCCTTTGGGCGATGGGACGTGGTGACTACAACGCTGTACACGAGCGGCGTGGAGAGCCCGGCTCAGGATTCGACAGAAATCCTGTGTTTCAGCGGGGGGCGATCTCGCATGCGGCAAACAGCCTCTCCGTCACTGGCCCCGACTGTCTTCCCCACGACCCCGGATCAGCGACCCGTCATCTGTTCAATGCAGATACCCCCTTCCCGAGGCCTCACGAGGGGGGCCAGGAGATTGTGCACACCCCGTGAGTGTCCGGTGCGTCCAATCAAGCGAGTACTTCCCAGGCGGTAACCTCTTGCCGAATCGGAGCTTGACCAGGTCCGCCGGCGATACACCGGACATCCCATGGGAGGCACGGCCGGATGACGCCGAAGCGATCGATGTGGGCCTTGGCAGACCGGTTGGCGAGCCTCTCGATGTGTGTCGCGACCACTGCCCGAGCGCGAATGCTGGCGCACCCTTCCCCCTTGTGAGGGTCATGGGCCAGCGGGAGCACGCGTTCTCCGATGCGGCTCTGCTCGAGCGCGAGCTCGCGGTCTTCCGATCCCAGCGGCACCGGAAGCCGGCGAAGCAACGACCCCACTACGCGCCGGAAGAACGAGCTGAGAAACTGCAGGTGATGCGGCTTCGTGGATGGTCGGCGAAGCAGGCCGGGCAGCGGTTTGTGGTGCATCCCAACACGATCCGCAACTGGCAGAAGGCAGTCGAGGACAAGCTTCGCGTGGAGCGGATGCTCGGCAGCCCGCCTTGGAATCGGCTTCACGATGGAATTCGCTGGCTGATCCACGAACTACGACGAACCTTCCCTGAACCCGAGTTCGGGACGAGGACGATCGCCCGCCACATCATGAGAGCCGGCGCCCGAGTCAGCCGGACGACGATCCGTCGCGTGCTTCAGGAAGAGCAGCCGAGGAACTCGCGGAGAAACAAATCGCGCCAGAGACGAACGAAGGCACCGAGCCACGTTCAACACCCGACGAGTCCACATCAGGTCTGGCATCTCGACATCACCACGCTCCGCATCCTCTGGAAGCAGATCGAGATCGCCGCGATCGTGGACGGCTTCACGCGCAAGCTCATCACCTTGAAGGCGTTCGGACACCGGCCAAGTACGGACGATCTCGCGAAGCTTGTCGAGGACGCGACCGACGAAACTGCACAGCGACCGCGTTACGTTGTGACTGATCACGGCAGCCAATTCCGCCAGCGGTTCCGCGCCGCGGTAGAGGAACTCGGAGTCACGCACGTCCGCTGCCAAGTGCGGACCTGGCACCTGAACGCGAAGGTCGAGCGAGTGTTCCGGGACAGAAAGGCTTGGGCTCAAAGAACCCCGCTGCCGCCTAAAACCGATGCCGTGCAGGCAAGTCTTGATGGGTTCCGGGATTGGCATAACGGCTTCAAGCCCCATGCTGCCCACGATATCCTAACACCGAACGAAGCGGAAGAAGGTCTTCCGTGATCCAAGACCACGAGGTACTTCCAGAGAAGAGGTGTCGAACCCACGATGCGACTCGAGCGCCGGAGCGTGCGGGGCGATCCACGGCTGTGCTACCCGGTGATCGACCTCGTCGAACAGCCCAGAAACGCCGCTTGAGCAGGCGCACAATCTCTTGGCCCGCTTGCAAGGACCGAACACGGGCGGGATCCGAGTGATGACAGGCGGTTCTCGACCGTGAGCTTCGACAAGCATGGGAGGCTCGCGGTCGATGCAATCAACCATCTCGGTCGCCCGCTACTCACGCTACTCCGTGTCGGAGTGTCCTTTGCGATTGGTATGCTTGCGTGCGAGGGCGATTCGCCCGGACCCCGAGGTGGACACGTGGACAGCGAGGAACACCCTCAGTCAGGCTTCGACTTGGCGGAGCTGTACCCGATGCTCCGGCGGATCGCCTCGGACCGCATGCGGCGAGAGCGGGCGTCCCACACCCTCAACGCGACGGCCGTCGTGCACGAGGCGTGGATCCGTCTGCGCGGCGTGGATCGGCTTGGCGAGGGCGACCGAAACCACTTTCTGTCGATCGCGGCGTCAACGATACGTCGTGTTCTGGTCGATCACGCGCGGGCGCGGAACGCAGAGAAGCGAGGCGGAGGCGACGGTGCGGTCGGACTTCTGACGTCGGTCGAGGGTGAGACGCAACAGATCGTCGAGGTCATCGCCCTGCACGAGTCACTCGAGCGGCTGAGCAAGGTGGACACCGATTGCGCGAGGCTCGTCGAGTTGAGATTCTTCGGGGGGTTGACGATCGACGAGACCGCCGACGCGATGGGCATCGGGCGGAGCAGCGCCGTGCGGCTGTGGCGCGGCGCCCGGGCTTGGCTCAAGCGGGACCTCGGCGCGGCCGGGTCCGAGTAGCGGGAGAACGCAGTGGACCGTCGCGCGCTGGGCATCATGATGTCGCTGATCGATCTTCCGGAGGCCGACCGGGCGGGCGCTCTACGCGAGGCCTGCGGAGACGACGAGTCGCTGCGGGCCGACGTCGGCGCGTTGCTCCGTGCGGATGAAGACGGCGCGAGCATCGTGCCCGAGCATCTGGCCTTGGTCGTGGAGGACGAGGCCGTGCCGGAAACGGTCGGTCCGTACATGATCTCAGGCAACGTCGGGCGCGGTGGTTTCGGCGTGGTATACCGCGCCGAGCAACGCGAGCCGATCCGGCGCACCGTAGCGATCAAGATCATCAAGCCGGGGATGGACTCGCGGGCAGTGATCCAGCGGTTCGAATCGGAGCGTCGCACGCTCGCGATGGTCGACCACCCGAACGTCGCGAGGATCCTCGACGGTGGGCTTGTACCGAGCGGCTCCCCCGGCGCAGGTCGCCCGTTCTTCGCGATGGAGTTCGTCGACGGTTGCCCGATCACCGACTACGCGTCGGCCCTGAGCGTGCGTGAGCGGGTTCGACTGTTCCGACAGGCGTGCGCCGCGGCGCAGCACGCGCACACCAAAGGGATCGTTCACCGCGACTTAAAGCCCAGCAACATCCTCGTGACCGAGGTCGACGGCGAGCCGGCGTGCAAGGTCATCGACTTCGGGATTGCCAAGGCGCTCGGGTCTTCGCCCGAAGGGGTGACCGCGATGACGTCGCCCGGGACGTTCGTCGGCACGCCCCGGTACATGAGCCCCGAACAGGCAAGGGGCGCGACGGACATCGACACACGGTCCGACGTGTACTCCCTCGGGGTCGTGCTTTACGAGTTACTCACCGGGACCACGCCGATCGAGGCGGGCGTCGAGCAGTCGGAAGGCATCGAGGCGGTGCGCCGTCGGGTCCAGGAGACCGACCCGGTCATCCCGAGCTCGCGGGGCTCCTCGAACGGCCGGGACACCTCGGGTGGCGATCCGGTTCCAGTCGAGCCCGGTGAACTCCGCGGTGATCTCGACTGGATCACGATAAAGGCGCTCTCCCGCGATCGCGACCTGCGCTACGACACCGTCGCCGCATTCGCCGATGATCTCGCGCGGTACCTCGCGAACGAGCCCGTCATCGCGCGCCCCCCGAGCGTTCTCTACAAGCTCCGTAAGTTCACGCGACGGAATCGCGTAGGCGTACTCGCGGCGACACTCGTGCTGCTCGCGGTCGGCATCGGCTCGTTTGCGAGCTTCCGCTTCGGTTTCATCGCGACGAGGAACGCCGAGCGTGTCACCGCGATCAACGAGTTTCTCACCGAGGATCTCTTCCTCGCGAACAGCGCCTCTGAACTCGGCCCGGACGCCAAGCTGGTCGACGTGCTCGATCGCGCCGCTCCGACGGTCGAGGATCGCTTCGCCGACGACCCTGAGATGAAGGTCCGGGTCCACACGCTGTTTGGAATCATGTACCTGAGCAGCGGGCGGCTCGAAACGTCGCGCGAACACCTCGATCGAGCCATCGCCGGGCTCGACGATGCGAGAGGGCTCTCCGACGAGCACCGCGCTTCGCCGTTCATCCAGCGGTCGTACGCGCTGCTGTACATCGGTGAGCTCGACCGGGCGGAAGAAGACATCCGGACGGCGATCGAGATCCGGGTCCCGGGCGGCGAGTCCGGGCTTGAACACGACCCCTTCCTCGCCGGGAGGCTCGCGGCCGTCTTCCGGGCCAAGGGCCGGATCGACGAGGCGTTGCCGCTGGCTGAGCTCGCGGTCGAGGGGTTATTGAAGCAAAGGCCGGTGCCGTACACCCAGGCCGCAACGACGATGACGATGCTGATCTCGACCCTCCTGTCACTCGGGAGAGTGGAGGAGGGCCTCGCGGCGATCGACAGGCTCCTCGCGTTCGCGGAGGAGTACGGCGAGGGCGAGTCGGACGCGGCGATCGTGACAGCGATGTTCTGGAAGATGAGTGCATCCGAGCGCCTGGGGAGGTACGACGAGGCCGCCGATGTCGCCGAGCGGATGCTCCGGAACGCGAGCCTGCTCTTCGGGGCCGAGACGCCGAACTTCGCGCAGATGCTCAAGCTTTCGGCTCGGGTGTGCTCCAAGGCCGGTCGCTTCGCCGAGGGCCTGACGTACCTCGAAGACGCCCGGGCCACGCTCGAGTCGGTGTTCGGCCCGTATCACTACGAGTTCGAGCTCATCGCCAAGGAGTCGTGGCAGCACCACGAACGATCGGGCGACAACGATCTCGAGCTGGACTGGCGTCTCCGTCACAAGCTGCTGCGTCTCTACGTCGCGGGTCCCAAGGAGAGCGAGAGTCTGAAGGCCGTCGCGGGGGAAGGCGCCGATCTTGTCGGATCGGCCGAGTCCTGGGCCGCGCTGATCAGGGCTGAGTTGGCGGGGCTGCCCAAAGGCCATCCCAAGCGTGGGCGTTTCTTCGCCAATGCCGCGATCGTCATGCTCGCGATCGGTCAGGCACCCGACGCTGAGGAACTCTTCGAGATCGCGGCCGAGGCGATCCCCGACGCCCAGTACCCGGGCCAGGTGCGCCGGATCCTGGCCGACGAGTTCCCGGCGTACCTCGAGTCCGTCGGCGAGGCGGATTCGGCCCGGGCGTGGCGCGAGCACCTGGCCGTGTCAGACGGCTAGTCGGGCTCGAGTCTCCCTTTTTCGCGATTTCCTGGTCCTTGTCACGCCCGCGGTCCGCAACCGCCTCCGGAGCCCACCGGGGCTCCAAGACCCGCGGTCCGTCAAGTCAAGGAGGTCCACATGTTCTGTGTTCGCTCGTGTTCGGGGTGGTTCGTCTCCGCTCTCGCCCTTGTCCAGTGCGCCGGGACGGCATCCGCCACCGATTTCGGGATCGCCGACGAAGCCAGCTACGGGGCGTTCGTTCGAGCGGTCCGCGGGGCCGAGTACGTGCGGAGTGACTTCCTCGCCGAGGCACGGAAACCGCGGGCCTATGGCGTCCTCGCCGCGACGATGGCATTCGCCGAGCGCAACCCGCTCGCGACTCCGCCGCAGCTCCAGGCTTACGTGGATTCGTTCGACACGGCGCTGCGTCAGCACACGCCCGGAGACGCGGATCTCCGGGATCTCGGCGAGTTGTTTACCGCCGTTCGTTTCTCTACGGTCGATGAGCCGTCTATCTCGGGGCTCGATTCGGACGTCGGGGACCGAGCGCTCGAACTCCTCGGCGTACGGATCCCCGAGGCCGATGGATCGGACAGCATCGGCGACCGGATGACAGCGTTCGAGGTTCAAACCGCCCGGTCGCTGCGGTTCCGCGCCGAGATCGTCGATCTGCTGGTTCGCGCGTTCCTCGATCAGGACGCGTCGGGTGCCGATCGCCCGGGCCTCGGCGCGATCATCGAGTCTTACCTGTCCGACGAGGGCCTTGACGCGGCCCTCGACGCCCCCGCCGGGCGGGCGGACCTGGCCGACGTAACGGCGGCGCTCGACGCGGCGCTCCCCGATTCGTTCGCCGCGTTCGCCGTGGCCCGGGACGCCGGGTTCCCCCTGCTCTCGTCGATGCTCAGCGGGACGCTCGACGCGACCGCGGACGCGACAGACCAGGTCATCGCGGACATCCGGGGGCTCGGCCCGGACTACGGGGCCGGGCTCGTCGACAGCATCGGCGTCACCCAGAACGACCCCGCGGCGGCCGCGGCGGTGCTGGAGCAGCTCCGGGACGACCTCGCGGCGCTCAACGACGAGCGGGCGATGTCGTCGGCGATCGCGCTGCTCATGCTCCAGAACCCGCCACCCGGCGTCGGCACGAGTGCCGAGTTCGAGAGGGCGAGAGGCGTTGCGGTGTTCGAGTCGAATGCGGCGGGGAATCAGACAAGGGCGGGGCTCGAACTCGCCGGGAACATCGGGCTGACCGTGCTCGCGGCGATCAATGAGGACGCGCTCTCCACCGCGGCCGGCCTGTTCTCCGCCGGGCTCGCGTTCGATGACCTGTTCGGGCTCTCGGGTCAGGACGACATCAACATGGCGCTCCAGACCATCTCTCAGCAGATCGATGAGCTCCGAACGGAGATGAACGCCCGCTTCGACCGCATCGATGCGCAGCTCAACCTGCTCTACAGCGCCACGCTGGAAGGTCTCGATCGGCTCGACGACATCGGCGCCGACGTCGACCAGATCGCCCAGGACATGGCCGCGACCCGGTCGTCGCTCCGAAGGCTGGAGTCAAGGCTCTACGGGTTGCTCGAGGCGTTCCTCTCGAGCGTCTTCGATACGACCGTCGATCAGGCACTGAACCGTTTCGATGAGACGAAGCTGCTCCTCGAGTTCGATTCGTCCTCGACGAACTTCGTCGATGTCGCGTCGTACCTCCAGACGTTCGCGACGTCGACCGCGCGCACGTTAGGTGGCGACTTCGCCGCGCCGTTCGACGTCGACGACGCCGACGAGACGCTCGGGTCCGGCGCGAACCCGACGGGCGCCGGAGAAGAACCGTTCGCGCCACTGATCAACGAGCTGGCGGCCGCGACGACCCAGCTCGGGCTCCCGGCGCTGCGATCCTCGCCGGTGCCCGGGATCGAGCCCTGGACACAAGCGGCATCGGCGTATGCACAGCTGATGCGTGAGAACCCTTGGTACTTCGCCCTCACGTACGGGGTTCAGCTTGAGAACTTCCTGCAGGGCGGCGGCGCTGCGGAAATCGTCGAGCTCCGTCAGGCGGGCGAGGAGATCACGAGCCTGCTCGCGAGCATCCGCGAGACCGACGCGAGCGGTGAGTCGGCCCTCTTTACGACGCTGTTCGCCGAGTACGAACTTGCGACCCAGGACCTCCAGACCCAGATCGACCTGATCATCACCGGGTCGTTCACGGGTCCCGAGATGGCGCAGTACACCAACGGGATCACCACCGTCGACTTTTGGGGTGACGACACGCAGAACGTCGGGGCGCTCGCGCCGACGCTCGACGGGATCCGCATTTCAATCCCTTTCCTAGGCAAACAGACCTTGGCCTTCGCGTCGGCGCCCGACAAGGGGTACCGGACCTTCGCCCCCGCGGGCTCGCCCGGAGACGCCGATGTCCGGTCGCTCCAGCTCTACACGTTGCTCCAGCGGGCGCGCACCGGGAGCGGCTTCCGTGTGTGGGGCGAGCCGGAGGTTGTGCTCGGTATCTTCGGGCGTGCGGCGGCGTGGCTCGGATCGGAGGACGATCGCGCCGGAGCACTGGTGACGCGGGACGTCGACTTCCAGGGCATCGAAGGCAACGGCAACCCGATTCTCTTCACCGACGCGTCTAGCGTTGGCGCCGCGATCTTCGGCGCGTGGCAAGAATCCCCGATCGACAGCGTGTACCCGTTGTCGCGCGATTCACTGTTGACGGGGTCGCTCTGGTGTTATGAGAACCCCGTCCCAATCCTGGGGTGCTTCTCGATAGCGCGGATTCTGGACGACGCAACGGTCATTGACCGCACCGCCGTGCGCGCCGAGACACAGCGGATCTTCGCCGAAGTCCGCGCCGACGTGTTCGCGACCAACGCCCTGCTCGCGATCGCGGACGACGGGAGCGATGGCGGCCCGCCTTCCGCCCTCGCGGCCGCCGCAGCTCGGCTCGACGACATCGAAACCCTGATCGACGCCTACGTGAGCCTCGGGGTTCCCGATGCCTTGACGGGCAGCGACGCGGTGCGCAGCGCCCTCCGCGCCGCACCGGGCGTGAGTGAACTGGGCCTGCGATCCGGCGACGTCGTCGCCCTCATCGACACCATCCGCAGGGTTGACGATGAACTGGTCAACGGATGGGCCGATCCGACGGTCAACCTGACGAACATCGACGGGGTCTTGATGTCCCGATTGGGCGTCGTCGCAGGCGAGATCTCGAGAGCGTTGGCGAACGACGCCGTCGCGCCGGCCTACCTCCGTTGGTCGATCGCGGAACTCGACGCGCTCGCGGATCGGGCATTCCAGACCACGTCGCCGGACTCGTTCGTGGCAGAGTCGGGCCGAACGCTCACGGTCCAGACCGAGTTCGAGACCGATCCGACCCGCGGCTTCGACATCCCGGTCACGGGGCTGCTGGCCAACGACGCGGAATCCGACCGCCGTGAATTGAACGTCGACCAGGCGTTCGGGCCGGGGGACGACGGGTACGTCGCCCCGCAACACGGCGCGATCGTGATCGCGGCGGACGGTTCGGTGATCTACACCCCCAACGCCGGTTTCGTCGGCGACGATACGTTTACCTATAGAGCACAGACAACGTTCAACGGGCTGACCGTGACGAGCGCACCCGCCACGGTGTTCATCAGGGTCGAGCCGGCCGAGTGCATCGCTGACCTCGTGCCACCATCCGGCATCGTCGACCTCGCCGACGTAGACGCGTTCATCACCGCATTCCTGATCGGCGACGCCGCGGCCGACCTCGTTCCGCCCTTCGGCATCGTCGACCTGGCCGACGTGGACGCGTTCATCGCTGCGTTCCTCGGCGGCTGCCCGTAACGCGCCCGGGTCACCAGAAGAGACTCAGCCGGAGCTACTGCACAACACGCCGGCGAGGGGCGTTCCAAGTCCCCGCGCCGGCGTACTTTCTTCGAGAGGACACGAGCGGGGGGCGATCCCGCATGCGGCAAAGAGTCACTCCGTCGCCGGACCTGGCTGCCTTCACCACGATCCCGAATCAGCGATCCGTCATCTGTTCAACGCAGATACCCCCTTCCCGAGGCCTCACGAGGGGGGCCAGGAGATTGTGCGCCCTCTGGTGGCGTCCGACTTGACCGCGAAAAGGACCGCTTCCCAAGCGGTAACCTCAGACTGAACCGTGGCTTGACCAAGTCCAGCGGCGATTCCCCGGAAATCCCATGGGAGGCACGGCCGGATGACACCGAAGCGATCGATGTGGGCACTCGCGGATCGACTGGCGAGCCTCTTGATGTGTGCCGCGACGACCGCCCGAGCGCGAATGCTGGTGCACTCTTCCCCTCTTGTGAGGGTCATGGGCCAGTGGGATCACACCTTTCTCTGACGCCGCGCTTCTCGAGCGCGAGCTTGCGGTCTTCAGATCCCAGCGGCACCGCAAGCCGGCGAAACAGCGATCCTTCGTGCCGAGCGCATGCTCGGCAGCCCCCCGTGGAACCGACTCCACGACGGCATCCGCTGGCTGATCCACGAACTGCGAAAGACCTTTCCTGAACCCGAGTTCGGGACGAGGACGATCGCCCGCCACATCATGAGAGCCGGCGCCCGAGTCAGCCGGACGACGATCCGTCGCGTGCTGCAGGAAGAGCCGCCGAGGAACTCGCGGAGAAACAAATCGCGCCACAGACGAACGAAGGCGCCGAGCCACGTCCAGCATCCCAACGCGCCGCATCAGGTCTGGCATATCGACATCACGGCGCTCCAAGTGCTCTGGAAGCAGATCGAAATCGCAGCGATCGTAGACGGATTCACGCGGAAGATCATCGGGCTCAAGGCGTTCGCACGCCGACCGACCACGGAAGATCTGGTAAGCCTTATAGAGGATGCGATTGACGAAGCTGCGGCGCGACCGCGGTTCCTCGTGACCGATCACGGAAGCCAATTCCGGCGGCGCTTCCGTGCAACGGTCGAGAAACTGAGAATTACACACGTCCGCTGTCAGGTCCGCACTTGGCATCTCAACGCGAAGGTGGAGCGAGTCTTCCGCAACATCAAGGCGTGGGCTCGAAGAACACCTCTGCTGCCATTGACCCATGCCGTGCAGGCACGTCTTGATGGGTTCCGGGATTGGCATAACGGCTTCAAGCGCCACGCTGCCCACGATATCCAGACACCGAACGAGGAGGAAGAAGGTCTTCCGAGATCCAAGACCACGAGGTACTTTCAGAGAGGAATTGTCGAACCCACACTACGACTTGAGCGGCGGTGCGTGCGGCGCGATCCACGGCTGTGTTTCCCAGTGATCAATCTCGCCGTACGCCCAAGAAACGCCGCTTGAAGGAGTGAACAATCTCTTGGCCCGCGTGCAACGACCGAATACGGGCGGGATCCGGGGAATGACCGGCGGTTCTCGACCGTGAGCTTCGACAGGCATGCGAGGCTCGCGGCTCGTGCATTCAACCATCTCGGTCGCCCGCTACTAACAACTCAGAAACGCCGCTTGAAGAAGCACACAATCTCCTGGCCCGCGTGCAACGACCGAACACGATCGGGATCACGGGGACCAAGAGCGATTCGGGCCTGCGAGCTTCGAGAGCGACGCGAGGCTCGCGGTTGATGCACTCAACCATTACGTTCGCCCGCTACTCTAGCGGCGAATTCGTTCAACCATCGCTACTAAGGATACGAATCTGGCTTTCCCAGACACGTATCCAGTTCTGTCGATCACCTCGCTTACGGAACGCTGGCGGCGAACTCAGCCGCGAATGCGCTGCAATCATCGGTGCCGAAGGTCACCGGGCAACCGGCGAGCCCGGCGACCACCGGGTTCGACTGATGGTGGTACCCGACCAGAAACGCAGCCATGTCCTGGCTATCGATCACACCGAACGGAGCCGCGAGATCAGCCGGACCGACCGGGCTTCCGGTGGATGCCATGACACTGCTCGAGGTGCCGCCTAGAGCACCGAACGCACCCGCGAGCAAACCGCTATC
>JBCDIT010000013.1:0-112229 GCA_038748775.1 Planctomycetota bacterium
CCCGGGCCGCCGGGCCCGCGGCCGCCTCCGCCGCCGCGCCGGGGGCTGCGTCCGCCGTCGTCGACCATGGGCTCGCCGGGCATGAACCCGCCGCCGCCGCCCGGAGGACCGCTCCGTCGTGGGCGAGGAGGCTCAAGCCGCTCGGGCGCTTCGACCCGAACGACCTTTGGCCCGCTGAGACGCACCGGCGCCTTCTTCTGGAGTTGAGGCCCAGCGGGCGCGATGTCCTCCGGACGATCTGGAACGTTCGGCTTGGCCACCGGGGGCTCGGAACTCGTCGCCGCCGGGCGGGGCGGTGCAACGGGCTTGGCCGCCGGCGGAGGCGTCGGAGTCGAAGTGGGCGCCGACGCAGCCGGCTTCGGAGCTTCGGACGGCTCGTGCGCCGGCGGGGTGCTCGAGAGCCCCGCTGGCGGCTGCGCGGTCGCCGGCTTGGGCTTGGCCGCTGGCGGGGTCGCGGCGGGGGGGGCGACCGGGGCCGCCGGTGGCGGAGCTGCGACCGCCGATGCGGCCGCCCCCGAGGCCGGCGTGTCGGCCGGCGTGTCGGCCGGCGTGTCGGCCGGAGCCCCGGGAGCATCTTCTTCTTCGATCAGCGTGGCTGTTCCGCCGCCGGTGTCATCGTCGTCGGCCTCCTCGTCCGCCTTCGCCTTCTTCGGCTTGGCCCGGGCACGCGACAGGTCGACCTTCTCGCCGGTCTCGATCGCAGTGTGCTCTTCTCCGTCATCAGCGGAGGTGAACCAGTCTCGGATCGAAGCCTCAAGGCCCGCACCGACGGCGGACATGTGGTTCTTGATGAGCGAATCGGGGATGCCCTCAGCGTGGCATTTCTCCACGATGGCCTTGGACTTCACACCGAGCTCTTTGGCGATCTCGAACACCCGCTTGGCCAACTGAACCTCCGTCTGGTACTAGCGAACCGATCCGTACCCGTTTCTCAAACTCGTTCTGTCAGGACTGCCCGCCGCCCAGGATGTCCGCGGCACGCGCGTCATCCTCAGCGGCGACCTCCGCCGCCGGCTTTTCGGCCTCGGCCGAGCTATCGGTCGGGGCGTCGGTCGGCTGGGCGTCGCCTTCGGGCGCACCGCCGAGCGATCCCGCTCCGAGGATCGCGGCCGCCGCCGCGTCCGGTCCGAGGTCTCCGCCGCCGCCCTCGAGCATGCGGCGCGCCGCATCTTCCTCTTCGGCGCGGCGCTTCTCGGCCTCTTCCTTCTCGCGGGCCTGCTGCTCTTGGACTTCCTTCGAACGCTGCGCGACCAATTCCATGATGGTCTCGAGAGTTTCTTCGTCTTCGATCTCGAGCTCCGCGGCGAGCACCTCGGGCCCGACCTCCTCGATATCCATGACGCTGATCATGCCCAGCGCGGCGAGACGGTCGACCATCTCTTCGGTGATGCTGGGCACCTCGAGGAGCGTCGACGACATGATCTCGAGGCTCTTGTTGAACTCCTCGGGCGTAAGGATGTCGACATCCCACCCGGTGAGACGCGCCGCGAGCCGGACGTTCTGACCGCGCTTGCCGATCGCTAGGCTGAGCTGATCGTCACGCACAACGACCGTTGCACGCCCCAACTCGAAGCACAAGCTGATCTCAGCGACTTCTGCCGGCTTGAGCGCGTTCTGGATCAGGATCTGGCTCGACTCGTTCCAACGGACGATGTCGATCTTCTCGCCGTTGAGTTCGTCAACGATATTCTTGATGCGGCTGCCCCGCACGCCGACGCACGCACCGACCGCATCGACCTTGCTATCGATGCTGGCGACCGCGATCTTCGTGCGATAGCCCGGCTCGCGCGCCATCGCCTTGATCTCGATGATGCGTTCGGCGACCTCGGGCACTTCGACCTCGAAGAGCCTCTTGATGAAATCTGGGTGTCCGCGGCTCAGGTAGATCTTGACCTGGCTGCCCACGTCCTTGACATCGAGCACAAGGGCCCGGACCCGATCGCCGGCCGCGAATTGCTCACCCGGGATCTGCTCGCTTCGGAGCATGACCGCCTCGGCGCGTTCGATCTGGGTCAGCAGCGCGCCGCGGTCGTAGCGCTGGGCGGTGCCGGTGATGATCGTTCCGATCCGCTTGCTGAACTCTTCGTGAATCGACTGACGCTCATCGTCGCGGAAACGCTGGATCATGACCTGCTTGAAGGTCTGAGCAGCGATGCGGCCGAACGCCTCTGGGCTCATCTCGACCGGTTCGCCGTGACGGGTCAGGACCATCTCACCGCTGATGCGGTCGATCTCGCAGACGAACTCTTCGGGGTCAAGGGTCTGGAAGTGCTTGCGGGCCGCTGTGACCATCGCCTGCTCGAGATCCTGGACGAGCGTCTCGCGCTCAAGGTTTCGCTCGCGAGCGATCGAGTCCAAGATTCTCATCATTTCTGCCGTGTTCATGCTGCCCGTCCTTGTTGCCCGGTTGTCTGTTTGTCGAGTTGTTTCGATGTCTGGATGTGGTGGGCGGTGTTGTGCCCCAAAACGAACAAGACCGCCAACGGTGGTCACCCGTTCGCGGTCCCAGCAGCCGTCGGATCGGCGGCGCGTCTCGATCGTCCGTCGCGTCAGCTCACTACAGAGCCTCCGCGGCGGGCCGAACGGCACGCGCAGACGCGAGCAACCTCGCGTCGAACCTCACCGGACATCGCTGGGCGCCAACATCATGACCACGACTCCGCTTCAGACAGGGCCATCCCGTCCGAACGAAACTGTATCTCCGAAGCAGCCCGGATCAAACGGTCCGACGGAATACGGGTCGGGGCACAGGTGCGGCGAAACGTCAGACGTGGTCGTGGCGGGACACCGGGCGGGTCACCCGAAGGGCCCTCTGCCCACGGTGCTGGCCGAGCGAAGCCAGGAATTTCTTCTCGCCTTCGACGCACAAGACGACCGGTGTGCCCGATTCCTTTTCGGTGAGAATCAGGTCCCCGGCGCTCAGGCCGGCGAGATCACGCATCGTGATCGTCGTCTCGGCCAGCACGCCCGAAATCATCAGACCAGCGGGATTCAGCGACTCACGGAGTTGACGGCCATAGGCGTCGTCGCCACCGGAGTGACTCACCGCGAACCACGACTGGGCACTCAATTCGTCCACAACGGGTTCGATGACGTTGTAAGGAATGCACAAGTTCATCGTGCCCGCACGGTTCGCCATCTTGAGCTCGAGCCCAACGACAACGACCACCTCGTTCGGGGGTACGATCTGGACGAGCTGTGGGTTCGATTCGGTTGCAGAGACCGTAAAGCTCAGCGTGCGAACATCTTCCCACGCTTCGGAGAGCGCCGTAAGTCCACGCTCGGTGATGTTCCCGATGAGACGGGTCTCGATCAGCGTCATCGGCCGCTGAGGAATGAACAAATCCTGACTGTTCCCACCCAAGAGCCGGTCGATGATCGGGTAAATAATGAGCGGGCTGATCTCGAGACAGATCTGTCCGTCGAGCTGATCTGCTTCGATGAGGTTGAAGCTCGTGGGGTTCGGGAGCGCGGAGATGAACTCCCCGTACGTCATTTGTTCGCAGCTCGCGACCTTGACCTCGACGATTGTCCGAAGGAAACCGCTTAGGGCGGCGCCGAAGTTTCGGGCGAACGCCTCGTGCAGCGTCTGCAGGGCCCGCATTTGGTCTTTCGAGACGCGTTCGGGCCGCTTGAAGTCGTACGTGCGGATCTCGAGAGACTCGGGATCGCGGTGCTGGCGGGTGAAAATCTGGGTAGATCGTTCTTCTTCCTCGACCTCACCGGCATCGACTGCCGCGAGCAAGGCGTCAACTTCGCTTTGGTCGAGAACGTCAGACATCGCGTGCGCAGGGCCCCTAGGTCTTCCCTGCTATCGGGCGCACAGGCCCGACGGCTTGAAACCGCGAAGGGGCGGAGCCAGCCCGGGCGATGGGAATCGGGGAACAAACCGGCCCATGAGGTACGTTCCACGCGTGGCGTCCGCGCCGACGCCGGTGAGACCCCCAACACTTGGCGTTGTCGGGACAGAAAAGGTGCCAGAAAAACCAGCACCCGGAGGTTCGAGCATGCTCGACGGAATCAAGCGGTGGACGGCGATCGGAGCCGCGGCTCTCGCCGCGTACATCGGCGGGCCTGCCCTCGCCCAGGGCTTTGGCGAAGAAGGCGATGAGGTCAAGGTTTCAGCGTTCGTCGCTGATGGGGAGTCCGCCTCGGTCGCGCCGGGCGGGAACGCCGTGATCGCGGTCGTCCTTGATCACGCGGACAAATGGCACACCAACCTTAACGTCCCGATCATCCCGCCCGAGATGGGCGACTTCCCAGCGGTGCCCACCGTCATCGACGTCATGGCCCCCGAAGGCGTCGAGGTAGGCACGATCCAATGGCCCGAGCCCAAGGCCGTGAAGGTGGACTTTCTATTCACCGGCGAGCCCCTGGACTTTCTCACTTACGCGGGGCGTGCGGTCGCGTACGTGCCTGTCAGAATCGCGGCCGACACCAGCGTCGGGACCGAGTTGGTTATCCCGATCGCCGTGAGCTATCAGGCCTGTGACGATCAAACCTGTTTGATCCCGACGACCTCCGAGCGGGCGGTTCGTTTCGTCGTTGCGAGCGATGCCGGCGATGCGGTGCCCGTCGACGGCGACTTCGCGGGGTTCGACCGCGCTGTCTTTGACGCGGCGTGGTCGACCCCGAATGCTGATCCAGTGCTGGCCGAAGACGTTCCCGGTTCGCCCGAACGCGACGGCACGATCGCGGAGGCCACCGAGTCGACCGTACAAGGCGAGACACAAGCGGAGGCCGCGGCGAGCGGAGCGACGTTCTTCGGCATCCCAGTTCCCGAGTCGGGTGCCGGGTTTATCGGGGCGTTGGTGCTGATGGCACTTTCCGCGGTCGGTGGCTTCGTCTTGAACCTGACGCCGTGTGTCCTCCCGGTGATCCCCATCAAGATCATGACGTTGACTCAGCACGCCGGAGAGAGCCGGGGCCGCGCGATCTATCTCGGGATTTGGATGGCCCTCGGCGTGACCGCCTTTTGGTTTGCGCTCGGCGTCCCGGCCGCGGCGTTTAGCGGGGCCGCCGATGCGTCGCGGATCTTCGGCTTGTGGTGGGTTACGACGCCGATCGGGCTGATCATCATCGCGATGTCGCTCGGGCTCATGGGCATGTTCGCGATCAACTTGCCCCAGAAGGCGTACATGATCAACCCGAAGGCTGACAACGCCTCCGGCTCGTTTCTTTTCGGTGTGATGACCGGGGTCCTGGGCTTGCCTTGCTTCGGCTTCGTTGCTGGGGCGCTCATCCCGGCCGCCGCGACCTTTAGTCCCTTGATCGTGGTTCTGGTGTTCACGTCGCTCGGGGCGGGGATGGCGGCCCCATACCTCGTCCTCGCGGCCTTCCCACAACTCGTCGACCGTCTGCCGCGCACCGGCCCTGCGAGCGAACTCGTCAAGCAGTTCATGGGGCTCTTGCTGCTCGCGGCCGGGCTCTTCTTCGCCGGCACCGGGCTGATAAGCCTCGCGAAGACGTACCCGTACGTGGGAGGGCAACTCCACATCGTCTTTGTGACCGTCGCGGTCGTCGCAGCCGGCGGCTGGCTTGCATGGAAGACGTTCAAGATCTCGAAACAGCCCGGAGCGCGCGTCGTGTTCGGAGGGTTGGGTGTGCTGGTCGCGGCCGCCGGAGTGTGGCTCAGCGTCGCCGGCTTGGGGTCCGCGGCCGAGGAGCACGATCGACGTCAGACCGAAATGGCGGAGCTCGAAGCCGCGGAGATCAAACGCGTCGAAGGGCTTCGCGCGGCCTTGGAGCAGGTGCAGGCGTTGGCACTCGAGGCGGCCGAGTTGGGTGGCGGGGATGTCGCCCTGTTCGACGAGATCGCTTCGAACGTCGAGGCGCAGCTCGCCGCGAACTCCGACAGCATCCCGACGACGTTCTGGGTCGACTATTCGCCTGCGGTACTCGAAACGGCGCTCGACGCCGGCCACGCCGTGTTCGTCGACTTCACGGCCGACTGGTGCATCAACTGCAAGATCTTTGAGAAGGCGACGCTGGACAAGGACCCGGTCGCGTCCCGCCTGCGGGCCGACGACGTGATCATGCTCAAGGTCGACATGAGCGTTTCCAACCCTGATGGTGACGCTCTCCTCGAAGAGCTGAATCGCGTCGGGCTCCCCACGTGGGCGGTCTTCGGCCCCGGGCTTGACCAGCCCCGGGTCGTGCAGGCCGGGTACGGCGGGCCGGTCGTTGACGCCGTGCTGACCGCGATCGACGACGCCCTGGCCGCGTCGACTGCCGCCGCCAGCCAGCCGGACGATGAGGTCTGGGCCGCGTCTGCCGGCGGCTGAGCGTGTAATCGGACGCACCGGCGACCAGACCGATTGACTCGGATGCCGGCGGGGGCTACTTTCATCGTCCGCCTCCAGGCACTGTCCGGGGGCCACCCAAGCGGGTGTAGCTCAGTGGTAGAGCGTCACGTTGCCAACGTGAATGTCGGCGGTTCGAATCCGCTCACCCGCTTTCGCAGACGCCCGGTACCAGTTGGTGCCGGGCGTTGTCGTGTGTGGGTAAGCCGTATCGCTGCGGGCTCGACCTGGTCGGTTTCTTGCGAGAACCCCCTTGGGCTGATCTCGATGCGATACCGTCAGCCGACGCAGGGGCTAGTTTCCTACAGGCGAAATCCGCGAGGGGTTGCGACCGGTCCCGCTTTGCGAACTGGAACCGGATTCGCGGCCCATGTCCATCGATGTGATCAACGCTATGAGGGCATCGGTCAAGACGGCTTTGGACTGGTCGATATCTACTGTGCTTGCGTCATGCCTCAAGAACTGAAAAAGCGATACTGCTGAAATCGCTCCAGCGCGTATGAACTCGCCGTTTCGATGATGCAGCGCTGCAATCTCGGTGTGAAGCCGCCAGAGCGGCAGCGACTCTGCTCGACCGACTTTCCACTGGGCCGACGCGTCGGTGAGTACCTCGAGAGCTTCATCGTTGCGACCCGACGCGACGAGTGCTCGAGAAAGGAACCTGCTGAACGTGGTTGCGCGTGTTGAGGTGGCGCCCGCATTCGCACGGACCATCGGGAGCGCCGATCGGAGGCGGTCGGCGATGAACTCCGCTCGACCGGTTTCGATCATCGAGTCTGTCATCTGGAGCACAACCGTGTAGGTCCTCGGGTGATCGGGCCCGAGCAGAGCCTCACGCGACTTCAATACACCTTCAAAGATGCCCGCTGCTTCCTCGAACGCGCCACCCCGGGACAACGCGAAGGCTGTCATTGCTCTGGCCCGGAGCGCCTGACTGGAATCGGGTCCGTGAGAATCGGTTACTACTTGTTCGATCGATCCGAACTCCTCAATTGCGGCGACGTGTTCTCCCAGATATGACCGCGCCAGCGCGAGGTTCTTTCGGGTCGACAGGATACTCCTCTGCGTGATGCCGGGAACGCTCTGCTTTAAGTCCAGGCACTGTTCAAACGTGCGAACGGCGATCTTATATTCTCGTAAATAGAAATACGCGAGCCCGAGGTTATTGAACGCGGTCAGTGTTCGGCTATGGGTCGGTCCGAACACGACACGCATCTCATCGACGCAAGGTAAGAGCACGGCTAGTTGCTCCGCGTGTTGGCCCTGGCTTGACAGGCAGGACGCGTACGTGGATTGAGCGACCAGCGTGTCTGGATGATCCTCGCCGAGCAGTACACTTCGCTTTTCGTACGACTCGCGGAGCAACGGCTCCGCCTCGGCGAGGAATTCGGCGTTCAGGCATGTTAACCCGAGATTGAATGCCGCCGTTAGCACGAGCGGATGATGTGAAGGGAGTTCGTCTCGGAGCCGTTTCAGGATTACGCGATAAGACTCGCGTGCTTCTTCAGGTCCTGAGAGATGAACGGTGGCTCTGATCAACGTGATATGCGCGAGGTGGGAGAGGTAGTGGCTTTCCCCGAGAGCACCAACGCTGGCGAGGTGCGCACGCTCCGCTATGCCAAGCGCTGACGGCGCGTTGCTGTCGCGGAGGAGTACGTTCGCGTGCAAGATCATCGCTTGCAGGGCTACCGGATGGGCGTCGCCGAGAGCGGCCAAGGCGGCGCCGGCGTGTGCCTCGATGTCCTCTTCGAGCAGCGTGCTATCAGCAAGAAGATAGCGTGACCGCAGCAGCGAGCCGTTCGCTTCGTGGATTTCCTCCGGCAAGAGATCGCTCTGATCAACTGAGCTAAACCGCCGGAGCGATGACCGGAACCGGCTTCTCGCGTCTCGGAATCGGCCGAACTCGGTGAATATTTCACCGATCACGAAGTCGAAGCGGGCTCGCGCCAGGTCGTCGAGATCGTCCACGCTCGCGGAGGCAACGCGGTCGATGACGTCTTCGATCGACGCGAAGCGACCCAATGCATCGGGCATTGCGCTCTCAACGATCATCGTGTTGATGGCCTCGACGCTCTCGTATCGCTTGTTTCTCCGCTCGGCGATTGACTCAGCGAGTTCCGCCCTTACACGCTCTCGACGTTCGCCGGCCGCGAACACCACCGAAATCGTCGTAAGAGCGATCAGGCCCGCTGCAGCGAACGCGGTGACCGGGGCGCCGATCGGGTGTCGCCTAACGAATCTACGGAGCGAATACCACGCGCTCGGTGGGTGTGCGAGCACCGGTTTGCCATCGAGGTACAAGGACAGATCGCGAAGGAGTTGGTCGCTCGTCTGGTAGCGTCTGGCTGGATCTAGAGAGAGTGATTTCTCGATGATCACGGCGAGGTCGCGTTTGAGCCTGGATGCGAGGCTCGGCCAAGCGTACTCGGACCGCTCGTCCATGCACCGTTGGTAGATCAAGTTCCGCTCTGAGGACGACGGGAGTCCCCCGAGCAGACAATGAAGAATTGCTCCTAGGGAATACACGTCGCAGCACGTATCGAAGGGCATGCCGGGATCACGCACTCGCTCGGGCGCCGCGAAGGCGACAGTGCCCAGGAAAAGCCCTTCGGTCGTATCCATCGGTGGGATGTCGAGTCGCCCAGGATCGAAGGAGGCGAGTCCAAAGTCAATGACCTTCACCCGCCCCGCGTCGTCAACCAGTACGTTTGACGGTTTGAGGTCTCTGTGAAACACACCCCGATGGTGAGCGTGCTCAACGGCGCGGCAGATGTCTATGAAGAGTCTGACGCGGTCGGTTACGGTCAAGTTTCGACGCTCGGCGTGCTCGAGCAGCGGCTCGCCGCGAATCCATTCCATCACCAGTAGATGCTGACCCTCGACTTCGCAACACTCGTAGATGGTCACGATGTTGGGATGATCCAGCGTCGCGGTGAGACGGGCCTCGTGGAGCAGCCTCGAACGCTCTCGTTCAGACGAAAGCCGTCCGGCCCTGAGTCGCTTGATCGCGACCTCTCGCCCCGTCGACGTCTGCACGGCACGATGGACGACGCCCTGGCCGCCGCGGTTTGATTCGCCGAGGATTTCGAAGCCTCCCAGCGTTCCGAGCGTGATCGGACGATGCGCACTGATCGCGCGTTCCATCCACCAGTCCGGCGGGACGTCGATCTCTTGCGAAGGTTCCTTGTTAAGCTCGGGCGACACGGCTGAGATGCTCCGCAAGGTGTTCGTCGGTCGATGCGGAGTTGGTCAACTCCTTTTGCAGGCGGGCGGTGATTCGACTTCGGACCTTGTACACCGCGTCGCGCGTCACGCCCCGCTGCTCCGAGATGGTTGTCACGTCGACGCCCCGTAGAAGGTCGTCGAACACGTCGAGCGTGTCGCGCGACACCGACGACCGGATGCGATCGGTCGCGTGGCGTACCTGCATCCGCTCCCATTCCAGAGCCCAGGCGCTGTCGGCGCCGCGTCGATCCCGGAGCAGTTCGAGCACCTGGCCGTCGAGCGGGCGTTCCCGAGCAAGTCTGTGACGTCTACCGATCGTTCTGCGGACCACGCTGACAAGGTAGGATCGGAAACGTCCTTTCGACCGGTCGTATCTGAAACGCTTCATGACCCGGAGGAGGAGCAGAAATGATTCCTGGCGGACGTCGTCTGCGTCAGCGAACGAGAGCCCGCAACCGCACGCGTACCGCACGATGAGATTCCCATACCGCCGGTCAAACACGAGCCAAGCTTCCTGTCGGCTCGTGTCTGCGAGCTGCGCGAGCAGCGATCCTCGAGTCGACTCGCCCTGCGGATCTAGCATTGTCGCTTCCTTGTTGCCTCAAAACTGTGGCGAACCGAGATGCTCATGAGTGAAGCGTTCGTGCTTTGCTTGATCAGGCGACCATGTCGCTGCGGAGTTGGGTCGATGTGCCCAGTGGCTGTGCTGCGTCGGGTCCGGGCACTCGGGGTGAATTATTTTTCCGCAGGCACGTGTCCGATGTGGATGAAGAAATCGCTTACTTGCTCTCGGTTCTTTGATCTTTCGTACAAGAAACAAGATGGGAGTTTAGCATGGATGTCTCGCACGTCGCAAAATATCGAAGGATTCAGGTGGCTTCGCTTTGCTTGTTGGCAGGGACGGCATCGAACGCGCTCGCCCAAGATTCCTGCGAACCAGGCGAAACGCCGGCTGAGCTGTTCTCGAAGCGGTTGATTCTGTGGACAGACGTGGACTATGACCTGAACCGCAATGGAGCGGTGATTTCATCGGCGATCGCCGGCGGACGTGCATCCGCGGCGATTCCGGAGGTACTCCCGGGGCCTGGCGTATGTGCGTGTTCAGATGCACCTCCGGTTATACCTGTCGAAACAGTGTCGCCACCAACCGATGTTCTCAACAACGGTGACAGTTGCTTCGGTCTCAACGACGCGATTTGCGGATCGGTCGATGTAGATGGCTGCGGTGATCTCTCGCTCTTTGTTGGCGTCCCCGATGCGGAAGGTCGATATGGTCTCGGGCTTCTTGAGGGGCGGGCGTCTGCGGGGCGAATTGACATCTTCTCGCGAGAGTCAGTGTGCGAAAATCGGGACAATCCCGACTCGCCGGTTGTCGAATGCGCATACTCGACGCGAGCGGCCGGGACGAGTTCGGCGACGATCGAGTGGGCTTTCCAAGGGCAGACCGCGTCCCCCGACCTCAGCGTTACGCTCGGTGTATTCGGGAACATCGAACTCGTCGATCGGCCTGATTGCGTTAGCTGTGGTCCGCAACTCCTTAACCTGGGAACTTCTGGCGCGTCGGCCGGTGGATTACCAGCGGAGGCTTGCGGGAGTACGTTCGCCTCTGTGGTCGTGACCGGTCTTGACGGCTCCGGACAGCCCTTCGAAGCCGCATACCAGGGCATGGCAACCGCGGAAGAAGACGGTTCATTCACGGCTCTGGGTGTATTCGATGATCCGGACGTGGCGATCTTGTTTGACCCAGATCCGGATGGCGTGACCGAAGGCGATATCAACGGTGACGTGAGTTTCGACGTTCCACTCCCAAGCACCGTGTCCGTACTCCGGATAGAGATCGACCAATTCTCGTTTTCTCTGGGCGACGCCGACGTTAACGCTGACGGTATTGTCTGTTACGACGATTACGCGGCGATCGTTCGAGCGCTCGGGACTTCGTTCGGTCAGGTCGGGTACACGCCAAGAGCCGACCTGAACGGTGACCTTTCGGTCGACTCCCAGGACCTACAGATAGCGCAGCAAACGTCTTGCATCGCGGACATGAACTGCGATGGCGTCGTCAATTTCTTCGACCTGGGCGAGTACCTCGCGTTTTTCAACGCGCCCGACGACTTCGCCGAGACGGACGGTCTGCCCGGAATCAATTTCTTCGATTTGCAGACGTATCTCGGCATGTTCAGTGTTGGCTGCCCGTGATCCGGCTGAACACTCAGATCGGGCTCGCAAGCCTCTGCAGACGCCCGGTGCCATTTGGTGCCGGGCGTTGCCATCGGTGTGGCATCCGCTTTGGTATTGGGTCTCCGGGATACTCGATTCCTGTCGACGGCAGACTATGGAGCAACCAGAGGACTCACGACGACAACCTGGCAGGGACACGTGCCCAAATGGCTAAAGCGTCTTCATTGAACGTGTAGCGCCGCGACTTCAGCGTTCTCGACCGGAAGCCCGCCGGATTGACTCCGGCGGGGGTCCCGCAAGCAGTTGTTCGGCCGGAGGCCGCTACGGAGCGATCAGAACTGCTCTAGATGCAGACAGCGTTACGGGGTGCATGCGCGTCTCTGCCATTATCCGCATCCTCCTGCGTTCTCTGGAAAGTGATGACGATCGCGCCGACACAACGCCGCTACCCAATGCGTGCTTGATGATGCGCCCCTGCGCTACTGGCCCTGCGTGAGAGCGCCAGCGTCCGCGAACATCTGTCTGGTTTCGCCTCTGCGGTGCTGAGCGTCCCGACGATTCCAGATGGGGGCTGTGAGTCTGTGCGCGGTGGTGGGCGTTGCCGAAGCACACCCACCGCCAAACCAGCGGGATTACAGGCGGTTCGAAGGCGCTCATCGCCGTCTCCATGCTGACTACACCTTCAGAGGTTTCCTTGTCGATCTTGTGGTTCGGACCGAACGCGCCCGGTAATCACAGCACGCGGGTGTCGGCGTTGTGAGATCCTTGGTGTCGCGGTGTGCGATCGCGGGCCATAGGTCGATGCGATCTAGCCCCAAGAGCGGGTCGTCTGCCGTGATGCACTCTCATCACCGCTGTCTTGTCTTCGGCGTAGACCGTATAGACCAGGAGCCTTATCGCCGCTTGGTCGCCCACAGTGGGGAGTTTGACTGCCTCTATTCGGTTGGGGCGTGATCTGGCTGTGAAGTCGCACCGGGAACTGATCCGATTGCCCCACGGGAGGTATCGCGATGAACGAGTCGGTACGGAACATGGGCGAGCCTGTTCGAAGTGTGTTCGCTGATGACCCCGAAATGGTCGAGCTCGTTGAGCTCTTCGTGAGCGAACTCCCAGATCGTGTGCGAGCAATCAGCGACGCTGCCCGGGAGGGGCGTGCGGGCGATCTTCGGGATCTTGCTCACCAGTTGAAGGGTGCAGCCGGTGGGTATGGGTTCGGTATTGTCAGTGAAGCGGCCGCCGAAGTTGAGGCACCACTGCGCAGCGGTGGGGTTGACCTGAATTCGGTCCGCTCGAAAGTCGATGACCTCGTTGATCTGTGCAGCCGTGTAACGGCAGACGCGGAGTAGCGTCCGGCAACGATCGCGAGGGCTCGACCGCAGATGCTTCCTTCTGAGTATCAGGACGACTCGAGCCCGCCGAACGTGCTCCTCATCGACGACAGCGTCGACGTGCACCGGGTCCTCAGAGCGCGTTTGCGGACCGAGCCACTCGAACTCGTGTGCGTGAGCACCGGTGCCGAGGGTCTTGAGCGGGCTCCCGATCTGATGCCGGCGCTGATCTTGCTCGACCTGAGCATGCCGAAGATGGACGGATTCGAGGTTCTCCGACGCCTCAAAGACGCTCCTGCAACGGTCAATACACCGGTCATTGTTCTTTCCGGACTCACGAGCACGCACGACAAAGTCACCGCCTTCGATCTGGGCGCGATGGACTTCGTGACCAAGCCGTTTGAAGTCAACGAACTCAAGGTCCGTGTGCGGTCGGCTCTCCGCCTGAGCTCACTGGTCTCGATGCTCTCGCAGAGAGCACAGATCGATGGGCTTACCGGGCTTTGGAACCGCGCCCACTTTGACTCGCGTTGGCAGGAGTTCGTCTCGTCGGCGACACGCCACTCTCGTCCTCTGTCCTTGGCGGTCATCGATCTCGATCGATTCAAATCGATCAACGACTCCTTCGGTCACCCGGCGGGCGACGAAGTCATCCAGGGGCTCGCGCGGCTCGTTGGTGGAACCGCCCGATCGAGCGATATCTGCTGTCGATTCGGGGGCGAGGAGTTCTGCGTGATCCTCCCCGATACCGGGCCGGACGATGCGCAAGTGCTCTGCGAACGCATTCGCACTCGGCTGGAAGAGGTTCGCTGGCCTCGTCACCCCGAACGCCAAGTCACGTGCTCCATCGGTATCGCCGGTGTCACCGGGAGCGCCGCGATGACGCCCCAGGCGTGGCTCGAAGCCGCGGATCGCAATCTGTACCAGGCCAAGGAAGGAGGGCGCAACCGAATCGTTGTGTCAGACCTCTCGGGCCCGGTCCAACTCGCCGACGCCAGTTGACGTCGTTCAGAACGGAAACGAGATACCCGCCCAGACGAGGATCCCGTCGCGGTCGGGGTTGCCGGTTTCGCCGCTGATGCGTGCGTTCGAGATGTGGTGCCATCGCAACCCGGTGACGAGTCTCGCATCGGAATCGCCAAGCGCGTAGCTCAGGCCCACGCCCAGCCGCGGCATGAAGTTCACTCCGGTACCGCCGTCAGGCGTGTTGTCGGTTGAGAACACCGGGCCGATGCCAGCGTCGAGATAGGCGCTCCACCGGTCGCGGTTGATGTAGTGGTACCGGAACACAACGCTGGTTGAAATGCCGGCGGCATCGTCGCCTTCCTGAAAGAACCCCCAGAGTCCGACCTCGCCGGCGACCTCGAAGTCCTTGGCCACGAAGATGCTGATGTCGAACGCAAGAGTGGCGTCGATGGCGTCCTCAGCTTCGAGCCCGACCGCCGGCCCAGCTTGAATCTGGAACCGTCGGTGTCCCTTCTCGCCGAACGCAGGCATCGCAGCCCGGCGAACACTCGGAATCGGGTCCTGGGTTGAGCCAGAGGTCTCTTCGGGCTGGTACAGTCGCGCGAACGACAGGCGGCCCCCGTCCGTGTCGGCGGCGAGGGCGACGTGTGCTATGCACGCAAGAGAAGTAACGGCTGCAGCGGGACGGTTCACGTCTCGGAGCGTACACGCGGAGGCGGCGATGAGCACAGACGAGGCACGCCTGAGGCGGCTCGAAGAAGCCCTGGGGTTTGCTGAACACGCCGTCGAGGCTAGTCGGCGTGAGTTGCAGGCGGTTTCGCGGCAGGTGCACGAAGTGACCCAACGCCTCGAGCGTCTTGAGCGGCGCCTGGACGAAGCGTTGTCTCGGCTGCCGCCGCCGACGAGCAGAGCCGGCGCAGAAACCGAAGTCGACGGAGACTCCGGGGTTGTGTTAGACGAGCAGTGAACCGCCGCCCATCGGCGGGGGTTGGTCGAGCCCCATCATCGCGAGGCTTGTCGGAGCGATGTCGGCGAGGCGGCCGCGACGGTCGCGGAGCGATTCGTCGAGGTAACCGGTGTCGGTCCGGTCACCCTTGAGCCTGACGCCTCGAAAGGCTTCGCCGATGACGATCAGAGGAACGTCGAACAGCGTGTGCGCGGTGTGGGGGCTGTCGTTCTCCGGGCTCCACATCTGCTCGGCGTTCCCGTGGTCGGCGGTGACGATCGCGGACCCACCCTTTGCAAGCGTCTTCTCGACGATCTCACCGACGAGGGCATCGACCACCTCGCACGCCTTGATCGCCGCTCCAAGGCTCCCGGTGTGGCCGACCATGTCGCCGTTGGCGAAGTTCACGACGAGAAGCGGTTCGCAGTCGTCGGCGTCGAGCCTCGCAATCACGGCGTCGGCGACGCCCCTTGCCGACATCTCGGGTTGCTGGTCGTATGTCGAGACCTGCGGGCTCTGGACGATCTGGCGGTGCTCGCCGACATATGCGTCGTCGGCGCCATTGTTGAAGAAGAACGTGACGTGCGGGAACTTCTCGGTTTCGGCACAACGGAACTGAGTCAACCCCATCGTCGAGACTTGCTCGCCCAGGATCAGCTTCGGGCGGTCCGGCTTCGGGAAGGCGACGGGCGCCAATTCAGCCAGACGTTCCGAATAGGCGGTCATGAGGACGAAGCGGACGTCGGTCTTGTTGCCCCGGTCGAAACCCCTTTCGCCCGAATCTGGCGAGGGCTTGAGTTCGTCGGAGCCGTGGAATTCGGGCAGCAGGAACGCCGAGCAGATCTCGCGCGGCCGGTCGCCCCGGTAGTTGAAGAAGATGACTGCGTCACCGCTCTGGATCCGGGTCTCGCGCCAGTCTTCGCCGATCGCGGTGGGGGCGACGAACTCGTCGCCCTTCATGGTTTCTTCGCTCGGCGCGTCGTAGTACGCCTCGAACGCTCCGGGCGCCGTCGGGGCGGTCCGGATGTCATCGCCCTGACCGAGCAGCAGGTCGTACGCCCGCTTCACCCGCTCCCAGCGGTTGTCGCGGTCCATCGCCCAGTAGCGACCCACCACCGAGGCGACCTTGCCGACGCCGATTTCCGCACAGAACGCGTCGACCTGCTGGGCGTAGCCCTTACCGGTAAAGGGGCCTGTGTCGCGACCGTCACCGAAGAGGTGGACGTAGACCTTGTCCTGACCCAGTTGTTTGCAAAGAGCGACGAGGGCCCGAAGATGGATCAACTGGCCGTGGACGCCGGCGTCGGAGTTGATGCCCATCAGGTGGGTCGCGCGACCTTCGGCCTTGGATGCGTTGATCGCTTCGACAAGGGGGGCGTTGTTCGCGAGTTTGCCCTCACGGCAGGCGATCGAGATGCGGACCGCATCCTGGTAGACGACGCGTCCGGCCCCGATGTTTTGGTGCCCGACCTCCGAGTTTCCCATCGTGCCCACGGTGAGGCCGACGTCCTCGCCACAGGTCTTGACAAGGGTCCAGGCCCACTCGTCCATGAGCCGGTCGGCGACGGGGGTCTCGGCAAGCTTGACGGCGTTGAAGGCGTCGTGGTCGGTGTGGGGGTTGGTTCCCCAGCCGTCGCGGATGATGAGAACATGGGGGGTGTTGGTGGGCATTCCCAACCATATGCACGCCCACACAGGCCTTGTGCCCGCCTGAACGATGAGCATGAGGATGATTCGTAGAGGCCAGGGTGCCACGCGGCGGAGTCTGGGTTCACTCAGTCATCATCGACGTGCTCCGGATACCGAGCCAGCCGTCGCAGCCGGTACTCGAGCGCATCGATCTCGCCGCGCACGAAATTCTGGAAGATGATGAACGCCTCGTTGGCCTCAACCCGCTCGTCGACGAGGTCGCGGAACGCTTCGGCACGGACCTTGTCGAGACCCATGCGAATGTCCTCGAGCTGCCCGGCGTCGGCCTGTTCGATCTTGTCCGCGAAGGACTCGACGCGAAGGTAGTAGGCGTCGATTCGGTTCTTCTTGCGCTGCTCGAGTTTTTGATAGGTCAGCACGAGTGTGGAGAACGCGACTCCGAGCAACGCGAGCAGAAGGCTGAGCGGCTCTGCGTAGGGTGCAACGAACCAAGGGGCGTTCCGCGTGTAGTGGGCTTCTGCACCTCGGTGGTAGGGAACAGGGTGTGCCGATGGATCGAACCGTTCGCGGAACCCGCTCATCGCCGGGAGTTCGCGCTCGAACTGCTCGGTCCGCCCCCGCAGGAGTTTGCGCTGCTCGAATATCCGCTTGGTGATCTTCTCGACCGCACGCCCGGAGAGCCCGTCGTTCGGGGCGATGAGGAGGGCTGGTACCGAAAGCGTCTGTACCGCGGGGGAAGTCCCGTAGGCGCGGGCCGGTAGGGCGTCGGCCCGATAGACCGGATACCGACGGATCAGCGCATGCACCGGGTTCAACGCGTCCTTCGCGTCACCCAGCGTGATCATCGAAGCGCCGCGTTCGATCAACGATTCGACTCTCGGTTCGGGGTAGGCCCCGAGCACCACGATGGCGTCGAGGGGGCCGTCAGGCTCGAGCAACGCGGCCATCGCGTCGCCGGACGTCATCGCGACGTCATCGATCTCGTGAACATCGATGATCGAGACGCCGTGGAACTCAAACACGCGGCTCGCGATCCGCCTCGTTCCGCTCTCCGGCTGGCCGAGAAAGACACGCTTGCCTTCGAGAGATTCGATGTCGACCGTCGGCGCGTCACCGACCGCCAGTACGTGGAGTGTCTCGTCGTAAAGCGGCGCGATCAGTCTCGCATTCGCGGGCATATCGGTATCGGCCTGCACGATCGCGAGATGAGCCACCGCTTCCTTGATCCGGCGTGCGTTCTCGGCGCTGCCCTCGGATGAGAAGGACCGAACGGTGTCGGCGACCGGTGGGCGCTTCTCGAGCAGCGTGTCGAGACGCTCACCGACTTCGTGATAGGTGCCGCCTTCGGGCCCCGACGCGATCACGATGCGTTGCGCCGGGGCCCCCTTGGTCGCCAGCCACAGACCCCCTGAGACAAGCAGAAGCACCGCGGCGACGGTGCAGACAACCGTCATCCAGATCGTCCACGATCCGCCGACGTTCGAGGTGTCCGGGTTGCTGTGTGGCATCATCCATCTCTCGATCAACCGGCCGAGTCGGAGCGAAGCAGTCCGGCGATCAACTGGATCCCTCGGGCAAGCTCAACGTCGGCGACGATCTTGACCGCGCGTAGGCCATGTCAACGAGTGGGACGACGACAGAAGCACACAAAAGCGCAAGAAGCCCAAGAATCGCGAGCAACGTGGGCAGGCGGACGCGCCGACGCGTCTGACTATCGTGCGAATGTGATTTCATTCCCGAAGCCGCAAGCCAGATCAAACCGGTCAAGATCAGCCCCCCGCCGGCCCAGGTCGGCCAGTAGGAGCCTTTCGACACCGTTGACCCGACGGTGGTGAAGACGATCACGCCTCCTACGCCCGCGATCCACCAGCCCAACGACGGCCCTCTCATCCCATCGCCGTCATCACCTCACCCCAGTCCATCGCCTTCATCACCTCACGCCCCTGGCTCCACTTGACCTCGGGTCCGTTGGCACCGCTGGTGACGACGACGGTCCCGCGGCTCGAGATGTTGAGGTCGGCCCAGTAGAGCCCATAGGCCTTACAGACCTGGCGGTGCATATCGGCAAGAAGCGGGAACCGGTATCCGGTCAGCTCCGACCACTTGGCCAGCACGGCAAAGCTGTCGCAGCTCACGCCGACGAGTTGTGCGCCCTTCGCTTGCCAGTCGGCCATTTCTTTGTGGATGCAATCCATCTCCGAAGCACACACGTCGGTGAAGGCCATCGGGTAGAAGCAGAGCACGACGTCTCCACTCTTCAGGGCTTCGGAGAGCTTCCATTCGCCCCGCGATTGGTCGAGGAGGGTGAAGTCTGGAGCGGGCTGACCGGCTTCGAGAACGGAGTCGCGGGGTTCTAGATGGTCGTTCTTCATGCAAATCGCCTCGATTAGGTGGGAATGGTGCGGCACCGATGGCTCGCATGCGGGTATGCTACGGGGAGCCGCGGAGCGGCGTTGACGCAGGAGCAGGATGCCCATGGTCGATCCCCAAGAGCTTGCAGACCGGTATTCCGAGGTCAAAGGCCGCGTGGCCGACGCCGCGCTCCGCGCCGGGCGTGACCCCGATCGAACGATTCTGGTCGCCGTGACCAAGTATGCCGAGCCGGAGGACATTCGCCGGCTCATGGAGATGGGGCACGCCGACTTCGGTGAGAACCGGGTCCAGCAGCTCGTCCAGCGGGCGGCGATGGCCAAAGAGTGGCTCGAACGCGCCCGGGTGCTCGAGGAGACCCGGGCCCTTCGCGAGGCCAGGGTGCCCGCCCGATCGTCCGAGACCGACGGCGGCGGGGGGGTCGCTACCGGGCCCGAAACCACGGGAGAGCTCACCCCAGACCAAGCGATCCGCTGGCACATGATCGGGCACCTCCAGCGCAACAAGGCGAAGAAGGTCTTGCCCGAGATCCGGCTGGTGCACTCGGTCGACTCCCTCCGGTTGGCTGAAGAACTCCAGAGCTTCTTGGTCAACGGAGAGCAGCAGATCGACGTTCTGCTGCAGGTGAACTGCTCGGGGGAAGAGAGCAAGTACGGGTGCCACGTTCCCGCGGCGATGCCCCTGGCCGAGCAGATCGATCAGATGTACTCGGTGCGCCTGCGAGGCGTGATGACCATGGCGCCCTACAGCGACAACCCCGAAGACGCCCGCCCGGTGTTCGCGAGGTGCCGCGAACTCTTCGATGAGATCAAGAAGCTGGGCGTGGGCGACGGCCGCTTCAACCTGCTCAGCATGGGCATGTCGGGTGACTACGAAGTCGCCATCGAAGAAGGCGCCAACGTGGTGCGTGTCGGGTCCGCGATCTTTGGCCAGCGCGAGGTCGAGGGCGGGTGATCAGTCTCTCTTGGTGAGTTCACCAAGAATTTCGGCACCGTTGTCCTGAAGCGTGTCGAGGTCGTCGCTCGAAACGACTCTGGCTGAGGCCGATCGTTCGAGTATCAGCACGTAGGTGGTGCCCGAAGCGAGGCGGAAGGCGCCCGTCGCGCTGTTTCCGTCATCGATAATCTGGTCTACTTCAACCAACTGTGCCATTGTTTCGCTGGCGATGGCGCCGCCGTAGACGGCGGCGATGCCATAGCCAACGCCGGACGAATTCGTCATCGAGTCCCAATCGCCCCCGAGTGGGGTCTCTCTTTCCCAGGCGGTGGTATCGATCATGCCCTTGAGTTCGGACGGCGCTACGCCGGCATCGGCCTCGCCCGGCCAGCCGCCGGTCATGCCCTCGTATGCAAGAGCAGCATCTGCGAATGTACGGATCGACTTCGCAAAGCTCCGGCTCGCGGCGTCTTGTCCCGCTCGGCTGATCCGAGGAATCGCGATCGCCCCGATGACGCCCAGGATGATGACGACGAGAACCAATTCGACGAGCGAAAATGCTCTCGACTGATCGCGGCGTGACATGGTGTCGGGCAGGACCGGCATTACCTGGTGTATCGGCGAAGATCGACCGACCCGAGACGGCGAACTCGAACGGACCGCGTTCTCGGACGCACCCGGCGCGTCAGGAAACGACCTGAGGACCGGTAGTTACGCGGTCCGCAGGACACCCCCGTCCCGAATCCGATCGACCGCTCGCTGGAGGGACGCACCGGGACACGCGGTCGGAGCCCACTCGCGATGGGTCATGATCTTCGAGACGGGGATCGCGTATCGGGCTGATTCATACGCGATGAGCGTGGACAGGCTCTCGAGTGCCGCTGCTCTGGGGCGCTGAAGCTCGAAGTTGCCGAGCACAACGATTCCGACGTTGCCCTCGTTGTGCGCCCTGACGTGGGCGCCTTGGAGGGTCAGCGGGCGTGCTTCCCAGATCCGCCCAGCGGGGTCGATGGCGTAGTGGTACCCGATGTCTGCCCAGCCGCGACCGACGTGGCTCTTGCGGATCGCCTCAAGGCGGTTGGCGGTTTCAGCAGGATCGGTGCTGTCGAAACGAGACATCCCGTCGTGGTGGACGGTGATGAATTCGGGCGGTCGCATCAGGTCGGCTCGGGCGCGGTTCGGGCCGTAGCTTGCCCATTGTGTGCGGGCGACGACACCGTCGACGCTCGTGAGGGGCGAGGTGTTTGGTTCACCGTCGGTCAAGATCGGAGCGGTACCCGGGTTCGGCGGGATCGGTTGGCCGACACGGCCCCGGCGCCCCGACGAGCACGCGGCGAGCAGACCAGCACTGGACACGGTCAAGGCCGCCAAGCCCAGGCGTTGCAGGGCGTTCCGGCGTGCGGGATCCGGGCGGGACGTCGGGGTGTCCGTTGCGTCTATAGCACTCATGGGTCGGAAGATCGGCTCTCGGGGGTCTCTGGGTCCAATCGTACGCGGCCGGGTCGGTCGCCCGCGCCCCGCGGGGGTGGCGCGGGCGCGATCTGGGAGAGCCACCGGGCCCAGATGCTCAGGACGAGGAGCATGTAAAGCCGCTGGGAGTGGTCGCGGCCGTGCCAGGGGTTGAGGGAGTTCTCTCCCGCGGCGTCATGCTCATCGAGCATCTTTTCGACGAATCGCATGTTGATCTCGACGCCGACGTCGGCGAGGCCCGGGAACGGTTCGGCCGAGCGGAGGTGGTCGTGGAGCAGCGACCGCATGCCTCCATAGTCGGTGCGGAACCAGTCGCCGATGGGGATCGCGAAGCCCTGCTTGGGGCGGTCGATGACGTGGTCGGGGAGGTACGCGCGCGCGATGCATTTGAGCAGGCCTTTGCGTTCGGGCTGTCCGTTCCTGGGGGGCATCAGGACGTCGAGCGGGGTCCGCAGCGCGGCGTCGACGAGTTCGCGGGCAAGGAACGGGGCGCGGACTTCGAGGCCGACGGACATGCTTGCGGTGTCGGTCTTTCGGAGGAGGTCGTTGGGGAGGTAGGCGTTGAAGTCGTGGGTGAGGGGGTCGTCAACATCTTCGGCGGCGAACATTTTGACACTTGGGATGAGGCGCGTGAGGTCTGGGGTGGGGAAGATGGCGAGAAGTTCGGGGTACCCGCCGAACCGGGCCGCGATCGCGAGGCGGGCGAGGTAGGTCGTCTTGCTCCCGGGCGTTCGTTTGTCGAGGAACGACGTTGGGATCAGGCGGAGGGCGTGCCGCCATCGGGCGAGCATCGGCGCGATCGTGTGTCGCCTGTATCCGCCGAAGAGCTCATCGCCGCCGTCGCCCGAGAGAGCGACTTTGATGTATTCGCGGGCGGCTCTCGAGACCCAATAGGTGGGAAGGAGGGAGCTGTCGCCAAACGGGAGGCCGAGTTCCTGGATGAGTTTGACGAGATCGTCGGCGGGATGCGGATCGCAGTCGAGGATCGTGTGTTCGACGCCGATGGCGGCGGCGGTTTCGACGGCTTCCACCGACTCGTCGTAGTCGGGGTGGGGCATGCGGACGGTGAAGGCGCGGAGGTCGGGGCGGTGTTTGTGGGCGATGGCGACGATGAGGGCTGAGTCGAGGCCGCCCGAGAGGAAAACGCCGAGGGGGACGTCGGCGTCGAGGCGGGAAGTGACGGCGCGCTCGATGAGTTCCGAAGCGCGATTCTCAAAGGAGAGCTTGTTCCCGCGACTTCCTCGGGCGATGTGACCGATCCGGCGCACGGCGATCACCGGATCGAGTGCGCCGATCTTCCGGGGGATAGTGCCACCACGTGGCGGGTCCTTCGGTGTCACGATCCACTCAGCCGGATTGGATTCGTGGGCATCGATCGGCGGTACGGACTCTGCACCGAAGCGGAGCCACTCCGAAGTCCAAGTATCGGCGACGGGCTCGTCGGGCGTCCTCACCTGATGCATTGTCGCGATAGCGTTTGCGGTGGAAGCGAACACCCGCGTGCCGTCCCATCGGGATGAGTACAGCGGTTTTTCGCCGACGAGGTCGCGGCCCCACGCGAGTTGGGTGTGTCGTCGATCCCACAGCAAGAAGGCGTACATCCCGTCGAGGTGGTCCTGCATGTGCAGGCCCCATTCGCGCCAGCCGTGGATGAGCACTTCGGTGTCGGAGTGATCGGTCTTGAAAGCGTGGCCGAGGGATTCGAGTTCTTGTCTGAGTTCACGGTGGTTGTAGATGCAGCCGTTGAAGCTGACGGCGATGAGGTCTGTGGAGGGGGTGAGGCCTGTGGCGTCGTAGACAGGGATCGGCAATGGACCATCGGCCATCGGCAAATATGGAGAAGAGGGCGGCGCTTCGCTTCGGGGGAGCCCCTCTCCCCCTTGGAGAGATGGGGGATGAACGCCGCCGTCCGCGCCGCGGATGCTCACCATCGGTTGGTGGCCGAATTCGTGATCGATGATGCTCAGGCGCCGGTGGACCAGGGCGACGTCGACGGTCGAACCGTCGGGCCGCACCGCTCGATCGCGGAACCGCCCGGCGCCGTCGGGGCCTCGGTGCTTGATCGAGTCGTCGAGGACGTCGAGCCACGACGCGGGTATGGACTCGTGGTGGGGGGGCGGTTCAGCGCCGGGATCGTGGATTCGGAGCACACCGGCGATTCCGCACATGACAAGCGAGGGTATCGGACGGGCGGCTGCAAAGCTCACAGGCCGGTGTGCGCGAAGTTCAGGCCCTCGGGAAACACAGCCCCTCGTACAGCGGATCAGCGGTCGGCATGGGGTTTGCCTTTTCCTCTCTCGCGTGCAACCGCACGAGACAGGAGATCTGATGGCCCGCCGCGATGGATTTGCTACGCCCGTTGTTCGACCCAGGCGACGTCTCGTCCGCTCGGTGCGAGGGACCGCCCGGCGCTCACTCGCCCGCCTCAAGCACCGTGGGCGGACGCGATGCTGCCCGGTGTGCCGGGCGCACCTGAGCCGGTTTCTCCCGCACGGCCTCGATCATCCTGTTCTCACCAAACTCGACGTCATCGGCGGAGGCCGGCGCGACGAAGGCTTGTGCCCGGTCTGCTTTGCGACAGACCGGGAGCGGCTCGTGTACCTGTACCTCAGGGAACACACGAGCTTGATGTCGAGTGAAGCTTGGGTCTTGCATGTCGCTCCCGAGAAGTCGCTCAGCCGCGTGTTCCAGAGATGCAAAGGTCTCCGGTACATCACCGCCGACCTTCAAGCGCCGGACGTGATGCTCAAGCTCGATATCACCAACATCGACCTGCCCGATGCGTCGTTCCACGTCATCGTCTGCAACGACGTGCTCGAGCACGTTGAAAAGGATCGGCTCGCGATGGCAGAGATGTACCGTGTGCTCGCGCCGGGCGGCTATGCGATCGTACAGACGACTATTTCGACGGTTCTGCGAGAGACGTTCGAGGATCCCATCTTCGAGACGCCCGACGAGCGGGCGATGGCGTACGGCCAGTGGGACCACGTCCGCGTGTACGCCCGGGACTATATCTCCCGTCTCACGAGCGTCGGGTTCGAAGTTGAACTGTTCGACTGGACGGGCTCGGAACGGATCGCCCCGTGCGGCGGTGAGTTCGGGCTGAACCCTCGCGAGATCGTGTACATCGCCCGCAAGGCGTAGCCAGACCACTCCCTTTTTGGGCTCGGCGAGTCGAATGCTCGTCGGGCTCTTTCATACATCCGGCAACCGCCCCCGCCCTTGCGAACGCTTGAGTTCGCGGGCTTTGCGTTTGGCCTCGATGCGAGCCTTTTTCTCGCGAACGTGGTGGTCGTGGAACGTGCCCGACTTGAGCCCCCACCAGGTGTGGATCGTCCGTGTGACCAGCAGCCCGAGGGGATACGCGATGCTGACGGCCCAGTAGGGCCTCAGGCCCCATCGCTGGAGCAATTCGGTCCCGATGACCGCGATGACGTAGTACAGAGGGCTGAGCACCGCACGCTCGAGCTGGACCTGGGCGGTGTCCTCAAGATGAGGCGGGGCCGCGGCTCCGAGTTCGAGTTTTTCCTTGTGGTCGAGGCCCTGGAACGGGCGCCAGTGGTTCGCCAGCCAATGGAGCCCGCTGAAGATCGCGACGTCGAGCACGATATCGGCGGCGAGGCTGAAGACGGTGTAGCCCCACGTGGGCCAGGCGGTCCCGAAGGCGTATTTGAGCAAGGCGAGCAGGCCGGCGACGATCGCCGTGGAGCCGAGACCGGCGGCGATGACGTTCGCGTTGATGTTGATGACGCGTTTGCGCTGGTAGAGGCGGAAGAGGCGGTGGGGCATCGCGATGATGCTAGCTGGGTGAACGGCGCCGCCTCATCGGCTTTGAGACGAGCACAATCCCTACGGTCGCCAACAGTGCGGCTGATAGGTAGATGACCCGGGCGAGTTGCTGGGTTTGATACTGCCTTACATCGTGGAATGACCTACTGGCCTTAAGTTGAACGTCGAAGCCGAGCGGATCCGTGTCCTTTGGGGGCAGCCTGAGAATCGCTCTCGCTTCTGCGACATCGATCGCGCCACCGTTGATCAACTCCCTAATCTCGCTGGAGACTGCGATCATTTCAGAGTCTCCACCTACATCGGATAACATGATGAAGGCGTATGAGCATGAAGCTGCTGCCCAGAGCATCAGAGCTATGCCGCAAACTCGGTGGTGCCAACCTTTCACACCGGCTTCACAGCCTCACGCCCCACCGAGTAGTAGTGGAACCCAAGCTGACCCAGTTGCTGGCGCCGGTACAAGTTCCGGCCGTCGAAGATGACCTTTCCGTTCATGATGCTCGCGAGTTTGTCGAAGTCCGGGCTCTTGAACTCGTCCCAGTCGGTCGCGATCACCAGGGCGTCGGCGCCGTTTGCAGCCTCGTACATGTCCTCGAAGAGGTCGATGGTCGGGGCTTCCTTCGCGACGTTCTCCATCGCGACAGGGTCGAAGCCCTTGCACTTCACGCCGTACCCGAGGGCCTTGCGGGCGATGGTGAGGGCGGGAGCCTCGCGGATGTCGTCGGTGCGGGGCTTGAACGCCAGGCCCCAGAAGGCAAACGTCTTGCCGGCGATGCCCTGCTCGCCCCCGAAGTGACCCAGGATCTTCTTGAAAAACAGGTCGCGCTGGCGCTGGTTGGTATCGTGCACGGCCCGGCTGACGTCGGTCTTCACGCCCTGGAGCTCGCCCATCATGATGCAGGCGAGGGTGTCCTTGGGGAAGCACGAGCCGCCGTAGCCGAGGCCCGGGTACAAGAACGCGTTGCCGATCCGCTTGTCGGAGCACATGCCCTCGCGGACCTTGTTGATGTTGGCGCCGTACGCCTCGCAGAGGTTGGCCATCTCGTTGATGAACGAGATCTTGGTCGCGAGGAAGTTGTTCGAGGCGTACTTGACCATCTCGGCCGAGAGCACGTCCATGATGTAGATCGGGTGCCCGTTGCGGACGAACGGGTCGTAGAGGTCGCGGAACATGTCGCCGACTTCGTCCGATTCCACGCCGACCACGACCCGGTCGGGCTTGTTGAAGTCGTTGATCGCGTCGCCCTCTTTGAGGAACTCGGGGTTGTCGGCGACGTGGAAGGGCAGATCGCCCACGATCGCCTTGATCCGGTCGCGGACGCGGAACGTCGTGCCGACCGGGACTGTTGACTTCACGACGACGACCTTGGGCTTGGCCCCGGGGCCGAGTTCCTTGATCATGTGCCCGATGTCGTCGGCGGCGCCGTCGACGTAGCTCAGGTTGGTGTGGCCCCGCTCATCGGAGGGGGTGCCGACGCAGATGAAAATCATGTCCGCGTCGCGGTACGCCTCTGTCTTGTCGAGCGTGTACGAGAGGCGACCGGCGGAGTTGTTCTTCTCCATGAGCTCGGTCAGGCCCGGCTCGTAGATCGGGCACTCGCCCCGCTTGAGCTTCTCGACCTTCTCCTCGACGACGTCGAGACAGATCACGTCATTGCCGGTATTCGAAAGGCAGACGCCCGTCACAAGACCCACGTAGCCGGTACCCACCATCGTCAGACGCATCGGCAACTCCCCTGTCGCTTGCGGGGCCTGTATCGGCGGCCCCCTCGTTCTCTGGCCCTCTTAGGGCCGGTTGCCCCCCTGTCGGGTGGGCTTGGTTCGGGTACAAAGGCCCTGAGGGGCCGACTATAGGACGCACCGGGGTCCGGTCCGGTTCGCGCCGGCGTGTGCTCAACGGCTCCGAGAGCCCGAATGCCCGGCACGCACCCGGTGCTATCGGCTCGGTAGACTCCCGGCCCTAACCCAGGAGCATCATCGATGGCGAAGAAGTCAGGGTCCAAGAAGTCGAAGAAGAAGGCCGCCAAAAAGGCGAAGGCCCCTGCCCTGACCGCGAAGACCGCGGACCGGCATGCCCTCTATCAGGCGTCGGTCCAGAATGTCGAGGCGGAGATCGACTTCGTCGACAAGACCTATCGCAAGCTCCGGGGCAAACGGGCCAGGCTGCTCCGCGAGGACTTCTGCGGCACCGGCAACACGAGCTGCGAATGGGTACGGCGCCGGAAAGACAACGTCGCCGTGGGGCTCGATATCGACGAGCCGACCCTCGCCTGGGGCCGCGAGCATTGCATCGGCACGCTCCCCGAGGCCGATCGCGACCGTGTGACGCTCCTACCACGGGACGTCCTCATACCAGGCGACGCGATCGGTATGGACGCGATCCTTGCGATGAACTTCAGCTACTGGCTCTTCCAGACCCGCGAGGAGATGGTCAACTACCTGCGGATCGTGCGCGAGAGCCTCGCCGACGACGGAATCCTTTTCCAAGATTTCTACGGCGGCTCCGAGGCCGGCACCGAGCAGGAAGAGCGCCGCAAGTGCTCGCTTCCCGATAAGGGCGGAAGCTTTACCTACGTCTGGGACCAGAACAAGTACAACCCGATCACCGGGGAGATGTTCTGCCGGATCCACTTTGAGTTCAAAGACGGGACTCGGATGACCGACGCGTTCACGTACACCTGGCGTCTGTGGAGCCTGCCCGAGATCCGCGAACTACTCGCGGAGGCGGGGTTCAGCAAGACGACGGTCTACTGGGAAGGCGACGAGCTTGACGACGACGGCGAGCCGACCGGCGAGGGCAACGGGATCTTTAAGCCGACCACAAAGGGCACGGCGGACCCGGCGTTTATTTGCTACGTGGTCAGCGAGAAGTAATCTGACGACTGTGATGTCGTCCTTGTCCGACAACCCCGAGGCCCCGACCTGCTGGAAGTGCGGCTACGACCTTCGAGGGCTGGGCCCTACAGACGTCTGCCCCGAGTGCGGCGAGCCGGTGTCGTTTGTGCGTGGGTGGGATCGGGATCGCCGTATGATCCAGTGGAGCACCTGGCTCGGCGTCGCGGCATTGGTCTCGCCTGTTTTCTGCCTTTGGCCGCTCATGGCTCCGCTCAGCCTCGCGGCGATCGGCACAAGCGTGGTCGCCCATCGGCGGGTTCGCAGAGGCCAGATCTCGTATGCGGAGTTCTGGCCATCGTTGGTTGGCGCCTTCCTCGGGGTCGGCGCTCTATTGGGCTGGGGGATGCTCTTCGTGATATCGATCTGGTTCACAGACCCCTGAATCCGTAGAGAGGACTTGTTTCGTCGGTGCTCGGACTCGGCGAGGCGACGCTGGGCTCGGCAGGGTCGGTCGCGACCGAATCTCAAAACGACCGCAGGCCCCGGAGGAGATCCCCCGGGGCCTGCGTTCAAGGCCTTGCGCAGCGGTACGCCGAGTTCTGTCCCAACCGTCGGTTCCGCCGGCCCCGCCTTGACGGGGGCTCTGGGGTCGGCGGCCTGCCGGTGGGGGCGACCATTTCTCTATCCGCGACGTTGCCGACGCGGTAAGGAGCTTTCGCTCCCAGCACCCTACCCGGGGTCATTGACCGGACCAGCCTGACCCCTGCTTGGGCTTGCACGCGGTGGGGTTTACCGTGCCCCGTTTGTCACCAAACGGGCGGTGCGCTCTTACCGCACCCTTTCACCCTTACCTGTGCGCACTCGCGTGCGCCATCGGCGGTTTGCTTTCTGTGGCACTGTCCCTCGACGCCGGCCTTCCCGTTTCCGGGCCCGTCACGCCGGGTGGGCGTTACCCACCACCGTGTCCTGCCGTGCTCGGACGTTCCTCGAACGGGGGTCGAAACCGACGCCCGCCCGCGGCCGCCTTGCTGCGCTGACGATCCACTCTAGGGCCGATCGCCGACGTAGCATCGGACAGGGCCGGGCACGGCTTGACGCTGGGAGATGTGCTTGAACGCGACGATGGTTTGGACTGACCCGGAACGGGCCGCGTTTGTCGGTCGCGTCGCCCAAGCTGCAGGTCTCAAGATCGTCGCGGCTGGCGGCCCTGGGCGATCGGGCGGGTCGAGCGCCCAGACACTCGGGGTCGAGTCGGTCGAGGATCTGCGCACGGCGCTCGCTGAGGGGCCTGGTGACATCGTGCTGATCGCCGACGCCGGCGCGTTCGGAACCACAGATTCGTCGGGCGATGGCGAAGCCGTGCTCGCGGCGGTCGCTCGCGGCGCCCGCGTCGTCTCGCTCGATCCCACGCCGGCGTCGGTCTTCGAACTCTCAAGCGGTGGCTGGCTGAAGAATCGCCACGGTCGTCGGGCGATCGATGGCGTGCGGTTCATCCCGGGTGCAAGCGATCACTCCGTGTTCGCGTCGATGGGCGAGGTGCTCGCGTCCTTCGGAGCGGTGCGGGTCGCGAGTATCCGTGCGTTCGGTCGGCGCGAGCACGCCGGCCTCGGGGCCGCGATGTTCTCAGGACTCTCGATGCTCTGGCGCGCGCTCGGGCCGATCGAGGTCATCGACGCGGCGCTGGTCGCCCGAGAGCAGGGGGAACGATCTGCGTCGTCAACGGACCGCCTCCGCGACCTCCACGGACACGCGACCGCGATGGCCCGGACGAACAACGGAGCGATCGGGAGACTGCTCGCGAGCGACGCGGCGGACGCCTGGGAACGCTCGGTCGAACTCATCGGCCCTGCGGGGCGTCTGGTGATCCAGGAGACCGGTTTCCGTTGGATCGACCCGGACGGAGCGCTCGTCGACTCAAGCGAACGGAGCATCGACGCGGACGCCGGAGCAGCGTCGTTGGCATCTGCGTTGATACGACACCTCAAGCAGCCCGAGCCGAAGGGCGAGGAGTTTGTCGAGGTGCTCAACGTCGCGCAAGCGGCCCTCCTGAGCTCGCGGACTCGCCACCCAGAGTCGCCAACCGCGATCGCGAGAGCGACCCTCCGGTAGAGCGGAAGACGGCTTTGCCGCTGCGCGTCATCCCCAGCGGGTGAGGTGCCAGTTCTTCTTGCCTCGCCTGATCGCGATGAGCGAGCCGAAGAGCAGCGTTGCGGAACCGAGCCGTTCGCCCTCGCCCAGCTTCCGCCCGTTGACGAGCACGGATCCAGCCGCGACAAACTCGCGTGCCTTTCGTTTGCTCTCCGCGAGGCCGATTTCGACAAGAATCTCGACCGGATCGATGCCCTGGCCGTCGAGGCTTGGTTTCGGGTGGTCGCTCGAGGGCACTTCCGAGAGCACCTCGCGGAGGGTGGATTCGTCGAGGCTGCCCACGTCGCCGCTGAACAGCGCCTTTCCGGCCGCTTCGGCTTGCTCCATCGCCAGGCGACCGTGGAGGATCGTCGTCGCCTCACGGGCGAGCGTCCGCTGGGCCTCGCGTTTGCCCGGGGCTTCGGCGTGCGTTGCCTCGATGGCCTCGATCTCGCCTTTGGACAAGAACGTAAAGAACCGAAGGAAGCCTCCGACGTCGGCGTCGGGCGTGTTGAGCCAGAACTGGTAGTACGCGTAGGGGCTGGTTTTGTCGGCGGTGAGCCAGATCGCGCCCGACTCGGTCTTTCCGAACTTCGTTCCGTCGGCTTTGGTCACCAAGGGGTTGGTCAGCCCGAACGCCCCGGATGGCTGGCGGTCCCGGGCCGCGTCGACGGCGCCCTTGAGCGCGAGCATCGCCGCCTCGGTCTGTTCGAGACGTCCTTGTCGTTCGGCGGCTTCCCGCGCCTTCTCCGCGGCTTCGACGATCTCGGGCCTGGGCGGCGCGAACGGGGCCCAGCGGCGGATCAGGTCAATCCCCGAGAGGATGTTTCCGTACTGATCGCTCCCCCCGAGTTGCACAGTCACGCCGCGCTGCTTGTTGAGGTGGAGAAAGTCGTAGGCCTGGAGCACCATGTAGCTGAACTCGGTGTAGCTGATGCCCTGTTCGCGTTCGAGACGATCGCGGACCGAGTCGCGTTTGACCATTTCGTTGACGCGGAAGTGCTTGCCGACGTCACGGAGCACCTCGAGGTAGCCGAGCCCGCCCAGCCACTCGGCGTTGTTCACGATGGTGTGCTCCGGGCCGTCGACGCTTCCGAGAACAGCGTCGAAAATCGGCCGCTGGCCGGCCACGTGCTCGGCGACGCGTTCGGACGTCAAGAGCTGTCGTTCGGCCGATTTGCCCGAGGGATCCCCGATGAGCCCGGTACCCCCGCCCATGACGACGACGACCTCGTTGCCCGCCCGCTTCCAGTGCGAGAGCACCATCAAGGGAACGAGGTTCCCGATCGTGAGGCTGGTCGACGTCGGATCGAACCCGGTGTAGCACCGCCTCGACCCACCGGCGAGGTGTTCGCGGAGGCCCGTTTCGTCGGTGCATTGGTGCATGAGACCGCGCCAGGCGATCTCGTCGAGGAAGTCGATACCCGTCGGCCCGTTGGTCATGGCGGCAGGGTAGCCGCGATGAAGCGATGCCCCGAGCGGACTGGTCAGAAGGTTCGCGCGACGACGCTCTCGGCCGCGAGACGGAGCATCTCGCGGGCCGGCGTCTCCGGGAAGCGTTCGAGCCCGGGCAGTGCGTCCGCGACCAGCCTGCGGGCGGTCGCTACCGCCGACTCGACCGACCCCAGCCGGCGCAGCAGACCGAGCAACTCGGCCTCGTCTTCTGCCGATGGCTCGCCTTCGGCAGATTCGATAAGCCTCAGGAGGCGCCCCCGGTCGGACGGTTCGGCCGCGGCCAGAGCGTGGACCAACGGGAGGGTGAGCTTGCCCTTGGCGAGATCCCTGCGGACCGACTTGCCGACGGTCGCTTCCTCGCCAGTGAGGTCGAGCAAGTCGTCCTGAATCTGGAAGGCGATGCCGATCGTCTCGCCGAACGATCGGGCGGCCGATTCTGACTCGTCTCCGGCACCGCTTGAGGCGGCGCCGAGGGCCGCGGCCAGCCCGATCAGAGCCGCGGTCTTCCGTTTGACGATTTCAAAGTACGTCGGCTCGTCGAGGCTCCAGTCGCCCCGGTGGTGGAGTTGGAGGAGTTCGCCGGCGCACATCACCATCGCCGTGTCGCCCACCGCGAGCGACGCTTCGCGGCTCTCGACCGTCGAGCAGAGGTGATACGCCGACGCGATGAGGTAGTCGCCCAGGATGACCGCGGTCTCGTTGTCGGTGAGCCGGTTGACGGTGGTGCCCCGCCGGCGGACCTCCGCTTCGTCGAGAACGTCGTCGTGGACGAGGGTGGCCATGTGCACCATCTCGACGACCGCGGCCAGTCCGACATGCTCATCGGTCCAGAGCTTCGCGAGCGCCTCGGGGCCCTCGGTCGCCGCCTTGGAGGTATCGGGGTGAGCCGCGAGGCCGATCAGCAGCACGAGCGTCGGCCGGAGCATCTTGCCTCGGTACCGCTCGATATGTTTGCACAGAGCGGACACCGGGGGGATGTCGCTCTCGAGTTGACGGTCGAAGCGTTCTTCGACCCGGGCGAGCCCCAGAGCGAGGGCCTCCTGCACCGGGGCGAGCGAATCTGGGATATCTAGGACGCCGCGCATGGCAAGACCATAGGTCGCCGCCGGTTTCACGGCGATTCAGAAGATGTCGCGGATGACGTCGTCCCAGAAGTCCCAACTGTCGAACGCAGTAGGGTGGACAAAGTAGATCAGGATCTGCGCCCAGATCACTCCAAAGGTGAAGAACATGAACTGAGTCGCACGCACGGCGCGGCGGTGCTGCTTGCCCGAAGCGACGCCGTGCCACCGAGGGGTCTTGACCACCTCGGCAAGGTATGCGCCGGCGAGTGAGAACACGATGCTCTGGAACATCAGGAGAGACAGCACCATTGGGATGCTGGCGAGCGTCATCCAGAACGCGACGTGCGACATCCATTCGGCGTGACGGAGCGGTGGGGCTGGGTCGTACGGCGTGCCGCATTCAGGACAGGGCTGTCCGCTGGACGCGTCGGGCATCGGGTACCGGCACCGATGGCAGACGTCGATGTAAGGTGCGGGCTCGGTCATGGCCGAGCTTATCGCCTCGGATCGACGAAACCGAAGTCAAGCCAATCGGTCTGAGTACACGGCGTCGTTCGGAGTCATGTTGAGAACGGAGGCGACCGCAGAATCGCGGCGATGGACATCGTGGCCGCGGCCGTGAGCAACGACGCGATCGCGACGGCCAGCGCGCGTCACGCCCGCTTGACGTGCCTCGCGGCGGGGCGTCGGTCCGGGTGGGTGTGTTTGAGCACGAACCCACACAAGAACATCGCGACGAACGCGGAGAACACCGTCGGGATCACAAGGATCGGGACGAACGCCATAACAAGGGCAACCACCGAGCTTCCGAGGGCCACCGACGACGCCGGGCCGGACCCCGGCGAAGGCAGCTCGCCGGTAAAGACCGTCCCGCATTCGGGGCACCGGTCACCAGGCTCGGCGTCCGGGAGGTCATAGCCGCACTCGTGGCACGCCTTCGCGTAGGGGCCCTTGGCTCGCATCGCACAACGGTACGGCTGGCCTACCACCACCGCATCGACTCGGGCGCGACGAGCGCGTAGAGACGGTAGAGCACCAAGACGGCAAGGCCCGCGGCGGCGAAGCTCGCCCCCAGTCGGGCCCGAATTCGGTCGCGTGGGTGAACCCGGTAGCGATCCGGTGCGTGGTGAACATCAGCGGCGATGGCAAAGGCGACCACCATCGCGATCATCCCGTTGACCGAGAGCGTCGCGAGGCAGCACACCAGGGCGAACGATCCGGAACCGAGTGAAAGGAGACCTGAGGCCCATGCTCTCGGCGCGTCGGGGCGGGGGTCGAACGGGGTGCCGCACTCCGGGCAAACGTCGCCGGCCGCGGCGTCCGTCATGTCGTACTGGCATACGAGGCAGTGGCTCGACGCCTCAGGCGCGGCCGACGACCATGACGATGAAGCTGTCGTCAAGCTCGCTCCCGTCTTCGACTGGTCGTACGTAGGCGTTCCCATCTTGGTCAATCGCTTCCGCGGTCTTGTCGTATACCTCAACCGAGGCGTAGCCCGCCTCATCGAGTGCTTCGCGGATCTCCGGGATGCTCCAGAGCCTCCAGCGATAGACGAATGCATCGGGCAGTTCGTGTTCGATCGTTCCTCTGCCATCTACGACGCGGAAACTACACACGTCCGTCACCCTTGCGGTCAAGGGGTCCGCCTCGCGTTGCTCCCAGGTGTACCGGACCCGTTTGCCGAGGTGTGGGATCAGCGCCTCGGGCAGGTCGTCGCCCGTGATGTAGTGGTCCCGGTGCACCTCGCCGATCAGGAAGGCCGACTCGCCTCCATAGGTGTCGCAGACAAAGATGCCTCCGGGACGGAGCCTTGACAAGGCATGGCGGAGGTACGTGACGAGATCAGCCCGAGTATGGAGATACCCGATCGAGAAATTGCCAACGAACAGCACGTCCGCCGGGAGGCTGCACGCAAGGACATCGCCCTGTACGGACTCAATCCGCTCGTGTTCACCCCGATGTCGGAGTGCATCCCCGTCGAGGTCGACCGCAACGGCGCTGCCGCCTTCGACGTGATTCACCCAGCGGTGGCTGAGGGCCGCGGTTCCGGCGAAGTCCTCACCGAGCGTGGTCGGGGCGTTCTGATGGACGGCGCGCAGAAATGGCACGAGGTGCTTGGTGCTCTGCACGCAGAGCTCGTATAGGGCGTGGCGCATCGTTGACGCGTCATCATTCACGCTACGGAGCGTCCTGTTCGTCTTCGGAGTCAACTTCCGGTTGCTCGGAGACGCGTTCGTTGTTGGCAGAGTCACCGGCGGTCGTTTCGCCCTCTTCCGGCGTGATGACAGCATCGTTCTGTGCGTGCGCCGTCTCCGAGGCGGCGGATGAGGCCGGCGGATTCGGTTGCGGCATTGTCTGGGCCATCGTGGGCAGCAGGACGGTCACGACCACCACGAAGTAGGCCACGATGAGCAACAGGCCAACGGCGCCGAGAATTGTCCCGATGATCCCACAGATGTAGCCGGCTTTGGCAATGCCCAGGCTGTGGACCGGCGCGAGCCCGGCGCCGACGCTTCGCTTGTACTTTCTCCCAAAGTAGATCGCCAGTGGCCCACAGACCAGCGAGGGGACGCCCCAGAAGGTGCAGAGGAAAATCGAGACGATTCCAAGAACGAGCGACGCGACCGCGCTGCCATTGCCCGATTCGACGCGAACACGAGCGGGTTCTGCACCTTCGAACGGGGGCAGTGGCCCGCCTGACATCGGAGTCGGCGAGGAGAAGTCGTGGGGCGTAGCCATCAGGCCATCCTGACCCATTTCACGAGCGTCGCGAAGTTCGGCGGCTTGCCGAACATCAGCAGCCCGACTCGGAACACCTTCGCCGCGAACCAGAGGCAGAACAACGCCCCGGCGCCGGAGACCGCGATGGACAGCAGCACCTCCCACGTCGCCGGCGGCTCGCTCGAGGTGACGCGGAGCATCATCACGAACGGGCTGATCGGCGGGATATAGCTCAGCACGACCGAGTACGTCGCGCTTGGGTCGCGGCTGATCGGCAGGAAGAGCATGTAGGGGATCATGGTGAGCAGCATCACCGGACCCATCAGGCTCTGGGCCTCGCGGAGTTCGTTCACCGCCGACCCGATCGCGGCCATCAGGCTTCCGAACATCGCGTAGCTGAGAATGAAGAAGATCGCCATGTACACCAGCGCCATGGGATCGATCAGGTCGGTCAGGGCGAAGGTCGCGAGGGCCGCGATGCCCACGCTCGAATACACGCCCGTGAGGAGCAGCCCGACCGCCATCTGACCCAGGATCTTGCCGGTCATCAACTCCATCGCGGAGCACGCGCTCAGCAAGATCTCGACGACACGGCTCGACTTCTCTTCGATCGTGGTGGTCAGAAGGTACTGACCCCCGGTAAAGACGCCCATCATCAGCAAGATCATGAACGCACCCGGGAGCAAGATCCCGAGCTCGAAGCTCGCCTCGCGCGTCCCGGTTTCTGTGATTTCCTGCGTGTCCGCCGCGTTGACCCGGGTGAGGCGGTTGAGTTCCTCGCGATCTTCGTTGTTGGCCGAGAACCGGGCCTCAAGAATCGCCCAGCGAGCCGCAGAACGGATCTCACCGACCGTGCGGTCGTCGAGCTTCGGTCGGACGAAGAGCTCAAAACCGCCAAAGTCCTCGTCGCCGTCGCCGCGCATCACTGCGTTTTCAGCGATGACCAGGGCTCCGAGCAATCGGTCCGGGTCGTCCCGAGCGACGCCATCGGTGAGCGTCGTACGGACCTGTTCTTTGATCGCTTCCACGTCGGCGTCGGCGGCTCTCTGGTCCACGCTGATCTTCGGGACTTCCCCGAGCGCTTGCTGGAGCGCCGCGTTCATCGATTCTTGGGCATCGGCGGCGCCGGGCACCGCCGAGAGATCGGGGATGTTCTCCGCGAGTTCCTCGGTCAGTTCCATCCGACGTTCGGCGATGGCCTCGGGGCTGATCCTGTCGGCGAAAAGACCGCCGACGCTGCCCGTGCGGTCGATGACGATGACCTCGCCCTGCTCGGTCGGCGGCTTGGCCTGGTTCACCAGGATGCCGATGAGCGGGATCATCGCGAAGATGAGGGCGGGGACCACGAGCGCCCCGATCAGGAAGCCCTTGGTCAGCGCGGTCGATGCGAACTCGCGGGCCGCGACGCGGAGGATCTTTGTCGGGTTCATCACTCTTCCTCCTCGGTCACGACCGCACCGGCCCGCACCGCGGCCCGGAGCTCTTCTTCCGATGCGCCGTCGCCCGTCACGATGCCGATGAAGACGTCTTCGAGCGTGGGGCGGCGCAGCTCCGCCCGGTTGACCGGTACCGCCGACGCCAGCGAGGCGAGCGCCCGCGCCGGCTCGATGCCATCACCGATATCGGCTTCCCAGGCTCTTTCGCCCTGACGTGTGCCAGTAACGCCGTCGATGCTGAGCGATTCGAGGCCGCTCGGGTCGAGCGGCTCGAACTCGATCACCCGGGTTTCGTGCCGGCTCCGGATGTCGCTGATCGTGTCGTCGAGCACCTTGTGCCCCTGGTGGATCATCACGATGCGATCGCAGATGTCCTGGGCCTGGGCCATCACGTGGGTCGAGAAGATCACCGTCGTGCCACGCTCGTGCTGCTCGCGGATCAGATCGCGGAGCAGACGCATATTCACCGGGTCGAGCCCGCTGAACGGCTCGTCGAGGATCAACAGCTCGGGTTCGTGCAGCACCGCGGCGATGAACTGCACCTTCTGTTGCATGCCCTTGCTGAGCTCTTCGCACTTCTTCTTGGCGACGTCGGGCAGATCCACTTTGAGGAGCCACTCGTTGATCTTCGTCGCAGCCCCATCGGACGGCACGCCCTTGAGCGCGGCCATGTGCCGAAGGAACGCGCCAACCTTCATCTTCTTGTAGACGCCGCGCTCTTCGGGCAGATAGCCGATGCGGTCCTTGCTCTCGATGGCCGAGTTCTTCCCGAGGACGCTCAACTCGCCCGAGTCCGGGAAGAGGATCGACATGATCATCCGGATGCTCGTCGTCTTGCCGGCACCGTTCGGCCCGATGAGCCCGAGCAGGGCGCCGCGGTTAACGGTGAGGTCGAGACCCTCGACCGCGACCTTCTTGCCGAAGGTCTTCCGTACAGATGTCATCGAGATCGCTTCGGTCAATGAGACCCCCTTTGGTTTCGGCACCGAGTTTAGTCGGGCGGGCCCCGGCTGGTCACCCCGATTCGTATCCTCGGGATTCGACTGAAACCATTCCACCGGCGCTCCCAGAGACCGCTCATCAGATCGCACAAGAACTCAAGGGGTACCCAAATGACGCTGACATTTCGGTCTCGTTCGCTTTGCGCGCTGAGCGCCGCGGTTCTCGGGGCCGCGATCACTGGCTGTGCGTCTGTTGAGACTGATACGGACCAAGACGCCGAAATCGAGCTCGAGCTGTCGGTGCCCGAGGATGACTACGACGACGAGTACGGTGAAATCGCGTCGGAAGAAGTTCCGTCCGACATCGGCACGATGCTTATCGAAGGGCTGATGTCGGTCGAAGGCTGCGAGGGCGTTCGAAACGCGGAATTCGACGGCGGACAGTCGTCGATTCTGGCCTGGTTCCGCGACCGCGAGGCCCTCTCGGAGTGGTACTACCACCCGGTCCACCAGCGCTTCACCTTCGGGAACCGTCCGAAACAGGGCCCGGGTTCTCCGATGTACCACGTGCCCGAGGACGTCCCGGTCCTCGTCATCGCCAGCATCACGCCCAAAGCCGATGCGCAGAACCCCCTCGACGTCGATCAGATCTCGATCGAGCTGTTCACACCCCTGCCCGGCGGCGCGATGCTCGGCGGTCGGATGACTCCGATGTCGATCCACGTGCCGCACATGATGGGCGCCGAGGAACAGGCGCCAGCGAACTAGAACAGCCGAAGGGAACTCGTAGCGGCAACGCATCGTGCCTACGAGCGTTCCGATTTCAACGAGCCCGCAGCGCGAGCAAGGGGCCTCCCGAGCGGAGCGTTCTTCCTTGCCTCGCGGCCCTTCGTTGCTCGATTGCGCACGAGAAACCGAGGAGCCAGAGAAACAGAGGCTGAGGAGATCCCTTGCTCGCGCTGCGGGCTCGTTATTCGTCGCGTGAGACCATGCGAACCACGATCCTAATTTGGCGCAACCAAACAAACATCGTTGATCTAGACCGCCTTTGTGGCGTTCCGCAGCCAATCCACGAGAAGCGGGCCCCAATTCGAAACCCCGCCCGGGCCCTTGTCGAGCCCGAGCCCGAACCCATGCCCGCCCGTCGGGTAAAAGTGCGCCTCGAACGCAACGCCCGCATCGTGGTACGCCCGGGTCAGTTCGAGAGCGCCCTGGATCGGAACGACGCTGTCGTCTTGAGCGAAGACCGTGAAGAGCGGGGGGGCGTCAGAGGTCACCCGGCTTTGCAGCGAGCGTTCGGCCCGCTCCGCTATCGTCGCGTTGCGTCCCAACAGGTTCCGCCAGCTCCCGTCGTGGCAAGGCGGCACCATCGACACCACCGGGTAGATCAACACCGCCGCGTCGGGGCGCCCCGACCAAGAGTTCGCGAGGTCGTCGGTGCCGTTCGACTCTTCGTGAAGCATCGCGACCGACCCCGCAAGATGCCCGCCGGCGCTGTACCCGAGCACCGCGACCCGCTCGGGCGACAACCCGAATTGATCGGCGTGGTCCCGCACCAACCTCACCGCACGGCACGCGTCGGCGAGCGGCCGGAGCCCGAGCGCTTCACCCCCGGGCATGTCCTCTGCCGTGCGATAGGGCACGTCGACCGCCGCGAATCCGTGCATCGCCAGCCAGAGCGCGGTCCCCGGGCCCTCGTGCCACGTTCGCTGCCCATACCCGCCCCCCGCCAGCACAACCACGGCCATCGGCGGGTCGTCGCGATCGATCGTGGAGGGCAAGAGCAGCTCGATCTCGCGGGCGTCTTCTGAGGAGGTCCAGAGCGACATCGGGTGCGTTTTCTCTCCCCGAGACCGCCAGGTGTACCCGTCCTTCATCGCTTGCTCCTCGCCGGTTCGGGCCGCGTCCGCCGCAAGCGTATCGTTTGCCGGATGCCCGACCTCGCCCCCCTCCCAGAACCGCTCGTGAACAAGCTCGATGAGCTCGCGTCGCAGCACGCCGACCTCGCTCGCCAGCTCGAGGATCCGGACACCCTCGCCGACCACACCAAGGTCCGCGACCTCTCGATCCGCAAGGCGGCCCTGGATCCCGTCGCGAGCGGGTACACCCGCTACAAGGACCTGCTCTCCGAGGCGGCCGACCTGCGTTCAGCGATCGAGGCGGGCGACGACCCCGAACTCGTTGAACTCGCCAAGGCCGAACTCCCCGACCTCGAATCCGAAGCGGTCGAGCAGATCGAAGCGGTCAAGGCGGCTCTGGTGACGTCCGACGACCGTCGCATCGGGTCGATCATCCTCGAGGTCCGCGCCGGCGCCGGCGGAGACGAAGCCGGCCTCTGGGCCCGAGACCTGCTCAGCATGTACGAGCGCTACGCGACCGCGAAGACCTGGAAGTTCGAAACCCTCGACGCCCAGACCGACGCCGGACTCGGGGGCGTCCGCCACGCGGTCGTGAACATCCAGGGCGAGGCGGTCTTCGCGGAGCTGGCGTTCGAGGCGGGCGTGCACTCGGTCAAGCGCGTGCCCGCCACCGAGACCCAGGGCCGCATCCACACCAGCACGGCCACCGTCGCCGTGCTGCCCGAGCCCGAGGAGGTCGAGGTCAACATCGACTGGAACAACGACGTCGAGGAGCACATCACAACGGCGCAGGGCCCGGGCGGGCAGAACGTCAACAAGGTCGCGACCGCCGTGCATCTGGTGCACTCGCCAACAGGCGTCGAGGTGCGGATGCAGGAGAGCAAGAGCCAGCACCAGAACCGCGAGAAGGCGAGGCGTCTGCTGGTGGCTCGTGTTGCCGAGATCGAACGCCAGAAGGTCGACGCCGAGCGGGCAGGCGCCCGCAAGGCGCAGATCGGGACGGGCGAACGATCGGAGAAGGTGCGTGTGTACCGGTATCAAGACGACATCACCGCCGATCAGCGGCTGACGATGAAGTTCAAGACGGCGCAGGTGCTGTCGGGGGAGTTGGGGCCGTTGATCGAGGCGTTGACCGAGCAGGAGACGGCGCGGAGGCTGGCGGAGCTGTGAAGCCCCGGCACACGATTGTCTACGATCCAGGGGCCTTGGCGCCACAACAAGCACGTGCGGTCGAGGTTATGTTGAAACTGGGAGCGTCAAGTGCGTTTGCATCTGCAGCTGCGAGAGCGATGCTCGCGTTGCCTAATACGGCAAGCGACGCGGTTGCGGGCGAAGTTGATCACGGTTTGCACTCGTGGACGATGTTGTCGCATGCCGGCGAGTCATTTAAAATCTGCAAATCGAAAGAAGACGGCGGAGTCGTTGAGCAAGGACGGATCGCGATTCTCGAAGCGTGGCATCGGTCAGTTGTGCCGGATCTGCAAACAGTAGATAGGGTATCGAATCTGCCGAAAGATCTAGATTCACCGCCGTTCTGGGCTCGACTCGCGATGCACGTGCGTGGCGAGGTCGTAGGGCACCACCATCCAAAGCTTGCTGCGCCGCTCATGGGGCCTTTGGGCGGCGAACGTATCCGGCTAGTCAGTGTTGGGTCCGACGGTACGCGATTGCAGACGTCCCTACCCTTCGTCGTGCAGTCGATAACGCAGCACGTGTTCAAATACGCAGAAGATCGAGGTGTGAGCGACGATGGATTGCTAGACGCTATGAATCGATGTACTGCGTTCTCTCTCGACTGTGCGCATTTGGTTCTGGGTATCGCTCTGGCAAATCAGCTCAGGTTGTCGGCGGTTGACGAGTAAGTCATTATGCGGCCGCGTGCTTTGGCTGTGGCTATAATACTAGATAAGTCTGTGTTCCGGGCTTCGCGATCTGCCAGTTTGAGAGAGGTGATATCTCTCCGTCCCGCGTTCCCGCCACAGCTCCTCCAGCCGCGCCGCCGCCACCTCCGGCTCCACCACCCGCCGCGTTCCCCGATCCGCCCAGAGCCCAAGCCGGCCCAGCGTCTCCAGCGCATCCGGGCAATCGAAGTTGACGTTCAGACCAAACGTGTCCTTCAGCCACGCCTCGACCAACGCATCGACCTGCTCATCGCTCTCCGTCGGCTGTGCCGAAGCCAGGAACGCGTACGCCAGCAGCGCCTCCTTGACCTCTTCCTGCTCGATCATCGCCAGCAGCCGGCTCACCACGCTCGCGTTGCTCGCAAGGGCCCGGTCGTACAGGTGCTTGGTCCGCTGGTTGTCACGCATCTTCATCGTGCGTCGGTAGCCGAAAAAGCTCTTCGTCGCGAGCCCACCGAACGCGATGGCGAACGCCCAGACGAGCTGCGTCGCCGCGATAGCAGAGCCCGTTGCCGCGGCGAACGCTTTCGAGCCAACGCCCCCGAGCGCCCCCGCGCCGCCCCCGAAGACCTGGAGCTTGTCCCAACTGCTCATGCCGACCCTCGCGTGCGGGAGCAGGGCTTCGAGATCGACCGTCGGGATGTCGCGGAAGAGCTTCAGCCTCACCGCCCGGTCGTTCTTGAGCCTCGCGATCACCGCGAGCCTTGTGTAGGTCTCGAGCGTCTCGATGCGCCCGGAGCGGGGGCGGCGCCAGGAAAAACGTTTCCGCGTCGTCGTCCCCCGGCCACGGACAAACAGCCGGATCCACGAGATCCGCTCGGGTTCGACCCGCACCCGGATCCCGGCCGAGTTCGCGGCCGACAGCGCCGCCTCGATCTGAACCTCGTCGAGTTCCTCAAAGCTCGCCTTATCGAGCACGTAGGCAAGCCCCTCGATCAACGCCTTCTCATCACCGCCGCCCGACGCGGCGCCGGCCCTCGTCTCGCGATCCGCATCAAATGGGGCGTACCGCATGGCCAGGGCCCGAGAGAGCGCCGTGACCTCCTGGTCGATCACCCGGTCGAGCGCCTCGACAAACGCGTCGGCGTGGGGCGCGAAGGCGCCGAACCGCGTTTCGTCCGAGGCGATCGCGTGCGCAAGGTCCTCGGCGCGCACCGGGATGAACCGGTTGTCCGGTTGCTCGTGGGCGATCTCTGGCGAGGCGTCGTCCATGAGGCCAGGAGGCTACCGGCGGCCGGCGGTTCTCGCTCCACTCACCCTCGGGGCGACGGGAGCAACTACGCTTTCGCCAATGACCCTCGTTTGCGTCCCGATTTTCGTCGAATCCCCCGCCCAGGCCCTCGCCGATGCGGTTCAAGCCGCCGAGCACGGCGCCGATGTCGTCGAGTTCCGCGTCGATCGCTGCTTCGATGGCTCGACGGGGTCCGACGACGAGGACCGCGTGATCGTCGGCGAGCTCCAACGCCTCATCGGCCACAGCCCGCTCCCTGTGATCCTGACCTGCCGCCCAACCTGGGAGGGCGGCGAGTACGACGGGGACGACGCCGACCGCGTGGCGCTGTTCGAAAAGCTCACGGCCGCGAGCCCGACGCCCCCGGCGTACCTCGATGTCGAGTTGGCCGCGTACACACGCAGCGCGAACCTCCGTCAGAAGATCAACCTGTGCGTTGCTCACGAGAAGCAAGAACGGGACGTCCCGACGCGGCTGATCCTGTCCACGCACGACTTCCAGGGACGGCCGTCGGACCTGACCCGAAAGCTCGCCGCCGCCTACGCCGAGCCGGCCGCGGCGATCGTGAAGGTCGCGTTCCGGGCGAGGTCACTCCGCGACAACCTCGAATTGTTCGATCTCCTGGAGAGCCCGCCCAAGCCGACGATCGCGCTAGGCATGGGTGAGTTCGGGCTGATGTCGCGCGTGCTCGCACCGAAGTTCGGGGGCTTCTTGACGTTTGCGAGCCTGCGCGACCAGGCCGCGACCGCGCCCGGCCAGCCGACGCTCAGCGAGTTGCTAAATCTGTACCGCTTCCGGTCGATTTCGAAGTCGACGAGGGTTTACGGCGTGATCGGCTGGCCGGTGACCCAGAGCATGAGCCCGTTGATCCACAATGCTGGGTTCGCGGAGGTGGGGCATGACGGGGTGTACCTGCCGTTGCCGGTGATGGCAGAGCCAGGAGACGCCGAAGCCAGCTATACCAGTTTCAAAGCAACGCTCGGAGCCCTTGTGGAGGACAAGGGTTTCGGCGTCTGTGGTCTCAGCGTCACAATCCCGCACAAAGAGAGCTTGCTTCGTTACGCCGCCGAAAGCGGATGGGACGATACCGGTGCCGAGTTCCTCGGTGCCATGAACACGCTGTATCGGAGGCGTGACGAGTTTGTGTCCGGTTGGAGCACGCTGAACACCGATGTCGGTGCTGTCTTCGCTCTCGCGGCCGACGTGTTCGGTGAACAGGATCTCAACGGCCGACGCGTCGCCGTCGTCGGTTCAGGCGGCGTCGGTCGCGCTGTTGCGGCATACCTCGCCGAAGACGTAGCCCGGATCACGGTGTACAACCGGACGCGTGCCCGGGCGGAGCAAGCCGTGGCGGAGATGACCGCATCGCTTCGCGATCGTTTGACGTGGGACATCGGCGTGGCGTCAATCGAGCAACTCACCGAGTCGAGCCACGACGTCTACATCAACTGCACCCCCCTCGGCATGACCGGCGGCCCCGGTCCCTCCGCCCTCTCCATCCCCATCCCCGACATGCCCAACGTCACCGAAGACACCGTCTTCTTCGACACCGTCTACAACCCCATCGAGACACCGATGCTTAGAGCCGCCAAGAAGCGAGGCTGCCGCACCATCGACGGCGTCCAGATGTTCGTCAAACAGGCCGCGGCGCAGTTCGAGCTCTGGACCGGTCGGCCCGCCCCCGAAGCCCTCTTCGACCGCCTCGTGCGAGCGGAACTCGATTCATAGGGTCGCCCTGTTGACCACAGATCAGCGGCATGACGTCGTGGTCGACCGGCTCGGGGTGCCGTGGTCTGAGCAAAGCGAAGCCCACGATCGGAAAGCTCCGAAAGCGAAGCGACAGCCAGGCCCCGGGGCCTAGATCTCGACCCCGCTCGTCCTCAGCAAGGTCTTAAACCCCTCGCCAAATACGAAGTTGTGCTCGGGAAACTTCTGCCCCGCCATGTTCTGATCCAAATGGCTGAACATCAGCGACGCTGACCCGATCGGCTCGAAGTCGGGCACGCCCGCCGACGGCTCCGCGAGTTCGATCTTCGCCTCACAGCTCGCGCCAACCGGGCTCATCTGGGCGATCTCTGCGGTGTAGCGGAGCACGCACCCGGGCCCGGCTTCGCGCGTGAGCTCGGCCTTGCTCCACTTCGCGAGCACGACCTTCTCCTTAAAGCCCTCGGCGTGTCCGACGAGGATGCCGGCGGTTTGGGCGACGCCCTCGAGGATCAGGCTCGCAGGGTGCACCGGGATCGCGGGGCGCACGATCGCGCCGTCCTCGCCCACGACCGCTTCAAAGTGATCGTGGAGGTGCTCTTCAGCGAGAGAGACGTTCTTGACCGCGACGAGCTTCTTGCCCGGGTCGAGCTCGACCACGCGATCGATCCACATCCATCTCATGGTCGATCACGCTTTGGCGAGCTTGTGCTCGACAAACCTCACCAGTGTCTCGACGGTGAAGATGTTCTGGATGGTCTCAAGACGCGGATCGTCCTTCAGCGCGTCCAGGTCGAAGTGGGGCATCTTGCCCTGCAATTCCGCGAGCCCCTTCTCGGTGACCTTGCCCTCAGCAACGTATTCCGGGTCGTTCATCACGCCCTCGGGGAAGAGCTCTCCCTGGGCGATCTTGAACCCGAACGCCTGCTCGAGCTTGAACGCGATGTCGAGCACGTCGATGGATTCGGCGCCCAGATCGCCGAAGAGCGTGGCCGTCATCGTGACCTCGTCCTCGTCGACCGCCAGCGCGTCTACCAGTACTTCTTGAATCTTCGTGAAGATCTCGTCGCGATCCATCGCTGCCCCTGCTCTGCTCGTCTCAGCCCGATCATGCCGCGAACGCGCGGCTCTGGACTCCGGAGACGAAGATCGTTGAGTGTATCTAGTCTGCCGCGCTGGGTGATGTCGCACCGATCGCGGGACGAAGCGTCAGCCGGCCCGATGCCGCGACGCCCCCCTCGCTCCCGTCGGCCTCGACGAGAAACGCCTTCGCGTCCAACTCGCATCCTCCATCGGACGCGACCTCGCCGCGGGTCTTGACCTCCACCCGGAGTGTCGCCCCGGGCATGACAAACTTCCCGTACTTGAGCGCACGCACGCCCCCCAGGACCACCGGCGGCCCCGCTGGATCGACGCGATCGGAGATCAGTTCGCGCCCCGCCTGCACCATCGCCTCGAGCATCATCACCCCTGGAAGCACCGGGAATGTCGGGAAGTGGTCTTGGAGGTACTCCTCCGCACGGCTCACCCTCTTGATCGCGACCAGCCGGTCCGGTTCACGTTCGATCACCCTGTCAATCAACTCGAAGCGCATGGCCGCAACAATACACCGTGCCACCGGTTCCCGACGATGCGATCTGCCTCCGCCACTACGACTGGTCTGAGACCTCACAGACCGTGGTGCTCCTGACGCGCGAGCACGGCCTGGTCCGGGCGCTGGCCAAGGGCGCCAAACGGGCTCGCTCCAGCTTCTCGGGAGGGGTCGAACTGCTCTCCAAGGCCGACATCCAGCTCTATGTCCGCACCGACAAGGACCTGGACCTGCTGGGCACCTGGGACCTCACCGACGCACATTTGCACCTTCGCAAAGACCTGAGGGCACTCAATTCCGCGCTCTACGCCGCTGATCTCGTCGCCCATCTCCTGACCGCCCACGACAGCCACCCAAAGACCTTCGACGCCCTTGCCCAGACGCTCACCCGACTGGGCGATCCGGCGGCGGTGCCAGGAGTCTTGCTCGATTTTCAGCTCGCGCTGCTCGCTGATACCGGGCTCATGCCCCGGTTTGACGCCGATGCGAGGACGGGGGAAGTACTCCCGAATTCGCCCGCACTCGGGTTCGATCCAGACGCTGGTGGACTCGTGCCCGACCCGGGCCCCGTCGAGATCTCGAAGACGCGAGACCCACTTGATCCGGGGCCTTCGCCCTGGCGGGTTCGTCGTGAGACGATCACCGCGATCACGGAGGCCGAGCGAACTGATGTTCAGAGCGTTGTCAGGTCGATCGGCTTGTTCAACGCATGGGTGGCCACCAGAATCGGGCGGATGCCCTCGTCCGCTGCGCCGTGCCTTGACGCACTCGCTCGGCACGCGGCCGCGGAATCAAAGCGATCGTGATCCCAGCGATTCGGGGGCGAAGTTCGGGACGCCTCGTGCCGATGACCCACCGGTGGTCCGGGTCTCGTTCCGAGTCTCAGGACACCAGGGCTGAAACAGAGGCGATACATGAACCCCGAATTGCTCGAAGACGTCCTGAGTTGCCCGTCGCTCCCGTCACCGCCGGCGGTCGCGGTCAAGGTGATCGAGCTCACCGGGAACGAGAACGTCCACCTCGACGATCTGGCCGCGGTGATCAAGACCGACCAGGGTCTCGCCTCGAAGATCTTGCGCACCGTCAATTCGAGTTTTTATGGGCTCCGCCAGCCTTGCTCAACGATCGAGAAGGCGCTTGTCATGCTGGGCCTCGGCCCGGTCAAGACGCTCGCGCTGGGCTTCAGCCTGGTCTCCGCAGTCGAAGGCGACAAGGGGTTCGACTTTGAGGCCTATTGGCGCCGAGGGCTCGATACCGCGGTGGGGGCCAAGTCGATCGCCGACGCCGCCGGGCTCGATTGCGGCGACGAAGCGTTCCTCGCCGGTTTGCTGCACGACATCGGCATGGTCGCGCTCTTTAAGGCCCTTGGTACCAGCTATCTCAACATTCTCGAGACCACGGACGGTGATCACGAGAAGCTCTGCCACGCCGAATTGGATGCGTTCGAGCTGCAGCACCCCGAAATCGGCGCGATGCTCGCCGAGCGATGGAAGCTGCCCGAGGCGCTGGTGATCCCGATCCGCTACCACGCTCGTCCGACCGCGTCGCCGCTTGAGCACGCGACGCTTGCCAAGCTCGTTGGTGCTGCCAACACCGCCCACGAGGCCCTCAACACTGAGAACCCCGACCAGTCGTTTGTTGATTTCTACAACCGACTCAGCGACTGGTTCGACCTCGACGCGGCGCAGGGGGACGAGATCCTCCGGCGGATCTCAAGCGATACGAAGGAACTCGCCAAGCTCTTCAACCTCGACGCAGGCGTGTCGCGCAATCCCGACGCGATGCTCGCGGAGGCCAAGCAACGCCTCGCGGAGATGACGAGGGAAGAACCCCGCGAGTCGTACGGCCTTGGCCGATTCGAGGGCATCATCAACTCGCCCCAGAACGACCCGCTGACCGGTGCGGTCAACCGATACGGATTCAACGAACTGATCTCGGTGTCGTTCGCCGAGGTTCGCGACACGCGCAACCCGGTATCGCTCGTGACCATCCAGGTCGAGGGCATCGTGGAGACCGCAAGACTCCAGGGCGAGACGCAGGCGGACGACATCGTCATCGCCGCCGTTGCGGCTCTGAACACGCACTTCGAACCCCTTGGCGGGATCGTGTGCCGCGTCGGCACGTCCAGTTTCGCCGTCGTGCTTCCGGCGACCGAGCGGGCTCAGGCGGCTCGGGTGGCCGAAGAGTTTCGGGCCGACGTCGAAGCAAACGCCGACGCGTGGCTCGCCGGCGCGGGCGCCGCAGGTCCGAGGATCCGGGCCAGCGCCGGAGTCGCGACCGCGGCCTTGGAAACCCTTAGCGCGTATGGCACGCCGGCCCGGTTCGTGGCCGCGTCGACGAAGGCCCTCAAGTCGGCGCGTTCCGACGGCGGCAACGCCGTCCGGGCGTTCCAGCCCAAGGCCGCGGCCTGATCGGACTCAACCGGTCGCGTCGTCCGGGGTAAGCCGTCCCCAGGTCGTCGGTGTAAGCGGAAAGTTCTCGAGAACCCGCTTGACGTCGTCAACGGTGACCGCGTTGATCATCGCGAGTTCGTCCTCAAGAGTGAGGTACGACCCTCGGGTCATCCACTGCCGTCCAAGACGCTGCATGCGGTCCCCCGGGCGCTCGCCGCTGAGCGTCGCACCGGTGGCGAGCTTGGCCCGGAGTTTTTCGAGGTCGTCTTGCTCAATCGACGACGTGAGCGAAGCGGCTTCGGTCATGCAGGTGTCCCAAACCTGGTCGGCCCGATCCGGGTCACACGACGCGAAGACGAAGTAGTCGCCGCACCCGTCGTGCCCGTCCCACGCCGCTTGGGCTTCTTCGGCAAGGCCTGTTTCGACCAAGGCCCAGTGCAGTCGGCTGTTGTCACCGGCGCCGAGGATCTGGGCCGCGAGCGCGGCCGCGTAGCGGTCATCGGCCTGCCCGCTCGGCGCGGCCGCGAGCCCCAGCATGTACACGCGGCTCACACCCTCTTTGGACATCGAGAACCCGCCGGAGCCGGTCATGGGTCGCGCCGTGTCGCGCGTCGCTCCGGTGGTGGGCCAGTCGCCGCACAGCTCCTCGGCCGTCGCGCAGACGCTGTCGAAGTCGAGCCGGCCCGACACGCTGAGCACCGTGTTGTCGGCCGAATAGCGGTCGTTGAAGTAGACCATCATCGCGTCACGTTCAAGATCGGTGATGGTCTCGTCGGTGCCCAAAACGCGATGGGCCAAGCGGTGCGACCCGTAGTGCCTCGCGATCGTTTCCTCGTAGAGCACCCAGAACGGGTTGTCTTTGTACATCGCGATTTCTTCAAGAATCACGCCCTTCTCGGTCGTGAAGTCGTCGACCCGGAGCGCCGGCCGCATCATGCGACTGAGCAGGTCGACCGATTCGCTCAGCCGTTCGGGGATGACGTGCGCATAGAAGCAGGTCATCTCGTTGCTGGTGTATGCGTTGTTGCGTGCGCCCATCGCGTCGAACCGTCGGTTGAGCTCGTCGGCGGAAATCGACTCGGTGCCCTTGAACATCATGTGCTCAAGGAAGTGGCTCACGCCCATGACACCGGAAGCTTCATCGCGGGCGCCCGTCCGCACGAAGAACCCGGCGGCGGCCGAGTGCGCATCGGGGTTCACCTCGCCTGCGACGCGCAGCCCGTTGGGCAGCACACGTTCGTGGTACTCGATCGGCATGCCCGACTTTAGCGGTTCCGGCCGCCGCGCACGGCCGCGACCAGTTCGGCGCACACCGCCGCAGGATCGTCGGCTCCGCAGACGCACAAACTCACGGCGAGCCCTCGGGCGCCGGCCGCGACAACCTCGGGGGCGTTGAACGGGGTGATCCCGCCGATGGCGAGATGGGGGACGGCCGAAACAGCGGGCTGACCGAGGGATTCCCGCAGAAGCTCGGGCCCTCGGACGCTCGGGTCGTCCTTCGTTCGCGTCGAGAACATCGCCCCGAGCCCCAACGTGCTGGCGCCATCGGCCACCGCTCGCTGGGCCGCATCGACCGACGAGCAACTCACGCCGATCACGACATCGGCCCCGACGACGGCACGCGCGTCCGCAACCGACAGATCGTTCTGACCCAGATGCAGCCCGTCCGCTGCGCAGAGGAGCGCGATATCGGGCCGGTCGTTCACCACGACTGCGACACCTCGGGGGCGGGCGATCGCGACGAGTTCTGTTGCCCGAGCGACGAGCACACCATCGGGGAGGTCTTTCTCCCGCAACTGGATGCAGTCGGCGCCACCGTCGATTGCGAGGCTGACCACGTCTTGCCAAGGCCGTGAGCAGAGCGCCTCGGTCACCAATACGCACAGCGTCCACTGGGGGGCCTCGGGCACAAGTCGTGCGGTGAGTGCTGCACCGGTGTCGTATACGCGGTAGCGGAGAGCCTCGAACGTGTGCGATCCTCGTCCGATGACCTTCGCGGTTTCCTCGAGGACCCGGAGCGCTTCGGTGGTTCGCGAGGTCGCGGCTCGAGCGACCGCGCGGAGGTCTTCACGCTCGCCTTCCGCGAGGGTGGTCACCGTTCGTCCAACGTCACCCTGGGCGTCCCGCATCGCGGTACCGACCTGGGTTGGGTCAAGCCGGGCTATGGCGGCCGTGAGTTCATGGCGGATCGACTTGAGTTCTGCCGCGTCCGCTTGGCTGGAAAGGACGAAACGGGCGATGTCCTCGAGGACGCGCAGCCCTTCTCTTGAGCGGTTGGCGTTGGCGTCGATCATGCGGGCGTGTGTGCGCACGGGTGGCTCTGACGGGCTCGATCGGGAATTCATTGGGTCCGGGTGGTGCCCGGCCCGCGCTGGGGGCACAATAGGTCGATGGGTCAGCCACACGGTCTCGAGTCTTCGTTCCGAGCGTCACCTCCGGCGCCGGCACTCCCGGGCGACGTCGTCGTTCGGGAGACGCTCGAGGAACTTCTCGACGAAGTCGCCGAGGATGTCGCGACCCAGGCGAGCAACTGTGTGCGCGCCTTCGGCGACTTTCACCTCGCGCTTTCGGGGGCCAGGGCGGTGCGTCGGCTGGTGATGCGCCTGATGATCGATCCGTCGTTCCGCGAGTTGCCCTGGAAGTACACCCACGTCTGGGTCACGAGCGATCTGGAGGTCCAGGAAACCGACGACAGGAGCACGATTGGCATGGTCCAGGGTCTCCTCGGCGACCACGCCGGCATCCCGTCGGCTCAGATCCACGCGATGAGCCCGCATCTGCCCGACGGTTCCAACAGGTACGAAGACGATCTCAAACAAACGCTCGCGTGGCGTGAGAAGGGGCACGACCGGCTCGATTGTGTGGTGCTCGGGGTCGATTCGTCTGGAAGCATCGAGGGCCTCGCGGCGTCGACGTCGTCATCGGACGGGCTCGTCGTTCGAGATGACCCCGGCGGAATCCGGGGGCTGTCGATGACGACCGGCCTTGTTCGCGCGAGCCGGCTCATCAGCGTGCTCGGGATCGGTGAGCACGGCGCCCCGATGCACGAGATGGCCAAGTCGGAGTTACCCGGGTCCATCGCGCCCCTGAGCGGGGTGCTCCGGTGGTACCTCGATCACGCCGCGTGCGCATCCGAACTGAAAGACGGGGGCTGACGATGGCGGTGCTCACGATCGAGCCGAACAAGCGGATCACGTTCTCCATCAAGCATGAGGACGCGGATATTCTCGTGGTCGAGAAACCCACAGGAGTGGTCACGCTGCCGGGCGTGGGACATGAGCACGACACGCTTCTCAACGGCCTCTTTGCAACCCACGGCGAGCGTCTCCAGCAGCTTGGACGTTCCCGGGACTTCGGTCTCGTCCACCGTCTCGACCGCGACACGAGTGGGCTTCTTATCATCGCGCTCAGCGTCAACGCCTACGAGGGCTTGCAGCTTGCGTTCCGCGAACGCCAGGTCAAGAAGTACTACTGGGCCCTGAGCCATAAGTCGCCTCGCGATCCCGAGGGTGTGATCAAGCGGCCGGTGATCGAGTACGTCAAACGCCGTGATCGGTACTCGACCGAGAAACTCGCCAGGGTTGACCGGGCGGGCAAGCCGGCGGTGACGGCGTACCGCGTGCTCGAGGCGAACGACCTCGGTGCGTTGATCGAGGCGAGGGCGGTCACCGGGCGGTTGCACCAGGTTCGTGTACACCTCGCCTCCGTCGGGGCGGCGTTGGTCGGCGACAAGCAGTACGCCCCCCGACTCGCGGCCGGCGGGCATTCGCGGGTGGCGCTGCATGCCCATCGTGTGGTTTTCGAGCATCCGGTTACCGACGAGAGGATCGATGTTCGTTCCGGCGTGCCCAAGGACCTGCGCAAAGTCTTGAACCGGCTTGATCTTGAGCTCCCGACCTGAGCTACCGGTACCGATTCGCGATCGTTTCCGTGCCTCGGGGCGTCTGGATGTTCCAAGTAAGATCGACTCCGTCGTCGGACAGGCCTAGGCGGGCGATGTAGACGTCGGGGGGGCATAGGTGCGTCTCGACGGTGGTCGCGGTAAGACGATCGTACGATCGGAATACCGCGAGCCTGACCGGGTGGTCCGGTCCGCGCCGGAGATGTTCAACGACGACCCGATCGCTTTCGACGGTCCATCGCGATACGTCGGTCGCGTCGAGCGTCGTTGTTGACGTCCTGACTTCCCGGTGCTCGTAGAGCATGAACCCGATGGCGTGTGCCTCAACCTGCACAGTTCCTGTTGAGGTCGCGAGGACGCGACCGTTGTGGTCCATCGCACTTGAATGCACGACCGATGCCTGTGCGAGTCGCGCGATGGCATCGGCAACGGTCATGGATCGATCGCGTTCATGACGTCGGCGGCGAGCCCGTCGGCTCTCAAGAGCCCCTCGCGATTGAGGCGAAGGCGGTCTACATCGGGGCGTGTCAGCCCCTCAGTTTGAAGCCTCCCGACCGCGGCGTTGAGCCTCGCGGCGGCTCCGAGCGGCTCGGCTCTGCGAAGCAGGTCCGCGAGGTCGAGACCTTCACAGAGACGGAGCCCGGTCATGACGCGCTCGCAGAGCGCCCGGCGCGGATCCGGGGCCTCAACGTCGGTCGCGGTCGGGAAGCCCCGGTCGCTGCCGGCGAGGTAGTCGGCGAGCCGCGGCGTGTTCTTCCATCGGAATCCGTCGAAGTGCCCCGAGGCGGAGGGCCCGGCGGCGAGCCAGTCGTCTTGGCGCCAGTACGCGAGGTTGTGGGCGCACTCGTCTCCGTTGTCTGCGAAGTTCGAGACTTCGTAGCGCCCGAGGCCCTGAGCTTCGGTGTGCTCGATCAGCGCGTCGAGCATGTCGACTTCGAGTTCTTCGTCGATCGGTTCGAACTCGCCCTTGTGCAACCGGGCGGTCATCGCGGTCGCCGGCTCGTAGGTCAGGTTGTACGCAGAGAGGTGGGTCGCCCCGAGCCCGAGGGCGCGATCGAGGTCTTCGGTCCAGTCTTCTACAGACTGCCCCGGGATCGCGAAGATCAGGTCGAGGGATTGTCGGGCGATGCCGGCGGCTCGAACGAGCTCGATCGCTCGCTCGACGTTGTCAGGGTTGTGCCAACGCTCAAGGGTGGCGAGGTGTCGGGGGTTGAACGACTGGGCTCCGATGGAAACCCGATTGACCCCGCCGGCCGCGAGAACGTCGGCGATCTCTGGGGTCACCGTCTCTGGGTTAGCTTCGACGGTGAACTCGGTGTCCTCGGAGAGCTCAAACCGGGTGTGGAGTGCCCCGAGGAGGGTCTTCCACAGATCCGGGGCGAGTAGGGTCGGGGTTCCGCCGCCGACGAAGATTGTCTCGAGCGGCCCTGCGAACGGAGCGAGGGCGTCGAGTTCTTCGATGAGCCGTGCCGTGAAAGCCGGCTGGCGGTCCTGGCGGTCGACGATGGAGTAGAAGTCGCAGTAGTGACACTTGTGAAAGCAGAACGGGACGTGGAGGTAGAGCGACCGGGGCCTCTGGGGCGCGGGGCGGGGCGCGATCTGGGCCATTGGGTGGGGTTGAGGCGGGGCGGATTGCCCGATGATCCTGAGGGAACTATCGTCTGTCACCGAAGATTCCTGTCGCCCACGGTTGGGTGCGGCGGGCGAATGCGGGGGTCGCCTGTACTCGTTGCGCCCTCGGGGAAGGATAGTCAGCGGTGGACGTCGCTTTGGTTCGTGTGCAAGAGGACGGGCGCACGTCGACTGTGCCGATCCGCCGGCCCAGGACGCTCGTTGGGCGTCAGACCGACTGCAATCTCCGAGTCCCGGCGATCGATGTATCACGCCGGCATTGCGAGATCATGCTCGAGGATGATGAGCTGACCGTTCGCGATCTCGGCTCCCGCAACGGGACGTACGTCAACGGCGAGAAGACCGACATTAAAGAGCTCTCAGCGGGCGACGTTCTTTCGATTGGCCCGCTCGTGTTCGTGGTTCAGTTGGATGGCGAACCGGGTGATTTCGACGCCAAGGAGATGCACCGGATCGGCTCTGCGGTGGGCGACGACAAACCGGAAAGCGCGAAGAGCGAGCACGCCGACGAGCCAACGCGGGTCGGAACCGCCAAGGCGGGGGCAGGCGGCCTGATGGACGAGGTTGGGCTTTCCGGCGCGGAAGACGACAGCAGCGTCATCGAGTTCGATTTCGATTTCGACGACGATGACGACGATCAGCCGCCTCTGTAGCCCGGTTGAATAGCTGGATGGGCTAGGTCGTCGTCACTGAACGTGGCGCGACGCGAATTCAGCTTTCTCGACCGGAAGCCCGCCGGATTGACTCGGGCGCGGGTTCCGCAAGCGAGTGTGCGGCCTGAGGCCGTTGCGGAGCGACGAGACCTGCTCTAGCCGGCTTTCTTGGTGCCGCCGGCGTTGCTGCCTGCTTCTTTGTTCCCCGCCGGGATCTTGATGAGGGTTCCGCATCCACGGCACCTGACCGATTTGCCTCGTGCAACCTTGGGCACCGCCAGAACCTTCCGGCAGACCAAGTTGGGGCACATGATGCGGATGGAGTTGTCCGACATGGGCGGGTGTCTCGCTCGGGTCACTTTCGATACGCCCTCCGGGATCGGTCATCGAGCGGGCCGACTTGCCTGCGCGGGTCGATCCGGACCGCGCGGTCTTGTGCTCGGCTTGGGTCGGGAGGGATGCGCGGACGCGAAACAACGATTTTCGGACCCGCTACCGCACCCGCGGGGCGCGTATCGTGGCCTCTGGACGGCGCCACACCATCCCGCGACCGTGGGAACCGGAGCTTCACTCGTTGGCACAGGCACGATCTGAGCGGAACGAATCGCCCCTCGCTTCGGCGGTGGTCGGTTTGCAGTGGGGTGACGAGGGCAAGGGCAAGGTTGTCGACATGCTCGCGGCCGACCACGACGCCGTGGTGCGGTTTAACGGGGGGGCGAACGCCGGCCACTCGGTGGTCGTCGGGGGCGAACGATTCGCGTTGCACTTGGTGCCGTCGGGGATTTTGCACCCCGGAACCCGCTCTGTTATCGGCAACGGGGTGGTGCTTGACCCGGAGCGATTGAACGAGGAACTCGAAGGACTCGCGGCGCGCGGGGTCGATACCTCCGGGCTCGTCGTGTCGGACCGTGCGCACGTGGTGCTGCCCTACCACAAGGCCGAAGACGGGCTCCGCGAGGAATTGCTCAAGGTTGGGTTGAGCGGTCCCCGTGTCGGGGCGGGCACCGGCCAGGAAATCGGGACCACCCGCCGTGGGATCGGTCCGGCCTACGCCGACAAAGTGACGCGAGCGACGGGTGTTCGGGTGGGCGACCTGCTCCGCCCCGATGAGTTGCGACGCAAGATCGTCATCGCCTGCACGATGAAGAACGCGCTGTTCCGTGGGCTCGCCTCGACCGCGGGGATGGCTTGGGAGCCGTTCGACGCGGCGAAGATCACCGAGCGGGCGTTGGAGCTAGGCGCGAAGCTTCAGGATCGGATTGTGGATACGACCTATTTGCTCCACGATCTCATGGGCGAGGGCAAGCGGGTGCTGTTCGAGGGTGCGAATGCGACCCTGCTCGATGTCGACCACGGCACGTATCCGTTTGTGACCAGTTCGAACGCGTCGGTGCTGGGGATCGGGCCTGGCAGCGGGGTGCCCGGGCATCGCGTCGGCCGCGTGCTCGGGGTGATGAAGGCGTACTCGACCCGAGTCGGCGAGGGACCGATGCCGACGCAGCTTGACGACGAGATCGGCGTACGCATCCGTGATCGAGGCCGCGAGTTTGGCACGACGACCGGCCGGCCGCGGCGGTGTGGGTGGCTGGACCTTGTGGCCGTCCGATATTCGGCGATGGTGAACGGGGCGACGGAGCTCGCGGTGATGCTGCTCGACGTGCTGGGCGGTTTCGACGAGTTGAAGGTGTGCACCAGTTACAACTCGGGCGGCGTTGGCACCGACCGGTTCCCTCCCGATTCGGCGGTGCTTCGAGACGCGGAGCCGGTGTACGAGTCGGTGGGGGGCTTCGAGGCTGGGGCGGCAGAAACTGCGAGGACGTGGGACGAACTCCCCGAGGGGGCAAGAGCGTACGTCGAACGCATCGAGTCGTTTGTCGGCGTGCCGGTGCGTGTCGTGAGCGTCGGGCCCGATCGGGAACAGACGATCTTGTGTTCGGGATCGTGATCGAGAGGAGCGTTCGCTTGGCGAGCGGTGCGGCAACAGACAGGGAGATCGAGCTGGCCCGTCGATGGGCGGAGCGTTCACCGTTCGCGAATGACGCATCGGCGCTCGAAGCGGTGCGACGGCTTCGTGATCGCGTGCCCGGCGCCGATCCGCTGAGGTATCTGCCGGACGTTCACCCGGGTCGCTTGCCGCGGCACGTGGCGGTGATCATGGACGGGAACGGTCGCTGGGCTCGCGAGCGAGGATTCCCGAGGAGCTTCGGGCACCGCAATGGCGTTCGGGCCGTGCGGCAGGTGGTCGAAGCGTGTGGCCGGCTGGGGATCGAGGCCCTGACGCTTTATTCGTTCAGCAGCGAGAACTGGAAACGCCCTGCGGACGAGATCGGGGCGTTGATGGACCTGTGCGTGGCGTATGCGGAGGGCGAGCGGGCCAAGCTTGTCGACGAGAACATCCGCGTTCGGATTCTGGGCGAGCGAGATGGTCTGCCAGGCCAGGTGCTCAGGGCGCTCGATGCGTTGGTCGAGGCGACGAGCGGTTGCACCGGGAGCACGCTTTGCTTGGCGATCAACTACGGGAGCCGTGCGGAGATCGCGGCGGCGGCGAGGTCTCTGGCGGAGTCGGTGGCGGCTGGCGAACTTGATCCATCTGCGATCGACGAGACGGCGTTCGCCTCGCGACTCGGGACGGCGGGCATGCCCGATCCGGATCTGCTGGTTCGGACGGCTGGGGAGATGCGGCTGAGCAACTACCTGCTTTGGCAGATCAGCTACGCGGAGTTCTACGTCACCGACGTGTGCTGGCCCGACTTTGGAACCGAGGCGTTTCACGACGCGATCAGGGCTTACGCGGCCCGTGATCGTCGCTTCGGCGGGCTCGATGAAGACGCGTCGGATGAGGACGAAGGTGGCTGAGTATCGCATCTGTAGACCTCGGGTAAGGGGGCGGGCATGCTGAAGTTCCGCTTGCCCCTCGGGCTGGCGTTCATCGGCCTGGTCGTGCTCTGTGTCTGGATCGACGGGGTCATTGATCGGATGCCGGCGCCCGGTTGGTGGCCTCCTGGCTTGGTCGGCGTTGATGGAACCTTGCCCCCGAGCGTGGTGGTTGTTCCGGTGCTCGGTGTGCTCGGTGTGCTGGTTGCTCGGGAACTGGCGCGGATCCTCCGGGACAAAGGCGTCGAAGCCCCTGCGGTGTTGACGTGTGGGTTGGCGTTGGTGGGCCTGGCGGTGACGGCGCTTTCGCCCGACGGGGCGACCGGCTTTACGGGTGTGACGACGGCGCACACGGCGCTCGGGCTTGCGCTTGTCGGATCGATGGTGGCGTACGCGAGGCGGAAGCAGACCGAAGGACTCGTCGCGGCCGCGGGCGGGGCGTTGCTGGCGTATGCGTACATAGGGGTGCTGCTCGGGTTCTGGAGCGCGATTCGTCGCGAACACTCGGAGTGGGTCCTTCTCTGGGTTCTGCTGACGACGAAGTCGAGCGATATCGGCGCGTACTTCGCAGGTCGGTTCCTCGGTCGGAACAAGCTGGCACCTTGGCTGAGCCCCGGAAAGACCTGGGAGGGGTTCTGGGGTGGGGTGGCGCTGAGTTCGACCGTCGGCGGCATTGGGGCCTGGTGGCTGGCTTCGAGCGGGACCGAGAATATTCCGATTTGGGCAGGGGTCGTGGTTGGCGGCGTGTTCGCGGTGGTCGGGCAGGCGGGCGACCTCGTGGCGAGCCTTTTGAAACGTGACGCCGGGCGGAAAGACGCCGGTGCGAGCGTTCCGGGGTTTGGCGGCGTGCTCGACGTCGTGGACTCGTTATTGCTTGTCGGACCGGTGGCGTTTTGGGCGTTACGAGCCATTGGCGGGAATTGACGACAAACCGGGGGGATCTTGGCTACACTCCAGCAATGCACCGCTGCCCAGGATCGGGCTCAGTCGTAATCGTGAGGTCCCGGCGGGCGCGGGCGAACGAGGACGATGCATGACGGTGACGGACAACTTGCTCCGGGTCTTCCGGGTAGATCAGCAGATCACGGGTCTTCAGGCCCGCCTCCGAGCGGCCGAGCGATTCCTCAATGAGCAAGTCGGCCATCTGAGCGAGATCGATACGCAGCGGTCTGCGAACGCGACGCAGATCAAGCAGCTCACCACTGCTGCGTCGGACGCCGAGGGCGAGGCGGCGCGTCTCGAAGAGCACATCGCTGAGCTCCGTGAACGCATGAACAATGCGAGCACAAATAAGGAGTACAAGGCGCTGTTGACCGAGATGAACACCTTCAAGGAACAGAAGGCAGAGCAAGAGACCAAGGCGGTCGAGCTCCTTGAGAAGATTGAGGGTCTGAAATCTCGGCAGGATGAACTCGATAGCGCCGCTGGCGAGCGCGAGAAGGTCAAGGGTGTTGCCGAAGGTGACCGAGCCCAGCGTGCCGCGGAGATCAAAGAGAAGCTCGCTTCACTTGAGACCGAGCGTGCGGGCCTGATCTCGGATGTTCCGGGGTCGGTCATGGCGACCTACGACGAGCTCGTCGAGCGGCTCGAAGAGGACGCGATGGCTCCGATCGAGGTGCAGGACCGCAAGCGGCACGAGTTCACCTGCGGGGCGTGCATGATGTCGCTGCCGATCGAGTCGATGTCGGCGCTGCTGAGCCACGGGTCGCTGACACTCTGCGTGTCGTGCGGGTGCATCCTGTATCTCGAAGAGAATACCCGTGAGGCGATGACGGTCTCGAAGAAGTGATCGCGGGAGGATGGGGGCGCCGCCGGTCCGGACGAGTCGCGAGCCGGGGTTGCTTAGCGTCACGGGCGGGCTGACCCCGGTGGTAGGGATGCTGCTCTTTGTCGCAGCGTTTGTCGCCGTTGAGATTGAGGAGCCCCCGCCGCCTGAGCCGGAGCCGACGCTCTGGGTAAACGGCGAAGAGGTGACGATGTCCGTCGCGGCGAGCGCGCTGCGCGGCTGGTTGGTCAGCAAAGACCGCCTCATCTTGAGCTACGAAGCTGATCCTCCGCCGCCCGCCAGTCCGGCTGTTTCCGAGGTGCTGTTCTTGTGCTGTGGGTTGTTTGCGTTCGTCGGGCTCGTACTCGGTGGCGTGGCATACCTTTGATGTCATCGCTCTGTGTGGACGCTCGTCGCCCTCTGGCCGCTTGGGGTGCTCTACGTCGGGGCCCACTTCCTCGCGGCGATGGGGGTCGCGTTCGCGGCGTTGGCCACCGGGTGCAGCGGGTGACTCGGCGCCGGCGGCGTCTCGACTCGGATCTAAAACAACTCGGACTGTGATGGCGGATCGGAGGGCGCCGCGAGCCCGAGGTGTTGGGCGCTGGCTTTGGTGAGCATTCGTCCTCGCCGCGTCCTGGCCAGGAAGCCAATCTGGAGCAGGTAGGGCTCGACGACGTCTTCGAGGGTGCCGGCGTCTTCGTTCATCGTCGCGGCGACGGTTTCGAGGCCGACGGGCCCGCCTCCGTAGGTCGTTCCGATTGCTTTGAGATAGCTTCGGTCAAGTTCGTCGAGCCCGAGCGCGTCCACGCCCTCGAGCTTCAACGCTGCATCGACGACGCTCTGGCTGAGCACGCCGCCGGCTCGAACATCGGCGTAGTCGCGGACGCGGCGGAGGAGTCGGTTTGCGATGCGGGGCGTGCCCCTTGCGCGGCGGGCGATTGCGGCGAGAGCATCGTCGGCGTCTTGGCCGGAGGCGTCGATGGAGAGCAAGGCCGCGTTTCGCCGGAGGATGTGGAGCAGATCGGCCTGCGAGTAGTACCGCAGGTGGTGGGCGATCCCGAAGCGTGAGCGGAGCGGGGCGCTGAGCAGGCCCGCCCTCGTGGTAGCCCCGATGAGCGTGAACGGCTTGAGCGTGATCTGGACCGTCCGCGCGTTGAGGCCGGTGTCGAGGCTCACGTCGATCCGGAAGTCCTCCATCGCTGGGTAGATGAACTCCTCGACCGCGATCGGGAGCCGGTGGATCTCATCGATAAAGAGGATGTCGCCTGGCTGGACGCGGGTCAGCGCGCTCACCAGGTCGGTACCTCTCGCGAGCGCCGGGCCCGAGGTGACATGGAGGGCGGTCCCCATCTCGTTTGCCACAACGTGGGCGAGGGTGGTTTTGCCGAGGCCAGGGGGCCCGTGTAGGAGGAGGTGTTCGAGGGGCTCCTCCCGTTTCTTCACCGCTTGGATGGCGATCTCAAGGCGCTCGAGGAGTTCGGGCTGGCCGACATAGTCGTCGAGGGTCTTCGGGCGGAGGGCCAGAGAGGCCTCGGCTTCGGCGGCGGCGGCCGGGGTGTCGGGGTCGGGCTCGCGGGGGGAGAGAAGGCGTTCGGTGGCCATTGGGGGAGTCTAGGGGAGGGGCGGTGGGCAGTGGGCAGTAGGCCAAGGGCAATGGGCAATGGGGGAGGGGGCGGAGGTGGGGAAGGGAGAGGCTTGGGTCAACGGGCGTTCTTTGGGTGCCGCGGCGGTGTTCTCTGGCCCATTGCCCACTGCCCACCGCCCCTCCCCTCGCGGCCGTCGATCACTGCGCGGCGGCGACGTCTTCGGTCTCCTCGGGGCCTGGGTCGCGGGGGAGGAGGATTGGGGCGTTGGCGAGGCGGTAGGCGGTGATCGCGGTGGTCACGGCCGACTGGATCAGGTACTCCTCGATGGCCTGGTCGATCGTGTCGCGCTGGGTGTGCCAGGCGTAGCGGTAGTCGGCTCGCCCGACTTCATCCCAGTAGAGGCCCGGGATGTTCTCGGCGTTGAACGACGCGTGGTCGGAGCCGCGATGGGTTTGGAGGGTGCGGCCGGTGTTGCGGATGTTGACGTTGAGGTATCCGGCGAGTTCGTCGTTGTCGGGAATGTCGTCGTTCGTGAGCCGCTCGTAGTCGGTGTCGGAGAAGAACAGTCCGTTGACCGGGGCGGTCGCGGCGGCGAGCATGTCGACCATGTTCTCGGCGCTCGGTACGCCGCCCTGGTAGTTGGTGCCCCCGTCGTCATTGAGCATGACCGAGATGTTGGCTTTCTCTTGCGCGGAGAGTGCGGCGACGTACTCACGCGAGCCGTGGAGGCCCTGTTCTTCACCGGTCCAAAGGATGACGCGGATGGTGCGACGGGGTTTGGCCCCGATGGTTCCGAGGATGCGCCCGACTTCCATCATCACGGCGGTGCCGGTTCCGTTGTCGACGGTGCCCTGGGAGCCCGGTCCGTCCCAGCTATCGAGGTGGGCGGAGACGATGATGACTTCTTCGGGCAGGTCGGTCCCGGGGATGTCGGCGATGACGTTGAAGCAATCGATCGGGCCTTCGGCGACGGAGTGGGGGAGATCGGCCCTGATGGTCAGCTCTTGTCCGTCGGCGAGGCGCGAGTTGATGAAGTCGTAGTCCGGGCCGGTGATGTTGATCTCGACATCGCGGGGCAGCTCGGACACCGGCGCCTCACGCCAGGAGACGGTCCGGGTGGTCCAAACGCGTTCGTCCTTCGACGAGCTGACGAAGCCGGCAGGATCACGCTCGAGAACGTGGGCGAGGACTTGGTCCGGCGTCTCGCTGATGGTCGGAGGCGCTTTCGCGATCTCGGAGGCGGTCTCGCGCGTTTCCGAGTCTTCGGCTGTCAGGCGGATGGGGTAATCGCCATCGCCCGACGAGCCGACGTACGCGCCGTCGGTCGCGAGCGAGAGTTTGATGTTGCTCTGGCCCATCGGGTTGGGCCACGCGAACCCGAGGTTGGCTCCGTCCTCGTTCACTTCGGCGATGGGGCCGGAGTGGAAGCGTTCTATCGTGAAGACGCCCTCGGTCACCTCGCCTGCCGCGTTCCGCTGGAGGATGAGCGTCGCAGGCAGCGGGCTGCCTCGGTAGGTCATCGAGCCGACCCAGGTGATCTGACCATTCGCGAGGGCGGGGAGCGGCGTCTCCGCTTCGCGGGCCTCTTCGGCTTCAGCGACAACCTCCGGGCTGAAGGGGTCGAATTCGCCGGTGCGGATCGAATGCCGGAGATCGTGGCGTTCGCGCATCTGGAAGCCCACGCTCCGAACGCCGCGCCGGTCTCCGTAGAGCGGGGGGACGAGAATCCAGGCGCCGGTGAGTTCGTCGCCCAGCTCGTCGGCTTCAACGAGTGACTCCGGCATCTTGATGACCGGTCCGGCGACGGGTCCGTCGGTGCCCAGGGTCCACGCGAGTGTCGTGAATTGCAACTCGCGGTCGACGCGCGTTTCTGGGTCGCCGTCGTCGGAATCGATAACGGTGATGAGCTCGGCGTTCGCGTCGCCGCGGTCGAAACGCGCGGAGATCTCGCCCCATCGCTCGCGGCGTGCGGATTCGAGGCCCCACTCGTTGAACTTGCTGACCGCCCACTTTTCGGCTTCGACGGAGTTGGCCGAACCGGTGAGGCGGGGCCCGATGTCGACGCACAGGTGGGTGAGCAGATCGAGGACCTGAGAGTTCGCGGTGCCCTCGTTGTAGATGTCAACGAGTGTTGCTTCGCCGCCCATGTCGATATCGGGGACCTCGGCGCGGGCGCCGTCGATCACGGCGTACGCGCGTTCGCCTCGGATCGAATCGAGGGTGGGGGCGCATCCTCCGGCGAGGGTGACGAGGGCGAAGAGCGAAAGAGCCGGCGTCGCGTGGCGTCTGAATCGGTTGGTCATGCAGCCAGCGTATCGCGGTTGACCGCCGGTGGGCGCAACAGCCCGTTCAGTTCAGGGGCAGTCCCTTGCTCGACCACAGCCGATAGAGGCGGTCGAAATCCGTTGCCTCCCAGACAAGACCAGAGTCCATCTCGGTGCGCATCGAGGTGCCAGACGGGCTGAGCTGGGTGGCCTGTGTCCGCCCGTCTTCGAATCGCGTGTCGAGCGACCAGCCGCGGTCGGTGCGGGACAGCGATTCAATGCGTTCGACGACGCCTTCGCGCTGCGAGTCGTACGCGTTGAACGTGTAGGTGCCCGGCTCTGCGGCCGCCGCGAGGAGGCGGGGAAGCAGCAGGCTTTCGACCCGGCTGAGGAACCCCTCAACCTTGAAGTCAGGGCGGATAGTGCGTCGGCCGCTACGCCCCTGGGAAATACTGATGGTCAGGTCGCGTCCCTGGCGGGCGCCGGTTTCGGTCCAGACCGCGACCGGGCCTTCGGAGCGGACCGACATCGTGACGGACCAGGTTTCGTCGCGCCTCGACTCTGACAGGAAGTAGCGGGCCTTCGAGTCGATTCGTTCGCCCGACTCACCGAGCAGACGGGCGTCGACGGCGACGATGTACCCGGGCTCGCGTTCAGCGGCAGACCAACGTTCGCGGGGCGTCCCGGTGACGTCGCCTCGATGGCCGGTTGAGGCGATCGTTCGGCGGTAACCGCGTTCGACGTCGGTGGCCGCGGAGCCGCCCGGCCGGAAGAGCCGTTCGAAGCGTGGCGCCGCATCGGCCAGCATGACGGCCAGTTCTTCCTTCGTCAGCCCGGCGAGCAGCGTTGCAGCCGAGCGGCGTTCGGCTTCGTTTGCCTTTGCGACAAGATCGTCCGACCGGGGGATCACCGTCGCGAGGATGGCCTCGAACGTCGGTCGGGCTGAATCGGCATGACGCCCGGAGGTCAAGAGATCGAACACGACCCTGCGTCCGTCGGCGGCGTCGAGAACGGCGATTCCTCGGATGATCGGATCGCTTTGTCGTCGCGGGGCGAGCTTGGCGTACAGGGCACGGGTCTTCGTGCCCTTCGTGGCGACGACGGGGCCAGGGCCGAGAAACTCGCCCTTTGCGGTTCTCGGGCGACTCCGATTGGGGTCGAAACTCGTGGGATCAGGGAGCTCGATGGCTTCGGCCAGCAGCCGGGCGGCGTCCTGTTCCGCGGTGGTCTCTGTGTTCTGGGTGTTGATTCGAGCCTGTACGACGATGGTCCCATGGCTTTCGGGCAGCGTGATGGTTGTGACTTGCCGATTGGCCAGGGTCCGGGTTTCCGATTTGGCCCCGATCGGCACGCGAAGGGCGATGCCCGCGCGGTCGAGTCGGAGCGGTTCATCGGCAAGATCAGGTAGGGCAGAGGCTTGGAGACATAACGCCAGGGCCAAAACCACGAAGGCAAGCGAAAGGAATTTGTTTGGAAAGGGAGGTGTCTTCATCGGCAATGGCTCTGGCGAGGCAACGGGCACAGCAGGAGTATTGGAGGGAGAAGGCTGACGGGCACGGAAGAAAGTGAATCTGAGAAGCTGAGGTGAGTTGACACTCGCGGTTGGAGTTCTACGCTACCGGGCTCCACCGGGGCCGGTTCGTGGTCGCCGTGTCTCTTCTTGAGACGCCGCGGGCGGGTCAGCAGCCTCGGAACTTGTGAAGGTTTGTAGCTCGGGCGGTCCGGGCTTGACAGAGCCGGCCTCCGGGCCGGATGGGATCGGCACCCCTGACGCGGTTTCCAGGATGGAACGGGTCAGGCCAGAACGGGCGACGCGAACGGCATGAGCGGCGGACCACGCATCCGGATACGTATGGAGGCCTACGACCACATCGCGCTCGATGCGTCGGCGCGCGAGATCGTGGACCACGCGAAGCGGACCAATGCTCGTGTGAAGGGTCCTGTCCCGCTGCCAACCCGGATCGAGCGGTACACCGTTCTCCGCGGTCCGTTTGTCGACAAGAAGAGCCGGGAGCAGTACGAGATCCGCACCCACAAGCGGATCATCGACATCCTGGAGCCCAACGCTCGGACGGTTGAGGCGTTGAACCGCCTCGTTGTCCCGGCGGGTGTGTTTGTGAAGATCAAGGCCTGAGACTCGAGTAGGTGACGCGATGACGGCGATGCTCATGGGAACGAAGATCGGCATGACCCGCGTCTACTCGGACGCTGGGGTCAGCATGCCGGTGACCGTCATCGAGCTGGGGCCCTGCGTTGTGACGCAGATCAAGACCCCGGACACCGACGGGTACGCGGCGGTGCAGCTCGCGTACGGCGACATGAAGGCTCGGAACTCGAGCTTCCAGATGATCGCTCATGATGCCAAGGCTGGCGTCGGTGTGAAGCGTCATCACCAAGAACTCCGCTTGGACGAGGGTGATCTCGGGAACTACGAGCTTGGCCAGGAGATCACGGTTGCGTCGTTTGAGGGCACTGCCTTTGTCGACGTGATCGGGACAAGCAAGGGTAAGGGCTACGCCGGTGGCATGAAACGCCACGGCTTCAAGGGTCAGCTCGCGAGCCACGGCGTTGAGCGGAAGCACCGCTCCCCGGGTTCGATCGGCGGCCACGGTTCGAACGCTGGTAAAGCGGGACGGCCGAAGAAGGGCAAGCGGATGGCAGGCCACATGGGTGACGTGCGGGTGACCGTTCGAAGCCTCGACGTGGTCCGCATCGATGCTGAACGCAACCTGATTCTGGTCAAGGGACCGGTCCCGGGCGCGAACAAGGGTCTCGTCACGGTGCGTACCGCGACGCGTCTCTACACGGGCAAGGCCGCGAGGGCGGCGGAAATGGCGAGCTGAGGCTCGCCTTTTTGATGCTCGGATGAATTTGACCTTGGGTCGACCCTCGACCCTGGGGCTCGGAAGGTCGGCAGGATGCCGAAACCGCCGGGTACGACATGGTGAGAGCCTGGGGCGTGTGACCTCGGGCGAACTTGGACGGCCGAGTCGATCTCGAGCCGACCCGACCGCGAGCCATAAAGGCTGGCGGGGACCTGTGAAGGGCCTTTGGCCCGTACCGCAGGCGACACGGGTTGGACGAGTAGGCGAGGCGACCCGGGCGGCGAAACGTCCCACGCAGTGGGCAGCCGTGACAGGGTTGAAAGGCGTCAGGACGGAACCGACAGATGGATGTCCCCGTCTACACCATGACCGGCGAGCAATCGGGCTCGCTGACGATTGATGAAGCTCAGCTTGGCGGCGCGGTCAATCCGCAGTTGATCAAGCAGGCTTACGTCCGTTACCACGCGAACCTCCGCCAGGGCTCGGCGCGAAGCCTGAACCGAGGCGAGGTTTCGGGTTCGCGGAAGAAGCTGTACAAACAAAAGGGCACCGGCCGTGCCCGTCACGGCTCGAAGCGCCCGCCGCAGTTCCGTGGTGGTGGCCACTGGAAGAGCTCGCGGCGCACGCGTGAGGACTTCCGTCTCGATATGCCCAAGAAGATGCGTCGCAAGGCGAACCTCAACGCCCTGCTCGCCAAGCTTCACGGTCACGACAAGGAAGGTCAGCGCGTCCAGGAAGTCCGGGTCATCGACTCGATTTCGATGGACAAGCCGAAGACCAAGGCGTTCAAGGACTTCCTGGCGGCGGTTGGCGTCGACGGGACGGCCCTGGTTGCTCTGACGACCGCGTCCGAGGCGGCCCGCAAGAGTGCTCGCAACCTTGAGGGCGTGACGCTCTGCAGGAGCGATCAACTCACCTGCTTCGAGATGTTGAACCACCGTTACCTCGTGATCGAGAAGGCTGAGCTCGAGGCGTGGCTCGCCGGTCCGGCTGGCCAGACCGACAAGTCGGCCAAGACCGAGCCGAAGGGGCGCATCGCGGAGGCTGGCCCGACGCACACGAGGAAGCGTGACACGCGTCCGAAGCGTGGGCATAAAGTCAAGGCCGCGGCCTGGGCTGAGAAGAAGGGTGGCGCGAAGGCGTCGGCCGCTGAAGGCGGGGAGGGCTAAGCGATGCCGGCGAACGCCAACGATATCTACATCATCAGGAAGCCCGTCCTCACGGAAAAGACGACCGAGGCGATGAACGAGTTCGGTCGGTACACCTTCGAGGTTGACCGTCGTGCGACGAAGACCGAGATCACGAAAGCGATCGAGAGCCTGTACGGCGTTCACGTCGAGGGCATCGAGACGCGGACGTACAAGGGCAAGCTGAAGCGTCTTCGTTATGGGTACGTCCGTGAGAGCCTCCGCAAGCACGCCACGGTGCGTCTGCGCGACGGCGAGTCCATCGAACTGTTCTGATCGGGAGCTGACCAATGGCGATCCGCGTCTACAAGCCGACCAGCCCCGGGCGCCGCAACGCGTCGGTGAATCTCAATGTCGAGGTCACCAAGACGCGTCCGGAGCGTTCGCTGCTCAAGGCAAAGCCGAAAAGCGGCGGTCGTAACCACAAGGGTGTCATCACCGTTCGCGGCCGCGGCGGCGGCGTGAAGCAGATGTACCGTGTCATCGACTTCAAGCGTCGCGATCGCGACGGTATCGAGGGCACAGTCGTCGGCATCGAATACGACCCCAACCGCACGTGCCACATCGCACTGGTTGAGTACGCCGACGGTCAGAAGCGGTACCACCTGGCGCCGGTCGGCCTGACCGACGGTGCGAAGATCCTGAGTTCGACGGCTGAGCCGGTCGAGCCACAGGTGGGCAACACGATGCCACTCAGGCACATCCCGCTCGGCATGAACGTTCACTGCGTTGAGCTTCAGCCTGGTAAGGGCGGCCAGATGTGCCGTTCGGCCGGCAGCTACGCCCGGCTGATGAACAAGGAGGGTCGTTTCGCGACCCTCATGCTCCCGTCGGGTGAAATGCGACGTGTGCTGGTCGAGTGCCGTGCGACGATCGGGCAGGTCGGAAATACCGACCACCAGAACCGCCGCATCGGTAAGGCGGGCCTGAACCGTCTGAAGGGGCGTCGTCCGAAGACGCGTGGTATGGCGATGAGTCACCACGCTCACCCGCTGGGCGGCGGTGAGGGCCGTTCGAAGGGTGGCCGTGCCCCGGTGAACAAGGCTGGTACCCCGTCGAAGGGTGGCGGCACGCGTGACCGGAACAAGCCGAGCCAGGACCTGATCATCCGCCGCCGCAAGAGCAAGCGGTACGGACAGCTGAAGTAACCATGGGAGCGATGCGATGAGCCGCAGCCTGAAGAAGGGCCCCTACGTCGATGAGAAGGTCTACCGCAAGGTAGAGAAGATGGAGGCTGACGGTCGTCGGGACCCCATCAAGACCTGGGCGCGCGCGTGCACGATCGTCCCTGAGTTCGTGAATCACACGTTTCAGGTGCACAACGGTCGCACGTTCATTGAAGTGTTCGTAACCGAGGACATGGTGGGTCACAAGCTGGGCGAGTTCGCCAACAGCCGGACGTTCCGCGGTCACACGAACAAGAAGGAAGGCATGAAGAGGTGATCCTGGTCCTCTCGGACCGGTTCCTTCTGGGAGCGACGACGTGAAGCTTCGATACCAAGAGCTAAGCAAGCGAGCGAGCGAGGCGGGATTGACCGTCGACGACCTCGCGCGCGCCATCGAGCGGGACGGCGGCCTGCAGGGTGAAGAGGCGGTCAAGGCGGTCAAGAACTGGCTCGCCGGCCGCGATCACCCGAGGTGCAGGAAAGTAGACATCGAGGCGCTGTCCGCGGCGGTGAACGCTCCGGTTTCTGCGATCGCGGCCTTCGTGAGCAAGGTCCGCCACCACCGGGGCAGCCCGCTGAAGGCCAAGCTTGTCATCGACCTCATCCGTGGGCGAACCTCGGATGACGCGAAAACGCAGCTTGAGTTCAGCCTTAAGCGTGCCTCGACGAATGTCCAGAAGGCGCTCCAGGCGGCCGAGGCCGAAGCGGAGGCGAACGGGGCCGACGTGGCCCGTCTCGTCGTCGCGGAAGCGACGATCGACGAGGGCCCTCACATCAAGCGTTTCCGTCCGAAGGACCGCGGGCGTGCTCACCCCATCCTGAAGCGTACGAGCCACATCACCGTCGCCTTGCACGAGACGGCCTGAACGGAAAGAAGCGGAGGAACGACTGCATGGGTCAGAAGACACATCCATTCGGGCTGAGGCTTGGGATCACCGAGACGCACCGCAGCCGCTGGTACGCGCCCAAGGCGCTCTACGGCGAGCTGCTCGTCGAGGACCAGAAGATCCGCACCTACCTCGATCGCCGGCTGAACCGGACCCCGCCGAACGCGGCGGTCTCGGACATCCATATCGAGCGGACGCGTGAAGAGCTCAAGATCATCATCCGGACGGCTCGTCCGGGTCTGGTCATCGGGCCGAAGGGCGCCGAGGTCGACCGGATGACCGAAGAGCTCCGGTACATGACCGGTCGTAAGGTCGCGATTTCGATCCACGAGATCAAGCAGCCTGATATGGACGCCCAGCTTGTCGCCGAGGGCGTTTCGGAGCAGCTCAACAAGCGGATGAGCTTCCGCCGCGTCGTCAAGGGTCGCGCCGAGGGCGTGATGCAGGCGGGCGCGAAGGGTGTGAAGATCCAGATCTCCGGCCGTCTTGGCGGTGCGGAGATGAGCCGTCGTCTCGACGTGCGTCTGGGTGCTCTTCCGTTGAGCACGCTCCAGGCCAACATCGATTACGGGTTTGCCGAGGCCGTCACCACGTACGGCGTGATCGGCGTGAAGGCGTGGATCTACAAGGGCGAGTACGGCTCTGAGGTCCGCGAGGATGAGATCACGAGTGACGCGGCGGGCGGCAAGGCCCGCGCTCGCGGCCGCAGGTAAGCGAACGGACGAGGGTTTAGACGATGCCTCCCTACAAGATTCCCAAGCGAGTGAAGTTCCGCAAGGAGTTCCGCCGTACGCGCGACCGTCGCGCGACCAAGGGGAACTACGTCGCGTTCGGCGACTTCGGACTGCAAGCGCTCGAGGGCTGCTGGCTCAAGAGCAACTGCATCGAGGCCGGCCGTATCGCGATCCAGCGTGTTCTCAAGCGTGAGGGCAAGATCTTCATCCGCGTGTTCCCTGACAAGCCGGTCTCGAAGAAGCCTCTCGAGACTCGAATGGGTAAGGGCAAGGCGGACGTCGATTACTGGGCGGCACGCGTGCGTCCCGGCACGGTTCTGTACGAGCTGGCGGGCGTGAGCGAGTCGAGGGCGAAGGAAGCGATGGTCCGCGTGGCGATGAAGATGCCGGTCCGTTGCCGGTTTGTGACGCGACGGACGACCGCCTGATCGGGGCTTGGCGACAGGAGTTGGCGATGACCGGTGCTGAAGTGCGAGCCCTGAAGGACGAAGAGCTCGATATCGAGCTGAAGCGGATCCGTGAGAAGCTCTACACGCTCCGCGTGCAGGGCGTGACTGACAAGGTCGAGGACACGAGCCAGCACGGCAAGCTGCGCAAATACGTGGCCCGGATCTTGACCGAGAAGACCGCCCGGCGTCGTGCCGCGGCGAACGCGTAAGTAGACCGAAGGCCTGATTTAGGAAGCCCAGGACGAACCCATGGCAGACGCCGTCGAGACCACCAACACCACCGAGAAGCACGTGGCGACCCGTATCGGGTTCGTCGATTCGGACAAGCGCGACAAGTCGCGGAAGGTGGTCATCGCGTATCGGGCGAAGCACCCGAAATACGGCAAGTACATCAGCCGTCGGACGGTCCTGCAGGTGCACGACGAGAACAACGAGAGCCGTGAGGGCGACAAGGTGGAGATTGCCGAATGCCGCCCGGTCAGCAAGACGAAGCGCTGGCGTTTGGTCCGCGTCGTCGAGCGTGCGACGGTCGTTTGAGTGAGTGACAGTCGGTCCCGGTGGTGGGCCAGGTATTGGTGAGGCACGAACGATGCTGCAGCAAGAATCCAGGTGCGAAGTCGCGGATAACTCGGGGGCGAAGATCGCCTACGTGATCCGCGTGTACGGCGGCTCGACGCGGCGTCAGGGCTTCACCCGCAAGCAGGCGTTTGTGGGCGACAAGGTTCTCGTGAGCGTCAAGAAGGCGCTCCCGGGGTCGGACGTGAAGACCGGCGATAAGTCGAAGGCCGTGATTGTCCGCACCGCGAAGGAGACACGCCGCCCCGATGGGTCGTACGTGGTCTTCGACAGCCCGGCGGTCGTCCTGATCAATGACGAGGGCAACCCGAAGGGCACGCGTATCTTCGGGCCGGTGGCCCGAGAGCTTCGTGAGCGCAACTACATGAAGATCGTTTCGCTTGCGTCGGAGGTGGTGTGATGGCTCGTCACGTGAAGCGTGGGGACACGGTCGTGGTCACCTCGGGTGATCACAAGGGGAAGACCGGCGAGGTCATCCGCATCGACACGAAGCGCGACCGCGTGTTCGTGGAGGGTGTGAACCTGCAAACCAAGCACGTCAAGCCCACGCGGGTGAACCCGCAGGGCGGGATCGTGACCCGCGAGGGCTCGATCCACGTCAGCAACGTGAGCCCTGCGGTGGACGGCAAGCCGAGCCGCGTGCGGTTCGAGCGTCGCGACAACGGGCAGAAGGTCCGCGTTGCGGTGCGTGGCGGGGGTGACCTCGGGGCGGTGAGCGCCCCGAAGGAGAACCGGGACTAAGCGGCAAGGTTCAATGAGCGGAACGACGGATGGGGCCCGGGCCGATCCGATCGAGCGAGGTACGAGCGATGGCGAAGGACAAGAAGAAGAAGGGCGCTGAGCCGACCGAGGCTGAACTCGCGGCCCTTGAGCCGTCGACGCCGCGGCTGAAGACGCTCTTTGATGAGCAGATCCGCGGCAAGATCGCCGAGGAGTTCGGCGTCAAGAACCGGATGGCTCAGCCGAAGCTCGACAAGATCGTGATCAACGTGAACATGGGTCGCCACCTCGACGGGACGAAGATCCCGCCGAACGTGAAGAACGCGGTACTTGAGACGCTCGTCACGATCACTGGTCAGAAGCCGATCATGATCGCGGCCAAGAAGAGCGTGTCGAACTTCAAGGTTCGCGAGGGGTACGAGACCGCCGCGATGGTCACGATGCGTCGCGAGCGGATGTGGCACTTCCTTGACCGGTTCATTCACCTCGCGGCGCCGCGTATCAAGGACTTCCGGGGTCTTCCCGAGAAGGCCTTTGACCGTCAGGGGAGCTACAGCTTCGGTCTTACCGAGCAGGGCGTGTTCCCCGAGATCGACATGGCCAACGCGTCATTCACGCACGGGATGAACTTCAACGTCTCGTTCAAGAACTCGACGCCGGCGATGAGCAGGTTCGTGCTTGATGAACTCGGGTGGCCTTTCCGGAAGCCCGAGCAAAAGAAGAAGCCGGCGGCGGCGTCCTGAGCTTGAACAGAAGGTAACCCAGAAGGTACTGACGCATGGCAACCAAAGCCCAGGTGGCGAAGAGCAACAAGACTCCGAAGTACATGAGCCGCACGGTGCGGCGGTGCGAGCTGACCGGGCGTGCCCGGGGGGTGTACCGCAAGTTCCGCATCAGCCGGATCATGATGCGGAAGTTGGCGCTCGAGGGCAAGATCCCGGGCATGCGCAAGGCGTCGTGGTAAACGACCGGGAGGACTGATAAACGATGGCGATCAACGACCCCATCGCGGACATGCTGACCCGGATCCGCAATGCCTCGCGGAACAAGGCGAAGCACGTCTCGTGCATGAACAACAAGGTGTGCCGCGGCGTCGCGGAGGTGCTGAAGCTCGAGGGCTACATCAAGGACTACGACGTCCTCGAGGAGCCCGGCAAGAGCGGAAAGATCAACATCTCGATGAAGTACGGCCCGCGCGGCGAGCACCTCATCCACACGCTCACGCGTGAGAGCAAGCCCGGGCGTCGGGTGTACTCGAAGGTCGACGACATCCCCCGTCCGGTGCAGGGGCTGGGGATCGCGATCGTTTCGACCAGCCACGGCGTGATGAGCGATCGCCAAGCTCGCGAGAAGCGGGTCGGCGGCGAACTGCTCTGCACCGTGTACTGATCAACGGAATCGGAGTGGGGCCGCTGGGCCCCGAGGCGACTGGAATCCCCGGGACCAAGCGAAGGCCCCCGAGAGTTGGACCCGGACGACAGAGGACAGGCCAATGTCACGAATCGGTAAGAAACCCGTCGACGTGCCCAACGGTGTGAAGGTCTCGGTCTCCGACCGGACGGTGAACGTCGAAGGCCCGAAGGGCTCGCTCAGGTTCGAACACCGCGAAGAAGTCGCGGTCGTGGTCGAGGACAACAAAGTTTCGGTCAACGTCGATGACTCGATCGCCGGTGAGAAAAGGGTGCGGGCTCTATGGGGCACCACCCGGGCTCTCATCGCCAATATGGTCGAGGGCGTGAACAAGGGCTACGAGAAGAAGCTCCAGATCGTCGGCGTAGGCTGGAACGGGCAGGTCAACGGCCAGGTTCTCAAGCTCAACGTTGGCTACGCGAACCCGATCGAGGCGCCGATCCCGATGGGCGTCAACGTCGCTGTCGAAAAGGACATTGTGACCATCACCGGTGCGGACAAGCAGGCGGTGGGGCAGTTCGCCGCCGGCGTCCGGGCGAAGCGCAAGCCGGAGCCTTACAACGGCAAGGGCCTGCGGTACCACGATGAGGTCGTGCGAAAGAAGGAAGGCAAGCAGTTCGGCAAGTAATCCACGCGGCGTCCTCGGGCAGCACCGAGGGCGGGCGTGGGTCGGCCGGGAGGCGGACACCCATGGACAAGCAAAAGCACAAAGCCCTCCGTCGTACTCGCCGTCGCATCGGCACCCGCAAGCGCATCTCCGGAACCCCGGAGTGCCCGCGTCTTGCGGTGTACCGCTCGCTGAACCACATCTATGCCCAGGTCATCGACGACATGACCGGCAAGACGGTGGCCGCGGCGTCGACGCGCGACAAGGACCTGAAGGCAGACAAGACGGGCAACTCGGAGGCCGCGAAGGCGGTTGGCAGCAAGCTCGCGGAGCGGGCGAAGGCGGCCGGCGTCGAGTCGGTCGTGTTCGATCGCGGCGGGTTCAAGTTCCACGGGCGCGTGAAGGCGCTCGCGGATGCGGCTCGCGAGGGCGGCCTGAAGTTCTAACAGACCAGACACCTGTGTCCCGATCCCGAAGGTGGGGAGGGGCACTCCGGGCGGGCCCGAGGGGGCCGCGGCTCGTTTGAGAAACGGAAGCGAACACCATGGCTGAGATGCTCGACGAATCGACCAATCTGGAGAGCCAGACGGTCAACATTTACCGCACCGCGGCGACCGTGAAGGGTGGCCGTCGGTTCAGTTTCGGCGCGCTTGTCGTCGTCGGCGACAAACGCGGCAAGGTTGGCTACGGATACGCGAAGAGCAAGGAAGTGCCCCTCGCGATCGAGAAGGCACAGAAGGTTGCTCGCCGTGAGATGACCAAGCTCCCGGCCATCGGCACGACGGTGCCCCACGAGGTCGAGGGCCGGTTCAGCGCTTCCAAGGTTCGCCTGATCCCGGCTTCACCGGGTACCGGCGTCGTCGCCGGTGCGACGGTTCGCGCCGTGCTCGAGATGGCGGGCATCACCGACTGCCTGACCAAGTGCTACGGCTCGACAAACAAGCTCAACGTGGTCAAGGCTGTCTTCGACGGGATCGAGCAACTCCGCATGCGTGAGGACGTTGCCGAGCTGCGTGGCGTGGAGATCACGACCACCGACATCGAGGAACGCGTTGAACGCGGCCAGCGGTTCATGCCCAAGACCACCGGTGAGAAGATGCGCGGCCCGACGAACACGATTGGCCAGGACCGCCGCGGTGGTGGCCGAGGCGGCCACCGCGGTGGCGGTCGAGGTGGACCGGGCGGTGGCCGCGGTCGGGGTGGTGGACCGCGCGACGGGGCTCCGCAGCAGGACGCCCAGCCCAGCGGGCGTACTGACGCACCGAAGCCGGCACCAGCGGCACCGGCGGCGCCGGCCGAGCCGGCCCCGGCAGAGGGTGGCGGCGATTCCTGATCGCCGATCAAAGAGCACACGATTCGACATTGTCGACGACCAGAACGACTGAAGGACCGAAGCCATGATGATCCATGAGATCACCGAACTCGCCGGCAAGTACAAGGCCCGCAAGCGCATCGGGCGCGGGCACGGGTCGGGTACCGGCAAGCAGGCCGGTCGCGGCCACAAGGGTGCCGGATCGCGGAGTGGCTACAGCCGCCGGATCTCGTTCGAGGGTGGCCAGATGCCCTACTTCCGGCGCATGCCCAAGTTCGGCTTCACGAACACCAACTTCCGCACGCTGTTCTGGACGGTCAACCTGCGCGACCTGCTTCAGGCCGATGCGTTCAAGACGGGCGGTAAGGTCGACCAGGCTTCGCTCATCGCTGCCGGTCTGGTGCGTGACGACACCCGCGATGTCAAGATTCTGGGGGCCATGCCCGAGGGTCAGGACAGCGTGGGCGTCAAGTTTGAGATTGAAGTCCATCGCGTCACCGAAACGGTCCGCAAGCTCGTCACCGACGCCGGCGGCTCGGTCAACGAGACCGGCACGCGGCGTGATCGCGTCCGCGGCGTCGATCGCAACAGCGAAGACCGCCGACCCAAGAACCAGACGAAGAAGGCCAAGCGCCGCGATTGGCAGCAAAAGAAGGCCGAAGCTGCTGCTCGTGGTGAGGTTCTCAAGAAGAAGTGAACGCCTTCGGCGGTTTCGGGGCTAGGCTCCCTGCGACGGGGGCCGGTGTTCCCGTCGATTGGTCCCCCCGGGAGAGCCCCGAGGCATGATTGTTCAGACGATCGTCAACGTCTTCAAAGTAGACGAGCTCCGTAACAAGCTGCTCTTCACGTTGGGCATGCTCGCGGTTTATCGCATCGGCTTCTGGATCCCACTCCCGGGTGTGAACCAGAGTGTCCTCGCGGAGTTCTTCGAGCGCTCGGTCGCCGAGGGCAACGCGGCTGGACGTGTTGCGTCGTTCGTTTCGATCTTCTCCGGAGGTGCATTCGGGCAGAGCACGATCTTCGGATTGGGCATCATGCCTTACATCTCGGCGGCGATCATCTTCCAACTGCTCGGTGGCGTTTGGGAGCCCCTGAAACGGCTCAAGGAAGAAGGCCCGACGGGGCAACAGAAGATCCAGGAATACACCCGTTACGCGACGATTGTGCTCTGCGTCGTCCAAGCGTTCGGCTGGCTCGCGTTCATCCGCGGCCAAGGCATGGTGTACCCCGAGTGGGCCAACAACCCTCTTTGGTGGGTCATGTCGGTTACAGCGTTGACCGCCGGTACCACGTTCTTGATGTGGCTCGGCGAGCAGATCGACCGGCACGGCATCGGCAACGGCGTCAGTCTCATCATCATGGCTGGCATCCTGACGGGAATGCCCGGCGCCGTGATGACGGTGTACGGCCAGTTCTCGCCGGGCGACCCGAGCAAGATCGGGTGGTTGGGATTGATCCTCCTGCTTGGCGGTTTTGTCCTGGTCGTTGCCGGGTGTGTGGTGATGACGGTGGCGCAGCGGCGCATCCCGGTGCAACAGGCGAAGCACACCAGGGGCCGACGGGTCTTCGGTGGGCAGCGGAGTTACCTCCCGCTCCGCGTGAACCACGGCGGCGTGATGCCCATCATTTTCGCCAGTTCGCTGATGATCTTCCCGAGCGTCGTCTTCAGCGCGCTGCATGATCAAGCGCGGAATGCGACGTTGACCGGAACGACCGAGGACTGGTGGTTCTTGGCGACGCAGTGGTTGAGCAACAACTTCCAGATGGGCGAGTACCCCTACAACCTCGCCTACATCGGGATGGTTTTCTTCTTCAGCTACTTCTGGATCACTGTTCAGTTCAACCCGGAAGAGATGTCCAAGCAGCTCAAGGAGCACGGGTCATTCATCCCGGGCTTGAGACCGGGGCCGCGAACCGCTGAGTACCTCGAAACGGTCATGGAGCGGATCACGTTCGTTGGTGCCGCGTTCCTTTCCGTCATCGCGGTGATGCCGATGATCGTGAACCGCAGCCTGAACATCGACTTTGCTGTCACCCAGTTCCTCGGGGGTACTGGCCTGCTCATCGTGGTGTCGGTGGCGCTCGACTTCTTGCAACGCGTGGAGGCGGCGCTTCTGATGCGGAACTACGCCGGGTTCTTGGGCGGCGACGGTGACAACGACACTGGTCCGAAGATCCGCGGGCCGCGCGGTTGACCCTGGTCCGACGTGGCGATCGCGCTGCGCACGCCTGGTGAGATCGACGCGATCGCTGAGGCGGGTCGGGTTGCGGTCAAGCAGGTCGAGCTGGCCTACTCAGATATCCGTCTGGGTGAGACAACGCTCGAGATCGTCGAACGCCTTGGGGAGCGGCTCCGGGACTCACCGGCTGATTCTGCGATCCAGGGGTTTCGTCGAGACGGTCGTTCGTATCCGTACGCGGCGTGCGTGTCGGTGAACGAACAGCTCCCCTCTGCGGTTGCGTCTGGGCGACGGATCGAACCGGGCGACCTCGTCAAGATCGATCTTGCCGTTTGCGTTGACGGATGGCACGCCGACGCGGCGACGACGCGGGTCGTTGGCGGTGGCGACTCGCTCCGGAAGGTTCGAACTCAGCATGCGACGCAGTGCCTCCTCGGGGCGATCTCGGTCGATTTCGCATCTGGCGTGGAGTGGACGGGAGCGGGGCTCCAGAGGATCGGGGAAGAACTTGGCTTCGGGATCGCACCGGGAGCGATCGGGCATGGCGTGGGACGGCGCTTGCACGAGTCGCCGGCTTTGGAGTTCGGCCGGTCGGTTCGCTTGGTGCCAGGGATGGTTTTGGCCGTTGAGCCACTTTTGAGCGCGGGGCCATGGCCGGGCGAGGTGCCCCAGGGGGATGGTTGGACCTCGGTAGCTGCGGATGGTTCGGACGTTTGGGTGGAGGAGCGAACGGTCGCGATCACACGAGACGGCCCGCAGCTCCTCACGAGATTCCAAGATGATCGGGCGAACGGGTTTTGAGCGGGTCGCTGTGGACGGAATCTCATGGAAGAGTACGTGACCCATGCCTGATCCGTGTCTAAGCTTCCTCCCGCGCCGGACCGACCGGCCGGACGATGTTCTATGACAGAACGATTTCGAGCGGCCCGATTGGGCCGGGCAGGTGCGTCGTGAAGGTCAAAGCAAGCGTAAAGCGGATCTGCAACCAGTGCCAGGTCATTCGCCGCAAGGGCAAGGTCCGGGTGATTTGCAAGGCCGATCCGAAGCACAAGCAGGTTCAGGGGTAACCGAATATGCCGCGTCTCGCTGGTGTCGACATCCCGGATCGCAAGAAGATCCGTTACGCCCTCCGCTACATCCACGGCATCGGCCCGAAGTACGCCGATGACATTCTCGCTGAGGCGGGGATCGAACCGGACACCAAGGCCAACGAGTTGAACGAGACGCACATCGCTTCGATCAACGCGATCATCGACTCGGGGTACCTTGTCGAGGGTGCTCTCCGCCGTCAGGTGGCGCAGAACATCCAGCGGTTGCGGGATATCCGCTCGTACCGCGGCGATCGCCACCGCGCGGGTCTTCCGGTGCGTGGGCAGCGGACGCAGTGCAACGCTCGTACCCGTAAGGGTCGTAAGAAGACCGTTGCCGGCAAGAAGGGCGTCAAGGGTTGATTTGAGTCGGGCCTGGCCAGGCCCGGAGTGGCTCGCCGCGTGACCCGCGGCTTGGCCCTGGAGCGATACGCGATATGGCGAAGCAGAAGCAAAAAAAGGTTCGCAAGGGCGTCGTCCGCGGCATCGCCCACGTCAAGGCGACCCACAACAACACCATCATCACTGTCACCGACACGTCGGGTGAGACGCTCGCGTGGGACAGCGCCGGCACCATCGGCTTCAAGGGCGCTCGCAAGTCGACCCCGTTCGCTGCGACCCGCGCCGGTGAGCAGGTGGGACAGAAGGTCCGCAAGATGGGCATGAGCGAGGTCGAGGTGAAGGTGACCGGGACCGGGGCTGGCCGCGAGTCGGCGGTGCAGGGCCTCGTGTCGACCGGGATCCGCGTGACCGCGGTCGAGGACCACACACCGGTTCCTCACAACGGTTGCCGCCCCCGCAAGAAGCGCCGCGTCTAACGCGGCAAGCCCTGGGTGTGCGTCGCATGCTCCATGGCTGAAATCTGATCGTTTGGTCTCAGAGGGCAGAAGGGACGCCCGCCCGGCAGCGGGGCGAGCGGGTCCGTGAACCTCGGGGATAACGGGCAAGCACAATTGCTCCGCTGCATCCCGGCAGGACGCCGGAAGGACAGAATCCCATGATGCGTGTGCGCTGGCGCGGTCTTGAGCTCCCCTCAAGGGTTGCCGCCGACTCGAAATTCAAGTCTGACGTGTACGGCCGCTTCGCGATCGAGCCGTTCGAGCGCGGATTTGGTACCACCGTTGGGAACAGCTTGCGGCGTGTTCTGCTCAGTTCGCTCGAGGGCGCCGCGGTCACCGGCGTGAAGATCAAGGGCGCGGAGCACGAGTTTACGAGCCTGCCGGGTGTTCTTGAAGACGTCACCGACATCGTCCTGAACATCAAGCAACTCGTCGTCAAGCTTGAGGGCGACCAGCCGAAGACAATGAAGCTCGCGGCCCAAGGCCCGGGGGAGGTCACGGCCGACATGATCGAGGCCGACACGGCGATCACCGTCGTGAACAAGGACCTCGTGCTCGCAACGCTGAGCGACGAAGTTGCGTTCGAGATGGAACTGCACGTCGGCAAGGGTCGCGGCTACGTGCCGGCGGCCGAGCAGTACAACAAGGCCGACGAGCAAGAGGTCGGCCTGATCCACGTCGACTCGATCTACTCGCCCGTCCGGCGTGTGCGGTACGCGACCGAGGACACCCGCGTCGGCCAGCGGACCAACTACGATAAGTTGATCATCGAGGTGTGGACCGACGGCACCGTCACCCCGGACATGGCGCTGGTCGAGGCGGCCAAGATCCTTCGCAAGCACCTCAATCCGTTCGTCCAGTACTTCGAACTCGGAAACGAGCGCGTTTCGGACGAAGCCGCGGCGGCGGCGGGCGTCGACGAGGCGCTGATCCGCAAGCTGAACATGCCGCTCACTGAACTGGACCTCTCGGTTCGGGCAAGCAACTGCCTCGAGTCGGCTCGGATCGACACGGTGGCCGAGCTGGTGACCCAGACCGATTCGGAGCTTCTGAAGCTCCGCAGTTTCGGCCGTACGAGCCTCCGCGAAGTGAAGCGGAAGCTCCAGGACCTCGAACTCGACCTCGGGATCGAGTTGCCCGAGGGATATCAGATGGCCAAGGGCGAGTAAGCCCGCAGACCCCGGTGGGGCGTCGGCCCCAGGAGATTCGCGATGCGCCACCGCAAGGCCGGCTACAAGCTCGGACGCACCTCGACGCACCGTCAGGCGATGCTTCGCAACATGGCCGCGTCGCTCTTCGAGCACGGCCAGATCACGACCACGCTGCCCAAGGCCAAGGCCCTGCAGCCATTCGTTGAAAAGATCGTGACGAAGGCCAAGCGGGGCGACCTGCACGCCCGCCGTCGCGTCATCCAGATGCTGGGTGGCGACCGTCGCGCGTTCGCGTGGAGTCATATCCCAAAGAACGCGACCGAGGACGAGCGTGAGGCGGTAGACAGCCTCCGCAACCGTGCAAGCCAGTACTTTGACATCCCGGCTTCTGATCAGGTCGAGCGGAACCGCTACGGCGAGCTCCGCCGGGCTCCGAAGCTGGTGCGGCACATCTTCGACAACGTCGCGCCGCGTTTCGACGGCCGAGAGGGTGGCTACACCCGCATCATCAAGCTTGGGCGCCACCGTCTGGGCGATGCCGGTGAGATCGTGCTGATCCAGTTTGTCGGGGCTGAGGAAGGCCCGGAGATCGGTGGACGCCCGTCGGGGCGTCGTCGCCAGGCCGATAAGCGGACCGCCTTCGCGGCCAAGCTCCGTAAGCCCGAGTCAGAAGAAGCCGCCGCGCCAGCAGCGGAGGCGCCGATCGAGGCGACCGACGCTCCGGCTGAAGACGCCGGCTCGGAAGAGTCCAAGAGCGAGTAACCCTCGCCGTATCCAACGACTTGGCACGCCCGCGACTTGCGGGCGTGCTTTCTTTTTGGGGAAGGAGAGGGTCGCTTCGAGCTCTGACGATCAACGCTCAAGACGTCTCGCCGGAGCTCGGCTTTCTTGATCATCGGAGCCCTCTGAGCTCGATACCATTCACGCGATGCTCGACGATCTGAACTCACTGGAATCCACGGCCCTCGCGGACCTTCAAGCGGCGGGCGACGCCGCGGCGCTTGAAGAATGGCGTGTGTCCCACCTTGGCTCGAAGGGGTCGCTCCGCGGCCTCATGCCGAGAATGAAAGACGTTCCGCCCGGCCAGAAGGCCGCGGTGGGCAAGCGTCTGAACGAGGTGAAATCCGCGCTCGAGTCGGCGTTCGAGGCGAGGCAGGGCGAGCTTGGGGGCGCAGCTTCGGCCCCTTCCGGGCCGGCGCTCGACCCGACCGAACCGGGCACGGTCCTCACGACGAAGCTGGGCCGGCGACACATCATCAGCCGCGTCATTGACGAACTCACCGAGGTGTTCGGGCGGATGGGCTTCGACGTGGCGGAGGGCCCCGAACTCGAAGACGACGAGCACAACTTCGTCAAGCTCAACATCCCGCCAGAGCACCCGGCGCGGGACCCGATCGATAATTTCTACGTCGATAACCCGGAGACGAGCGTCACGCCTCGGATGCTCCGTAGCCAGACGTCAACGGTGCAGATCCGGACGATGGAGGAGGCGGTCGCAAAGGGCTTGGGGCCGCCGATCAAGATCGTGTCTCCCGGGCGGGTGTATCGGCCGGACACGGTCGACGCGACGCACAGCTTCATGTTCCATCAGATCGAAGGGCTCTACATCGATCGCGGCGTGTCGATGGTCGATCTGAAGACGACGCTGCTCAGCTTCGCGAAAGCATACTTCGGGCCGGATGCAGAGATCCGTCTCCGCCCGAGCTTCTTCCCGTTCACAGAACCATCGGCAGAGCTCGACATGAAGATCGCGCTGAAGCCCGATCAGCCGGCCGGCTGGGTTGAGCTCGGCGGGTGTGGCATGGTCGACCCGGCGGTGCTCACAGCGTGCGGGATCGATCCGGAAGAGTGGACCGGGTACGCGTTCGGCTTCGGCGTGGAGCGCATCGCGATGGGGCGATACGGGATCCCTGATATCCGGATGCTCTTCGAGAACGACGTGCGGTTCTTGGCGCAGCTGTAAGGCAGCCGTCGCCGGTGGTTAGAAGAGTCTGTGCCGTCGGAGCTTGTTCCACGCCCAGCGCACGGGCTCGCTCGCGAACCGCAGACCGCATTCCGTGCAGAGGACCTCGTCGCCGGCGTCCTCGGCGCGGTACATGCACCGCGGGCAGACGACGACGTCATCGCGATCCAGGTCTGCGCGAACGCCACGAAAGGCGAGGAGTGGCCAGGCGGCACTCGCACAGAAACTGACGACAAAGAGCACGCTGGACAGCACAGCCATGAAGAGGCTGAGCCTGAGTTGGCTGAGGACGAACAGCACCGGGCAGGCACCGACAACGAACCAGATCGGGCGATAGGCGTTCGCGATGATCATCACTAGTGCGCGACCGCGTATTGGTGTTGGCCGTGGGCCGTTGCCCATGCGGTCTATCCTCAGAGCTCTGGAAACGCCGCCGAGTTCGTCAGAATCCGACGACGCCCGTTTACTCTACGCGCACCCGATGCCCTCGCCTCTGCAGTCCTTGCGCAGGCATTCATTGAACTTGATGATGGCATTGCTCTCTGCGATTCGGCGAGCGTTCTTCGCCTTGTTGGTGCAAAGAGCGTATTGCACGGCGCCGGTCGATGGTCTCAATACGAGGCATCCGCCGACTATGCACACCGGGATCGCTGGTGCCGTGATGCCTGGTAAGGCACAAAGCACCCCACCTCCAACTCCACCTGCGCCGCAACGAGCGACCCCTTCCGCCACTGCCGTGGCGGCGCAGTCCCCAACGTCGTTCTCATACTTCAGCCGCGCGTTTGTGAGTGCCAGGTCGAGATCGTCTTTGCAGACTTGGATGCACGCCGAGTTGTCGGAACCCCCGGCGCCTTCCGGTAGCTCGAGGCCGTAGAGCACCGGCATCTGATGCCCGGGTTGCGACCGGATTACCGCCGGCGGCGCGTCGTCAGGAGCCCTACGCCCACGAGCACGCTGATCGCCCCCGGCGTCGGCACGGCCAGCGACACGTTGTCCAGCGCCGTCGAATCCGATCCATTGGTGTACTCGCCCCGGATGTAAACGCCGGCGAGATCGGCAAGGATCGCGGCGATCGTCGCCTCGGAGACATCGGCGCCAGAGAGCGAACCGCTCGAGAGATCGACCGATTGCCAGCCGGCTCCGCCGAGCGTGACCGACCATGGGGTCCATTCGTCCAACTGAGGGATGACATCGGCATCGATGCCAATCGCGGCTCCGTTGGTGCTCGCACCGCCGAGGAGCATCACGTCGGCGCGGTTCGTGACGGACGTTTGGCTTCCGACAAGGCCCAGGATGTCCCAGGACAGGTCCAGGCCAAGGCTCGCGGACTGATCGCCCAGGTACGCCGACGAGGCGGCGAAGTACCAGATGGGGCCTTGTCGTTGGTCAACCGCGGAGACGGATCCGGCAGGATTCCCCTCGGTCCCGCTCCAAGCGAAACTCGTCGCGTCGTTGAGCGTGCCCCAGCCTTCAGCATCCGCGTCAAACGTCGAGGTGACGTTCGCGTTCCCGGTGGCTGCGATCCCGGTTCCGACAAGAAGCCCGATCCAACGGTGCATTGGAGTTCCTTTCGATTCGCGAAACATGCGCTGGATCTGCCGTAAAGCGAGCAAATCGAAGGGTTTCCGTCCGAGTAATGGAGCAACGAGTACGCTGTAGACCCGCAAACGGGCGAGCCAGTTAGACTGGGCAAGCCTGTCACTCACTCTGTGACTCAGGGGACGACATGACCGACGACACCCACGTGCAGTCCGACGAAGTGAACGACTTTGAGCTTCTCGATGACCGTCCCGGTTGGCCGAAGACCATCGGGATCATCAGCATCGTGTTCGCCTCTCTCGCTCTGACGTGTGGGGTGCTTGGCACCGGGGCGGCGGTTGCATCTGGATCACTCATCGGTTCGGCGATGGGAGGACAGCTTGACGGTGCTCCGCCTCCGCCGTTCTCGCCGCCGGTGGACGCCATTTTCGTTGCTTCGGTTGTGTTCGGGCTCGGGCTAAACGTTCTGCTTCTGATCGCCGGTATCGGGTGTGTGAAGCGGAACTATTCGAGCCGGAAGCTCTTCCTCGTCTACGCGCTCGCCGGCATCATCGTTGGCGGATTCGGCGCGTATGCATCGCTGCACGGTCAGGTCGAGCAGCAGAAGGCGCTCGATGCCTGGGCCGCCGATCACGGCGATACCAACGATGCCACTCGGCAGATGGCCGAACAGATCGAGCTTCAGAAGGCGTCGAGTGGGCCGACGGCGTACATCGGCGCCGGCGTGAGTCTCGTGATTTCCGGCGCCTGGCCCTTGTTCTGTGTGATCTGGTTCGGCGCGGTCAAGGGTTCGGAGTCCGCCTGGACCGGGGTGAAGGACGACGAATAGCCGGCTTCGGGCGAATCGCCGGCGGGGGAATCTCCGAAGATCGGGTGGGAGGTGTCATGCCCGAATCTTCACCCGTGTATCTGCTGCTCGGGGGTGCCGGTGGCCAAGGTTTCGCCCTCACCCGTCGTCTGCTCGATCGAGGGGCGACGGTGGTCGCGGCGTCGCGTGATTCCGAGCGTCTCGAGGCCTATCGCGCCGAGACGGGGGCTCACGTCAAGCAGTGCGACGCAACTGAGTTTGGTGCCGTTGAGTCACTTGTGGCTTCGGTCATCGAGGAGCACGGTGCGATCGACGGCGCTGCGAATCTCGCAGGGAGCATCGTGATCAAACCGGCCCACATGGTCACCGAGGACGAGTACCAGCAGACGATGGACCTCAACGCAAAGACGGCGTTCGCGCTCGTTAGGGCCGTTGGGCGTCACATGGCCAAGGCCAAGTCGGGGAGTATCGTGCTTCTGTCGAGCTGCGCCGCAAGGACAGGGCTCGTGGCACACGAAGCGATCGCCGCGGCCAAGGGCGCGGTCATCGGGCTGACCCAGTCTGCCGCGGCCAGCCTTGCGCCCTCCGGGGTCAGAGTGAACTGCGTTGCGCCGGGGCTTGTCGATACCCCGATGGCCGAGCGGCTGACGAAGTCGGAAGCGGCACGGAAGGCGAGCGAGGCGTTGCATCCGTTGGGCCGTCTAGGGGTCGCCGAAGACACGGCGCCGGTGATCGACTGGCTGCTGGGGCCCGAATCTGCCTGGACCACCGGTCAGGTGATCGGCGTCGACGGCGGTCTCGCGGCGATCAAAGGCAAGGGGTGAGCGTGCGATGCGCCTCGTAAACGACGACAACACGGCCCCGCTGTGGATGACGCGTTGGCTTCAGGCGGCTGGCATCTACAACGTCCTCTGGGGGGCGTTGACGGTGCTGTATCCGAACTGGTTGTTTGACGCGACCGGGTTGGAGCCGCCGACCTATCCGTTCATCTGGCAGTGCGTCGGCATGATCGTCGGCGTCTACGGGGTAGGCTACTGGATCGCCGCGGCGGATCCGTTCCGGCACTGGCCGATCACGCTGGTCGGCTTTCTGGGCAAACTCTTCGGGCCTATCGGGTACGCCTCAGGCGTCGCAGCGGCGGCGCTCGGGCTGGACGGGCTGCCCTTTGTCGCGGCGGTTCCGATCGAGTTTGGAGTGACGATCCCCACGAACGATCTGATTTGGTGGATCCCATTCGCGTTCATTCTCTTGGGGGCGTTGAAGGCGTCCTCGCTCGGTTCGCCCGCTCAGGCGACGAATATCCGGACGGCGATGCACGACGCTCGGACGAGCGATGATCGGTCGGTGCTTGAAGTCTCCGAAGAGGCACCGGCGTTGCTCGTCTTCCTGAGGCACGCCGGCTGTACCTTTTGCAAAGAAGCACTCGCCGATCTCTCGTCGAAGAAGGCGGAGATTGATGCTTCGGGGGCGAGGCTCGTGCTCGTGCACATGTCGACGGCCGAGTCGATGGCTTCGGTTGCTTCGTCGTACGGGTTGTCCGGAGCGATACTCGTTTCCGATCCTGATCGAAAGCTCTATCGCAGTTTCGAGCTCGGTCGAGGTTCATGGACACAGCTTTTCGGGCTCCGCGTTTGGCTTCGAGGTGCGGCCGCGACGATGAAGGGGCACTTGGTGGGGCGGCTCGAGGGTGACGGGTTCCAGATGCCCGGTGCGTTCTTGGTGCATCGAGGGATGATCGTTCATGCGTACCGGCACGCGACGGCGGCGGATCGACCCGATTACGTCGGTCTCGCTTGTGCCCCTGCTGTGGGGTCGGGTAACCCATCGGAATCGGCTGCCGCTGGACGCGTCGGTCCGAGCATCGCATGACCCAGCCTTTCGTAGAGCTTGCCGCGTACGGGCACGCTCTCGCGACCTGCCTCATGGCGGGGCTCGTGTGGTTTGTGCAAGTGGTGCACTATCCGCTCTTCGCTCGTGTCGGCGCGGAGCAGTTCAAGACGTATGAGTCGGCTCACCAGTCCCGAACGACACTGGTTGTGGCGCCGTTGATGCTGTCCGAGGCCGCGCTCGGCGTGGTGTTGCTCTTCGTGCGTCCCGATGGTGTGGGTGTGTGGCTGTTGGGAGCGAACGCCGGCCTGCTCGCGGCGGTGTGGGCCCTGACCTTCTTGGCCGCGGTCCCCATGCACGCGAAGCTGTCGGCGGGCTTCGATGAGGGAACGCACGCCCGACTCGTCGCAGTCAACTGGCCCCGCACCATCGCGTGGACGGCGAAGTGCATCACGGCGTTGCTCATCGCCCGTGAAACCTCGCTCGGGGTTGCGTGATGGGTGGCGCGTTCCCGCGTCTGAACGATGCGAAGAAAGCCCGAAGGCTCGTGGTCGTCTTTGGCGACCAACTCGACGCCTCGTTCGGGCCCCTCGCGGACCTCGACAAGACCAGAGACGTCGTCCTGATGATGGAGACCGACGAGGAACAACGCTACGTCCGGTCTCACAAGCAGCGGACGGCGTTGTTCTTTTCAGCAATGAGACACTTCGCGGCCGACCTTGCCGATTCGGGGGTGCGCGTCCGGTACGTCTGTGCCAACGATCGGGGCAATCTCCAGAGTTTCGACGAAGAAGTCGGGCGGGCGATCGCGAAGCTCCGTCCTGAGTCGGTGCACTGTGTCCATCCCGGAGAGTGGCGTGTGCTGCGAACGGTCGAGGCTTGGAGGGATCGGGTACCCGTCGAGATCCACGAAGACGAGCATTTCTTCACGCCGATCGACCGGTTTCAATCCTGGGCCGAAGGTCGAAAGCAGTTCACGATGGAGTACTTCTATCGCGAGCAACGAAAGCGGTTCGACGTCCTCATGGACTCCGATGGCAAATCACCGCTCGGTGGTGCGTGGAACTACGACAAGGACAACCGAGAGGCGTTCAAGGTCACGCCCAACCCGCCAAAGCCTTACACTCCGCGTCTGACCGAGATCACCAAGGAAGTGCTCGATCTCGTCGAGGCGCGATACCCGGACAACCCCGGCTCGATCGAGGGGTTCCGATGGCCGGTGACCCGCGACCAGGCGCGGCGGGCGCTCGATGACTTCATCGAGCACCGGCTTCGGCTCTTTGGGAAGTATGAAGACGCGATGTGGACCGAGCAGCCGTTTCTCTACCACTCGCTGCTGAGTCCATCGGGGAACCTCAAACTGCTGAATCCACGCGAGTGTGTCGAGGAAGCGGAGCGGGCTTACGAAGACGGAGTTGCACCGCTGAACGCGGTTGAGGGCTTCGTGCGACAGTGGCTCGGGTGGCGTGAGTTCATCCGGGGCGTCTACTGGACGCAGGGCCCGGATTACCCGAATCGAAACGGGCTCGATCAGCATGGAACGCTTCCCGACTTCTTCTGGACCGGAGATTCGGACATGGCCTGCCTTGCCGACTGCGTCGGTGTGGTGATCGACCATGGGTTTGCCCATCACGTCCCCCGATTGATGGTCATGGGGAACTTCGCGATGCTTGCAGGGGTTCATCCGCGGGAGGTCGCCGACTGGTACCTCGCGATGTTCGTTGATGCGGTCGACTGGGCGAGCAACCCCAACACGATCGGGATGTCGCAGCACGCCGATCACGGCGTCGTCGGCACGAAGCCGTATGCCGCGTCGGGAAAGTACATCTCAAGAATGTCGAACTACTGCGAGCAGTGTCGCTACAAGATAAGCAAACGGACCGGTGACGACGCGTGCCCTTTCAATGTGTTCTTCTGGGACTTTCTGTTCCGGCACGGCGATCGGTTCGAGGGCAACAACCGCATGGCGATGATGCTCAAGAACGCGGAGCGCATCTCGTCAGAAGAACGCGTCGAGATCACGTCGAGCGCCGCGTCACTTCGCGGAAGGTTGGGTGTCTGAGGAAAGCCGAATCAGAGGGCGAGGAGGACGGACGCCGCGTTCCCGCCGAGAACCTCTCCGAGACGGCTGAACGTTATCTGGCGTTCCGCGGCGGTGAGTTCAAGGCTCCGCAAGGCATCGATGAGATCGGCGGTGGTGAGGGCGGCGGGGGTGCCATACCCCCGGAGGTATGCTGCGACATCGCCGTCGGTTTGTGCGTCGTAGCGGTCGAGCAGATCAGGGATGTCCTCGGCGACCAGCGCGTTGGATTCGTCGGCGTCGAGCGCGAGCAGTTCGCGGAAGCGACTCGCGACCCCTTCGGCCGCGGCACGCGAGACGCGCTGCGTTGAGACTCGGTAGGTGCCATCGGCATCTTCTTCTGCGGTGTCAGTCGCGCCGGCGTCAACGAGAACGACGGAGCCGCCGAGCCCGATGACGTCATCGGACGTGACCAATTCGATGCCAAGGAGAGCGAGCGCGTCGGAATCGGAAAGAACGCGTGCCGGCTGGTCCGGGGTGTCGTTTGCGTCAGAGCGTTCGATGACCGAGCGTGCCTCGGCGGGGTCGAGTTCGTCGCCGTCTGGCGTGGGCGATGGCGAAGGTCCTGGACCGGGTTCTGGACCTGGGTCGGGGGTTGGATCCGGTTCTGGGTCGGGATCAGGATCGGGGTCCGGTTCTGGATCAGGGTCTGGATCAGGGTCTGGATTGGGGTCCGGATCAGGTTCTGGATCGGGGTCCGGATCAGGTTCTGGATCGGGCGGCGGTGCGACGAATTCCGCTGCAGCGAGGTCGAGCGGGAACAACTGACCCGTCGTAGACGACCCGACACCTTCGAACAGCGTCTCGTCGATGGGCTGGGCGAGTTCCTCGATCTCGCCGGCGGGAGAGGGGCCAGGGTTTGACGCGACGAGACGCACCGGCAGGCCCGATCCGAACGTCGGGGCGGTCCCGCTCGGGCTCTCGATGGTGAGGAGGCCGCCGACAACGATGTCGACGCCTTCGTCATTGATGAAGGCCGCGCCCGATTCAGCACCGGGTGTTGCGACCTGGCTCGGGGGCCTTGCGTTAAAAGCGACCTGGCCGTTCGGGCCTATGCCGCGGAGCGTGAGGTCTCCGGTGGTGACGACGTCGCCCACGATGACCGACGCGGCCTCGATTTCAAGCGAGCCGAACGCAAGGGCTTTGCGTCCGGCGCCGAAGCTCACTTCGTCGCTCGCTCGGATCGTGAACGCGGAGCCGAGGTCGACATCGGACCGATCAAAGAGCCCGTTCGCCGCTGGCTCGGCATTCGTGAACACGACCGAAGCGTTCAGCGGGGCGAGGTCGCCCGGCGCCAGGTCTTCGCCGAAGACGACGCGGCTCGGAGCGGTCGGTTCGGAAGGGCCGATGGAACCACCCAGCACCACCGGCGTGCGCACGGTAGGTGTCCCGGTGAGATCATCGATGCTGGCGGTCCCCTCCCAAAGGAAGCGGAGCACCGGGCCAAGGTCCGATTCGGCGCTCACGTCACCAAGCAGCACGGTTGAGCCGGATCCTGCATCGAGCGTGACGTCATTCGTCAGCAGTGTCGGGCCGGCGATACGCACGCCTTCGGTTGTCGTCAGATCGCCTCCAAGGCTGGCAACACCGTCAACATCGATGTCAACCGACGCAGCGGTGATGCTCGCATCGACGCTCTCGAACGCGGCCCCGATGGCGCTCAACGTGCCACCTGCCAAGTCGACATCGGCCAGCACCCGCACCGATCCGACGCCGGGCATCGGATCGGGATCGACATCAAACGACTGGTCGGCTTGCAAGTTGAGATCGAGTGGTGCCGAACCAAGACTAGGTGCAAGCGGGCTGACCAGCACGATGTCACCCTGCGCCGAGAACGTCAACGTCCGCGGTTCGCCCAGCGTGTATTCGACCGTCTCGATTCCGGCGACGGTCGGATCCTCGACGTCGAGCGTGACCGAACCCGACCCGGCGCCGCGGCTGAAGGCGCTGGTGATCTCGACATCACCCCCGGCCAGCGTGTCGAGAACGCGATCGACCAGCACGATGCTGACCACTGGCTGCGTCGTGTCGTTGGGTCTCGGGCCCGCTTTATCGAGCGCGAGTTCGCGCGTGGTGATGATGACATCCACCGGGTCGAGCAGCCAGCGGCCGCCCTTGCCCGTCTTGCTCGGCGCGGAGACGTCGATCGCCGCGTCTGCGTAGACCGAGCCGGTGCTTGAAGTCTCGATGAAGCCGCCATCGCCAGTCCGGGCGCCGCCTCGGGCCGAGAGGATCCCTTGGACATCGGTCGAGCCACTGGACCACAGTTCGATCGAACCGCCGTCTCCCCTGGCGCCCCCATCGGCCCGGATATCGGCGTCGGGCGTCACACGAACCGTGCTCGTCATTGCCGTAGCACCGGGCGATGTACCAAGACGAACCGAGCCACCTTGACCATTGCTCCGGGCTTCGATACGCCCGGAGACTTCGACCGTTCCGCCGGCAGCGGCCAGCGTCACCGAGCCGGCGCGGATGTCGCCGGCGTTCCACGCGGCGACGGAGTACATGTCGCCGCTTCCGAGGCCCGGGCGTGCCTTCGGGGGTGTCGCTTCGGACGGTTCACGGAGTTGAAGCAGCGGGCCGCCGTCGCCCGGTTTAAGATAGACCTCGTCCCCCGCGACGAGCGCAACGGTGCCCTGGGGAGCGGTGATCGCACCGAGGTTTGCGACGCCCTGCCCGACCAGCAATACCTCGCCCGCGTCGATGCGACCCCGGTTGATCACGTCCCCGTCGATGCCAGTGAACCGATCGCGACCGGCAAGGAAGTCGGCGTTGGAAAGGTGTGCCGCGGCGGCGACGAACCCGGACGTGCTCACGATCGCACGTCCACCAAGGAACACACCGTTGGGGTTCACGAGGTAGACACGTCCATTCGAGAGCAAAGAGCCGTCGATGGTCGACGCCGTGCTTCCGGTCACTCGGTTCAGGACGCGCGCGTTCGCGTTAGGTTGGATGAACCGGACGGTGTCACCGGCCGCGATGTCGAACGCGGAATACTCGAGGATCGTCTTGTCGGCCGCCCGGATCGTGGTCAGCGAGCCGTTCGTGTGCACCGAGGCGGAACCGCGCACGACCTTCGCGTCTTGCGGGGAAGAGGCGGCGGTGCCGGCGAAGGCGACCAATGCTGCGATGGAAGTGGCCTTGTTCATGCGACGTCCGATATCAGTTTCAACAGGCGTCCGTTGCCATCCGTTCAGTATGCCACAAGCACGAGGAAATGCAGCCTGGTATCTCCGCTATCGCTCGGGTTTGTTGGTGATTGGGCGTCGGTGAGGGCGATTCCGTAGTCGAGGCGGGCGGTGACGTTGTTGTACAGGCGGGCGTCGACGCCAACACCGACCCCGATGAGGTTTTCATCGAACTCAAACGAGCGAACGTCGTTGTTATCGACCAGGGCGTAGTCGACGAAGGCTCGCAAGCCGAGGTCCCAGTCTGCCGAGCCGTAGGGCGTCTGGCGGCGACCTCGGAACGGTTGACCGAACAGGGTGCCGGGCCGGTCCGACGCGGGGAGTGCGGACGAGAGCCCGAACCGGTACTCCGCGGATGCCAAGATCGCCGAGTCGCCCGACGCGACGGCCTCTTCGTAGCCTCGAACAGTGAACAGACCGCCCGCGATGACCTGCTCGTTCGCGACCAGACGCGCATCGGGCACCCACTGGGTGCGCACGGAGAGCGTGACGTAGTGGGCAAGCGTCTGGTGCTCCGGTCCTCGAAGACCGGCGTACCCGTCGGGGGCCAGGAGCGGCTCGAGGAAGAACCCGTGTGAGGCGTCGAGCCGGAGGACGGTAAAGCTGGCGTCCGCGTCTTCACGCCCGAGTCGGTCGAGGTCGACCTCCTCGGTATCGGCGATTTCGGGGAGGTTGACTTCTATGCTGGCTTGCGCTCGGGTGTCCGTCGTGGTCGTTGTCTGATCGAACCGCACGCCGACTCGTGCGAGCAGAAGCTGGCTCTCGCCTTTGACGTCGGTGAGCAGGTTGGTCACGCGGATATCGCGATAAAGCACCCCGCCGAAGACATCAACGAAGGCATCGCCCCGCTGGAACACCTCTCGGGCGAATTCGGCTCCGAAGTCGAGCCCATCGCCTTCGATAGCGGCTAAGCCCAGGTTGACATCGCTCGCGGTGTACTCGTTGTACGCGAAGGAGAGCGTGAATCGGGTGGTGTCGAGGTCGTCGAGCGGGCGGCGGTACGACGCGCTCACGGCGTTTGCGTCGTCGAACTCTGCCGTGACGTAGCTGATGCTGAGCACGTCATCGGCGTTGGTCAACTGGCGATGCCTGGCACCGAAGAGCCAGCGGATCTCATCGGTTGAGCGCGTGCCGGTATTCGCGACCTGGGCGAAGACCGTCCAAGGCTTCGATTCATTGATGAGGTAATCGAGGCTCACCGCGCCGGGTTCGTTGGTGGGCGCGATCGCGACCTCGGCGCTGCGCCCCCTCGTCCGGTTGAGCCTCGCGATGGAGAGGTCGAGGGGTGTTCGACGGAGCAGGTCGCCCTCGCGGAGGGGGATGACCCGTCGAACACGGTCGTGCAAGGGGTGGTTGATGCGGCTGTCATCGACCGGCAAACGTTCTCCGAAGCCGATCGTCCGCGTCTGGCCGACGGTGGCCACGTAGATCAGAATCACCAGGGCATCTTCGCCCGAAGGACGAAGGTCTTCACCGGTGACTGGATCGATCTGGCCCGGATCAGGGGTGACAAAATGACCTAGCAACCCGAACCGTTCCGCCATCTCGTCGCGGATCAGCGTCGTCATGCCCGCGATTTCTCGGGCAGACATGAACCCCGGTTGCTCGGGCGTCGGCGCGGCCGCCTCGAGTTCTGCGAGGTCCGGGGCGTCGTCGTGCCGATTGGCGTATTCGATCCAGACTTCGCTAACGCGGTAGACGGTTTCCGGATCGGGCTGCGCCATCGAGGGGAGAGCGACGAAGGCGACAATGACGAAGGCGAAGAGCAACCGAGGCACGCCCGAGAGTATCGCCGATAACCCGCTCGAATGCCAGTGGTAAACCGCCGGTCAGGGGGCGTGGTGCGCTCCGCCGGCGATCGTGAGCGGGCTCCATGCCTCTCGGAAACGCATGATCGGCCGATCACCATCGAATTCGAGCGGGAGCCACAGGTACCGAGAGTCTTTGAGATTCTTCGGATTCCATCGATCGGCCAAGAAAATGAAGATGTCGTCTTGGCCAGCCACCGGGAGGACAAACGTGCTCTGGCTTCGGAAGGTCGTGTTCCGCTCCGGACCGACACATGGATTCCCGGTCACGGTCCATGGGCCCCAGATCGAATCGGCGACCGCGTGCTGGGCCGCGTTGGGCGACCAGCCGGTGCATCCCGAGGTGATCAGGTGATACCGACCGTCGCGTTTGAACAGCGCCGGAGCTTCGCGGTGACCCCCGGGGTTGAGCCGAATGAACCGGCCGGTGTGGCGGGTAAAGGTGTCGTCGAGTTCGGCGATGTGAAGTGTGAAATTCTCCTCCGCGGCGAAGACGTGGTACGCGGTACCGTCGTCATCGAGGAAGAGAGTCATGTCGCGTGCCATCTGGCCGCCGTAGAAGTCTCTGGCGAAGAACCAGTCGGCCTTCTCCGCCTTCGATGCCGACCGATCGGGCTGGGGCCCGGCACCCTTGTTGGCGATGATGCTCTGTTTCATCGCGTCGGTCGAGCCGAGCGGGAACCGCCCGGCGTTCGGGCGTGTGCTCCCGAGGTAGCGAAAGGGCCCGGTAGGGGAGTCTGAGATCGCGCAGGCGGTCCGCGCCGCGTTGTAGTGGTGCCCGTTCAGTTCAAGGTGGAACCACATCACAAAGCTCTTGGTCGTCTCGTTGAACAAGACCTTTGGGCGTTCCATGACACACCCTGGAGCGATCTCGCTTCGGTCATCGTCGGAGACTGGGAGGACAACTCCGGCGTTGTCCCAGTGCAACAGATCCGTCGATCGATAGACGCGAATGCCGACTTCGGCTGTATGGCGTTGTTCTTTGTGCTCTCCGTACCAGTAGTAGACGCCCTCGTGGAAGAGCACGCCGGCGCCGTGAGCGTTGATCGGTTCGCCATCGGTGTCCAACCAGACAGCGCCCGGTCTGATGGGCGGGGTTTCAGAACCCCTTACGGTCCACACGCCAACGACGAACAACACGAGGGTGAGTACTCGGATCAAAGTTGAGCTCCGCGTCGGTTTCGCTCGCGAAATCGGACCCAACCGCGTGGATCCAGTCGTGCCGGGACAAGGTCATGATATCGCCGTGCCGGAGTTCGACGCCCGAGTCAAGTCTCTGGGTGGGCATCGAGTTCGAGTATCCGGAGGGGTCCCGCTGAAGATCTCGCCGCTTGGGTTCTGACTCGTAGAGTGAATCACTCCTCATTGCCTACGTCAGAGACTTTGTCAAGGCCTCGTTCAAGTGCACGGATTAGCGAATCGAGGTTCTTGACTGCTTTCGCATGGTCGATATCGTCGAGGTCGGCGAACTCCTGCATGATCGCATCTGCAACGAGTCTGTAGCGTCCCCCGAGTTGCTCGAATGCCTTTGTTTGCAGCGCGATCACACTTGACCGGCGGTCGTGATCCGACGGGCGGCGAGAAACCAGGCCCCTTTCGACAAGTCGGTCTACCAGAGGAGTTACCGATCCACTGGTGAGGTCGAGGCGACGCCCAATTTCCTTTGGCGTGAGCGGACCATGCTCAAGCAAATTGAGGCACCGCAAGTCGGTCCTGTTGATTTCGAGGGACCGCTCCATGGCTTCGTCGATCCTGTCCAGCGTTGCGTGGATGGCGCGTCCGCACCGAATCAGATCCAGAGCACGTTTGGCTTCAATTTTGTCTTGACTATCGTTCATCTTGATGCTAAAGATATCGCTTTATGACTGGGTGATCGACTTCAAATGGAGACGTGTCATGGATACCGCAGAACTCTCGCAAGCGTTCGCCGCCCTCTGCTCGCAGGGCAAACTCGAAGAAGCTCAGAAGTATTGGTCGGATGACGTCATCAGTGTCGAGGGCTTCCCAAGCCCGCATCAAGTTTGTCGCGGTCGAGAGGCGGTCATCGCCAAGCAGAAGATGTGGTCAGAAGGCACCGAGATGCATGGCATCACTTGCGAGGGACCGTTCATCCACGGCGATCAATTCGCTCTGCGATTTTCGCTCGACTGCACCGACCGCGAGGGCACTCGCAGCACGATGCACGAGATTGCGCTCTACACCGTGAAAGATGGATCTGTAACCGAAGAACGCTTCTTTCCGCTGATGGGTTGACCCCGATGGGAGGTGCCATCACGATCGATCATGACGACTACTACCCATTCGAGTTCGAGGCTGTGATCGAGCATCACAACCTCGGAACCTACCGATACACCGTTGTCTTCTTGGATGAGCGTCTACACGAACATCTTCCGCTTTCCGAGAATCCTCGCTTGAGGGCATCAGGAGAGATCCGGGACATTCCATTTGACGGGGCATGGCAACCCGTTCGGGGCCGATGGTACCTGATGCTCTCGAAGCCGCTGATGCGTGATGGGGAGTTTGAAATTGGTTCGGTTGTTCGAGTTCGGTTTCGAGTCGAGGATCAAGATGCAGTAGAAGTGCCCCCCGAGTTGGACGCGATGCTCCAAGGCAACGCCGCTTTGAAGCAAGCGTGGGATGCTTTGACCGTCGGGAAGCGGCGTGGCCTGGCGTACAGAGTATCGTTTGCAAAGACTGCGGCGACTGTGAAGAAGCGACTCGTGGAAGTAGCAGAAGCCCTTGCGGGATCCGCGGGGCATCTCTGATTTTGAGGAGTGCGCAGGTCGTCAATGCCGGAGGGGGGACTCGAACCCCCACGGGTTTTACCCCGGCGGATTTTGAATCCGCTGCGTCTGCCAATTCCGCCACTCCGGCGCGGAACGAGATGATAAGCGGGCAACCGTGCGAAGGCGGTCCGGAGGGCCCGAGTTGGCAAAAGTTTGAAAGCCTATACACTGTTGGCTCAGAACTTGGGCAGGGCGCCGTGTCCGTCAGGTGGGCCGGTGGTTCTCGTCCGTGCCGATGGGAGACATCATGGCGGAGACCACACCTGCTCCGAAAGCCGCGTTGCGCGTCGTTCTCTGGATCATCACCCTGGTCGCCATCGCCGCGACCGCGGCGGTCTGGTTCTCAACACAGTCGACGGCCGCGCCGCCGAGGGTTGCTCTTGTGACCGCTGACCAGACGGCGTTCTGGGAGAGCCTGATCGACGGCGCCGAGGCCGCGGCGTCCGAACTGGGCGTCGAACTGACCGTCGAACGTCCGAACGGGACCATGGACAGCCAGACCGACACGCTCGAGAGCCTGCTGGCGCAGGGGTACGACGGGATCGCCGTGAGCCCGGTCGACGCGGTCAAGCAGGGGATCACCCTGCGCAAGGTCGCCGCCGGGAGTCGCCTGATCACCGTCGACTCGGACAGCGATCTCTCGGGGCGCATCTGCTTCGTGGGCACCGACAACTACGGGGCCGGGCGTCAGTGCGGGCAGCTTGTCAAAGAGGCCCTCCCAGCGGGCGGGCGAATCGCGATCGTCATGGGTCCGATCGACAAGGAAAACGGGAACCGCCGCCGTCAGGGCGTGATCGACGAACTGCTCGACCGCTCCGACGGTCCGGGCCGTCCGGTTGAACCGCTCGAGGAAGAGCACGCCGGCGACATGTTCACCGTCGCGGCGACCTTGATCGACAACATCGATCCGGCCGCGGCTGAGTCCAACGTCGCCGAATTGCTCGCTGCCGACCCGGACATCGACGTTCTCGTCGGTCTCTATGGGTACAGCACGCCCGCGATCCTGCGTGCCCTGCAGGCTGCCGGCCGGACGGACGTGAAGGTCGTGGGGTTCGATGACGATCCCGAGACGCTCGCGGGTGTTTCTGATGGCCGCGTGTTCGCGACGATCGCTCAAGATCAGTTCAACTACGGATACCACACCGTCCGGCTGCTCGCCGACGCGGCCAAGGGTCAGGCGCATATCGCCATCCCGCTGACCGAGAAGGTGTGGTACCCGCCACTCGTGGTCCGGTCCGACAACGTCGAAACGTTCCGGGCTGGCCAGAACTGAGCGCCTGATCGCGGCGCTGGAGTCCCGGCGCCGCGCCGGCAAACGCCAGATAACGGGTGTTCCGGGAGATAACTCGGCCGAATCGCCATTTTTTTGGCGTGTCAGCCTCGCGTCTCGGGGAACCAGTCCACCTACAGTTGCGGCCCGCTGCGACGGGTCGGCTTGCGCGTGCCGGCGTCGCGGCTCAACACGACGCGCACCAACCCCGAGGATCTCGACGATGGCCGATACCGACACCCCCCAGGGCGAACTCAACCCGACGGTTACCGTCGAAGATGCCGGCCCCAGCCTCAAGAAACTCCATATCGAGGTTTCGGCCGACGTCGTCGATGACAAGCTCTCGTCATCGATCGACACGATCACCGTCGAGGCCGAGTTGCCTGGCTTCCGCAAGGGCCGTGCGCCGCGCCGGCTTGTGGAGAAGAAGTTCGGCTCGCTGATCCAGAACGAGGCCAAGCAGCAGTTGGTCGCGACCTCGTACCAAGAAGCGCTCGACCAACACAAGCTCAAGGTCATCGGCGAGCCCCGGGCCGATGAACTCGACAAGGCGGAACTGAAGGAAGGGACGCCGCTGACCTTCACGGTCGAGGTCGAGGTGCAACCCGAGTTCGAGCTGCCCGAGATCGAGGGCATCGAGGTGCTCAAGCCGGCCGCCGAGGTCACGGACGAGCAGGTCGACTCCGAGGTCGAGAAGATTCGCATCAATGAAGGCGATCTCGAGGAGCGCGACGCCCCGGAAGCCGGCGACTACATCACCGGCAACGGGAAGATGGTCGGCCCCGGCGACGACGGCGAGGAGAAGGTGTACTACGACATCAACGACGCCGTGGTCCGCGTCCCGCTCTCAGAGGACGAGGGCAAGGGCATGATCCTCGGTGTCCTGGTCGACGACTTCGAGAAGCAACTCGGTGCACCGAAGGCGGGCGAAAGCGTCACGATCACGACGAAGGGCCCCGAACTGCACGAGCGCGAAGAGCTCCGGGGCAAGGACCTCACCGTCACCTTCGAGGTGACGCGTATCGACCGGATCATCCCGGCCGAACTCGCCGACGTCGTGGCCCGGACCGGGTTCGAGTCCGAAGACCAGCTCAAGGAAGCGGTCAAGACGCGGCTCAGCCAGCGGGCCCTGGTCTCGCAAGCGACCGCGATGCGGCAGCAGATCGCCAAGCACTTGTCTGACAACGTCGAGATGGAACTCCCGGAGCGCACGACCGCCGGCCAGGCCGAACGGATCTTGGAGCGGCGTCGCATGGAGCTCATGTACCGCGGCGTCGACCCGTCGGAGATCGAGACGCACATGGCCGAGCTCCGGGCTTCGTCCGCGACGGCGGCTCAGGGCGAACTCAAGCTGTTCTTCATCCTGAACGAAGCGGCCGAGAAGCTGGACGTGAAGGTCGAAGAGGCGGAGATCAACGGTCGGATCGCTCAGATGGCCGCCGAGCGGGGCCAGCGCCCAGAGATGCTCCGCCAAGAGCTGATGCAGACGCGGCGCATCACCCAGGTTTTCCAACAGCTCCGCGAGCACAAGACGATGGACGCGATCCTTGCGAAGGCGAAGATCGAAGAAGTGAGCGTCGACGAGTTCAACGAGCGCGTCAAAGATGCAGGGTAACAGACTCCGTCTGGAGTCAGCGTGATTCGATTCGCACTTTGCGCCATGATCCCGGCGTGTGTGTGCGGATGCGCCGTTGAGTATCGGGTCGACGTTGTGAAGTTACCCGACGAACTAGTGTCGTCTTCGAAGCGGATCGTCGATGAGTTCGGGGGGATGGAGCCTACTGACTTGGTGACGATCCACCAGATCAGCGGCTACAAAAGCGCTTTGGTGATCTGGCGATCGTCCGAGGGCGACCTCGTCACCGCTGAAGGCCGGAGCGTGAAGTTCCTGGACCATGGCCTTGTCGATCTTGGAGAGCCAGAAGAACTGTACACGGTCTCCGATCCCGAGTTGGCGCGGCTGTATCGAGCGATTTTGACGAGCTCGCTCGTGGACGCCCCTGCGCCCAGAGTGGGCGGTCATGGCGGGGCGTACTCGTGGCACTTGATCGGGCGTCTGACAAACGTTGCAGCGGTCGAGGGATTTCAGCCCTCCGGAGCTCGCTCGATAAAGGCTGTCATGGACATGTCGAGGATCATTCACAACGACATCGAGCTGGAGGCGTTGTTCGAACTTGAAGTTCAAGGCTTCGAAAGCAACTACGAGGCCATAGACGATCCGAGCTGGCTAAGCAGCGAACTCTTTACGCTGTCGCATCTCGCTCATGGGCCTGGGATGCTCGGTATCCTGATGGAAATGCTTGACGAGGGTGCAATGGGACTCCAGGCTGCGAAAGCATCATCAGCCGAAGAGAGGTAAAACGAGGCGGCTCGCAGTCCTCTCAGGCTTCGCGACGCGGCGAGTTCAGGGCGCCGCACGAAGAACATTCGGCGCCGTATGGGCCCGACTGGGCTCCGCCGAGGGAAGCCCCGCAGCGGGTGCACACCGCGGCCTTGAGGGGTGCCATGACCGTGTTCACCGCCGCCGCGACCGTGATCAGTGCAACGCCAACAACCGGCAGCACGGGCAGCGCCGCGACGGACACGGCCGTGACCGACCCGACGACCCCGGCAACCAGGATGGCGAGCACTCGAAGGCGAACTTTTTGGAGCAACGGCAAATCTGGGTCTCCGGGCTAAGCCAGCATCGTACCCCGGAGATCGACCAAATGGGCCCGGCTGCAACATCCATCATCTTGGTCAAGACGAATCCCGCTCAGCCCAGCGGGCGGTAGAGATCGACGATGCGTGCCAACTCGTGGGGAGTCGGCACCCCAGGCATCACGATCTCTTCTTCGTCGGTCCCGCTCGACGCGATCGAGACCTGTCCGACGTTCCAGACACGCTGCCAGAAGTTCTGCTCGATCTTGACATTACGGATGTTGTCGTGGAGAACCTCGGTCGTACGCCGGCTGAAGAGCCCGATGGTCATCACGGTGCGTTTGTTCGTCACCCGGAGCCTGCATGCGTAGGTCTGGACCTTCCAGACGATGAGGTACGCCATCGAGCCGAGACCAACGACGCCCAATAACGCGGCAATGATCGGCTTGTTCTGATACGCCATCCAACCGCCGTACCCGAGTGAACCGAGCACCATGACCGCGAGTGAGAAGAAGCGGAATGGGGCGGTGCGGAGCATCGCGGCACGGATACGCGTGACCTCTTGTTCCGGCCCTGAATCGGGCGGAAGCCCGGCCTGCTCGGCCCGGTCGGCCGGCCGGGTGTCCACCGGGCGCGATTCATCCCGGGCCGCATCGGCGGCCCGTTCATCGGGGTCACGGGTGTCGATTCCCTTGGGCTTGTCGGCCGCGTCGGCCATCACGCACTCCGATCAGGTGGTCCACAGGCGTTCGCCGGGGCTGCCCCGGCGCTCGTACACCATACTCGGATCCGGGGCGTCCGCGTTTCCGCCTGTTTGGGTAGGTCGTTGGGTTACCCGTCGGCCCACTTGCGAAGCGCGGGGCCGGTGTAGTCGGCCAGCGGTCGGATGAGCCGGTTGTTGGCGTGCTGCTCGAGCACGTGAGCGGCCCAGCCGGCGACGCGAGCCGCGACGAAGATCGGTGTGTACTGAGGCACCGGGATGCCCATCGTGAAGTACGTCATCCCACAAGGGAAATCGACGTTCGGATGGATGGACTTCTGGTCGAGCATGATCTTCATGACCGCTTCGCCGGTGTCGAACAGGTCGACGTACTCTTGGCCCTTCTCTTCGGCCAGCTTGCGGCCCAGGGCGTGCAAGATCGGAGCCCGGTGATCGCCGTTCTTGTAGACGCGGTGCCCGAAGCCCATGAGCTTGCGTTTCTCGGCAAACGCGGTTTCCATGAAGCCGTCGACCGTGCCGCCGGTGTCGAGGTGCGCACGGATGTCGTTGAGCATGTCCATCGCGGCTTCGTTCGCGCCGCCGTGAAGGGGACCCTTGAGCGCCGCGATCGCGCCGGTCAGGGCGCCGTGCAGATCGCTCAGAGTCGCGGCGATCACGCGGCTCGTGAACGTGCTCGCGTTGAAGTCATGCTCTGCGTACAGCGTGAGACTGACGTCCATGGTGCGCTCGTTGACCGCACTGGGTTTCTCGCCGGTCATCATGTAAAGCATGTTGCCGGCGTGGCTCAGCGATGGATCGCCGCCCTCTTCGAGGCCGACGATTTCGCGGCCATCGATGACGTTCTGCATGTGCCCGATGATGGTCGGGATACGGGCAAGGATCCGCTTGGCTTTACGAAGCTCGGCGTCGCGCTCTACCGACTGGCTCTCGGGGTCGAGATTGCCGAGCAGCGAGACGGCGGTGCGCGTGACGTCCATCGGGACCGCCCAGCCGGCGTCGATGGCGGGTTTGCACGCCTTGAGGTATTCAACCACCGGCGCCGGAAGGGCCCGTTCGGCAACGAGTTCGCCCTTGAACCGGTCAAGTTCGCCGGCGTTGGGCTTGTGGCCCTCGAGAAGCAGAAACGCCGTTTCCTCAAACGCGGCGTTCTGGGCGAGATCGTTGACGGAATAGCCGCGGTAGATCAGATCGTCTTGCTCGACCTTGCAGATCTCGGTGTTTCCGGCGACCAGGCCTTCGAGACCTGCGGGCTTTGTGGACATGGAGGACTCCTGTGAAGGCTTGTGGTGAACAGAAGTCTAGGCGAAGCCGGAGCCGTACTCGGAGATCTGGGGGGATCTAGGTCGGGTGCGACCAAGGCTGGCCCGGCGTGTAGCCCAGGGCCTCGTAGAGTTCGGTTCGGGTCTGCATCTGGTCGAGAAAGGGCTCGACCGAGCCGGTGTCCTTGAGCTGCGTGAGGGCCTTGCTCACGGCGCCCAACGCGACCCGGAGCATGGTGACCGGGAAGATGACGATGTCGTAGCCGAGCTCTGCGAATCGGTCGAGGGGGATCAACGGGGTCTTGCCGAACTCGGTCATGTTCGCGAGGAGGTACACCTTGGATGAGACACGACCCCGGAGCACTGTCGCGAATCGTGCGAAGTCGTCTTCGGACTTCAGGCCCTCGGGGAAGATCATCGCCGCGCCCGACTGGACGTAGGCGACCGCTCGATCGACGGCCGCGTCGAAGCCCTCGACGCCGGCGGCGTCGGTACGGGCGCAGATGACAAAATCGGGGTCGTGCGTTTCCTTTGCGGTCTGCGCCGCCCACGCGACCTTGCTCGCCATGTGTTCAGTGGGCACAAGCGTCTTTCCGTCGAGATGTCCGCACCGCTTCGGGAACACCTGGTCTTCGAGATGCAGTCCGGCGGCTCCGGCGCGGGCGTATTCGACGACGGTCCGCACAATCATTTCTTCTTCACCAAAGCCGGTGTCCGCGTCGGCGATGACCGGTAGGCGCGTGCCGTCGTCGGTTCGCGCGGCTTGCGTCACTTCACGCACCATTTGGGCGAAGCGATCGAGTGTCAGCAACCCGACATCGGGCACACCGGCCGCCGCGGAGGTCGCGCCGCCGGAGACATACGCGGCGGAGAATCCGGCGCGGGCCACCTCGCGTGCGACGAGTCCGTTGAACGCGCCGGGGGCGGCGACGATACCTTGGTCCATAAGGTGACGGAGACGGGCGCCTGGGGTCGTGGTCATGGTCCACTTTAGGGGGCGTCGTGGTCCGGGCTCTCGCTGAGGCGCGCGATCGCCTCACGGATCACGCCGGAGCTGTTCCAGGGAAGGAAGTGGTTGACGCCTTCGAGCTTGGTCAAACGGATGGACTCGGCGTTGGCGAACGCGTGCATCATGAACTCGACGTTGGCGTAGGGCACCTGGGCGTCTTTCGTGCCGTGGATGATCTCGATCGGGGCGGTGACACGATCGAGCCGTGCCGCGAGCTGTTCCAACTCAGCCTTAAGGGGGAGCAGCTCTCGGTTGGTGTTTCGGAGCCACCGGGGGATGACGCTCCGGATCAAGGGCCACTCACCAACGTGCTGAATAAACAGCACTTGCTCAAGTTCAGGGTCGAGCGAGCCGGCGAGGATAACCAGCCCGCCGATGCGGTCGGGGTGCTCTGCCGCGACCGCCGCGGCGATCGGGCCTCCAAGCGAGTGGCCCACCAGGATCGGCTTCTGACCTTTCCTGAGCAGGGGCTCGATGGCCGCGGCCTGGTCGCTCAGGCTGGGGAACGCCCGACCGGGGTTGGAGGCGCCGAAGCCCGGTCGATCGAGGGCGAGCGACTCCGTATCCGCGACGGGGTCGGTGAGAAAGTCGGACCAGTTCAGGGCGTCGCCCGGGGTGCCGTGGATGTATATCACCGGTCGCCCCCCGCGGGTTCCACCTCGAAACGCCCGGACCACGACTTCGGTTCCGTCGAGCGTCACCGGGTAGCTGAAACGCTCGAGCCGCGCGACGTCGCTGGCTTCGGAACTGTTTGAGGGGAGGGAGCATGCGATGGAGAACCACGCAGGCGTAAGGGCCAGGATGGTCGCGGCCTGGCGGCGGACGGCAGTCAGTGGAGAACGAGAGGGCATGCGGTCGCAACTCCGGTCGGTCGTGCGATATTCTGGTCGTATGACGACGAAACTCAACACCGTTCTGGGCGTGGTTCTCGTGGGCATCGTTGGCGCGGCCGGGTGCAGTTCGGCCCCGAAGGCCGCCGAGAGGCCGGCGCCGCCTCGGATCTCAGACTGGGAAGATTTCTCGCCCGAGTCTGAGTCTGAGCGTGCGTTCATCGGCGGACAGCCAAGCGTTGAGGCCCTACGCGAATTCAAGGCGAGCGGCGGGATGATCGTCGTCAATTTGCGCACCGATGACGAGATGGCAAGGCTCCCCTATTACGCCAGCGTCGTTGAGGCCGAAGGTCTTGAGTACGTGCACGTGCCGACGAGGGGATCGGAGATGGGCACGAGCCAGTACGAAGTGGTCCGCGACGCGATTGACTCGGCCGATGGCCCGGTGCTCTTGCACTGCGGGAGCGGGGGGCGTGCGATGTACATGTGGGCGGGGCACATGACGCAGTCGGACGGCAAGAGCCCGGACGAGGCGAAGGCGTGGTGCTCGGCGCAGCGCGAGGAACCCTGGGAGGGAGGGGAGCTGGCGATCGATCGGATCGTCTCTGGGGAATAGCGACTCGGGCGACGGGTCGTTCGAGCGGGGGTGGGGATCGATGCCTGACTTCGTTGCGGCTCGTCTCGGCGCTGTGGCCTGGCAGAGCACCGGTCACCGGTTGGTCGTCCGGGTTCTCGGCGAGGGCCCAATCAGTACGGAGGACATTGGATGGAGCCAATCGTCGTTCGAGGTGAGCGCTGCCTTCGGCGGGCCGGGTGGACGCCCGATCGTCGAGTCGATCCGAAGCCGGCGATGGTCAGCCTCGAGGAGTTGGGGTGGGACGTCTGGCCCAAGCTCGAGAGCTTCCTCGCAGAGTTCGATGGCTTGTCCATCGGGTACCCCGAGCTGGGCAGGAGCGGCTACGACCTCACCGCGAAGTTGGACGTATGGGCGCAAGCACCGGAGGCCCGCGACGTCACGCAGTCCATCGGGCGATATGCCCACGTCGGCGACGTAGCGCGCGGGTACGGGTTCTTCTATATCAACGAAGATGATGAGTTCTACGCCGACTACGGCCCATTCGGTGGAGGCATCGTACCTCTCGGGCGCTCGATGGCCGAAGCCATCGGTACGCTTTCGACGTACACGCCGGGGAGCTTTGAGAGTCACGTTCCAGGTGATGGCGTGTATTGCGGCATCGTCGCACGGGCACCGGCGGTGTTCGAGTCGCGCGAAGAATGTCGAGATCTCGTCCGGGCGGCGGTTACAGCGCTCGACCCTTCTCCGACCGGGGCCGCAGACATCGTCTTCGATCTGGGTTCAGTCGCTCAAATCGGACCGAGTGGTGAGAGGCTTCCCATACCAACGGTCACCGGCACGGACGCGGCGGCCGACATTCTCTGGGATCGCATGGCTTCAGACGACGAGCAGTCCATGTCCAACGATCTCTTGTGTCACGATCACGAGAACCGCACGACGGTCGTCGATCTGTCGCTTCAGGAAATCCCGTATCCGTTCATCCGTTTGAAGTCAACGACTCTGCTTCCATTCGAGCGATGCGTCGACATCGCTCGCACCGGGCTCGCCTCTTGGCCGTACCGCGCCGTCCAAGGGCTGAACGCCTTCTTCGACCTCTCGTGGGAGATCACCGAGTGGATGGCTCTGCGGCTTCACATCGAACACCGACGGTTCGAACACAAGTTCGACGGGGCGATGCGTCGGGAGGGCATCGATCGGTACGCCGCGGTCTCGGCGGCGGTTCGCGAAGTGGTTCTGGCCAAGGGGCTCCGGGGTGAGTGCGCGGTCACCCGGCATGCCGAGGTTCGCGAGTCGATCGATGAGGTCGCGCGGCTACTGATTGCGGAAGCTTCGTTCCACGATCGGATGAGGAGCATCGTGGGTGAGTCCGATCTGCCCGACTACCTGGCGGCGCTCCGCGATATGCAGATCGTCGGCGAGTGAGCGGATCCGATGCCTAAGCGGTAGCACCAATGGGCCGAGACCCTCGCCGGATATCCGTGAAGAGGAACCCAGAGCCTCCGAGCATCCGCTGGCGCGGACACCGGGTCCGTCGACGGTTGTTTCCGAACGCCGGCAGACGTGCTACTCGACGAAGCTCCCGTCGTGGGTGATCTCGAAGTCGTGGATCGTCGCGATGTCGGCAACTGACTTCGATCCGAGGTTCGAGAAGCGGGAGATGAGCGCGTCGGCGTTGTCGCTTGCGAGGGCCCCGAGCCTCTTCCATTTGTTGGCCAGCAGGGCGTCGAGGTCCGCCGTGGTGTTCCTGGCGTGGCCCGAGGGGTACATGACCAGGCCGGAGTCGTGGCTGGAGCCGTCCGCGGTTTGCGCGACCATCGACGTGGGGATGCCGTCGGGGTAGCGGTCGTCGTACTCCGGCCCGCCGTGGGCAAACTCGATCTTGTCCATCAGCTTGCGGGTCAGCGGGTGCTCGATGGCCGCCTTGGAATAGTCGTGGGGGAGCAGGATCAGGTCTTCCCAGGTCGTTGCCTTCGTCTCCAGCGCCTTGCGCAGCAGCGTCGAGACGATGTAGACCATCGAGTGGTCGGCGGACTGTCGGGTCGTCGGGCTCCGTTTGGCGGGGTCACCGATGATGCCGAAGGCCGGTTCGTAGGCGGTAATGGTGATCTTCTCGAACGCGTCGCCGCTGGCGTCCTCGAGCAACCGGGGGGCCTTGGCAAAGAGGTCGATCATGGCTTGCAGCGCGCCCGCCGACTGGTGCTCGTAGAGACCGAGTTTGAAGTGCATGCCCATGACGGCAAAGTCGTCGCCCGAGTTCTGCAGGCGGAGGTCGAAGGGGGACGCGTCGGCTTGGGCCGTATTGGCTTCGGTGGCGTTGACCGCCTTGTAGAACTGGCCCGGCCCCTCGAAGATGCGGAAGATCGCCTCTGGGTTACGGAAGATATCGCGCGGACCCAAGAACCCCGCCATCGACCGCTTGAGGGCGAGGATCGCCGCCTCGGTGCTGATCGCGGCGCTGGCACCCTTCGAATCGCTGAGCTGCTTGCCCGCCCGGATCGCGCGGAACGGGATGTAGTGGGCGACGACCATGCCGATGGCCGATTCGATCTGCTCTTCGGTCGCGCCCATCATCGCGCCGAACACGGCCGCACTCGCAATGGCGCCGTGGACGACGTGGTCGACCTTGTAGGTCTTGAGGCTGAAGACCTCCGCGAGCCGGCCGCGGATCTCGTCGTGGCAGACCATCGCCCGGAGGGCCAGCGAACCGTCGCCCTTGGCCCCGGCGCTGGGTGTCTCGCCCAGCATCTGAGCCGCGGCGATGCAGACGGCATAGAAGTCGTTGTGCCCAAACTCGCCGGCGGTGTTGCCGAGTTCGGGGCGGAATCCGAAGTTGGTCCCGTTCGAGTCCCATTCGCGGACCGCGGAGCAGTTGGCAACGATCGCCTTCTCCGCTTTCACGCGGGTCGACGAGCCGAAGCACGTGGCCCCGTGCGTCGAGGCTCGGCCAAGCCCCGGACCTGAGTGGCCCGCGGGAACGGCATACTCGTGCGCCTCGGCCTTGAGGATGCTCGGAGCGTTGGTTCCCAGGGCGAGGGCGGAGACGCCGCAGAGGCAAGCGTCGGTGAAGAACTGGTTGGTTTTGTTCAGGACAGCCGTGGATGGGGCGCCATTCTGCAGGAAATCGATGGCGTAGCGGGCGATACCGAGGGCTTGATTGGTGTCGGCTGGCAGATCAACGTAGTCGGGCATCTCACGGGGCTCCTCTGTTCTCTGTTTTCGTGGTGTGCTCAGCGTAGCTGTCCTGTCGGGCCCCGGGTACACTGCGGAAATGTCTTCAACTGAATCGGTCTCTGGGGATCCTGCGTCGATCGCCGGGATCGTCTTGGGAACGTTGTCGATCCTCGTGGCACTCGTCTTGAGCGGGTACGGCGCTATCTTCCTCGGGCTCATCGGCGTCGGGCTCGGCTTCGCGTCTCGGAAGAAGGGGCCTCCGATCGTGCTCAGCGGAATCGGGCTCTTTCTCGGCGTGTCGGCTCAGATGATGGCCGCGGTTGTCGGTACGTAGTTTCATTAGAGCCGGTATCTGCTGTCGGTACGTGCCCAGACACGGTTTGTCTTTTGGTAAGAGCCGGTCGGCCGTCATCGATCTGGGGCTATCGCCCGATCGACCCCGCAAAGACGAAGTTCCCCAGCCCGACCACGAACGCCCACCATCCCAAGATTGCGTGCTCGAGGGTGACCGCCAGCGTCGACTGCGTTCGGTCGTACGTCCACGCGAAGATCACGCCTCCGGGCAGGGTCAGCAGCAGGGCGCCGAGGCTCCAGAACGGCGCGTGCAGCCAGCAGAACGCGATCGCGTTGACCGCGATCATGCTCCAGCGACCGGGCAGGATCGCTCGGTATCGATGGAAGAAGAACGCCCGGTGTGCGATCTCCTGCGGGTAGCAGCTCAGCCAGGGGTATGCGACCAAAATCAACGCGACGATCCACGGGAAGTTGCGAGGCAGATAAAAGAACCCGCTGTCGTCACGCCGGTCGAGCACGCCGGTGTACGTCGCCAACGCCCACGCGGCGGCAAGCATCACCACGCCGCCGGCGGCAATCGTCATCAGGATCCGGGGCGTTTCTCGGCGTGTCGCCTCGAAGTTCCAGAGCTGCTCATTCGGGAACGTGCGATCGAAGAGCAGGATCACCAGCAGGACGATCGAGAACACCATGAGCGCTGGGAGCAGGATGCGTGTTCTACGGATCTCTGGATCGAGGGCGGCGTCGAGGCCGATCGTTCCAAAGAACGGGTCGAAGCGCCGCTCGGGATCGACGTACGCGGCGAAGAGCGCTGGGACCAAGAAGAAGACGAGGAAGAGCTCCATCCACCTCGCGATCAGCGTGAGCCGATCGGGCGGGGTGTCGTCCGCGTTCACGCCTCGTCACCCTGCCGACGAGGAATGGTGACCCCGGCGCCTTGGTTGTGGAACTGGACCTCTCTTGCGACCGGGAGCCACTCGGGGTGTTCGGTCCTCAGCCAGTCGATCAGCCGCTCGCGGACGTTGCACCGAAGGTCCCAGAGCGCCGATGCATCGCCGGCGCTGACCAGGGCGCGGACGTGCACCGTCCGGTCATCGGTGCCGACGACCGTGATGGAACGGGTGCGGTTGTCCCAGAGTGGGTGGCCGTTCGTGATCTCTTCGAGCTTCTCGCGGATCGCGGCGATGTCGGCGGTGTAGTCGAGATAGAGCATGACCTTGCCCATGAGGTCGGAGCTGCGCCGCGTCCAGTTCTCGAAGGGCGAGTCGATGATCTTGCTGAACGGAACGATGATTCGGCGCTTGTCCCACACGCGGATGACGACGTACGTTGTGGTGATCTCTTCGACGTTTCCGTACTCGCCCTCGATGATCACGACGTCTTCGAGGCGGATGGGTTGCGTCAGGGCGATCTGAATGCCGGCGATCACGTTCTCGAGTACCGGCTTGGCCGCGAAGCCGACCGCGATACCGGCGATGCCGGCGGACGCGAGGAAGGTTGCTCCGAACCTCTCGACAGACTCGAACGTGGTGAGCGCCGCGGCGACACCGATGATCGCGACGATGATCCGGAGCGTCCGGCTGATAACCGCGACCTGCGTGTGCATCCGTCGCGCACGGAAGTTGTCGCGCACGTCGAGCGTGTACCGGGCCAGCAGCATCCGATCGACGCCCCTGATCAGGCCGAGGATCATCGCCGTGAAGCTGAGGATGATGGCGACTGTGGCCGTTTGAGGCCAGACGCGTTCGATCCAGGGCCCGAGCAGGTCGCGGTTGGACGCGACGGCGGTGCCGAGCGAGGCGCCGAGAATGACGGCGAAGGTGAGCGACGAGAGTCCGATGCACTCGACGATTCGACGCGACTGCAGACGCCCGGTATCCCTGGAGACCCGATTGAGGATCGTGTAGATCACCACTTGGATCAGCACTGCGACAAGCGTGCCGGCTCCGATGAGCAGCAGGGGCTGGAGCCACTCGGGCAGCCCGCTGACTGCGTCACCGATCCAGTCGCCGAATTTCTCGACCGGCTCGAAGCGACTCAGCTGGGTGGCCGTGTCGGGCTCGGGCGGCCCTGTGCTCGCGACTTCTGGATCGATCGGCGTGTCTTGCATCTCCTGGATGCTACCGGGACACGCCTCAGAGACGCAGCGACGCCGGGCTGTGTTGACATACGATTCGCGGAGCCGCCGCCGCGGCGTCCTGTATCAATGCACCCCTGGAGGTCCGTGATGTCGAACCAGCCTGTGATCGTCGCCGCGAAGCGCACCCCGATTGGGAAGTTCTTCGGGGGGCTGAGCAAGACCCCGGCGACCAAGCTGGGCAGCTACGCGATCGAGGCGGTGCTGAACGACGCCCCGGCGCTGAAGGACCACGTCGACGAGTGCGTGATGGGCTGTGTGTTGCAGGCGGGCGTGGGGCAGAACCCGGCTCGCCAAGCGGGGCTCGGGGCCGGGCTCCCCGACACGCTGAGCGCCAAGACCATCAATAAGGTCTGTGGCTCGGGTCTCGAAGCGGCGATGCTGGCGGCCCAGAGCATCAAGGCGGGCGACAACGATGTCGTGATCGCCGGCGGGCTTGAGAACATGACGATGGCCCCGCACTTCAGCCACATCCGGGCCGGCGCGAAGTTTGGCCCGACGCCCTTCGAAGACCACATGCAGTTTGATGGGCTTCGGTGCGCCTTCGAGCAGTGGGCGATGGGCAACGCCGCCGACCACATCGCGGAGAAGTACGACATCAGCCGCGAAGAACAAGACCGGTACGCCGCCCAGAGCCACCAGCGTGCCGCCGCGGCGTGGGACGCCGGTCACTTCGAAGCCGAGACCGTCGCCCTGACCGGCGAGCAGGTCGGCAACCGCAAGGTCCCCGGGCTCGAAGGCGGGGTGAGCCGTGACGAGGGCATCCGCCCCGAGTCGACCGCTGAAGGGCTTGCCAAGCTCCGCCCCGCCTTCAGCAAAGAGGGCACCGTCACCGCCGGCAACGCGAGCCAGATCAACGACGGCGCCGCAGCGGTCGCGGTGACGAGCGCGACGAAGGCCGAGGAACTGGGCCTCAAGCCGATTGCCAAGATCGTCGGCTACGGGACTGGTGGCGTGACGCCCAAGGATATTTTCGCGGCCCCCATCGTCGGCATCCCGGCGGCTCTGGAGCGGGCGGGCTGGACCAAGGACGACGTCGATCTCTGGGAGATCAACGAGGCCTTCGCGGCTCAGCTTCTGTGCAACATCAAGGAGTTGGGAATCGCTGAGGACAAGCTCAACGTGTGCGGAGGCGGGATCGCGCTGGGGCACCCGATCGGTGCGAGCGGAGCCCGTGTGTTGACGACGTTGCTGCACCAAATGGGACGGACCGGGGCCAAGAAGGGTGTTGCGGCGTTGTGCCTGGGTGGGGGGAACGCGGTGGCGATGTGCGTGGAGGCTGTGTGAATCGGCTTCTTTCACTCGTGCATCCGACTCGTGTCCTCGATCTCAATAGCCGGCCTGTTCATGTTCAGCTTTGGACCAAACGCGATCGGACGTATTACAAAGAAGAGTTCATGCCGGTGCTCAAGAGCCTTGGGTACTTATCGCGCTTCCGCGCAGTGGTGGTGGTGCTACATCTGATCTCAGTGCTCTGGGCGTCGCCCGGCATGCTGTACGTTGTAGTCGTCCCTCTTTGGGCCTACCGGGTTGCCTATGAGGCTTGGGTGTGGCCGGTGTGGGCCGGCGTGCTCTTCGCGTTCGTCGGAGTTCTGTTTAGTGTCGTGGTGGCGCTCGCTCCGTTCTATTGCACGTCGGCAAAGTGGATGCGTATGGCCTATCGCGTCAAGCGAGGGCGATGTGGCGCATGCTGCCGTGTCCTCCGGCCAGCGCTTTCGGATGACGAGCAGCACGTGGACCTTGAATGCGTCGATTGTCCAGCGACGTGGCGTGTTCCGGCTGTGATGTACGCGCAGCATGCACTCTGATTCGTCACGGCGCCCGTCACAACGTCGCATGCTTAGGGCCAACGTTGGTGGGGCGCTGCGCATCCAGGGGGCCGGGTGCCGTTTTCGTAGGAGTCGCAGACTCCTAAGGCCAAGAACGGACGGCTAGCGCGAAGGCGCAGAGCCTGGCTGTCCGGGTTTAGCGCTCGAGATTCGCGCCATCCCGAGCAGGTGGACCGTGAGCGCCGTGTTCCCACTCATGGTGTGCCACGGCCGTGTCGGCCGTGCGGATCCCGAGCACGACTCGGAGTACCAACGGCGTCACATCATCG
>JBCDIT010000014.1:0-87553 GCA_038748775.1 Planctomycetota bacterium
CGCATCCCCGGGGGTTCCAACTCGATGGTCTTCTAGCCAAGAGGTATGCGAGATGATGAACCTGACGACCCGCCGCGCCGCGGCGGCTGCGATGTTTGCTGGCCTGGCCGTTTCCACCGCTTCCGCACAGATCTTCCAGCGGGAGATCGGCGACATCAGCGACGAGTGGTCATACTCCGTCGACACGACCGAAGACGGCGGTTCGGTCTCCGCCGGCTACAAGCGCGTGAACGGGCTGGGCAGCGAGTTCCATGTCATCAAGTACTTCCCCGACGGAACGACCGAATGGGAAGTGACCTTCGGCGGTGAAGGCGAAGACATCGCCTACTCCGTCCAGGAGACTAAGGACGGTGGCTACATCGTCGCCGGTGAGAGCACGAGCTTCGGCACCGGGTTCGAGATCGTCCTGCTGCGCCTCGACGCCGGCGGCACGCAGCTCTGGTCGTACGCCTACGAAGGCTCGTTCATGGCAGACCCGATCCACGCCCCCCACCCGGGCGTCGCGCTCGACCAGGGCGACGAGGGCGAGATCTACGTCGTCGGGCATCGCGCAAGCCCCACCGGCTTCCCGTTTAGCACGCCCGTCGCGTTCCGCACCGACTCGATCGGCACACTCGAGTGGTACAACGAGTACGTTGTTCCGACGCCCTTCCAGGAGTTCCCTGAACTCGCGTTTACCGACATCGCCTACTCGCCGCTCGATCGCACCGCGGTGATCTCGGGCACCATCCGCGCCGACTTCCCGCTCGATCCGAACGACCCGACCTTTCTGGGCCGCACCCAGGACGCAACGCTGCTCAAGGTGACGGCTGACGACTTCGCCGGCGCCGCGCCGGGTGGTGCGCCGGTCTGGTTCTTCCGCTACGACTCGCTCTTCGACCGTGATAACCCGGACCTGCCGAACGTCTGGGAGACCGGCGACGGACTCGACGTCTTCCGCGAGGGCGACATCATCTTGGCCGGCCGCACCGACCTTGGTCTCGCCCCGTCGGGCACCTACCGCTCGACACACCTCGTGCACGTCGACGCCGGCGGCGGCCCGATCTGGTCGGTCGACTACGAAAGCTTCGGCGTCGATGGCACCCCCAGCACCGTCGCGACCGCGTATGCCGCGGTCGAATTCGACGAGCGTCGCGACGCGTTCGTTCAGGCCGGCCGGATCACCTCGGCCAGCGGCGGCGGCGTGAACGCCCACACCCAGCTCACCGCATTCGGCGGCGCCCCGATCTGGTCGTGGCGCTACGGACTCGACGATTTCCGCACCTACGCCGAGAGCGTGCAGCCGAGCATCGAGTGCGGCTACACCTACGCCGGTCGCATCGACAACCCGAATCCGCCGAGCGGGCTCGGCCGCGGCGACCACTACCTCGTCGCCAACAACGACGACGGGATGACCGGCTGCCTCGAGGAAGAGGTCTTCGTCGAGCCGGTCGCGCCGCTCCGTCCGCGTGAACTCCCGATCCAGTTCGACGACCGGTTTGAGTTCCTGCAGCTCCCGAACCTGACCCGTCCGGTCGACGGGTTCAACTTCGCCCTCTGCTTCGATCCGGACTGCGACCCGGGCACCGGCCCCTGCAACGCGGCCGATATCGCCCCGCCCTTCGGCGTGCTCGACCTCGACGACGTCAACGCCTTCATCGTCGCGTTCTTCGCGATGACCCCCGCCGCGGACATCGCCCCGCCCTTCGGCGTCTGGGACCTCGATGACATCAACCTGTTCATCGCCGCGTTCCTGGCCGGCTGCCCGTAAGTCTCTCCCCCGGAGCCCGGGCTTCGGCCCGGCTCCCTCAAGCTCCTTGTGGTGATTCCTGAAGACAGGCGGGCCCGAGAGGGCCCGCCTGTATTTCAATTTGGATACTCCGTACGCCGCGACGGAGAAACCTCCGGCGTGCAGAATCTCAGCGAACTGGAGCGTTCCTGTCGCGGGACTCACCGTCAAGGCCGCCTCGCCCCGGTGAACGATGGCCGCGGCCAAGTGGGCTCCCGGTCGCGCCTCTACACTCCGCCTGATATGAGTGAAACGAGCCCATCTCGGACCTCCGACGCCCCCGCCCATCGCTTCGGGCCCGGCGTCGTCGGCGGCCAGAACATCGAGTTGAAGTGGCAGGCCGCGTGGGCGGAATCGGGGATCTACCGCGCGCCCAACCCGGGCGAAGTCGGTTTCGACCCGAGCAAGCCCAAGTTCTTCGTGCTCGACATGTTCCCTTACCCCAGCGGCGCCGGCCTTCACGTGGGTCACCCCGAGGGCTACACGGCCACCGACATCCTGGGCCGGTACAAGTCGATGACCGGGCACCGTGTCTTGCACCCCATGGGGTGGGACGCCTTCGGCCTGCCGGCCGAGCAGCACGCGATCAACACCGGTGAGCACCCGGCCGGGTTCACCCGCGAGACCATCAAGAACTTCAAACGCCAGCTCCAGCGTTTCGGCTTCGCGTACGACTGGTCGCGCGAGGTCGCGACCATCGACGAGGACTACTACCGCTGGACCCAGTGGATCTTCGTGAAGATCTACAACGCATGGTTCGACGTCGATGCACAGAAAGCCCGTCCGATCGAAGAACTCGTCGCGCAGCTCGAGAGCGGGCAACGGGCGGCCGTGTTGAACCCGAAGGCCAGCGAATACTCGTCGGCCGCCGACCGAGGCCAGGAACTCGTTCCCTGGCAAGATCTCGACGACGAGACCAGGCGGGCGATCATCGACTCATACCGCCTCGCCTACATCTCTCAGCAAACCGTCAACTGGTGTCCGAAACTGGGCACGGCCCTGGCCAACGAAGAAGTCATCGACGGCCGGAGCGAGCGAGGCAGCCACCCAGTATTCCGCAAGCCCCTCCGCCAGTGGCAGTTCCGAATCACCGCGTACGCGGACCGGCTGCTGACGGGGCTCGAAGACCTCGACTGGCCGACCAGCACCAAAACGCAGCAGGCAGAGTGGATCGGGCGGAGCGAGGGCGCGTTCATCGACTTTCCCGTCCTCGGCCTCGATGGATCGGCGGCCCCGGCGCTCCGCGTCTTCACGACGCGGCCCGACACCGTCTTCGGCGCCACGTACATGGTCGTGGCACCCGAGCACCCGCTCGTCGATCAGGCCCTCGTCGAGCCGCGCTCGGAGACCAACGTCGCCAAGGTCCGCGAATATGTCGAGTGGGCACGGAACCGGAGTGACGTTGAACGTCAGGAGAGCAAAGAGAAAACCGGCGTCTTCACAGGCATCTACGCGCTCAACCCCGTCACCGGGCAGACCGTCCCGATCTGGACCGCCGACTACGTGCTGATCGGTTACGGCACCGGCGCCATCATGGCGGTCCCCGCCCAAGACGAACGCGACTGGGAGTTCGCCGAGAAGTTTGAGCTGCCCATCGTCCGCACCGTAAAGCCCCCAGTCGATTGGGAAGGCAAAGCGTTCACAGGCGACGGGCCGGCGATCAACAGCTCGAACAACGAAGTCGACCTCGATGGGATGGAGGTCAGAGAAGCCAAATCAACGATCATCGCTCACCTCGAAGCGAAGGGTGCCGGCGAGGGCACCGTCAACTTCAAGCTGCGCGACTGGCTGTTCAGCCGTCAGCGGTACTGGGGTGAGCCCTTCCCGATCGTGTACGACGAGCGAGGGTTCCACTACTCGGTGGGCGAAAACACTCTCCCCGTCGTGCTGCCCAACCTCTCCGACTACGAACCGGCCGAGAGCGATGAGCCGGCCCCGCTCCTCGCCAAAGCCACCGACTGGGTCAAGACGACCGCCGGCGACGCCGGCGTCGAAGGCCTCCCGGCGGACGCGCCGGTCCGGCGCGAAACGAACACGATGCCCGGCTGGTCCGGCAGTTGCTGGTACTACCTGCGCTACGCCGATCCGAAGAACAGCGAAGCACCGATCGGAGAGGCCGCCGATGACGCCTGGATGGGCGAGCGGGGCGTCGACCTCTACGTGGGCGGCGCCGAGCACGCCGTGCTACACCTGCTCTACGCGCGGTTCTGGCATCAGATCTTGTTCGACCTGGGGCACGTGAAGAGCCCCGAGCCCTTCCGCAAGCTCTTCCATCAAGGTCTGATCCTCAGCCACGCGTTTCAACGGGCGGACAAGACGCTCGTACCGACGGACCAAGTCGAAAACCGTGGCACCGACGATCAACCCCAGTACTTCGAATCGGCGACCGGCGAATCGGTCAAGCAGATCGTCGCCAAGATGTCGAAGAGCCTGAAGAACGTCGTCAACCCCGACGACATTATCGAGCAGTTTGGCGCCGACACGTTCCGTCTCTACGAGATGTACATGGGACCGCTCGACGCGTCCAAGCCTTGGAACACGCGCGATATCTCCGGGCTCATGCGGTTCATGCAACGCTTCTGGCGCCTGTGCATCGACGAAACATCCGGCGCGATCCACTCGGTCGATGCGCCCGACCAGGAGATCGAGAAGAAGCTGCACCGGACCATCGATAAAGTCGGGAGCGATATTGATCGCCTCGCCTTCAACACGGCCATCGCCGCGATGATCGAGTTTGTCAACGCCTCGCTCAAGTCCGACGGCTCCGCTTCGCTCACCCGCGATCAGATCGATCGCGCCGCCCGCACGATCGCGCCGTTCGCGCCGCACCTCGCCGAAGAGCTCTGGGACCGCCTCGGCCGCTACGCAGAAGTGGGCTCGATCCACGTTCAGGCGTGGCCCGAAGTCGACGCCTCGCTGCTCGTCGATGACGAGGTCGAGATCCCGGTCCAGATCCTGGGCAAGGTTCGCGGCAAGGTCATCGTGCCCGCCGACGCGGACAAGAAGACGATGGAAGAAACCGCGCTGAACGACGAACGGATCAGAGCGCTCCTCGAAGGCAAGACCGTCCGGAAGGTCATCGTCGTCCCGGGTCGGCTCGTGAACATCGTCGCCAATTAAATCAGGCTCAATCGCTCGTAGCAGGTGACGTACCGCGTGCGCAAGCGCCGCGATTGAACGAGCCCGCAGCGCGAGCAAGGGACCTCCCGAGCGAAGCGTTCTTGCGGGCCCTTACGACCCTTCGTTGTTCGATTGCGCACGAGAATCGAAGGGGCCAGAGAAACGGAGGCGGAGGAGATCCCTTGCTCGCGCTGCGGGCTGGTGGTTCGTCACCGAGACCAAACGGACCGCGATCCCAGCGAACGCGATGAAACAAACATGGTCGCACTCGCTCCGGCTCAGTCGCCTGACGAGCGAACCACGATCGGCACCGGCGCTCGATCGGGCCATGTCGAGGGCGGTCTGCCCCACCACCCGACCGCATCGGGGGAAAGGTCGACCGGCGCGACGACTTCGTCGGCCACCTCGACAAACTCCACCGAGAACCCGGCCCGCTCGAGCTGAGCAACGAACGCCACGAGCCCCGTTCGACCCGGCGTGATCCGGGCGAGTGCGACGCTCGGCTCCGGCACGCTCTCGGTCCGCTCGAAGGCGACTACCGACGACTGCTCCGCGTCGCCCGCGAAGACCGGCGCCCCGGGCACGTCAGGGGCGAACTCTCCGAGCGGGATCGATGACACCGTGATCGCAGGAGCCGAGGTCTCCAGCGTCCAGAGTCCATCGGATCGAGTCAGCCCCTCGAGGCTCGACGCATCGCCCGACGCGACGAGAACCAGCCTGCCCGATTCGAACGCGGATGCCGCCGCGCCGACCCCGTCGAGGGCGACGAGCGTCGTCGGAGACTCTGCAGCCTCTGCCTTTGCGTCCGGAAGCTGAGCCAACGAGCGTTCTTCGACCGTTTCCTCAACCACGCCTTCGCCGCCAGCCGCTCCGTTGCCTCGGGTATCCGCGATGCGCTGGGGGGCATCGGCAAGCACACCGAGTCGGCTCGCCATCATCAGGGCGAGGCCCGAGACGAGCGTCAGCCCGGCCGCAGTCGCGAACGACCAAAAAAGCACCGGCGACCGCCTGGGACCGATACGCACCCGATCGTGCCAACGTGTCCTTTGCGGGATGACCCTTGAGACCGGGGGCGTGTCCATCGCAGGGTCGGTGCGTTCGAGGCTTAACAGAGCCTCGCGCTCGGACTGCGCCCTCGCCGCTTCAATGACGCCGTCGAGCACCGACGGGATGCTGGCTCGCCCGATTGCCGCCAGCGAGGACCTGTCCGAACGCATCTCGTCGAGTTCGCGCACCAGACGTGGGTGGTCCTGAAGCCTTGAACGCACCGACGACACCCTTGGGTCATCGAGGGACAGTTCGATCACGTCGAGCGCTTCCTCGAGCCCCACGCCGACAGCCTCAAGCGCCGCGATGAGCGACTTTGCCCTTGCGTCTCCGTCAGGATGGTGGAAGCCGTTGGTGGTCATCACGTCACGATTGGTCGTTCGATTCCAATTCCGTCCGAAGGGCTGCACGAGCCCGGAAAAGCCGGCTCTTCAGTGTGCCCGTCGGCAGGCCCAGCGTCTCCGCGATCTGGTCGAGTTCGAGTCCGCGAACGTCTCGCAGGACCAGCACTGTTCGATGCTCCTCGGATAACGCCTCGAGTGCGTGGGCCGCCCGGCGGGCCCGCTCCGTCTCTTGGACGCGCGAACCCGGCCCGGGTTCCGTCGGGCGGGTCGGGAATCGAGCATTCAGCCTTGCGTGCCTCTCAGATTCTCGGAGTCGTGTAAGGCACGTGTTCAGGGCAATCCGGGTTGTCCACGTCGTAAACCGAGCACGCCCGTCGAACGTCTCGAGGCCACGAATAACCCGAACGAGGGCGTCCTGAACCGCGTCGCGGGCCGCCTCAGGGTTCTTGAGCATCCCGAGGCAGACGGCGTACAGGCGATCGGTTTCCGGCGCCAAGAGCGATCGGAGGGCGTCCTCGTCGCCGTCGCGAGCCGCGGCGAGGAGAGCGTCTTCGTCGCGATCGACGCCGGGGGGCACAGATTCTGACTCAGAGCGGGCCACGAGGCCCATCGTATCGCCGCGTTCGCGAAGTCCACCACGCCCGGGACGCCGGTTACCCGTCGGAAAGGTCGTCTTCTGCCGAGGTCGCCTGGACCGGTTCAACGCCCGCCTTGTCGGCCAGATTAACGTCCGTCCGGCTCGGTGCTTCGTAGGTCGCCGCACCGAGGCTTGCCGACACGAGCGACTGCGAGAGCACCGCCAGCAAGACCACGCCACCGGCCGACGCAAAGGCCGCGATGACGCGCGTCGGGAACGGCACAACGGTCAGGTCGGCCGTGCGGGCTTCGTCCGCTGGGTCGAGATAGGCCGCGACGACGATCCTGAGGTAGTAGAACGCCGCGATCGCCGAGTTCAAACCGAGCACGACGACGAGGGCGATCTCATTGGCCGCGATGGCGCTGGTGAACAGACCGAGCTTGCCGAAGAACCCGAGCAAGGGGGGCAGTCCGAGCAGGCTCAGCCCGCAGAGGACCATCGCGAACGCCAAGTGCGGATGGGCGCGGTGCAATCCGCGCAGATCGTCGATCTCATCGATCTCGCCGGTGGGCCCGTCTTTACCGTTGCGCTCCAGGCACGACACGACGGCGAATGCGCCGGCGTTCATGACCCCGTAGCAGAGCAGGTAGAACAAGGCCGCGGCCAGCCCGTTTTCCGCGAACGTCGCCGTCGGGTCGGCCCCGAACTCCGCGATCGAACCCGGGCCTGCGATGATGCCGACCAGCATGTAGCCCGAGTGCGCAATCGACGAGTACGCGAGCATGCGTTTGATCGAAGTCTGAAGCAGCGCGAGCACGTTGCCCACGAACATCGTCAACGCGGCGACGGTCCACATGACCCCGTACAGCGCGTCGGGCAAGGCGTCACCCGTCTGGCCGTGGGTCCAGCCCGCCGTGCCGGCGATCATCATGATCGCCAGGATCCCGGCGGCCTTGGGCACGAACGCCAGGAAGGCCGACACGCCCGAGTGCGCCCCTTGGTACACGTCCGCAGCGTAGAAGTGCATAGGCACCGCCGCGATCTTGAAGCAAAGCCCAATGAAGCTCATCACGAGCCCGGCCGACGCGATCGGGTTGAGCCCCTCTTCACTCGCGGCCTGAGCCTGGATGGTCGCGGCGATCTCCGCGAGGTCGGTCGAGCCGGTTGCCCCGTAGAGCAGGGCGAACCCATACAAGAAGATGGCGGCGCCCAAAGCCCCGAGGAAGAAGTACTTCACGCCCGCCTCCTGCGAACGCGTCCCCCTCGTGGAGATCGTGACCATGATGTAGGTCGGAAGGCTCGTCAGTTCGAGCGCCAGGAAGAGCCAGATCAGGTCGTCCGCCGACGACACGAGCATGAGGCCGGTCAAGCTGAACATGAAGAACGCGTAGAACTCAGCGCGGTTCGCCTTGAGCGGGTCGAACCGCTCGGGCATCGACGCGGCGAGCTTGTCCTCTTCTCGGTCGACGGTGCCCGCCATGAGCAGGAGCAGCAGCAAGCCGACAATCGCGATCAGGCCCTTGGCGAACGGGACCAGTTCCGGGAACAGCCCCCCGGCCGCATCGGCCCCCATGGTCCGCATGGCGCCGGCCGCGAAGAGACCCATCGCGGCAAACAGAGCGCAGCCCCGACGGACCTCGCGGCTGGGGCTGAGGCCCAACACCATCACGACGCACGTCGCGATGAACATCGCGATCTCGGGCATCACCAGATCGAGCTTGTCCATCATCAGTCGTTCCCCCCGTCGCCTTGCGTGTCATCGGGGCGGACGAAGATCGTGTCGGGTGTTTCAGCGGTGCCCTCGACCGCGCTTTGGATCAGGGCGACCTGCTCGTTGACCGGGCCTTCCAGGGCGTCGATCAGGGGCTTTGGATAGAGCCCGAAGAACAGGCACAGCGCCGCGAGGGGAACGAGGCAGGAGATCTCGCGGAAGTTCAGGTCGGTCGGGAGCGTTTCGTGGGGCTTGTGGCCCGCCGGCTCCTTGTATTCGCCCCACACCACGCGAGCCGTCATCGTCAGCAGGTAGATCGCCGCGACGATCACCCCGGTCGCCGCGAAGGCCGCGAACCAAGGCCCGAGCGAGCCCCACGTCGCGCCGACCGACATCATGCCGATCGAATCGGTCTCGGTCCACGCGGTGTAGCTCTGGAACGCGCCCATGGTGCACAAGAACTCGGAGACGAACCCGTTGAGCCCCGGAAGTCCGACGGACGCCATCACGAAGAAGACCATGAAGGTCGACCAGACGGGCATCTTGCTCGCCAGACCGCCGATCTGCCTCATGTCACGCGTGTGGTACCGCTCGTACATGAAGCCGATAAGCAGGAACAACGCACCGGTCGAGAGACCGTGGTTGATCATGTAGAGGATCGACCCGGTCAGCCCCGCGGTGTTCAACGCGAACAGCCCGAGCACACAGAAACCGAGGTGGGACACCGACGAGTACGCGACGAGCTTCTTGACGTCGTCTTGCACCCAGCAGATCAGGCCGGCATAAACGATCCCGATGATGCTCAGGATCGCGATCGCCGGCCCCAACTCGTATGCGGCCTCGGGCGTGAAGGGCAAGACGAAACGGTAGATCGCATAGGTGCCCAGCTTGAGCAGCACACCGGCGAGGATGACAGAGCCCGCCGTCGGCGCCTCGGTGTGCGCCAGGGGCAGCCACGTGTGCACCGGGAACAAAGGCACCTTGACCGCGAAGCCCGCCAGCATCGCGAGCATCACGAGGCTCTGCTGGCCGGAGGTCATAAACCGGGCCTGCTCGGTGAGCACCGCGATGTCGAAGCTGAACTCGCCGGTGCGGTTCGCAGCAAACGCCGCGACGAAAACAAGGCCGGCGAGGGCGACCAGCGAGCCGGTGAAGGTGTACAAGAAGAACTTAATCGCCGCCTTCTTGCGGTTCGAACTCCCGAATTCGTTGATGATCACGAACATCGGGAGCAGCGTGAACTCGAAGCACACGTAGAACAGGACGAGGTCACGGGCCGCGAAGACCCCCACCATCGCCGTGTTCAAGATCATGAACCAGCCGTAGAAGAGCCTCGGTCGGCTCTTGATCGCGGTCCAGGACGACAGCACGCAGATCGGTCCGAGAAGCGCCGTGAGGGCGATGAGCAGGGCCGCGACCGAATCGACCCCGATCGAGAGGCTGAGGCCCAGCGAGGGCAGCCACTCGATCGATGACTCCGCCTGGTACGCGGTCGACGAGAAGTCGAAGCGACCGAGGAAGAGCACCGCGATTGCCACGTTGAGCAGCGTCCCCCACAGCGCCAGCGATCGAGCGCTGGCCGCCGGGCGCGACGCGATCGCGACACCGGTGGCGAGCGGCACGAGCATCATGAGCCAGAGGAGAAAGTCCAACGGGAGTCCTTTGCCTTACGTCTCTTCAACCACTCACTTCAACGCCAGAATCGCGGCAACGATCGCGGCCAACGCCACCCCGCCGATCATCCGGATCGCGTAGCCGTGCATGAACCCGCTCTGGCTCACGCGGAGCACCGACGCGGCCCAGCCCGGGATCCGGCCCAGCGTGTCGACCAAACCGATGTCGATGATGATCTTGTCGAACCAGTGGAACAGATGCGAAACCACCCGCAGGGGCATCACGATGACGAGGTGGTAGAACTCGTCGACAAACCACTTGCGCTCCGCCCAGCGGTTGACCGGTTTGATCGCGACACCGTTCATCCGAACGGTGTCCGCCCGCTCACGAGCGCCGATCATGAGCCCTTCGAAGCCGCGGGGGCCGTGGAAGTACGCCGCACAAAGGATGCCGACCGCGCCGAAAACAGCCGAGACGTAGTACATCACCTCGTGCGGGTCGAAGCCGAGGAGCTTGCCGGGCTCGGTCACCTCTCCGTAGGTCAGAGCCAAGGGTGCCGCGTGATCCGCGCCGCCCGCGTGACCGGCCTCGGAATAGTCGCCGATCGGCGCCTCCGCCTCGGCTCCTCCGTCGGCGACGGCCTCCGATGTATCAGCGTCGGTGCCATCTTCCGGACCGGACTCGGTGCCGGCCGCGTCGTACGGGCCGCCGTGGTCGATCCACGTCGCGCCGTGCACGTAGGCCGATGACTGGTGCACCATGCTGCCGGCCCAGCCGTGGTCCTTCTTGTTGACGAAGTACAGCCCGGCCGCCAGGATCGAACCGCTGGCCAGCACAACCAGGACGAGATTCATCGCCCAGCCCGGCGCGTGTGGGTGGAACCCATGAGTCTCGTGATCGTCGGCGTGGTCGTGCCCGTCACCGTCATCGCCGTGAGCCTCGTCACCAGGCTCGAAGATCGTCGGCCCGACGAACACCCGGAAGAACACACGGAACGTGTAATACGCTGTCAGCCCGGCGGTCAGCAGCAGCAGCCAACCGGCCCAACTCGAGCCCCAGACCACCGAGTCGGGCGTGTAGAAGGCCTCGGCCAGGATCTGGTCCTTCGAGAAATAGCCAGCGGTGAACGGGAAGCCAGCGAGGTTCAGACAGCCAATCAGCATCGCGAAGCTGGTGATCTTCCAGCCATTGAGCTTTCTGATGCCGCTCAGCTTCCGCATGTCGAGCTGGCCGGCGAAGCCGTGCATCACCGCTCCGCACGCCAGGAAAAGCGTCGCCTTGAAGAACGCATGCGTGAACACGTGGAACACGGCACCGGTCGAACTCAGGAAGCCAAGCCCGGCAAACATGTACCCGAGCTGCGAGATCGTGGAATAGCCCATGATCCGCTTGATATCGAACTGGGCCATCGCGATCGTCGCGGCCCAGAAGGCCGTGATCGCCCCGCCCCACGCGACGACGGTGAGCGCGATGCGGTCCTCGTCGGCAAGGAACAGGGGCATCATCCTCGCCACGAGGTAGACGCCCGCCGTGACCATCGTCGCGGCGTGGATGAGGGCGCTGACCGGGGTCGGGCCTTCCATCGCGTCCGGGAGCCAGACGTAGAAGAAAAGCTGAGCCGACTTGCCGAACGCGCCGCCGATCAGCAGGAGCGGGATCGCCCAGCTCTGCCAGGTGTTGGCGAGCCGGGCTCCGCTGGCGGTCTCGCCCGCCTCGATCATCGCGAATAGGGGTTCGTATTCGATCGTGCCAAACGTCGTGAACGTCAGCAAGAGGCCCATGAGCAGGCCCAGGTCGCCGATACGGTTGACGACGAACGCCTTCTGACCGGCGTCGACCGCGGCTTTCTTCTTGTAGAAGTACCCGATGAGCAGGTAGCTGCAGAGGCCCACGCCCTCCCAGCCCAGGAAGAGCAGGAGCAGGTTGTCGCCCATCACGAGGCACGACATGCTGAACACGAACAGCATGAACGCGAAGAAGAATCGCCCATATCCGGGCCCCACGTCGTGGGACATGTACTCGCTGGCGTACAGGCAGATCATCGTCGCCAGCCCGGTCACGAACAGCATCCAGAGCAGGCTCAGCCCGTCAAAGTAGAAGCTGAAGTTGCCGGTAAAGCTCTGCCCAGGCCCGTCGCCCCAACTGAAACTGATCCAGTCGGACGCGTGGATCGTGACCGGGGTCCCCCCCCAGTTCATGAAGTGCGAGACAGTGATCGCGAACGAGATCGCGAGCAGCACCACGCTCATGTAGGCCGGGGTCTTGTCCTTGTTCCCTGTCGCCGTCAGCGTCGCGACGATCGCAGCGCCGACGAGCGGGATGAACGGGATCCACGCGAGATACCAAGGGCCGGCCTCGCCGCCGTGGGCGCCGTGGCCACCGGCCGCGTCCGCCGCCATCACGACGGGAGCGATCAGATTCTGGATGGCGGTGATCGTGTCCACGAGACGCGTTGCCTTTCCCAGCCGTCCCGGAGCGTGCGCCCCGGCTCATTCCCCGAGGCCAAACGGCCCCGACTCGGACAAGTCTCTCAGCCCTTGAGCTCCGACCAGTCCTCGCCGCTCAGCGACTCACGCTTGCGGAACAACAGCACAACGAGCGCCAATCCCATCGCGGCCTCCGCCGCGGCGATCGTCAAGACGAAGATCACGAACGTCTGTCCGTCAAAGTTCATGTGGTACCGGCCGAACGCAATCAGAGCCAGCCCGGCCGCCTGGAACATCAGTTCCGTGCACAGGAACATGATGATCAGGTTCCGGCGGGTCATGAACCCGATCAGCCCGAGGCAGAACATACCCGCCGAGATGAACAGGTAGTGCGCCAGCGTCCCCCCGGGCATCGCCTCGGGGAACGCGCCCTGCGCCATCGTCAACGTGCTCAGGACGTCGGTGCCCAGGAGGTCCATCACGCGCCCTCCTCAAGCAGACCGAGACGCCTCGCCTGGCGTTCCTTCTCGGCCTCCTCGATGTCGACCTGTTTGCGGGCCAGAACAGTCGCCCCCAGCATCGCCATGAGAAGGATCACACCGGCGATCTCGATCGTCATCGGGTGCTCGGCGAGCAGGTTCATGCCGACCCGCTCGACGTTGGTCGCCACGAACCCCTCCGGGATCAGTTCCATCGGTATCTCGACGCGACGCGAATCCCCGACCGGGCTCGTCACCAGAACGGTCACTGGAGCCGCAGAGAGATCCAGTTCGGCCAAACCGCTGTCGATCGCGATCGTCTCGGTGATATCGATCAACTCGGCGGCCCGAAGGCTCTCGGTCAAGTCCGGCTCCCACTTGCCGTGGAACAACTCAAGCGCCGGCTCGGGCGAAGCCTCCGAACGCGACCGCTCCAGCGTCGGCAAACCGCTGAACATCAGCGTCGTGATCACCGCCAGCAAGACGAAACCGACCGCCGCCGCGGCCACCGGCTCGCGGGCCACCGCGTCGTACTCGCTCAGTCGATCGGGTTCTTCCTCGCTCGGCGCCTGCGTCGCGAGCATGATCACGAAGAGGTACGTGATCAGGATCGCCCCGGCGTAGATGATGATCAGGGCAAAGGCCATGAACTCTGCCGACAGCAGGACATACAGCCCGCTCGACGCGACGATCGTCAGGATGAAGTAGAGGGCCGCGTACACCGGACGGGGATGGGTGATCATCCGCAGCCCGCTCGCCAGGGCCAACACGCCGAACACGTGGAAGTAGATGTTGGGCAGCGCGCCGAAGTTGCCCTCGAGCAGCCCGCCCTCGCCCAAGCCCTCGGAGGGCAACGCGGCAAAGGTCAGGCCCATCACCACGAGCCCAGCCGCGGCCGCCGCGATGATCCCACCGATGACCGCCAGGCTCGCGCCACGCTTGGGCAAAGCGAACGCCACCCCGACGGCGCCGAGGGCGCACCCGCCGTACAGAAGAAGGGGGTTGATGATCGCTTCCAACGCGCCCTCGCTCGCGCCCGCCTTTCCGGCCACACAAGACGGCTTCGTGCCGTCCGAGACCCGCGGGGGCCCGAGCATAGAGCCCCCCGAGACCAATCAGCAACCCGAGGCGCTTTCCTTCTGCACTTGGAGCACCTCCCGCCGCGTCTTGAGACCCAGCCTCAGGTACCCTCGCCCCATGGCCGACCACGCAGCACCACCCGCCAGGGGCTGGCGCGCTCAAACCCCCAACACGCTGACGATCTCCCGATTGATCATGACCGCGGCCTTCGTCGCGGCTGTCGCCGTGGCCACCAAATCCGCCGACCCACGCGGGTGGCTCTGGTCGGCGCTCGCCCTGTTCGTGGTGGCCGGAATCACGGACGCCGCCGACGGATGGCTTGCACGACGGTGGAACGCGATCAGCGTGTTCGGCCGGGTCGTCGATCCGCTGGCCGACAAGGTGCTCATTCTCGGCGCGTTCATCATGCTCGCCGACCTGCCCGGCTCACCGATCGAGCCGTGGATGGCCGTCGTCGTACTCACACGAGAACTGCTCGTCACCGGGCTGCGAGGGGCACTCGAAGGCAAGGGCATCGATTTCAGCGCCGGTCCGACCGGCAAAATCAAGATGGTGCTCCAATGGCTCCTGCTCGTCGCTGTCCTCGCTGACTTCGCCAGCGATCGCACCGAGGAGTTCAACGCATGGCAGCCGCTGGTGTGGGCCACCTGGGCGACGGTCGCGTTCACCGCCTACTCGGGCTGGCCCTACGTTCGCCGCGCTCTGAGCCCCCCAACCGCGACGTAGCCCACGACCTCGACGATATTTTTGCATGAAGATCGGTCCTTCATAGGTTCTTGTCCGATGAATGGGCCAACCGCAGCATCGAACCACTCAGCCCGAAACCAGCACACCCGCCAAGGCCACCAACGCGGCCGCGTAGACCCCGGCGACCAGGTCGTCCAAGAGGACACCCCATCCACCAGGGATGGACTGCATCGAGTTCGCCGGCTCAGGCTTCCAGATATCGAACGCACGGAACGCGAAGAAGCTCAGCCACACGAGCGCCAGAGCCGGCCAGATCAGTTCGACCGAACCCCACCCCACCACGAACGGCACCGCAAAGAGCGGGATGCACTGGCCGGCCGTCTCGTCCGCAACGATCTCGCTCGCATCCTTTTTCCCGAACCGGGCCTCTGCCCGATCTCCCATGAACACGCACGCGGCGCACGACGCGAACGCAATCGCGATCAGCGGCGCGATGTACACCGACCAAGGCAACTCAAACGCGAGAACGACCCACGCGAGCCCCGACGCGAGGGCCACCGGCGGCAAAGATCCCCACGTCCCGGACGCTGGGCGCATGTAGCCAAGCCCGAACGTGGTCACGAGCAGAAAGCCCAGTGAGACGTCGGGCGGGTCCCGACGCGGCGCGACGTCATCGAGCTTCGGCGCTGGCACGTCCTACCGCCCCCACACGTTGTCACGAGGATTGATGTCGGGAATCAGACCCCTCGGATCGATCTCGACTTTCTCGATCTCCTGCCCGTTCGCGTCAAACACCGCCCGCCATTTCCCGGTTGAAGCAAAGGCTTCGACCGGGAGCGTCAGGTCGAGTTCCGTCCCGTCGGCGAGCGTCACGCGATACGGAAGAGGCAAGGGGACCTCGCCCTTCATGACGAACGTCACGTAGCCGCTCTCCCCGTCCTCGGCCAGTTCGGCGCTCTCGATCGCGAAGTCCACGCTCCCGGTCCCGAGGAACCAAGCCCGGAAGAACCAGTCGAGCTCGACGCCCGACCCATCCTCCATCGCCCGGAAGAAATCCGCCGGCTGCGGACTCTTGAACGCCCACTTCTGGATGTACGCCCGGAACGCTCGATCGAAGCGATCGGGCCCGAGGATGTACTCGCGGAGGATCGTCATCCCGATGCCCGGCTTGCGATAGCCCAGAAGCCCGACCCAGCGCCGCCACATGTTGTCGGGCCGCGTCGAGATCGGCTGCAGACCGGGCTCCCTGGCGAACTCGGTCAGACGGTTCTTCGTCCGAACCCAATCGAGTTCGTCTTCGCCGTACCACGCCCTTTCGCTGTACGAATCTGTAAACGAGTTGAACCCCTCGTCCATCCACACGTGCCGGCGTTCATCTGTGTTCACAATCATCGGGAACCACGTGTGGCCCACCTCGTGGTCGGTCACGCCGAAGAGCCCCCGGGGGTTGGTGCGCGCCCCGCAGAACATGATCATCGGGTACTCCATGCCCCCCTCAGGCCCGTTGACATTTGTCATGTGGGGATAGGGGTACGGGTACAACCACTCCGAGTAAAACTCGATCGCGTGCTTGGTGTAGCGCGTGCTGCCGCCGTCTTCGTGCTCGGGGAACCAGACCTCCGCCTCGCTGGGGTAGAAGCTCTGACAGAGCACCCGGCGCGTCACGTCGTGGTTCGGAACCCCGCCCTCACAGATCGGATCACCGTCGATCGTCGGGATGTTCGCACCCGCCGCGTCCCAGACAAACGCGTCGCTCGCCGCGAACGCAAACGTCCGCACGCACCGGGCCGCGAACTTCCACGTTCTGGTGTCGGCGCTCCCGGGGAACAAGTCGTCCGATCCGATCTCGTCCTCGCTCACTATGTACACCGGCTCGTCACTCACCAGAGCCCGCTCGAGACGCTCGCGGATCGGAGCACTGAGCACCTCGCTCGCGTTCTGCAACTCCCCCGTCGCGACCACGAGGTAATCACCGGGCACGGTGATACTCACCTCATAGTCACCAAAGTTCGTGTAAAACTCCCCGGTCCCCAGGTACGGAAGCGTGTTCCACCCGCTCACGTCGTCGTAGTTGCACGCGTGCGGGAACCACTGGGCAAACTCGAAGATCTTGCCGCGCTCGACCTCTTCGACGCCCATCCGACGGAGGTAAGGCGGGACCAAGAACGAATAGTCGAGGCTCACCTCAACCGACTCGCCCGGCCCGAGCGGCTCAAGCAGATCGAGCCTGCCAAGCGTGTCATGGATATCTAGCTCGGCGCCGACGCCCTCGATCTTGACGTTCTCGATCGCGTAGCCACCCTCGAAATCGGGCCGCCCCCGGAGCACGCCGCCGGGCGAGTAGCTCCTGGCGCCGAGACTGTCGGGGTGGAACAGGTTCTGCTCGAGTTGGATCCAGAGGTACTCCAGCGTGTGGGGGCTGTTGTTGTGGTACGTCATCGACCACGACGCACGCAGCGCGTCCGACGTTTCGTCCACCGTGGCATCGATGACGTAGTCAGCGCGTTGATCCCAATAGTCCGGCCCTGGAAAGCCCGACCCCAAGCGACGCTCGTTCGGAGTTGGCATGTCGAGCGGATCGAACGCGTTGTCGCTCACGCCGCCGCCTCTCCGAAACTCGGGGTCAACGGCGCCGTAGTTCAGCGACAAATCGTCGGTATCGACGGCCACAGGGCCGCTGCACCCAACAAGCAAGAGCACAACCCCCGAACCGAACGTGAGACTTCGCTTCATGAACATGGAGACCTCCGAGTCAGCGTGCAGAACGCGAGAGAATAGCGACAAAGGCGTATTCACCTGTTGGAGGGTGAATTTCCCGTCAACCGCACCCACCGAGCGCAACAGACTTTCAATAGTCTTGTCAGAACAGCGAGCTCGTCGAAACCCCGCCACGGAAGAGATCAATGCTCCGCTGCAGCGTCGAACAGATTGCCCGATCGTGCTCGAACGCCGCCGGCGGTAAACCCGGAACCATCGTTTCCCTGCGAGACACCGACGGACGCGTGCTCTGGGCCAACGAAGCCTTCGACGACTTGCTCATCGACGCCCACGCGAACCTGCCGGTCAAGAGCTACGCAACAACCCTCGACCCGATCGCCGCGGCCGAGCGCCTCGAACACGTCGACCGAGTGCTCACGACCAAGCGACCGGAGTATCTCTACCAGATCGGGGCAGACCGTGTTCATCTATGGGGGTGCGTGCCGGTCATGCTCAGCGACTCGCGCCGGCCCGCAGTCATCGCCTCGTGCACACCCGACCGGTACCGCCCGGGCACGCTCCCGATGATGCGAACGGCGTGCATGGATCAGATGTGCATACTCAGCCTCGGGCAACGACGCATCTTGCTCCAACTGCTCAAAGGTACGACCGACGGTCACATTGCCCAACACGTGTCATGCACGCGCGCCACCGTCACCGAGCAGATCGGCGTCATCGCGAACACCCTCGGAGTCGCCGGGCGCTACGGACTCCAGATGTGGGGCCTCGCCCGCGACCTCGATTCGATCCCCGAAGATGTCTGGGACGATCTGCTGCCCGTCGGGGTCTTCACCGGCGACTCGAGTTAAGCGAGCCGGCACGCGGCAACGCACCAGCCCAAAGCTGTGGCCGTACTCGCCGGGGACCACCGAATCAAATAGCACCGCCGCCGCCCGTCTTCGGGACCTTTGCTACAGACGATCAAGCAGCACCAGCAACAAACGCGCGACACAACATTGTGGGAAATAGACGTTCTTGAGCAAAACACGTTCTCTGGCCGCGCGCGGACGCATGATTTCGGCTACATTGCTGCTTCGTAAGGGATGGCCACTGCACGACGCGTTCTTCCTTTGTCGTGCACGCAGAATGGAACTGAGGAAAAATTAATGATGATGACAGATCCCCGCAGGATTTGGCGTGTCGCCGTTTGCGCCGGCATGGGTATCGGCTTGCTCACCCAAGCCACCTCCGCAGCAGAGCCGGGCGTTCCGGTCGTGAGCGCTCAGCCGGGCAACGTGACGATGGCGGACATGAACGCCTTTGCCGAGGTGTACTGGCACTTCGTCGACACCGGCGAGCTGCTTCCCGACGCGGATACGTTCTCGCCATCAAACCCGGGGCAGGTCGGCGCCAACCATCTCATGTTCTACGATGCGTATCTTCTCTTCGAAGATCTGTACGCCCAGCAACTCGACGACAACCCCGATTCGCCAAACTACTACACGCTTGACGATCTCTTTCGCGATGACCCCGCCGCCCTGAGTCAATTCCGCACCTACACGCTCACCGGAACGCTCGGCACCGGATTGCTGAGTTCGCCCATCACTGTCGTCGAAAACCACATGAAGATGGTTGCCAACGCGGCAGCCGCCGATGGCTGCTACGACGTTGCGTCGGTCGACCTCGCCGCCCCGACGAATTTCATGGCCTACGGCGGCGTGTCCAACGACCTCATGCTCGTTTCCCAATCACTTCAGAAAAAAAAGAAAGCTCCGTGTCCCGGGCCAGGCCCGGGACCGGGCCCAGAAGACGAGCCCGACGAGCTCCCGGACATCCTCGATGATCCGATCGACGACTTCCCGTTCCGGCAGTGGTTCCCGGTCGAGATTCTCGACATGCCCGATGGCTGGTGGACGCCCGGCTTCGACTGCGACGACTGGGCAGACGTCCTCGCCGAGTACCTCCGACGCCAACTCGAAGGCGAAAACTTCGAGATCTACCAACTCTGGCTCACGTGGTACGGCGACGGCCACGTCGTCACCGTGATCTGCCTCGACGGCAAGTACTATGTCACCGATGCGCAAACCGGGAGCACCCGCGGTCCGTACGACTCCCTCGAGGACGCGTACGACGGGGCCTGGGACATCATGGAACAGGACTACGACGTCGACCGCGACGACCAGTGGTTCCCTGACGAGACGCTCCGCGATCCCGAAGAACGCCCCTTCGGTGAGCCAGGACCCTGGCACGAGAACCCCGATGTCCGCGAACCGATCGAAGACGCGCCGAACCTCGATCCCGACGACTACATACCGCCGTCGTCGCAGTGATCACCGACGCGACATGAGGCGATCGATGACCGCTCTGAACAACGTGCCCACGGCCGCGAGAACCCTTGCGGCCGTGGGCTTTCTGTTTGCCTGTTCTTGCGCCGAAGAATCTCCCCCCCCGGGCGCTGACGCACCCATCGTCGGCGCCGACGGCTCAGAGGCGTCTACGACAGATGCCAAGAGCCCAACGCTGTCCGCTGCGGACTGCGAGCCGGTCATACACAGCGCCGGGTCGACCCTCATCACGTTGAATCGCGATGCCTTCGAGGGGTGCGACTCACGAAGTCTCGAGTCAATCACCACCAGGATCATCCGAACGTTGGATACGCTCGCGATCGACAACCCCCGGGTGCCGACTCGCCCCGACATCTTCGTTCCAACGGGAGCACTCCCCTCCAAACTCGACGACATCGAGGTTCGCGGAGTGGCGCCCACTCCCCTGGTCTTGCTGCCATCTCCCGGTCGCGTCCGCGAGGCAATCGGCCCCGCCCCCGACGCGATAACGCTCGCCGACCGAACCCCGGACGCCGCGGTGACGCTGTTGTTTCCACCGCTCGAACGCGGCCAGCAAGCAACGATCTGGCTTCCGACACCAATCGGACACCCGGCGCCACTCCCCACGGTCACAAGAAGAAGCCGCCCTTGGCTCACGATGGGCCGGGGCGTTGTCGCTCGCCCGACCGAACTTGAATCGGTCGAAGCCGAAATCGAGGACTTCCAAAGACGCGCCGGCATCAAGCCCGACGCCGCGCTCTGGTCCGCCCCGCTGAACAGTGTCGCCAGCGCGATCACCTACGCCGACGACACCGATACGCGAAGCTGGATCGCCTACTCCGTCGCCGACGGTGTCGCCGGCCGCCGTTCCAGAAGCGGCTGGACCACCGATGCAGGCGAATCATCGCTCACCGTTCCGTTTCAATCCCCCGAGCACGATCCCAAGGGCGTCCGCGACTCCCAGCTTCTCCGTATCCCTGCCGCGAACGAGAGAACACCTGGCACCCGCATCCCGGGCGAACGCATCACGCTCGACGAGTGGTTCGCCGCGCCTGATCGCGGGTATGCCCTTCTTGTCCACGACGACCACAGCCGACCAGGTCTCCCGTCGTACCTCATCACTACCGATTTTGACTGGCTTCGCAGCGAAGCTCGAAACGGACGAATCGAATCCGTGCTTCTCTTCGAGACCATCACCGGCGAACAGCTCAACATCGTGCTCGAAGCGTTCCTCGGCTCCTGAAAAGCCGGGAGCGATCAAACCCAGACCGCTGATCCTCCCGCGCAATCGAACTCGAGTTCATGAAGACCTGCGCATCATGACAGCCTCCGCCCTCGCCGCACACGGCGGCTCATCACCCCACCACACACACCAATAGCCGCGACAACGCCTGGGCCTGGAATACTCGTGTACTCGAACGAGTCAATCGTGCCAACCGCGAGAGTACGCCCCAGGACGTTTTGGATTTCCATTCTTCGCACGTCGACAGCGAAGTCCGTGATCGGAACCCCTTCTGCTAAGGTACCGATCTCCACTGCAGCAATACCAACCACGTCAACGACACCAAACCCATCAATATGGGTCGCAATACGAAAATCAATCCCTTCATATGATTCGAAGAAAACAAAACCCAAACCGCTCAAACGATCGTTTAAACCACCATTGAAGGCAATCAATGCGTTTCCCGGAAAAAGCAGAGCACTTGCTGGCCCCGATGACGCGCTGCCAAACCGACCCACAAGCGCATCTGTCTCAACATCGTATGTCGCGACACCATCACGCAACAAACCAACCTCAATCGACCAGCTTTCCTGAGTGTCGCCAATAACTTCACCCAAAGCCGGATCAACAGAATCGAGATCGATCGTCCCGTTGACGTGAAGCAGCAGTTCTTCAGGCTGCGCGTAAACATCCGCACAGATCGCCATCGAGGCAGCGACAACCAGTACCAAACGCAACATGATCGCCCTTCGTCCATAAGCCGCAGCGAGTGCACCAGATCCCGCAAAGAGACAAGCAGACCCCGTACACACTGCCTGTTCAGGTGAATGTACCTCTTGCTGGAGTTCCAGCAACACGATGGGGCGGTTTTTCGGGCACAGCAAGGACAACACAACGGCAAAGCGATTGGAGATATGGAAGTCTGATCTAGAGCAGCCAGAGTGAATTCGCAGCGGGTGACGTATCGAGTCTGAGAGCATCCCGATATCAACGAGCCCGCAGCGCGAGCAAGGGCCCTCCCGAGCGGAGCGTTCTTCCTGGCCTCAAGGCCCTTCGTTGTTCGTTTGCCCACGAGAAATCAAGGGACAAGATAGGGTTTGTTCAGATACAAGTTCTGACGAAACGCAGACCGCCGACTCAAAGCCTCCGGTCCAGCAGCCGATACTGCACCGCTTCGGCAACATGCGCCTGCACGACACCATCGACCCCCTCAAGATCCGCAATCGTCCGCGACACACGCCGGATCTTGTCGTACGCCCGAGCGCTCAATCCCAAGCCGCTGATCGCCTGACCCAACAACGACGTCGCGGCGTCGTCCATCGGCGCGAGGTCATCAAGCTGCGTGCCGCTCAGGCGAGCGTTCGGCGTCGTGCCTTGCCGCGCAATCGAACGCTCTCTCGCGTGAGACACACTCTCTCGCATCGTCCGCGTATCGGTCCCCTTGGGACCATCGCGCAACTGCTCGAACGGAACCGCCGGAGCCTCGACGTGGATGTCCATCCGATCGAGTAAAGGGCCCGAGATCCGCCCGATGTACCGCTCCATCTCGCGCTGGCCCACCTCACCCGGCGCCACGTCGCCCCGGGGCGTCGGGTTCATCGCCGCGACCAGCATGAAACTCGACGGAAAGCGAACCGACCCGTGACTGCGTGCGATCGTGACGACGTGGTCTTCGAGGGGCTGTCGGAGCGTCTCGAGAACACCCCGACCGAACTCGGGCAACTCATCCAAAAACAGCACCCCGTGATGGGCCAGGCTGATCTCGCCGGGCCGGGGCACCACGCCGCCGCCCACGATCGCCGGGGAACTCGCCGTGTGGTGAGGGCTGCGCACCGGGCGCTGGGTCACCAGACTCTCGCCCGGACCAAGCGCCCCCGCCGCCGAGTACACCCTTGTCACCTCGATCGCTTCATCGGCCGTCAAAGGAGGTAAGACGCCAGGCAACGCCTTGGCCATCATCGTCTTGCCGCTCCCCGCAGGACCGAGCATCAACAGGTTGTGCCCGCCGGCGGCCGCGATCGTGATGGCGCGCTTCACCGCCTCCTGACCTCGGACCTCGCCGAAGTCGATCGGGGGCGTCGTCGACCCGATGAGGCCCTCGACATCCGGCGGGCTCTCCGGCTCGCGATCCAAGTCGCCCGAGATCAGCCCCGCCGCCTCGCCCAAGGTCGAGACGCCGAAGACCTCCACGCCCGGCACGACCGCCGCTTCTCGGGCGTTTTCCAGGGGACACACGAAGGCCCTCGACCCGGACTCTCGGGCCAGAGCCGCCATCCCGATCGCGCCCTTGATCGGCCTGACACGCCCGTCGAGCGCAAGTTCGCCCGCAAAGACCGCCGTCCTTGGATCGAGGCCCCCACTCGCCCGCTCGGTGAGCGTTCCGCTCGCGATCAGCAGCCCCACCGCGATCGGTAAGTCGTACACCGGACCCTCTTTGCGCACGTCAGCCGGAGCCAGATTGAAGAGCAGCCGCCCCACCGGAGGCGCGTACCCGGTGTTCACCACGGCCGACCGCACCCGGTCGAGCGACTCGCGGACCGCCGCGTCGGGGAGCCCCACGATGTGCGTCTGGTCCATGCCCAACGGGTCGAAATCGACCTCCACCTCGCAAGGCAGAGCATCGACCCCCTGGAGCAACGCGGAATGGACTCGGGCAATCACCCTTGCATCATACAAACACAATCCAGGTGATGGGCGATCAGCGCTCTGCCATGCTCATCCCAGAGCAGTTGAGAGCCTCAACCGCCGAAGAACGACATAGCGCCCAGGTGGCAGGGCGTTATCGGAACACCCTTCCAACGACAGGTAGCATCGATCCATGACGAGCGCCCCGACAGCTGAGCCACCGGCCCGCCGCAAAGGCCCGACCGGGTGGAGCATCCTCGAAGGCCAGACCGAGGAAGCGCCGCAGGTTCAGCCGTTCAAGGCGATCGATCCTTCGCGAGGGGAGCCGCTGCCCATCGGGTACCACTCCGCGACGCCCGAGCAGGTCGATAGGGCCTGCCGCGCCGCCTGGGTCGCGCTACACGAGGTCCGCCGCCGGTCGCCCGAGCACCGCGCCGGCCTTCTCGAAGCCATCGCGGCCAACATCCTCGAGTTGGGCCCGTCGCTGATCAACGTCGCGGCGCAGGAGACCGGCCTGCCCGAGCAGCGCCTGCTCGCCGAACGCGAACGCACCACCGGCACGCTGCTCCGGTTCGCCGAGGTCGTCCGCGAGGGCTCTTGGGTCCGGGCCGCGATCGACCGCGCCGACCCCGAACGCCAGCCCCGCCCCAAGCCCGACGTACGGCGGGTGCTCCGTTCGCTCGGACCGGTCGCGGTCTTCGGCGCGAGCAACTTCCCCCTCGCGTACAGCACGATGGGCACCGACGCCGCGAGCGCTCTCGCCGCTGGGTGCCCCGTCATCATCAAGGGTCACCCGCTCCACCCGGGCACCGGCGAACTCGTGGCCTGGGCGGTCGTCGACGCGTTGCAAGCCACCGGCTTCCCGCAGGGTATGTTCGCCTTCCTCCACGCCGGCGGACAACGCGAAAAAGCCATCGGCGAAGAACTCGTCAAGCATCCCTTCGTCCGCGCAGCAGGATTCACCGGCTCCCAAGCCGGCGGCACCGCGCTCGCCGACCTCGCACGAGCACGCCCGGACCCCATCCCGTTCTTTGCCGAGATGGGCTCGACCAACCCTGCGTTCTTGCTACCCAGTGCCGCGGCCAGCCAGGGCGAGGCCGTCGCCCACTTGCTCACCGAGTCGATCACCGCGTTCGCCGGCCAGCAGTGCACACGACCGGGTCTGCTGTTCATGATTGACAACGAAGACGCGTCGAAGGTGCTCAACGAGTTGACGCGTCGGTTCAACACCCTGCCCGACCAGGTCATGCTCGCCCCCCGCATCCGTGACGCGTACCTCCGCCGCGTGCTCGGCTGGGCGGGCGTTGAAGGCGTCGAGCTCAAGACCGACCCCAAGCGCCTCGCGACGCCCCGGGCCAAGGACGGGAGCGCCCCGAAAGGCCCGGTCAGCGGCGCCGCGGCCCTGCTCCGCACCACTTCCTCGACCTTCCTCTCAAACGACACGCTCCACGACGAGGTCTTCGGCCCCGCGGTCCTCGTCGTGCTCTGCCCCGATGAACGCGCCATGGCCAACGCCGCGGCTTCGATCCAAGGCACGCTCACCGCGTCTATGTTCTTCGCAGCAGACGACCGCAACACCGCCCGCCGCCTCGTCAGCGTGCTCGAGCACCGCGCCGGACGCATCGTGTTCAACGGGGTGCCCACCGGCGTCGAGGTGTGCGAGGCGATGGTCCACGGCGGGCCGTTCCCAGCGACCAACCGCCCCGACACCACCGCTGTCGGCCCGCTCGCGCTCGAACGCTGGTGCCGCCCTGTGGCCTATCAAAACGGCCCAGGCGCCCTGCTGCCACCCGAACTCCGCGACGACAACCCCGCCGGCATCCGCAGGCGCGTCGACGGCAAGTGGCGGAGCGGCCCGCTGAGCGACGACGAAGCCTGAGCCGCGCCACCCCATTGGTCGATGCGCACGTCGTTACTTCCAAGGGCGTGCCGCCCAGCGAAATTCGACTCCCAACGGAGAAACTGGGTGGCACTCACACCCGCGCCACGCTCGATCTGTTGAAGGGCGACGCTCGTCGCTCGAACCAGAACCCAACCCTCAGGATGGGGAACCATCATGAAACGCAACACCCGCACCCGCGGTATCGGTGCGCTCGCCGCCGGTCTCGCTCTGCTCGCCGGAACCACGTTCTCGAACACCGCCCGGGCCGATGCCCAGGACGATCAGTTCTTCAACATCGAAGTCATCGTTAACATCCTCGACGGCGCCGGCGTCACGTCGGACGAGGCCCGCGAGTATGTCCGCCGCGCCAACCTCGCGCTGAAGTGCGCCAAGATCAACCTGCAGGTCATCGAGATCAACACCGATGTCAAGATCGGGAACGACGACGGCAGCTTCAGCCGCGACGAGTTCGAGGAAGCCGTCGAAGAAGGCACCAACGAGCTCAACGACCAGTCGCGAGGCGATAGCGCCGGCAAGGGCGTCAAGATCTACTTCGTCGACGAAGCCTGGGAAGACGAAGACGGAACCACCGAAGACGAATCCTCAACCAACGGCTGGGCGTACGTCTGCCAGCCGATCGCAACGGTCGAAGAAGTCGACGGGGACACCCGCGAGGAAGAGACCGGCAACATCCTCGCCCACGAGATCGGCCACGTCCTCGGTGTCCCGGGCAACGGCGCCGACCCTGACGGAGGACTCGACGGCGACTACACCGACGCCGACCGCAAGAACGAGCTCATGAACGGCTACTCGAGCCGCGACTGTGACGGGACCCGCACCGTCCGCGGCTCGGACATCACCGACGCCCAGAAGGAAAAGATGCGATGCAAAGCCGCCGAGCGCGGCACGGCGGTCGCCAAACCCGACCCGGCGACCCCCGCCGCGAAGTCGCGCACCGAGCAGTCGGGCGTCGGACTCAACCCCGACATCACGCCCACGACGGGCGGGGGCATCCGCAAGGTCTCGATGTTCGCCAACGCCTTCGACCCTTGCTTCGAGCTCGAGTTGATCACCCGAGGCATCCAGGGCCCCGACGAGTTCGTGCAGTACACGCTCGTCTACGACATCGACAACAACCCCAACACCGGCGTCCAGTTCGGCCCGGTCCCGGGCGTCGAACGCGTCATCGACATCTTCAGCGAGTTCCCCGGGTTCCCGTTCGCCCAGGGCACCGATCTCACCGGGCAGTTCCCCGATCCGCTCCCGCTCGACCCGGTGTTCGGCGTGAGCAACCTGCACAACGGGGGCGTCGAGAACGCGCTGCTGCAGGGCCGGCCCGACGGCGACGTGTTCAAGCTCTGCGTTCCACGCGACTGGCTGGGCGTCGACCACCGCCTCGCCCCGGTTGTTCCCGTCGTCGCGCTCGGCCAAGGGCCGTTCGGCCCGGGCGATGAGATCCCCTTCCCGCTCGACCTCGAGGCCGGGCTGCGTGGACCCGAGATCTTCGTCCCCCCGCTGCTGCCCCCGAACGAGCCTCTGCTCCCGATCGATGGCTTCGGGTTCACCCCGGACGGCTTCGTCGAGATCGAGATCCAGGAGCTCAACCTCGTCGCGGTCCAGCCGGTGAACGTCGACGGGACGCTGCAGCTCAACCTCCCGCTCCCGCCGGGGATCCCCGAAGATTTCTACTTCGTGACCGCGTTCGATCCGGCCGCTCGGACCACCGCCCACACGATCGTCAACTTCGGCGCCGCCGGCTGCAACCCCGCCGATATCGCCCCGCCGTTCGGCGTCCTCGACCTGGGCGATGTCGACGCGTTCATCACCGCCTTCCTCGGTGGCGATCTCTTGGCCGATGTCGCGCCCCCGTTCGGCGTCCTTGACTTGGGCGATATCGACACCTTCATCAACTCGTTCTTCGCCGGCTGCCCGTAAGGTCGAAGAACGACATCCTGTTTGAGTGAACCACCCCGGCGGCGCCCCAGGCGCCGCCGTTTTTTTGACGACCTCCGCAATAGAACGCCGGCTATCGAGTGCTTCAGATACGACGGGCAACCGTCTCCCACACGCTCCGGGTGAGATCCCGCGAACTCCATGTCCGGGTACGCTGCCGCTGCACGGATGGACTGTGACGGACCAAAAAGGGGGTCTTCTGTGATCGTTCGACGACTGACCGCTCTATCGCTCGCCCTCGGCGCGAGCCTGCTCGCCGCCTGTTCTTCGTCACCCAAAACCGAGCTCGGGCTGATCTACAACGAGGCCGCGAGCGCCGAAGAAGAGTTCCGCTCGCCCGTGATCGTCATCCCGGGCATCCTGGGCTCGAAGCTGATCGATACCGAATCGGGCACGCAAGTGTGGGGCGCGTTCACCGGAGACTTCGCGAATCCCACCAAGCCCGACGGAGCGAGGCTCATCGCCCTACCCATGGAAGAGGGCGTGCCGCTGGCCGACCTGACCGACGAAGTCTGGTCGGACGGCGCCCTCGACACCGTTGAGATCAAGCTGTTCGGGATCCCCGTCGAGCTCAGCGCGTACTTTGAGATCCTGTCCAGCCTGGGCGTCGGCGGCTATCGCGACCGCCAGCTGGGCGAGTCCGGTGCCATCCAGTACGGCGCCGGTCATTACACCTGCGACCAGTTCGACTACGACTGGCGGAAAGACGTATCGCAGCACGCCGCCGACTTGCACGAGTTCGTCACGAGCGTCTCCGAGTACGTCGCCGAAGAACGCGGCCTCGACGAGCCGGTCAAGGTCGATATCGTCGCCCACTCCATGGGCGGCCTCGTCGCGCGGTACTACCTCAGGTACGGCCCGACCCCACTGCCCGACGACGGCTCGTTGCCCCCGGTGACCTGGGAGGGCGCGAAGTACGTCAAACGACTGATCATGGTGGGCACGCCCAACGCCGGATCGGTCCTCAGCCTGACCCAACTCATCGAAGGGTACAAGATCGCCCCGATCCTGCCCGATTACAACAGCGCCATCCTGGGCACCTTCCCGTCGATCTATCAGTTGCTCCCGCGCGTGAGGCATGGCGCCTACGTCCTGCGGAACGATCCAGAAACGCGCGTCGACGTCTTCGATGCCCAGCAGTGGATCGATCGCGGATGGGGACTCGCGAACCCCAAGAACGACAAAGACCTCAAGGAACTCCTTCCCGAGACGTCATCGCCGGCAGAACGCCGCGCGATCGCCCTGGACCAACTCCGCAAGTCGCTCGCCAGAGCAAAGCAGTTCCACAGGGCGATGGACCAACCCGCCACCCCTCCCGACGGCCTCGACATCGTCCTCATCGCCGGTGACGCCGAAGACACACCCGCAGTCGCTTCGATCGATAAAACCGGGCGCGTGCGCATCACCGAAGACGTGCCCGGAGACGGCACCGTCGCTCGGTACTCAGCGCTCATGGACGAACGCACCGGGCGCGAATGGGAACCCGGAGTTGTCAGCCCGATCGACTTCGAGCAGGTGATCTTCCTCGCAAACAACCACCTCGGGCTCACCAAAGACCCGAACTTCACCAACAACGTGCTCTTCCTCCTGCTCGAGCGGCAGCGAGAGTCGATGGTCTCGCCCTGAACGCCGCGTCCAAAGCACCCTAAAGCGGTGAACGCCGTCCGTTCTGTGGGTCATCTGAACGCTGACGTCCGATAGAACAGACATGGTCAACACCCAACGCCCGCGCGATCGGCGCGGCCGCAAAGAATCCGAAGTCCCGCCGCGTTCCGTTCCGGTGACCATCATCCTGCTCGGCCTTGGAGCGGTCTGGCTCTTCGTGGCCCTGTGCCTCATGAGCTTTGACCCGGCCGACGCCCCGAGCCACGCCTTCTGGCCGCGCAACACCCCACCACAGAACTGGATGGGCCCCGTAGGCGCTGCGGTCGCGTACGGCGTTACCCTCGTTTTCGGGTACGCCGCGTGGCCAGCGATGGCTCTCGCGGCGACCGGCATCGTCGCCGGCGCCGCCCGAGGTGGCATCAGCCAACCGATCCTCCGAGGCACCGGGGCGCTGATGACCCTCGCAGCGATCGCGGGACTCGCCGGCGTCGTCGGTCCGGGCGGTGGCCCGTTGCCCGCCCTCCCCGGGGGCACCTCAGGCTTCGTGATCTCCGCTGAACTCGTGTCGAGGTTTGGGGCCGCGGGCGCGGTCCTCTGGCTCGTCGTGCTTCTCGCTATCGGGCTCGTCGTCGCGTTCGACCGCCTCGTGCTGGTTGGGGCGGTGCGCCTCGCTCACGCAATCGCGAACGGCACCATGCGTGCAGGCCAAGGTCTTGCCGGTTGGACCCAGCGCCTCGTCGGTGGTGCCAAGCCGGCCCTCGCCGGCTTCCGCTTCACCGACCTCGACGACGACGAGCCGGCCTCGCGCGGATCGACGGGCACCAAGACTCCCAAGGCCAAGAAGAAGACCACCAAGAAGCAGGCCGACATCCCCGAGGACGCCGGCGGGTTCGCGGGCACCGAGTCCTTCGACCCAGACGCTGAGGACGCGGAAACCGACGAAGGCGAATGGGAAGAGGGCGAGTGGGAGTACGAAGACGAGGCTGAGGAAGACGCTGAAGCCGCCGATTGGGAAGAAGAGTGGGAAGACGAAGACGAAGCCCTTGATCCGGCCGCCCAAGCAGATGTAGACGACGCTGATGACGAGGACGGCGAAGCAGAGGGCGACGAGGACGAAGTCGGCGCTCCCCAGGTCTTCGACCAAGACAAGCTCAAGGAAAAGATCGCCAAGCTCCCGGTCCGCTTTGCCAGCGCCAGCAAGGGATCCGCGACCGAAGACGATCTCGCCGACCTTCAGAACGGCGCCGAGCTCGAGGGCTACCGATTCCCGGGCGTCGACCTTCTCGAAGAACCCGAGGAAGGCTTCGGGGAGCAACTCGAGGAGTACGTGCGCGAGCAGGCCGAGGCTCTCGAGTCAGCGCTCCAGCAATACCGCATTAAGGGCGAGGTCGTCGGCATCGAGTCGGGCCCCGTCATCACCCTCTACCACGTCAAACTGGCCCCGGGCACCAAGGTCGCGGCCCTCAACGCGGTCTCGAGCGACCTCGCCCGGTCGCTCAAGAGCGTGAACATCCGCATCGTGCCCAACATGGCGGGGCGCGACACCGTCGGGATCGAGGTGCCCAACGCCAAGAAGGAGAAGGTCCGGCTCAAGGAGCTCATGAGCGATCGCTCCAACTTCGAGGGCATGAAGCTCCCCATGTTCCTGGGTAAGGACGCGTCGGGCGACCCGCTGATCGGTGACCTCGCCAAGATGCCACACGTGCTCATCGCCGGCACCACCGGCTCGGGCAAGTCGGTGTGCATGAACACGATCATCATGAGCTTCCTCTACACGAAGAAGCCCAACGAACTCAAGCTCGTCCTGGTCGACCCCAAGATGGTCGAGATGAGCCAGTTCAAGGACATCCCACACCTCATGTGCCCGGTGGTCACCGAGATGGCCAAGGCCGCGGCCATCCTCGAATGGGCCGTGGGCAAAATGGACGAGCGCTACGCCCTGCTCGCCGAAGCAGGCGTCCGCGATATCGCCAGCTACAACGAGATGGAATGGGAAGAGCTGCGTGACCGCTTCAGCCCGCCCGGCGAAGAACTCACGCCCGAAGAAGAGGCCAAAATCCCTCGCAAGCTGCCCTACATGGTCTTCATCATCGACGAACTCGCGGACCTGATGATGACCAACAAGGAGGTCGAGGGATCGATCGTCCGCATCGCTCAGAAGGCGCGTGCCGTCGGAATCCACCTCATCCTCGCAACGCAGCGCCCACAGGCCAACGTGGTCACCGGGCTCATCAAGGGCAACATGCCCTGCCGCATCTCGTTCAAGGTCGCGTCCGGCCTCGACAGCCGCATCATCCTCGACCAGAAGGGCGGCGAGCTGCTGCTGGGCATGGGCGACATGCTCTTCTTATCCCCCTCGAGCCACAAGCTCATGCGTTCGCAGGGCACGCTGGTCGACGACAAAGAGATCCGGCGCGTCACCCGCTTCCTCAAGGAAATCGCAGGGCCCAGCTTCGAACGCCAGCTCGTCCAGCTCCGCTCCGGCGGCGCCAACTCGGACGAAGAACGCTTGCTGCAAAGCCAGAACAACTCTTCGGCGAGTCTCAAGGCGGCCCAGGAAGATCCGATGTTCGACCGAGCGGTCGAGATCGTCCTCGAGACCCGCCGCGGCTCGGTCAGCCTGCTCCAACGCCGCCTCGCGATCGGGTACACCCGCGCGAGCCGACTGATCGACCTCATGGGCATCTCGGGCATCATCGGCGAGCACAAGGGCTCGGTCGCGCGCGAGGTGCTCATCACGCTCGAGGAGTGGCAAGAGATGAAGCGTCTGGCCGACGAGATGGCCAAGGCCCAGGGACAAGAACCGGTGTTCTCCGGCGCCCGAGCCGACGGCGCGAAGAACGCAGACGACCCCGACCAAACCTTCCTCTTCGGAGAAGGCGAGCAAGAAATCGCCAGCGCTGCCGGAGACCCAGAAGGCGTCGACGCCGAAGCCTCCGACGATGACTCGGAGACCGAGACCGACGAAGTCGACGCCGACGATGACCAGATCGACGGCGAGGACCCAGAAGACGGGACGCCCTACGACGAAGTGTCGGACGAGGAAGAAGGCGAGGACGCGGAAGAACACGCCGTCGACGGCGACGACCCAGATGACGAAGAAGACTGGGAGTGGGTCGAGGTCGACGAAGAAGAAGACCCAAAGGATGCCCTCGAAGAAGACGAAGACGACTCGGAAACCGAGGAAGCCCCACCCTTCGAACCGGGGACCAAACGCCGCACGGCCTGAAATCCCGTTCGACCCAGACCGAAGACTTGCTCCTGTACACCTCCGGGACCCGCCGTGAGCCGCGACGGAGCGGCCAGGCGGGCTTGATCTGCTATCGTCCGTCGGACGGGCCGGGTCGTCGGTCCATGCTGTCGGCACTGAAAGGAACCCCCGATGCTCCCCGATCGCCGCTCGCGTCGCTCATCGCTCACTCTGGGCCTGTGCGCAGGCCTTGCCCTCTCGACCATCGCGAACGCCGGTCTCGATGACCATCCCGCGGTGCCTGCGGTTCTCGACTGGGTCCCCACCGACACCGCCCTTCTCGTCGCTATTCCGAACCTCCAGTCGCTGGTGAACGACGTCACGGCATTTACCGCCGCCAACGGCGACAAGCTCCCCGCGAATATCAGCAGCGGGCTCGCCCAGGTTGGCGTCCTCCAACTCCTGCTCTCCCAGCCGGGCGTTGACGCCGAGGGCTCGGCCGCGATCGTCCTTTACCCCGAGCCCGACGCGGCGCCGGGTCAGGCCCCCGAGATGGACGGAGTCGGCGTTCTCCCGATCACCAACTTCGCCCAGTTCTCCGAGGCTCCCTTTGTCTCAAGCCAGGGCGCCGAAATGAACGGAGGCGTCCTTGAGCTCGATTTCTTCGGGGAGAGCGTCTTCCTCCGCGACCTCGACGGATTCGTCGTCGTCGGCGCCGACCGTGATCTCGTGACCAATTTCGAAGGCGCCCGCGGCCAACTCGCCGCGCACGCCGATCGTCTCGGCGCTGCCGGCAAAGACCTCTCCGGATCATCGGACGCGATGGTCATCGCCAACATCGAGGCCCTCGCGCCGGCGATGAAGCAGGGCCTCGGGGACCTCGAGGAGCAGGCCCAGATGCTCGCCGCGATGGGCGGGGGCCCGGCTGTCAACGACGCCGTAGCCGAGCTCCGCGTCGTGGCCCAGAACTTCCTCCGCGACGCGTCGGCCGGGTTCGTCGGCCTCGACGTTTCGGGCGAGGGCGTCGCGATGGACCTCTCCGCACAGTTCAAGGATCAGTCGGAACTGGGCAAGATGTTCGACAAGTCGGGCGACGCCGACGAACTCGTCGACAACCTGCCTCGCATGGACTTCCTCTTCGCCGGAGCCGTCGACCTCAATAACCCGGGCCTCCGAGCCTTGGCCGATGGAATGACAGACTTCAACGAGAAGATCCAGGCCGGCCTGGCAGCTCAAATCGGCGGAGAGGCCCCAACCCTCGGCTTTGAAGCGTTCGAGTCCGCGTCCGGGTTCAGCGGAGCCATCGGCACCGCCCCCGCCCTTGGCGGCGGAGGCCTGTTCGCCAATTCGGTGATGTACTACCGGGTCGACGACACGAACAAGACGCGAGAGGCCCTTCGGGATGGCATCCTCGAAGCCAACGGCGCCGCCGCGGCCGGCGTCAAGTACTCGACGACCTACGAGCGCAACGCTCAACGCATCGGAGGCGCCTCCGCCGACGAGTACGCCGTGACGACTGAAATGGACCCCAACGCCGGCGGCGGCATGGCCAGCCCCGTCGACCCTGCGATGATCCAGCAGATGATGTTCGGATTCACCGGCGGCCCCAACGGGTTTATCGCCGACGCCGACGAAGGCCTGTTCATGACCGCCTCCAAGAACTCTCAGCTTCTTGAGCGCACCATCAACGCCGCGAACGGAACCGCCCCTGCCCTTGACAGCGCCGACCTGTTCAAGCTGACCCGCTCCCAGCTCCCGTCGGACGCGTCGGCTCAGATCTACATCGCCGCGGACCAGATCGCCAACACCGTCGGCCCCTTCCTTGTCATGTTCGGCGCCGGTGACGGTTTCGAGCCGGCCGCCGCGATGGCACCGATCGGGATGGGCATCACGACCGGCGACGGCGCGTTCGCTGTCCGGGCCTTCGTCCCAGGCGACGTCCTCACCTTCCTCGCCCAGTTCGCCTCTGAAGAAGACCTCAATCCCGGAGGCCCGGCCCAGGATCGCCCGCCGTTTTAGACCGGGGTTGCAGCGTCAGGAGTGAGGTTTGCGCCATAGGAAGCCCGCCGGATTCACTCCGGCGCGGCTTCCTCAAGCGAGTGTGCGGCCGGAAGCCGCTACGGAGCGATCAAACCTGATCTAATCAGTCGAGGACACCCCGCTGGACACTCGACCACCGTCAAGCAATCACGAGGCCTGGGCCCTGCGCCCGGGCCTCTTTCTTGCGCTCGACCGGCCACGGATCGCCGCGATCATCAACGCGACCCCGGACAGCTTCTCCGACGGAGGCCTCGCCCTCGATCCGAACGACGCCGTCGCGCGAGCAACCGCCGCCGCGGCCGACGGCGCAGACTTGCTCGACATCGGCGGCGAGTCAACCCGCCCGGGCAGCGCGCGGGTCGGCATCGAAGACCAGATCGCCCGCGTCGCCCCGGTCATACGCGCCATCCGCGGCGCCGGCATCGATATCCCGATCTCGGTCGACACCACGAGGGCCCCGGTCGCCCTCGAAGCCCTCGAAGCCGGCGCCGACGCGATCAACGACGTCTCCGGCGGCACCGAGGACTCTGAAATGCTCGCGCTCTGCGCGCAACGCGAAACCGGCATCATCCTGATGCACCGCCTCCGCCCGCCCAACGAGGATTCCTACTCAGACCAATACGAAACCCCGCCCGAGTACCCAGCCGGTGTTGTCGAGGCCGTCCGAGACGACCTCAGCAGCCTGCTCGCCAACGCGGCCCGAGCCGGTGTGGCCAAACACAGCGTCGTGCTCGATCCGGGGCTCGGGTTCGGCAAGACCGTTAAGCAAAACCTCGCGCTCATCCGGGCGACGCCTCGGTTGCGAAGCCTGGGCCGGCCTCTGCTGGGCGGGGTGAGCCGGAAGAGCTTCGTGGCCCGAGCCCAGGCCCAAGCCGAAGCCCGGAGCACAAACCCAGCCCCCCCGTCCGACCGGCTCGAGGGCAGCCTGGCGCTCTCGGTCATCCAGCTCTCGCTGGGCGTCAGGCTGTTCCGGGTGCACGACGTCCGGGCCCACCGCAGAGCCCTCGACGCGGCCTTCGCCGCGATGACCGCCGAGGCGTGAACTCCCATTCAAGACCCAACTCGGTCCGAATCTCGCCCCGGAATATGCCGAACCTCGGATCGGTTCCTTCTGCTCCCCGCGCGCCGTACCATGCCGGGCACCGGAGGCCCGGAAGGCCAACGCGGAGCGAGTGAAGGAGCCGTCATGGCGAGCGAATTGGTCAAGGAATTTACCGACGACAACTTTGACGCCGAGGTGCTGAAGGCCGAGGTCCCGGTGCTTGTCGACTTCTGGGCGGAGTGGTGCATGCCGTGCCGCATGCTGGCCCCCACCATCGATCAGGTCGCCGAAGACTTCGATGGCAAGGTCAAGGTCGGCAAGGTTGACACCGACGCCAACCGCAACACGGCCGTGAACTATTCGATCTCCGCGATCCCGACTGTGATCCTCTTCAAGGGCGGCGAGCCGGTGAAGAAGTTCGTCGGGCTCACGACGAAGGACGACCTGTCGGCGGCGCTCACCGAGGCCGCTGGCGAGCCGGCATAACCATCCACCCAGGCCCCGCCACCGGGCGGGGCCTTTCATCACACCGCAAACCGGACAACGCTTATGGCCGCACCGGACCCTTCGACCGCTCCCGCCGCCGCGAACGCGTCCGGGTCCGTGCTATCCACGCGCCCCCTTCGCTGCGGCGCCGTGGGCGTCGGCCGAATGGGAAGGCACCACGCGCGCGTCTACGCGCAGCTCGATGGCTCGAAGCTTGTGGGCGTGGTCGACGCCGACAACGACCGGCGCGAGCTGCTCGCCGAGACGCACAACTGCAAAGCCTTCGCCACCCCAGAAGAGCTGCTCGATGCCGGTGTCGACGCGGTCACCATCGCCGTGCCGACGATCTATCACGAGGCGGCCGCCAAGCCCTTCCTCGAAGCCGGCGTCGCGTGCCTCATCGAGAAGCCACTCGCCCAAGACGCGGAGACTGCTCTCCGGATCAAGTCGATGGCCGAGACGTCGGGCGCCTGCCTCATGGTCGGGCACATCGAGCGGTTCAACCCCGCTGTGCTCGCGATGAAGAAACTGGGCGAGAAGGGCATGGACATCGTGCCCCGGTTCGTCGAGGTCCTCCGCGTCAGCCCAATGACGTTCCGCTCCGTCGACGTCGGCGTCGTGATGGACATGATGATCCACGACATCGACGTCGTTCTGAACCTCATGGGCGGGCGTGAGCCCTCGACGATCTCCGCCCACGGCGTCTCGGTCGTGACCGAGCACGAGGACATCTGCAACGCAAGGCTCACCTTCGATACGGAGCGAGGCCCCTGCGTCGCCAACGTCTCCGCCTCGCGTCTGGCGTTCAAGACCGAACGCGTGACCCGGATCACCGGCGAGAGCGGGTACATCAAAATCGACTACGGCGCGAAAAAGGGCGTCGTGATCCGCCGGACCGCCAACGAGATCCAGCGGCAAGAAGTCGCCGAGCAGCTCCGGGCCGGCACCGACCTCTCGGACCTCGACTGGAACGAGCTCGTGAACTACGAAGAGCTCCAGATCGAACAGGCGGACCAGTTGGAACTCGAGATCGGCGCGTTCCTCAACGCCGTCCGGACGGGCGAGGCCCCTCCGATCGACGCCGAAGCGGGCTTTGTGAACGTCCGCACCGCAGAACGCATCGTCGAATCCACCAAGGAATTCATGCGTCGCGTCGAAGCCTGACGCCCCACCACCCGATCCATCACGTCCATGTCCAAACGCCCGAGCATCCGCCCGGGCCCACCCCCAACCCGCCGGCGACCCGCCGGGCGAGAGACCGCGAAGGCCCCGACATGTCCACCGAACAGGACCGTACGAACGTCGAGACCACGCCCACCGAGGCACCCACCCCCAACGCCAACGCCCACGCCGCGCCGGCCCCGGAGGCGATGCCTCAGGCACCAGCGACCCCGCCCGCTTCCGAAGCGACGTCAGCGCCTGTGCCTTCGCCCGCGCCGGGGCCTCATGACGCAGCTCCGCGCCCAGACGCGCCGCGCCCAACGTCGGTCCAGTCGCCCGCCACCGCCCAGCCGACGGTCCACGACACCAAGCTCGACGAGGGCGCCGAGGACCAGATCGCCGCCGAGGTTGAGGCCGCGATGGCCGACCTCGAATCGGCGGGCGCCGCCGCCTCCAGCCTCCCCCCAGCCCAGCCGGGCGGACGCAAGCCGGCCCTCCGGGGTCCGCGCGTCGTCCAGGGCGGACGCGAGCACCGCACCGGCACCGTCGTCACCGTCGGCCCGACCGACGTCTTCATCGAGTTCGGCCCCAAGGAGCTGGGCGTCGTCGAACGCTCCCAGTTCAAGAACAAACAGAGCGGCGAAGAGGAGAACGTCCCGACGCCGGGAGATCAGCTCGAGGTCGTCGTCCAGAAGTTCGAGCCGTCTGAATCGATCTACGTCTGCGTGCTCCCCGGCGCCGTGCAGAAGGCCGACTGGGAGATGCTCGAGCCGGGCCAGGTCGTCGAGGCCCGGTGCACCGGCACCAACAAAGGCGGCCTCGAGATGGAGATCGCCGGCCACCGCGCGTTCATGCCCGCCAGCCAGGTCGACGTCGACCGCATCCCCGATCTCTCGATCTTCGTCGGCGAAAAGATGGAGTGCCAGGTCCAGCGTATCGACCGCCGCGGCAAGGGCAACATCGTCCTCTCCCGCCGCGAGATCATCGCCGAGCAGAAAGCCAAGTCCGCCGCGCTGCTCAAGGACGCGCTCCAGGAAGGCCAGACCCTCGAGGGCACCGTCCGCAAGGTCATGGACTTCGGTGCCTTCATCGACCTCGGAGGCGTCGACGGCCTCGTCCACATCTCCGACCTCTCGCACGACCGGATCAACTTCGGCGCCAAGAACGTCGAGAGGCACGTCAAGGAAGGCGAGAAGGTCCGCGTCCAGATCCTCAAGCTCGACTGGGACGCCAACCGCATCTCGCTGGGCATCAAGCAGCTCCAGGCCGACCCGTTCGAGGCCGTGAGCAACGACGTGGTCGAGGGCGCCGAACTGACCGGCAAGGTCACCAAGTGCCTCGAATTCGGCGCGTTCGTCGAGGTCGCCCCGGGCGTTGAGGGCCTCGTCCACATCTCCGAGATCGACTACAAGCGTGTCGCCTCGGTCGAAGACGTCCTCACCGCCGGCGAGGTCGTCCGAGTCAAGGTCCTGCGTGTCGACCCCGACACCCGCAAGATCTCGCTTTCGATCAAGGCCCTCAAGGACGCCCCCGAACGCCCAGCGGGCGGCGGCGGACGCGGCGGGCGTGGAGGCAGGGGCGGCCGCGACGACCGCGATCCGAGCGAAATTCTCAAGGAAACGCCCAAGCTCCGCCGCATGCGCGAGGAAGCCAAGAAGCGCGAGAAGGAAGAACGCGAATCGAACTCGGGCGGGCTCGGGTCCGTCGGCGAGTTCGGCGGCGGGTTGAGCTTGGGTGATCTGAAGCTCTAGGTTTCCGCGAGTTCGTCAGAAAGGCATGATGCCATCAAGGCGAACACGGAGCCCCGACCGGCCCCGTTGATGTCGGACTAACCCACGCCGAAGCGAACGTCGGACACGGCTCCCCGGCAAACAGTCGCAAGAAGATGTCGATATCACCCAAGTCGACCCAGCCGCTCCCGTCATAATCGAACGCACAGTCCGCGCCCAGGTAGCCGTCAACAAAGGCGCTGACATCGGCGCTGTCGATGATCCCAAACGGCGCGACGAGATCCGCCGTGAAGAGGCGCACGACACTCTTTGACTCAATAGCGGCTTCGATGATCTCCCCCGAACCACCGTGACGTGGAACTTGGGTATCGATCAACACCGACCCCGACGCCAGACCGGCGAGCCTCCCGCTCACCCTTCCGTCTGTCGGAACGAGGGCCGTGGTGACAACCAAGTCGTTGGAGCCGTCGGCAACGACTCGCACCCAAACGTCTGATGCGACGGAGGCAGCGTCGAGAGTCACGTCGGCGCTGAAGCGAACATCGAAGCAAACCGCACGCGACGGACTCGCCTCGACGACCGCTTCGACTCGCGAGGAAGCGTTGACCCACGCCGTGCATGCTTGCCCCGCGTCGGCGTGCACAGTGACCACCGAATCTGAAGTCAAGGCCGAGCCGGCAAAGCCGGCCCGGACATTCGCGAACGAAAACACCTGTCCATCGCCGACCGACGAGGCTTGGCTCACGAACGGTTTACCAGGGAACTCGAGCAAAAGAGCGTCATCAAACCCCACGCACGCGTCATCCCCGCTGAGTGAGGCATCAGCAAACACCCGAACACGGCTTTCGCCCAGGTCCCACGCCGGCTGCCCCAACACGGGTCCCGCGAAGAGCACAGCATGAGCGCAGCACAGTGCGCATGACCTTCCGATAGTCATTTCTTCTTCTCCCGTGGCGCGTCCAGCGCTATACGGGAGATCGGCGATTCGAGTTGCAATCGATCACGAACGAATCCGCGACTGCATCATCCGCTCGTCGCAACACCCGTCGATCCGAATCCGCCGGCACCGCGCGATGTCTCATCAAGTTCCGAGACTTCGACGAGGTGCGCCTGCATCACTGGTGCAATCACCAGCTGCGCGATCCGATCACCGTGACGCACCGTGAATGCCGACGGGCCGAGGTTGATGAGCCCGACGAACATCTCGCCGCGGTAGTCGCTATCGATCGTCCCCGGCGCGTTCGGCACCGTCACGCCTTGCTTCACCGCAAGCCCCGACCGCGGCCTCACCTGGCCCTCGAAGCCATGCGGGATCGCGGTCGCGAGGCCCAGTGGAATCAAGGCGCGTTGACCGGGGTCTATGACCACTTCGGAACCATGATCGCCCCGGGGCAGGCACGCGACGAGATCCAAACCCGCGGCACCGGCGGTCTGATACGCCGGGATCGTCGCACGCTCGTCAAGCTTCTGAAACCGAACTTCGATGCTCATTCGCCGAGGCTACCGCCCCGTGGTGAAGCACGCCTCAGGACGCCTTGCGACAATCGCGCTCAACTTCGCCCAGCAGCGCCAACTCGTCGTCGGTGAGGTCGCCCCGAAGATCAATCAACACCCGATCGAACGACGCCACAAGCCGACGGGTGCTCTCGATCGCGTTGTCCATCGAGCTCCGACCCGTCACGCTCTTGAGCAGATCGCGTTGGCCGATGGCCGAGAGGTTCCGCTCGCTCGCCGAGCGAGCCGCGACCAGCGACGCGAGCAACGCTTCGGCTTCGTCCCGCTGGGCACGGGTCTGCACCATGAGTTCTTCCGGTCGCAATACGTTCTCGCTCCTGGCCATCGCTGTTCCTCCAGGGGTAGGCATCGACCGCACCACGTCGTCGCCAAACCACCTGGCAAGATCACCCGGCCGATCGGGCGATCACCCCCGGCACCACCGTCAAGGTGCTCCCTTCCCGGGTCCCGGAACATGGCGCAACGTCCGATCCGACACGCACGTCCTCAGCGGGCCCGCGAATCTCCTGGGTCGACCCAGACGCCGGTCTCACGCCCCTGCGTGACGCCCTAATTCGGGTGTCATACGGGTGAGTGCCCGAACGACCGAATCGCGATCTTCGGCCCGGCACGCCCGCTCCAACCCGGCGCAGACGTCGCTAACGTCGAACCCCGGTGCGACCTCTCCGTCGTATCCGTGCGCGAGCACCCCAGGGCAGGCCGTGGGCGTGAGCGACTCGGCCGCGTAGGCCAGTTCCTCGTGGAGCTTCTCGCCCGGGCGGGCCCCGGTGATCACGATGTCGACCAGTCCTCTCGCGGCGTCGAGACCCGGCGCCGGGGCGGAATCGCCGCCGATCGAGAGCTTCGGCTCGGTTCCATCGCGAACGACCGCCCGGAGCCCATGGGCTTCGGCGAACCGAACCGCCAGTTCCAAAATCGAAACCGGCTGGCCCATGTCCAACACGTAGAGGTTCGAGCACCTGGCTTCGGCAAGAGCCCCCGCCTGAAGCACCAAGCTCGCGGCTTCCGGGATCGTCATGAAGTACCGCGTCATCCGCTGATCGGTGACCGTGATTGGACCACCCTCGGAAAGCTGCGCGGTCCAGATCGGCAGCACACTCCCAGCCGAGCCCAGGACGTTCCCGAACCGGACCATCGACATCCTCGTCGACGACTCCTGCCCCAACGCCCCCACCACCATCTCAGCGATGCGCTTGGTCGACCCCATAACACTGGAAGGTCGAACCGCCTTATCGCTCGAGATCAGTACAAACCGCTCGGCCTCCATCGCCGCCGACGCTTCCGCCACGCTCCGCGTCCCGAAGACGTTATTGATCACCGCGTGCGCCGGGTGGTCTTCCATCAGGGGAACGTGCTTGTGGGCCGCCGCGTGGAAGACGACATCGGGCTTGTGCGCCTCGAAGAGCGCCCGCGTCGGCGCCGCCTCAACGACATCGTGCAGCGCCGCGGTCCTTGCCAGCCCCGGCCGCCGACCTGCGATCTGACGGTCGATCTCGAACAGCGCGTTCTCGCTCCGCTCAACCAGCACGAGCCGCTCGGGCCCGAAGCCGGCGACGAGCCTCGCAAGCTCTCCGCCGATCGACCCGCCCGCCCCGGTCACGAGGACCGTCTTTCCTCGAACCATGCGTTCGACGCGCGACGTGTCCATTGCGCGGGGCGAACGCCCGACAAGCGTCGCGACATCGACCTTGGGTCCGCCCAACCCAGCAGGCACAGGAGCCGGGGCGTGCGTCAGGACCTCCTCAAGCGGGGGTACAAATCGCTCAACGACACCGGCGCGCCTCAACTCCGCTCGAATCGTCGCGATCTCATCCCGCATCGCCGCGGGGAGGCTCACAATCGCGATCGCGGCGCCCGCACGAGCACACGCGGCCGAGATCTCGCTGCTGGTGCCCAAGCGCTTCAGCCCAGCCACCGGCTCGCCCGGCACCGGAACCTCGATCCACCCCGCCACGGCCGGCGGATCGTCGAGCGTCCTGAGCTGCCGCACTATCCCGACGGCGGTGCGAACCGTGCCCACCACAACGACGGTGGCTTCGGCTCCAAGAGCCCCCGAAATTGGCGGAAGCCAAAAACCGGCCTCGGACCCGGACCGATCGCGCTCGAGCAACTCAACCTGCATTGGTTACTCATCGGCCCTCGTGCCCGGTCGGGCCCAGATTGACCCCGCCATGCGGGCCCGGGGCGTCGGGCCACCTAATCTCAGGCCATGATCGCCCGCGTCACAGGCCGGCTCGAGTCTCTCGAGACCGTCCACGCCCTTATCGAGCCGGCCCCGGGACTGGTGCTCTCGGTCTTGTTGCCCGCATTCGTCCGCGCCAAGGTTGAAGACCGGGTCGGGTCGAGGGTCACGCTCCACACCCGTTTCGACCTCGAAGCCCCCGCCCAGGGCTCGGTCATGACACCTCGCCTCGTCGGGTTCACCGACCCGGCCGACCGCGATTTCTTCGAGCTGTTCACCTCGGTCAAGGGCCTGGGCGTCCGCAAGGCCCTCAAGGCCCTCGCCGTCTCTCCGTCTGAGATCGCCGGCTCCATCGCGGCGCGAGACGCCAAGGCGCTGACCAAGCTGCCCGAGATCGGTAAACGACTCGCAGAGACCATCGTCGCCGAGCTTCACGGCAAGGTCGATCGGTGGCTCTTGGCTGAGGCTGAGGTCGTCTCGCTCGACGCGGCCTCGCGCGCCGCTCCACAGCCCGACCCGCTCGACGACGAAGCGGTCGCGGCGCTGGTCGCCCTTGGCCAATCCCCGGCGGAAGCCAACCGCATGCTGACCCGCGCCCGCGACGCGCTTGGCGACCAGGCGTCGACCGCCACGACAGAGGACCTGATCGCCGCGTCGTTCGGGCAGATGCCCTGAGCAAACGCTCTACACTCGCGGCATGCGATACGCGATGGTCATGGCGGGTGGGTCGGGAACAAGGCTTTGGCCGATGAGCCGCGCCGAGCAACCCAAGCAATTGGTCCCCTTTGTCCGCTCGACGCCCGACGCCCCAGCGCAGAGCCTCTTGCAGGTCTCCGCCGGCCGGCTCGAGGGCGTCGTGCCCCCGGAGCGCCGCTACATCTGCACAGGTGAGCGGTTCCGCTCGCAAATCCTCTCCGGGCTGCCCGGGTTCCCGGGCGACAACCTGCTCGGTGAGCCGGCGCCGCGCGACACGCTCAACGCGGTCGGCTTCGCCGCGGCGGTCTTCGAGAAGCTCGATCCCGATGCGGTCTTCAGCGTGCTGACCGCCGACCACATCATCGAGCCCCAGTCCGTCTTCGCCGAGGCGATGGACGTCGGCTACTCGCTAGTCGAGGCCGACCCGACGCGGCTGGTTTCGTTCGCGATCCAGCCGACCTACCCCGCCACCGGCTTCGGGTACATCGAGAACGACGAGCCGATCGTCGACTCGAAAGACCTTGGCTTCCGCGTGGCGAGGTTCGTCGAGAAGCCGCCCCTTGAGAAGGCTCAGGAGTATCTCAGCTCGGGCACGTTCTTCTGGAACGCCGGCATGTTCGTCTTCAACGCGAAGACGTTTATGAACCTGCTCGAAAGGCACGCCCCGGAGAACGCCAAGGGACTCCGCGAGGTGCAGGCCGCGTGGGGCACGCCCGATCAGGCGTCCGTCCTCGAGCGAGTGTACCCGAGCCTGCCGAAAACATCGGTCGACTACGGCGTCATGGAGCCCGCCTCCGACGACGACTCGGTCACCCTGTGCGGCGTCAAGATGGCGCTCGATTGGCTCGACGTCGGGAGCTGGCCCAGCTACGGCGAGACCGTCGAGGCTGACGCGCAAGGCAACCGCCGATCGGGCGGAGCGCTGGCGGCCCACGACAGCAAGAACTGTCTCGCGGTCGCCGAAGATGGGCACACCATCGCGCTGGTCGGCTGCGAGGATCTGATCGTCGTGCACACCGGTCGGGCGACGCTGGTCATGCCCAAGGACCGCGCCCAAGACCTCAAGGCCCTGCACGCCACCCTGCCCGACGAGCTCAAGTAGTGACCGATCCGCGCCGCTTCATCGGGGTCGACCTGGGCGACAAACGCACCGGGCTCGCCCTTGGAGACAGCGTCACAAGGCTGGCGTCTCCCGCCTCGCTCGTCGAGACACCGATCGACGAACGCGACGGCGACGCGCTGCTCGATGCCCTCGACGACGCGATCGGTGAACTGGTCGACCGGGGCGACGCGACGCTCGTCATCGGGCTGCCCCTGAACATGGACGGGACGGAAGGCGCGCGCGCCAAGCTGACCCGAGCGTTCGCCCAGCGGCTCTCTGATCGCACCGGCCGGCCGATCGAGATGCACGACGAGCGACGGACCTCGCTCCAGGCCGACGAACGCCTGGCCCGCACCGGTCTGACGCACAAGCAAAAGAAACTCCGCCGCGACGCGATCGCGGCCTCCGCGATGCTCCAGGCGTTTCTCGACGCCCTGCCCCGGGAACCCGCTGGCGACGCGTTTGGGGATATCGATGATTTCGGGCCCTCAGGGCCATCGGCCCCCGATCGCCCTGCGAACGATTGGTGATACTGGTGGCGTACTTCGGAATCGCGGGGCGGCGAGCTCCAACACAGCTCTGTCGAGGGGCGTACGACACGGACGGAGGTCTTGCATGGGTTGGACACTTCTGACACCCGCCACGCTGCTCGCATCGATGGCTCTGGCCTTCGGTGCTCTGGTCACGTCCGACCTCGGGCCCGACGAGACGGTTGCCGATTCGATCCCAGAACCAGTGACAGAACCAGTCACAGAACTGGCGACCGCTCAGGGCTCCGGCGACATCGAAACCGTCGACGACCTGCTCGCGCGGTTGGAAATTGCCCGATCGGAGATCGGCACGCTCCGTGCCGACATCGTCTACACCCGTGAGTTCGCGATCGCCGGCGACACGCAGACCCGCATCGGCCGGCTCTACTTCGACAACCGAGCCGACGACGATGACAGGCGGACGCGTTTCGCCGTCCGCTTCAACACCCTCGAGGTCGGCGATCGCCGCGAGCAGCAAGACCAGATCTTCGTCTTCGACGGGGAGTGGCTGGTCGAGAAGGTGTCGACCGATCGGCGCTTCACCAAGCGACAGGTCGCGCCGCCCGGCTCGACGTTCGACCCGCTCCGCATCGGCCAGGGCCCGTTCCCGATCCCGCTGGGCCAGAAGCCGGAAGACATCGTCGAGCGGTACAACGCCGAGCTTCGTCCGCCGACCGAAGGGCTCGAAGACACCGAGGGTCTATCGATGTACGCGGAGCGCTCGCTCGTCCAGCTCCGGCTCACGCCCAAGCCGGAGTATCAGGACACGGACGACTTCGCCGAGATCCGTCTGTGGTACGACCCATCGATCGCCGCGACGCTGCCCAAGATCGCAAGGACCGAAACCGAGCTCGGTGACATCTCGCTGGTGGTCGTGACCAACGCCAAGCTCAACGAGTCTCTCCCCGAACCCGTCTTCGACACGACGACGCCGCCCCGTTCTGAGGGCTGGAACGTCACCGTCTCGAACTATCGACAACGCGTCTCGACCGGCCAGCCGGGAGGCGCGCCGTGAAGCGGCCCCGATCGACCGCCGCCCTTGCTCTGGTTGCGCTCTGCGGGCTCGCCTGGGCGCAGCCCGACGACGGCGCCGACCTGCGCGAAGACTTGTTTGAGCAGCTTCAGCTCGAACAAGGCGAGGCCCAACGCAACGACCCGCTCGCGCCGGCCGTGCGGGCGCTGCTCGACGCGCCCTACCACTCCGACGAGGAACGGCGCGACCTGCGCATCAGACACGGCATCTGGGAAGACGGCGATCTGAACACACCCGAGCGCCGCGCGAGGGCGGCGCTCATTGCCGGTGTCCCGAACGACCCGAGCCTCTCGGATGAGCAAACCCCGGCGAGCCTCCGCGCCGAGGCGGCGCTCGCGAGCGGTGCGCCACAGGAAGCGTTGCGCCTGCTCGAGCAAGACGACTCGATGCCCGCTGTCCGGATCCGCACCGAGGCACTGATGGCGATGGGCCGCTACGAACAAGCGACCCAGGCGGCCCAGTCCGCGGTCGACCGCCTGACGACGCGTCGGGTCGACAACGCCGATGATCTTGCCGAGGGCGTTCGCACGCTGCTGATGCGCACCCGCATCCGCGGCGCCGAGGGCGCTGACGGCGCCGACTATCAGGTGATGACCCAGCTCCTCGCCGCGGCTCGTAACGAAGACCCGTTCAGTTGGAAGGTCAGGCTTGCCGAGGCCGAACTGCTGTACGACAAGCACAACATCGCGGAGGCGGCCGACGCCGCGACCGAGGCACTCGGGCTGTGCCCGAAGAACACCGAGGCGATGGCGTTGCTCGGGCGCGTGACAACCGATTCGTTCCAGATCGACCGAACCGAGGCGATCGCCGGCGACATCGACCGCCTCGCGTCCGACTTCGCCGGCGAAGAAATCGTCAGTGTCGCGTCGGCGTTGCTCCAGGCCCGTGCGTTGCTCCGCCAGCGGAGCCCGCTCGAAGCCATCGAGATCCTCGACCGCGTTCTCGAAACGATGTCAACACACCGTGGGCTGCTCGCGATGCGGGCCGCTGCGTCCGCAGTCGCGTTCGACGACGCGGCCCGCGACCGGTGGCTCGCGCAGATCGACGAACTCAGCCCGGGCTGGGCGGGCGGGGTGTTCCAGGTCGGCACCGCGTTGAGCGAGGCCCGCCAGTACGAACAAGCCGCGGCGTTCCTGGCCGAAGCAACAACGCGCCTGCCCAACTGGTCGCAGCCTTGGATCGACCTGGGTCTCTTGCAAGTCCAGGCGGGCAACGACGCGGCGGCGCTGGCCGCGCTCGAGACCGCGATGAGGCTCGACCCGTTCGACCAGCGCGCGTCGAACAGCCTCGAGCTCGTGCGCGAGCTGCGGGCGTACGAAACGCTCGAGGGTGAGCACTTTGTGATCCGGTACCGCGAGGGCATCGACGAGCTGCTCGCCAAAGAGATGCTCCCTGTCATGGAGCGCATCCACGACCGCGTCGTCGCCCATCCAAACGACATCCCGGGCGGGCTCGGGCACGAGCCCGATCGACGGACGCTCATCGAGCTGATGCCCAACCACCGCTGGTTCAGCGTGCGCATCACCGGTATGACGCGGATCCACACGATCGCCGCGGCGACCGGCCCGGTGATCGCGATGGAGAGCCCCCAGGTCGGACCGGGGTTCAGCACCGGTCCGTTCGACTGGCCGCGTGTGCTCCAACACGAGTATGGACACACAGTGGCGCTGAGCCGGACGAAGAACCGCGTGCCACACTGGTTCACCGAGGCCGCGTCGGTGGAACTCGAGGACGCGCCGCGTGACATGGGAACGTGGCGGCTGCTCGCCGGGGCCTACGAGGGCGGGACACTGTTCGACCTCGACGGGATCAACATCGCGTTCGTCCGTCCCAAGAAGGCGAGCGACCGCGCTCAGGCGTACGCCCAGGGCGCCTGGATGTACCGGTTCATCATGGACACGTGGGGCGTCGAGACGCCTCTGAAGCTGATGGACCGCTACGCGGCGGGCGAGAACGAAGCGAGCGCGTTCGAGGCAGAGTTGGGCGTCGGGCGAGACGAGTTCATGGAACGCTTCACCGAGTGGGCCCAGACCGACCTGCGATCGGTCGGCATGATCCCGCCGGCCGACGCGCCGACGATCCCGGAGATGATCGACGCCGACGGACGCGAAGACCGGGCGGCGCTGCGAGGCGGACCGAACCGTGAGTTCGTCCAAACGTGGTCGGAGCAATTCCCCGGGCACCCCGATCTGCTCGAACTCGACGCTCGCCTCACCCTGCAGCAGTCCCCACCGGCCGAGAACGGGACGGTCTCTGAAGACGCCATCGGCCCGCTCCTGCGGTACTCAGAGGCGAGGCCGGTGGACGACTGGCCGCACCGCCTGCTCGCCAGGCACTACCTGGCCAAGGAAGGCGACACTCGCAACGAGGCGATCCCGCACCTCGAGTTCCTTGACGACCGCGAGCAATCGACCATCGCGTACGCCGCGGCCCTCGCTCGCCTGCGTGCCGAGCGTGGCGAACACGACCTCGCGAGGGTCAAGGCCGAACGCGCGACGCGGATCGCGCCCTTCGATGCGGACACGCGCGAACTGGCGGCGAGGGTGGCGCTGGTCGCCGGCGATACCGCAAGGGCGAAGCGCCACATCGAAGCCTTGGTCTTCCTCGAGCCCGATCGGTCGATCCACCTGCGCCGTCTGGAAGCGGTCGATCGGCTGGCGAACTAGAGCGGCCGAAGTGAACCCGTAGCGGCTGACGCACCGAGCCTGAGAGCGTCCCGATATCAACGAGCCCGCAGCGCGAGCAAGGGCCCTCCCGAGCGGAGCGTTCTTCCTGGCCTCGAGGTCCTTCGTTGCTCGTTTGCGCACGAGAAACGAAGGGACAAGAGAAACGGAGGCGGAGGAGATCCCTCGCTCGCGCTGCGGGCTCGTTGTTTATCGCCTGAGACCAAGCGAACCGGGATCCCAAATGGTCGCTACGAAACAAACATGGTCGCTCTAAGCCGGATCAACGACCCGGAGCTTCATTACACTCAGCCTTGTCACCAAGCTGAACGGTGCGGAACTAGACCACCGGTTGAGCGAGTGGGTGTTGTGACGAGGCGTCTTCTTCGGGCTCTTGCCTTACCGGCTGGTACGCCGAAACCGCCGCTCTCGGGTCGTCCTGGTCGACCGCGACCCGTTCGGCGGGCTCGGAAAACGGCACCGGAGTGCCGTGCTTGGCACCGGTCCCGCCCTCTTCGCGCCAGGGATCATCTGCGTCGTTGGCGGGCCATCCGGTCCAGTCGAGGAATCGTTGGCGGAGGTCTTCGGAGATCTCCCGAGCGCTGAGCCCCGAGTCGTTGTAATCGATGATCGGGTAGAAGCGCACGATCGACTGGCTCTTGTGCCAGAGGCTCGCCCAGGCGGGGTTGTATTGGGGGGTTCCGTCGACGACGACCGGAAGCACGCGTGCCTTGCTCCGACGGATGATCAGGCCGACGCCTTCTTGGAAGCGGAGCACCTGTCGGGGCGGGCGCTCCAGAGCGCCTTCGGGGAAGATGCCCACGACGCCGCCGTCTTTGAGTTCGCGGACCGCCTCACGGACCGACTGCCCGTCGGCGTTTTCGCGGTCAACGAAGATGATCCGCCACCATTTCCAGAACCATTCGAGCACCGGGGCCCGCATGTCGGCGGCCATCATCCAGCGGATGAAGAACGGCAGGTGCGACTGGATAATCACCGGATCGATCCCGGCGGTGTGGTTCGCGACGACGAGCAAAGGGCCCGGGCGGCGTTCCCTCGGGACGTTCTTCAAGCCCCGGATGCGCAGCGCGTGCACCCATTCGTTGTACCGGCGAGCCAGCCAGAAGATCGCTCCAGAGTCGAAGTCACCCCGGGGGTTGTTCAACGCGGCACGACCGAAGTACCCGACGAGCACGACGAGCGCGATCGCGAGGACGCCCAAGATGATCCACGAAGCAATCTGGAGCATGCGGGGATGTTAGCGACCACGAACGGATCGAGGCCGCCCTTCCGAAACTGTGAATCGACCGGTTTTTGCCTCTCGTGACCGGTACCGACCGATCTACCGGCCATGCCAGTAGATACGCCAGGGATCCGGTTCGTCGTGCTCGCGAGCCCAAAATCGGGAACGACCTGGGCCAAGCACATGCTCGACGCCCACCCCGAGGTGTCCTGTGCCGAAACCCACCCCTTCGGCCCGGTGTACAAACACAGCGAGACCGGCCGCCCTTCGGTCACTGTTGAACGGTGCGCGTTCTGGACCGCCGAGGCGGTCTCCACCGCCGCCGGCCTCGATGTCTCGCCCGACGAGCGTCGAGCGATCGGCGACGAGATCACCCGCGGGTACGTCGACGCCGGCGCCGCGGCGATGCGCCGGGTGACCGGCAAGCCGGTGTACGGCGAGAAGCTCACGCCCTACCCGGGCGTCGCGGCCCACGTTGTGGAGCGTTTGAACTGGTACGACAAGGACATGCCGATCGTCCACCTCGTCCGCGATCCACGCGACATGGCGGTGAGTTGCAGTTGCCAATTGGCCTGGGCCCGGGACGACGCCGAACGCAAAGCCACCGTCGAATCGGGCCGCGCGTTCGACCCCGACGTGCGCCTGGCGTGTGAGCACTGGGTCGAGGTGCAAGAAGCGGTGCTCGGATCGGGGCTGCCCAACGTGCTCCGCGTCAGGTACGAGGACATGCTCGATTCGCCGCGACCGATGCTGACCTGGCTGTTCGAGCGGCTGGGCGTCGACGCCGAAGACGCGACGGTCGATGCGTGCGTTGACGCCGGACGGTTCGAGGTGCTCAGCGGCGGGCGCGACCGCGGCGACGAAGATCGGACCAGCTTCTTCCGGTCGGGCACCGCTGGCGACTGGGTCCGCTGGCTCAGCGCAGCGCAAGCGCACTGGATCGAAGACCGATGCGGAGCGCTGCTTGAGGCGTTCGGCTACGAGCGCCCACCCGCCGCCGTGTAAGCACCGGCGTTTGATCGGCCTTCGGGTGCATACGATCGCCGCGTGCCGCGACGATGGTGTCGGTTTAGCGCACACGGAACACGCCGATGAGCGATCGCGTCTATGTCCTTGCCCACTTCGTCGCCAAGCCCGACCGAGTCGACGCCCTGCACAAACTGCTCGAGAGCTTGCTCGGAACGACGCGTGCCGAGGAGGGCTGCGTCATGTATCGCCTGTGGCGACAAGACGGTCATCCGGGGGCGTTCTCGCTGATCGAAGAGTGGACAAGCGCCGCCGCGCTCGACGCCCACCTGGCGGCGCCGCACCTCGCCGAGGCCCTTCCGAAGCTCGATGACCTGCTCGCCGAACCGGCGCAGATCATCCGGCACGCCGAAGTCGGGTGAGCCGAGCTATCGAGATGCCCTGACGCGGCCCTATCATGGCGTGATGTCCGATCTCTGGGCCCCGCAACGCGATCAAGCACGTGAACGAGTTCAGCCGCTCGCGGTGCGGATGAGGCCCAGGACGCTCGACGAGGTTGTCGGCCAGAGACACGTCCTCGGCCCCGGCAAGCTCTTGCGCCGCATGATCGATGCCGACGCGGTGATGAGCCTGGTGTTGCATGGTCCGCCCGGGACCGGCAAGACAACGCTCGCGGAGGTCATCGCCGGGGCGACGAACCGCCGGTTTGTGCGCGAGAACGCGGCGGCCGTGGGCGTGAAGCGGATCCGCGAGATCATCGACGACGCCGACCGGGCTCTGACCGACTCGGGCAAGCGGACGATCTTGTTCCTCGACGAGATCCACCGGTTTACGAAGAGCCAGCAAGACGTGCTGCTCGCGGACGTCGAGCGAGGGCTGATCACGCTGATCGGCGCGACCACCGAGAACCCGCTGTTCAGCGTGAACTCGGCGCTCATTTCTCGGTCGACGCTGTTCCGGCTCGAGTCGCTGAGCGAGGACGACATCATCGAGGTGCTCTCGCGAGCCGTCGGCGACCGCGACCGGGGCTACGGGTCGCTCGCGATCGCTGTCGATGACGAAGCGTTCCGCGTATGGGCGGTGAAGAGCGAGGGCGACGCGCGGCGGGCCCTCACCGCTCTGGAAGTGGCGGTGCGGAGTCAGGGCGAGGAAGCAAACGGCGAGCGGATCGTGATCACCGCCCAGGTGGCGGAGGATTCGATCCAGGAGAAGATCGCGGTCTATGGCGATGACGGGCACTACGACGCGGCCAGCGCGATGATCAAGTCGGTGCGAGGCTGCGACCCCGACGCGGCGGTGTACTGGATCGCGCGGATGCTTGACGCCGGTGAAGACCCTCGGTTTATCGCGCGTCGGCTCGCGATCCTGGCAAGCGAAGACGTCGGCAACGCCGATCCGCGAGGCGTCATGGTCGCGCAGGCGTGTTGGGATCTCGTCGAGCGGATCGGGATGCCCGAGGCACGCATCACGCTGAGCCAGTGCGCCACCTACCTCGCCCTCGCGCCCAAAAGCAACGCGGCGTACGTCGCTATCGATGCGGCTCTGGCCGACGTCAAAGGCGGGCGCGTGACCCCGGTTCCAATGTTCCTGCGCGATCCGAACAGCGGGAACCAGCCCAGCGATGACCAAGGCGCCTCGCTGAACCACCGCGATCACCGCAAGAATGGCGGCGAGCGGTACGGATACACCCACGAAAGCGAGCACCTGACGAGCATCGGCGGCGTGAGCGGACAGGACTATCTAGGGGTCCGCCAGACGTACTACGAGCCGAAAGACATCGGCGTCGAGAAGCTCCTCGCCGAACGACTCGCCGAGGTCCGGGCGCTGCGCCAGAAGCTCAGGCGGGGCGAGGCCACGTGAGCGTTTCGGAACAGAAAGCCTTGCTCCGGAATCCGATGCGGGAACGGCTGCGCGCCGTCGATCCGCACGAGCGGGCCACCGCGGCGAGCGACGCCATCGCCCAACTCGTTGACGACCGCCTCTGGACGCCAATCCGCGTCGCGATGACCTATCTCGCGATGCCAGATGAGTTTGACACAGGGCCGCTCTTCGAACTGGCCCAGGGGAAGTCGCTGGCGGCGCCCCGGGTCGATTGGTCGCAAGGGACCATGGAGGCCGCCCGGATCTCCGATCTCTCGGAAACGCAGAGCGTGGCTTTGGGCGTCCGGGAGCCGCTGCCGACGGCTGAACACGTCTCGCCCGACAGCCTCGACCTGGTGCTGGTCCCGGGTCTGGCGTTCGACCCCGCTGGACGCAGGCTGGGGCGTGGCAAGGGGTTCTACGACCGGTTCCTCGCGAGGCTCCCGGCCAGCGTCGTGACGGTCGGCGTCGGATTCCAGTTCCAGGTGGTGGCGGAAGTCCCCGCCGAAGCGCATGATGTGCGCGTCGGGTGGCTCCTGACCGAGTGCGGCCTCACGCCGGCCGCGTCGAAAGACGCGGTGTGACGCGACCGGGTCACGCGAGAGCGGGGTGAGCGCCGATGTTGGAACGAGCCGTCGAGCCGTCGACGGGTGTTCGATACGGAGTGACGCATGCCTCTACCTTCACAAAGTTCGCGCGCTGGCCTTGGTGCCCCGGGCCGAGGATCGGTCTATCGGGGCGGTCGCAGGCGCAAGCGGCGCGGGGCCGGCGTGCCGTACCCGGTGAAGGCCGGAGCGGGGATCATCATCCTTGTTCTGGGTGGATGGGGCATCTGGTCGCTGTTGAGCGGCGGCGGCGCCGGCTCGCCGGCGACCGCGAATGCCGCAGAAACCGACATTGTCGACCCCCTCACCTCGACGCCGGTGGTTATCAACCAGGCGAACGCGTCGCGCAGTCCGACGGCAACGGAGTCGAACACCCCATCGACGCTGCCCGGTTCGCAACCCCCGGCTGCCGACCAAGGCGGCGGGCTGCTCGGTGGCGCTCTGATGGGAAACGACTCGAACCGCCCGGGCGTGGACGCCAACTCGACCGCTCCGCAGAGCCGCCCACGGCCCGCGAGCGAGGGCCTGAGCCGGTCGGCGACCCAGCAGAGAGTCAGCGAGTCTCTCCGAGCAACGCTCGACACGGCGCGCGAGCAGATCGCTTCGAACAACCCGCTCGGTGCGCGCGAAACCCTCAACTCCGCGCTCCGCCGCATCGGGCGCGACGGGCCCGGGGCCCAGACGCTCCGCGCGGAATTGATGGCGCTGAACGACGATCTGATCTTCGGGCCTCGCGTTGTTGATGGCGACGGGCTGAGCTCTATGTACGTGATCCAGAGCGGCGACGTGCTGAGTGTCCTGCCCTCGAGGCTCGGCACCGGTACGCACTGGAAGCTCATCCAACGGATCAACAGGCTGAGCAGCCCTAACCGCATCCGGCCCGGGCAAAGCCTGAAGATCATCTCGGGTCCATTCCACGCGATCGTCGACAAGAGCGACTACCGCCTTGACGTCTACCACGGCGACGCCGATTCGCCCGGGAATTGGCTCTACGTCACCAGTTTCCCGGTCGGACTGGGTGAGCACGGCTCCACGCCCTCGGGCCGGTTTGTCGTTCGCGACGACGGCAAGCTTGAGAACCCGGCGTGGGTCAACCCCCGGAACCCCTCGGAGCGGTACTCGGGCGATGACCCGAAGAACCCGATCGGGGAACACTGGGTAGGCATCGACGGGCTGGGCGACGACGCGGTCCACACCGGGCTGGGCATCCACGGAACAATCGAGCCCGACTCGATCGGTTCGCAGGCGAGCATGGGATGCGTGCGGCTCGGGTCCGTCGACGTCGCGATGATGTACGAACTGCTGACCGAGGGTGAGAGCCTCGTGACGATCGTTGAGTGACGTCACGATGTCCGGCTCGATCGGGTTCGATTCGATCTCTGTGATTGGCCAGGGGCAGTTTGGGCGTCTGCTGGCAGAACATCTGGCCCAGCACGCCGATGTCCGCGTCCACGATGCGTCGCCGGCGACGCACCCCGCCCCAGGGACCACGCCTGTTTCGCTCAAGGACGCGGCCCGAGCCGACGTGGTCGTTCCGGCTGTGAACGTGCAGCACCTCAGCAAGGTGCTCGACGCTCTCGCTCCCCTGGTCTCCGACGACACCCTCATCGCCGACGTGACCTCGGTGAAGGTCGAGCCGGTGTCGCTGATGCTCGATCGGCTTCCGAACGCCAGGGTCCTGGGCACCCATCCGCTCTTCGGCCCTCAGTCAGTTGCGGAAATGGGGCTCCGAGGACAGCGTCTCGCGCTCTGTCCCGTTCGCATCGACGACGAGACCTATGCCTCGGTGCGGGCGTTCCTCGGGGGAACGCTCGGGCTCGAGATCATCGAGACCACCCCAGAGGATCACGACCGCCAGATGGCGCTCGTCCAAGCCCTGACGCACCTTGTCGGGCACGCCGCCGCGGAGCTCGATCTCGACGACCTCGCGCTTGGCACCCTTGCGTACCGTCGTCTGCGTCAGTTGGCCACCAACATCTCGGGCGACTCCGAGGAGTTGTTCGACGCCATCCAGGGCAGGAACCCCTACGCGGCGGGCATCCGGGCACGTTTCGTGGAAGCCGTCGAGCGTGTCCGACGCCGGGCGGGGGACTGATCGGGGTGTCTCGTCGGATTCGTCACACTGCGACGTTGGCGATCCACGCACTCGCCGCGGCGAGGTCGGCGGAGAAGTACTTGCCTTCAACCGCGTGGTTCTTGAAGACCTGAACCGCGAAGTTTTCCGCGTCGCGGTTCGAGGCCGGATCGTGGGAGACGACCGCGATCGCGAGGATCCCGTTTGCGAGCGCGGCCCGGGCGGCCGCGGTCGCGACCTGCTCGGCATCGTCGAATGTCCAGTTCACCTCGGTCTTGCTGGTGTGAGAATCGACGAGAACACGTCGGTGCCCCGCCTCAGCGGCCTGCTTGCAGACGTCCGCGTAGTACCGCTGCGCGTTGGAAGGGTTTCCGTCGCCGGTGACCCTGGCGATCAGGAAGGTGTCGTTCTTGTCGTATCGGATGTCGTAACTCATCGCGTGGCCCGTCGGTCGCAAGCTCCGTGGATCTGCCCAATAGAATCCTCGAATTCGCGGATCTTTGCGCAGGTGTTCCGTCGTCTTGGACCTGTTTCGAGTCGGTTTCCTACGAACGCGAGCCGCGATTGGGCCAAGATGCCCCCCTAGAATCCCGGCCGGTTCGGAGTCCCCCACAGGGAGGCTGCCCCGTCCGGGGGACGATCGGTTCGTGTGAGTGAAGGGCGGCAAATGGCGGACAGCAACGGGACCAAACCGAGTGACGCGAACGGCTCCTACGGCGCCGATCAGATTAAGGTGCTCGAGGGGCTCGAGGCGGTTCGCAAACGCCCGGGCATGTACATCGGCGGCACCGGCGTCAACGCCCTGCACCATCTCGTTTACGAGGTGGTCGACAACTCCATCGATGAAGCGATGGCGGGGTTCGCGACGACGGTGAGCGTGTCGATCGAGGCCGACGGTTCGTGCCGCGTCGGAGACGACGGGCGAGGCATCCCGGTCGACCCGGTCACGCACGAAGACCCTTTGCTCAACGGGAAGCCGGCGGTCGAGGTGGTCATGACCAAGCTGCACGCCGGCGGGAAGTTCCAGCAGGAGGACTCGGCCTACAAGGTCTCGGGCGGCCTTCACGGCGTCGGTGTGAGCTGTGTGAACGCGTTGAGCGAGTACCTCGAGGTCGAGGTCAACCGCGGCGGCCAGCTCCACAAGATGAAGTTCGAACGCGGCGGCGTCGCCGAACCGCTCCGCGTGATCGGTGACGCCCCGAGCGGGAGCAAGAGTGGAACGGTCGTCGAGTTCAAGCCCGACGCAGAGATCTTCCCGGACACCGAGTTCCGCTTCGAGACGCTCGAAGCGAGGCTCCGCGAACTCGCGTATCTCAACCCGGGCGTGACGATCCGCCTCACCGACGAGCGGGTCGGCGCCGACGGCAAGCCGAAGACAGCCGTGTTCCGCGCTGAGACGGGCCTGACCGAGTACATCGAACACCTCATGCGGGGCAAGACCTCGGTCTCGAGCGTCGTCTACGTCAAGAAAGAAGAACCCGCCGTCCACATGCTTTGCGAGGTGGCGCTGCAGTACCACGACGGGTACAACGAGTCGCTCCTGACGTTCGCGAACAACATCAACAACGTTGACGGTGGCACCCACGGCCACGGATTCAAAGTTGCGCTCACGCGGACGTTGAACGGCTACGCCCGCAAGGCGGGGATCATCAAGGAGAAAGACCCGACGCCCACCGGCGAGGACCTCCGCGAGGGCCTGGTCGCGATCGTGTCGGTTAAGCTTCCGGATCCGACGTTCAACAACCAGCCCAAAGAGAAGCTCCTCAACCCCGAGATCGAGAGCTTCGTCTCTCAGGCGGTCGGAGAAGCGCTGGGCGAATGGCTCGAGACACACCCCGCCGAAGCCAAGAAGCTCTGCCTGAAGGGTATCGTCGCGGCGCAGGCCCGCGAGGCGGCACGCAAGGCCCGCGAGCTGACACGCCGCAAGACCGCGCTCGACTCGGGCTCGATGCCCCACAAGCTCCGCGACTGCAAGACCAAAGACGTCGATCGAGCCGAGATGTTTATCGTCGAAGGCGATTCGGCTGGCGGGAGCGCGACGCAGGGGCGTGACGTCGATACCCAGGCGATCCTCCCGCTCCGGGGCAAGCTGCTCAACGTCGAGAAGGCCCGCATCGACAAGGTCCTCGCGTTCGAAGAAATCCGCACGCTCATCAGCGCCCTCCGGTGCGGGATCGGCGCCGATTTCGATGTCTCAAAGCTTCGCTACGGCCGCGTCATCATCATGACCGACGCCGATGTCGACGGGAGTCACATCCGCACGCTCCTGCTCACGTTCTTCTTCAGGCAGATGCCCGAGTTGATCCGCAGGGGACACATCTACTGCGCCCAGCCGCCGCTCTATGAAGTCGCGAGGGGCTCGGGCAAACGCCGGTCGAGCGTCTACGTCCTCAACGAGAGAGCGCTCGACGAGCAGCTCACCGAACTGGGTCTCGAGCGGGCGACGCTCGAGGTCCGCGATATCGAAGGCTGGACCACCGACGGACGCGTGCCCGACAACGCGGTTGACGGCAAGCCAAAGACGATCACGCGCCTCGAAGGCGCGGAACTCAAGAAAGCGATCAAACTACTCGGTCGCCTGGGCGAACTCGTCGAGGTCGCCGAACGCAGAGGCGTGCGGTTCGTCGACCTCCTGGCGGCACGCAAAGAAGGGGTTCTGCCCACGCACCTCGTGAGCTGCAAGGCCGCGAACGTCCACGCGTGGGACGAAGCCGAGGCGCTCGCCGCGGTCGAGACAAACGGTTGGAAGCTCGTCGAGACCGAGGTCGAGGGCGACGAAGTGGACGAACGCCCACTCGCGACGCTCCGCGAACTGCACGAGAACAAAGAGCTCGGGCAGGTCTTCAAGGACCTCGCGGCGCTGGGGCTCGACATCGAAGACTACGACCTCGCCCAGGAAGAAAGTGTCACCGGCGAGCGGCTCCCGTCCCGGTTCGCCTGGAAGCTCGGGGACACGGACGAGCCCGCCGAGCCCACGGGCGAGGCCGAAGCCGAAACCGATGAACCAGCGAAGAACGCCCCCAAACGCTCGATCATCGAGGCCGCGAACCTCCCGGCTGTGGTCGAATCGCTCCACCAGATCGGCAGACGCGGCCTGGAGATCAAACGCTTCAAGGGGCTGGGTGAGATGGACGCGGAACAGCTCTGGGACACGACGATGGACCCGTCGAGGCGGACCCTGATGCGGGTGACCTGGGAGCAGGCGGGCGACGCGGAGGCTCTGTTCAGCGTCCTCATGGGCGAACAGGTCGAGCCCCGGCGCAAGTTCATCGAAGAGCACGCCCTCGAGGTCAAAAACCTCGACGTCTGAGCCCACGTCCTTCGACGCGACGCTCGCCCGTTCTCGGACTTCGGTCTGTGACGATCGCAACGCCGCGACGCCAGACGGACCTCCCAAATCGACCCCGACACCTATGCGTAGGGGCAAATCACTCGCTCCTCTTCCCGATACCCCGGCTGACTCTGGGCATCGGACGGGAGCTCGATACATGGCGCTGAAGCGGGTCGTTCTCAAGAAGGTCAACGAAGCCGGATCGTCCAGCGAACGCCCGAACACCGTCGGGCTGAGCGAGCGCAACCTGCACAAGGTGCTCGACGCGATGGACTCGCGGGACTCCGTGAGCAACTCGATCGCGAACCGGGTCTTCTCGCGCTGGCCGTTCCGCGAAGAACGCGTCGAGGTCGCGCTGGTGCATCCTGGCGGAACCGAGGTCCGCGTGAAGCTCGCCGCGAGGAACCTATCCAAGGGCGGCATCGGGCTGCTTCACAGCGCGTTCGTGTATCCCGACACGCTCTGCGTCGTATCGCTCCCAAGCCTCGAAGGTGGGACGCTCCAGTTAACGGGGAAGATCACAAGGTGTCTTCACCTCAGGGGCGTCGTTCACGAGTTGGGGGTCAAGTTCGATGAGGAGATCGATCCCCGTCGGGTCGTCGAGCCCGACGTGATGGACACGCGGCTCGCCCTTGAGAAGGTCGAGCCAGCGACGATCGACGGAACGATCTGCGTCGCCGAGCCGGTCGCAGGCGATGCGCAAGCGATCCGCCGCGCGATCCGCCGAACCCGCGCTGAGATGACTGAGGCGGTCGACGGCGCCGCTGCGCTCGAGGAAGCCAAGCGAGGCGCCACCGTCATCATCACTTCCTTCGACTTGCCCGACATGACCGGGGGAGAACTCGCGACCGCGGTCCAACAGGCCGGCGCACGCACGGCGGTCATCGTCACCTCAAACGAGACCGGCCGCAGGATCAAGAACGGGCTATCGGGCCACCCCGTCGCGGCGTTCCTACCAAAGCCTCTCGACGAACACGCGATCCACCGGGCCCTTGCCGAATTCTGCGTCGCTGTTGAAGACGTCGAGGATGCCGGCGACGGAATGGACCCCAAGCGCGTGTTCCAAGAGCAATCGGCCACGACGGCGGTGCAGATCGAACGCGCCGCCGATCGCGACGACGCGATGCAGGTCTACACCGTCGCCGAACGCCTCGCTGAGACGGCGCCCAAACTGGGCTTCGACGACCTCGGCACCCTCGCCGGAACCGTTGCCGAGAAGCTCAGCGAGAACCTCGAGATCAGCGCCGCCAACGACGAGATCAAGCAGTTGGCGGAGATGTGCAAGAGCATCGCGGCCTAAGTCGCCGGCCGCGTACATCCCCCCGGGTTACGCTGACGGGATGGACGAAACCCTCGCGAAATCAGTCGCAAGCGCCCTCGGTGAGCGACCGATTCGCCTTGAACCGCTGACTGGCGGCTGCGTCGGCGAGGTGTACCGCGTCGTTCTCCGTAACGACTCCGTTGTTGCAAAGTTCGACCGATCCGAGCGTGCCTCGCTCGAGGTCGAAGGCAAGATGTTGCGCTACCTTCAGGCCAATTCACGACTGCCGGTGCCCGAGGTCCGGGTCGCGACGCCCGGCCTGTTGGTCATGGATGAGATCATCAACGACGGTTCTCGATCGGACAAGGGCGAACGCGATCTCGGCACGCACGTCGCGGCGTTGCACACCATCGGCGGCGAGAACTATGGATTCGAATACTCAACCCTGATCGGGGGCCTGCCACAGCCGAACCCGCCCAGGAGCGACTGGCCCCGGTTCTTCGCCGAGCACCGCGTTCTCGAGTTCGCCGAACGTGCGGCCCGGGCGAACGCGATCGACCGGCAGGGCGTGGACAGGCTCGAAAGGCTCGCCTTCGCACTCCCCGAATTGCTCGGAGATGGTCCCGGGCCGCGGCTCATCCACGGCGACATCTGGTCCGGCAACGTGCTCTGGAACCAGGGGCGCCTCGCAGCGTTCATCGACCCGGCGATCTACTACGCCGACCCCGAAGTCGAACTCGCCTTCATCGACCTGTTCTCGACGTTCGGCCCGACCGCATGGGCCGCGTACCGCGAGGTGCATCCGGAACGGAACGGCTGGCGTGCGCGTCGTAAGGCGTATCAGATCTACCCGCTGCTCGTACACGCGGTGTTGTTTGGTGGGGCGTACGGAGCGTCTGCGTTGCGAGAGGCCAACGACCTTGGCTTCTAAACGCAGATTGAAGAAGGGCGACCGACGGGATTCGAACCCGCGACAACCGGGATCACAACCCGGTGCTCTAACCAACTGAGCTACGGCCGCCATCAGGGCCCTGAGCAGGTTGACCCGGCAAACTCTCCGGATAGCATTATCCGGAAATCCCGCTGGAGCCCGTCAGGCCAGGCAGGAGCGTATCTCGGGTCCGATGCACCGGTCAACGGCCCCGCCTCAAGGTCTTGGGCTAATACAGTGGGAGATGTTGGGCTGTCGCGGCCTGAGTCGGCGTGCGACGAAGCCCAAGACCCGGGATCGGTCCACCAGCGGAGCACCGGTGGGCCCGAGTAGGAGGCGCCTGATGAGCGAGTTCAATCTCGAGCAATACGGACTTCACGTCAACGAAATCCACAGGAACATGCCGCCTGCTCGGCTTTACATGGAATCGATCAAGTACGAGAAGGGCGCGAGCATCGCCGACTCGGGCGCCCTCGTCGCGTATTCGGGCGAGAAGACCGGCCGCAGCCCGAAGGACAAGCGGATCGTCAAGAACCCCGAGAGCGAGAACGACATCTGGTGGGGCAGCGTCAACATGCCCATCGATGAGCGGGTCTTTTTGACCAACCGCGAGCGGGCCATCGACTACCTCAACACCCGCCAGCGCCTGTATGTCGTCGACGCGTTCGCCGGGTGGGACCCCGAGCACCGCGTGAAGGTCCGCGTGATCTGCGCCCGCCCCTACCACGCCCTGTTCATGTGGACGATGCTCATCCGCCCCACCGAGGAAGAGCAGGCCGACTTCGGCGAGCCGGACTACGTCATCTTCAACGCCGGCGCGTTCCCCGCCAACCGCTACACCCTGGGCATGTCGAGCAAGACTTCGGTCGACCTGTGCTTCGAGGACCGCGAGTTCGTCATCCTGGGCACGCAGTACGCCGGGGAAATGAAGAAGGGCGTGTTCACGATCATGAACTACCTGATGCCCAAGGCCGGGCATCTGAGCATGCACTGCAGCGCCACCGCCGACCCCAAGACCGGACGCAGTTCAATCCTCTTCGGGCTAAGCGGGACCGGCAAGACCACGCTCTCGGCCGATCCGAAGCGGAAGTTGATCGGCGACGACGAGCACGTGTGGACCGAAACGGGCGTGTTCAACATCGAGGGCGGCTGCTACGCCAAGGCGATCGACCTCACCCCCGGGTCCGAGCCGGAGATCTTCAACGCCCTGCGGTTTGGGGCGGTGCTTGAGAACGTCGTTCTCGATGACGGGGCCCACGTCGACTTCCACAACACCTCGATCACGCAGAACACCCGCGGCGCGTACCCGATCGAGTACATCCGCAACGCCAAGATCCCCTGCGTTGCCGGCCAGCCGACCGACATCATCTTCCTGACCTGCGATGCGTTCGGCGTTCTGCCACCCGTCGCCAAGCTCACGCCCGAGCAGGCGATGTACCACTTCATCTCGGGCTACACCGCCAAGGTCGCCGGCACCGAGATGGGCGTGACCGAGCCGAGCGCCACGTTCAGCGCTTGCTTCGGGGCCCCGTTCCTCGTCTGGCACCCGGGCAAGTACGCCGAACTGCTGGCGGAAAAGATGAAAAAGCACAACGCCAACATCTGGCTGGTCAACACCGGCTGGTCGGGCGGCGCGTTCGGGACGGGCAGCCGCATGAAGCTCGGGTACACCCGCGCGATCATCGACGCGATCCACTCGGGCGAACTCGCCAAGGCGCCGACAGAAATCGACCCGGTCTTCGGTGTGCACACCGTCACCAAGGTCACCGGCGTGCCCGACGAGATGCTCATCCCGAAGAAGACCTGGGCCGACAAGGGCGCGTTCGACGAGACCGCCGCGAAGCTCGCCGGCCTGTTCGTCGAGAACTTCAAGACCTACGAAGACGGCGTCGACCGAGCCGTCATCGACGCCGGTCCGAAGGTCGGGGTCACCGTCTGAGGAGACGACCCGACCTGATCACGGTCCACGGTGACCATCCGGGGGTCCGGGGGGCCGGAGCCGGGGGCTCTGGAGTCCGGGGGATCCGGGGGTGATCCGGGGGAGACCGGGGGAAACTCACGCGGGCGCGGCGAAGGCCGCGCCCGCTGTGCTTTATGCTCACGCCTCGGAGTGTCCAGGCTCGGGAAACGGCGTGAGCGACGACAACATCGAACGCACGGATCTGGCCGGTGGAGCCACGCGATTCGCCTTACCACGGCGAGGGAGACCGGCGATGACACCTGGATCGACGTCGACTTTGAAGATGGCCGTATCGGCCTGCGACCTTCCATAGCCCGGGAAGTCGACTCGGTGATCATTTCGGGGTGATCGCGATGACGACAACCACAGGTGATGACCTCAACCCGATTCACGTACCGTCTCGGCCGGCTCGATCGAGCGCGCCATCGCTCGTCATCGGCATCAGAAGCGACAGAGCGATGAAGACCAATCCGATCACCATGAAGGCGACACCGATTAACAGACCGGCGGTGTTGGTGCGCCTGCGGACCGCACCGACGGGGCCGGTGAGCACAACCGCTCCATCGTCTTCAACGACATCGACGTGGTCGATCGGTGTTGTCGCCGAAAGAGACGGGCTCGACGAAGCCGACGGAATCGAAATCAGCTTCCGTCGCGAGCGAAACCCTATCGAAGGACCGCTTTTCTACGATCTCCCCACGGACGAACAGATCTGGCTCGCGGCCTTGCTCCGTAACCGCTTGCAGGTCCCCGCCTTCGCCCTACCCCAAGCTCCCGAATAGCGCTGGACGTATCATCCCGCGAGAGAGACCCTCAAACGCAGGAGACAGACGGCTATGCGCAGACCCTTCGTCGGCGGCAACTGGAAAATGAACACCGACCAAGCGGGCGCCGCGGAGCTCACCCGCTCCGTTGTCGAGGGCATCGCTGGAGACGGCTGTGAAGTGGCGATCTTCCCGCCCTTCCCGTACTTGCTCACGGTCGGCTCGATCCTGCGTGAACGCTCCAGCACACTCATGCTCGGGGCCCAGGACGCGTACCACCAGGGCAACGGAGCCTTCACCGGCGAGGTTTCGCTCGACATGCTCAAGGACTGTGGGGTTTCGGCGGTCCTCATCGGGCACTCGGAGCGTCGCCACGTGATCGGTGAAACCGACGACCTGATCGCCCTGAAGACCCGGGCGATCATCGAAGCCGAGATGCACGCGGTCCTCTGCATCGGAGAGACGCTTGAGCAGCGCGAGGCGGGCGAGACCGACGCCGTGAACGAACGCCAGCTCAAAGCGGCCCTCTCCGAGATCAACGCGGAGCAGACCAACCACCTGACGGTTGCGTACGAGCCCGTCTGGGCGATCGGCACCGGCAAGACCGCCACCCCCGCCGACGCTCAGGACGCCCACGCCAAGGTGCGGGCCGTACTCGTGGGGCTCTTTGGTGACGACGCCGCGGCGTCGATCCGGATCCAGTACGGCGGCTCGGTCAAGCCGGCCAACGCGGCCGAGCTTTTCGCCCAGCCCGACATCGACGGGGGCCTGATCGGCGGCGCCAGCCTGAAGGCGGCTGATTTTGCCGCGATTGTCAAGGCCACCGGCTGACGGCCGGCTGACGGAAGGCCCCGAAGGCGACTTGCCCGGCCGGAGCGACCCAAACGCCCTCCACGCCTAGAGTCCTCGCCCCGTCTTGGGCGCCGGCGTGCGTGCGTTCGAACCCAGGACCGGGCCGACGAGGGACCCCATGCTGCCCGCCTTTCTCGCTTCGCTTGATACCGCTTTGCCGTCCGCGCTCACGCTTGGGCTGCCGTATTGGGTGGTCACGCTCCTGGTGCTCGGATTCCTGATTGTCTGCCTCGTCCTGATCCTCACGGTGCTCATCCAGAAGCCCCAGGGCGGAGGCCTCAGCGGTGCGTTCGGCGCCGGCGGGGGCTCAGGACAGACCGCGTTCGGTGCCAAGACCGGTGACGCGCTCACCATCGCCACGATCGGCATGTTCGTCGTCTTCTTGCTCTACGCCATCGGGCTCAACTTCGCGTCTCGTCCCGCGAACCTCGACGCCGCGCCCGTCCAGCCGATCGTCGAGTCGTTGGACGGCGAACAGACCGACGAGTCGTCCGACGCTGAACAGGCCGATCCGGCCCAAACCGAGCCCGGATCGACCCCCGAAGTCACACCGCCGGCGCCCGCAGCGACAGATCCGGCGACCAGTCCGGCGACCGGCCCAGCGGGTGAGTCGGATGGCGCTGGGTCGGGCTCCGATACAGACGACGAGCAGCCCTAACGCGAAAGGCGCGCCGTGATCCGCAGCATGACCGGCTTCGGGGATGCCTCGGGCAAGACCGAAGACGCTGAATTCTTCGTCGAGCTCCGGAGCGTCAACAACAAGTACTTTAAGGGTGTGTTCCGTCTTCCGGACGAGTTCCAGAGCCTTGAGCCCATCCTCGAAACCGCGATGCGCCGCACACTCAAGCGGGGCACAGTCACACTCCGCGTCGCGGTATCGGAAACGTCCGAGCAAGCAGCGCTGGACATCAATCCTAAAGCGCTGCAGCGCTACGTCGATCAACTCGAAGCCACCGAGGCGGTCAGCTCGGGCCGGCTCAGGCTCGACGCCGGATCGCTCGTCACCCTCCCGGGCGTCCTCCAGCCCCCGCCCGGCGAAGACGAGCGGCTCCGCCGCGTCCGCGACGTGCTCGTCCCCCTGGTCGAGCAGGCCGCCCAGAAGCTGCTCGAGATGCGTCGCGTCGAAGGCGCCGCGCTCCGCGACGATCTCATGGCCCAGCACGGGGTCATCGCCGCCCGTCTCGGGGAGATCGAATACCGCGCCCCCGAAGTGGCCAAGGTCTACGAGAAACGCCTCAAGAACCGCATGGAAGCCCTGCTGGCCGACGCCGAGTTGACCGTCGAACCCTCGGAACTGATCCGAGAGATCGCGGTGTACGCCGAGAAGACGGATATCGCTGAGGAGATCATCCGGCTCAGAGGTCACCTGGTTCAATTCAAAGAACGCCTCGACGACCAGACGGGCGAGCCGGTGGGTCGCACGCTCGACTTCATTACCCAGGAAATGCTCCGGGAAGCCAACACGATTGCCAGCAAGAGCCCCGACGCCGAGATTTCCAAGCGGACCGTCGACATCAAGGGCGCGATCGACCGGATCAAAGAACAAGTCCAGAACGTCGAATAGGTGTCGACTTGACCGCCGGCGGTGAACGGCGACACTTCAGGCATGCTGACCCGCGCCTTCCTCGTCGTTGCGACGCTGTGCACCGCCGCCTCGGCGCAGACCGAAGCCCAACTCGTTGCCCAGCTCGATCACCCGAGCTTCGAGTTGCGTGAGCAGGCGACCGCCGCCCTCGCGGCCGAACCCACCCCGGGTCTGCTCGAACGCCTCGAAACGCTCATGAACGCGGACGATGCCACGCCCGAGCAAAGGCTGCGGCTCCGAGACGCGGCGCAGCGGGTATTCGATCAGCGCGAACGCGGCGGTCTCGGCGTGCGTTTCCCGCAGGTCGACCGCGACGGTCCGGTCAGGATCGAAGTCACCGTCGAGGGCTTCCCTGCCTTCGGCCTGCTCCAGCCCGAAGACCGCGTCGCCGAAATCGACGGACGCGTGGTGCGGGACTCGGCCCACATGCGATGGCTGATCCTCTCGAAGGACCCGGGCGAAGTCCTCAAGATGGTGGTCCTTCGCGCCGGGCGCGCTGGGCAGGCCGAGAGAATCAACGTCGACGTCCCTCTCGGGCGATACAACGACCTGCGCAACCCTCGGAGCCCGGCGCCGTCTGATCTGTACGCCGCGTACGAGATCAGGCTCGAACGTCGCGGCGTGGTCTACAACCCCGCTTTCCGCGAACGGACCATCGGGAATGGCCTGACCCCGATGGACTGGCTCGCGACCGAGGGTGTTTGGCCAGAACTGATCGATGGTGACGCGCTGCTCTCCGGGGCGAACACCGACCGCGTCGTCGGCGCTGATTCGACGACGGTCGCCGCGGTCGGTGGACAGCCGCGTGCCATCGACGGAATCGACGCGATGCGGGCCGCGAGCATTCGGTACCGCGAGCGACAGATCAACCGGCAGATCGGGCAACTCGATCGCGCGCCGTGGGAGCAGACGGTCGGCATCGTCCGTCAGACGTCACGCCAGATCATCGAGATCGACCGTCTCGTCAAACGGGGCCTCAACCGCACCGGTCGCGCCGGCAGCCCGGACGGACTTCTCCGCGAGCGTGCCACGCTCGTCGAGACGCTCTCGAACTCGATCCCGACCATCCGGGCGCTAAGCCGGATGACCGAGGCCGAACTCAAAGGCGACGCCGGAACCCCCTGACCCAATTCATGAGACAAGGCCGTTCAGGTCGGGCCCGTTCAACTCAGGCCCGTTGAAAGCAACCAAAGTGAACTCGTAGCGGGTGACGTGCGGTGTCTGAGAGCGTTGCGATGTCAACGAGCCCACAGCGCGAGCAACGGACCTCCCGAGCGGAGCGTTCTTCTTGGCCTCGCGGCCCTTCGTTGCTCGATGGCGCACGAGAAACCAAGCGACCAGAGAAACGGAGGCGGAGGAGATCCCTTGCTCGCGCTGCGGGCTCGTTGGTTGTCGCCTGAGGTCAAGCGAACCACGAACCCAAGTGGATGCTACGAGACAGACATGGGTTGCTCTGGGTCAGGCCCGGATCGGGCGACGCCCGCCGCTGGGCGACACCTTGGCCTTCGTCGGCGCACCACCGTGCTCGTCAAAGATCAGCAGTTCGTTGTCGCCCTCGCGGAGCCATGCGGTCGGGATCGTGAGCCCAGACTCGCCGGGCAGCGCCGAACCATCGGCGAGCCCGGCCGCGTAGCGGCCGAGGTGACGACCATTGACGAACACCTGGCCCCTCGTAAGCCCGGAAGGCTCGAAGACGAGCGGGTCTTCGACCGCGTCCGACGACGTCACCGGGAAGCTCGAACGCCACCACGTGGGCACACCGGTCGGCGTCATCTTCGACTTGGCAACCGCCTCATACGCGGCCGGCGCCGGTGGTTCCCACTTGGCGAACGACCACTCACCCTTGCCGGTAATGTCGTTGACACCCTCGATGATCAAAGGCTCGACCGCGTCGGCGAGTTCGCTGACCTCTTCGTCGCCCGCTTCGCCGAGCGAATCGGTCATCACCGCAAGCTGCAAGGTGTTGTTACCGCGAGCGAGCACCTCGGGGTCGAGCGTCGTCTCGATGACCCCCCCGTAGTCGACCCAGCCGATGGCCGTGTCGTTGAGCACGACGAGCGACTTCGCCGGGACCGGACCCAGACGCAGGAACAAAGGCGTCTTCTTCCTGTGAGCGAACGACCAGCTTGCCCGGACCGGGTGGGTGAACTCGCCCGATCGCACCTGCATAAGCGGAACGCGGAACGCGAGCGGATCGAGCGGTTCGTCCTCGATCAGCTCGGCCCGACCGACCTTCACCTGCCCGACCTCGTACAGCGGACCCCAGACACCCTTCGGGTCGCGGAGGCTTGAGCCCTCGCTCATCCGTCCGACCGATTCGGCCAGCATCACAAGGACACGGTCGCCCTTCTTGAGCGACACCGACGCGTCACCCTCGGCCCCGGGGCCGGTCCCCAAAACACCGGACGCCTTCGCGTCGACAAACAGGTGAACGCGATCGGCGGACTCGGGCAGCCCCATCTTCGCCCGCTTCGCGGCGCCCGCGCGAAGTGCGACCCGGTACCAGCCGTACCCGGACGGCGCTCCGAGATCGCTCAGGGGCGTCGGCCCATCAATACGGGCGAACCGGGGGCTGGTGCCGTCGATGTAGTCGGACGCCTCGGCCGCGAACCAGCCGCCCAGCGCGCCCACCGCAGAACCGGACGCCTTCGCGGCCGGGACCGACGTCTCTTCGCCGTTGGCGCCGATTCGGAAGCCCCGCTTCGCGCCGGGGATCGACCTGCCTTCGGCCGTGACGCCGGCAACACCAACGAACGCGGCGTCGGCGTTCGGCTTTCCCCAGGCGAAAGTCTCGCCGACGTGCTCGTCGCTGACCACGACGATCCGGACGCCCTCGTGCTCCGCGTTCACGTGCGCACGCCCCTTTGGCACTTCGATATCCAGAGGCGTCCCGTTGATCGAGATCTGCCCGATCGCACCGCTCGGTCCGTACGCGACGATCAACGAGCTGCTCGCGTGCAAAACGCTCAGCGTCGCGTGGTCGAGCATGACGCGCCCGCCGAGGTTGACACGGACCGGACACCAGACCACCCCAGACCGTCCGCCAACAGGAACCTCGAGCGCCGAGCCATCGGCGAGCAAGAGGTTGACGAGCCGCGCCGCGGGCACCTTCTTCGAGCCCTTCTCTGGTTCGCTGAACACCCAGACCACCGACCCCTGCGGACCGCGTTGCTCGACCACGCTGACCCCGCCCGAAGGCAGCGCCGACGGATCCAACGCAACGGGCAGGTGGGCGTCATCGGTGTTGCAGAGCACCCGCGCGAACTGGTTGCAGAAACTCAGCAAAGGCCGAAGCCCGCTGAGCATGCCAGTTGCCGCGCCGCGGTCGTCGATCCCCAGCGCCGCGAGGGGTCTCTGCTCAAGACCACGGTGCACGCCCCCGTTCAGCCGGCCTCCGCTGAAGCCGGGCGTCACACCCGGGCAGAACGCGGCTACGTTCAGCTGCGACCCGGCCGCCAACGCCTCGGCCGCGGCTCGTTGCAGCGCGAACGCCTCGGTGAACGACGATTCCGTTGATTCTTCCGGCTCGGGCTCGCCAAACCGACGCCAGCGCTCGACACCGAAGTCGATCACGAACTTCGGCTGGTCGGGATGAACCTCTCCGAGTTGACGCATCGTGCTGTAGAGGTTGCGTTCGCCAACCCACCCATCGATCTGGCCCTCGACGCCGATCCACAGGTTGTTAGAGTTCACCGCCGGCACCGTGATGCCCGCCTCGCGCATGTACCGCTGCAACTCCCCGAGGTACCCCGCCGCCTCGACGTCTTGGCCGCACGTCCACTCGTGCTCGCACTGGACCATGAGGATCGGCCCGCCGACGCCGGCCGCCGTGACCTGCAAGTCGCGAACCTGGTCGGCCAGCGCCGTGAAGTACCGGCTGCACGCTTCGAGGAACGTCTGGTGCTTCGAACGGGGTTCCGCTTCGGCGCCCTCGACCGCCCACGACGGGATGCCCCCCGCTTCCCAGCCCTGACCCACGAACGGCCCGACACGCAAGATGACGTGCAGCCCGGCCTCACCGGCGAGTTGCACGAAGCGGCGCACGTTCGCCTCTTCTTCGAAATCGAACTGCCCAGGCCGCGGCTCGACCCTCGACCAGAACACCGGCGCCTCAACGGTGTTCAGCCCGGCCAGCTTGCACGCGTGCAACCGATCGGCCCACTCGTCTGGGTGCAGACGCATGAAGTGCACCGACCCGCTCACGATGAAAATGCGTCGCCCGTCGAGTTGGAAGCCGCGTCCGTCGTAGGTCACCGTCGGCATGAACCGCTCCTGATACCTGTTTGCAGTCGCCGCGCCGAGGCCGAACGCCATCCAAAGCTGTTCGTGTCACGTAGGGGTTTTTTCGAGACCCCGCGCGGATCGCAACGATAGAACCCAACCGCTTTCGGCTCTACCTGTTCAGGATGTTGTCAGGGTATATTCGACGCGGAACGTTCAGATTCCGCTCAAGTTCCCGGGACTTCCGAGCACAAGAAGAAATCGTGGTAGGCCCAGTGGCCACCCACTTTCAGGTAGCTATGACGACCATCTTGGTGCATGAAGCCACACCGCTCGGCAACACGGCGGCTCGATTCGTTCGCCGGGGCGATGCCGCAATGGACGCCAAAGAGCCCAAGACCGCCCGGCGCCGGGGTCAACGCATGGCGGAGCATCCCCTTGACGCCTTCGGTCGCGAGGCCTCGACCGAGATGGTCAACGCCCAACCACCACGCCGCGTCGGCCTCCCAACTGAGCCCACGGCTGATCGCGTTCAGATTGAACATCCCGACGAGCCGACCATCATCGAGCACTCCGACCCGCCTCCAGGCCGATCCCTTCGCATCCCCATCCGTGCAAAGCCTGAGCTGGCGATCAAAGTACGCGTCGTCGGATTCCCCATTTTCGTGCAAAGGCACCCATTCGGCGAGGTGCTCCCAACTCGAGCGAACCAGCGTGAGGAACGGCCCACGATCAATCGAGAGCAGCGGACGGAGCGTGAGGCGCTCGGTCCGGACCATCTCCGGGATCTCGATCCTGGTCGGACTCGACGCGGCCAATCTCGCGACGTCGGGCCTGCGATCGAGCGCCGGGACCAACATCTCCCCGGGTCGCAGCCCATGGTTTCGTGGGTCTTTCACGGTCGTTCCTCGGTCGGTCATGTCGGGTGGTATCGGTAGTCCACGCGTTTGGGGGCGAGTTTCGCCCCCGATGTCACGGATCACTCGCCCGACGCACTTGCCGGGGCCAGAAAAGAACCGCGTCTCGCTCGCGGATCTCTCGCCCACACTCCGTGCATCGGGTGGGGTCCCGCCGCGTCCCCGGAGGCCGGCCGGCAACGCTGTGGGCGCAGTAGGGGCAGAGCCGACCGCGGGCGGCGATGACCCGGCGCTCGATCCGGCGCACACCGACGGTGAAGAGAACGCTGAATGCGATCACCGCGGAGCCCGTCGAGAGTGCGAACGCGGTCGTCGCGACGTCTTTCGCGGCACCACTGAGGGTGACGAGGTCGATTGCGTGCATCGCGATCAGCGTTGCTGCGCCGATGGCGATGATCCCGACGGGAATGACCAGCCAACCGATCGCGCCGGTTCCCGGCCACACTTTGGGCGTCATGCCTCGCAGCCGTTCATTGTCAAAGCGAACACGAGCGCACCAAGGACGCCGGGCGCGAACGATGGCGGATTCCCGGCTCGCGTGATTCTGCGGCTTCATTTCGCCTGGGCCGCGCGCAGTTCCTCGGCCAGCCGCGCCCGCTCGCGAGCGGGCACGCCAAGGAATCCAACACGCACGTCCGAATCGCGGAGCCGTCGCGTCGCACGCTGGTTCACAGTGAGCAACGCCAGTGCGTTAAGCACAGGGATGAAGAAAAGAACAACCATGAGGATCTTCTCACCGGTGCGATACCCGACCGCATCAGCCAAGAGCAAGAAGAGCACAGGCGACGCGATCGTGCACGCCATGATGACGGCAACCGCGCCGAGCATGACCGGGCCGACCACAGGTCGAAGGTCCGGCTGCGACCCGGCAAGAGATACCATGCCGATCGCCCCCGCGTAGGCAAGCAAAATCAGAAGGACATTCGCGATGAACCATCGCTGGTACCTTGCCGCACGTACCTTTGAACGAAGTCCCAGAGATCGTGAGCGACGCCGATTCATGGTCGGATCTTAACTCACTCCACCGTCACGCTCTTCGCCAGATTGCGGGGCTTGTCGACGTCATGCCCTCGCAGGACCGCTGCGTGGTACGCCATCAGCTGAAGGGGCACGACGGCGACCATCGGGCTCAGCGGCTCGGCCACCTTCGGGATGAACAGCACGTCTTCGGCGACGCGGCCGATCTGGTCGTCGCCCTCGGTCGCGACCGCGATGACGTGACCGCCGCGGCTCCTGACCTCTTCGATGTTGCTGAGCACCTTGTCGTACTGGCTGCCCTGGGTGGCGATGAACACACAGGGCATCCCGTCATCGATCAGGGCGATCGGGCCGTGCTTCATCTCCGCCGCCGGCATGCCCTCCGCATGGATGTAGCTGATTTCCTTGAGCTTCAGCGCGCCCTCGAGGGCGGTCGGGTAGTTGTACCCCCTGCCCAAGAAGAGCCAGTTGTCGCGGTTGATGTACTTCTCGGTGACCTCGAGCGTCTGCTTGTCGAGCAGCAGCGCGCGCTCGATCAGCTCGGGCACCTCTTCCATCTCACGGATCATGCGGCCCATCGTGTCGGCACCCATGACACGTCGGCGGGCCATCCACATGCTCATGAGGGTGAGCACGGCGACCTGCCCGACGAACGCCTTGGTGCTCGCGACGCCGATCTCGGGCCCGACGCGGAGGTACACGCCGGCGTCGGTGTCCCGCGACATGGTCGAGCCGACGACGTTCACAACGCCCAACGCCAGTGCGCCGCGGTCGCGCACTTCGTGGAGGGCGGCGAGGGTGTCGGCGGTCTCACCCGACTGGCTCACGGCGATGACGACCGAGCCGTCTTCGATGATCGGGTTGCGATAGCGAAGCTCGCTCGCGTACTCGCATTCGACCGGGATCTTGGCGAGGTCTTCGAACAGGTATTCGCCGATCATACCGGCGTGGAGCGCGGTGCCCTGCGCACAAATGATGATGCGCTTCGAGCGGACGAGTTCTTTCTCGAAGCTCTTGAGACCGCCCAGGACGACCTTGTTGTCGTTGAAGTCGAGGCGACCCCGCAAGCAGTTCCGGAGGGTCCGGGGTTGCTCGAAGATCTCCTTTTGCATGAAGTGCTTGTAGCTGCCTAGCTCGATCTCGCCCAGTTCGATCTCGAGCTGCATGACCTTCGGGCTGAGCTCGACGTTGTCGATCGTGCTGGTGCGGAGCCCGTCGCGGCTGAGCTTCACCACGGAATAGTCGTCGAGCGTCATCGCACGGCTCGTGTGCGCGATGATGGCCGAACCATCCGAGGCAACGACGTACTCGCCGTTTCCGATGCCGACGATCAGAGGCGAGCCCTTGCGCGCACAGACCATGGTGTCCGGCTCTTGTGTCGACACCACGGCGATCGCGTACGCGCCGGTCACTTCCCGCAGCGCCGCCTGGACGGCCGCCTCAAGATCGACGCACTCGCCGTTCTCACCGTCCGGGTCGTACAGCTCGGCGATCAGGTTCGCGAGGACCTCGGTGTCGGTCTCTGTATGGAAAGCACGGCCCTTCTCTTCGAGGTAGGTCCGGACGGCGGCGTAATTCTCGATGATCCCGTTGTGGACCAGGCAGATAGTGCCGGTCGCGTCGGTGTGGGGGTGGCAGTTGGGTTCGGTCACCGAGCCGTGGGTTGCCCAACGGGTGTGGGCGAGGCCGACTGTCCCGTCGAAGCCGTCCGAGACTTCGAGCTTGTCTTCGAGGGCCGCGACGCGGCCAACGGTCTTACACAGGTTGAGGGTCGGGGCGGCGTCCGCGGTAGGACCTCCGAGCACGGCGACGCCGGCGGAGTCATACCCCCGGTATTCGAGCCGCTTGAGGCCCTCGATGAGAAGGCCCCGACAGGGCCGGGTCCCGATGTAGGCCACGATTCCGCACATGCCTGATCCTCCCCGCTCTTGATCGGCGATCCGTCGGCCCAACCCGACGAGGGGTGATGCTACCCCTCACGATTTGTCGTACGTCGCGAATCGGCGCCGAGATCGATCATCCGATATCAAGGAAATTCCACCTAAATAGGTGGTTCTTGGGCGGCATATTTGAGCAACTATTCGGAGCATAAGGGCTCTGGAGTTTGACACTGAGACTCAATCGCGTAGCTTTGACGCGGACGAGAGTGATTTTTGTAATACCAAACATCTCCGAAGTTGATTGGTCAGGAGGCAAGAGATGAAGAGGGCAATTCTCGCGATGGCGATGGCGACTGGGGTTGCGGCGGCGAACGTGGATGACTTCACCGAGACGTTCGAAACCAATGCTGGCTGGATTGATGGCGGCTTCACCCCGCTGACCGAGGTCGCGTCGGGAAGCTCGGACGGTACCTCATACGTCACGACCAATCGCTCGTTCCTGAACACAGACCCGGGCAGCTTCGACGTGCTGTTCCGCGGCGAGCCCAGTGTTCTTCCAGGCATCATCCCGGATGCGTCGGGTGGGGCCTTTCAGGGGGACTACATTTCATCTGGCATCACCCAGTTGAGCTTTGACGTCCGCCACAACGGCGTCGCCCCTGTGAACTTCTTTGTTCGCATCGCCCCGCCCACCCGCTTTCCGGGCGCCATTGCGGTCGAATTCGTCCCGGTCTTCGGCGGCTCGTGGACAACGGTCACCATTGATATCTCGTCGTCGAGCTTCAACTTTGTCAGCTTCGAGGGCTTTACCTACGACGATATCTTCGATGACGTCGGCCTGATCCAGATCGGTATCGATTCGACCAATCTCGCCGGCATCCCGGGTGACTTCACCTTCGATTTGGACAACGTCTCGATCACCCCGACTCCGGGCGTCACCGGTGTCCTCGCAATTGGCGGGCTGGTCGCTGCCCGTCGTCGCCGCGGCTGATTCGGGCGGATTTCGCCGACGTCCGTAAACCCCTTCGAAGCAGAAACTTCGAAGGGGTTGTTTTGTTTTGGCCATGGCGAATCAGGTTCTTTGGGGTGCGAACGTTTCTCGCGATCGGTGCAATCCAGTGCCGACAGGAGGCGTTCTGGTCCCTGGCCGGAAGCCCGGAAGTTCGGTCCCGTCAAAGGGAAAGGCACCAGATGACCCGTACAACAGCAGCTTTCGTCAGCCTGATCGCCGGACTCGCCACCGGCGTGGCGTTCGCACAATCGACCGCGACCGAGCCCCCGCTGCTCTCTGGACCGAAGGTCGAAACCGATCCCTCGGACGAGAGCCTCGTCCGGCGCGGCTTCGACGGACAGATGGAGCGGACCCGCGAGCAGCCCGAGCTCGCGGCCCTCGATTTGCTGAAGCTGTCGGACGAAGAGCGCGCGGCGGTCGACAAGGTGTTGGCCGAGCGCGCGGCGTTGGTCGACGGGGTGGTGCAGGCCAACATGGAAACGGTGTCCCAACTCGGGCAGGCTCGTCGCGCCCAGGACCGCGAGGGCGTGCGCGAGGCAACGCAAGCGCTGCGCATCGCGCTCGAACCTGTGATCGAGAAGGGGCCGCTGATTGAGGTCGTGGCGGCGGCGCTGCCGAGCGATGACCGCGAGCGGTTCTTGTCGCTGGTCGCGGAGCACCATGAGGCGACGATGGAAGCCCGCCGCGGAGACAACCCCCGGCGTCGCGGCGGCCGCCGCGGGATGGATGCGATGGAAGCTCCGGGCATGGGCGGCCAGGAAGGCCCTGGGATGGACGCCCCGTTCGAGCTTGAAGTCGAGCCGGGCGACGAGGATGTTGTCACTGAGGCGCCGCAGCGTCGTCGGGGCGGTGAGATGAATCGCTTTGGTGCGATGCAGAGCTACATGGCCGAGGTGCGGGCGTCGTACTCGCGACTCGTCGAGGAACGCCAAGGCAAAAAAGATGAACTCGACGAGTTGCTCTCAAGCCTCGACCTGAGCGCCGAGCAGCAGCGAGCGATCGAGGTCACGATCCGTGAATACCGCTCGAACCGCACCGGAGAAGGTGAGCCGTCTCGCGACGAGCGGATGAAGCTCATGCGGGCGATCGCGGAAGACCTCACTCCCGAGCAGCGTCGCGCGCTTCGCGACGAGTTCCGCAAGCGTCGCGGCTGAGACGCGCGATCCACAAGCCCCCTTGAGACGCGGCCCCGGTTTGCTCTGAGCACCGGGGCCGCGGTTTTTTCGCGATGCGAGATGTGAGCGGCTCAGCGAGCGACCGGCCTTGGGGTCCTGGCGGGTGCCGGGCCGACTGGTTGGATCCATGCGGCGAGAATGAGAAGGTCGGACTCGGTGTAGAGCCCCTGGACGACTGAGATCACCACCGGGGTATCGGAGAACGGGAGCGTAACGCGTCCTTCCATCTCTCTCCCATCGGTCTTCGGCAAGCCGATGGGAAGAGTCGCATCACCGAGCTTGAGCGTTTGCTCGACGATCTCGGCTTCGGAAATCTCTGCTCGGAGTTCAACGGACGCCCGATCATCGTCGGCCATCTCAATTGCTGCCTGCAAGATGATGCCCGACTCGATCCGCTCGACGTTCGGCTGGTACCCCACGGCGCTGTCGGATACCACCGGTTGGTATCCGGCGATGTACGTCTCGGACGTGGCGACCTGCACCATCGCGGGCGTCTCTTCCGAGAGCGTGACCTGCGGGGTGGTCAGCAACTCCACATCATCATCATCACTGACAGTGAACGGTTGCCCGACAATCGGATTGAGGCTCTGATCGGCGCTGTAGAGGAAGAAGCGGATGGCGAAGGTGGCGGCTTCTTCATCGAAGACACGAACACGCTCGGTTTCGATGCTTTCGAGGAGCGTCTGCAGGCGGTCGTGTTCGCCCGCAACCGCACGGACGGCGTACGTCGTTTCGGTCACCGGTGAGAAGTCCATCTCGACGACCGAATGGAGCTGCGCGAATCGAACCGAAAGCGGTGCCCCGGCCGATTCGGCAAGCGCCGAGAGGTCGTAGACGCGGATCTCGCGGCTCGCCCTCTCGATTTCGGCGGCCATCATCATCTCGGCACTCCGAAGTCTCGCGGCCTCCATCCTCGCTTCGGACTCTTCGCGCGCATTCGTCGTCTGTCCTACGGCAATCGACGGAGGTACGAGAACAGCACCTGTGAGTAGAGCCGACACGGCAAGGGTTCGATTCAACATCACGAGTCTCCTTTGCATAGATCAACTGCTGGGGTCAGAGGCCTTGGTACCGGCCCAGGCGAGCCCGTAGCTCGTCAGCCAGGAACGCAAGGCGGGATCGAGGGCGAGCTTCTCGACGACGCGTTGCGTCGCGACGCTCACCGAGGGGTCCATCGACAGACGGGAGAGATGGTCAAACGCGATCGGCCTCAGACTCGGCTCGGTCGACCAGAGGCGGCACGCCTCGAGTTGCTCGTCGGGCGACATCAACGCGAGCGTGTCTCGGGCGATGTCGGCCGAACGCAGAAGCCGGCCGATCGCCATCAGGTCGTCGCTGTTCGCGAGACCCGGTGACAGATTGGGCTCTGCGTGTGTCTCGGGGTCAACGCCGGTCGAGCCCGGCGTCTCCGGGAAGAAAAGCGCGGCGAGACGATCAGACTCTTCGGGCGAAAACTGCGCCACCACCATCGACCGCGATTGGAAGGAAGGTTCGGGACGCTCGATCGCTGATCGGTTGACAAAGGTTGCGGGCTCGACGCGTTCAGGCGGAGTCGGCGCGTTGTCGGACTGGGCCACCTCGACGGGTGCCGGCGTCGGCGACGGCGTGAACACCAAGGTAACGCCGATCGCGACCCCTGCAACCCCGATCGCTCCGCACGCGATCAGCAGTCGCGTGAGCGCCGGCAAGCCATCGTTCCGGCTCGGCTCCGCTGGGCCTGCGAGCGCCGCGGAGCGAACAAGCTCGTCGAGACGGTCATCGCTGAGAGGGTGTTGATCGTTGTTGCTCACTGAAACTGCTCTCCGAACTGACTTTCCAACCGGGACCGGAGCCCCGCCCGGGCGGCCTTGAGCGATTGCCGGCTCGCGGCCTCCGAACACCCCAGAGACGCCGCGGCCTCGGCGTGCGTGAGGCCCTCGACCACAACAAGCACGAGAACCGCCCTCTGGCGATCCGGGAGGGTGTCCATTGCCCGTCGCACGACGGCGTTGGTGTCACCTTGAGCCGGGTTGTCGGTGGTGGTGTCGGGCCTCCACGCGGCCTTGGCGAGCCGGCGGAACCGCCGGGCGATCGAACGCTTGCCGTCGAGCCACAGGCGCGTGACCGTCTGCCTTTCGTAACCGGCATGCCCGATCTTGTCGGGCGATCGGTCGAGGAGCCTCGCGGCGGCCTCCTGGGCCAATTCGTCTGCTTCGTCGGGGGTCCGAGCGAGCGAGCGGGCGAGACGCCGGAGCCGGGCCGCGGTGTCGGCGCCGACTTCGCGGCCCGGCTCGGCCGACTGCATGCGGATCAGTTTGTCCACCCCGGACGTCACAAGGACCGTCATACCCGTTCGGACGCCGCGGTGAGTTCGGACGTGATGCCGGTTCTCGGAAAATCAGAGAGCGACGCGTCCTCCGCCCCAGTTCCGGTTCGTTCGGCGGCACAACGGCTGAATCCACCTCAGAGCGGAAATCGACGTTCTTCGAATCTCCCCGGAGGCTCCGTACCACGAGACCGCTGGGTGGGCGTACGCCAGCCCTCGACCGGGGATGCATCGGCCGCGAACATCGCGCATGATCAGACGCTGAACGCGGACGCCGGCTATGCTTCACGAGTTTGCGCCGCCCGCTGACACGGAAGCCCCGGGCGAGGACGCAAAGGCCTCTCGCCCGGCCTTGACCGGGCCTTTCGGGGGTTCGCCCGCTCGATGCCCAAACGCGACGACATCTCCACGATCCTCGTGATCGGGTCTGGCCCGATCGTCATTGGCCAGGGCTGCGAGTTCGACTATTCGGGGGCCCAGGCGTGCAAGTCGCTCCGCGATGAGGGGTACCGGGTTGTCCTGGTCAACTCGAACCCGGCGACCATCATGACCGACCCGGCGATGGCCGACCGGACCTACGTCGAGCCGATCGTGCCCGAGGCGGTCGAGAAGATCATCTTGAAGGAAGCGTCCCTCGGCACGCCGATCGATGCCGTGCTGCCCACGCTTGGCGGGCAGACGGCGCTCAACTGCGCGTGCGCCCTCCACGACGCCGGCACCTTCGACAGGCACGGCGTGGAGATGATCGGGGCTGTCCGCGAAGTGATCCACAAGGCCGAAGACCGGGCGGCGTTTAAAGACGTCTGCAACGCGGTCAACCTCCGCACGCCCGACAGCGGGACGGCGAATACGCTCGAAGAGGGCAAGGCCCTGCTCGAGAAGTTCGGGCTTCCAGCGATCATCCGGCCGGCGTTCACGCTCGGCGGTTGGGGCGGCGGGGTGGCGTACAACCTCGAAGAGTTCGAGGAGTTGGTCACCCGGGGCATCAACGCCAGCATGATCAGCCAGGTGCAGGTCGACAAGAGCCTGCTGGGTTGGAAGGAATACGAGCTCGAGGTCGTGCGCGACAAGCACGACAACTGTGTGATCGTCTGCGGCATCGAGAACATCGACGCGATGGGTGTGCACACCGGCGACTCGGTGACCGTCGCCCCGATCTTGACGCTCACCGATAAGGAATATCAGGTTCTCCGCGACGCGTCGATCGAGATCATGCGGGCGGTTGGCGTCGAGACCGGCGGGTCGAACGTGCAGTTCGCGGTCAACCCGAACCCCGAGCCGGGACCTGACGGGCAGAGACCCTTCGAGTTCGTGGTGGTCGAGATGAACCCGAGGGTGAGCCGGAGTTCGGCGCTGGCATCGAAGGCGACGGGGTTCCCGATCGCGAAAATCGCGGCCAAGCTGGCTGTGGGCTACACGCTGGACGAGCTCCGGAACGACATCACCGGGACGACGAGCGCGTGCTTCGAACCGAGCATCGACTATGTCGTGACGAAGATGCCCCGGTGGACATTCGAGAAGTTCCCGGAGGCCGACGAAACGCTGACGACGCAGATGAAGTCGGTCGGCGAGGCGATGGCGATCGGCCGGACCTTTAAGGAAAGCCTGCAGAAGGTCATCCGCTCGATGGACGTCAAGCGGTTCGGGCTGGGGCTCGACAAGAACGACAAGTGGCTCGCGGCGGTGCGAGCGGTCGAGCGGGCGAAGACCTCGGCCGAAGAAGCGAACGCGCCCGAGACCGAAGGCGAATCGCGGCTCGGGCCTCGCACGGCCGATGGCCAGAAGCTCGAATGGCCGATCGACCTCGACAAGCTCGTGCGCAAGCTCGCGGTGCCCAGCCAGGGGCGGCTTTACTACGTCCGCTATGCACTCAAGATGGGCTGGAGCATCGAGCGTGTGCACGAGCACACCAGCATCGACCCGTTCTTCCTCGACCAGATCGCACAGCTTGTGGCGTTCGAGGATCAGCTCTTCAAGTACACAACACTTGAGGATGTTCCCAAAGACGTGCTCTTCCGGGCCAAGCAGCTCGGGTACTCCGACGCGCAGCTCGCGTACGTCTACCTCGGGTCGATCACGAGCGAGGCGATCCTGCGCGTCCGCCGGCATCGGGAGGCGATGGGCGTGGCCCCCGTCTTTAAGCTCGTGGACACGTGTGCCGCGGAGTTTGAGGCGGTCACCCCCTACTACTACTCGACGTACCAGCCCGGCTGGACCGAGATGGTCGGGGAAGACGCGATCGAGCACCCGCCCGAAGACGAGATCGGGGGCGACCCATCCAAAGAGAAGGTCATCATCATCGGCGGCGGGCCCAACCGCATCGGCCAGGGCATCGAGTTCGACTACTGCTGCGTCCACGCGGCCCAGGCGGCGAACGAGCTCGGGTTCGAGAGCGTGATGATCAACTCGAACCCGGAGACGGTGAGCACCGACTACGACACGTCGGACATGCTGTTCTTTGAGCCGTTGACGCTTGAGGACACGCTGAACGTGATCGAACGGCTGAACGCGCGACCAGGCCTGCGTTTCCTCGACCCGATCCCTGAAGGCGACTTCCTCGGCGCCTTCGGCGGGCTTTCGGCTACTCAAGCCGAGACAAAGATCGGCCGCCAGGCGGCGGCACTGGGGATCGCGAACGGCCTAGTTGTCGATGTCACCTCGATCGCCGCGGACGGCGTGGTGGCTGTGCTTCGAGCCGACGTATTGGAGCCGGACGACCGGGTGACCACCCTGGAGATCGATCCGCTGTCCGACACGTGCAGGGTGGCCGGCGTATCGCGTCCGTGGTCCGCGTTTGCCGCGGAAACGCACGATGAAGGCGCGGCGAAGGTGTTCCGGGATCGCGTCGACGACGATCTCGCGAAGAACCCGGGCCCTGTCCGCGGCGTCATCGTCCAGTTCGGCGGCCAGACCCCCCTCAACCTCGCCCACGGCCTCGCCGAGGCCGGCGTCCCGCTCATCGGCACGAATCTCGAATCGATCGACCTCGCCGAGGACCGCGAGCAGTTCGACGACCTGCTCACCCGACTCGACCTTCAACGCCCTGCCGGCGCGATCGCCTACTCGCTCGAAGAAGCGAGGCTCAAGGCCGCGGCGGTCGGCTACCCGGTGCTCGTCCGACCCAGCTACGTGCTCGGTGGGCGCGGCATGGAGATCTGCAACGACGAGAAGGCACTTGTGCATTACATGACCAGTGCGCTCGACGTCTCGGATCTCGACGGCGCCCCGGTGCTCATCGACCAGTTCCTCGATGGGGCGATCGAGATCGACGTGGATGTTGTGGCCGACGGATCGGGTGAAGCCCTCGTTTGCGCCGTCATGGAGCACATCGAGCACGCCGGCGTGCATTCGGGCGATTCGACGTGCGTTGTGCCCCCCTTCAGCCTCGCGCCCAGCATGGTCGAACGCCTTCGCGAGACCGCGCGGTCGCTGGCCCGCGAACTCAAGGTGTGCGGGCTGATGAACGCGCAGCTCGCTGTGAAGGACGACGAGATCTACGTGATCGAGGTCAACCCGCGCGCGTCGCGGACCGTCCCGTTCGTGGGCAAGGCGAAGAGCATGCCCTGGGCCAAGGCCGCGGCCCGGGCGATGCTGGGCGTTTCGCTTGCTGAACAGGGCGTGACCGAGAAGCCGTCGACGGGGACGTATGCCGTGAAAGCCCCGGTGTTCCCTTTCCAAAAATTTCCCGGGGTGGACTTCGTCCTCGGACCCGAGATGCGGTCGACCGGCGAAGTCATGGGCGTCGACGTGTCGCTGCCCAATGCGTATCTCAAGGCCCTGCTCGCCGCGGGCACGAAACTGCCCAGCGAAGGGGGCGTGTTCATCTCGGTGCGGTCCGCCGATAAACCGGCGGTCATCGACGCCGCCCGTTCGCTGCTCGCGATGGGGTTCACCGTCTACACCACGACGGGCACCGCGGAGTTGATGAATCGACACGGCTTGGAGCCCGAGGTGCTTCAGAAAGTCAATTCCGGGGTGCGTCCGAACGTCATCGATCTGATGTCGGACGGCCAGATCAGCCTGATCATCAACACACCGACCCGAACGGGGTGGAACACAGACGAGGGCAAGATCCGCGCCACCGCCGTCCGCCTGGGTATCCCGATGTTGACCACCGTGACCGCTGCCGATGCGGCGGTGCGGGCCATTCAAGCGCAAAAGGCGGGCGTGTGGGGTGTTGCGGCCCTTCAGGACCTCGATCAGGGCAGCGCGGGGGCAGAATCGGCCTTGCCGGCGGTTCATGCCGACTGACCCTGGAGGGATCGGGCTAGGTAAATGCCCTCATTGGACGCGCCAACATCAGCAAACTGACCGAATCTGCATTTCTTGCGTTCACGCGGAAGAGGTTTGCGGTGTCATGTGCAACGGGCTGAGGCGTTTCCCGGAAGAACGGAATGTCAGCCTCGACGGGTCTCCGCCCGTCGCGCATCACAGAAGGTCAGTCGGGGCGGTGTTCTCTGCCCCTGAGAGTGCAGCACGAGTCGTTGGTGGTCCATCGTGGCCATATCGAGACCCGGCGTGGAGTCGCGGTGGGTGTCTGCGTGTTTGCACGACCTTGGTCCGAGGGTTGGAAGGAAGAATGTCGTCTTTGGTCGCGCAACCCGATTCCGGCCCCGCCCCGGAGCTTGCCCGACTTGGCTTGGGCGCGGCTCGGCGAAAGGAAATTGTGCGCCGTGAGACCGATGACATGCCCCACGCTCCGAAGCCTGGCGCCGCAGGATGGATGACCATGTGGGTTGTCATCGCCGCGTGTGCCGCGTGCCTGAAAGCGGTCGCGATTTTGACACCTCCGATCGCGGAGATGCTCGCTGATCCTCGGTATCGCGAAACCGGCCAGCCCGCCGTCGTACCGACTCCAGAGACCGGCATGCAGTACGTCGATTCTCCGGCGGTTCTTGAGAACGGAGAGCCGATCTCGACCGATGCGCGAGTGATCGATCGGCTCCGAAATGCCGCGGAGTGGCTCGCAGAATCGGCATGATCGTATTTTGATCGGATATTTCAGTACAGATTCAAGATCTTTGTGGACCCGGACCGGGGTCTCGCGCTAGTGTTGCGGCCCGCGCGGGTGCGCGGTGTTGAACGAGGTGGATCATGCCCAACGTTTGCTATTTCACTGGGAAGCGCACGCGGTTCGGTAAGAAGCGTGCGTACGGCGGTGCGAAGATCTCGAAGGGCGGTTTCGGCCTGAAGACGACGGGCATTGCTCGCCGCACGTTCAAGCCCAACCTGCAGAAGGTCAACGCCGTGATCGAGAAGCCAGACGGCACGAAGATCGCCAAGCGCGTCAAGGCGTCGACCCACGCGATCAGGTCTGGTTTGGTCATCAAGCCCCTGAAGCGGAAGTACGGATACACACGCGACCAGAAGGGCGCCGAGCAGTAATCTGCCCCTCTCCATTGTGAACCATGACGCGCGGCGAGCTTCGGCTCGCCGCGTTTCGTTTTGGTGGTGCTTCCGGGGCTCCCGGGGCTCGTGTACCATCTCTGCGTAGAGGAGCCTGGCCTCGGGCGGTTCGGAACTTCATCAGGAGCTCTGTGATGTTGTGCCAACGGTGCCGCGAACGCGAAGCGACCATCCATGAGGTGACGATCCGTGCGGGCGTCCCGACTTCCTACCATATCTGTGAAGTCTGTGCCGCCGAACTCGGGATGACGGGCAACACCTCGGAATCGATTGCGGAGTTGCTCCCGGAGCAGACGGTGACCACCCCCGAACCTGTGAAACGTGAGGCTGCGACGGCGAAGCGGGCCCAGTCGTGCGGCTCGTGCGGCTTGACCTTCGCCGAGTTCAAACGCTCCGGATTGCTGGGGTGTGAGATGTGCTACGAAGTGTTCGAACGCCAGTTGGCCCCGTTGATCGAGCGGGCCCACGAAGGCGGGGGCCACCACGTCGGCAAGGTGCCTCGCCGCGCTTTGGATGACTCTCGGCACGCGGCCCAGCCGGAGAGGCTTGCCGCGTTGCTCGGCGGGCAGAAAGAACGCGCCGAGCGTCTGACCGAGCTTCGCAAGCAGCTCGAACGCGCGGTGGCGGCGGAGCAGTATGAACGTGCGGCGGCTCTGCGCGACGAGATCCGGCGAGCGTCTGACCCGGACGAACCGAGCGAAGGAAGTCTTGGCGAAGGCGCGAGCGATGCTGGGGACGACGACCGGTGAACGGCCCGGGCGACCAACCGACAAACGGCGGGGCGGGTGACCCCCAGAACGCGTCGGCAGGGTCGATGCCCGATTGGTCCGAAGGAACCGAGTGGCTTCGCGCCGATGGCTTGGCCTCGGATGTCGTGTTGAGTTCGCGTGTGCGCTTTGCCAGAAACCTCTCGGGCTTCCCGTTCATGCCCCGGTCGTCGAGATCGGATCGAGCCGAGGTGCTCGAGCTGTGCCGCCAGCGGCTGACCGAACCGGGCTTTGTCGAAGGTTCGGGCGGCGCGAGGCTGAGCTGGGTCGACCTGCACCGGGCGTCGCGGCTCGATCGGGCTCTCCTCGTTGAGCGTCAACTGATCAGCAAGCAGCACGCCGACGGCAAGCTGTCGACGGGCATCGGCGGCGCCGACGAGCCCCGCGGTGTCGCGGTGTCCTTGCCCGACGAACGCGTCGGCATCATGGTGAACGAGGAGGATCACCTCCGCGTCCAGGTGATCAGCAGCGGGCTCGACCTGCAGGGCGCGCTCGAGCGGATCGACGGGCTTGATGACCGGCTTGAGTCGCACCTCGACTTCGCGTTCAGCGCGCGGTTTGGGTACCTCACCGCCTGCCCGACCAACGTTGGCACCGGGATCCGGCTCAGCGTCATGATGCACCTGCCGGCGCTGAAGCTGACGGGCGAGATCGAAAAGGTCAAGCACGCGGCGGAGGACATGAGCCTCGCGGTTCGGGGGCACCACGGCGAAGGCTCGGACGCCAACGGAGACCTCTACCAGCTCAGCAATCAGACAACGCTTGGGAAGTCGGAGCATGTCCTGCTCAGCGAGATGCAGGGGGAGATCGTGCCCCAGGTCATCGAGTACGAGCGCCGTGCCCGAACGGTGCTGCTCGAACGCCGCCGCGCCGAGACCGAAGACAGCGTGATGCGGGCCCTGGGCGTGCTTCGCTACGCGAGGCTGCTCCAAGCGTCGGAAGCGATGGATCTGCTCAGCAAAGTCAGACTTGGTGTGATGCTGGGCCTCATTCCCGAGGTCGATCAGACCATCGTGAACACGCTCTGGCTGCATAGCGAGCCGGCCCACCTGCAACGGGTCTTGGGCCACGAGATGAACCAGCGCGACCGGCGGGCAGCGCGGGCAGAACTCGTCCGCACACGGCTGGCGTTGTAGCTGTGCTCGGCGGCGACGGCTTCGTCTGGCCCCCCGGGCCCCCTGAGCGGCCGATGGGTCGACCGTCGCAATCGACGCCAAACGCAAGGCCGACCGCGATCCAACGGATCACTCTCGACGCGCCCGCTCCGGAGCGTGGATGGCTCGGCTGCATCGAACGAGAACTGTTCGGGTCGAGCGGGGTCGCGGAGGCCTGGAAGGCTGATCTCGCATCGCAGTCGGGCGCCGCGGCGTGCTGGCGATGCGCCTCACCGGTCGGCCCGGGCGAGGTGGACTCGCTGGGGTGCGGCTGGTGCCGTCCCAAGCGGCTCGGGTATTCGCGTTCGGTCGCCCTGGGGATCTATGACGGAGCCCTCCGCGAGGCGCTGCACGATCTGAAATACCACTCTTCGCGAGCGACGGGCCTTGGCGTTGGCCGTGAGCTTGGACGGGCGGTCCAGGCGGTGCTCGATCGAGAGGGAATCGACACCGATCGTGTGGTGCTGGTCCCCGTCCCGGCGACGACACGCCGAAGGATGCTTCGCAACAAAGGGATCGATCACGCGCTGACGCTGGCCAGAGCGGTCGGACAGGAAACCGGTTGCCGCGTCGCGCGAGTGCTCGGGCGTGTTCACCGAGCCAGCCAGACGGCGGTGCCGTCCTCTCGCCGGGCGTCGAACGTGCGAGGGGCGTTCCGCGTCCGGGCGTCATGGGAAGATCGGGATGTCGATCGCGTGGTGCTTATTGACGACGTTCGAACGACCGGCGCCACGTTGACCGCGTGCTGTCGAGCGTTGTCTGGGTTGATTCGTGGTGATGGTGTTCGTCGCGGAGACGTGAAGCGGCGTCTTTGGGCGGCAACGGTGGCGGTTTCGGTAGACGATCGGCGTCGTGGTGCTGGAGAATTGGCAGAGTCTGGAAGGAATGCGAAAGATCACGTCCCGAAAGCTTGACCACCTTCGGCGGAGCGCTACACTCTCCCTCGCCACTCGGCACGGCCCGGCACTTGTTCGGGTACCTCTCAGGAGGTGAGTTGGGTGGCCCGTGCGACATTTCGCTCGGAGCAATCGGACGGGGCGAGCCGCCCCTGTTTGATCGGCACCTTGACAAGTGAACGGTTGGGTCCATCGCGAGGGTGTGCGGTGGCAGCACCGGTTGCATGACCGGCGTCCTGCTTGGGCGAGCTGCTGCTGGAAATCAGTCAACGGGGTCACAGTCCTGTTGTTCTGGTACTCTCGTGCATGGATCGATAGCCCCGTCGACGACTTGCACGGTCGTCGACATTATCGATCTTTGAGTATCAGTTTTCGCATCGTGACATTGTCACGATTTCGCGGGGTTGGCGGAGTACACCGCTGGCTCCTAGCGAAGACCGGTCCCGGTTCCCCCTGCTTGTCAGGCATGGGCCGGGATGGCCGGATCGCTTCAAGTTTGAAGAATTGCATCGGGCTTGTCTCGGTGTTTATCAACGAACATCAATTGAAGAGTTTGATCCTGGCTCAGATTGAACGCTGGCGGCATGGCTAAAACATGCAAGTCGAACGAACCCCTCGGGGTGAGTGGCGAAAGGGCGAGTAACGCGATCGAACGTATCCCGAGGTTGGGGATAGCGTCGGGAAACCGGCGGTAATACCCAATGTGCTCTCCGGAGGAAAGGCTTGCTGCCTTGGGAGCGGCGATCGTCCTATCAGGTAGTTGGTGAGGTAACGGCTCACCAAGCCGAAGACGGGTAGCGGGAGTGAGAGCATGACCCGCCGCATCGGGACTGAGACACTGCCCGGACTCCTTCGGGAGGCTGCAGTAACGAATCTTCC
>JBCDIT010000015.1:0-86119 GCA_038748775.1 Planctomycetota bacterium
CCCCCCCCCCCCCCCCCCCCCCCCCCCCCCCCCCCCCCCCCCCCGCCCCACCCCCCCCGCCGCCCTGCCCCCCCCCCGGCGTAGAAGGCGGAGTGGCCGCGGACGACGGTGCTGATTCGGCGTCTGGAGCGAGCGAAGCGAGCGGCTCAACCAATTGTCCATTGCCTACCGCCCATTGCCCCACCCCTTCAACAGGTCCACGCACGCTCTTCGCCACCCACTACCACGAACTGACCGAACTCGAAGATCGGCTCGCCGGCCGCGTCGCCAACCTCCACGTGCAGGTCCGGGAGTGGTCCGACGCCCAGGGGCGGCCCGAGATCGTCTTCGTCCACCGGATTCGACCGGGCAAGGCCGAGGCCAGCTACGGCGTGCACGTTGCCCGATTGGCGGGCGTCCCTGAGTCGGTGACGGCCCGCGCCGACGAGGTGCTGCGGACGCTAAGTGTGCAGCAGGGGACACGCTTGGATACCGCGAAGGTCGAGGCGCCGGCGTCGAAGCAAGGCGATCAACTCGGGTTGTTTACCGAGTTTGTACCGCACCCGGCGGTGGACGCGCTCAAGGAAGTGAAGCTGGAGAAGCTCACGCCGCTGGGGGCGTTCGACGAGCTGCGCCGGCTGGTCGAGATCGCGATGGAAAGCAGCACAAACGGTTGACGACCCGATCGCCTGCCCTGAGTGTTCCGAGCCGAAACGACGATCTCGCGTTCGGAATACGTCTGTCTCTGAAGCGGTAGAAGAACCCCCAAGTCTGAGAGTGTTCGTTGTTCTGGAACGCGATGGCGTTTAGCCTCCAATGGTGTAATAGGAGGTGGGGAATGAAGAGTGTTGTCAGTTACGCGTGCTTCGGAGCTATCGTGTCGGTCGCCATGGCGCAGCCGAGCGTTCCCGCTGGGTTTGCCGCCCGCCGGATAGCGCCGATCCTCGATAACAGCGTGGTGGAATTGTCGGCGATCCAATCGGCGACCTTCGGTGAGGGCGTGGTCACCGCGAGTACGTCCTCGGGTGTGACGACGTTCAGGCTGATCGAGCCGACCGGTGTGATCAGCGTGATCGAGTCATTCGCCGACGCCCGCGTCGATTACGTTCAGCGCGTTCGTTTTGACGTCGAGGATGTTCTCCCGGGCGAGATCCACGCCACGCTCGTGGAGTTCGGCGCGAACGCCGCCCCGCCCGGCGGTCAGACGACGATCTATATCACGATCGACTCGAACGGCGGCATCGTTCAACGCTTCGAGTCGGGAACGATCGACGACGAGCGGGCGTACGACTTCGTGCTCACGTCCGATCTGGGTGATGGTTCACCCGGCGCGGTGTTCCTGGATCGCGACGGCACCGACGGCACGTCGCTCGCGACGATGGGAGCCGGGTTCTCGCTCACGGAACAGACACCCGATTCCAACCCGTTCGGCAACAACGATACCGACGTCGAGGGGTTCCGAGAAGACCCGATTGGGATCTACGGCGGCGCGTTCCTCCTGGCCGATTCGGATTGCAACAGTTCGACCTCGCCGGATTCGACCCTCTGGAGTTTGTCCGACCCGCTGACCGGCGGCGCGTACTCAGATATCGCCTCGCCGGTGGCGTGCACGCTCCGGCGGTATGGCGATCTCGATATCGTTGCGGCGGGGCCATTCGGTGGCGTGATATACATCACAGAGCAGGTGTCCAACGAGATTCAGCAGGTCGCGCCGGATGGCACGCACACCACGTGGGCCACCGGCTTTGCCGGTATCGATGCATTGTCGATCGCACCCGACGGGGAGTCGATGTACGTCGCGGATCTCAATGGTCTGTGGCTGATCCGTCCCGACGACGATGAGCCCGGGCCGGCGATCCTCGCCGCGGACCCGAGCAGTCCGGCGGGATCGCCGATCACCGGTGATCCGCTGTCCTCCGCGCGCGTGATCTTTACCGAGCTGGTGACATTCACCGACACCGACGTGACGATCACTGATCGAATCGGAGGTCCGGTGGCGTTCAACGTTTCGGGGTCGGGAAGCCAATTCATGATCATCGGGTTCGCTCAGCCGTTGTTCAACGACGAGTACACGATCACGATTTCAGACACGCTCACGTCGGTTGGCACAGGGCAACCGCTCGACGGCGACAACGACGGGGTCGCCGGCGTCGACGCCATCTTGACCATTCAGCACCGCTGCGCCGCTGACGCTTCCGACCCACCATTCCTCTACGATCTGTCGGACGTCGATGCATTTATTCAAGCGTTTACGAGCCAGTGCGCAACGCCCTGACCGGGTTCTCGCGAAATCTCCTTGTGTAAGCCCAATTGACGCGGTAGGTTCCGTGAAGTGTCTCATCAGCGAGGGGAGTGTTTCACGTGAACATCCGCCAATTTGTTCGTGTTGTCCCGGTCGTGCTCACTTCCGCCGCGGCCGGTCAAGTCATCGACTTCGAACTCGCACCGGACGGTTCGGTTCCGGTCGATGACGCCCCGCTCGCACTCGACGCCGCGTACACCGTTGACGGGGTCGACGTGACGTTCGGATTCGATACCGATGGCGATGGCGTCACCGACACAACAGCGTTCTTTGAGATCGCCGGCAACGACGGGGTCGACGGGTTCCTGGGGCCGAACGGGACCGACGGGCCTCGCACCGGGTTTGCCGATCAACTCGGGACGTGGTTCCTGCGTTCGCCCGGGGACTTCGCGAACAGCGGTGACCCGGGCACGTTCATCGTCGAGTACTCCGAACCGGTTCCTGGCGTGTCCGGTGAGGTCTGGGATATCGACGGGTCGGGCGGTACCGAGGCGTGGCTCGTGAGCGTCTTCGATGACCAGGGAATGCTCCTAAGGACCATCCGAAGCCCCGAGTTCTCGGGTAACGGTCAAGACTCGTTGAATGGTGAGCCCTGGGTGTTCTCGATCGCCGATCCCGCCGGCATCGTGCGCGTCGAACTCAACTTCGACGGGACGAAAACCAACGCGATCGGTCTCGCTTTCAACAACTACTTGGCCACCGATAGTCTCGCCGGCCCGACCCTGCTCACGCATCAACCCGACCTGCCGGTGACCGATCCTGTGGGCATCGCGACGACCAAGCTCTACTGGTCCGAGCCGATCGATATCCGCGAGGCGGACGTCTCGGTACTCACCGCCGACGCCCTGGGCGAGCCGGTGCCATTCGACCTCGAGGGCTCGGGTACGCAGGTCATCACGATCATGTTTACCGGGCTCCCGGGCGGGAACGACACCAACTCGCCCGTCCCGGCACTGCTCCGCGACTACACCATCACCGTGCGAGATTCCGCGCTGGCGCTCGACAACAACGCGCCGATCGACGGAGACAGCGACGGGGTTTCGGGCGGAGACGCGACGGTGGTCGTGAGCCACACCTGCCTCGCCGACCTCGCCGCCCCGATCGGCGTGCTCGATCTCAGCGACGTGGACGTGTTCATCCCCGCCTTCCTGAACGGGTGCGCCCCCTGATCAACCGGTGATAAGGTTCAACGCCGTCGCAGGCTGGCTGTTCGTGAACTGAAGCGCTGTCCCGCTCGTTGCGCCGAGCACGCTCGCCCGAGCGAAGAACGCGCTCTCGGCCGCGAAGTCGGTATCGCGGATGATCGAGTTCGCCGAACTGATGTTCTCGAACTCGACCTGGGTGTTCCGCTTGAGCGCATCGATGACGTTCTTCTGGAACGCCCCGAGGTCGCCTCGGATCGTGTTCACGCGGTTCGTGGCGGTGTCTACCGCCGACGACAGCTCGTCGGTGTTCGCAAAGTTGACCCCACCGAGCCCCAAGGTGTTGAGCGAAGTCTGCGGAACGTCGTAGGTCTCACCCCGGGCACTCAGCCGGACACCCCCGTCGAACAGCTTGACGTCGTTGAAACTCGCGTTGGAAAGCTGGCGATCGATCGATTGCAAGATCGACTCGGCCTGCATCTGGTTCGCCTCAATCTCCGCTTCAGACATGCCGCCGGTGTTCGCGTTCGCGACCGCGAGGGCTTTTGCCTCGGCAAGCTGGTCCGAGACCGTGCTCAGCGCCGCGTCCGCGGTCGCGGCGACGGCGCTCGCGCGATCCGCGGCTCTGGTCTCCGCCTCCAACGCCGCGAGCTGCGCCTGGAGTTGCTCCGAACTGATCAGCCCGGCCGGATCATCGGCGCCCCGGTTGATGCGCAATCCCGTCGACTGGCGCTGTAGCGACAGCGCGACGAGGTTATTGGCGGCGTTGAACGCGTTCTGTGCCCCGATCGAAGGTGCCGGGTTCAAAGGGGATGTGCTGCTCAAGGCGTGCCCTCCTGTCGTCCGTGACGGACCGAGCCCGAGACAACAGTCAGATACAGGGGGCATCAATGGCCAGCGATTCACAGAAATAGCGTGGCCGGTCTCGAGGATGGGCCCAAAGACGCATCAGAAATGAGTGAAACAGGACTGTGAAAGCACAATTGTGTGGTTTTTGTGTGATCACCCAAAAACGCGCTTCAATCGACGCATCGAAAGCGAAACTTGTTGAGCGTTCGCGGTTACGGTTATCGGTTGACTGTGGGTGGCCGAGCCCACGCTCCATCCAAAAGGCCCAAGGGCTTTCGCCCAGTTGAGCCGCCCTCATTGTCTCCCAACGGGCAACCCTGGGTCGCGAAGCGATCCGGGGTTGCCCGGTACTTTTTCAGCGACCGAGTACTGGGCTGCTCCCGCAGAACCGCTGCGGCTTCACCTCCGAGAACTCAATTCCACCGAGTTGGGGCGTGCCTGGCACGCAGCGCTTGCCGATCACGCTCCCGAACGAGCGCAGCCCAGGAGTTCCACCGATGTCGATCCGTTCTGTTTCGTTGATTGTCGCCGGCCTTACCGCCAACACCCTTGCCGGTCCGGTGCCCGTCGATAGCGGAGTCGTTGCGCAAACGGAGGTGATCGGCTTCGAGGATTTCCAGACCGGGTCGAGCGTCTCGTTCCTCGACTTCGGCGCCGTCACGGCGACCGTCACCTACGAGAACCCGACGCGGAACATGATCTTCGAGCACCACGACGGCTACGGGGCTGTGACCTACGCCGGTGACAAGGCATGGAAGATCTCGGGAGGTGAGGTGATCATCGACTTCGGTGACGCATCGCTGACGCACTTCGGATTCTGGTACTCCGACCTCGAGTGGGCGACGCTCCGCGTCACCGCTGGCGACACGGTCGTCGATCTCAACGACAGCAACTCGAGGAACCCGAAGTGGTTCGAAATCGCGACTGAGGAAGGCCAGACCTTCCAGAGCGTGAGTCTCGAGTTCATCGGGCACCAGAACGACGGAGTCGGCCTCGACGGTCTGACCGTTGGCCTCGCGAGCGTGCCCAACCCGCCGGTCGGTGTGGGGATTGTCCTGGCCGGGGCGTTCGCCGCCCGTCGCCGTCGCCGCTGAGCGCTTACGCTCGGCGCATGACGCCGAACGACGAATTCGCCACCCAAGATCAGGTCGGGGCCGCCGCTCAGGCCTTCCGCTCCGATTTCGCCAGTGTCCGCGACCAGATCGCGAGGGCGGTGGTGGGGCACGAGGAGGTCGTCCGCGGCGTTCTCATCTGCCTCTTCACAGGCGGGCACGCGCTGCTCGAGGGCGTTCCGGGCATCGGGAAGACCCTGCTCATCCGCTCGCTCAGCCAGGCCCTGAGCCTGAACTTCGGGCGCATTCAGTTCACGCCTGACCTGATGCCCGCCGACATCGCCGGCACGACCATCGTCGTCGAGGTCGAGGGCGAGGGAGGTCGAATCAGCCGCGAGTTCAAGTTCCAGCCGGGCCCGATCTTCGCCCAGATCGTCCTGGCCGACGAGATCAACCGCGCGACGCCCAAAACGCAGTCTGCCCTGCTCGAGGCGATGCAGGAACGGAGCGTCACCGTCCAGGGCGAGACCCACGCACTGCCGGCGCCGTTCTTTGTCATGGCCACCCAGAACCCCATCGAGCAAGAGGGGACCTACCCGCTCCCCGAAGCCCAACTCGACCGGTTCTTCTTCAAGCTCGAAGTCGGCTACTCCACGCGCGACGACATGCACGAGATCCTCGCACGCACCACCGGCGGCGTCGCCCCGGAAATCGAGCCGGTGCTCGACGCAGAGAAGATCCTGAGACACCAGCGCCTGGTCCGAAGGGTCGCGGTGGCGCCCCACGTCGCCGACTACGCGGTAAGAGCGGTTCTCGCGACCCATCCGAAGGGCGACGCGAGCGACGGTCGGTACGCGACGCCGATGGTCAACAAATTCCTTCGCGTCGGGGCGAGCCCCCGTGCCGCGCAGTCGCTCATGCTCGGCGCCAAGTGCCTTGCGCTGCTCGACGGCCGCACCGCCGCGAGCGTCGACGACATACAAGCCGTGGCGCTGCCGGCCCTAAGGCACCGCGTGATTCTGAACTTCGAGGCCGAAGCCGACGGCGTAACCGCCGATTCCGTCGTGCGTAACATCATCGAAACGCTCCCGAGAGAAGCCGCCGGCGTTCCGGGCGCCGCGTAGCCGACCGAGATGGTCCTGCGTTGACGAACCCCGCGTGTGAGCGAGGGGCCGGTAAACCGTTCGTATTCCTCCGCTCACGCGTCCTGGTCGGTAAGAGTCGAGGATGCTTACCCGCCCGTCGCTCACGCTCGGGGCTCGTGGTCCCGGGTCACCGTCCCGGGTCACGCTCACGCAGAAACTCCGCGAGCACCATCGCGTGGTTCTGAGAGGTATCGCGCGACGCATAGAGCAGTGTCAAGCGTTCGGCGGTCCCGAGGTCTTTGAACACCGATGCGTCCGCCGACTCGAGCTCTTGTCGGTATGCCTTCTCGAACGCCGCGAAGTCGCATTCGCCTGAGTGGAACGACCTGCGAAGCTCTGGGCTCGGCGCCGCGTCTTTCGCCCACGCGTCGATCGCCGCCGCGGCGTCCTTCGTCAGGCCCCGAGGCCAGAGTCGATCGACCAGCACTCGGTGGCCGTCCGCCGGGTCCGGGTCGTGGTACACCCGCTTGGTCGTTATGTCGCTTCGCACAAGCTGAGTCTATTCAACGCCCCAGCGCCACGAGCCGGCAACAACCTCGGGGGGGTCGAGCGATTCGTTCCAGCCCGATCCCGCAAGCGATGCGATTTCAGCCGCGCCGAGCACGGAATCGAACACGCTGACCTCTCTCACCGATCCTTTGATGTGATCCCCGATCGTACCCGTCCCTTCGTAGTACACGGCGCCGATCGTCAGTGACGTCGTCGCGTCGCCGATGTCTCTGATCTTCGACGAGTTATGCATTGCTTCTCGTCCGTTGACATAGAGATACAGGCCATCGTTGCCTGCGGTGAACGCGACGTGCACCCAAGACTCGGACGCGACCGCACCCCATACGGTTCGAACGGTTCCTGAGTCTTCGATGCTGACAACGGCGTTGCCAGCCGACACGTACACCCACGTTGTCGCTTGATTCGCGAAGGACGACCCCTTGGAGAGCGCGACGCCCCAATCGAACGCATGCGGCGTGAAGACCCACATCGAGAACGTCGCCTCGGAGAGTTCCATCCAGTCTCGATGCGAGACACCCACCGCGTCGAGACCGGCGTCGAACCAAGGGGCCGGCTCACCGTCGGGCCCGGTCGATGTTCCCGCCGCCGTGATGTCGGCGTGAACACCGTTCGCCGCGCCGACGACGTCGACCACACCGGCCGGTGCTTCCGCGGCGATCTCATCGAAAGGCCAGTGCGCCACCGGGCTGAGTGCGAGGGCGCGGTCTCGGTACCCGACCGAGACATCCATCTCAAAGTCGAGATACGCGCGGGCGTCACCGATGAGCCCCGCTCCCCGGATGGTCACCTGCCCGTCGGTAGGGGTCCCGGTCCGATACGCCTCGAGTGTTCCATCATCGAGATCGAAGTCAACGAATGGCAATCCAACCCAAGCGCTCGAGACGTCGAACCCGTCGTGCACCATTTGGATCGCGAGTTCCGCCGACGATCGGGCAAGCGTCCTAGCTGCGGCCGAGCCAGAGCGGCGGTCCGCGATCTCGAAGACACGCTCCCGGAGCAAGAGCCCGCCTGTGCCAAGGACCGCGACGATGGCGCTCAGGATGACGACAAGGACGTACGCCCCGCCCCGACGGCGGTGCCTCTGTGCTTCGCGTTGACCCGATCCAGCAGGCTGAGCATGGTGGACGTCCATGCGAAAAGCATCGACAGTTGCGTGTCGGAATCTCCGAGTGGATTCCGTATCTAGGGCTTCTATGGATGGGGTGGTAGCGATCGTGAATTTATGGGCCGATAGCTACACAGATCTGTGGCTAGTTGTTGGTAGACCAGCGCCACGATCCGTCGGCGACACTCGTCGACGTCATCCACGCGTCACTGACGAGCGTTGCAATCTCGTCCGAAGTCAACGTCCGGGTGAAGTAGCTCACTTCTCGAACGGAGCCATTGAGGCTCAGGTCCAGCGAGTACGTGTCGGGCAGGTAGATCGCCCCGATGATCGGGTACCTGTTGTCTGCACCGACTTGGCCAATCGGTGCACTGTTGTGCATAACCTCGCGACCATCGAGATAGAGAACGAGCCCGTGTGCGCCGGCGGTCACAGTGACATGCACCCATGTTTCAGGAGCGGTTGCCCACCAGACGGTTCGAACCGCACCTTCGTCCTCCACGCTTGCGACAGCGTTGTCCGCTGAGAAATAGATCCACGTGGTCCCCGCTTCGGTGAACGTGTGTCCCTTTGAAAACGCGACACCGGTGTGGCCGGAAGGCGGCGTGTAGACCCACATCGCGAAAGACGCTTCCGATGTCTCCATCCAGTCGTAGTGATAGAAACTCGCAGAGTCCCATTTGCTATCGAACCACGGCGCCGGTTCGCCGTCCGGGCCGGTAAAGTCGTCCGCAGCCCAGATGTTGGAGTAGATGCCTGTCACCGGGCCGGCAGCATCCTGAACTCCCAGCCAGGAGTTGCTGTCCGTTTCGTCCAGAGGCCAGTGGCAGTCTGGTGCTAGGTTCAGTGCCCTCGTGCGATAGTCAGATGACAGGATGACATCGAAGTCGAGAAGCGCGGTCGCGCGTCCGATCCGACCCTGGCCGCGAACAGTGACGCGTTCGGAAGATGATGCCGTCACGAAGGCTTCAAGCGAACCATCGTCGAGATCGGTATCGACAAAGGCCGCACCAACGCTCGCTGAGCCGACATCGAACCCATCTGTGATCATCTGAATCGCGAGTTCAGCTGACGACCGGGCGAGTGTTCGCGCGGCTCCCGCGTCAGAAGTTCGGCCCGCTTTCTCGAGCACTCGATCGCGCAGCAGCAGACCGCCGGTTCCCAAGACCGCCACGATGGCGCTCAGGACGACGACCAGGACATACGCACCGCCGCGTCGCGTCACTGCCGTGCCTCCTCCGCCGCCTCTGTCCGCACCGCAACCCTTCGAGTGACCTGGCGCCGCTCATTCGAGACCACGACTTCCAAGATCCACGTTGTCCCGTTCAGATCGTTGGTACGCGAGAGCGTCGAGTCGGCGCCGTACACGTTCGCCGACCGCGTCCAGCCGGAAGTCCCGGGAATCACAGTCCCATCCGTCTGCTGGGGAGGGCTCGACGTCCAGCCGTGGTAGTCGCTCAGATCGTCGAACACCGAACGGGCCCGTCCGACTTCGTCGCTCTCGGGGCCGCGCGTCAGGACCTCGGTGAACGCTGCCGGGGCCGCCATCATCTCCGCTAATAGATCGTCCGCGAGCCACGCCGACATCGCGCCGGTGCGCGTTGCTTCAGCGGTCTTCGCCGATTGGCCGACCGCGTTGAGCGCTCCCACGAGAACAACGCTGATCAACGCGGTTGAGATCACGACCTCGATCATCGAGAGTCCGCGCCGCGAAGTGGCTAGGCACTGTTTCATTTCGCCAGGTTCCACACCGGTGTTGTCAGGACGACGGTCGTCTCTTCATCATCTCCGGCGACGACGGTGACGGTCATCGAGACGGTCGTCCCGGACTCTTTCGTGTCCGTCGTCGTTACCGATTTCGCAGCGCTCAGGACCGTCACAACCGGGGCGCTGTTGTGCTGACGAGTGAGGTCGTACGTCCGGGCCGATCCCGTGGAGTCCCACGTCCACACGACGGTCTCTTCAACCCCGTCCGAATCGCGGTCCGGGAGCGTGAGGGTCCACTTCCCGGCCGAGGTGTCACAGGACGTCGCGGTCGACAGATCGTTCGCGAAACGCTCCGCGGCGCCCCACGCCGAAGTCATCGAAGTCGCCCGGTCGCCCGACTCGGGCACGGCCTGCTGCGCGAGCATCAGGACCGACCCCATAGCGAGCACGATCACTGACATCGCGCCCACCGCCGAGATCAGTTCGATCAGCGTGAAACCACGCCTGTGCTTTGTGGTCCGAGGCTTCACGTCAAAGCCCCTTCGCGGCCGCTGACGCGGTCGCGCCGACTTCTTTGACAACGTCGTCGACGATGCGTTCGTCCTTTACAACGCGCGATTCTTCAACGCCGACGACGACCGAGACGGTTCGGTTCCCCGAGGCGAGCCTCACGGTTCCTCCGTCTCCCCAGGTCCCATACCCGTCAACCGTGATCTCGGTCGAGCCGCTGTCTCCGAACGACGCATCCAAGCGGGTGAGCCCATAAGGCTCTCGCCCGAGCAAGACGACGCTTGTCGTATCACCCTTGATCTCGTACGACAGCGCCGAGCTATCGAACGTCATCGTGTACGACTGGCTCCCCGAGCGGGCCATTTCTCGGACCACCACGAAGTCGTTGTTCAGCCGCCGCGCCGCCATATCAACCCGCTGGCCGGCGACCGAGTCGGCGATCCTGGGTATCGCGACCGCGGCCACGATGCCCAAGATCACCATTACCACCACAAGCTCGACGAGCGAGAACGCGCGATGTAATAGGAGACTGCCCATCAAACCGGCAATCGACCGGCGCTCAGGCGAGCCCGAGCCAGCCACACAAAAGCGGGTTGCCCGGGAGCGTCACGCCCGGCGCGAGCCGAAGACCTCGCCGATCTTGCCCGCTTATCGGAGGTTCACACTGCCTGACGAGCCCTGAGCGTGAGCGATGGGCCGGGACTCGCCTGGCTTCGAATCCGTCACAAGACCAAAAACCGTGAGAACATCGAGAACGAGGAGATCGAGCTACCCCGCCCGTCTCGGCTCCTCGATCCCGAACGTCTTCATCTTCTTGTAAAGCGTGGTCCGGTTGATATCGAGCTGTTCCGCCGTCTTCTGCCGGTTCCACTCGTTGGCTTCGAGGGCTTTGATCAGGATCCGCCGCTCTGGCGCCTTGAGCGCTTCGACGAGCGGCATCGGTTCCCAGGGGCCGTCGTCGACGGCGCCCGAGCCCAACGGTGAACCGAGCGGGCCGGCGTCGCCGGTGATGACCTGAGGGGGGAGATCGCTCAACTCGATCGTCTCGCCTCGCGACAGCACCGCCGCCCGTTCGACGACGTTGCTCAACTCGCGGACGTTTCCGGGCCATCCGTAGCGACGCAACGCATCGAGCGCTTCGGCGCTGAAGCCCCGGAGTGCTTTGCCGAGTTCCGACGCGTGCTCGGCGAGAAAGTGCTCCGCCAAGACCGGAACGTCTCCAACGCGGTCTCGCAGGGGCGGGAGCTCGACCTTGATCACGTTCACTCGGTAGTACAGGTCTTGGCGGAACCGACCGTCCGCGACCAGGTTCTCGAGGGGTTCATTGGCCGCGAGGATGACCCGCACGTCAACCTCGATGGTTCCGTTCGAACCCACCGGCTCGAACTTGCGTTCTTGCAGCACGCGGAGCAGCTTGAGCTGCATCGCCGGCGGGGCGCTGTTGATCTCGTCGAGGAAGATCGTCCCGCCATCGGCCGCGAGGAACTTGCCTTCTTTGTCGACGTGCGCCCCGGTAAACGCGCCCTGGACATGCCCGAAAAGCTCGCTCTCGAGGAGGGTCTCGGGGATCGATCCGCAACTGATCTCGACGAACGGGCCCTTCGCCCTCGGGCTGCGATGGTGGATCGCCCTCGCGATCAGGCTCTTGCCCGTACCGCTCTCACCCTCCATAAGCACCGTCGTCTTGCTCTCGCTCACCGCCTCGACCAACTCGAAGACCCGGCGCATCCTGGCGTCGCCTCCGACGATGCCGTCGAGCCCGAATCGGCGATCGAGCGTCTTGCGAAGCTCGGCATTCTCCGCCAAGAGCTTGTGCTGGGCGATCGCTCGTTCGAGTGCGAGCCGAAGCTCTTCGTCCATCACCGGCTTGGTGAGGTAGTCGACCGCGCCGAGCCGGAGTGCCTCGACAGCGCTCTCGATCGTCCCGTACCCCGTCAGCATCACCACGGCGATCGAAGGGTGCGATTCCCTGATCCCTCGGAGCAGGTCGAGCCCGCCCTTCCCGGGCATGCTGACGTCGCTGATCACGACCTGCCAGCGGTCCTTGGCCCGGGCCAGCAACTCGAGCGCCTCGCCCACGCTCCCGGCGGTCGCCGTCGCGTGTCCATCTTCTTCAAGGAAGGCCGCGAGGGACTCGGAAATGATCGGGTCGTCGTCAACGACAAGGATCTTCGAACCACCCGCCATCAGGCTTCTCCCTGTTCACCGATGCGCTCATCGGGCGTCTCGGAGGCGAGGGCGGGGACTCGGACCGACAACACCGCCCCCGGTCGCCGGTCCGGTCCGCCCGAGCCGCTGAGGTCGATGCGTCCGCCCATGTCACTCACGATCTGCTTGCTCATCGAGAGCCCGATCCCCCGCCCGGCGCCGGCGCCCGGTCGGGTGCTGAACCCCGGATCGAACACCTTCGCTGGATCGTCAACCGGCGGGCCGACCCCGTCGTCCTCGATCGAAAGCCAGAGCTCCTCGGGGTCTTCTTTTACGCGAATCACGATCACGCCTTCGCCAGGCTGACCACCCAGCGCCTGCTCGATCGACTCGATCGAGTTCCGGAGCCCGTTGAGGATGACGCTGTAGAGAGGTCCCGCCGGGGACGTGCCCGCCCCAGGCTCCAGTTCGATACCCAGCGTGATCCCCAGCTCCGCGGCTCGGGGGCGGACGACGTCCAAAGCGTGTGACGCAGCTTCGGCCACCGTCGGGCCGAGCCCGAACCCACCGAACCCGAATCGGGGTGCCTTCGTCCCGCTCGCCGTGCGAACGAGATCGGTCATCCGGAGAAGCGTTGATTTGACGGTGTCGAGCTGTCCACGAACACGTTCGGCTTCGTCGCCCGTCCCGAGTGATCGCGAGACCATCCCCAGCCAGCGCAGCGAGCCATCCAAAAGCCCGCTGAGCTCGTGCGTGAGCACGCTCAGCCGGTCGGCCGCCTCGCCGGCGACCCGTCCGGTTTCGGCCTCAGCCGCGGCCGAGTCACCGGTGGCCGGATGCGGTGGCTCCGATCCGCCAGAATCGGGGTTGTTGCCTTTGCCCAACCATTCGTCGCCCGGAGGGTGTTGCTCCATGGCAACATCCATCGGCGCTGGCGCGTCTGGACTCCAAAACTGTTGCCATTGGGCAACAAAGAACGGCACACGTCCGAGAACAATCGTCGCGGACGCGGGGCTGAGGGGCGCACAGCAAAGCCACCCGGTGTCGGTGGACAGGGCCGGGCGGCGATCGTCTGTAGCGTCGTGGGTTCAGACCAGTTGATCCGTCCACTCGCACTTCGCGTCGGTGGCGAGTCCGCAGTCGTCCTCATCATCGCACTTGTTGTTGTTGCAACTCAGATCGATGCCGTCGGAGCAGTCACACGACGCGAGATTTATCACGACGGGCACGCCCGCTTGGATCTCCACGCCGAATCGCTTTGGGTTCGCGTCAATTCCTGAGATCTCGATCGTGTACTTGCTGCGCGACGATCCGGTGATGTAGCACCCTTCGACGCTCTGGTCGCTATACGTCCCAGAGAACATCGGATTTCCCTCGGCGTCGTCGCTTGTTACAGTCGAGACGGATGTCCCGTTAATGTTAAGATCGAAATCGTCAGTCGTTGCGTCGTACTCAAGCCGGATCCCGCCGTGATCGAGGAGCGTGTCATGCGATATCGCGGCGGTCGAGACGTATGCATCTTCTGATGAAATCGAGAGGCTTGGATCTGTCGACGCAAAGCTCGTTGCGACGGTGATGCAAATGGACATGGGTAAAACCACTTTGAATCTCCTTTGATGCGAGCGCAACGACCCCCGTCCGCGACGCGCGGGTTCGAGGCGTGCGCGATGTCATTGGGGATCTAGTCGATCGCTTCGTCGATCTGCGCGATGAAAGCAGCCGTGACCTCCGCAAGCCTGTCCGGCGGGGCGTCGAGGAAGGTGTACTGGTTCCGCCGAGTAGCGTAGATGAGCTGCGGTCGGCGACCGTTTTCGTATCGGTCGGTAGTCACAATCGTGCGCCATTCGCTGACGACGGGCTCACCTGTGTCCTCGTGCGTGAGCAGCATGTGGTCAGAGCGACGGTACAGCTTGGTTTCGTCATCCGGGTACCTGTCGCGTTCAACATGACTGCGGAAAACGTCAAGCCATACCCCACCATCGACGACCGTCGGGGGCACGATGGAAATGTTGGGGCTTCGATACGCCCCGAGGGTGACCTTTCGCGCCGCGTTAGGATCGTGGGCCATCGACAGCCATGATTCGGTAAAGCCACCCCACAGGCAGCCCCTTGAGTCGAAGTGCCCATGTTCGGGGCCGTGTGGGCCTTGGCTTTCATACCTCCGCGCACTGTAAGCCTCGGAGTCTGCGATCCACTGACGTTCCCGGACGACGCCGGTAGCTTTCGTCCAGAGCTGCTGAAAGACGGCGTGCGATGTATCGACGACACCATCATGCTTCGCATAAATTGACGTCCAACAGAGATCTCGTGTCATCCAACAGTGTACTTGGAAGTGCTCGCTCACGACGAGTCTCGGGTGGTTCTCGTCATCGAACTCGTAGAGATTGTGCCAGGTTTGGTCCGTATCACCGATCACCTTTAGACACGCCGCATCATGCAACCGGGAACGCCACCGGTCCAAGGCTCCGCTGATCGCCGGGGGTAGATGCGCCTCGACGTCTGGTTCGTCGGTGGCCCGAACTACGCTCGTTGTTGGCGTCGGATCGCCTTGGGCGTGCCACGCTGCCGTCGCGAACGCAACGAGTGTTGTGCCGCCGATAACGGCTGGAGCCGCAACGCGTTTCATCTTCATCACCCCTTCGCCCAGTACCCCTTGCAGTCTCCGTCACGACAATTGGACATAAGGAAGCCGTAAAACTATCGGCGAAGGGGTCGCGCCTACCGACGGGAAGTCGAAAGGTATGATTTTTCTATATGGTTTAGGGAGTAGGCCTAAGGCACGGACCACAAACACGTTGCCGCATCGCCAAATCGCCACGTCTTTGTGGTTCGATTGCGGTCTAGCGCATGATGTTCTTCGCCAGTTTGGGCGAGGTGGTTCGTTGATCTAAGCCCAGTGGAGGACCATCGGAAGGCGGTTGAGATTCGTCCAGCCGTCCTCGCGGACGATCAACAGGTCCTCAACACGTACGCCGCCGAGCCCAGGCGCGTAGAGCCCCGGCTCGATCGTCACCGCGTCGCCTTCGATGAGTTCCACACCCGTTGCGTCGACCAGAGGCGGTTCTTTGAGATCCAGACCGATGCCGTGACCGAGGCCATGGGGCATCGAGCAGAAACCGGTGGGGGGGCCTTCGGTCGGGATGTCACCCTCGGGGAAGTCGAGGCTGTATCCGGCGCCGGTGATCACCGCTGTCGCGGCTTCGTGAACCGACCGACCGGTCACGCCCGCTTGGAGGAACGCAAGGGACTTCTCGAACGCCTCGACCACCGTCGCGTGCATCCTCGCGACCTCAGGCGGGACGTCGCCTCGCACAACGGTCCGCGTGCAGTCGCCGTGATAGCCGCTCGTGAGGTGTTTTGGGAAGATGTCGACAATGATCGGCTCGGAGGCTCGGAGCAGGCCGGTGCCCTCGTTGTGGCAGTCACCACCCTGGGGCCCCCCGGCGACAATGCACTTGTCGCCGGCCGCGCCCAGATCGCTTAGGCGGAGCCGGATGAGTTCGCGAACGCGTTCGCTGGTCCACGCTTCGCTTTGGTCGTCGACGAGCACGCCGTTGTCATCGACGTTCGCCTCTGCAATCGTTTCGCATGCGAGCCGCATCGCGTCTTCTGTGATCCGTTGGGCTTCGCCCAACGCCTTGACCTCGTTGGCGTCCTTCGCGCGGCGCTCGGCGACGCCCAGCATCGGGTCGCAGGCGAGGTCGATGCCCGTGTTGCGGATAGCGTCGGCGACAACGAGCGGGACCGACCGATCTCCGGTGACGCGACTGACCCCGGATCGCCTTAGAAACTCGGCGACGGATTGTGCCGAGCGGATCTCGCGGTCTGGGCTGAGTCCACCTTCGGGCTCGAAGTCTTCGTAGACGTGGATCGCGTCGGCCTTGACCAGTTTCTTCGCTCTGGCACGCTCGACGTCGCGGAGGATCACCTCGCGCCGGTCCTCCAGGTCTATGACCGAAACCGGGTCGGCCAATGGGAGCCGCACGAGGTGGTACACCGCCTTGCTGATCAGCGGGGCGCCGCTGCGGAGCTTCGCTTCCATTACTCGACCCCGATGGCTTCGGCGTCACGATCGCAGAGCAGCGAACCGTCGCTCCGCTCGCGGACCGACGCATGACGCTTCCGGCTCCGCTCACAGCGAGGCTGCTCGCGGAGATCTTCAACCGCGACCCCGCTGGCCGAAGGGTCGACGCGTGCACGGCTCACCCCGCACAGGTCGGCGAGATCTTCGGCATCGAACTTCGCGAGCACGCCGTTCGGGTCGTCGAACACCAGCCCGGCGTCCATCGCGTTCTCGACGCCGGTCGCCTTTGCCTCTTCGAGGGCCTTGAGCGCCGCGTCGCGCGCCGTCATGACCAAGGCCCAGCTTTCGTCGACCCCGACTCCGTAGCCCTTGATGAAGTCCTCGAAGTGGATGCAGTCGTCGGGCGACTTCCCGGGCAGCTCGCGCCACGCTTCGTCGGCGGTGTGAGGAAGGATCGGTGCGATCAGACGGCAAAGGCCATCGCAGATGTCGTATAGAGCGCTCTGCGTCGCGCGGCGACGGGCGCCGTCGGCCTTGTCGCAGTAGAGGCGGTCCTTGATCGCCGCGAGGTACACGCTGCTCATCGCGTCGTTGCAGAACCCGTAGAGCGTCTGGCTGGCGGTGCGGAAGTCGAACCGCTCGTACGCGTCGACCACGATCTTCGCGACGCGGTCGAACTCCCCGAGGGCCCAGGCTTCGAGCGAAGTGGGGGAGATCGACTTGAGGTCGACGCAGTGCGTTCCCACCTCGAAGTCGGCGATGTTCCCGAGCATGAAGCGGAGCGTGTTCCGCACCTTGCGGTACGCTTCGCCGGCGAGGTCGAAGAACTCAGTGTCGACCTTCACGTCGCCCTCGTAGGGCGTCCCGCTGACCCACCAGCGGAGCACGTCGGCGCCGTACTTCTCGTACAGGTTCTCGATCGTGTGGCCCTTCGATTTGCTGAGCTTCTTGCCTTCCTTGTCGACGCAGAACCCGTGCGTGAACAGCGCGTCGTAGGGTGCCCGGCCGGTCACGCCCAGCGCCGGGAGCATGCTCGTCTGGAACCAGCCGCGGTGCTGGTCCGAGCCTTCGAGATACACAGTGATCGGGAAGTCTTCGCCGTCCGATCGCTCGCGCATTACGGCGTTCCAACTCGTCCCCGACTCGAACCACACGTCGAGGATGTCGGCGCCCTTGGTCAGGTCGGCGACCTCGACCGTCCCGTTTCGCACCTTCTCCGGGGCGTTCTCGTCGAGTTCCGGGTGATAGTGCTTCAGGAGCGTCTCGACCGGCTCGGTAAACCACGCGTCCGACCCTGCCTCGCGGAACCGGGCCGCGATGGCGACGACCACCGCCTTGGTCATGAACGTCTCGCCACCCGTGTTCTCGGGGGTCGCGAAGGCCGGGATCGGAAGGCCCCAGGCACGCTGGCGGCTGATGCACCAGTCGGGCCGGCTTTCGAGCATGCCGCGCAGACGATTCCGCCCCCACGTCGGCAAGAACTTGAGTTGGTCCTCGCTCTCCGCGGTCGCGAGCGCCCGCTCCCGGAGCGAGCCGCCTCCGTCAAAGCCCATGTCAACGCCGATGAACCACTGCTCGGTGCACCGGAAGATGACCGGCGTCTTGCTCCGCCAGTCGTGCGGGTACGAGTGCATGAAACGATGCCCGTAGAACAGGTGCCCGCTCTCACGCAGACGATCGGTGATCGTCTCGTTCGCCTTCCAGATGCTCACGCCCTGGAGCCAGTCGGGGGTCGTGTCGTCGTACTTCCCGTTGCCCTGCACCGGGCAGTAGGTTGGCAGGCCGATGCGCAGCCCGGTCTGGTAGTCCTCGGTACCGTGACCCGGGGCGGTGTGCACGAGGCCGGTGCCGTCTTCGAGCGTCACGTACTCGGCGTCGACGATCGACCAGACCGCGTTGGTCTTCTCCGCCGGTTCGTCAAGGAACGCGTGCTTGTAGCGAAGGCCGACGAGCTTCGAGCCCTCGGTCATCGCGAGGATCTCGACGTCCTCGCTCTTCGCCGCTTCCGTCACCGGGCCGACTAGTTTCTCCGCGAGAACGGTGATGTTCCCGTCGATGCGAGTGAGCGCGTAGCGGATGTCGTTCTTGACCGCGATCGCTAGGTTCGCAGGGAGCGTCCAGGGTGTTGTCGTCCAGATCATGAAGCTGGGTGTTTGGCCGGGGCAATCGTCTTCGGAAACTCCGAACGCCTCGTACACCGCGTCGCCGTCCGCCGCTTCGAAGTCGACGTACACGCTGAGGTCTTCTCGGTCTTGGTACTCCAGTTCCGCATCCGCGAGCGCCGTCTCGTTGGCGATCGACCAGTGGACCGGCTTGAGCGCTCGGAACACCAAGCCCTTGGCAACCAGTTCTGCGAGCACCTCAAGCACCGCGCCCTCATAGGCCGGGAGCATTGTCAGATAAGGGTTCTCGTAGTCGGCGAGCGTGAGCAGTCGTTCCATCTGCCCGCGCTGGACGCCGACGTTCTCGTGCGCGTGCTCGGCGCACACCCGCCGCACGAACATCCGGGCCTCGTCGGGCGCCATGTCACCCAGCTTCTTCGACTTCCCCGACTTGACGAGCTTCTCCATCACCTTGTGCTCGATGGGCAAGCCGTGGCAGTCCCACCCGGGGACGAAGGGCACGTCGAAGCCCATCATCCCGCGGCTTCGGACGACGAAGTCCTTCAGCGTCTTGTTGAGCAAGTGGCCTAGGTGCAGCGAGCCGTTGGCGTAGGGCGGCCCGTCGTGGAAAACCCACCGCGGCGCCCCGGCGCGTTTCTCGCGGAGCTTGTCATACATCCCGAGCTTGGCCCAGCGTTCGAGGCTGGCCGGCTCGTTCTTCACGAGCCCCGCGCGCATGGGGAACTCGGTCTTCGGAAGGTTCAGAGTGTCCTTGAAGGACCGCTTGGTCTCGCTCATCACGCCCTCGGAGTCATACAGACATCGCTCAACGCAGGCCCAACCGTGAGCCCGGGTTCGATGATGCACACACTCTAGAGCCGTGACGACCCCGACTCGCGAGCGTGGCCGAACCCGCTCGCGAAACGCTCTAGGTCGACTATTTGTGCTCGAAAATCGTCTGCGTGCGGAGCACGATCCCGCCGGCCGGAATCAGGTGGTAGCTCTGCACGTGCATTTCCTTGCTGAACCGCTGGACGTCGAGGACGCTCAGGCCCGAGCCGGACTCTTCGTCCCACTGATGGGTCAGGGCATCGACCTCGCCGGCGTAGTCCAGCATTTCTTCGAAGGTCGCGATGAACAGGTTCTCGCTGAGCTGCTCGGTCTGCACCGTCGTCATGTAGCCCATTTTGACGCGATCGAAGCTGGTGTCGAAGTCGCGCTCGCCGGCACAGAGAAAGGCCGCGACGACACCTGTATCGGGGAGTTTGTTTTCTTGGTCCGTCACCAGTTCGGTAATGCACGCCCCGTCGTGCTCGAACCGGAGAGCGTGCCCGCCGGGCATGATCCACGATTCCAACTCGTACCCGCCGTGTTCGATCGAGCGGCGTTTGCGGAGCTCGAACAACTCGGGGTGAAGAGCCCGGTCGTACACCACCACCTGGTACGTCTGAAGACTGTTCTGTTTGGTCGCCTGGTTCACAGCGTTGCTCCCCGTGCGCTCAAGGCGGCATCCCCAGCCCGCCTTGCGCGCTCGTGCGCGTGGGATCCGTGCCCGGTTTTGCGGTCGGAACTCCTTTCCGACCGAACTCATTCAGCACGAAGACGAAATGCCGCCGATTGGGTTGCCGATGATCCAGTCACTTGAACACAAAGCTCACAAACTGGTCGCCGGTCGTACGGTAGCGTTCCCGCCAGACCACAACATATGAGATATAGCGTGGCTGTGTCTACAAGAATGTTGCAGGTTTCCGGGACATCAAATGGCCTTTTTTTCAAGTCTTTGACAAACCCTGAGCGAAACGGGAGTTCGGTGTGACGCCCGAAGAGCTCAATCGGAAACGCCGCGCAGCACTCGCTGCGGTGAACCTCCCCGATCGGGTGCATCTCATCGGACAGGCGATGCGCTTCGCCGATCCTGACGAGGCCGAAGTCCTCGCAATCGAACTCATCGAAGCCACGCACCGGCTCCGAGACGACCCACCGACTTGGGTAAATCACGTCACCCGCGGCTGGGCCTCGACACTCGTGCCCCGCGACTGGCGTGCGAGCATCGAAAAGCGCTGGGGGAAACCCGCGGTTCGTCGGGCGGCCCTTTGTCTCGCCGGCCGTTGGACCGAACTTACCGAGCCAACCCGTCGCCTCGCGGCCGCCGCGTTTGACCGACAGTGGCGTGCAGCGCTTTTCGACATGGCGACGCACCCTCAGCACTCGGTCGATGTTCGACAACTCGCCGGTCTCGCGGCCGCGGCGTCGTCAACTCCAACGCCCACCGATCCGGTTGTCTTCTCGGATTTGCTCGAGCATCTCTCGCCCGACATCATCGAGTCCGCATCCGCGGCCCTCGGTCGCATGATCGCCGCCCGGGTGGTCAGCCTGGGTGAAGGTCTCGGAAACGCGAGGCAGCACGCCGACCTGATCGACGAGATCACTTCCGGTCATGGTCCATGCAACGCCCCTCCGCCGGACGAGCGGCTCGCGACGGCGTTGAACGACGCGATCCGGACCGTGGGCGATCACCGACGCCGGGAGTTGCTGACGGGTGCTGTTCTCTTTGCTGTGAGCGACAGCCCCGAGGCCGGGGTCGTCGCCGAGTGGCTCCGTCCCCACACGGACTCGGATGATGGAGCGCGGGAGTTCGCAACAGCGTTCAAGCGCAGCAAGGCGCCCGTCGTCCGCGCCGCCGCGTGGAGGTGGCTCGACGGCTTCGGGGCTGACGCCGTGATGCTCGAAAGGCTCGGGAACGCGAACGGCCGACACGACCATGACGCGCTGCTCGATGCATGGCATCTGGTCTTCCGGCCAGAGCGGGCGTCGAGAGCGCGCCCGCTGCTCGCGTCGCGCGCCGCTTCGGAGAAGGCCCTGCCCGACCACTCCGATCTCGCTCTGATGCGCGATAGACAGCGGCTCGGCCTCGTTCACCTCGTCGACGGCCTGCGTGCCCCCGACGATGTTCGGTCGACGAGGCTCGTCGCCCGTTTGAACGATCCGTCGCCGATCGTCCGCCTGGCCTCGGCCCGGGCCGCAACGCACAGCGATCTGGCCGACTGGTGCTTCGACGCCTCCGAGCCGGTCGCGCGTTCCGCGACGCTCCGGTGGACGCGCCCGACGACGACAGCCGCGGCGCCATCGGATGACAGCCGCCGTCGGCTCGCCCGCACGCTCGCGAAGAGCCCCCATCGCTCGGTGAGGTCGATCGCGGTCGACGCCCTGGCGTCACTCGAGTCATGGGCGCAGGTCACTCCATCGACCGCGCTGCGGCTTCGGGCGTGGCATCTCGCCGAGCCGGAAGCCGCCGTCACCGGAATCCGCGAGCGACTGAGGTCGCCGTCCGCGGCGAGCCGCATCACAACGATCCGCCTTGCCGACCGGGCCGGTCTCTCCTTTGCGATCGAGTCTGACCTCATCGCCTCGACGCGACTCTCATCGTCGGACCTCGCCGACAGCGAACGGGTCGCCGCGACGGCGGTGCGGGCGCTGCGCCGGGTCTCGACCAAGACGGCCCGCCGCGCTGTTCGCACGGCGCTCGAGGCCGAGGACGCCAGGGTCCGGGCGAACGCGGTCGAATCGCTCTCGATCTCGGAGGCCTCGGATCCGAGCGCGTACGCGTCACTGGTCGAGTTGAAGGACGACGGGGCGCATCGCACCCGGGCGAACGCGCTGCGGGCGTTGCTGTCGCCGCCCGGAGCGATGTCCAGCGGTCGGTTGTTCGAACCCGAGGGTGTCGAGTCGCTGGAGCGGATGCTGGGCGATGATCGCCGCGAGCACCGGCTCGCCGCGATGTGGCTCGCCGAGCGGACGCTATGCGGAGGAGGGGCGTCCCGCTTAGGGCCTTCGTTCGATCCGCTGGCCCGTCGTGTCGCGAGCATCGCGCGAGATGATGACGACGCCGCGGTTCGCGCGAGAGGTATTCGATGCGCCAGTCGACTGCTGGGTGAGATCCGGGCCGATCGAGCAGATCTCGAAGGGGTTCCGGCATGACTCCTGTCGAACTCGTCGTCCCAGAGGTCACTCAGATCGCGGGCGCTTCGAGCGAATCAACGCTGGGGCTGCTCGCACAGGGTGTCATGCTCGCCGCCGTCGGGGTGTGCACGTTGCTCTTGGTCGCGATCCGCTTACTCCGACCGTTGAGCCCCGACGGCGCCGCTAAACGTGCCTTCAACAAGGCGGCGGGGGCCATGGGGCTCGGTGCCGACGAGCGGGCGACGCTGGAAGCGATGAGTCGAACGAGCGACGTCGAGCCCGGCGCGCTCCTCCTCAGCGAAAGGGCCCTGCGGCTCGCGAGGGTCGCCTCGCTCGCTTCGACAACCGAAGCCGGCCCGCTCTCGTCGGGCAGGATCAAGCGGGCCTGCGCCGCCCTCGGGGTCGACTAGAGTCGCTTCGCTGAACATGCCGCGACGGAGTGATCAAACCTGCTCTCGTCAGTCCTTCGGTGGCGCCGAAGGCTCGGCGAATGTTTCCTCGTTGCGCAGTCGTCTCGCGAGATCGGCGAGGATCCGGTCCTCGTAGACCAACAGGAAGTGCGAGAAGTTCATCCGCCCGGGCACCCAAATGGGTTCGCGACCGGGCGGCGCGGTATTCGTCGCGCCAACGAGCCGGTCGTGCAGCGCCGCGTAGGGCACGAGCGTGTACCGCTCGTAGTCGCCCCTTAGGTTGAGCCCTGTAATGAACCGACTCCCGGGTCGCATGGCCGAAGAGGCTTCGTCGATGCGGACATGCGCCGCCAGCCTCGCGCCTCGGTGCGGGGTCGCGAACGTAAACAGACGCTTGATGTTGAGCCGCCTGCCCGCCGGATCGCCTCGGTGTTTCGGGTCTTCGGCCGCGACGCGCGCGACAAGCCCACCCATCGAGATCGCGACGACGTCGACCTCCGTCGTGAAGACCGGATCGTCGGTCGGGAAATGCTCGTCGGCGAGTTCGATGACCCTCTGAGCCGGGTCTTCGATGGTGTCGGCAAACTGGTACGACGTGTACACGACCATGTGCTCGGGAGCGCCGGTCAACTCGAGGATCGACTCGGCCAGGTCCTTCGCATTCACCGGTGGCGAGCGGTACCCGCTGAGCACGAGGATGGGGCGTTCGAGTTCGATCGGATCGGAGCGCATCCGGTCGAGGTCGGCTTCGATGTCGCTGTCAGGAACGGTGTAGGCGGGGTTCTCTGCGGGGAGATGCACGCACGAACTGAGGGCGACGAGACCGGTGACGGTCGCCGTGATCGCGAGGGCTTGCGCGAGGCGGGCCTTCCACGAGCGCCGCTTCTTGGGCGTCGTCGCGTCGGGCGTCGGTTGGGGTGCGGTGTCAGTCACGGACTCGTCGTTTCGATTTCCTCGGTCCGTGTTTCAGATCCGACGCGAGAACCCACCGGGCCGGTGAAAAGAGGCGATTCTCCCCGAAGACGCAGGGCGATATCGGTCAGGATCATTTCATCACGATGAACAAACTGGTGGGAGCCCCAGGTCCGTCCTCGGACCCAGAGTGGCTCGCCCTCCCAGTCGGTGGGGGTGGTGTGCTCTTCACCGACGACTCCATCGCCCTTCACCGCGTACGGGAACAGCTCGTAGTCCTCAGGGTCGTTCTCGTCGAGCCAGGCGAGGTAGGGCGAACCGGGCTTCAGGTCGGTGATTGTTTCATCGACCCATCCGAAGTGCTGGCTCACGTTGGCGCCGGTGTGCGGCGCCGCGAGCGTGAACATGCGATTCGCGTCGAGGCGGACCCACCGAACGCTCGGGATCGTCGCGTGTCGCGCCGTGACGCCCCCGAGCGAGAGGGCGACGACGTCGACTTCGGGTGTTTCGACCGCTGGGTTGCCGTCGTTGAGCTGCTTGTTGACGAGTTCGGTCAGCTCGACCGCGGACTCTTGAAAGTTGGCCGGGGCGGTGGAACTGAAGACGACGAAGTCGTCGATGTTCCCCGAGGTGAGTCTGGCGAGTGTCATCGCGATGTCCGCGCTGCCGAGCCCCGGGTCCCCGAGCCCAGCCAGCACCACAACCGGGCGTTCGAGCTCGACCGGGTTGTTTCTGAGCTCGACACGGATCGAGGTCAGATCGCGATCGCTCACGAGAAGGCGCGGGTTCTCAGCACCGGTCTTGTGGCACGCCCCGAGGAACGCGGCCGCGACAGTCAGGGCGATAGCAGGGAGGAATTTCATACCTCAATCGTACGGGATTCGGGTGCCCGGCTTTCGTGCTTCGTTGAAAGCCACCTGAGGTGGTCGTCGTCTGAGACTTCCCAGAATTCTGGAAACAGCCCGCTGCCCGTCTTCGCACACTCGAACCGCGCATGAAACCACGCCCGGGGGGTGATACGCCGGTTCGAGGTCAGGAACTCTCCCCGACCGTCAGCGGAGTCGCCTTCATCCGCTCCGCCGCCATCTTCTCCCACCCCGAGCCCAGTTCGCCTTCCGGGTCGGGCGGGACGATGTCGACCTTCTTGTCGCCCAGCTTCGCATCGCCCGAGCGCACCTTGTCCTGGAAGGTCTTGCACTCAGCGAGGAGCCTCTCGAGGATCTCGGTCTCGGGCACCGTCGCGACGCGTTCGCCTTGGACGTAGATGATGCCCTTGCGGTCGCCGGCGAAGACCGCGACGTCGGCGCCCTCCGCCTCACCCGGCCCGTTCACGACGCAGCCCATCACGGCGACCTTCATCGGGACTTCGATGTCGTCGGCGAGCATCTTGCGGACGTCTTGGGTCAGCGAGAACAGATCGACCTGGATCCGCCCGCACGTCGGGCACGCGATCAGTTCGGCGCCCTTGCGTTCACGCATGCCAAGCGACCACAGGAGTTCCAACCCGTCTTCGACTTCGTAGACCGGGTCGCTCGCGTAGCTGATGCGGATCGTGTCGCCGATCCCGTTGGCGAGCAGCGCCCCGAGGGCCGCGACCGAGCGGATGCAGCCGGTCTCCTTGGGGCCGGCGTGCGTGACGCCCAAGTGCAATGGGTGGGGGAACCGCTTGGCGATCTCGGTGTACGCGTCGACGACAAGCGTCGCGTCCATGCTCTTGGCGCTGATCGTGATATCGAAGAAGTCGCGCTCGTAGAAAATGTCGAGGTATTCTTCGAGCTTCGCGATCATGATGCTGAGCAAATAACCGTGCTTGTGCTCACCGAAGACGGCGCCCAGTTCCCTCGCCCGGGCTTGCTTGTCCTTCCGCTCGATGATCGAGCCCTCGTTCACCCCCACGCGGATCGGCAGCTTGCGCTCCTTGCACGCGTCGATCACCTGTTCGACTTGGGCCCGGTCGTTGATGTTGCCCGGGTTGAGCCGGATTTTTTGCACGCCCGCATCCACGGCCTCAAGCGCCCGCGTGAAGTGGAAATTCACGTCGGCGACGATCGGCACCGAGGTTTGGTTCAAGATCTCCGGAAGCGCCTCGGTGTCCTTCTTCTCGGGCACGGCCACCCGGACCACGTCGGCCCCGGCCGCGTGCAGCTTGTGGATTTCCGCGACGCACCTATCGATGTCGTACGTGTAGCCGGCCGTCATGGTTTGGACGGATACGGGTGCTGGCGTCGTCGCCCCGGCTGGTTGGCCGGCGCCGAGCGCGTGGTCGCTCGGAAGCCCGCCCCCGATGAGGACCCGCCCTGTTCTGTCATCGCCTACGGAGATCGCCCTGCTGACGCGTCGGTCTTGCATAGTCAACCGTACGCTTCGGGAGGGCGACCGGTGCGGATGCTCATTCTTCTCCGTCGGTCGACCCCGCTGGGCCGGCCATCCGGTGCACCGCCCCGACAACCGCCCTGACCACCTTCGCGAACCGCGCCTCGTCGATCGTCTCGGGAGTGTCGGTCGCCTGGTGGTAGTGGGGGTTCCGGAAATTCGACGTGTCGGTGAGCATGAAGGCCGGAACGCCGATTTCCCAAAACGGCGCGTGGTCGCTCCGGGCCATGTGGGGCACCGGCGCCGGGAGGAAGGCCGTGTCGAAGACTTTGAGGTCGGGCTCGGTGGCCAGCATGCCTTGCGCGAACGGCGCAATGAACGGGCGATGCGCCGCGTACCCAACGACCGCGATGAAGTCACCGACCGTCGGAGGCTCGAAGATCCCGGGGATGGGGCGGATCGGGCTCCTTTGGGTGTCGGGTTCGTCGGTGAAGTACCCGAGCATCTCGAGGCTCACCATCCCGATGATCTGCTCCTCACCCGCTTCGATCGCCGGTTTGGCGATCTCTTGGGCGTAGGCCCGAGCCCCGATAAGGCCGATTTCCTCTGCCGTGTAGAACATCACACGCACCGTTCGGTCCATCGGGCGGCCCGTCAGCGCTCTCGCAACCTCCATCGCCGCGACGGTGCCGGTTCCGTTGTCGTCGGCGCCGGGGCTGCCATCGACCGCGTCGTAGTGAGCGCCGATGATGATCACCTCGTTGGGCGTCTTCGTGCCCTCGATATCGATCCAGAGGTTGTTGCCCCGGATCGGCTCGCTCGCGTTTCGATTGATCAGGGGCCAGACCACCGCTTGGGTGTGCACCTTGTGCCCGAGAGCCCGGAGCCAGCCTTCGATGAGGCCCTCGGCTTTCGCGATGCCCTCGGCATCCTGCTCGTCGCCGAGCACCGCACGGTCCGCCGGGAGTGAGCGGAGCAGGCTCATCAAGCGCTCGGCGGTGATCGACTCCGCCGGCGAGGGCTGCGCGAGCACGACGGTCGAGAGCAGCGCGACAATCATGGAGTCAGCGTACGTCCGGAGGCGAATTCGCGAACCGGCACCGGCGCAGCCCTCGCCAGGCGAACATTTCGAAGAGCAAGAGCCCCGCCACCATCGCGACGGCCCCGGCGATCGCGAACTTGTGGGACGCTCGATAGCTGATGCCGATCCAGTCCAGGCTGTCGTACGCGAGCGCCGCCGTCGCGAGCAGAGGGCCTCCCAGCATGACGCCGGTGACCCATCCTGCGGCGCCGTGGGCCACGATCGCGGACGAGTATCCCTTTCCGAACCGCCACCGTCGCTGCCAAGCGATGATCCGCAAACCGATCGCCTCGATCACGGAGAGCAGCGGAATCAGCAACGACACCACAGACGTGATGATCGCGATCCCGATCAGCGCCGAGCCGCGGAGGCCCCCAAAGCCATCGAACCAGATCGACCACACCGTGACGCGCCCCCGGAGGACGTCCGGACCGAGGGCGACGAGAGCACACAGGAACGCCACCCCGCTGGCGACCAAGGTGTGCGCCAGCAGCAGGTGCCGCGTCGAGCCGGGGGAGAGCACGCTGAGGAGTTGTCCTGGTGAGGTCAGAACGCCGACCCAACTCGCGACGTACGACTCAACGGATGGCCTTTGCTGCCAAGGGCTTCCGACGCGCACCCGTCCAAGGCTGTCCGCCACCGGGCGGCCGCACTCCGGGCAGACTTCGCCGTCGGCGGCGTCGTGGGCCAGTTCATACCCGCAGGTTTCACACAAAAAACGTGGTTCTTGGAGCTGCGAACGGGCCATCCGGTGCGAACATACGCAGAAGCCCCGGTCAGGGCTCACCCCAGGCCGCCAAACAACCGATAATGCAGCCTCATGCTCCAAGTCACACGCATCTCGCCTCAGGACACCGAGCTCTACGAGCAGGAGTGCGGGTTGCGTGAACGTGTGCTCCTGAAGAGCGCCGGATACACGATCGACCGGTACCGCGCCGACTACCCGTATGACGAGACGTGCGAGCACTGGGTCGCCGTGACCGACCATCCCTCCGCAGGGCCAACAGTTCTGGGGTGTGCCCTGCTTCTCCCGGGGCACCCGGACGAAAAGACCGGCAAGGTGATGCAGGTCGCGGTGAACCGTCAGAGGCAGGGTGAGGGCATCGGGCGTCGCCTGATGATCGCGGTCGAGAGCCGTGCGTTCGGCGAGTTGGGCCTCGAACTGCTCTTCTGCCACGCACAGGTGACCGCGGTGCCTTTCTACGAACGGCTCGCGTGGGCTTCTGTTGGAGAGAAGTTTGTCGAGGCTGGGATCGACCATTTCCGAATGGAACTGCGGCGATCCGCGATCGAGGCGGCTTCGGATGCGGTGCCCGACGAGTCTTCGTCGCCGCACGGAGTTTGATTGGGTATCTTCGGTGAGTCGGCGCCGGAGTGGCCTCCCTTCCCTGGCGGGTCAACAATCCACCTATGGACCGGGGTGCAACTGGATCACCACTTGAGGCGGGAGAAGCCGGGCTGCGGGACTTTTTCCGCGCGGCCGGGCTCCGGTGTACCCGCCAGCGCGAGTTGGTCTACCAAGCCCTCGCCGCGACCAAGTCACACCCGACCGCCGACGAGTTGTATCTCGCGGTCCGGGTTGATGAGCCGGGCTTGAGCCTCGCCACTGTCTACAACACGCTCGAGGCGTTCACGGCCGCCGGGCTCTGCCGGCGCTTGCCCAGCCCGAGCGGAACCGGACCGGCCCGCTACGACGCCGATACGTCTCAGCACGCCCATGTCGCGTTGCCCGATGGCCGCGTCGTCGACGTTCCGGCCGCTCTCGGCAGCGAACTGCTTAGCAACCTCCCTGCCGACCTGATGGCCAGGGTCGAGGCCGAGCTCGGAGTTGCAATCTCCGACGTCAGCGTCACGCTGCACGCGGAACCGGCGCATTGACCGCTCTTTCGGGGTGGTGATCCGAACCGTGTTCTAAGAATCGTGAAACACGGCGTGGCACGGACCAACGCAGAGCCCGATACGCGAGTCAAACGGTTCGTGAAAGGGCTCCAGATGGACAACGCTGATCGCCGCCGGCATCCCCGCTACGACGTGAATACCGCGTACACCCCGGCCCTCGTCCGGACGCAGCAGGAGGACGAGTTCACGCGCCAAGCGCACGTGTACGACATCTCCGAAGGCGGCATCCGGCTCGAACTCGACATCGCGATCGAGCCCGGGACGCCCATCGCTGTCCAGGTGATGCTGCCTGGGACGCCGATTTCTCCCGAAGACATCGACGGGCCCGGTCGGGCGGTCTTCGCCCTGGGGAACGTCGTTTGGTGCGACGACAGCGAGCCGGGGCCGGTTTCGGTCGCGATCGCGATCACCCGATTCGCGCGCGATTCTGATTTGGACCGTCTCCGCCGCCGCCTCGCCTGGTCGAGCTGGGCAACGAAGGCCGCGTAAGCCCGGTTCATCGCGGGGCGTACCATCGCCGCGTGTTTGTCGATAACGCTGTAATCAATGTTCGCGCCGGCAACGGCGGCGATGGGTGCGTCAGCCTGCGCCGAGGTCGGGGTATGCCCAAGGGCGGCCCGGACGGCGGCGACGGTGGGGACGGCGGGAACGTCTTCTTCGAGACCGACCAGGGCATCAACACGCTCTACGACTTCCGCGGCGCACACGACTGGCACGCCAAGAACGGAGAGCCCGGGCGAGGCCGCCAGCAGTTCGGAGCCAAGGGTGACGATCTGGTCATCCGCGTGCCGGCCGGCACGCTGATTTACGACGACGACAGCGACGAGTTGCTCGCCGACCTGGGCCATGACGAGAAGCAACAGATTCTCAAAGGCGGCAAGGGCGGTTTCGGCAACGAGCACTACAAAAGCTCAACGAACCAGACGCCCCGGTATGCGCAGCCGGGCGAGGCGGGGGAGGCTCGGACGCTCCGGCTCGAGCTCAAGCTCATCGCCGACGCAGGGCTGATCGGGAAGCCCAACGCCGGCAAGAGCACGCTGCTCAGCCGGCTGACCAGGGCCGATCCGAAGATCGGCGCGTACCCGTTTACGACGCTGAGCCCTCAGCTGGGCATCGCGGAGCTCGATCCGGCGCGAAGGCTGGTGCTCGCCGACATCCCCGGGTTGATCGAGGGCGCCGCCGACGGGGCCGGGCTCGGGCACGAGTTCTTGCGGCACGTCGAGCGCACGCGACTGCTCGTGCACCTGCTCGACGCGACTCCGTCCGAGTCGGGGTCACCGGCCGAGACGTACCGCGCGATCCGAGCTGAGCTCGGAGCTTACTCCGCGGCGCTCGCCGAGAAACCAGAGGTCATCGCGCTGAACAAGCTCGACCTGAGGGATGAAGACGAGCGAGAAGAACTCGCGGGGTCGTTGAGGGCCGACCTGAAACTCGGCGCCGACACCCCGGTCATCGGCATCAGCGGAGCGACCGGGTTCGGTCTGAACGAACTGCTTGAGGTCCTCTGGTCGCGTCTCGAACGTAAGCAGATGACGCCGGCGAAGGGGTGGGGGCGGTAACTGGGCAACCGAGAGAAATTCAGAGGTCTTCGATGACGCTATGGCGTGCGATAAAGCCCGTTTTCGTCAAGCCTTCGATCGTTATCTGAGTGGGCTCATTCCAAACATTTGGTGCCGAGTAGGGGCTCCAGGCGTGCTCCGGGGGGCCGGCGACCCGCCACCTAAACCACGAGCTTTCGTCATATACCTTTGGTCCATCCCATACATCACCTGGTTGCCACGATCGAGAGTCCCAAATCTCATCTGGCTGAAGCGTGAACTGGTAGTACGCGACCTCGCAATCCCGAACTTCGCGTATGCCCCTCTCTTGGATCCGTATCTCGTACCCGACCTGAATTTCAATCGCTGTGTCGGTCTGGTTGAGAACCAAGGTGATCGGGCAGGGTTTCGCGGGTTGTTTCGCTCGGTGCTTCTCGCGTAGATCGCCGCAACAGCCTGCGATGACGCAGGTGCCGACGAGGACGGCAAGCTTGATCAACCGGACGTTCATTGGTCGCCTTCCCATTGGTCGCTTGTCCTTTGACACCGGTGCTACCGGTCGCACCAACGCGAGGTGTCAGTCGTCTCGCCTTTGTGCGAGCAGCCACTCCCAAAACGCATCGTCGTTGTACGTCTGCGTCCAGGAGTCGTGCCCCACGCCCTCGTACATCGTCACTTTCGGGTTCCCGCCCGCGATGCGCACCAGTTCGATCGCGTCCAGCGTCTCGCTGGGCCATACGACGCGATCTTCGGTCCCGTGGAACGCCCAGATCGGCGTGTCCTTCAACGCTGAGACGGTCCAGAAGGGCATCGCCGCGCCGCCGCAGATCGGGGCGATCGCCGCGAATCGCCCCGGGGCCGCGGCACCCACGGCCCATGTTCCGTACCCGCCCATCGAGAGCCCGGTGACGTACACGCGGCTCTTGTCGACGCGGTACTCGCGTTCGATATGGTCGAGCAGCCCAAGCAACGCCCAGGGGTTCCAGACCTGATCGGCGGGGCATTGGGGAGCGACCATGATGTAAGGCAGGTCCGCGCCCTGCGCCGCAAACTTGGGCGGGCCGTGAACCTTCAGGCGATCTAGGTTGTCGCCCCGTTCGCCGGCGCCGTGGAGGAAGAGAACAAGGGGCCACTCGGTCGACTGGTCTTCGTCATAGTCGTCTGGAGTGTGCGCCAGGTATCGAAGGCTGGTGGTGATTTGTGCCTCACCAGCCGACAAGGCCGGTTGGCTGTCCGAGCCGGTCAGATCGGCGGTGGTCACGACGCTTGCGATGAGCACGATGGACGCGAGTGTGGGCATGCGACCATCATCGCACAACAGAGCCGCGTGCGTGAGCACGCGGTCCGGGCGGTCGTGGTCGCTCGCCCTTGGTGTTTACGAGTTTCTCGAGAAACAGGTGCCCGAGCGCAAACCCGCGCTCGAAGCTCTGTCACTCCGCCTTCCGTACCCACTCCGCCTCGAGCCCCTCAAGGTCCACCCGCAGCTCATCCCGCCGGTTCGTCAGCTTCTCTGCCTTCTCGTACTCGGTCCAGATCTCGGGGTCTTCGAGCTGCTTGTCGATCCCGCCCAGTTCTTCCTCGATGGCCGCGATTTTCTCTTCGAGCTGTTCGAGCCTCATCCAGCTCCACTTGCTCTTCTTGGGCTTCTCGCTGCTCGCTGGATTCGGAACCGGCGCAGGCGTCGGCGCTGGGACTTTCTTCTCGGCGTCCTTGCGTTTGTCCGTTTCTTGCTTCTTTGCTTTGCTGGCGTCGGGCCTTCGCGTCTTCGCCCCTGCCCTTTCTTCGGCCGCCTGAGCACGCCTTTGCTCGGCCCGTTCCCAGTCGCTCCAACGTCCCGGGAAGACCTCCGCATTGCCCTTTCCGTCGAGCACGATCAGCTTCGAGCAGCACGCCTCGAGCATCGCGCGGTCGTGGCTGATGAGGATGAGCGTCCCATCGAAAAGCCCGCCCCCTCGCTCTGCGAGCGTTTCGTCCAATGCGAGTTCGTCGGGTGTGGGGGGGCGCCTCAAGACCTCTTCGAGACGCTCCGCTGACGGGATGTCGAGGTGGTTGGTCGGCTCGTCGAGCACCAGGACGTTCTTGGCCGAGGCCATGAGGCCCGCCAACACCGCTCGGGCACGCTCGCCGCCGCTCATCAGGCCCAGTTCGCGTTCCTGCGAGGGCCCGCTGAACAGGAATGCGCCCGCGAGATCGCGAGCCGCCTGCTCGCTCATGAGCTGGTCCGGGCATTCCTTGCGGACGATCTTCTGCAAATAGCGGACGACGCTCAGGTCGGGGTCGAGGTCTTCGTGCGTCTGCGTGAAGTACCCGATCGCGAGCTTGGTCCCGAGCGTCACGGTGCCGGCGGTTGGTTCGATTTGACCGAGCAGGCATCGCACGAACGTCGTTTTTCCGGCGCCGTTCGGGCCGACGATCCCCACGCGATCGCCCCGTTCGATCACAAGGTCGACGTCGTGGAAAAGCATGCGCCCCTCGCCCTGCTCGTCGCGGTACTCCTTCTTGAGCCCACGCACCGAGGCAACTATCTCGCCTGCCCGCTCCGACTTCGGGAGCACGAGCCGCATCTTTGCGGTCTCAAGCGGGCGTTCGAGCGTGGTCGCGTCCTTGGCACGCTCGAGTCGGCTCTCGCGCCCCTTGGCCTGCTTGGCCCGCTGGCCCGCCTTGTACTTCGCGATGTACGCCTCTTCGCGCTTGAAAGCGGTCTGCTGCTTTTCAAACGCACGGCGTTGCGTCTCGACGCGGTCGGACCGTTGGCGCCGAAAGGCCGCGTAGTTGCCCGGGTAGTCGACGAGCCGTCCGCCCTTGCCCCGCACGACGTCGACCTCGACGATGCGGGTCACGACGGTGTCGAGCAGTCGACGGTCGTGGCTGATCAGGATGACCGCGCCGCCGAAATCATCGGTCAGGAAGTTCTCGAGCCAGCGCCGCCCCTCGATGTCGAGGTGGTTCGTCGGCTCATCAAGAAGCAGCACGTCGGGCTCTGCGAGCAAGAGCTTGGCGAGGCTCAGGCGTGCTTTCTGTCCGCCCGAGAGCCCCTCGGTCGGCACGTCGAACTGGGCGTCGACGAAACCGAGGCCGTGAAGGATGGCGTCGACCTTGTGGTCCTGGGCGAGCCCGCCGGCCGCGTCGATCCGGTGTTCGATGCGTTCTTGCTTCTTGAACAGCTTCTCGAGTTCCTCGCCTTCGGTGCCCGCCATTTGCTCGAAGACGTCGTGCAGCTCGGCTTCGAGTTCTTCAACATGGGCGAGCGCGTCGCCGGCTTCTTCTCGGAGCGTTCGTCCCGGCTCGAGCACCGGCTCTTGGGCCAGGTAGCCGGCCCTGGCGCTTCCGGTGAGCACGACAGTGCCCGCATCGGCCTTCCGCAGCCCGGCCAAGACCTTCATCAGGCTCGACTTGCCGCCTCCGTTCCGACCCACCACGCCGATTCTTTCGCCCGGTTCGACCGAAAGCGAGACAGCGTCGAGAACGCGACGATCTCCGTAAGACAGCTCGATGTTGGTCGCGGCGAGGACGGGCATTGGGCGAGAGGATAGAGACGAAGAGCGGGTCGGACCGCTCCCCGCCCGGGGCGCTCTACCCGGGCTTGCCGCTCAATCGATACCAGAGGCCCATCGCTGCCGATCCCTCGCCGCGTCGACCAAGCACCGGCAAGAGTGCCCGCATCAGCTTCGGCCGCATCAGGGACTCGGCCGCGACGCGGCACGCCCACCGGCGGACGCGCAGGCGGTCTCGGTATGCCGAAGCGAGGGTCCTCTTCGCCTCGGCAAGGTTCCCGTCGAAGGCGTCGACGAAGACCCTGGCAGACCACAGCGCCAGCCCGATCCCCTCGCCGCCGACGGGGTCGACCGCCGCGGCGGCGTTTCCGAGCCGGACCGACCGCGGATGTCCCGGCTCGGTGTATCTCGATCGCGCGACTCCACAGCTCAGCCAGTCTGTCTCGCGGCACGACGGGTCCCAGTCTGGCCAGAGTGAGGCGAGCATCGCATCGGTCCGACTGCCGAACCCCTTGACGAGCCTTGCGTCCGCGACGAGCGCACACGTCGCGAGCCCGTCCTCGACGCCGACGGTGCCGACGTAGGCCCCGGCGCAGGCCCGCATGCGGACGCCGTCGACCGTGCGATCGGGCCTGTAATGGCATTTGAACCCGACGATCCCGGGTGCCATCGGGGTCGATCTTTCCTCGTCGAGGCGGCCGAGCCCGTCAGCGTGGACGACGAAGTCGAACCCCTGTTCGGTCTCGTTGGCGCTGACAATCGCGCAGTTGTCTTGCCAGTCGACGCCCCGAACCGTCACGGGTTGGTCAACGTTGACTCCGAGCGCGATCGCCCGATTCCGAAGCAACTCGTCGAGGGCCTTGCGGCTCAGGCACCACGCCGGCCGGGGCGTCGACCATTCGATCGAGTGGTCGCCGACTTCGAGCACCATCGATCCCACGCGCCGGGCCCCGGCCGCGATCAATTCATCGGGAGCGACGAGTCGTTCAAGCGCCTCGGTGCCGGCGGGGCTGACGTACTCCCCGCACACCTTGACGCGAGGGAAGACCTTGCGCTCAAAGAGCGTGACTGCGCACCCCTTCTGTGCGAGCCCGATGGCTGCGCCGCACCCAGCAGGTCCGGCCCCGATGATCGCGACGGTCGTCACGCGCCAGCCTCTGCGGAATCACCGACATCCCCGGTATCCCCCTGGTCCGCTGGTGGGGCGCCTTTCCACGCATCTTGTTTTTCGCCCGCCATGGTGAACCGGTGCGTGAACACCCGCCACCGATAGCTCGCGTAGTCGATACCCGCCTGAGCCGCGAGCATCCGAGCCTCGCGCCGGCTGAAGCCGGCCCGCACGCTCACCCTCGCGTCGTGTCGGATGATCTCGGGCTGGCCCACGGTCATCACGTTGATCGCGACCATCCCGAGGCGGGTGCGCACCAAGTCGTTCCAGACCACGCCCGCCCGGGCGATGCGGTTCATCATGCTCAGCACGGCGACCACCTCGTCGTCGTTGGGCATGTGATGCAGAAAGAGCCCGGCGTGCACGTAGTCGAAGCTCCCCGCTTCGAAACGGTCGCCGATCGTCAGAGCGTCGGCTTCGAGCAGGTCGACCCCGTCGGTGTCCTTTGCATGCTTCCGCGCCGCGTCGAGGGTGGCCGGGTGGTTGTCCACGCCGGTGATCCAGAGGTCGTACCCGTTCGCCAGAGCCCACTTTCGGGCCGCGACGGGCAAGTCCGCCGAGCCGGTCCCGAGGTCGAGCATCGTGATCCGCCGGTCGCGCGGCCAGCGGATCGACCAGAGCCGCAGGTGGCGGAGCAGGGCGCTGACACCTCCCAGCCGGCGGTTGACCGCCCTGATGTAGGACAGCGCTCGATCGAGCTGCTCCCGGTCGATCGCCGGGTCGTCCATGAGTTCCTTGGTCCAGACTCGCTTTGTGGTCATCGGGGCGTTCGATCCGGGTGGGGCGTGGGGGGTTCTAGACTTCGGCGTATGAGTATCCACGAAACGATGGCGGCTGTCCCCGGCGAACAGCCGAGGAAGCCCATCACGCTCCGGACGCTGGACCGGATGGCCCAGCAGGGCGAACCCTTCGCCTGCCTCGCGGCCTATGACTTCACCACTGCCCGGTGGCTCGAACGCGCGGGCGTGCACCTCCTCCTCGCGGGCGATTCAGCGGCCAATGTTGTCCTGGGCTTCGACTCAACCGTCCACGCCCCGCTCGACTTCATGGTCACCATCACGGCGGCCCTCAAGCGTGGCGCCCCCAACACGCCGGTGATGGCCGATATGCCCTTCCTGAGCTATCACCGATCAGAATCCCAGGCTTTGGACAACGCCGGCACGTTCATGACCCAGGGCAACGCCGACTGTGTCAAAGTCGAAGCCGACGCGAGCTTCGCGCCGGTGGTGCGGGCTATGACGCGAGCCGGAATCCCGGTGTGCGCCCACGTCGGCAGCCGCCCGCAAACCGCCGCGGTCACCAGCGGGCCCCGCGCTGCCGGGCGGACACGCGAGGAACTCGAGACGATTGTCAGCGACGCCAAGGCGCTCGAAGACGCCGGAGCCGTTCTCTTGCTGATTGAGGCCGTCCCGACCGACGTGACCGAGGCGGTCGTGAAAGCCACGTCTCGCCCGGTGATCGGGATCGGAGCGGGAACGGCGTGCCACGGCCAGATCCTCGTGGTCAACGACTTGCTGGGGCTCACCGATCAGCCGCCCCGTTTCGCGGATCCGGTCGACGAGATCGGGCCCAGGATCCGGGCGGCCGGCGAGGAGTGGGTGCGCCGGGTCGCGACGGGTGAAATCGGGGGCACCGGATACACCATGAAGAAGGGCGAGACCGAGCCTCTGCAAGGCCCCCGCCTTTCGGGGCTTGGGTAAGCACGCTTATTTGGATCTTGATAGGATTTTTGGGGAATCGGCCGGCGGGTCGGAGTGTTTCCCGCATCCTGAAACGTTGTCGAGTCGAACTCTGGCTCGTCCGATTCGCATCCGGGGGGAAGCACAACTCGAGGCCGGCGGGCGGTTCCGCCGAGGCTCGGGGTTTCGTGGAGGTTCTATGCGACGCTTCGTCACCGGGCTCCCTGCTCTCTTCGTGCTCTTGGCCACCACGCTCGTCTTGGTGGCAGCGCCGGCGGTTCTCGATCGACTCGCCGCGGCGCACGCGACGGCACGGATCACGCTTGCTCGGCAGACACTCGCCGACGACGACATCCTCCGGCGGATCGACCTCGCCCTGACGTCTCTCGCCGATTCAACGATGCCCGGGGTCGTGCACCTCTCGGTCGGTCAGGGGCGGTTTAGCCGGAGCTCGGGCTCGGGGTGGGTCTTCGACGAGGACGGCCACGTCGTCACCAACGCGCATGTCGTGAGAGGGTCCAACAGGATCCGTGTCCAGTTCGCCGACGGGCGCTCGGAATGGGCAAGCCTCATCGGGACCGACGCGTTCACCGACATCGCGGTTCTGAAGATCGACTCGTTCCCGGGGCTCTTCCCGCTCCCCCGCGATCGGGACGGGATCGTCCGACAGGGGCAGCGGGTGTACGCGTTTGGCTCACCCTTTGGCTTTAAGTTCAGCATGAGCGAGGGCATCGTGTCTGGCCTCGGGCGCGACCCGTCCAACGCGAGCGAGTTTGGTGGGTTCACCAACTTCATCCAGACCGACGCGGCGGTCAACCCGGGCAACTCGGGCGGTCCGCTGATGAACTCGTCCGGCGAACTCGTGGGTATGAACGTCGCGATCGCCACCGGACGCGACAACGACGGGACCACCGAGGGCGATTCGGCCGGCATCAGCTTCGCCATCCCGGTGGCGACGATCGACTCGGTGGTGCCGCAGCTCATCGGCAACGGCCGCATCTCGCGCGGCTACCTGGGCATGCGGAACGGCGGCACGAGCGGCCGCGAGACCGACGAAGGCGGGTTCGTCCGGGGTATTTTGGTGAGCAGCGTCGAGCCGGGCGGCCCGTCTGAGAAGGCCGGTCTCCGCGCCGAGGATCTCATCATCAAAGTCGACGGCCAGCCGACGCCCGAGTTCAACCTGCTCCGCTCGATCGTGGGCGGCGCCGAACCGGGGACGCTCGTTCCGCTCGAGGTCTTCCGCGACGGTGAGCGGATCGAAATCGATGTCACGCTCGGCGTGATGCCGGCGTCCGTTCTGGCGCAGTCGGCGCAACGAACGATCCAGCTCACACTCGGCGCGATCTTCGACGGGGAGGGCTCGAGGAATCCTCAGGAAGCGAGGCCGGTTGTGTCGCGCGTGCTTCCGAGCTCGATCGCTGAGGAAGCGGGGTTGCAGGAACGCGACCGCATTGTGGACGTGGCCGGTCGTTCAACGCCAAGCGTGACGAGCATGTTCACCGAGCTGGCCGGGTCGGGACTGCTCGACGGCCGGGAATTCTCGATCACCGTCATGCGGGACGGGCAACGCGAGACGCTCCGCGTCGACCCCGATTGACCGCGGTCAGTTCGCTCGCACGCGAACGGTCACCGGCGTGCCCGCCCTAGGCATCGCTTCGTTGCGGGCGAGAAACGCGGGGGCGTCGGTCGCCGCGTTCGGGCTCAGCGTGACCCTCGGCGCGATGACCTCCGATCCGAACGTCGTCAGGCCGATCAGCGTCCCGGTGCCGTCCGCGTCGTAGACCTCGCGTCCGCCGCGAACGACGAAACGGCTGCCGGCGAAGACCCATTGGAATTCGGTTACCGCAACGCCCGATTCGGACCGGATCCATTCCGAGGGTGCCGAGACGTGCCGATGCCCGGAATCATCGCTCCAGATGAACTCCACAGCCAGGGGAGTTCCGGTGGCGGGCGTACGGGCGATGCCATCGGCGGTGACCGAGACCCGCCCGGGAGCGCCGGGGGTCGCGCCGACCGTGAGCAAAGCGGCGTGGATCGACGACGGAGCGACCGGAGAAACAACGAGCGACTCGTGCTCGCGGGTATCGGGCGAACACGCCACAAGCTCGAGGTAGACGTCGGGCGTGTCCGGGTTTGTGGTGTCGACCGCGACCGTTCCGTCGAACTCGATCGTCCTCGATTCGACGTCGAGGCGAAGGGCGGAGGGCATATTCTCGAATTGCGAGGGGTTGGGCGCGGAATGGCACGCCGCGAGAACCGCGTTCAAGCCCAGGGTTAGAGCAACCGCTCGCAGAGTTCGGCGAACGCGTTCCCTCGGCTTTCGTAGTTGTTGAACTGATCCCATGAAGAGCATCCCGGGCTGAGCAGCACCGCGTCGCCCTTCTTGGCCTTCGCGGCGATGGCCTGTAAGGCGACCTCAAGCGTATCGCAGCGCAGCGCCCCGGACGTGATCGAGACGAGCTTGGACGCCGTCGCGCCGATCGCGTAGACGCCGGCAACGTTCGACGCTCGCGCCAACATCGGCGACAGGTCAACGCCCTTGTCATACCCGCCGGCGATGAGGTGCACCCGCTTCTGCCCCGAGTCGGACAGTGCGGCCAGCGCGAGCGCTGTTGCTTCGGGGGTGGTTGATTTGGAGTCGTTGAAGACGGTGAGTCCCTTGTGAGCGCCCGCGCCATCGACCCGTTGGAGCCGGTGGGGCAGCCCCGGGAACACGCTGATGGCTTCGCTCGCGAGCGGGTTGTTGATGCCAAAAGCCCGGATCGCGGCGAGCGCCAGGCCCGCGTTGAGGCGGTTGTGGGCCCCCGGGATGCGCAGCTCGATGTTCTCCGGGTCGGGGACCGCGGTGCGTTCGCCCGGGCTGGGCCAGTCGAGAACCGACGGGCCCAGGACCGCGTGGCCGGCGTGTTTGAGCAGGCTCTGCTTGCATTGCCGGTAGTGAAACAGCGAGCCGTGCCAGTCGACGTGGTTGGGCGCAAAGCTCGTGACCACCGCCACCCTCGGGGCGAGCTGGGTCTGCCCGAGCCAGTGCAGCTGTGCGCTCGAGAGTTCCAGGACGATCGCACCCGCCGACGCCAGGTCGGGGCTGTTGAGCAGAGAACCCCCGATGTTGCCGCCGAACACCACGCGCATGCCGGCTGCGTTCAAGCCCTCGGCGATCATCGAGGCGGTCGTGCTCTTTCCGGCCGTCCCGGTCACGGCGATCAGGCTCCCGTGCCCGGGGTGCTCGGCGATGCGGTCGACCGTGAAGGCGATCTCGGTCAAGATCGTTTTCTCGGCCGCCATCGCGGCGCGAACGAAGCGGTTGTCCCAGGGCGTCGGAACCGCTGGGTTGACGACGACCGCGTCACGCGTCGTAAAGTCGGAGACGTTGTGGCCTCCGAGCCGCAGAGACACCGCCTTTGACTTGATGAGATCCGCGATCTTCGTCAGAGAGGGGCGGAGCTGCTCGACGTCGGCGGTATCCGTGACGAGAACGTCAGCGCCCTGTTCAACGAGATAGCGCGTGACCTCAACGCCGCCACCGAAGCGGCCGAGGCCCATCACCGTGACGCGTTGGCCTTCGAAGTCGTGTCGCATCGTGAATGAAGCGTGTCGGCCGGGCAACATGACCAGTCTTCTACCGACAACTGGGAATTCTATCGGCACAACAGATCGGCGGCCCTGAGGTGTTTGGTTGCGCTAAAGCAGCGCGATCGGATCCGGGTCGATCGCGGTCGCCGAATCGGACACGAGGACGCCCGCGTTCCGAAGCGTCTCGAGCGTTCGGTTCAGCACGCCCGCCGATGGAGCGACGATCTCGACCGCGAAGCGAAAGTGGTCGTTGACCTTCGCGAGCGGGCAGGGCATCGGCCCCATCACCCGCACGCCCTGGTCTGCCCTGAGGCGTCGGGCGATTTCGGTCGCGCGGTGCGCTGCCTCACCCGGGTCGACATGGCGGCACACGATTCTCGCCATACGCGACACCGGCGGGAGCCCGGCGGCGCGGCGGGACTCGATTTCCTCGGACGCGAAGCTCCGGAAGTCGTGCCGCTGGGCGTGCACGATCGACGGGTCCTCGGGGCTGAACGTCTGGACGATCACGCGGCCGGCGAAGCCGCCGCGCCCCGCACGCCCGGCGACCTGCGTCACGAGTTGGAACGTCCGCTCAGACGCTCGGAAATCTGGGAGGGAGAGGGCGGTGTCGGCGTTGATGACGCCGACGAGGCGGACGTTGGGAAAGTCGAGCCCCTTGGCGATCATCTGGGTGCCTAGGAGCACCTTCGTCTCACCCTTCGCGAAACGATCGAGCAGCGCGAAGTAGTGCGACGCGTGCGAGAGCGCGTCGGAATCAGCCCTCGCGATCGCGTGTTCGCCGAGGCCGGGGTGGGCTTTGTCGAGGTGCCGGATCAGATCGTCTTCGAGGCGCTGGGTCCCCTCCCCGATGAGGATCAGGCTGCTCCCGCAGTCGGGACACGAGCGGGGCGCGAGCTGCTCGGCGTGGCAATGGTGACACCTCAGGTGTCCCCGCGGCGGGGCCTGCCCGGGTTTGGTCGACCGCGTGTGGACCACCATCTTCGCGTCGCACCTCTCGCACCCGAGCGTCCAGCCGCACGACCGGCACGCGACGCAGGCCGCGAAGCCGCGTCGGTTGAGCAGGAGAACAGCCTGCCCGCCGTCGTTCAGCGTCTCATCGAGAGCATCGAGCAGCGTGGGCCCCAGGCCGACCGCCCCCGGCTCGAACGGCCTGCCGCGTTGGGCCGCGAGCTTGCGTTCGGCCGCGATGTCGACGATCTGCACTTCCGGGAGCGTGGCGCCGGTAGGACGCGTCGTCATGGTGTGCAGTTGATACTTGGCGTCTGCTTTCGTCGCGTTGTGCCACGATTCGAGCGAAGGCGTCGCCGAACCGAGCACCACCGGGCACGATTCGAGTTGGGCCCGCTTGATCGCGACGTCCCTCGCGTGGTACCGGGGCAGTTGGTCTTGCTTGTACGAGCCGTCGTGTTCTTCGTCGACGATGATGATCCCGAGCCGTGTCACCGGCGCGAAGACGGCGGAGCGCGCGCCGACCACGATGCGTGCCTTCCCGCTCCGGGCGTCGGCCCAGGCTTTGTGACGCGCGGACGCCGAGAGCCCGGAGTGCAAGACCGCGACGCCCTCACCGGCGAAACGCTCGGAAAACCGTCGGCCGGTCTGGGGCGTCAATGCGATCTCCGGGACGAGGACGATCGCAGATCCGCCCTCGTCGAGCACCGTCCGCAAGAGCCTGAGATAGACCTCGGTCTTCCCAGAGCCGGTGATGCCGAAGAGCACGTGAGGGGCGAAGGACCCGAGCGTCGAAGAAACCGCCCCGATGACGCCGGCCTGCTCGTCGGTCGGCGTCGGGGGCGGGGCGGGCGGCGTGCCCGAGGTGTTCGCTGTGCCGACGTCGAACATGCTCGTTCGCGTTGAGACCGTTTCGATCTGCGTCTCGGTCAGCAGGCCCGCGAGCCTGAGCCGGTTGGTCGAGGCGATGGTCTTCTCGCCGATCCGATCCGCCAGGGCCCTCGGCTCGATGGGGAACGCCGACGCGGGCAACGCGTTCACCGCTTCCCACGCACGCTTCGCGGTGGGCGTGAGCTTTGGCATCTCGTCGGGCACCGGCCCCCGGACGAGCGCGGTGCGCACCCGAGCGCCGGTGCCCTTCTTCACCGCGGCCGGCACGACACCGGCGAGCGCCATCCCGAGCGGGCAAACGTAGTAGCGGGCGATCCACCGGGCCAACTCGACGACCGGCTCGGGGATGCCCAGGCGTTCGACCTTGATGATCTGCTTCGCCTTCGAGGCGGGGAAGTCGCCCAGCAACTCCGGGCCGCCTGTTTTGAGCACGACTCCGTTCGTTGGTGTGTTGCCCCGTCCGAGCGGGACCGTGACCCGGTCGCCCGGGGCCGCGTCGGCTCCCTCGGGAAGGCGGTACGAAAAGCCCTGTGCGGCCGAGGGGGAATGGTCGATTCCTCGCTCGACAGCGACGAGAGCGAACCGGGCGTTCGCGAGATCTGGGATGTCTTCCGAGCGGAAGAGCGCGTCCTGCATCACCTATCGAGCGTAGTATCGAGGTCAATGAGCGACGAGCAGCGAGCGGTGGGGCGTCTGGCTTTGGCAAGCGGCCAGATCTTCCGGGGCAAGGCATTCGGGGCGGTTGACGCCGGCGTCGTGGTGACCGGAGAGGTGGTTTTCAACACCGCCCTCACCGGGTACCAAGAGAGCCTGACCGACCCGAGTTACGCCGGCCAGATCTTGGTGCAAACCACACCGATGATGGGAAACACCGGCGTGAACGCCGAAGACGTCGAATCCCGACGGGTTCAGGTCCAAGGCTTCGTCGTCCACGAACTCACCGTACGTCCGAGCAACTACCGCTCGGAGCGTTCGCTGGACGAGTATCTCCGCGGCGAGGGCGTCATCGGCATCTGCGACGTCGATACGAGGGCCTTGACCAAGGCGCTGCGGAGCGCCGGGGCGGTCGGTGGCGCGATCACCGCCGATTTAGGGGTAACCGACGCTGAACTCGTTGCGACGGCCGCTGGCTTCGGGTCCATGTCCGGCAAGGCGCTCATTGGCGACGTGGCCACGCTCGGGGATCGGGGCGTCTGGGAAGAAGACCTGGGGACTTGGAAGCCGAGCCACCTCTCCGGGAGTGTCGACGATGGCCCGGTCGTCCTCGCGATGGACTGCGGGGCAAAAGAGACAATTCTCCGCCAGTTGGTATCTCGGGGGTGCGAGGTGCGGTTGGTCCCGCACACGGTCGCGGCCGAGGATCTCTGCGAAATGCTGGCGAGTGGAGAGGCGCAAGGGTTGTTTGTGAGCAACGGACCGGGTGACCCAGCTGCGGTCACTCAGACGGTTGAGTCGCTGAGGGCCGTGCTTCGGCTCGATCCGACTCCCCCAGTATTTGGGATTTGCCTCGGACATCAATTGCTCAGCTTGGCGATCGGCGCGACGACGTACAAACTTCCCTTCGGGCATCGCGGAGCCAACCAACCGGTGCGGGAAGAGTCCACGGGCCGGGTCTCGATTACGAGCCAGAACCATGGTTTCGCCGTGGACCGCGGCAGCCTCGAAGCGGCTGGGGCCGTGGTCACCCACGTGCACTTGAACGATGGCACGGTCGCGGGCATGCGTTTGTCGGACAAGCCCGTATTCAGTGTTCAGCACCATCCAGAAGCCAGCCCTGGGCCCCATGACGCGTCGATTTTGTTTGATCAGTTTGTTGCTGCACTCGGTTCTCGGGCAAGCGCTGGAGGAGCAGTGTAAGTCTGGGGTATGCCTGTGTTCCCCGAACCCGTGAAGACGGGGAGTCTGGGCAATCGTGGGCATTGGGCATGGATCGGCGCTTGCGCAGGTTTCAAATTTGCAGAGTGGCGGTCTTGCATGGGGGGGGGATTCCGGTATATTCGCTTTGGTCCGACGGCGCGGGAGTTCCCCGCATGCGTCGGTGGGTCTTTTGCACCGGTCGGTGCGCCGTCCGTCTCTTGTCGTGGGGGGCGTTCGGAACTGGGAGGTCGTTGGGTTGCGTTGTGCTCAGCGGTTGACTGAACCTTGCTGAACGTCGAGTTGTGAACAGACCTCGGTCCGCGAAGGCGGGCCTACTGGTTATTGCTTGGGCCTTCGGGTCCCGATGCGTCCGAGTCAGATTCCGTTGAATCAGAACAGAGGAGTTTCAACATGATGAAGAGCGCTCTCGTCCTCGCCGCTATGGCGGGCACCGCTGTTGCCGGCGACGTTTCGACCAAGGTCGAAGCCAAGGGTCTCGGCCTTCCGGATTGGCGTGTTCTCGCCGACAGCCGTGATGACATCAACAAGATGGGCTGGGTCTACCAGACCGGTAACGAGCGTGTGATCGTTTTCGATCGTCCGACGAACGTTGCTCGCAACGCCGGCCGCGCTGGCGAAGTGACCAGCTACCAGTACCAGGAGCCGCTGTTCGACACCTGGGGCACCGGCGCTTGCCCGAACGCCATCGAGCTCTTCGGTCAGCTCTTCCCGGATGACGGCGTCAACCCGCCGACCTACGAAGCCTGGGAAGGCACCGCTCAGTTCGCCGCGAACACCGTCATCGACACCATCGGCTTTGCCGCTTCGGCTCTCGATGAAGATCCGGCCACCGCTGGCGACAGCGTCACCGACGGCGTCCCGTTCAACGACGTGATCATCATCGTCGAAGAGCAGGAAAACGCTGTGGACTCGAACTTCACCGACACGCTGACCCGCTTCGGCGTCGCGGTCCTCGAACTCGCCGGTAGCGACTTCCCGCCGCCCGCCGGCCAGGTCGACGTGTTCAACTACACCATCGACCTCACCGCTGATCCCGACATCGCCGACGACGGCATCGAGTTCGAAGCCGGCGACGATGACGGCACCGCTTCGGAAGCCTGCATCCAGGCCGACGACTTCAACGCGAACGTCTTCCTCGATTCCGGTCTGCAGCTCGTCGACGCTCCGTACGACAACGACTCGTTGCACGACGCGAGCTTCACGATGTTCTTCCTGCAGCCGACCTCGGACTTCACGGCCCAGATCGACCCGCAGAGCGCCTCCGATCGCGCCCAGATCATCCCGCAGGGCTTCCTGCTGGGTATCGGCGATCCGTTCAGCCAGTACGATCCGACCGACCAGGCCGGCACCTTCCCGGACATCGCTTCGCAGACCCCGGGTAACGGCGTTGCTTCGCTCGACCTCATCAAGCTCTGGGACCTCACCGTTCCGCCGGCCGCCCTTGGCCCGGACTTCACCGCCGATCCGTTCGTCGGTGAGTGGCTCAACGAAGACGGCGGCGCGAACATCGGTGGCGGCTTCCGCATCACCGCGACCTCGCGTATCGACTTCTTCGATGCCAACCCGTTCATCGAAGCCGAGACCGGCCTGAGCCCGTTCGACATCGTCTGTGACGCCTTCACGCTGACCAGCCTCGACGGCCTTACGACCGTCAACGTCGACGCTTCGGGTGGCTCGGAGCCCTACATCGCGTTCCTCAGCCCGACCCCGGGTACGTGTGGCGCCCCGGCCGGCGATCCGCCCTGCAACGATGCTGACCTTGCTGATCCCAAGGGTATTCTCGACCTCTCGGACGTCGATGCGTTCATCCCGGCGTTCCTCGCCAGCGATGAAGCTGCCGACATCGCGCCGCCCTTCGGCGTTGTTGACCTGTCGGACGTTGACCTCTTCATCGCCCTGTTCCTGGGCGGCTGCCCGTAAGGCTTAGGCCTTTCCTTTTACCGCCGACTCGGCGGTCGCGCGACTGTGCATCGGGGTGCCCACGGATTTCCGTGGGCACCCTTTCTTTTTGGCCAAGCGGTTGATGAACCAAACTGCGTGGCCCTGGGCCAAGAGCGAGGTAGCTTTGAGGATGAAGCCCCAGTTCCGTATCACGACACTCATCGCCCTGCTGGTTGTCGCACGCGCCTCGGGCGTTGCCTCTGCCCAGCAGATCATCGGAACGACCTTCGAGGCGAGCCGCACCGATCCGTGCGGGTTTGCCGCCGATCCGCTCGGGGCCGCGGCTCCGGGCGATGACCGGTTCGTCTGGGCTTGGCGGAACGACCCGGGGCTCGATCCGGCTCTGCGGGGCGTGGTCATCGCGGATTGGGCGGACATCCCGGGCGATACGGTGTTCAACGACATGTTCGTGCGGCTCGCGATCTTCGTCTCTGACGACGACGCAACGCCTGAGGTGGTGGAGGGCAGCCGCCTGGCGATCCGGGTCTTCGACGCGGACGACGGCTTTGACGATCCCAATCGCGTGCTGCTCGCTGAGACGATCCTCGACGATCTGCCGGCCGATCAGACCGGTGGGGACGGGTTGTTCCTCACCATCGGCCTTCGCTTCCCGCAGTTCGCCGAACTGGGCAACACCGGCGCGTTGCCCGACGGCGACGTGTCGAACGGGGTGTCGTTCGCCGACCTCGACGGCGACGGGCTTCACGACTTCGGGTATGAGATCGAGGTCTCGGCGCCCGATGGCGCGATCGGAGCGGGCATCGGCGTTGTGCTCGTCGGGCCTGATCTTTCAGGTGGCGCGTCGCCCGATCCGACAACACCGGCGGGCATGACCGATCTCTACGAAGAGCGTTTGCCTTCGAGCGAAGGCGGCGCGTGGCTCGGGACGTTCGGATTCGGCGGCGCCCAGTGCGGCGCCGGGGCCGGTGCGGGCGAGGGCACCGTCCCGTTTGCTCAGGCGTTCTTCGGCCTCCGCATCGGTCCTTGCACGCCGGCGGATCTCGCGTTGCCGTTCAACATCGTCGATCTCTCCGACGTCGATACGTTCATCGATGCGTTCGTGAACGGCGACCCGCTCGCCGACTTTGCGCCGCCGTTCGGGATCATCGACCTGTCGGATATCGATACGTTCATCCCCATATTCCTGATGGGGTGCCCTTAGAACAGGTTTGATCGCTCCGTAGCGGCCTCCGGCCGCACACTCGCTTGCGAAACCCGCGCTGGAGTCAATCCGGCGGGCTTCCGGTCGAGAAAGCTGAATTCGTGGCGCTGCTGGTTCAATGAAGACGCCCTAGTACCTTGGCACGCTCGGGTCGATGTCGATCGACCAGAGGTCAATCCCGCCGGCGACGGACCGTGCGCCGTCGAGCCCCTCTCGCTTGAGCAGTATCGCCGCCGAAAGCGAGCGACGCCCGGAGTGGCAGATGATCGCGACGGTGGTGTCCTCGTCGGCATCGATCTCTTGGAGTCGCGCCGGCAGGTCTCCGAGCGGGATGTGCAGGTGGTGGGAGACCGAAGCGAGCGCGAGCTCTTCGGGCTCACGGATATCGATCAGGAGCACTGTTCCGTCGTCGAGACCTTGCTTAACCTCTCGGGGGGTGATCTCAAGCTCTGGATTAAGGGGCCACCCTTCGGGAAGTCCGCGATCGTCGATCGAGCGGTCGCTCACTGATCGGTCCCTTCCGCCGGCTGAGCCGCGTCGGCACCAAGGGACTCCGGTTCGCGTTTCGGAGTCGGCCCTGCGCGCCACGCTCCGGGGACGGACCGGCTGTAGAGAATCCCCGGGCTGACGTTTGGTTGATTCACCGGGTCGATGATCGCTCTCGGGATGATCAGCGGGATATCGACGAACGCGACGACGTGAGCCCAGGTTGTTTCGGTCAACACCCGCCACCCCTGGTCGCGCGGCAGGTCGAGGGCGGTCTCGATGGTCGGCGCGACGCCCGCCGCCCTGGGCTGGCTCGTGGTGTGCCTCGAGTAGGAGCGCCAAATCGGCGGGTGGGCGACGCCATCGAATGGCGCGACGTAGTCGATCGGTGCCCAGTCGGCCCGGTCGATCCGGGTGAGCCTCGCGCCTTCCAGCGATGCCAGGTCACCGGTGTCGGGCGTGAGCGCCGGGACAATCTGGACCCCGCCGAGTGTGGAGCGGGCGTTGAAGTTGGGTGTCCCGCAGGCGCTGAGCGCGAGCAGGGGGATCAAGGTCACGAGGGGCGTGGCGGTGCGCATAGGCAACTCTACTCCGTCGACGTTTCCGATGGATCGAGCGTCGCATCGGGCACCAGCCTGAGCACGACGCGTGCCGCTGTGTCTTCGTCGAATCCTCGGCGGGCCAGCGCCGCGGCGAGCCGGCGGGCCCTCGCGCCGGGGTCGAGCCTCGGTGGGAACGCACGCAGCTTTGTGCGGGCGAACGCCTCTGCATCTGGGTCCGGGTCCCGACCGTCGAAGGCTTCGTCGAGCACGCCGCCCGCGATGTCGTCGGGCACGCCTATCGAAGCGAGCTTGATCTCAAGCCGGCCCCGACCCGTCGGGCCCCTTGAGAGCTCTCGGTCGACTGTCTCGCGGGCGAGTCGGAGGTCATCGACGAGGCGTCCGCGTTCGAGGGCCTCGACGACGATCTCTGCGGTGGCGGGCGCGACATCGCGTTCGACCAGGCGGTCGATGAGGGCCGCCCGGGAGCGGTCGGTGACGCGCAACAGGCGGAGGGCGATCGCCTTGGCGTGGCGGGCTTCCTCGGCCGGCGACGTCACGCTGTTAACTCGCTGAGATAGCCGGCGATCTCGCTCGTCGCCTTGGCGTCGCCGGTTCGCTGGGCCACGAGAAGGCCGGCCCGAAGCGTTTCGGACGCGGCTTCAGGCTCACCCATCGCCTCAAGAGAGCGAGCTTTGTGGAAGTAGGCATAGCAGTAGGCCTCGTCGACGGCGAGGCATCGGTCGTAATGCTCGACGGCCTTGGCGTGGTCTCCCGCCTTGGCGTGTTCCTGGGCGAGCCCATAGAGGACAAACGTGTCTTCGGGATCGACGGAGAGCAGCTTCTCAAGCTGTGCGATCGACGGCATCCCAGATACTACACAGGGCCCCGTCGAAGTGGCATATTCTGAGGTGAACAGATCGAATCGAAAGGGATCGCGATGCACGAGGTCAAGACGGTTGGGGTCATCGGGGCGGGGCAGATGGGCGGGGGCATCGCGCAGGTCGCGGCGGTGAGCGGGTTCGAAGTTCGCGTCTTTGACCTCTCCGAGGACCAACTCGGCTCTTGCGAGAAGACCCACGGCAAGCTGCTCGCACGAGCGGTCGAGAAGGGACGCATGGAGCCGGCGGACGTCGACGTCACGAAGCAACGGCTGGGCTATGTCTCTTCGCTCGACGACCTCTCGGGGAGCGACATCGTCATCGAGGCGGTTGTCGAGAACGCGGAGATCAAGAAATCGATCTTCGGGGAGCTCGCGGGGCGGTTGACCGATGGTCAGATCCTCGCAACGAACACGTCGAGCATCAGCATCACCGAGATCGCCGCGGCGACCGACTGCCCCGAGCGTGTCATCGGGATGCATTTTTTCTACCCGGTGCCGGTGATGAAGCTGGTCGAGGTGATCAACGGGCTCGCGACGGATGAAGCGGTGACGAAACGCGTGATCGCGCTTGCCGAGTCAATGGGTAAGACGGCGCTCCCGGCGAACGATCGGGCGGGCTTCGTGAGCAACCGTGTGCTCATGCCGATGATCAATGAGGCTTTTTATGCGTTGATGGAGGGTGTTGCAGAGCCGGAGGCGATCGATGGGATCATGAAGCTCGGGTGCAATTTCCCGATGGGACCGCTGCAACTCGCCGATTTCATCGGGCTGGATACCTGTGCGCACATCATGGACGTCCTCGCGGACGGCCTTAACAACGATCGGTACCGGCCCTGCCCGCTGCTCCGTCAGTTGGTGACGGCGGGTCGACTGGGCAACAAGACCGGGCACGGCGTCTTCAAGCACGGCTGAGGGCTGCGTCGCCCCGGTCATAGATAGCGAAGGGGTGGCGACATGAAGAACTTCTTGTGGTGGGTGTTGGCCATCGTGTCGGGCATCATTGCGGGCGTTGGCGTAGCGTTGTTCGTCGTGTTTGGGTACACCGGCCCGGGTCTTCCTGACGGGAGCGACGTCGAGGCGTGGAAGGAAGTCGGTGCCGAGAGCTGGGGCGCCGATTCGCCAGGGGATTGGTCGTCGGTCCGGGCCGTTCTCGCGAAGCTCGACGAGGCGGAGACCGAAGCGGGCGCCGCGCCTCGGCGCGATCCGGTGCTGGGTGTTCAGCGCGACCTTCGCTTCGACGCTGATGCCAACGACGATCGGGCGATCAAGGCGCTGGAGGTTCTGCGAGCGAACGGAGCGTTCGAGGACATTGATCGGCTGCCCGACTCCCATCCTCTCCATGATGGTTGGGGTGTTGGCTCGGATGGAGCGGCCGTTGAGACCATGCTCGATTCGACACTCGGCGATCTCCGGGGCTTTCGCCAACTCGGGCGTGCTCTGAATCGAGAATTGGTCGAGTCGATCCGCGACGGCGACAATGAGCGCTCAACCGCCGCCTTCGATCGTCTGCTTACGCTTGCGGAGGTGATGGGCCATCAGCCGGTGCTCATCAGCCGGCTCGTGGCCAGCGCGATGCGCCAACTCGCGTTCGATACGGTCCACGCCGCGGCGCTGCGAGGAGAATTGACGGGTGGGCTGCTCGCCGATCTTCGACGCTCGGTCGCGGCGTCGGACATCGGATCGATGAAGGCAGCGCTCGAGGGCGAGATCATTTTCTCGAGGAACGCGCTGAGGGCTCGGTACCCCGGTGGTCCCTTCGTGTTCATGAATCCGGCGGCGCAGCACGCGCCGATTGAGGAAACGCTGCGGGCGGTCATCGCGTCGTTCGACGAGGCGCCGAGCACCGGGATGGCCAAGGCCCGCGACGCGTTCGTGGCTGCGAATGAACGGGCCGGCTTGGCGTATCCGCAACTCGGTGTGTTTATCCCGGCGGTCGCGCGCGCGGTGGAGTCTGAGTTCACCGCCGAATCGCGACGCAGGGCGCTCGTGATCGTGCTCGCCCTCGAAGAGCGAAGGCTGACCGAGGGGAGCTTTCCTGGGTCGCTCGCGGATCTCGTCGGAGCGCAGCTCGATGCGTTGCCGGTCGATCTCTACGGCGATGGGGCGTACGTCTACGAAGTCGGACCCGATGCTTCTGTTCCGTCGGCCGTGGGTGGGTGTCGGCTCTGGAGCGTTGGCTTTGACGGGGTTAACAACCGCGGGGCAAAGCCGCCCGCAGATGCACGGGGCGGAGAAGCCGATCCGTACTCACGATTCGGTTCGGACACCGATTACCTGTTCATGGGATCCGACGCCGCGGTCCTTGGACACTGAAGGTGGTCCTGGCTCGCAAATGAGCGAATCATCGCAAGTTTCTATCTTGAAAGTGTTTGTGAACACGACCTAGGTCGAGGAGCAGACTGAGTGTTAAAAATCTCAATTCTTCCCATCGACACTGAGTCACACTAGATTACACTCATCATACCCGCGGGACGGGGAACCTCGCGGGGCTGGTATTCGAACAGGTCTGCGATAGGCAGGCGTTCACCTTTGATTCTCCCTGCTCCCGGGGCTTTTGCCTTCGGGGGTGGTTTCCGGATCCCGCACCGGTCGGTGCGGCGCCCGAGAAATCGGGCGGTATCAGTATCCATGCCCAGTTGGGCACAGAGACCGGCACCGCCCACGTTGCGCCGTGGCGGTGTCGATTGGTGGATGGTGATCACCCGCTCGGGTGATTTGCAACGATCGGAAGGGGTTGAAGGCGATGCGTAGACCAGCGATCGGTGTATCGGCGGATACACGAACGACAATCCTCGGCCTTTTGGCCGCGGCTCTTGGCACCGGCGTCGCGCCTTGCTTCGCCGAAGGCGTTCCTGGGGCGACGGCGACTGTGCTGAGCGAGAGCCGCGTGCTCGCGAGTCACCGAGATCAAATCCACCGCCTGGGCTGGGTGTACCAGGCCGGTCGCGAGCGTGTCGTCATGTTCGATCGGCCCGTCGCAGACCCGGTGGGGATCGCCCGGACCGGCGATGTAACGGTGTACCAGTATCAGGAGCCCCTGTTTGACACTTGGGGCACTGGCCAGTGCCCCGGCGCAATCGAACTCTTTGGCCAGGTCCTCCCGGGTAATGGCGGCGCCCCGGTGTATGAGGCTTGGGAAGGGACGGCGCAGTTCGAGGCCAACACGGTCATCGACACGATCGGGTTCGCGTGCTCGGCGCTCAACGAGGCACCGGCGACCGCGGGCGACAGCATGACGGACGGTGTGCCCTTCAACGACGTTGTCATCGTCGTCGAGGATCGCGAGAACGCGGTCCAAAACAACTCGACACCGACGCTTCGGCGCTTCGGAGTTGCGGTGCTCGGTCTCGCGGGGAGCGACTTCCCACCTCCCGCCGGCCAGGTCGACGTGTTCAACTACACCATCGACCTCACCGCTGATCCCGGCATTGCCGACGACGGTGTTGAGTTCGAAGTCGGCGACGACGACTCGGTCGCCGCCGAGGCGTGCATCCAATCGGATGACTTCAACCCCAACGCGTTTCTGGACGCCGGTCTCGTGGCCGACTTCGCGCCGGAGGCGTCGGATTCGCTTCACGACGCGAGCTTTACGATGTTCTTCCTTCAGCCACTTTTCGACTACAGCGGACAGATCGATCCGCGAGACCCCGTTGAGCTTGCTCAAGTGCGTGCTCAGGGTTTCCTCCTTGGGTTCGGCGCTGGGTGGGCGGACTACAACCCGTTCGATCCTGACGATTCGTTTCCTTCAATCTCGGAGCAGGTGCAGGGCAACGGGGTTGGGGCTCTCGACCTCATCCGGCGGTGGGACCTCACGCAACTCGACCTCACCGCGGATCCGTTCGAGGCCGAGTTCTTCGACGAGGACGGCCCGGCCAACCTCGGTGGCGGACAGCGGATTGTGTCGGATGAGCGTGTCGCCTTCTTCGACGCAAACCCGTTTCTTTCCGACCTGGGACTCGAGCCTGACCGCATTGTTTGCGATGGCCTGCCGCTGACGTCCCCAGACGGAACAATGACGGTCTTCCTCGATACAAAGGGTGGAAGCGAACCCTACATCAGCTTTTGGGGCCCCATCCCGGGAACCTGTGGCGCGCCTGTTTTCTCCGGCTGTGTTCCGGGTTCGGGCCGATCCTGTCCGCCGGATCTCGCCCGTCCATTTGAAATCCTGGATCTTAGTGACGTCGACGCGTTCATCTTCTTGTTCTTGACTGGCGACATGTGCGCAGACTTCGCTCCTCCTCAAGGGGTGTTTGATCTCTCCGACATCGACGTGTTCATCTCGGGGTTCTTGGCGGGGTGTGGCTGAACGAGTGATCGTTGGCGACCAGCCAGGCACTCGTTCTCGTGTGTAAGCAGCCCCCGGGGCGACCAGCGGTCGGCCCGACCGGGTGAAGTCAAGACAAGAGTCGAGCGGGCTGAACCCGCTCCTGATTCCGGTACGCACGGATCGTGGGTGAGAAAGGAAGAACGATGCGGACAGCGAGTTGTATTGTGGCGGTCGTCTGTGGGTTCGCTGCGAGTGCGTCGGCGTTCGGCAACATGACTCCGACACTGTCTTTGGGCGAACGGCGTTTGCTCGCAAACAGCCAAGATCAGATCAACCGATTGGGCTGGTCGTACCAGGTTGGCAGCGAACGCGTCGTTCTCTACGACCGGCCTGCGGTCGCCAGGCGGGCTGGCGAGGTGCCGGTGTGGGTGCACGAGGAGCCGGTCTTCGATCCCACCGGCAACGGGGTGTGCCCGGACGCGGTCAACCTTTTCGGGCAGCTCTTCCCCGATGATGGCGTTAACCCACCGACGTACGAGGCGTGGGAGGCGACGGCGCAGTTCGAGCCCGACACGGTCATCGATACCATCCAGTTCGCGGCGTCGATGCTCCCCGAGCCGCCGGCGACAGCGGGCAACGGGATCACCGACGGGGTCCCGTTCAACGACGTCGTTCTGATCTTTGAAGACAACGAGAGCGCTGTGACCAACGAGTTCACGCCGGGACTCGCTCGATTCGGTCTCGTGCTCCGCGATCTTTCTGGCAGCGACGTCCCGCCGCCGGCCGGCCAGGTGGATCTGATGCAATACACCGTCGATCTCACGGCTGATGACCTCGGAACGACGACCCCATTTGAGACCGCAGATACCGACGGCATGGCCGAAGAGGCGTGCACCGAGGGACGCTTCAACCCGTTCGCGTTCCTCGATCTCGGGATCGCGGCCTCGTACATCACGTCGGACACCGACTCGCTGCACGACGCGACGTACACCATGTTCTTCTTGCAGCCGTTGGCCGATTACAGCGGTCAGATCAATCCGCAGTCGGCCCCGGATCGGGCGCAGATTCAGCCCCAGGGGTTCTTGCTTGGGTTCGGAGGTGGGTTTGTCGATCCGCCGACGGATGCGGCGCCTGGGTCGTTCAACCTCCTGCGCCTCTGGGACCTGACCGTGCCGCCGGCGATGGGCGGACCGGACTTTACGCAACCGTTCACGACTCCTGAATGGCTCGACGAAGGCGGTGATGGAAACCTGGGAGGTGGGTTCCTGATCACTCCGACATCGCGGATCGACTTTTTCGACCAGAACCCCTGTATCGAAGCCGAGACCGGATTGTCCCCGTTCGACTTTGTGTGTGACTCCTTTACCTACACGTGCCAAGACGGGACGACGACGGTGACGATCTCCGCCAACGGCGGAAGCGAGCCGGCGGTCGGTTTCTACGGGCCGACGCCCGGGACCTGCGACGCCGACGCTGCACCCTGCAACGTCGCCGACCTCGCGCTGCCCTTCGGTTTGCTCGATCTCTCGGATGGTGACGCGTTCATCGCGGCGTTCCTCGCGGGTGATCCGGCCGCAGATATCGCGTTCCCGTTTGACGTCATCGATCTCACCGACGTCGACACGTTCATTGAGGGTTTCTTGGCTGGCTGTCCGTAAGTTTCGCCCGACCACCGCCGGCCCGCGATGCACCGGGCCGGCGTGGGCTCCGGATAAATGTCCCGAGCGATCGTGCCGGGGAAACCCGTCGCGATCGGCTTCGCTCGAGGTGCGCGCCGATGACGTTGGAATTGACGGCGCGTGAGTGAGAGAAAGCACGCCGCGATCGCTCTTTTCGTCAACGTACCAAGAGCGCGAAAGCGATCAAGTGCACGATCTAATACCATTCGTGCGAGGGATCGTTGTCGGGAGTGGCGCAGAGTGAAGCTAGGAAAGTGGCAAATCGCGGTTGCTGGCATGGCCGTGTTCGCCGGGGGCGCGGCGGCGCTCGGAGTCGCGCTGAGACACCACCTCTACTTAGGGCCTTCGTTGCCCGACACCGACTTCCTTGCAGAATGGCGTGAACTCGGCGCCAAATCGTGGGGTGTTGACACGCCCGGCTCGTGGAAGCCTGTAGCAGCACTCGTCGCTATGAAACAGAACGCCGAAGACAAGGCGGCAACCGCCGTACCTCGGCCGAGCGATGTTCGTCGGCGAGAAGCGGCGATCCCTGTGTACGACCCCGAGATGAATCGAGGGTGGGACTATTGGCGTCCGTACGACCCTGGGAACCCGGACGATCTCGCGGCTTGGCGATGGCACCGTACGATGGGCGATCTCGCGGCGGAGGAACTTCGGGCCTCTGGTTTCATCGAACGCATTATCGACCTTCCAAATTCAGTCCCGGTTCTCGAAGGGATGATCCCGGTCGACGTCAACGTTCGTGGTCCTGTGTACAGCTCATTCAGTGGTCTTTCGCCGATCGCTCGGTACCTCAGGTTGGCTATGCGATTGGCGTCTGAGGAACAGGATGCCGAAGCGTTTCGCGCCGCTGGAATGGCCCTTGCCACCTTGAGCAGGGTTTCCGGTGCCCAGCCTCTGGTTATCTGTTGGTTGCACGAAATCGCGTTTGAGGCGATGCTGCTTGGAGAGTTGCTTCACGTGGTGAACAACGGGGCGTCCATGGCGATGGCTCAGGCCGCACTCGATACCTTGAACGTTCATCGTGTTGCTGAAATCGATCGAGTGATGCGAGGTGCCTTGCTCAGCTACGCATTGACGTATCCCGATCCTCAAGGGAACTCTGTTCTCGCGTACAAGCACGCCGCGGCGAACCATGCCGCGGCGACCGTCGTCTACGACGCGATTGCCCAGGCGGTGTCTCTTGACCCAATCAAGGGTGTTGCGCACGTGCACGACACCGCTTTGGCCCTGGCTTCTGGGCCACTGCGCGGAACTATGTTCGCGCGCGAGCTCCGAGATGCCTTTGAAACGTTCGGCTACGTGCTTGAGACACAGTTGGTGCAGATAGCTCATCGTGCCAAGGCCGAAAGGATCGCGCTGCGAACGGCGCTTGCGCTCGAGACATTTCGCATCCGCACCGGACGGTTTCCAGGAGAACTTGACGAACTTGTCGGCCGCGAACTTAGAGCGACGCCGATCGACCCGTTTACCGGTGCAGTGCTCGGGTATCGGGTCGGCGACAATCCCGAAGTCCCCGCGATTCAAGGAGGATGTCGACTCTGGCTGGCGGGACGCGACGGCGTTGACAATGGAGGCACCGTACCGACCGGTGAGTTCGTCAACGCATTCCAAGATTCTGGCGCGGCTTCGGACCACGTCATTCTTGGAACGGATGCGTTCTTCGTTGGCGAGTGACGTGAAGAGGGAGAGTTCGAAATAGGTATCGGTCATGGTGGGAGGTGGTTCCGTTGATTCGCGTGATCCTGATTCTCGCTGCGTCGACGGTGGTTGTGGGTGGTGTCGTGCTCTTCCGGCATCACCTCTACTTCGGTCCACCGTTGCCCGAGGGTGATGCCTTCGAAGAGTGGCGACAACTCGGCGCTGAGATCTGGGGTGTGGACACACCCGGGGAGTGGGCCCCGGTCGTTGAAGTGATCGAGTTGATGGAGCAGGTTGAGGCGGACGTGATCGCCGAGATGCCGCCGCCCGACGACCGCACCAGCGGGCAGAGGCTCCGCTTCGCTTTGCCAGAGGGCGAAGAACAACGCCCCGAGGATGCGGCTTTCTTCGCCTGGCAGGAAGAATCCTGCCGCGCTGCTGTCGACGAACTCCGCCGGCGCGGGGTGTTCGATCGGGTTCGGGCCTTGCCATCGCAGGCGCCGGTCTGGGATGGCTCGGGAAATCAGTCGATCGTTCCGGCAGAGCGTTTGAGTTATCGCTGGGGCTCGCCGATCCGGCGGATCGCTAGGGCTCTGAAGGCCGATCTTCAGATCGCGATCGAGCAGGACGACCCCGTCCGAGCGGTCGAGGCGATGGAAGCCATCCGATCACTGTCTTCGCTGCTCGTTGCGCAGCCGAGCGAACTGAGTTGGTTGGTCTGGGCGGCGATCGAGCCACTCGGCCGCTCGGCGGTGACCGAGGCGATTGTGATAGGCACGCTCACGCCGAAGGTTGTCGAAGCGCTCGCCCGAGCCGAGCAACCCGGCAGCGACGGGGCTTTGGCGATGGCATGGTGGGGCGAGATACTCCTCGACCGCTGGCTCATGAGCACGGGTTTCGACGATTCGGTTGTCACACGCTGGGACGCCGCGGCTCAGCACGAGCCCATGCGGTTTGCGCTCGAAGCATGCATCGAGGCGTATCAGACTCGGACATACGAAGATGCCGTCGCGGCCATCGATGACGCCCAGGCACACGTCGGGGCGTGGCCGAAGGCCGCGTATTGGCGCCTGCGGACCGAAGCGTGTTGGTTTGAGGGTCGATCGGGGTTGCTCAGGGCGCTTGAGCAGCATCGAGTCACGTCGATCGCCCATCGGACCGTCTTCGCGATCGAGCGCTTCCGTCTTGAGCATGGTGAGCATCCAGAATCACTGCGTGATCTTGTGCCGAGGTACCTGAGCGAGGAACCGCGAGGCGTGGGGTCGCCGAATGGGCTCGTGTACCAACCGGGGGATCCAAGGTCGGGCGACCTCGGATACATCTTGTACTCGGTGGGCCGTGACGCGACTGATCACTTTGGGGTCGGGCCCGATACCCACGGACAGTGGGGAGCTCTCGGAAACGTCGAGGCCAAGGGCGACGTGATGCTTGTTGGGCCCGATGGACTGTTGACTCCGAGCGAGTAGGCGGTCGATGAGAGAAGCCAAAACGAACTCGTAGCGGGCGACGTACCGAGTCTGAGAATGCCCAGATATCAACGAGCCCGCAGCGCGAGCAAGGGCCCTCCCGAGCGGAGCGTTCTTCCTGGCCTCAAGCCCCTTCGTTGATCGGTTGCGCACGAGAAATGGAGGGGCCAGAGAAACAAAGACGTGGGAGATCCCTTGCTCGCGCGGCGGGCTCGTTGTTCGTTGCCTGAGACCAAGCGAACCGGGATCCCAATTGGACGCTACAAAACGAACATGGTCGCTCTAGCCCAACGCGGCGACGAAGACCACGTCGCGATCGCTGACGACCACCCCGCCCGGCTCTTCAACCGTCACGGCGAAGAGGAACGCCTCGCCGACCGGGAGCTTTGCGTCGATCGGGACGATGACATTGCCCGACTCGTCACGCTTTGCGCTCGCGAAGTCGAAGACGCCGCCATCGACCGGACGCTGGGCGAGCCCGCCGTCGTCGCGCGTCTTGTCGAAGATCCAGAGCTGGTAGACCCAGTCCTGCGGGTCGTTTTCCGCGATACCCGAGAGCACCATATAACCCTCATCGCGCGACTCGGACCAGACGATCTCGCCGGTGATGCCCTCATCGAAGCGGTGGGGGGCCGAGGCGTTGAGGGGCGGGACCTGGTCGATGCTCAGCCAGCCCGCCTTCGACACGTTGGGATCGGCCTCGAGCAACGACGCGAGTTGATCCGCCGGCGTCGCGACGGTCTTCGAGGGTGTGCTCAGCACGACCGCAACCACCAGACACGCGGCCGCGGCGATCCACCCGCCGAACATCGCGAGGGGGTTCGGCGAGAGCGATGCGTCGGCCGGAGTGCCTGAAAGCTTGAGATCGGGGGCACCCCGGGACGCGATGTGCTTCTCGGCTGCGGTGACCAGCTTGGCCTTGCACGACGCAGGGACTTCCTCAGCCGGGTCGGCCCACATCAGTGAGCACGCCGCCGCGGCTTCGTCGAAGGCGTCTGGCGCAAGATCATCGATCGCGAGATCAGAGATGAGCCCATCGAGTTCGGCCCGATCCGCATCGGACAGACCAACGGTGGCCTCCTCCGCGAGAAGGTCATGCAACCGATCATTGTCAGGGATCTGAACGGAATTCACTGAACGACTCCCGATTCCTGACTCGCGGCCGAGTCGGGCGAGGTGCTGTCGTTCCCCCCGGAACGGACTACTGACGTGCTTTCGGCGTCCCCGGAGGTCCGGTTTCGCTGGCGCTGCTCAAGAATCTTCCGAGCCTTCAACAGACCACGGCGGATGTGGGTTTTGACGGTCCCGAGGGGCATGTCGGTCGCCGCGGCGATCTTCTCGTGGCTGACGCCGTGGAAAATCGACATGCGGAGCACCCGTTGCTGGTCCTCGGAGAGTTCCTCAAGGAGGCCGACGGCGATCTTGGCGTCCTCGCCCAGCGTCGCGAGCCGCTCGGCCTGGCCGGTGCCGTCCTCGCCGGCGGCCTCGGCGAATCCCTCTTCCAGGGGCGCCGCGGCGAGGGCTCGCTTCTTGCGGCGGGCCCGGTCGATCAGCCGGCGTCGTGCGATCGTTGCAATGAAGGTGGCCTCGGAGCCCATTTCGGGGTCGAAGCGGCCGGCGCTGCGCCAGACGGACACGAAGATGTCCTGCACCGCGTCTTCGGCATCGGTCGAGTTCGGGCACAGGCGCCTGGCGAGCGACCACACGAGCCCGCCGTAGCGGTCGATGCATTCGCGCACCGCCCCTTGGTCCTGGCTTGCCACACGATGGAGAACGAGATCATTGGACACGTCGCTGAGTCCCTTCAGACGACGCGACGGTATCAGGCTGTTCGAGGTTCGACAACTCGGAGTGTCCCCACCTTGCGTGTCGCGCAGCAGCGAAACGGACCGCCGACCCATGCCGGCGGTCCGTTTGCGGGGGGGAAAATCGAGGGAGATCGCGGACATCAGCTCGGGATGAGGACGGTGTCGATGACGTGGATCACGCCGTTCGAGGCCTCGATATCGGTGGCGAGGATCGAAGCCTCGTTCACGACAGCGCGACCGTCGCGGAGGTCGAAGCGAACCTCGGTGCCCTCAGCGGTGCCGGCGTCGCCGATGGCGATCGCGTCCTTGGCGTACACGCGGCCCGGGATGACGTGGTACTTGAGGATGTCGGCCAGCTTGTGGCGGTTGCGACGCTCGAGAAGGCTGTTGATGGTGTCCTGGCCGAGAGCCTGGAAGGCTTCGTCGTTGGGGGCGAGCACGGTGTAGGGGGTGTCGCCGGTCAGGGCCGGGACGAGGCCGGCGGCCTTGGCCGCGGCGAGGAGGGTGCCGAACGAGCCGGCGTTCTCCGCGACTTCGGCGATGTTGCGGGTCTCGGGCATGATCACCGAATCGATGACGTGGATGATCCCGTTCGAGGTCTCGATGTCGGTGGCGGTGACCTTGGCGCCGTCGACGAAGACGTTGCCGTTGCGGACGCGGATGTCGAGCCGCTGACCGTTGGCGGTGGTGGCGTTGGTAAGCTTGACGACGTCCTTGGCGGTCACGCGACCCGGGACGACGTGGTAGGTCAGGACGCTCTGGAGTTTGCCCTTGGCCGAGGGCTCGAGGAGACCAGTGATCGTGCCGTCGGGCAGGCGATCGAACGCGGCATCGCTCGGAGCGAAGACGGTGAACGGGCCATCGCCCTTCAGGACGTCGACGAGATCGGCGGCTTTCACGGCGGCTACAAGCGTGTTGAAGTCGCCAGCAGCGACAGCGGTATCGACGATGTCGGCGCCGCGGCGATGGTGGTTTTGTTCATGGCTCGCGGTCTGGATCGTGACGGTGTAGCCGTCGTGCTTGGCTTCCCAGTTCCCGCTTGAGCACTGAGCTGAGGCGGTGCCGGCAACGAGTGCGGACAGAACGATCGCGGACGCCGTGTGGCGGAGGGCCATGTGTTTCCTTTCGATGGGTGTGCTTGCGGCCTGTCGTTCTTGACTCGAAACACCGGGCTACGCCGGCGATTGGCTCAGGGCCGCATGGACTCAGACGTGGTTTCGGGGGCGGCCCGAGCCCGGATTCGCGACGGTTGCAATCAACCCGGCACTTGCGTTGAATTCATGTCTGGGTTCTTGTGTTGCAGCCGAACGTACGGTGAGACCGTTGCTCAGGTTGGTTTCGGATGAAGAATGGGCCGATGGCCCGCAGGGTCTGGGCGTGCCGCATCTGTGGCGATACAGTTGGGGTGACCCTGCTCGGAGGACGATTTCGGATGACGACCGCTCCTGGAACCACTTCAGACACAAAAGGTTCGACCTCGATCACCGGGCCTGCGCTCGACGGGATCGACCCGCACTCGGTGACGATCTCGGGGATCTCGCTCGATCCGCTCTACGGGCCAGGCCAGCCGCCGGTCTCGCTCCAGAACATCGACCGCGATATCGCCGGCCCCGGTGAATTCCCGTATACCAGGGGGCTCTTTCCCAAGGGGTACCGCACGCGGCTCTGGACCATGCGGCAGTTTGCCGGCTTCGGCTCCGCCGACGACACCAACCAGCGTTTCAAGTACCTCCTTGAAGCCGCGAAGACCAAGACCAAGGCCAACACCGGGCTGAGCACGGCCTTCGACCTGCCGACGCTGATGGGCCGCGACTCGGACGACGCGCTGAGCCTGGGCGAGGTCGGCAAGTGTGGTGTCGCGATCGACACCATCGAAGACATGGAGCGGCTCTACGCCGACATCCCGATCGACCAGGTGACGGTGAGCCAGACCATCAACGGTCCTGCCGCGGTCATCTGGGCGATGTACCTCGCGATGGCCCGCAGGCGGGGCATCGGGTGGGACACGCTTGGCGGGACGCTCCAGAACGACATCCTGAAAGAGTTTCACTCGCAGAACGAGTTCATCTACCCGCCGGCAGCGTCGGTGAACCTGGTGGTCGACACGATCGAGTTCCAGAGCAAGCACTGTCCCCGGTGGAACAGCGTCTCGATCAGCGGGTACCACATCCGCGAGGCGGGCAGTACGGCGCCCCAAGAACTCGCGTTCACGCTGCGCGATGGTATGGAGTACGTCGAGGCGTGCCTGCACCGTGGGCTCGACATCGAGCAGTTCGCGCCGCGTCTCAGCTTCTTCTTCAACAGCCACAACGAGTTCTTCGAAGAGATCGCCAAGCTGAGGGCCGCACGGCGCATTTGGGCCCGCATGATGCGCGACCGCTACGGCGCGAAGAACGAACGCTCGTGGTATATGAAGACCCACGTGCAGACCGCCGGGTGTTCGCTGACCGAGCAGCAGCCCCTCAACAACATCGTCCGCGTCGCGTACCAGGCGATGGCCGCGGTTCTGGGCGGGTGCCAGAGCCTGCACACCGATTCGATGGACGAGACGCTGGGCCTGCCGACCGAGCAGGCGGTCACCGTCGCCCTCCGCACCCAGCAGATCTTGGCCCACGAGACGGGCGTGACGCGCACCGTCGACCCCTTGGGCGGATCGTGGTTCATGGAAAGCCTGACCGACCGGGTCGAGGCCGACGCGCTCGGGTTCATCAGCGACATCGACGACATGGCAGGCGGGGCGTGGACCCACGACCGCCTCGCACACCTCGCCGGTGGCAACAAGACCGACGCCGATGGGTACTCGGTGCAGCCGGCCTTCTATGAGGGCGGCGTCGTCTCCGGGATCAACAAGGGCTACTTCCGCCGGCAGATCGCCGAGGCGAGCTACCGCTATGCCGAGGAGTGCGAGGCGCACGACCGGGTGATCGTGGGCGTGAACGAGTACGTCGACGATGCAGAAGACCGCCCGATCGACATCTTGATGATCCCCGACGAGGTCGAGACCGAGCAGGTCGAACGCCTCGCGGCGTTCAAGAAGGCCCGCGATGAAGACGGCGTGAACCGGGCGCTCGACACGATCCGAGCCGCGGCTCGCGACAAGAAGAACGTGATGCCCAGCCTGATCGAGGGCGCTGATGCTGGCTGCACGATGGGTGAGATGACGCAGGCGTTGGCGGATATCTATGGGCGGTATACGGGTGGGCCGGAGTGGTGAGCGACAGTTAAGCTCGGGCGATGCACGCGCCACTCGATACCACCAAGCTTCGTCGTCGCGCTGATTCGCACGCCGGCGACTTTCGGTGGGCGATTCTGGGCCGGCCAGCGAGTTGCTCGCGGCGGCGCCCGACGCGAACGAGCGTTTCCATCTGCTCCATGCCTTTGCAGACTGGGCCGGCGACGCTCCGTTTCTTCACGACTGGGCGGGGCGGACGGCGGACCCGTTGGCTCACACCGCGCTCCTGATTCACGGGTCCAAGCTCGCGTGGGATCTTGGGCCCTGGACGCACGGTAAATCGGATCTCCTCGCGCTCCGTGACGAGCTTGTGCGCCTTAAAGACGCGTTTCTGACGTTAGGCAAGCGTGATCGTAACTCGGCCTTGATGATGCCACATCTGATGTGGGTGCTTCGTGGTCTTGGCGACGCCGGCGCCGCCCGCAAAGTTTTCCGTGAGGGCTTTCAGCGCCAGCCAGAGCTGCGTGCGTTGTACACCGGGGGCATGACGACCGAGTCGCCCCAGTGGTATGGGGCCAACGCGAACGCAACGGCCGAATTTGTCGACAAGTGGTCGGGGCGGGCACCATCGGGAATCGGCGTGGAGACGATGGTGCTGATGTCGGTGTGGTACCAATCGCTGGACGGCCCCGAGTCGCCTCATGAGGCGGCGATCTGGCAGGATATCTGGACGCGGAGTCGTGTCCAGCAGGCGATCACGTCGGCGGAATCTGCTGGGTTTACCGGGCACAACGGAGCTCGGACGCGTCACTACGTCGCTTACGCCCTGTACTGGATGGGCGAGCACGACCGCGCTGCTGTTCATCTTCGCGAACTCGGTCCGCACGGAGCCGAGGCGCCGTGGGGTCGGCTCCGCTTCGGGCTCTCCGCGTTCTTCTCGGTGTACAAGACGGCGCGGAAGACGTGCCGGGTGTGACCGTCGCCCGGGGGGCTGGTCGGCGTCGGGCTGGACGTCGCGATTCGACCGACACGTTCGCGCCTCCTCACGTGACGTTCGCAAGGATCGCGCTCTGAGGTGTTCACGTTGTATTCGCCGTTGAAGCCGGTTCTATCACCCGGGTATCACCGGTGATCTCGGATCTTGGGTCACCCGAGGCCCGTACCATGGACCATGCGATACCACGCCCACCGCCCTGCCTTCGGAGGTCTCGGCCTCGTCGGCCTCCTCGTCGTCATGCTCATCATCATGATGCTCTACTTCACCGCTGGGCCCAGCGGGAAGAGCTACGTCGAGACGGTCCAGGAGACCCGTGAGAGAGGGGTTCAGCTCAAGGCTGATATCGAGTACCAGCAGCTCGTCACGATGGTCGTGCAGCACAAGCTTGCGAGCAACACGTACCCCGACGGGCCCGAAGACCTGGGCGTCGCCAACCTCCCGGGTTACCGCGATGAGCACGGCACCCTCATCCGCTTCGAAACGCGGCAAGAGGGCAACCAGAACCTCATGGATGTCATCAGTGCCGGCGAAGACCGCCAGCACGGCACCGAAGACGACGTCGTGATGAAGACCCTGAATATCCCGGTGTAAGCCCGCAATGCCTTAGGGCCAAGCGAACGAGCCCGGAGCCCAAACGCGAAAGCTCCTCGCTCCTGAAGCGTTCGCGTGATAGGCGAGGGGCGGTAGGAGGAGAGAGCGCTTCGCTTGGGAGGTCCCTTGCTCGCGCTGCGGGCTCGTATGCGCGTTAGCGGGCTTCGAGGACGCTCGCTTCGACGAGCACGATCTCGTGCCCCTTGGTCATCACGTCGTCGCTCAGTGTGACCTGGGCGATGCGTCCGTCGAGGCGGGCCCAGGAACTGCCTTCGGTCATGTGGCCCGGGTCGCCCGGGATCTCGGCGATGACGTAGATCCATCCGGGCATCTGCGAGAGGCTGACGTCGATGCTAATGCGGGTAACGTCGCCGCGACGCTTGATGCCCTTGATCTCGCCGTTCCAGCCGCTCTGGTGGATCCACTGGCCCATGAGCCACTCGCCCTGGGCGAGATCGGGATCGGCCTGTGCCGCGAGCGCGCCGCCGCCGAGCGCCGGGGCTCCTGAGCCCAGCGCTGTGCCGATGCTCAGTCCGTGCTCCGACAGGACGGCCGCCGGGGAGAACGCCCGGGGCAGCCGCTCGACGCCCTCGGGCGGCTCGATGCGTTCTGCTCGTGGCAGAGGGGGACCGCTCATTTTGTCCCACAAGGCTGCGCCCCCGATGAGGAGGCCGAATCCCACAACGATGATGATCACGATCTTGGCCACGGTCCGTTCCCCAGCGGCGGAGTGCCGCTTTCCGGGAGGATACCAAGGACGTGTTCTGCGTCCAAGATGCGAACCGATTTGATCGTGAGCACTGCAAACGACGGGCGCCCCCGGGTTCGAACGAACCAGCCCGGGGCGCCCGGCCCACGAAGTCGGGGTGTGCTGAGGGAGGCGGCGTGTTAAAGCACGTTTGATCGCTCCGTAGCGGCCTCCGCCCGCACACTCGCGTGGGGAAGTCGCGCCGGAGTGAATCCGGCGGGCTTCCCGTGGCGCAAACCGCACGCCCGATGCTCCAACATAAGTGGAGACGCTCTAGCGCCGCCGCTCGTGGCGTCCGCGAGGGCTCAGCCTGGTGGTTCTCGCCCCGGCGCGGAAGCCCCGCCTGAACTCAGAGCGGTGGAGTCCGGGGCGGTGCGAGTGCGCGCGGTCGCGCGAAGAGCTGCGCACGCCGACACGGAAGCCTCTGATGAATCTTCGGTCGCGTTGGATCGAGTGCCGTGACCGCGAATCAAAGCGGTCATCGTGGCGTCCGAAGCGATGGCGGCGGTCAGCGCGGGGGCGCAGGGCTCGATAGCGTTGCAACTGGCGGACTTCAGACCGGGTCAGTCGGTCGCGCCCGAGGCGGGAGTCGGAGGGCGAGACGACGATCTTCACGCCGCCCGAAGAGATCACGATCGACGGACTCTTCTTCGCGTCGCGGTCGTGCTTGATGTCCTTCTTGGACCGGTGATGGTCCTGGGTGTCGAGCACGATCGACGAGATGCTCCGTCGCTCTCCGGCAGAGGCCGGGGAGGCGAGCAGAACGGACGAAACGGCAACGATGGGAATGAGCGCGAGACGCATACCAAGGCCTCCTGCTTTCGACGGGTCCGGGATACCCGTCGGGGAGTGAACGCTCGGCGTAGGGGTGATTGTTCCCGATCCATCGGAACGGCAGATGGACAGCGAGCCCGACGCGGGTGCAAGGGGTCTCCCGAGCTTCGCGTCTGCGTCTCCTTCGTGGATCCGATGCCTCGGAAAGGCGAAGGAGATGAGGTTGCGGAGAATAAGGAGCACCCTTGCTTGCGCGGCGGGCTCGTTGATGCTGACGTTGCTCGCGAAAGTGACTTACGCCAGCGACTCGGGCTCATCTCGAAGGAAGCGGACGATCTCTGCGAGGCACAACGCCGCGGTCGCGCCGTCAACGACGCGGTGGTCGCACGCCAAGCTCAGAGGCATCAACTTGCCAACCACCGCTTGCCCGTCGCGAACGACGACACCGTCGTACACCTTGCCGACTGCGAGGATCGCGACCTCGGGCACGTTGATCACAGGCGTCGCGAACTTGCCGGCGTGGCTACCCACGTTGCTGATCGTGAACGTGCTGCCCATGAGACGATCGCGGCCGATGCTCCGGTCGCGTGCCGACTTCGCGGTTGCTGCGATCTCGTTGGCGAGCGCGGTCACGCCCATGACGTGGGCGTTGGGGATGACCGGGACCATGAGGCCCGAGTCGGTGTCGGTCGCGATGCCCAGATGCGTCGCGCCGTGGTTCACGATTTCTTCGGCCTGCTCGTCAACGGTCGCGTTGAGCGCTCCGAAGCGACCGCCCAGCGCCGGGCTGATCGCACGGCACACCGCCGCGGCGACGAAAGGCAGGAAGCTGATCTTCTGGCCTGAGGTCTCGGCCAGTTGACGACGCACGGCGTCGAGCGTGGTGACGTCGGCTTCGTCCATTACTGTGAAGTGGACGGCTGTATTGACGCTCTCGCGGAGTCGGTTGGCGATGGTGCGCCGCACGCCCCGGAACGCAACGCGGCTGTCGCCCGCGGACTGCTGCGCCGGATCGGGGATCGGGCGCGAGCCGCTTGAGGGGGTATAGCCCGGCGCCATCGGTACGCCGGCGGCGGGGGCGCCGTAGCCGGGCTGAGGCACCCCGTAGCCTTGTCCGTACCCGGGCATGGGCATGGAGACCGCGACAGGGATGTACATCGGCTGGGGCATTCCGTATCCGGGCATCGCGCCCGGAATCTGGGGCATCGGAGCGCCGTACCCGGGCACCGGCTGGGGCTGTGGCATGGGAGCGCCGTACCCCGGAGCCATCGGGGGCTGCATCGGCTGCGGAGCCGGCTGATACGAGGGTGCTGCTGGCGGAAGCGGACGCCGCGTTTGCCCAGCATGGGCCGTCGTCGGAGCCGGCGTCGTGGACGCTGTGGCTGAGCGAAGCGAAGCCGCGGATGAATCGGCCGCCGGCGTGGTCCTCGGCCCATCCTTCGCAAACGCTTCGACGTCCTTCTTTGTTACCCGCCCGGCAATCCCGGTGCCCTCGATTTGGTTGATGTCGACGCCCAGATCACGGGCGAGCCTGCGGACAGCGGGCGCCGCGAGGGCCTTGCCCTTCACGCCCCGCACGATCTCGCCGCCGACGGCCCCGACGACGGTGCCGGCGTCTTCACGCTCCGCGGTTCCGTTCGATGAAGGCGCCGCGGCGGGGGCGGGACTGGCCGCCGGCTCGTCGCCACCCTCGTAGGTCACGAGCGGGTTGCCGACGTTGAGGATCTCGCCTTCGCTGCCGTGCAGGGTCTTGATCACGCCGTCACGAGGACTGGGCACCTCGACGAGCGCTTTGTCGGTCTCCATCTCTGCGATGATCTGGTGCTCGGTGACGGTGTCACCCTCGCTCACCTTCCAGGCGATGAGTTCGGCTTCATGCACGCCCTCGCCGAGGTCGGGGAGGATGAAGATGTTGGGGTTGGCGGATTTGGCGTGGGCCATGAGAGTGCTCAGTCTTTCCTGATGAAATCGTGCCGAGAGTAAGGGCCAAACACGTTGGGTCCTGCGGACAGCATTGCAAACTGAAGCGACCGATCGGCGACACGGAACCGCGCCCAACTCGGTCCATCGACGGTTTCGGGCGGTCCCCCGATCGTGATCACGACCTCGTCGCCATCGCGCCGCCACTGGCCTTCATAGGGGCGACGCTCCCGAACTGTACGAGGGGGTGGGACAGCGTTGCGCCAGCCCCGCCCGGGCCAGACCGTCGCGGTCCCGTCCTCGAGCAGTGTCAAGCGACTGGGTTGCCTGAAGCCAGAGCCACAGATCGATAGGCCGCTCTCCGCTATCGCCTTACCCGAAGACTCTTGGGCCACCCTGTAGGCTTCAGGGTCTTCGTCGTATACACCGACGAACTCGAGTTCGTTCAGGCTGAGCGCGCGCGGTACGTTCGCGGCACACCCTGAGCAGAACGCAGACGTGGTAACGAGGATGGCGGTTAGTAGGCGAGACACTCGTTGATCCCCTTTCCGATCCGCTTCGCGTCGGGCAGGTAATCGAGCTCGAGCTTGTAGTAAGGCATGATCGTGTCGAACCCCGCAACGCGCTGCACCGGCGCCTCGAGATGCAGGAAGCAGTTCTCCTGGATCAGGGTCGCGATCTCGGCGCCCATGCCGGCGGTCTTCGGTGCTTCATGCACGATGACACACCGGCCCGTCTTCATCACGCTCTCGATCACGATGTCGATGTCGAGTGGGTAGATGCTCCGGAGGTCGATCAGTTCGATCGAGACGTCTTCGGGTTGCTCGTCGATCGCTTCGAGGCACTGGAAGACGCTGGCGCCCCATGTGACGACGGTGAGGTCGTCGCCCTCGCTGACGATCTTGCCCTTGCCGATCGGGATGGTGTAGTCGCCCTCGGGCACCTCTTCGCGATAGCTGCGGTACACGCGCTTGGGCTCGAAGAAGATCACCGGGTCGGGGTCGCGGATCGCGCTGAGCAAGAGCCCCTTGGCGTCGTAGGGCGTGCAGGGCATCACGACCTTGACCCCGGGCGAGTGGGCATAAATCGCCTCGGGCGAGTCGGAGTGGAGCTCGGGGGCGTGGATGCCGCCGCCGACCGGCACGCGGATGGTCAGCGGGATCGTGATCGCGCTGCGGGTGCGGGTGCGGAAGCGGGCCGCGTGGTTGACGAGCTGGTCGTACGCAGGGCCCATGAAGCCTTCGAACTGCAGCTCGGGGATCGGACGCATGTCGGCCATCGCGAGGCCGATGGCGGTGCCCATGATGCCCGACTCGTCGAGCGGGGTGTTCTGGCAGCGGTGCTTGCCGTGCTTCTCGGCGAGGTTCTCGGTGACGCGGAACACGCCCCCGTTGATGCCCACGTCTTCGCCCAAGATGATCACGCGTTCGTCGCGGGCCATTTCCTGGTCGAGGGCCTGGTTGATCGCTTGCACAAGGGTCAGCTCGGCCATGGTTCAGCGATCTCCTTCTTCTGAGGCAACGGCGAGCGCCACGCGCCCCAGCCGCTCGGCGAGCAAGTCGTTGGTGGTGATGGGTTGGCCCTCGGGCGTGCGGTAGCCCGAATCGACCTGAGCCGCTTCATCGGCGAGGTCGAGCACGAGCCGGCGGACGTCACGCGTGCCTGGGACGACGTCGAACGTCAGCGTCGCGGAGACGACCGCCTCGTCGCCCCTCGGGCGCGCGTAGCGATCGCGAAGAACGAGCACGCCCGGCTCGGGTGTTTCGATGTCGAAGCCGACACGCTCGGCTTCGCGCGTCGCGAGCTTCACGGCCCGGTCGAGGCCCAGGAGGCCCACGCGCGGACGCAACTCGGCTCGGCGGCCCACGTCGATGAGCGCCGGCTCGATCTCGTACACGCGGCTGATCTCGGCGCGATCGAAGAAGTCGGTCTTCATCGGCGTCTCGAAGATCTCGCGGAGCGCGAGCATCGCGAGCCCGAAACGTCCTCGAGCCTCAGCGGTGAAGCCTTTGGGCTCGGTGCCGATCGTGCGGGCGGTGTAGATGTACGCGCCCTCGCCGCGGCCCCCGAGGTCGACGGTCACCTCAACGACGCGTTCGTCGGGACGCGTCTGCGATCCGCCGCCCGGGAGCGGGAACTCCCACTCCGGCGCTTCCATGCGGAACGTCATCCGGCGGTTGGTCACGCGTTGGGGCGTGATGTCGAACGCTTCGGCCCTCGCGAGCAACTCTGTGCGGACGTTGGCGCGGATCTGCTCGACATCGCTCTCATCGAGCAGGTTGTCGTACGCGACACCACCGCCGAACTGGAGCTGTCCTGTCGAGCACCCGCCGGCGATGAGGGAGGCGCACGCGGCGGCGATGAGGGTCGTCCGAACCGGCATCACTGGCCGACCCCCACGCCGTCGGCCCGGAGGCCGACCTGGTCGGGGTTCTGCCCGAGCGAACTGGTCCGCATGGTGTCGCGTTGCGTCGCGAGCGATTCGGGGAGCGTCTCGAACATGTGGTCGAAGAAGTCGGCGGTGCTCGGCTCGTCGATGCCCTCGGCGGCTCGCACGACCTCGGTCACGATCTTCTCGGCGCGGGCCTGCAGCGCGACCTGTTTGTCTTCGTCCCAACGCTTCTTCGATTCGAGGTACTTCCGAGTGCGGATGATGGGGTCTTTCTCGAGCCACGCGTCGAGTTCTGAAGGATCGCGGTAGCGCCGCGCGTCGTCGGCGGTGGTGTGGTCGGCGAGGCGGTAGGTGACGCCCTCGATGAACGTGGGGCCTCCACCCTTGATCGCTCTCTCGCGGGCTTCCTTGGTCGCCTTGTACACCGCGAAGATGTCGTTGCCGTCGACCTGGATCGTCGGCATCTCGTACGCGATCGCTTTCTGGGCGACGGTGGGGGAGTTCATCTGTTCCTCGCGCGGAACGCTGATGGCCCATTGGTTGTTCTGGCAGAAGAAGATGCAGGGGACCTGGAGCGTCGAGGCGAAGTTCATCGCGCCGTGGAAGTCGCCCTCACTGGTCGCGCCGTCGCCGAAGTACGTCGCGACGCACTTCTTTTCGCCGCGGAGCTTCATCGCCCAGGCGATGCCGGTCGCGTGGAGCATGTGGGTGCCGATGGGGATGCTGATCGGCGTCTGGTTGACGCCCTCGGGGATCTGATTGCCCCGCTCGTCACCCATCCAGTGAAGCAGGATGTAGTGCATCGGAAGGCCGTGGATGTAGAGCGCCGCGTTCTCGCGGTAGCAGGGCACGAGCCAGTCTTCGCCCTTGATCAGGGCGAGGGCCGAGCCGATGGCGTTGGCTTCTTGCCCCTTGTTCTGCGGGTACGTGCCCATGCGGCCCGAGCGTTGCAGCTTGAAGGCGATCTCGTCGAGATGGCGGCAGATCCACATCTGCTCGTACGCGAAGACGACCTGATCGTCGGTCAGGGTGTCCTTCGCGAGCTTGGTGTCCAGATTGCCCTGCTCGTCGAGGATCGAGAGGGTCTCGATCTTCGCCTCGTACACCGTCCGCCTCGGCATCGCGTCCCTTCCGAAGAGGAACGTTTCTTCGACCGCGTCGCGGCGTCGAAAGCGCTCCGTCTAGGCACAGACAAGAACAGCCCGGGCACCGTCACCCAAGCGTTGTCACTCTAGGTCGACCCCGACCGTCGGGGCTGTTTCCACGAAGCAACGGGCACAGCAGGGTTTAGCTGCCGTGCGCCGTTTCTTCCATCTGCTCGCGGCCGGTTCCGCCGTGCACGTAGCGGCCGCTGGTCCCCGGGAACTGCTTGATCGCCTCTTGCTTCGGCTCGCGTCCCTTGCCCAGCAGATCTGTGGGCGTCTTCTCCGGGATGATGTAGTCGGTTGAGGGCTGCGCGTCGCTGACGGCGATCGCGGCCTCCGCGGCCTTGAACATCGAGTCGTCGGTGTTCTCGTAGAGCTCTCGGAAGGCCTTGGTGATCTCGAGCTCGGCGATGTCGAAGAAGTGGAGCGCCGCGGTCTTGTCACGCTCGAACTCGGCGCTGCCGTGCCCGGCGCGGATGTCCTTGTCGAGGCGGCTGAGCGTGCAGGCCCAGGCGTGCAGGTAGATCGCGGCGTCGGCGATGCGGGCCTGAACGCATTGGCGCGTCACGATCTCCGCATCGAACCGCTTGCTCGAAGCCTTGAACTGATAGCTCAGCTCGCTGATGAGCTTGCTCAGGCGCTGGCCCTGGCCGATGAGGCTCGGGTGCAGGCCCTCGAGGGCCGGCGCCTTGCGACGGATACCGAGGATGACCTCGGTGCCGACCGGCACGCCGGCGCGAACGACGTTCCACGAGATCTGGAACTTCTCCGCCGCTTCCTTGAGGCCAAGCAGCTTCTCCGCCAGCTGCTTGCCCCCGTACGCGAAGACGAACGCCTGCATCACTTCGTTGGCGCCCTCGACGATGGTGTTGATGCGGCTGTCGCGGAAGATCCGCTCGACCTCGTTCTCTGTCATGTACGACTCGCCGCCCATGATCTGCATCGCGTCGTTAACGGTGCGCCAGCCCATCTCCGAGCAGAAGGTCTTGCAGACCGCCGTCTCGACCATGATGTCGGCGTCGCCCCGGTCGAGGAAGCCGGTCGTGGCGTAGAGCAGGCTGTCCATCGCGTAGACGTACGCGCTCATGCGGGCGATGTTCCGCTTCACGAGCTCAAAGTCGCTCAGCGGGCGCTGGAACTGGTAGCGCGTCCGGGCCCACTTGATCGCCTGGTCCTTGGCGCGACGGGCGCCGCCCAACATCCCGGCGCTGAGGGTGCAGCGACCGTAGTTGAGGCAGGTGAGCGCCACGTTGAGGCCCTTGCCCTCCTTGTGGAGTAGGTGCCACTTCGGAACCTTGACGTTCTCGAAGGTGATCCGCGCCTGCCACGTGCCGCGGATGCCGCACTTGCTGCGGTTCTTCGAGTAGATGTTGATGCCCTCCATGTCCGGGTTGCAGACCAAGGCGGTGACCTTGGTCTTCCCGTCGGGCATCTTCTGCTTGGCCATGACGGTGAATAGGCCCGAGATCGCGCCCGAGGTCGCCCACTTCTTCTCGCCGTTGAGGACGTAGTGCTCGCCGTCCTCGGACAGCTCGCAGAACGTCTCTTGACCGCCGGCATCGCAGCCGACGTTGGGCTCACTCAGGCAGAACGCGCTGAGCCACTCGCGGGCGAGCTTGGGCAGCCATTCTTTCTTCTGACGCTCGGTCCCGAAGAGCATCAACGCCTTGCAACCGATCGACTGGTGGGCGCTCACAACCACGGCGGTCGAGCCGCAGTACTTGCCGATGAGTTCGAGCACGCGGTTGTAGCTCGTGATGCCCATCCCGAGCCCGCCATACTCCTTGCTGATGGTCATCCCGAGAACGCCCATGTCGAAGAGGCGCTTGAGGGCCCATTCGGGGATGTATTGCTCCTGGTCGATCTGGATCGACGGGTGCTCGTTCTTCAGATAGTCCTCGAGCTCGGCCAGCAGACGGTCACACTCGGCGGTTTCTTCCGGACGCTCGGTGGCGACGTCGAAGTACGGGAAGAGAAGGTCGTTGCGGACGCGACCCCAGAAGAAGTTCTTCACGATCCCGAGCTCGGTCGGCTCGGGACCCATTAGCGTCTCGGCGTCCTCGATCATCTTCCGGTCGCGGTCCGACACACCCTTGATCGACTTCAGATCAGCCATCCTGATACCTCCCGACATTGACGTCCGCGACGCCCGGTTCTGGACCGATTCCGCTCGGGGTCCCTGATGCAGGCTCCCGAGCCCTCACCCAAGCGAACTGTAGCAATACAGATTCGTCAGGCGACCCTGCCCGATGCCCCTCACCAAAAATGAACATATCCGAAGCCGGCGGGCCGGTTTCTATTTCGACAAGAAGGCCGCGATGGCTTCCTTACCGGCGGGCTCGCCGCGCAGACGGACCAAGTGCGCACGCTCTGCGGCCAGTGCCTGGGGCCAACCCTGGGTCAGGCCCGTTTCAACGCACTCTGCGGTGGCCGAACCGGGGCCGGTGGACTCGATATCGGTCCGGACCGCTTCGAGAGCCTCGGTCGCTGCTCCTGCGTTATCGGGCCTTCCGATCCAGCAGAGCGGTGCTCCGTCCCGAGAGACCGGCGGCGATTCGAGGCACCATTGTGCCGCGGCGGAGCGGAGCGTTGTCTGGTCTTCGACGACCCGATCGAACAGACCTGCCTCGACGGCCTCGGGGTAGGTGAACGCCTTGCCGGACGCGGTGCGGCGGATCGCCTCGGCGGGATCGACCCGGGCGGGCAGCAGGTTGGTCCCGCCCCAGCCTGGGCAGATGCTCAGGCCGGCCTCGGGGAGGCCGATTGGGTAGGGCTTGCCGGCTGGGCTCGGAGCGCCGATCAACGCGTCGCAGTGCATCGCGAGTTCGAGGCCTCCGCCGAGGGCGGCGCCGTTGATCGCCGCGGCGGTGGGGCAGGGCAGGGCGGAGATCATCCCGAAGACCTTGGCGCCGTACCCGAGGTAGGCGTGCAGTTCGTCGTCGCTCATCGCCTGGATCGACTTCAGGTCGGCCCCTGCGACAAAGACGCGGTCGCTCGCGGACGCGAGAACCATGCCAGTCGCGTCGGACGGGACGTGATCCAGCGCCGCTTCGAGACGCTCGATGAGGTCGCGTTCGAGGACGACGACAGGGCGTCCGGGCTGTTCGAGGATGATCGTGTGGACACCGTCGTCGGAGCGTTCGATCGGAAGCGGATCGGCGGGCATGCGGATCTCCGTTCGTTGAGCTAGTTGGTGAGTCGGGCGCTCAAGATCGCTTGCGCGGAGGGGCTGAGCACGACCTCGGCGCTGAGCGCCGCGCCGCGGAGCACGACGTTTTCGTCGAGTGACCCGTCGAGTTCGTTGAGCAGGCCTTTGGTCACAGCGAGCGCTGTTGGGCCGCCGGTGGCGAGGCGTGAGACGACCTTGTCGGTCACGGAATCGAGTTGGTCACGATTTGGCGCGACGTGATCGACGAACCCGAACCTGTGGGCGTCGGCCCCGTTAATAACGCCTCCGCGGAGCAGCACCGCTCGCGCCGAGCCGGCTCCGATTTTGCGCACCAACCACGGCGCCACGACCGCGGGGCACAGGCCCAAGTCGACTTCGGGGAACCCGAGCTTCGCGTCTGCGTGAGAGATCGCGAGGTCGCACACACAGGCGAGTCCGCATCCGCCGCCGATCGCGGCTCCGTTGACGGCCGCGACGGTCACCGAGGGCAGCGTGCGTACGCGGAGCGTCAGCTTCGCGAGAGACTCGAGCAGGCGGAGTGGAAGGGTGGCGTCGCCGGACCCGCCGGCTGATTCGTCGACCACGATCTCCTTGAGATCCATGCCTGCGCAGAACGCCCTGCCGGCGCCGGTGAGCACGGTGGCGACGACGCCTTCGGCTTGCTCCAGGTCGTCCATCCGCGCGTGCAACGCTTCGAGCAAGCCGACCGACATCGCGTTCCGTTGCTCGGCGCGATTGAGTGTGATTCGGGCCACTGGGCCATCGATCGTGAGCGTCGCCAGTTCGGTCATTGTCCGAAGACCTCCCTTTGGATTCTCTCGACCGTATCAGGTCCGAGCGAGTCGAGCGACGCGTTCAGGCCTGCTCGCACTGCTTCATCGCTCACACCTTCGAGGTCCAGCGTCCAGCGTTTGGTGTGCATCGCCCCGTGCCCGGGCTTCTTGGCGATACGCGTCGCGAGTCTGATCGCGGCGCTGCGCGCGTCGTCGGCGAGTTCGTGCACAAGCCCGAGCTGCGCCGCTCGGCGACCGTCGACCAGCTCTGCATCGAGGGTGATGCCTCGCGCTCGCCCGCCGGTCGAGCCGATGAGGAAAGGGCCAGACACCGCCGGCGAGAGTCCGAGTTTGACGACCGGGTAGCCGAGTTTGGCATCGGGTTCCGCGATCACGACGTCGGCCCCCCCGAGCAACGCGCAACCCCCGGCGACCGCGGCGCCGTGGATGCCCATGACGATTGGGGCTGAGCAAGCGCGCATCGCGACGATCGTCTCGCTGAGCCCTTCGAGCTGAGCGCGGAGCACGGAGTGCGCCGGTTCGGGCGCGTGCGATCTCAAATCGAACCCGGCGCAAAACGACTTGCCCCGTCCGAAACACGAGATCGCCCGGGTGTCGTGGCTTATGCGGAACGCACCGGCGAGTTCGGAGAGCATGTCGGGCGTGAGCGCGTTGCGCTTCTCCGGGCGGTTGAGGGTGACCACTCGGACCGGGCCCTCGTCGCTGACGCGGATCACGACGAGGCGCCCGCGCGAGACTCGGACACGATGGCGGCCGCGATTGTCTCGGCGTTCGACAGCGAGTCGCGGCGAACGCCGGTCTCAAAGCCCGCCTCGTGAACACTCCGGACCAGAACGCTCGTCGAAAGATTCCCCGGCGCCCGCTTCTCAGGCGTACTCGCGTAGGGGCACCCGCCGAGACCGCCCACGGCGCCGTCGAACGCTCGGACGCCGGCTTCGAGGCCCGCTCGCACGCAGGCGGCGGCGTTGCCGAACGTGTCGTGGAGATGCAAGCCGATGGTCGAAGGCTCGACCAGATCGCTCCGCGCCGAGAGATGCTCGACGAGACGCAGGACCGCCTCGGGCTTCGCAGCTCCGATCGTGTCTCCGATCAGGTAGAACGGCTCGCCCTGGTCGTTGTGGTCGATCCAGTCTTCGGGGAGCACCGCGTTGAGCTGGTGACACACCTTGGACACCCGGTTCGGCGGGGTCGGGCCTTCGAAGGGGCACGCGAATGCACACGAGATGTACACGGCGAGGTCGAGCCCATTGTCCCTCGCGAGATCGGCGACCGGCACGAAGCGTTCGATGGTCTCGGCGATCGTTGCGTTGGTGTTCTTCTCGCTGAAAGTCTCGCTCGCGGCGGTGAAGACGCTGACCTTGTCGATGAGCCTGTTTACGCCGTGAGCGGCTCGAGCGTGATCGTTCACATCTAGCAGGCGTTCCATGCCCTGTTCGTTGGGGACCAGGGCGGAATAGACAACGTTGTCGGGCTTCGAGCGGGCGAGCAACTCGCATAGTTCCGCCGCGTCGCCCAGCTGCGGGATCCACTTCGGGCTCACGAAACTGGTGATCTCGACCTCGTCAACACCCGAGCGGTCGATCGCGGCGACCAACTCGGCCTTGCGCTCGGTCGCAACACGGCCTTCTTCGTTCTGCAGGCCATCGCGAGCGGCGACGTCGGTGATCCGGACACGATCGGGCATTGTCGCATCCTACCTCGCTGGCTTGTCGAACCGCTGGACATGCTCAAACGCCCCAAGCCCGACAAACCGCGAATTGGACAGAGGAGTGTCTGGGACTTTCCTCGCCCGCCTGCGGTCGAGCGTGAAACGCGTGAGGTGCGCATCGAGTTCGGCGGTGTCGTGATCGCGCGGACCTCCGGCGCGTTGAAGGTCCTCGAGACCAGCCATCCGCCCGTCTACTTCGTGCCTCGGGGCGACTTCGAGCCCGGGGTTCTGCGCCCGAGCGAGAAGGTGTCGACGTCGTGCGAATGGAAGGGATGGGCGACGTATCACGACGTCGTCATGAACGAGCGCGTAGCCAGCGCGGCGGGCTTCAGCTACGAGGATCCGGTGCGATCGTTCGAACGGATCCGAGGCATGGTCAACGTGTACGCGGGCCCGATGGACGCGTGCTACGTCGGTGACGAGCGCGTTACGCCACAGCCAGGCGATTTTTACAGTGGTTGGATCACGAGCGACGTGTCCGGGCCCTTCAAGGGGATTCCGGGGAGCTGGGGTTGGTAGCGCCGCCCCCTGGAGTGCCCGAGTCGTCGGCGGTCTGATCTGCCTCGGCCTCGGCTTGCTCCGCAGCGGTCGTCGGCGCTTCCTCGTCGTCGTCGCCCAGGCTCAGGAAGGGAATCGTGTCGTCGATGTTCCGGAGCGTCGTCCGCAGCGCGGCAAGATGAACATCGAGGCTCGCGAGCGTCTTGTCGATGTTTGTAAGCGTCCCGTCGACCGAACTCAGGGTGCTGTCGATCGACTTCAGCGAGGTGTCGATCGTCTCGAGCTTGTCGTTGATCTCTTCGACCGTGTCAAGGCGTTCGTCGAGCTTGACGAGGCGACCGTTCACCGCCTGGACCTGGTCGTGGATGTCTTGCACGATGCAGCCGGGGAGAAAGGCGGCCGCGAACAGGAGGAGGGCGAGTCGGAGGCGTCGGTTCATGTCCCTGATCGTAACGATTTTGAGCAACCCGCTCGGCTTGCTGGAATAACCCGCTTGGCGTGTGTGTTGCCGCGGCGACCCGCTTCGGCGGATCGTCTATTTCATTGCTCACGAATAGACCAGACACGATCGGAACAAGGAGACACACATGCGAGCTGCTTCGACATTGGGTGCGGTGGTGATCGTTGGCGTTGGCTTCGGGCTCGTCGGATGTTCGTCGACGGACACCGCTTCAACACAGAACAACGTTGTCCTCCAGGAAGCTTCGGGCGATGCTGAGATCGTGCTGGTCGCGATGCACGCCGACTGGTGCGGGGCCTGTGAGCGGATGGGCCCGGAGGTCATGGAAGCGATGGGGCAGATCGACGCGAAAAGCGTGAAACTTGTCAAAGCCGATCTCACCGATCGTGACGACCCGGCTGGGAAGGCCAGCCTCGACGCGATGGGGCTCGGGGATCTCTACAAGATGAACGGCGGCAAGACCGGCGTCCTGTACATCGTCGATGCCGATTCCGGCGAGGTGCTCGGCAAGCTCCAGGGCGGCCGCGCCAAGACCGAGACCATCGTCGCCGACGTGAACGCGGCTCTGGCTGACCTCGGCTAAGCGATCAAGCGCCGCGCCCACGGGGCACCGGGGCTCGATGCAGGCGGCGGGTCGTGACCGCGCCGGGCCCTATCGGGGTTCTCGGTCTCACTGATAGTGGGGCACTTCGCGTTCGTCGCTCGGTCACTTTCCGAAATCTTTCGACCATCATGCGGCCATGCATCTGTTCGGTGCATGGTCGTTTTTGTCGATAACATCAGCATTTGCAGCATCTTGGGGTCATCTCGTAGTGGCCGTCATGTTCTCGGCGCCGTGTTAACCCCAGAACATACTTGAGATTGCGTTTTTCTTGAGACCCATTGGCGTGGTACCATTTCGTTGTCTAGGGAGCGATGAGAGAGCAAGACACCTCCCAAGACATTGGATTGCGCCCGCCGTAGCTCTGCTGCGGGAGTGCTCGGTGGGCATGCGTGGTCGTCCCGTGATAGGGAACGCGCGGCTTGGCTGAATTTGTTTGCCAGGGAGAACGAGAGATGATCAGGATCAACAAGACCCTCTTTGGTGGAGCGCTGCTGACGGCTGGTGTCGTGGCAAATGCGGCCGCCCAGGAGTTCACGCTTCCGGGCAACGTGCCGCCCTACGCCGACACGTACGTGCAGGGAACCGTGTACGACTACTACACGGTTGGCACCCTCACCGGTGACAGCACCAACGGCGGTTTCCCGGACAGCTACGCCATCAACAGTTCGTCTGGTTCGACGCTCGCCAACATCACCGTCAACAGCCTTTCAGCGTACGCCAGCGGGGCTGGCAACACCGACTTCCTCGGGTTCTCGTCCGCGATCTCGTACGTCTACGTCTCGGTCACGCTGAGCGCGGCGCTGGAGATGGCGTGGGACTTCACCCAGGAGGCGGGCTTCGCCCCGGCCGGCCTGATCCGGATCACCGACTGGTCCGCAGGGGGCGTCACGGTCTTCGAGACCGCGGCGGACAGCGCGGGCACCGACAGCTTCAACCTCACGGCCGGCAACGTGTACGGCATCCTGCTCATCGCGAGCGCGGGTCAGGAAGGCACCGGTTTCGCCGAGGCCAACCTTGTTCCGAGCCCCGGTTCGCTCGGGCTTATCGGTCTCGCCGGCATCGCCGCGGTTCGCCGCCGCCGCTGATCAATCGATCTCTCGACTTCCCCGTCGACGCCCGGGACCCGGGCGGCGACGCTTGCTGGTGGGGCTTTGCCCCGTAACTTGTGTTGGGCATTTTGGCCCCTGGGGATATCGGTCTCGACAACTGTGCAAATCGGCGCAAGTCGCTGCTGTGTATGTATTTGTGTTGGATCGGTATTGGTGGCGTGGTATGGTGCCCGTTGCATCGGTCCGCGCACGAATGGTCCGTAGATCCGAGGGTTTTGCACGCTGTTAATGCAGTGCTGCGGCCCGATAAGCAATGAGAGAGAGGACATGAGATGGACAAGATGACGAAGACGCTGTTCGGTGGCGCGCTCATGACCGCCGGTCTCGCGACCGGCGCCGCGGCGCAGCAGTTCACCCAGCCCGGAAACATCCCGCCCTACGCCGACGACTTCACCGCGGCGTACGTGTACGACTTCTACGCCTTCGGCGGGGCGATCGGCGGGGTCCAGATCAATGGCGGTTTCCCGTCCAGCTACGACGTCGGCTCGGCGTACGGCTCGGCCGAGGCCTCCATCACGAACACCACGTTGGACGCCTACGCCGAAGCGTTCACCAACAGCGACACCGCCTACGGGTTCTCGTACGGCGCCGCGTACGGCTACCTCTCCGTGACCGCTGACGCGGCGCTCAACCTCGCCTGGGACTTCACCGCCGAAGGCGCCGGTGGCCCCCTCGGCGTCATTCAGATCGTCGATTGGTCCGCGGGTGGCGTTCTCGTGTTCGAGACGACCGCGTTCACGGCTGACGTCGCTTCGGTCGACCTGTTCGCCGGCACCAACTACGGCATCCTCGTCCGTGCCAACGCCGGCCCGGGTGGTTCGGCCTTCGCGAGCGCCCAACTCGTGCCGACGCCCGGTGCCTTGAGCATGCTCGGCCTCGCCGGACTTGCCGCGGCCCGTCGTCGCCGTTAACTGCTCAATAGCACGTACAGTCTTCGAAGGCCGCGCCCGATTCGGGCGCGGCCTTTTCTTTCCGTTGGCGTGTTTTCACGCTGAGACCGTTTCGGACGACAAAGATCCGCTATGGCGAATGTTCCAGACAAACGTGGGCCCGGTCTCGCGGGCAAGGCGGGCCAGGCGGGCGGATCCAAGGGCGGGCCACCGCCCGGTGGGCTCCCGGGCGGCTTCGGGACGTTCGGCGGTGGGGGTGGTGGGAACCCTTTCGCCCCAAGCACCGGGGCCGCAAGGGCTCCGGGCCAGCGGGGCCCCCAGATGACCGAGAAGCGGCAAGCGGCGATCAACGAGGCCCGCAAGCACATCGGCGAGAAGGAACTCGACGAGGCCAAAAAGATCCTTGACCCTATGACCAAGGGCATGAGGCAGGACCCCGAGGCCCTGTTCCTGATGGGCATCATCGCGGAACGCCAGATGAACATCATCGGCGCCCGCGAGTTCGCCAAGCGATCGCTCAAGCTCTTCGACCACCCCGACGCTCGGCTCATGCTCGCTCGCGTCGAGCGGATCGGAGGGGAGACGGACGCGGCTATCGACGCCTGCGACAAGGTGCTCGCGGTCCGTCCGGGTCTCGAGCCGGCGCTGGTCATCAAGGGCGGAGCGCTCGAGGAAGGCGGGCGGTTCGATGAGGCCCGCGAGCTGATCGAGCCTCTGGTCAAGCAATACAAAGACAAAGACGTCGGGGCCCCGCCACCGGTCCGCTTCGAGTGGTCGAAGCTTCTCGTGCATGAGAAGAACTATGAGGACGCGATCACCGAGATCGACGCGATGCTCGAAGCCTCGCCCGACGACAACCTCAAGCGGGTTGCATTGCACCTCAAGGCCAAGGCGTGCGACCGGAGCAAGCGGTACGCGGACGCCGTGGAATCGGCGAAGGGCGCCAACGCGATCGGCGAGCTCGAGTTCAGCCCCGAGTTGTACGGAGAGCAGGTCACGACGCTGATGGACAATTGGTCGGGCGACGCGATGCAGAAGTTCCCGCTCGCCAAGTGCGACTCGGAGCTCCCGGTCTTCGTCGCCGGCATGCCCCGATCGGGCACGAGCCTGATCGACCAGATCATCGACGCCCACCCCAAGGCGGCCGGCGTGGGCGAACTGTCGTTCATCGAGCATTTCGCCAAGCAACTCAGTGTCGCGTACGACTCGACGAAAGGACCGCCCGAGTGCTTCGGCCGGTTCAACGAGTTCCAGTGGACCAAGACCGCCAAGGACTACGTGCGCGACCTGCAGAAGCGGGCGCCGCAGGGCGCCGAGCGCGTGGTCAACAAGGCGCTGGGCAACAACAAGCTGGTGGGTCTGATCGCCAGGCTGTTCCCGAAGACCCGGATCATCCACGCGATCCGTGATCCGCGCGACGTCGCGGTGAGCTGCTTCATGGGCGGGTTCAACCACGCCGTGCACCCTTGGACGACGCGGTTCGAGTGGATCTTCCCCGCCTGGGAGCAGAGCCGGCGGATGATGGAGCACTGGAAGCAGACGCTCGACGTGCCGATCCTCGACGTTCACTACGAAGAACTGGTCCGCGACCCGGGCACACAGTTCCCGAGAATCATCGAGTTCCTGGGGCTCGAGTGGGACGACGCGTGCAACGAGTACTACAAGACCAAGCGAACGGTCCGCACGCTGAGCTACGACCAGGTGAACCGGCCGATCTACACGACGAGCGCGGGGCGGCACGCGAACTACCTGGAGTTCATGGGCGACGTAGAGTTCCCGGCGTATCCGTGAGATTCGAATGAAAACCTGAGTCTTCTGGTTGTCTTTGTGTCGTGGTTGTGATCTACTCGGCGTGAGATTCCGCTCGGGGCGAGTCTCGGTCGAAGGAGATCGCGGATGAACACGGCGAGCATCGGCTTGTTCGGCGGGACGTTGGTGTGCGCCGGGCTTCAGGCCCAGGCGGCGCTCGAATGGGACCTGCCCTCCAGCTACGCCTCGATCAACGTGTCGGACACGCTGCTCGTCGGCCTGAAGGACTACGGGCCCGGACCGATCACCCTTGAGGATGAGAACAACGGGCTCTTCGCCTCGGCCGTGCTCACGTCATCGTCCGCCGACTGGCAACTCTCCGTTGATCGAACGGGCCGTTCGGCGCTCGTTGACCTGATTTTCGATTTCACTGTCGATGTCGACGCCCGGGTCGAGTGGTCCTTCGACGTCTCGAGCTTCGTGCAAGATCCGAGCCAAACCTCGGCCATGTTGTTTTTCTTTGACGGGTCCGGCGTGACGGCGCTTTTGAACGACCCGTCGAGCTCCTCGCAGGCGGTCGCGTCGGGCTTCTTCGACGTCGAGGCGGGACAGACGTACGGGTTTTACGGAACGCTCTTTTCAAGCTTCCAGGGCGATGCATCTGTGAGCGTGAGGCTGGTACCGGCGCCGAGCGCGCTGGGCGTCCTCGGGGCCGCGGGCGCTTTTGCGGCCGGGAGGCGTCGGGTGGGCATCGGCTCAGGCGGGTGATCGGTCTTTCGGTGGCGGTTCCGGTGGGCCTACGCTCGGACGGTCGCGAAATCTCCACCGAAGGACTCGATGACCCACGCACACCCGGGCGCCGCCGGCGTCCCCGCTTTGCCCTTGCCCGACCAGGTTCAGACGGGCAAGCTGCTCTGGTCGTACACCATTTCGATCGCCCTGCTCCACGCGCTCGCGCTGCCGGCGCTGGTGCCCTGGCTGTTCTCGTGGACCGGTTTGGTGCTGATGGTCGTCGGCGTGTTCGTCTTCGGGCAGGGCATCAACCTGTGCTACCACCGGCTGCTGACGCATCGGAGCTTCAGCGTGCCCAAGTGGTTCGAGCACTTCCTCGTGCTCGTCGCCCTGTGCTGCGCGCAGGACACACCGGTGAAGTGGGTCGCGATCCATCGCTTCCACCACCAGCACTCCGACCACCAAGACGACCCTCACACGCCCTTGGTCAACTTCCTGTGGTCGCATATCGGCTGGCTGGTCATCCGCAACCCCGGCGCCCACAACATCAACGTCTATGGCAAATACGCCAAGGACCTGCTCCAAGACCCGTTCTACATGAGGCTCGAGAAGCAGCAATTGCTCTTCGTCTGGATCTACCTCGCCCACGCGGCCCTGTTCGCCCTGGCGGGGGGCATCGCCGGCTGGTTGATCGGGGGCACGTGGTCGAGCGCGTTGCAACTGGGGCTGAGCGTGCTGGTGTGGGGTGTGATCGTGCGGACGGTCGTGGTGTGGCACATCACCTGGTCGGTGAACTCGCTAACTCACCTCTTCGGCTACCAGCGGTACAAGACGGGCGAGAACAGCCGCAACAATTGGCTGGTCGGATTGCTGGCGGTGGGGGAGGGGTGGCACAACAACCACCACCACGACCCGGCCAGCGCGAGCAACCAGCACCGCTGGTGGGAGATCGACCCGACGTTCTACGTGATCAAGGCGCTGGAGTTTGTGGGGATCGCGAGCAAGGTGCGCAAGCCCAGGCACGTGAGGCACGCGCAGCGTGCGGTGGCGGGCGCGGCTGAGTAATGCGGCGATCGCAGCAGGTCAACGCACCATCTTGCGGCCCCAGGCAACAGTGAAGAGCGCGAGCAGGGTGACGCCGATCAGGCCTTCGAGCGCCGTCGCGAGCTTGAGCCAGCCGGCGGCGGGCTGGAAGTCTCCGTAGCCGAGGGTGACGAACGTGGTGATGGAGAGATAAAAGGGGTTCCGCCAGTCCTTCTGCCAGTACGCGTGGGCGTCGGAGTAGTCGTAGTCGGTCACGATGCCCTCTGGCGATTCGATGGGGATCGGCGGGAAGTTGCCGTGCCCGATGTCGTCCGGGCCGATGGCGAACTTGTAGACGAGCGCGAAGCCCAGAAGCACGAGCAGCGCGGTCACGCCGAGCCGGTGCAGTTGCAACAGATAGCCGACGAGCGTGCGTTGGATGAGCCAGCGGGCCATGACGTGCCAGAAAACGAGTTCGACGGTGCCCCAAGCTTGCGCCCAGGCGTGTCGAACAAGACTCTCGCTCGGTTGGAGGTGCCCGGTGAACGGTCTGGTACCTTCGATGAGATCGATGCGCCGACGGAGTTCGTGGGCCCGCCAGCGAGCCCGGTCTTCCTCCCAGTCGGTGGCCGGCTGGTTGCGGTAGTTCGACGCGAGCAGTTCCCAGTCGTCGGCCGCGAGCCGCATCTGCTCCGGGTCGTTTGAGTCGTCTCCGTTCATGACCGGGAGATGCCGGCGGAGCCCGAGCCAGTAGCGCACCCACCACCAGATGAACCAGCACCAGTAGGCGGGCTGGCGGGCCGGGCCGCGGCCGGCGAGGCTCGTCTTGTGCTTGGTCGGCGGGTGGAGCGCGGTCCTGCGTTGGTCATCGATGCCCGGGACATGCTCGCGCCGGAGTTCGATCGTTGCCCCGCCTCTGGGCAAGAACCGATGCAGGCCCAGGCGTGCGCGGCTCCCGAACGTGACGCCATCGAAGGTGAGGCGTTCGTCGAGGGTCGATCTGGTGAGATAGAGGTGGCCCCGGATGGTCATGTTGTCGAATGACACGCTTCGTCGGAAGCGGACCGAGTGCAGACCGAGCCGTCCCAAGAGTGCGACGCGAGCGTTAGTGAACGAAGCGTCGCCCTCAACGATGGCGTCGTCGAACCGCGCGACGGCGGCGAAGCGGGCCCCGCCGAACCACGCGTCGGCGTCGAAGCGGGCCTCGTCGAACCGCGCGACGGCGGCGAAGCGGGCCCGGTCGAACCGCGCGACGGCGGCGAAGCGGGCGTCGCCGAACCACGCGACGGCGGCGAAGCGGGCGTCGCCGAACCACGCGACGGCGGCGAAGCGGGCCCGGTCGAACCACGCGACGGCGGCGAAGCGGGCCCGGTCGAACCGCGCTTCGGCGGCGAAGCGGGCCCGGTCGAACCGCGCTTCGGCGGCGAAGCGGGCCCCGCCGAACCACGCG
>JBCDIT010000016.1:0-74085 GCA_038748775.1 Planctomycetota bacterium
GCCGCGACCGCCGCCGTAGCCGCCGCCGCCTCCGCCACGGCCGCCGCCGTAGCCGCCTCCGCCACGGCCGCCGCCGAAGCCGCCGCCGCCGCCGCGGTTCTCACGCGGACGGGCCTCGTTCACGGTGAGCGGACGCCCACCGAATTCCTGGCCGTTCATGGCCTCGATGGCCTTGCGGCCCGATTCTTCATCAGCGAACTCGACGAACCCAAACCCGCGGGGACGGCCAGTTTCGCGGTCCATGACGATCGAAGCGCTGACGACTTCGCCGTGCTGGCTGAAGACATCCCGCAATTCGGCTTCCGAGGTATCGAACGACATGTTTCCGACGTACAGCTTCATGTAAACAAGCTTTCTTGTGCCCTGATATCAATGAACCGGCAGTCTCTCGAGGGCACAAGAAAGCGTCGGACCCTCGCCCACCCCATCGATCGGGGTCCGGACGAGAACCGCAAGTGTACCGCAGAGAACCCCGATGGCCATCGACTTCCGCCCCAAACTCAAGAATCTGGTCGGTTGACCGAGTCAGATGGGGTCACCTCGCCAGCTCTGCTGGGAGCAGATCGATCAAATCCAGAGCGGTCAGCCCCCTCGAAGCCCCGGACTCCGCCGCCCATTTCTCGCCGGTCGCGGCGTGCGACTCGACGCCGACTCGTGCCGCATCGAACAGGTCCAAGGGGCGTCCGGCCGGCCTCGGAAGCGTGATTGAACCGATCGCAGCCGGCCCGTCCGGGACGAATTGCCCGATGAGCGCCCCGACCAGCCCGGTTAGCACGTCCCCTGTTCCAGCAGTCCCAAGGCACGGGTGACCGCGCGTGCAGGTCCATGTCCGCTGCCCGTCCGAGACGACCGTTCCGGCACCCTTGAGGACGACGACGCACCCGAGCCGGCGTGCGAGCTCTTCGGCCGCGTGCTCGCGGCCGGCGACGGGGTCGGCCCTCACCCCGAGGGCCTCGGCGAGCCGCCGGAACTCACCGGGGTGGGGGGTCATGACCATCGGGGCCCGCAGGTCGCCGGCGAAGTCGGCGATCCGGGCGAGCGCGTTCAGCGCATCGGCATCGAGGACCACGGGAATCCGGTCCTGGCCAACGGCGCGGAGCACCAGCGATTCGACCCCGTCGGCGGCGCCGAGTCCCGGGCCGATCGCGATGACGCTGGCGCCCTCTACAGCTTTATCGAACAGCGCCGCGGCTTCGTGGGCCACGATCGAACCGTCCGGCTCGATCGGGATGGCCCACCCCGTCGCCGACGGGCAGAGCGTGAGCACGTGATCGACGATGGGGCGAGGGCACATCACCTGCGCCAGCCCGGCGCCCGATCGAAGGGCTGCGAGCGCCGTGAACGCCGGCGCGCCGAGCATCCTCCGTGTGGGCGTTGCCGCGCCGCCGATGACCAGCACCGTCCCAAACGTGCCCTTGTGGCCATCAACCGGTCTGGGCGGAAGCTCTGGGAGTGGCGTGGAATCACCCATGGCCCGGCTCAGCGTGCGCTCTCGACATCGATCTCGAGCTGGCCCAGGAGCGGCGCGAGATCGGTGAGGCCGCCGACCGGGCCGGCGTCTTCGAGCGCCGTGACGGAGAGCGCGACGTGGGCTGCGGAGTACCCGCGCGAACCGGGCATCGTCGCGTCAAGGTCGATCCAGCGCTGCACGCCCTGGGCATCCGCGATCAACGCCTGCGTCCACGCGTGGTACCCGAAGATGTGCTTCCCGCCGGCGAAACTGTCGGCATAAACCAGCCCGCCGACCACGCGGCTCGGGATGCCCTCGGCCCGGAGCAGCGCCGCCAACAGAACCGCGTGCTCGGTGCAATCGCCCTCGGCGCTTCGCGCCACTTCGCTCGCCGTCGCGAAGCCAACGGTCAAGTCCTTCGCGGATATGTGCCTATGCACGGCCCTGCGGAGCCTCTCGGCGAGCCGATCAGGGGCGAGGTTCGGAACATTCCCCGCCGCTCGGCGTGCCAGGGCACGGACAGCCGAGTCGTCGGTGTCGAGGTACACCGTTGACGCGAGGTAGAGATCGGTCGAATCCCCGGCAAACGCCTCCGCCGCCGCGTTCAGGTCGACCACGACCCGGAACGATCCTTCATCGAGACGCTCCGCGGTCTGGAACCCAACGCTGGGAAGATCGGAGAGCTCGCCGGCCTTCGCACGAACCACGTAGCTCGCGGTTCGAGTGCGATGCGCGTTCCGGATCGGTCTCGAGGGTTCGATGAACAGGCTCGTCATGAGCTCGGGCGGGAGCCCGGCGGGGGTGCCGGTTGCGGTGGCACGATCGGAGGCGGTAATCACGACGTCGAACCCGCCCATCGATGTTTCGAGGCGGATCGGTTCCCCGTTGTCGTCGAGATGCTCGACGGTCACGATACCCGGTTGGAGGTCCACGGTGCTGTTCATCCGAAACGCCTCAACGCTTCGGCCGGCGACCTCGAGATCCTCCTTTGCGATTCCGGTACGTTTGGTCGTTCCGACGCGAAGCCCACCCATCGGGTCGACCGACCGGACCGTGATCTCGTCTGCCCCTGCCGCGAGGCGGGCAGAGACATACGCGGCCGCCGCCGCCGGCGTGAGCCAGGTTCCCTCCGGCTCGGCGAGCAGCGTCGTTCGCGGCTGGCCGACGCCGGAGACCGTGTGCTCAACGCCTTCGTCGGTCCAGACATATGTCTGCGTGCTCGGCGCGCCACCCAACTCGGTGACCGCGGCCATCTCGATCGGCGCCCCGTTGGCCGTCTCGACGAATCGGCTCGAGAGTCTGAACTTCAGTTCCAACGTCCCCCGGCGGACTCGAAGCTCCATCTCAGAGGTCGAAGTGACACGATCGCCTTCCGCGGTGCGTGCGGTGTGCATCCAGCCCGCCGGCGCATCCAGCATGGTCAGCGTGTACCAACGATCGAACGACTGCGCGACCGCAACCGACGGGCACGCGAGAAGGACCGCGGTGAACACGACGCTGGCAAGGCTGAGCACAGATCGGGAGTTCGGCATAGCCCGAGTGTACGGAACCGCGAACGATCCGAGCCCGTCGTCCCGGGCTGCAGTCCGCCCCCGGAGCCTGCCCCGGGTTTCTACAGTGGTGCCGTGATCGATACCCATTGCCACCTGACCTTTCGCGATTTTTCCGCCGACGTCCAAGGCGTCTTGGGCCGTGCTCGCGCGGCGGGCGTGGTCGGTGCGATCTCGATCTCGACGACGACATCGGATTGTCTGGACGCGATGGCGGTCGCCGACGAGTTCGACAACGTCTGGTGCACGTCCGGCATCCACCCCCTGCACGCGCACGAGGGCCCGCACGAATGGGACAACCTCCGGCGCGTCGGCGAGCATCCCAAGTGTGTCGCCTGGGGAGAACTCGGGCTCGACAACCACTACGACACCCCCGACAAGGCCACCCAAAGAGCGGTCCTTGCCGACCAACTCGCGCACATCGAAAGCTGGGCGGCCGATGGGCTGGCCAAGCCGGTGGTCGTCCATTGTCGCAAGGCGGTCGACGATCTGCTCCCGATCCTTCGGCAGAGCTCGCTCGATCACGAGCGGTACGTCTTTCATTGCTTCACCGAATCGCCCGATGACGCGCGCAGGGTGCTCGACTTCGGGGCGCACGTATCCTTCACCGGGGTGGTCACGTATAAGAACGCCCGCGAGGTGGCGGAGGCTTCGATGCTCGTGCCCGACGACCGGATCATGGTCGAGACCGATGCCCCGTTCTTGAGCCCCGAGCCGGTCCGCGGTAAACGACCCTGCGAGCCGGCGTTCGCCGCGCACACGGCGCGATTCCTCGCGTCCCTCCGCGGCGTCGACGCGGCTGACTTCGAGACGCAGATCGACGCGAACACGGCACGGTTCTTCGGGATCGAGATACCCGAGGGCGCCGGGTTCGCCGCCGTTGGAGCCGGGGCGTGATCGAGCTTGCCGACGCTGCGCTTGTGCTCGCCCAGACCGACGCCGACCTGGGCGGATTTATGCCCAGGATCGGTCCGTTTGTTATCAAGTTCACCGAGAGCTTCGGCATCCGCTGGTACGGCCTGAGCTACGTCACCGGGTTCGTTCTCGCATGGCTCGTGCTCAAGCTCTTGGCGAAGCGTGGACTGGTGCGGATCCCTGCTGACCGCGTGGGAGAGGCGATCGTCATCATCGTCATGGGGGTGCTGATCGGCGGGCGACTCGGATACTGCCTGTTCTATCGGCCCAGTTTGCTTTGGTCCTTCGATGGCGCGGTTCCGTTCTGGGGCCTGCTCAAGATCCACGAGGGCGGCATGGCGAGTCACGGCGGCATGATCGGCGTCGCCGTCGCGTCGTGGTGGGTATCGAGAGGCTTCAAACCCGAGGACGCCACCGGGAACGTGAATGCGGAGGATCGCATCGGGCGTTGCCCGACGCTCCACGTGACCGACGCGCTCGCGCTCGTCGCCCCGATAGGTCTGTTCCTGGGTCGTCTGGCCAACTTCATCAACGGGGAACTCCTGGGCAAGATCGTCGCCGCCCCCGGGGAGCGCGCGCCCGGGTGGGCGGTCAGGTTCCCGCAAGAACACCTCGATGCGTCGCACGCCCCGCAACTCACGGCCGTGCAAGAGCAGGAGCTATTGAACCTGCTCGAGGAAACGGTGCCGACAGCTCCGACGTTCGAGATGGCTTACGGCAGATTGCTCGAACGCGTCTGGAGCGGGGATCAGGACGTCATCGCGAGGCTCGAGCCCCTGCTGAGCGCCAGGCATCCGAGCCAGCTCTACCAAGCGGTCGCCGAGGGTTTGATGGTGGGCGCCGTTGCGTGGGCGGTGTTCCGCTCGCCCAGGCGGCCCGGGGTGATTACCGCCTCGTTCCTCATGGTCTACGGGGCCCTTCGTATCGTGACCGAGTTCTTCAGGCTTCCCGACGGGCACTTCGACGGTGGGGGCACCTTCGACATCACGTCGCCCAGGCCCCTCGGGCTGAGCCGTGGTCAGTGGCTCAGCGCCCTCATGGTCGTCATCGGTGTTGCCTTGCTCGTGTGGGTGACGAGGAGGGGCGGCGAGAAATTAGGCGGCTGGGGCAAGCGAGCGCCGCTCGTCGTCGCCCGAGGCGTCACTGAGGCGAGAGACAGCGAATCGACCTATATCGACGCCGACTAGGACACCTACGAGAAGGCCCCGCCACCGCCCTCGACCCGCGTGGTTGTTACGGAGAAAGAACGACGCTCGCGGGGAGAGTCGTGAGCGAGTCGATGTCACCGCTGTCCATGGCATGGCTTAAGCAGATGATCAGCGATTAAGGACGTTACGGACGAGTTCGCATGCGTACATTGCTGATCCCCACGAGAGAGTTACTCCGCCACCACCATGACCATAACAGTGTACGACGTTAAAATTTTGATTGTTGTATGATTGTGTTTCAGACTCGACCCGGACGCCGCTAAGTCCGTTTCCTCGGTCGTCTCGGTAGCCCGCGCCGGTCTTTGCTACGTCAGCATCGTGCCTTCGAACGGGTCGGTAGCCGCGCAATCGAGCGATGGGCGTCGCGCTGGCGAATGCTGCGATGAGCGTCGAGACCCGATCGAGTACCAGGTCGGTAACGATCTTGTCGACGTTTTCATCTCTCTCCCAATAACGATCATATGCGCTCTTTCGCCATCCGCTATATGAACTAGGATCGACGAGTGTGCCGCCGAGAACATATTCGTCTGTCGTCGCGACGCGAGGAACAACGTAGAGCGGCGTGCCAAAGAACTGCCTGGTTCCTTTGCCGCTTTTTGTACCGTGCATAAAAACCAATGGCAGCTGGATACCGGGTTCGTTCAGGCGAACATGTATAACGTCTCCCGGGATCGGCCGGAGAAGTGTTGTTTCACGCTGGTTACTTGAGTAGACGGCGCCGTCAGCCCCGGCGCAGTTGCACCATAGCGACACTCGATTAATCTCTGGGACAGCGTCGCGCAACTCCCTATCAAGCATGCCGATGGCGCATCGCTTTCTTGCAAGTCCAGAATGCTCACCAAGGAAGATGACACCAGAGTTCTCGCAGCGGCCTCGTAGATATTCCAAATACTTGTCCATCTGAATAACGGGGATGCGAAAGCTGACTGCCCGTGCGAGATGGAAGTCCTGGAGATGTTTCCCCTTATTTTTCCGTTCTGCGTACCTGGAAGCGATGGCCTTTGGGCTTTGATTGACATCGAATGTAGGAAGCCGAAACGCTTGTCCTGCGTTGTTTCGGGAAATCGGGCTGCCGTGCTCTTTCCAGTTGTACTGCCCAAGTTCCGTGTAGTTGATTCCTGGAAGGTCCCGCCACCAGAGATCACCGCTTCCGGGATCCTCGCTTGGTTGCGCTGTCGCAGTCTCAAGATCGGAGAAGTCGGCAAAGTACTCGAAGCCCTTGCGTGATTGGACTCCGGTACTCGGGTCGGCTTCGAGTTGTCTGAAATGATCGAGCGAGTCCGTGGCCCACTTGCTGCTGTAGAAGCCGTTCACGGCATAGGGGTACCAGAAGGCTGCCGCGACCGATGACGTCGAGTTTTGCGGTTTGGATGCCGAGAGGACAAAAACTTTGCGGTCAATTGACTCGTCTTCCGCGAGTTGGGCGGCTAGCGATAGTCCGATGACTCCGGAGCCGAGGACGACTATCTGTTCGGTCATGGCGCCGAATATACACAAGGGTGCTGGTATTGTTTTTCTTGCTCGGAAGACACATCGGCGCTACGCTGTCCGCTAACTCGATTCTGTCGTCTGCTTGCTCTGTGTGACACACAATTACGAGGCGAACCCCATGCCAACCGCACACATCTGTGCTTCCGAGGTTGTGGATTTAGAACTGAAAAGCGACAATTTTATTGCGGATGTCAGTGCCGCTCCGCCGATCTCAACGCCTGATGCGGAGGAACTCGATCTAGGAGTTGGCTTGACGTACCGAGTTTTCTACGAACAAGAAGGCGACTGCGTGTACGCCGCGGTGACTTGTGCCGAAACCGAGGCGGCAATTCGTGCGTTGGTCCCCGTTGGTTACACCGAGCTTGGGCAGTTGTTCCGCGGCGCTTCGATCGAGTCTGTAGAGGATGAGCTCATCGCTGCTCTTCGAGATCAAATGCAGTTGGATGACGATTTTGATATCAGGATTCAGAATCTTGCGAATCGTGGTCTCTAGCTTCTAGCTGCAGCGGGTTGGGATTACTTTCTGTCGAAGTGGTCGTGACTGAAGTTGCGGTAATTCCCAGGCCGACGAAAATCCACATGATCATTCCCCATCTGGGGGCACCAACGAGCAGGTTGCGGGTGGGGCCTTGGCGATTGCAAAGAACCACGGGTAACTGATGATCGGTGCGTAAGCAGTCCTCGATGGACTCCAGGTGCTTGCGATGATTGGATAGGCAGCCGATTCCTGAATTGAGTGTTCGTTCGAATCCGAAGCTGATCATCAGTCCAGACGCGGACAAAATCGTCGCGAAGATGGCCACTCGCCATTCATTGCCGCTCCGTAAGGAGAGTGCTAGTGCGGCGAGCAATCCGGCTGTTAGATAGATATAAGAAAAAAACTTCGCCCAGTTGTGTTGATCTTCGTGGATGACGAGCTTTGTGACAAGGTCCGCTGAAGTGTAGAGCACATCGATTTGTTCCTTTTTATCTTGTAGAGATGGGTTGATTAATCGTCCAGGCGGATCAGTGAAGGTGGGGAAGCGGAGATGATCGGGCTTGCCAACGAGCCAAGATTTTAGTTTTGCGAAACGTCGGGTGAGCAGATTCATTTCTGCATTATACAATCACTTCCGGCAGATGCCTTCCGGCAATCAGATCCGGTTGGCATCAGCGTTCCATGGTGGTCGAGGTGCGATCTCGCCCGAGCACGCCTAGCCCCCAGGTTGCGCCGATACCGAGGGCGATCAACCCAAGGCTGCCTGCGACGTGAACCACGCCCGGGGTGAAGAACGCTTCGTTCCAGTCTTTCGGATCGTCAAATTCTTCGAGGTTGTCTTCGGTCACCACAACACCATCGACGGTGTCGCCCGCCTCGGGGGGCACGCCCTGCTTGAACGGGTACAGACCAGCGGGCGCCGCGACGAGCAGGCCCAGCAGGACGCCCAGCGTTGCTTTCTCGTAACGGTGGAGCACGAACTTGAGAATGTTTGACACCACGACAACGCCGGCGACCACCCCGAGACCCACAGGCACGATCACGCCGAGCTGAGCCATGACCGCGCCCACGTCGGCGTCTTTGAGTGCAGAAACGGTGTCCTTGATCGCCGCGATGATCGGCTCGTACTGACCGAGCAGCAGCAGGAGGTACGCCCCGCTCACGCCCGGCAAGATCATCGCGCTCGCCCCTGCGACCCCCCCGATGAAGAGCATCACCGCGTTGCTCGAGCCCGATCCGCCGCCGACATCGAGCGATTGCAGCACGACAAGCGCAAGCATGCACACGACGCCCCCGACGAGGCCGCCCCACGCCCCCGGTGTCATAGGGCGGGCGAGCCGGAGCATGATCGGCACGCCCCCGAGCGTCAGCCCGATGAACAGGCTGTACATCCCCCAGCGGAACTCGGCCAAACCCAGCGAGACCACGCCCGCGAGCCCGCCAATCGCGACGACCGCCGCGAGGACGACGACGCCGAGAACCGCGATCGGAGCCGGTTTCAGCTTGAGCCTCGTGACGTCACCGATCGCGTCGATAAACCGCTCGTACACCCCGGCCGCGACGAGCATCGTCCCGCCCGAGATCCCGGGCACAAGGTTCGCAAGGCCCATCAGAGCCCCGCCGACGCCGCACCGGGCGAGCAGCCCCGGAGACAGCTTCGCGTCTGCGCCGGTCGACCCTCCGGCTGATCCGTCTGCGGATCCAACGACCGACGCGTCCGGTTGTTCGTTCTGGGGCGTCGCGTTCGGGGTCTCGGTGGCGTCGTCGGGCATCGGGTGGGTCCTGGTCTAGCCGATATGCTCCGCTCAACACGGCGCGCGTCGGCGGCGTACGCGGCGAGGATAGCGGTATCGAGAAAGGAGCCCCCTTGAACATTCTGGTCACCGGAGGCGCCGGGTACATCGGGTCCCACGCGGCACAGCACCTCGTCAACGCGGGGCACAAGGTTGTCGTGGTCGACAATTTGGGCCGCGGGCACGCGGCCGCGATCGAGCGGCTCCAGGCAAGCCTCGGAGACGAGGCCAAGCGCCTCGTCTTTGTCGAGGGCGATACCGCCGATCGGCACCAGATGACCTCGATCATCGCCGGCCACGGCATCGAGGCGGTGATGCACTTCGCGGCGCTCGCGTATGTCGGCGAGAGCGTGACCGACCCGCTCCGCTACCACCAGAACAACACGTCGGCCGCCATCAGTCTGCTCCAGGCGTGCGACGATGTCGGGGTCCAGCGCTTCGTCTTCAGCTCGACGTGCGCGACCTACGGAGAGCCCGAAGCGGTTCCGATCGTCGAGACGGAGAAACAATCGCCGATCAACCCCTACGGCTGGTCGAAGCTCCACGTCGAGCGCGTCCTCAAGGACTATGCAGAGGGCCGCCGGCTGGCCGGAAAGCCCTTCGCCTACGCGGCCCTGCGCTACTTCAACGTCGCCGGCGCCGACCGCACCGGCGTCCTGGGTGAGTGGCACAAGCCCGAGTCGCATCTCATCCCACTCGTCATCTTCGCCGCGATGGGCAAGCGCGACGAGATCACGGTTTTCGGAACCGACTACGACACCCCCGACGGCACCTGCATCCGTGACTACGTCCACGTCGAGGACCTCGTCGCGGCCCACGCGCTCGTGCTCGAAAAACTCGAGCCCGGGGCGCACGACGAACGCTACTACAACGTCGGCATCGGCAAGGGCTACTCTGTTCGAGAGGTCATCGACTCTGCCCGGGATGTCACCGGGCGGGATATCAGAGTCGTTGAGGGAGATCGAAGAGCGGGGGATCCCCCGATGCTCTTCGCCGACCCGACCCGCATTCAGACCGAGCTCGGTTGGTCCGCCCAGATCACCGACCTCAGAGAGATCATCGGATCCGCGTGGCGCTGGTACGACGCGAACCCCAACGGCTACGACGACTGAGCCGCGGCACGGCCCGGGTGGTCGCTCTCGCCCTGGGCATCACGGCCGCTGGCTGCGTCACGATCCAACCGGCGGCGTACGACCGATCGTCGTCGGATGCCCACGTTGCTTCCGCCGAAGCGGCGTCGCCGTCCGAGTCGCGCTGGCCCTCGAGGTGGGGCGATGCGTCCGGTGCCAAGGGCGTGGTCGTCGCGTTGCCCGACCCTGAGGTCCAACGCACCGGACGGCGGATCGGCCGGTTCCACGACCAGCGTCCCTCGGCCTCCGACGTGAAGCTCGTCGAACGCCTCGCGAAGGGGAGTGCCGATGTCGGGGGCTACCGATACCGAATGGAGGGCCCCGGGGGCTTCATCTTCGTTCCCGAGGAAGACTCGAACGGGCCCAAACGCCTCTCAAGGGGCAAGACGCCGGCGGAGATGCTGGTGTTCGTTTCGGGCAAGGTCACCGAGTCCAACGAGACGGTCGCCGGAGAGCCCGAAGAACGTGTCGTGATCCAAAGGACGTGGGCGGCGCTCTACGAGCACGCATCAAAGTCCGATGAAAACGGACATGGGCTCGTCGTCGTCGCGCCAGGGTTGTTCGGCGTGCCCGAGCCGGTCATCGGGTCGATCGTTCAAGCCATCCGGAACGACGGGTGGAACGTCCTCCGCGTCCTCGCGCCCCCCTCGAGGTTCACCGAGCGAGCCGAGATCGAGATGATCTCGGTCAGTGTCACAACACCTGAGTCCTCCGACGAGGATGACACACCGATCGACCAAGAAATGTCGTTCCAACTCGAGTACAACTACGAGCGGTTTGCAGAGATGTCGGGCGACCGCGTCGCGGAGTACGCCTACGCGTGCGAAGCGCTCACGTCATGGGTCCGAGACAACCGGCCCGATCTCGCGCCCGGTCCGGGTCCGCTCATCTCGATGAGCGCCGGTGCAATCTCGACGCCGGCGATCCTCACGCGAGCGCCGGATCTGTACACAGGCACGCTTATGATCGCGGGCGGTGGCGACTTGCTCTCGGTAACCGCAAAGAGCAACTACACCGACCTCGTCGATGCGATCCGCCTCGATTGGTCGATCACGCTGCCCGATGGCGCAGACACCGGGTCGCTCTCGAACGACGCGGTCCCGACCATCGTCGACGAGATCGCGCCCCGCTACCTTGAGCACGCCCCGCTCGATCCGATCAACCTCGCGGCGGGGCTCAAGGACCGCCCGATCGTCATGCTGCAGGGCTCGCAGGACAAGGCGGTGCCATCGGAGCACGGCGACCAACTCTGGGAAGCGCTCGGCGCCCCCGAGCGTTGGCTCACGCCCCTCGACCATGGCCCCCTCTTCGTTGGTCTTTTCCTCTGGACGCCCCGGATGCTCACCTGGCTTGAGTCCGAAGAGAAGCGTCTGACCGAGGCGATGCAACCGGTGGAAGAGGCTTCACCTTGAACGACGACCGCGACCGGTTCACGATCGTCGTGAGCCCCTATCACCTCACGACGCGAGAAGCGCCCGCCATCGCCGCGGCCCAGATCGCAGACGAGATCGTGACGCTGGTGCCGGCGCCGATGACCGGTCGGGATGGTGTCAGGCCCGACGCCGGTCGCGCAACAGCCCTCGCCCGCTCCGCCCCGGTCTACGCAGAGATGATGGACTCCTGGTCTTGGTGCGCCGAGCTGTTTCGCGAAGGCATCATCGGCTCGGTCTTCGGTGGCGACGACGCGGCCGACGACGCGCGGGCCGCGTGCGACCGGATCGGCATCGAAGAGTGGCTCGGGTCGCTCCGCCCGCTGGTGAGACCCGAGCTGTTCGACGACGACCGGACGTACCTCGGAGCCGTCGCCACCGACGTGCTTCGGGGCGGGCCCGATCCGGCGTTGTCTATCCCGCTCGCCGCCGGGCTCGACGCGTTCGCGGCCCGACACGGCCTGGTGGTCGCGAGAGCCGCCGCGACGTCGATCGCGCAGAAGGCCGAGGCCAAGCACGCGACACGACGAGCTCAGTTCGCCGTCCCCGCCCTTGTTCAAGGCTCCGCCGACCGGCTCCTGCTCGCACGAGCGTTGTTCGACGAACCCCTGGCCGACCTTCGCGCCGCCCTCGCGGCCCTCGCGGCGGGCGAAGCCGCCGACGTGGAAGGCCCCGCACGGGCGTACACCGAGGCGTTTGCGATCGAGCGTGAGCACCTTCTCGCCCCGCCAGGGCCCAACGACGACGACGACGAGGTCCGCCCCGTCGAGGGCACGCTCGCGATGCAACTCGTCGAACTGCCCCGCGACGTTGTCTTCGAGGCGAGCGTCGAGGCCGCCGCGGTGCTCGAGGGCGTGCGTTCGGCGCCTCAAGACCGGGTCGCGTGTCCCGACGTCCTGACGTCATTGGTCGTGAAAGTCATCGGGCGCCGCTGACAGGCGGTGGGGGCGGGCCAACACTCCGCCGATGGCAAGCGAACCCACCAACCGTCTCGGGACCTCCACGAGCCCCTACCTGCTCCAGCACGCCTCGAACCCGGTGCACTGGCACGAGTGGGGGCCGGCCGCGTTCGAGGAAGCTCGCGAACGAGGCGTGCCGATCTTCTTGAGCATCGGCTACTCCACGTGCTACTGGTGCCACGTGATGGAGCGCGAGTCGTTCGAGTCGGACGACGTCGCCAGCGTGATGAACGAGTTGTTCGTTTGCATCAAGGCCGACCGCGAGCAACTCCCGGCCCTCGACGACGTGTACATGGCCGCCACCCAGCTCATGACCGGCCGAGGCGGCTGGCCCATGAGCGTGTTCCTGACGCCCGACACGCTCAAGCCCTTCTATTGCGGGACCTACTTCCCCGCCCAGCCCAGGCAGGGCATGCCAGGGTTCATTCAGGTCCTCCGAGGCCTCTCCGATGCGTACAAGAGTCGCACGGAAGAGGTTGTCGCTCAGGCCGACAAGCTCGCCGAGGGTGTGGTCGAATACCTCGGGGCCCAGCAAGCCCCCGTCGCGCTCGGGGCGAAGGAAGTCGAAGCCGCGGCCGGCGCGCTCATCCAGACCCACGACACCACCGATGGCGGTTTCGGCGGCGCCCCCAAGTTCCCCCAGCCGGCGTACATCGAGTTTCTGCTCGATGTTGCTTCGTCGGCGGATGAGAAAACCCGCGACGCGATCGACCAGGTGATCACCCACACCCTCGACCGCATGGCGGTGGGGGGGCTGTTCGATCAGGTCGGTGGCGGGTTCCACCGGTACTGCGTCGACAAGACCTGGACGGTCCCGCACTTCGAGAAAATGCTCTACGACAACGCCCAACTCGTGAGCGTCTACGCCCGCGCCGCCGACGACTACTCCGACGGCTACTACGCCAAAATCGTGCGCCGGACCCTCGACTACGTGCTCCGCGAGATGGTCGGACCCGAGGGGCAGTTCTTCTCCGCCCAGGACGCCGAGGTCGACGGACGCGAGGGGCTCAACTACCTCTGGACGCGAGAGGAGGTCGAGCAAGTGCTGGCCGATGACCTCCCCGCGGTCGGCGTCGAGCTCTACGGGCTCGAAGAAACCAACTTCCAAGACCCGCACCACCCCGAGGACGGCCCCAAGAACGTGCTGAGACTCGAAGACCGCCCCGACCGCCTCGCCAAGCAGCACGGCGTCTCCGAACTCGAACTGGTCACACAACTCGGCTCGATCAACGATGAACTTCTTAAGGCCCGTGACCAGCGCACACCGGCGGCGACCGACGACAAGGCCCTCGCCGCGTGGAACGGGATGATGATCTCGGGCATGCTCGACGGGCACGCGCTCGTGGGTGAACAGGCGTACGCCGACGCGGCCCAGCAGGCCGCGGATTTCGTGCTCACCAAAATGCGCCACGCCGACGGCTCGCTCGTTCGCGACTATCGCGAGGGCAAGACCTCGGGCGAGGGCGTGCTCGAAGACCACGCGTGCATGCTCCGGGCACTGCTCGCGTTGCACGCGGCGGGTATCGGCGAGGGCAAGTACTTCGACGAAGCCAAAGCTCTGGCCGACGTCATCGAGTCGCGGTTTGCCGATGGTTCAGGCGGGTACTTCGACACGGTTGAAGGTGGCCAAGACCTGTTCGTGCGTCCTCGGACGTTCTATGACGGGGCCTCACCGTCCGGAGCCAGCACGCTACTCAATGCGCTGGTGACCTTCGCCAGGCTCGACACCGGAGGCCCTTGGCTCGGGCGTGCCGTGGGTCTTTGTCGTTCGCTCTCGGGACGCATCGCAGAGCAACCGGTCGCGACGATCAACGCGACCCGGGGCCTCTTCCGCCTTTTGCAAACCGGCACCGAAGCCGCCGGGCAACTCGCCCAGGGTGAACAGCTGCCCGATTCCACCGACGACAGCGCCGCCCCGCCCCCGGTCGAGATCTACGCCGATTCCGAACGCCTGACCGTCACCGATGACACCCCAGCCGAACTCAACCTCGTTCTCCGCATCGCCCCGGGGTATCACGTGCTCGCGGCCGAGCCGGCTTCGCCCGACGCCGACCCGAGCGTTGTCCGGAGCCTGATCCCGCTCCGAGTGGGCCTGGTTTCGGGCCAGGGGATCGCGGTGTACGCCGACTATCCCGAGGGCCAGCCCTACGGCGCCGAGATGACCGGCTCAAATGACCTGCGTGTGTACCAGGGCGACCTGGAGCTGCGCGTCGCCGTCGAGAAGGCCGACGGCATCGGCCCGACACCCGGGACACCGATCCTGGGCGTGACGTTCCAGGTGTGCACGGATACGGAATGCTTGGAGCCGACGACGTTTGAGTTGGACGTGGCGGTGGACATCGCCTAGGGCGTTTTCACTGAACGTGTGGCGCCACGAGCTCAAATTTCTCGACCGGAATCCCGCCGGATTGACTCCGGCGCTAGTTCCGCAAGCGACTATGCAGACGGAGGCCGTTACGGCGCTATCAAATCCGCGCCTAGCCGTCTGAGGCGAGACTTAGGTCGTCGCCAGCACGACATCCCGGGGTGGCCAGAGTTTTCTACGCGAAGAGCCCATGCTCGCGAAGCATCCTCAGCATCTGCCCCGCCGTATCCCCCTCATGGTTGATCAACGCCGATTTCCACCCGAGCCCCAACGCCGCATCGATGTTCTCTTGCAAGTCGTCAAAGAAGATCGCCTCCGCTGCGCGACCCTCAAACCCGCACGTTGCGAGTGTGCGGTCGTAGATCGACCGCTCCGGCTTCGCCACCCCCAGCTCATGGCTCATCGCTCGGTACCCAAGCTTCGATGGCGCCGGGAACTCGAGCGACCCGTCCGCGTTCCTCGATGATTGGCGCATCGCGTGGCTCGCGTTTGTGTTGCTCAGCAGCGCTGTCTGCAGCCCTGCCGCGTGAATCTCGTCGATCAAGTCACTGACGCCTTCGTACTCGCCGATGAGCCATGCATCGTGCAGCGTCCGGATCTCCGCTTCGCTGTACGCCCCGCCCGTCCGCTCCGCCGCCTTCGCGAAGTACTCGTCGCAGGTCATCAGCCCCAGTTGGTATTGCCCGCTGAGTTCCTGGCGCGAGACGCGCAGCTCAGGGTGGGCCGCGACGTCGCGGTACTCAATGCCAGTTCGTGCGCACGCTTCCTGCAGCGAGCGGCAGATCTTGATGAGCACACCGCCCCAGTCGAACACCACCAGGCCGATCTTGCTCTCACCCATCTCGCGTTCCTCATCACCGGGCGTCAGTGCTCTTCGTTGTCGCCGTCGCTGGCGTCCTTGGCCATCGCGGCCTCGATCTGTTCCGCCGTCGGCTTCATGATCTCGGCCATCACCGTTGTCGCGAACGCGCCGCGAGGCAGGTCGAAAGCGCAGCGGACGTAGCCGCCGTGCTCGTCGACGCCGCCTTCAACCTCGACGTTCCGCATCGCCACACGCAGAGGCCGGCGCGTCCCGCCGTGCATCGCGTCGGGGTCGTCGCGCCAGCGTTCCAGATCTTCGGGTCTTACTCCGAACGAACGCAACGCCCGAACCTCCGCTTCATCGGTCTCGCCCTTGGCTCGTTTCATCCGTGGGCCCCACATCGGGCCGGAGGCGGAGATCTCGAGTTGCTCAAGGTCGGTCTTGGTCGATTCGTCCAGCAAGGCGCTCTCGTCAACCTCGCGGCCTCCCCGTCCGCGTTCGCTCACGATCACGTCGCCCAGGCGCAGCTCACCCAACACTCCTTGTTCGACACGCTCGTCGAGAACAGCGTTGAACACCGCCGACTGGAACGCAGAATGCAGATAGTTCCGCACGTCGCGCTCGATCGACATGATCGCCTGCTCCGGGCTTTCTCCATTGGCGAGAGAAGCGAGCACGCCCCGTTCGGTCCGGAAGCGTCGGGGGAACGCGCGCCGTGCTTCCGCGTAGTCCCCTTTCAAGAACGCCTCTCGTGCTTCCGCGTGGCTTCCCGGCGCCGTCGGGCTCGGCCCGAGCAAGGCACGGCACGCGCCCTCATAGTCTTCGAGAAAGAGCGCCCGTCCGACGACGTGGTTATTGAGGAGGTACCCGAACCGTTGCTCGCCGAATCGATCGGGCACGCCGGTTCGTTCCAAGATCCGGATCCCGCGCTGGGCGGGCAACGCGGCGGTCGCTTCCACACCCCGCACGCGGATGCTGAACCGGTTGCCGACCAAGTGGCCCCGCCTCAGCTTGTTGTCGTGGTAGTCGGCCCAGAGAATCGAAACCCGAGGGTGTTGAAGCTGAGGGAAGTCCTCGATCTTCTTACCAGGGACGTGCACCGACACGACTTGCCGCGTGACCGCCATCCGGTCCTTGAGGCCGGCGTACCCGAGCGCCCCGAGCCGGACACCGAAGTGTTTGGCGACGATGCGGAGCATCTCCATCGCCGTCAGCTCTCGTTTCTCGACCATCAGGTAGACGTGTTCGCCTGTACCGCTCGGTTGGTAGAGGGGCAGCTCTTCAACAAAGAAGTCCCCAGCGCGCTCCTTGAGCCGCCCGCCGATCCCTGGGATGTCATCGGTCAGGTACCGGATCGGCACCGTGCGGACGCGTTCGATGTCATTCGGGCCCGGGCCCGGGGTCACGATTCGTCTTCCATCGCCGCGTCGAGAACGCGTTCTTCGACAAAGATCGGCACACCGCTCGCGATGCCAAGGGCGATCGCGTCGCTGGGCCGGCTGTCGATTTCCACCAGCTCACCCGCCCCGTCGCGCACCCGGAGGATCGCGAAGAACGTGTGCTCGCTCAGATCGTTGATGCAGATGCTCTCGAGTTCGCCGCCCAGACGATCGATCACGCTCGCGAGAAGGTCATGCGTCTGAGGACGCTTGATCGTGATGCCGTTGAGTCGGCGTTCGATTGCCTGCGCCTCGGGAAGGCCGATCACGATGGGGAACCGTCTCGCGCTGTCCTCGAAAGGCGGCGCGTCGTTGCTGTCGGTCTCGCCCTCGACGACTTCGCGCAACTCGATAATCTGGTGGTCCACCAGTTCGCGGATCAGGATGCGGCTCAGCTCCATCCGAACGTTCATCCCGTCATCCTCTCCGCCGTCCCTGTCGGCGTCAACGCCTCACCCCTCGTCGTGGCCGTCCATGTACGGACCCGACGCTCCCCTGGACCCGTGCGCCGGCGCTGTCGCCGGCGAGGGTTCGTCCGATTCGATGTCGCGGGCAAACCGGTCCGCCCAGTCCGGTTCGACCGCCTCGCCGAAGCGCTCGAGCAGCACGCCCGGCGCCCCGATCGGGGCGACGACGACCTCCCCCAGATACGGCTGCGCCGCGAGGGCCAGGAAGCCCCGCTTTAGACCGGCGAAGGTCACCGTGAGGTCCGCGTTGACGCACACGCCCGGAGTCTCGCCGGTGTCCGCGATCAGCCCGCTCGGGACGTCCGCCGACACCACCGTCGCGCCCGAGCCCGACAACGCATTGAGCGCGCCGATCAGCGCCGCCGCGGCGCCCTCAGGGGCCCGGCCGAGCCCTGTACCGAAGAGGGCATCGATCACGACCGCTGGCCTCGCCTCGCTAAACAGCGCTCGAATCGCCGAATCGACCTGCTCCGCACCGTCATCGGCCGCGAGTTCGACGATCCGGAGTTCCGCCTTACGGCACGCCTCGAGTTGGATGGCCGCGTCGCCGGTGAACGCCTCGCCCGGAGCCGAGAGCACGACGCCCACGTCGACGCCCATCGCGTCGAGGTGCCTCGCGCTGGCCAGTCCGTCGCCACCGTTGTTGCCCGGCCCGCACACGATCAGGGTCGACGACCCGTTGAAGATGCTGAGCAGCCTCATCCCGGCCTCGCTGAGCTGCGACGACGCATGCTCCATGAGCACCAGCGTGGGCAACCCGAACACCTCGGCGCACAGCCGGTCGATGTCACGAAGTTCGTCGGTTGAGTAGACGCGGACACCGGCGGTCACGCCGAACCCGCCATCGAACGCGTTCTCGTCCTGGGCGTCGGTAAGGTCCGCCTGGGGGCGAACACGTCTCGAATCGCTCTGGTCGTCTCGGGGCCCGCTTGGTTCCATCGGAAGAGTCTACGCTGTATTGGGCGGCGGCCCGCAAGACGAAACCGCGTCGGGCCCTCGCACCGCCCTCGCACTCGCCATCGAACAGGGATTCTCCCATCGACCTTCTTGTCTCCATTGCCGGCTTGGGGCTCGTTGCCACAAGCGTGGGGTGTTCGGTCTTGTGGGGGATTGCGCTCTGGAAGATCACCGAAACCACCCGCTCGCTCCCCAACGCCGGCGACGGGGTTGAGCTTGCCGACGCGGGTCAGACACCGGAGGGCGGTGTCTGCGTCGTCATCCCGGCGCACAACGAGGAGGGTGAGATCGCGGCGCTCGTCTCGTCGTTGAAGGGGCAAGAGCACCCCGACGCCAGCTTTGTCTTCGCGCTCGACCGATGCACCGACCGAACCCGCGCGATCGCCGAAGACGCGATCGGCGGCGATGACCGGTTCGAGATCGTCGAGATCAACGAATGCCCCGACGGCTGGGCTGGCAAGGTGCACGCCGCGTGGACGGGGTTCTCCGAGTCGAAGACGGCACAAAGTTCAGAGTTTCTCGTCTTTACCGATGCAGACTGCCGGTTCGACCCGCGCTGTTTGGAGGCGACGCTCGCGCTGCTTGACAGGCGGGGGCTCGATTTCCTGAGCCTCCATTCCGATCAATCGAGCGTGACCTGGTTCGAGCGATGCGCCCAACCCGTCGCGTGCATGGAACTGCTCCGTCAGTATCCGCTTTCAAAGGCCAACCGGCACGACGAGAACGCCAGGCCCTTCGCCAACGGTCAGTTCATGCTCTTCCGGCGAAGCGCGTACGACGCGATCGGCGGTCACAGCGCCCGGCCCGCCCAACTCCTTGAGGACATCCACTTCGCCAGGCACGTGCGCAGGGCCGGGTTCAAGGGCGGCTTGCTCGCTTCTGGCGGCATGCTCTCGTGCCGCATGTACGACACGTGGAGCGCGTTCCGCCGGGGCTGGAAGCGGATTTACACCGAAGCTGCCAACCGCAAATCAAAGCGCCTCCGCACCGCCGCGATGCGCCTGCGGCTCGCGGTCGGCCTCGTGCCTGCATTGGCTATCGTCGGGGGATTGAGCTGGTGGCCGCTCTGGAATCACGCGGAGACGTGGATGCAGGTCGCGTCGCTCGCGGTCCACGTGATCGCGATCGGTCTGTGGGCCACGGCGTCGGTTGCGTTCGCAAGGGCAGGCCGCATCCCGATCTCGGGACTCATGAGCTGGCCTTTCGGCGCGTGGCTTGTCGGGGGCATCCTTGTCGAAGCCGCGGCCGACTTGGAAGCCGGGACACCGACCGAGTGGGGCGGGCGCATCTACGACCGCCCGGATCGCACGGACGAGGTCAATCAGGACGGGACCAATCAGGACGAGGCCGATCCGAAGCAGGCGCGGCCGGCGGAGACGCCCGCATGAGCGTGAAGCCCGGATCGGTCCGCCTTGCCCGCCGCTCGCCCGACGTGCGCGTCGAACTGACGCCGCTCATCGACGTGGTCTTTCTTCTGCTCACGTTCTTTGTGTTCTCAATCGTGCTCATGGTGCGAGTCGATGCCCTTGACGTGACGCTGCCCGAACTCACCGGCGCTGCCGATGCGCCGCGGGGCCGCCTTGTGACCGTCGCGGTGACATCTGAGGGCGACATCCGCGTTGACGGGGAGCCAACCACGCTCGAGACGCTGGCCGCGGATACGCAGGCGGCCATCGACGCCGCGACCACAGGCCCTGCTGCCGGCGCCTCTGGGACGTCATCGGGGAACGCTCCCCGGCTGGTGCTCGCGATCGACACCGATGCTCCGGCCGGCGTGTTGATCGCCGTTGGCGGTGAACTGGCGCGGAACGGGCTGGGCGGGTTCAGCCTGGTCGGCACACCCGCGGGAGCCGGCGCCGGCGGTTCGCCGACGCCGAGGGGCAACGTGCCCAACAATCCAGGACCGTGACCGACCAGCGGGACACCCCATCACGATCTGGCCCAGGCGTCGCCCTGGTGCTGAGTTTGGTTGTCCACGCGATCGGCGGGCTGGCGTTGGTCACGCGGGACGGCGGCGCGTCGGCGTCCGCGACGGCCGAGTTTGAGGAGTTTGACTCGCCGCCCGAGGCCACACCCGTGGGGATCGCCGAGTCGTCCGCGATGACGCTGGATTGGCTCGGGTTCGCCGACCCCACCCCGCAGTCTGCTGAGAAGGCCGAGTCGAATCAGGCTGCGCTCGCCCCCGATCCGTCCGACGCCGACGCTCCGGACCCCGCCGAAGCGGCGCCCGCACCGACGCCCCAGCCGCAAGACCCGCAGACTCCGACGGAACCATCGGAATCGCCGACCGAGCAACAGCCCGACCCAACCCCTGACCCAGCGCAGGAGCCCTCAACCGAAACCCCCAGCGAGACCGAGCCGGCCGAGTCTCAGGCGGCGGAACTGACCGTGAACCCCGCCAAGCCTGGCGATGAAGCGGTTGTGCCGACCGACGCGACGCCGACGCCACCCGAGACGACAACGCCGCAAACGCCGCCCTCGTCCTCGCCATCTGAGGTTCGTCCCGAAACCCCACCGGCGGAGGGTTCGGCTCCGCAGACGACCCAGAGCGGGATACCGGCGATCAAAGACGACCGTCAGTCGGAGGCGACGTCGACCGAACCGCTCGAGGTGGCCCTTAACGGCAAGCCGGTGGCCCGCGAGGGTCTTCGGATCCAGACGGTCAAGCCGGAATTTTCTATCGCGACCCGGCTCACAGCCGCGCCCCGAAACCCCCTGGTCACCGTCGATTTCGGTGCCGACGGGCGCGTTCGCGACGTGCGGTTCGAGCGGGACCCGAAGACCAAGAAACCGCTGGATACCGGGTCACCCAGGGTCAACGAGCCGGTGGTCAATGCTCTCTACCGCTGGCGGGCGTCTGGGCCCCGGATCGAGGCCCTCAAGGAGCGGCCCCGGAAAGCCGACGGGTCTGCGAACACCGAGTCGGTCACAGTTCGTATCGTTCTTCGCCGATGAAGCCTCAGATGAGCCCCAAGATCGCCCAGATCGCCGCCCTCTCGGTCGTCACGGCCGTTTCGGCGGCATCTGCACAGACGCTGGGCTGCTGCGGCCCGGAACACGACACCAACGGGTTCCGGCGGATCGACCTCCGGCAAGACCTGCTCGCGACCGGCGGTACCGAGCCGATCGCCGAGACGCTCGTCGCCGTTTCGGGCACCGGGCTCCAGGCCCTCTTCCCTCGGTCGGGACTCAACGCCGCGTTTGGCGAGGCGATGCCCGGGACGCAGTACGTCATCGGGGCGATCCCCGAGTGGCTCGCGGCTCAGCATGGGCTCCTCCCGACTGACGAGCCGCTCGGGCCGCCGCCCCCGACGCTGCTCGACCGGGCGCTTGGGCTCGACGAACTCGACCGTCGCCTCGTGACCGCCATTGCCACGGTCCGCCGAATTGAACCCGTCGTGTGGTCGACCGAGGCAAAGGCGGAACGCCGCACCGCGTTCGCAACCGCGAGCGGCGTGTCGGTGCGCACGCTCTTGTTGAAGGCTCTGGCTTCCGAGCGACGCGACCAGCACGTCGCGCCGGTGATCCACGCCGGTCAACTCGACGACTGACCGTTGTCGGCGTCGGGGTCGGCGATCGAAGAACGCATCTCGGTGTCGGCGATGACGTTCTTCATGCGGTAGTAGTCCATGATGCCCATGTTGCCCGATCGGAAGGCTTCGGACATCGCCTTGGGCACCTCGGCCTCGGCCAGCACGACCAGCGCCTTGTTCTTCTGTTCTTCAGCTTTGAACTCTTGTTCCTGAGCAAACGCGAGAGCGCGCCGCTTCTCGGCCTCGGCCTGGAACCTCTTCTTGTCGGCTTCGGCCTGGTCGGCCTGCAGACTCGCGCCGATGTTGCTGCCGACGTCGACGTCGGCGATGTCGATGGAGAGGATCTCGAAGGCCGTGCCGGCGTCGAGGCCGCGGGCCATCACCGTTCGCGAGATGTTGTCGGGGTTCTCGAGCACGACCTTGTGCGTGTCGGCCGAACCGATCGTCGACACGATGCCCTCGCCGACGCGGGCCACGATCGTTTCTTCGGTCGCACCACCGACGAGGCGGGCCAGGTTCGTGCGCACGGTCACGCGGGCGCGGGCCTTGAGCTGGATCCCGTCCTTAGCGACCGCGTCGATCGTGGGGCGGCCGAGGTTGGGGTTGGGGCAGTCGATGACCTTCGGGTTCACCGACGTGTTCACCGCGTCAAGAATGTCGCGACCTGCGAGGTCGATCGCCGCGGCGGTTTCCCAATCCAACTCGATCTTGGCTCGCTTGGACGCGATGAGGGCGCTCACGACATTGGGCACGCGGCCACCGGCGAGGTAGTGGGTTTCGAGTTGAGCCGTGGAGATCGTGAGCCCGGCCTTCACCGCCCTGATTCGGCTCAGCACGATCGTGCGGGCGTCGACCTTTCTGAACCGCATCCCGATGATGTCCGCGAGGCTGACACGGGCGCTCGAGAGCAAGGCCTGGAACCAGAGGCTGAAGAAGTTGCCGACCACGGCGATGGCGACGATGAGGATCAGTGCCCCGAGGATGGCGGCGATGATGATGATGGCCTGCAAGGTTGAGCTCCACTGAAAGGACTACCGCGCCGGTGTGCCCGACGCCCGGGGAGTATAGAGGGCTTTCTGTTCGGGCCAATTCAGGCGATGACCTTGTGATAGATGGGGCAGTTCCCGGCTTGAGCGATGAGCTCGCGGAGGCCGCGGAAGGTGGGTTCGGCCGCGTGATTGGCTTTGCTCGCCCTGATCTGGTTGTCGACCATGGACCCCGGGCTCACACTCTGCGAAACGACGTCCCGACGAGGCCCTCAAAGCTGATCGGGACACCGCACAGAAGCAAATTCAGCCAGAGGCGGCACGTGATCACCCCGCCCTCAGACCCTGGTGAGAGTGTGCCAGACGGCTCAGGCGATCGGTTTGACACGGATGTGCGACGAGTCGACCTTCACCACCCGCACACGGGAGCCGGCGTCGACGAGGCCCGAGATCGCGGTTGCCTCGTACCGCTGACCGTCGATCCTGATTTCGCCCACCGGGCGAAGGTCGGTGAGGGTGATCGCCTCTTGGCCGACGAGGGCCGCCCGGTCAGCCTCTTCCTTCGACTCCGCGAGTTCGCGAGCCATCTCCTCTTCCTCGCTCGGGGCTCCGAGCAGAGCTCGCCCCATCGGCGTTTGTGGGAGCATGTTGAGCGCGAAGAAGAAACTCGTCGGGCCGAGCACCATCACGAGCAAGAGCCCGATGACGCCCCACGACACGCTCACCCTGAAGAGAAACACCACGCCGGCAACGGCGCCGACCGCGGCAACCGCAGCGATCAGTCCCCCCGACGGAACAAAGGCCTCGACGATCAGCAGGAGGACGGCGGCCGCGATAAGCGCGAGCCCCCAGTAGAGCATCGCATCTCCGCTCACGCTTCGGCCTCCCCAGAAGAATCGATCGATTCGCTGTCGGTTTGTCCGCCCGTCGGCTCGACCACCCAGCTAAACCCCCTGCGTTCGAGCAGTATCACTCGGACGCCGGCTTCGATGAACGCGCCGTCTGCGACCGCGTCGACGACATCCCCGTCGATCTCGACGCTTCCCGATGGACGGAGCGGTGTGGTCGCTTCGCCGATCGCGCCGACCCGGGGCCCGGTCGTGACCGGCGGTGCCGCCGCGGCGAGTTCCGGATCGACCCGCTCTTCGTCCGTCGGGACAACGCCCGCTTCGGAAAGCACGAGCTTGCCGACGAACGGGATCGTCCCGAAGTGCTTGGCGATGAAATACACCCCGACCCCGGATGCCGCTACCGCGAGAACGACGGTCGTGACGCCGAACAACGCGTCGGTTTGTGCATCGCGGGTATCCGGGAACAGCCCGCCCGAGCCATCGGGGATGAACGTGCCGACGAGCCCGCCGAACAAGGCGACCAGCCCAAGGATCCCGAACACCCCGAACCCTGGGAGCACGAGGAGCTCGATCAAGATAAGGCAGATGCCGATGCCGATGGCCGCGATTTCCCACCACCCGGCCATCCCTATGAGTGCCGGCGGGGCGAGCAGCGCGACCAGGGCGCCCAGGGCCACGCCCCCCGGGAGCATCATCCCCGGGCTGGTCATCTCGATGAACAACCCGAGCAGGAAGACCACGATCAAGATGCCCCGGACCGGCGTCAGTGTCAGGAACGAGACGAGGTGCTCGGACCAGCTCCGGTTGGTGCGGGTCATGTTCTTGGCGCCGAAAAAGCTTTGGAGCTCGGCGTCGTTGTTGATCGTGGCGCTCGAGAGACCAAAACGAACGAAGTCGGCGTGGCTCAGCACCACCGCCGCCGTGCCGTCGCAGACGTAGACCGGATCGACGTACCGGCCTCGGTCCGACTCGGAAAGCTGCGGTCGCGTGGTCGCGGCAAGGGGCGAGACCTCGCCGCTCTCGGCGAACAAATCGGCGAGTTCCGGGGTGGCCGGGCGGAAGGCTCGGGCTGGGTCCACCGGTTCGATCGGCTTGGCCGGAGGGAGGTCCGCGTCGTCTGAGCCGGTGTCGTCCTCGCCCGTTGGTTCATCTGAGTCTTCGTCCGAGTCGCGGCCCGCTTGTTCTGCTTCGGCTTCCTCTCGCATCTGCGCGATCGAGTCTTCCCTGGTCGCGCCCTCGGGAACGCCAGCGAGGACCGGGCGCGAGCGGGGGGGTTCGCCGTCGAAGAGCATCGAGTACTCGATCTCGTTGATGAAGAGCCAGTCACCCGTTTGAGCGTCGCGCACCGCCCAGAGCTCGATGCCGTCGGTGCCGATCGCTTGAGCGAGGTACTCGTCGAATCCGTTGCGGCGGGCCGAGTCGACCGCGTCGGAAAGCAGCGGCGGGAGCATCTTGGTGCGCTCGGTCGCGGTGGGGGGCGCGATGCCGAAGGGGGTTTGCAAGATGAGCAGCGCATCCCCAAAGCTCGCAGGGTTGGTCGTCACGATTTCACGGCACGCCAGGCCGATGATGGCGCCGCCGGAGTAGGCCTGTGGGTTGATCCATGCGACGGTGTTCTGGATCGAGCTGGCCTTGATCGCGCCGGAGATCGCGAGGACGGCGCCGACGGCGCCGCCCGGGGAGTCGATCTCGAAGACCATCGCGTTGGCACCGGAGTCTTCAGCGTTCTTGATCCGGCGCTTCACGCTCAGCTCGGTGATTGCCGTGATCGGGCCCTTAATGGTGATGATCGCGACGTTGTCGGCCTGCCTGCTGGCGGGGACCGCGGTCGGTGCGCCCCCCGACGAGCCGTCTTGAGCCGCGATGGGCAGCACCCACACCAAGACAACAGCAAGAAGAGAAAGCACCGCGTTTCGCGTTCGGCCCATGCGCCTGGCTCCCGACCTCAGCGACCCTACCGCCGCTCACTATCGACTCTAGGGGACTCTTTCGTGACAAGGGCCCGACGGTTTCGTCGTCTGTGCGGGAACGGGCTTCGTTCTAGTGCGAAGCGCAAGATGGTCTCGGGCCTGGACTTCAGTGCTCGCTTTGCTCGACGGTCCAGGAAATCTCTTCGCCCCGGCAGTCGATATGGACGCTGAAGAACCCGGGACGCTCTCCCTCGGGGGCTTCGTGGTCTCGAATAAGGGGCCAAATGATCTTCCGGTCGGTCTCGGGAAGCGGCAGGTCCTCGATGGCCGAGGGCTCGTGCCACTCGAGGATCCCCTCGTCCATCTCGCCCGGTTCCACGCTCACAGCGCCGAGCACGCGGTAATAGAAGAGCAACCAGTGTCCGGCGCCCTCGAACGCGGTTTCAGCGATCAGCCCGCCGAGGTGCAACCGATCGATCGGGACGTCGATCCCCGCTTCTTCTTGAATCTCGCGGATCGCGCACTGGGCCGGGCTCTCCCCGGTGGGCATGTCGAGCTTGCCACCGATGGGGCTGCAAAGACCTTTGTTCGGGCTGCGCTTGCGTCGGAGCAGCAGCAAACGCCCCGCGTCGTCGCGGAGATCGCAGAGGCAGGCGAGCTTGTAGGGCAGCGAGGCGCTCATCAGGCCAAGGGTACACCGGGCGGCTGGCGGGCGGACAGGGCCGCCGCCGATACCCTCACCTATGCGCACGGATGCGATTCGCGCGGGGGTTCCCGCTGAAGTGACGGCAGGCCCTGTTCCGATGGCCCTGAAGACGAAGACTCCATTCCTTATCGGCGTCGGCGGCGCCGGCATGTCCGCGCTGGCGAAGCTGCTGGCCGCGGACCACGCCAAGGTGACCGGATCGGATTCGACTTCGACCGAAGTAACCGCCGAGCTTCAGGCTTCGGGGGTCCCGGTCCACGCCGACGCCGATCCGGGCGCGATCCCGGAGTCGACGGATCTGGTGATCACGTCTGCCGCGATCCGGCCAGACCATCCGCAGTTGCTCGAGGCCGCCCGTCGAGGGTTGCCCCATCTGACCTACGCGGAGGCGCTCGGGCGTTGCATGATGGGTCGGACCGGGGTCAGCGTGGCGGGGACGCACGGCAAGAGCACGACTACGGCGATGCTGGGCGTCGCGCTGACCGACGCCGGGCTCGATCCCTCGGTGATCGTCGGCGCGACGTGCGCGCAGTTGGCTGACGGTGCGCTCGCCGATTCGGACGCGTCGCCGGTGGCTTCGAGGCTCGGCGCTCGGACGGTGCCCGAGGGCCCGCTCGCGGAGAGGCCCGGGTTCCTGCTGGCCGAGGCGTGCGAGTACAACCGTTCGTTCCACCACCACAGGCCGACGATCGCTTCGATCGCGAACGTCGAGGCTGACCATCTCGATATCTACGGATCGCTCGACGCGGTCGTCGAAGCGTTCGCCGGGTTCGCCCGGCTTGTGCCTTCCGAGTCGGAGGGGGGGCGGTTGCTCATCGGGCACGACGGGGCGCACCGGCGCGAGATCACGGCGGGGCTCGGGTGCCGCGTTGAGACGATCGGGTTCAACCCCGCCGCCGACTGGCGGATCAGCTATGACGATGGGACGCACCGGGTGGGGGTGAGCGGCCCGGAGGGGCGGAGCGTGTCGTTCATTCTGGACATGCCCGGCCAGCACAACGCGACGAACGCGGCGGTCGCCGCGACGCTCTCGCTCATGGTCGGCGCTGACGCCGATCGTGTTTCACGATCGCTCTCGGCGTTCTCGGGTCTCGATCGGCGCATGAATCTGCGCGGCGAGAAGCCTCACCCAGTCGGCGGGACGGTGCGGGTGTACGACGACTACGGGCACCACCCGACCGAGATCGATGCAACGCTCCGGGCGTTGCGTGCGCACGAGCGTCCTCACGAGCGGAACGCGCGCTTGATCGTCGTCTTTCAGCCTCACCAGCATTCGCGGACACGGTTCTTGCTTGAGGAGTTCGCGACGAGCTTCGAGCATGCCGACGTGGTGATTGTTCCGCAGATCTACTTTGTCCGCGACTCGGAAGCGGAGAAGCAGCGTGTGAGCGCCGCGGATCTTGTCGATCGGCTTCGGTCACGAGGGGTTCGCGCGATGCACCTGCATCCGTTCGGCGCGATCGTCGAGGCGCTCGACGACGTGTGCCGACCGGGCGACACACTGGTCGTGATGGGTGCGGGGCCTGTGTGGACGGTGGCGCGTGATTACCTCGCCGCGGCGCCGACGGCGTGACGGCTTTGGCACTCGACGTCGAGACCAACGTTCCGATTCCGACCTGGTTCAAGGTTGGTGGTCGTGCGTCGCGTCTTGTCAGGCCGTCGACGGTCGACGAGCTGAGGGCGGCTCTGGAACTCGACCGCGAGGCGTCCATCCTTGGAGACGGAGCGAACCTGATCGTCGCCGATGGCGGTGTTGGTCAATTGGTAATCGATCTTTCGGCTCTCCGCGAAACGTCGATCGATGGCACCTCGGTGCGTGCTCAAGCGGGGGCGAGGTTACCTTCGCTGGTGACGCGCACGTCGAAACGTGGGCTCGCGGGGATGCACACTCTTGCCGGGGTGCCGGCGTCGGTCGGTGGGGCGATCGTGATGAACGCCGGAGGGGCCCACGGCCAGATCGCCGACACGGTGGCCTCGGTTACGGCGATGGACCGGAACGGTGAGGTCGTCACGTTTGGGCGCGGCGACATCTCGTTCGGCTATCGACGATCGGGCTTAAACCACCTGGTCGTCATCGGCGCGGAGTTTCGGTTGTCCGAGGGTGATGCCGGCGACCTCACCGCGTCGGTGAAGTCGATCATGCAGGCCAAGAAGGCATCGCAGCCTTTGGCCGACCGCTCGGCGGGGTGTTGCTTCAAAAACCCGACGTTAGAGCGTCTGATTGAGGGCATCGGCGACGCCGGCGCGCGCGTGAGCGCCGGGATGCTGATCGATCGAGCGGGGTGCAAGGCGCTCCGACGCGGCACGGCCGAGGTGTCGCCGATCCACGCGAACTTCATCACGCTGGATCGGACCGGGGGGCGAGCCGACGACGTGATTGGGCTGATGGGTGAGGTCGAACGCCGCGTGGAGGACGCCTTCGGGGTGGTCCTCGAACGCGAGGTTGTGGTCTGGGGTGATCGGTAGCGGACCGCCCCATGGTTTGGCCTGGGATGGGAACCATTACGCCCCGGAGGTCCAACCGACCGATACCCGACGAGTGCGCCCGTGCGCGACGTGAGTCGACGAATCCGCCTGCAGAGATGCCCGATGCCCCGAAAGCCTGCCTCGAAAGCCAGTAAGCGCAAGAAGAAAGCGGACGGTCCGTTCGACGCGATCCGTTGGGATGCGGTGCGGAGCCGTGCGAAACCCATTGCGATCGGGTTGGCGATCTTGGTCGCCGGCCTGGCGGTGACATCGGGTTTGAACGCGATCAACTCTCGCGCCGCCAGTGGCTTGGGCGCGGGACGGGCCGCCGATGAACTCCCCCTGGACATTCTCTGGCCCTCCGTTCCGGGCGGGGCCGAGGGCGAGACGTGGCTGCCCGAGGTCGAGCAGGCCGACATTTTGAGGGTGGCGCGGGCCGCGGTTCGCGAGCCGGACCCGCTCTCGGTGCGCCCTCTGGCCCAGGTGACGCAGGCCCTCGAAGAAACCGGTTGGTTCAACGGGGCTCCGTCGGCGAGGCGGAGCGAGAACGGCGCGATCGTGGTCAGCGGAAACTGGCGCGTGCCCGCCGCGGTGGTTCGGCACGCCGGCTGGGACCACCTCGTGAGCTGGGATGCGATGCCGATGCCCAGGCGGTACGGGCCCGGCACCTCGAATCAGCGTCAGATCCTCAACGCCTCGTTCGCGCCGGGCCCTTATGACGATCCGGTCGATCGGTATCGTTCGCCCTGGCCTGGGGAAGACGTTGCCGGCGGGCTCGCGCTGTTGCGTTTGCTCGCGGAACGTGGTCTGGTGACCGAGGTCGAGGCGATCGACGTGAAGGACCACGCCGAGGGTCGGCTCGAACTCGTCACGGTGCACAACACTCGGATCGAGTGGGGCTCGGCCCCGGGCCAATGGCGACCCGGGCAGGCCACCGACGAAGAACGCGTCGAGAGGCTCCAGCGCCTGGTGACCGAGTTCGGCCGCATCGACGGTGGGGCCGATTTGGTCCGGATCGCCGGTGCGCACGTCGAGCGGCACGGCACCGGGCGGCGTTAATCCGTCGACCGTCCGCCCGGCACCTATTCGGGCCGGGGGTTTCCGGTGACATCGGAATCTGAGTACTCATCGCGGTTTGGCGTGCAACAGACGGCCGGCGGACGGACTTCTGTTCTCGAGAACCGAGCCGCTGCGTAGACGCCACCGTTGGCGGCATGCGCGGTTGTTCCACCGAGAATTGGAGTGATGAAGATGAATTCTGCTGTTGCTATCGCTGCGCTCGCCTTGAGCGGCGCCGCTCATGCCCAGTCTTTCACGACCGTCTTCGGCCCGAACGGCGGCGTCGGGGACGCAGTGCCCGACAGCGCGGTCCTGAACGGTCTGGAGTCTTTCACGACGTTCGGCGGTGCGAACAACAACATCGGCCCGCAAGCCGGCTCGCCGAACACCGGTGAGGTGCTCTTCTTCCAGATCGGTCCGTTCTACGTCGGTGGCGCCGGCCCGGCGACGAGCAACCCGCTGAGCGCACAGGGCCTCTCGAACCTCGGGGCCCCGGTCTCGAACAACAACGCGTACGGCGTCCTCGGTACCGGTCGTTCGGACATCATCTTCGACCAGGGTGCTGTTGAGAGCGTGACGCTCCAGGTTCGCGGCACGGCCGATGGTCTGACGACCGGCTCGAGCCCGAACAACAGCTTCGGCGGTGTCCAGGACCTCGCCGACGCCTCGGGTACGGTCCTGATCTGGACCGAACTCGGTCTCCAGGCGACTGTGAACAACGTCTCGTTGGATGACTTCCAGACCCTCGAGTTCGACATCTCGGCTCTCGCCGGCGACTCGATCACCCGGATCAGCCTGATCAACGATGGCCCGTTCAACTCGGGGATCGTCCTCGGCGAACTGACGGTCGGCGTTGTTCCGTCGCCGGGCGCGGCCGCGGTGATCGGTCTCGGTGCGTTCGTTGCTGGGCGTCGTCGTCGGGGTCACTGAACCACGAAACAGCGCGCGGCGACGTCCCACAGACGTCGTCGCGATTCGAGAACTCGCGACGGCAGGGCTGGCGGGGTCAGGCCAGGAGCCGGTCGAACCACTCAAACGCGGATCGGGCGTGTTGGAATTCGGGATAGATGCGGTCCGGCTGCACAAGCTCGAAGTCGTCCCATTCGAATCCCGGGGAGACGGTGCAGCCCATGAGCGCGAACGCATCGGCATTGCCTTCGAGGTCGGCGGTCATGATCGCGCCTTGCCACCAGCCGGCTGGCACGACGACTTGCGGGCGTTGGCCGATCGTGATGTCCTGTCCGATGACGACGACCTCGGCACGGCCTTCCGGGTCGACGCGGAGCTGTGTGACGGGGTCGCCCATGTAGTGGTGAAAGACCTCGTCTGACTTCACGCGATGCAGGGCGCTCACCGCTCCGCTTCGGAGCAGGTAGTAGATCTGCGTGCTGCATGATCGCTCCGCTCCTTGCGTGGGCAGCGCAGCGCCCGGGATCGACGTGGAAGACTTGTAGGTTTCTCGATACCAGCCGCCTTCGCCTGGGAGGGGTTCAAGGCTTAGCAGCTCGATGATCTGGTCTGCGATCAGCATCGGTCAGGGTACGCGACGCACTTTCTGCTGACTCAAGCGTCGTCGCTGTTGCCTTCGTGACTCTCGTCGTCATCAACGTGCAAATCCTCATCGTCTGAAGTGGCCTGCGATGTACCGACGCTCATGACGCCGACACCGATGGAGAGCCCGATGGCGGTGCCGATCGCGATGCCCATGCTGAGCCAGAAACCGATGTTGTCGGTCAGCACGCCGACGGTGGTACCGAAGGCGACGCCCAAGCCGGCTCCAAGCGAGAGGCCAAGGTCGATGCCCGTGGATTTCGCTTGTTTGCGATCTGTCTTGTTGTGATCGGTCATTGCCATTGCCGCTTCTTTGGAGAACGGCAAAGTGCGGTTTCTGCAATCCGCGGTCGGTGTTCGTTCATCCGCCGCGATCTATACGGCGGCTGTCGCTGTTCATGACCACGTCCAGAGGTGGATCTCGCCTCGGTCACCTTGGTCTTCGACCGTCCAGAACGGGCTCGTCGGCAACCCTTCGACCCGGAATGAGACGTCCGTGATGGCGTACTCGGTCACGAGCCCCGGGTAGGAGCGCGACTCTTGGACATCGATGGACGGTCGCCCGACCGAGAGGCACGTCGTCCTGGAGGCATCGATCGCGAGTTCTTCGCAGAGTCCCCTGGTTCCTGTTTGCTGGGCAGACTCGCCCGGGAGCGCCTTCTCCGCCGGTTCTCGCCCACGGGCGTAGAAGGCACCTTGTTCGATCACGCCGTGCTCGAGGAGCGTGCGGCCCCGGTCGTCGCGAACGATCATGCGGGAGATCGTGATTCGTCTAAGGCGGGCGTGGTCGTCGAGGACGGTTTCTCCGGCGTTGACTTCGCGTGCGAGGCCTTCGAGGGCTCGGCGTGCGTCACGCCATCGCGAGAGATCGAGCCCCCACGATTGGAGTTGAGCCTTGATGGATTCGCGTGTGGCCATCGGAATACTGAGCGATCAGGCCCCCGGCGTCATGTACATCAGCGCGTTGAAGTCGATCTCGCCCACCGGCGACCCGAAGTGTCTGAGCATGTTCATCGCCTGGGCGCGGTGGTGCACCTCATGGAAGACGAGTTGGCTGGCGACGTCGGCACGGCTCGCGAGGTATCTCGGGAGTTCATCGGATCCGGTCGTCACGTCAAGCGGAGTGTCCCAATCGGTCACGCCTCTGAGTTGTGCGAGTGATTGTTCCGCCTGTTCGCGCCAATGCTGCTCGAGTGAGCCGAACGGGAAGGGGGTGTTTGGCTCGGGGTCTTGCTCGGGAAGGAGATCTCGAAGGGGGCCGGGTCGCCCGATGATCCGTTGCACGTAGCACCACTCAGCAGCCCTGACGTGGTGCAGCGTGAGGGCGAGCGACCCGAGGCCGATCGGGAAGACCTGTGCGTACTGCTCCGGCGTGAGCGTTCGGGTCCGGTCGAACACCTCTGCTCGCGATTTGGTCAGATACTCGTACAGGCGTGGCGGGTGCACTCGGGTTTCCTCTTGAGACCAGTCTACCCGTCGGTACCACGAATCGGTGTTCCGACCGGTTGCTGAGAGATCGCCCTTGCGTGTGACCCGAATGGGTGGTGCAAAGTCGACGTGGTACGTCACGCGGGTCGACCGTCGGCGTGAGGTGATCTCGAACACACCTCAGGATCGGGTCTTAGCGGGTCGGTCAACGTCACTTATGAGATCATTGGTGCGGTTGAACCGTTCACGCTTACGTCGTCCTGTGGGTTGGTCCTTGGAAATGGGCTGTTGTCCGCTGCGTCGATATCCGATGCGCGTAAGTGCATTGCAGAGTGTTCTTTGTGGTCTTTTTGGCATGGGCTTTGAGAAATAACTTGCGTCTCTCGTCTCAATCGTGAATCTACGTAAACCACGGGTCTCGTTCGTGGCAGAGCAGTAGCTGAGTGTTGCTTCGTTGTTCATCGGTCCGGCGTTGTGTCGGCCGATTCTGTTGTATCGCAATCAGAACTGGAGATGGAAATGAAACGCAACGGTAAATCCGTTCGGCGTGGCTTCGCGCTGACCGCTTCAATCTTTGGCGGAGCCTTGGCCGTTGGTGCCGGCGTGGCGCTCCTGTACTCGGGGTCTCCTGCCGGGACGGCCGCGTCGCTCGCATCGGCTGCAGCGTCCACGGCCCAGGTCTCACCGAGCTCGCTCGCGAACGTCTGCGTTCGCGGCTTCAGCAAGGACTTTTGCAACGGGAGTCTCATCCCTGGGACGATCACGAGCGGGAGTTGTACCGCCGGCGGGAGTGCGTGCAAGACGTGGGTGGTGAGCAACGCGCGGCTCGACACGACGGTCGACTCGAACTTCCAGTTGTGTGCATCGAACGGGCGTTGCGACGAGGCCCCCGGGAAGAACGGGGACCTTCGGGCCGAGATTACCTACACGCTTCGCGCGCAGGACCCTTGTCCGTATCGGGGCTACTACGAGGGCAAATGGGAGCTCATCGCGGTCGACGGCACGGTGTACCAAGGGACGGTGACCGGGACGATCGGTGCCGGATCGCATCGGGAAACCGCTTGCGGCGCCGGCGCGGACAACTGCGAGCGGTGCGTCGACACCGAGTTCACCGGTGTTTGGCGTTTGGGGACGGAAGCGACCTTCAAGGGGGAGCGCATCGGCGGACCGCTGGGTATCCGTGACGAGATCGTCTTCTCGATGGCCGGTGATTTCATTTCACCGGCAACCGCCAGCGGCGGATTGAACGTGAACTCCGGTTGGGTCTTTGTTGGCAACGGCGACGGCGTGTACGTGTCGTGCCCGTGATCTCGACTCCGGGCGTCCTTTCATCGGGGTGCCCGGGCTTACCGCATCCCTGGCGCATCGATAAGCGTCCACTGCGACGTTTGGAACTCGTGTACGCCGGGCCCGCTTATCGCCAACTCTATGGCTATCGATGAGAGTACTTTGAGCGCTTGGTCGTATGACCAGCGTACGCTCGAGACTAAGATCGAGCGAGACAGTTGATCTTCGAAGTCGTCCTCGATCGGGGCGTCGAGTGCTCGTCCTAATGTTGTGATAGGTTCGACAAGCGCTTCGCCGTTGACACGCGACACGCCGATGAACTCGACGATGCCTTCGGTCTCCGGATCGTCATTCAACTCTACCGTGACCGTTGCGGGAAGTGTTGCTTGTGAGATCAGTGTCGGCAAGAGGTATTCATCGAGGATCGGCTCGCCAGGTACGAGCGTCCAGCCGTAGCCGAAGAGGAACGGCGACATCTGGCCGACAAACCCCTCAAGCATCGCGTCATAGGTCGCGAACGTGTCGGTCACGTACTCGACGGCTATATCGGCGCTTTCTTGTGATGTCAGGCCGGCTTCCACCTTCGCTCTCAGCATGGCGGTGCCGAGTGCTATGCCGGCATCTCGGTGAACCGTCCAGTCTCGCATCCCGACAATCGCGTGGTTCTCATCGAGAACAAATTCTACGGGGATCTCGAGCACGTCCTCGTCGACATTGAAGAGCGAAACCATTTGTTCTTTGGTAACTTCTCCCGAGAATTTGATCGTCATCGACAGAACGTCGGGTTCTCCCGGGTCGCTGATCAGGCGGATCACGTAGTCGACTTGTGTGCGATGCATCTGCCCGTCTTCGGTGACTGTCTTTTCGACTCGATACGTGTAGTTCGACCCGCTCTTGAGACCGAAGGCGGCATGAAACGGCTCAGGGCTGGTCGCGGTTGCGATCAGCGTGAGGGTGGCGAGCAACATGGAATCTCCACTGAGTTTGGCTGGGTCACTCGGGCGAACGGTACAGCCCGATGGTCGTGCCCTCGGGGTCGGCGATCCAAGCAAACTCGCCCTTGCCGCCCGGGATCTCGGTGCGGGGGATCAGGATGGTGCCGCCGAGTGATTCGGCTTTCTGCGCGACCGCGTCGATGTCGTCGACGCTCACGTAGATGTTGGTGTAGTTGTGCGGTTCGTGGCCCAGCGTGGTGAGCATTCCGTTGATGCCGCCACCGGCACCGGTGGTGAGTTCGGTCGACATCTCGCCCGGCTCGGCGGTCCAGCCGAAGAGGTCGCAGTAGAACGCTCGTGTCTTCTGATTGTCGCGGCAGCCGATTTCGAAATGCACGACCGGGTAGCCCATAGTGGTCTCCTCATAAGGGGTGAATTCTGAGTTTACAAAGGTGGCTGCCCGACGACGCACCGATTACTCGGCGATTCGGGCGTACACGTCTTGATCCCAGAACCGCCCTTTCCAAAGGGCATAGTCGCGGAGCGTGCCCTCGTGCTGGAATCCGTGACGGGCGAGGACCCGCGCCGAACGCCCGTTCTCAGGCGATACGAAGGCTTCGAGTCTACGGAGGCCGAGGGTTTCGAACCCGGTCGCCACGAGGAAGGGCAGTAGGATGTCGATCGTCCCACGCCCCCAGTGAGACTTCGCGAGGTCGAAGGCGATCTCGCCTCGTGACGCCCTGTCGCGGGTGATGCTGTTGAAGCCGCAGGTTCCGACGAACGCTCCCGACGTCTCGCGGACGACCCATCGACCGCCTCGTTCGGCTTGTTCGATGTCGGCCGCCCATCTGATGATGGCCTCGGCGCCCGCGCGGTCGACCAGCGGATCGATATCCAAGTGCTCGGTCACGTCGGGATCTGAAAAGTGAGCGAACAGGTCGTCCGCGTCCGTCGCGTTCAACGGCGCCAGCATGAAGGTCTTGAGGTCAACCGTTTCTGGGAGTCCCACGTCACAAGCGTATGAGAGTCACCCGCCCGATGCCTTCGCGCGGTACCCGAACGAGGTGAGCCTGGACACGACTTCGTCGCGGTGGTCGCCCTGGAGGACGATCTCGGGGCCGGTCTCGGATTCAGAAAGGCCGCCGCCGGTTCCGAATCGTGTGCGGAGGTCTTTGAGCAGGGGCTTGAGGTCGGTCGAGCCCTCGCCGGGCGACGCGTGGATGTCCGCGATGATGGTGTTCCACTTGCCGCGACGTTTCTCTCGCCGAACCCGGGGGCTTTGGGATTTCGGCGGGCATGCGTTGCCCTTCGCGTCTTTGGGGCACGCGCACGATTCGTTGTTGCAGTGCTCGCATGTGACCGGGCGTTCGAGCGAGGTGCCGGCGAAGAGGCCTGACATCAGAACATCCCGTTGTCGTGCATCGACTCATTGGGGATCGTCTGGAGCACGTCCCAGTGCTCGATGATCTTCCCGTTGTCGTCGAACCTGAAGATGTCGATTCCGGCGTAGTCCTGGTCTCCGGGCCACGTCTGATAGCAATGAAGGACGACGAGGTCGCCCTCGCAGACGGCCCGCTTGAACTCGACGCGCTTGCCCGGGTACTCGGTGGCCATGCGTTCGAAGTAGGCGATGAACGGCTCGATCCCGTCGCCTACGAGCGGGTTGTGCTGGATGTATCGATCACCGACGAACTTCTCGGCGCCTTCGCGGGGTTTGCACTGGTTGAAGATCATGTCGTAGAACGCGATGGCGCGGTCTTTGAGTTCGTCGGGCGCGTGGGGCATGGAGGGCCTCCTGTCGCGCAGACTGTATCGCGGCGATCGAACCCCGTCGCCAACTCAGCGGCGCCGACGCGCCGCGAGCGTCCCGAGGCATCCCATCAGTGTGACGGTCGCAGGCGTCGGCACAACGGTGAGGGTGGCGTCGAGGAACGCGACTTCTCCGAAGGTGGCATCCGATGTCGCGGTCATGACCGTGAAGGAGTAGTCGCCTGCCGAGAGCGTGCCCATCCCGCTGAATGGGTCGGCGGCGCCGGCGACGGTGGGGGTGGCCTCGAAGACGACGGTGTCGGAGCTATCGGTGAGCCTGACAAACCAGTCGCCGCCGGTGAGATCGCCTTCGCCGGTGACGGCGAAGTCGGAGTTGCCGAGGACGGTGAACGTCGTCGACGCGGCGGCAAAGGAGTTGCCTCCGGTGGTGAAGGCGAAGAAAGCGTCGGAGACGAGCGAGGTATCGAAGGTGAACTCACCGCCGCTGAGCGTGGCGTCGGCTTCGACCCCGGCGCTCGCGGTGTCGGCGTACGCGTTGGACAGGTTGCCACCGAACGCGAAGCGGTTGTAAGGCAAGATCTCGAAGCCACCGGAGTCTGCGAACGACCGGTTGCCCAGGTCGACTAGGTCGTACCCGTCGTAATCGAAGGCGTTGAGGCTGGTGTAGCCCTCGACCTCGAACGCGGCGGTCGTGACCTGGCCAAGCGCGACGGGGCTGAGGCCGGCGGTGGCAAGGGCGCCACCGAAAAGGAGAAGGTCTTTGGGCGCGAGGGGGGTCGGCATGGCTCGGGTCTCCGGGTTGCTTCTCTTCGGCGTATTGACAGACGGGCGCGGTTCGCCCTTGGGGTGAGCGATGCCTGGACGGTCGCTTCACGGCGATTCGGGCAGCGAACCGGTCAGCCTCAGGAAGGGGCGCGGACGTACGGGCCGATCCAGGATGGGCTTGCGTTAAGCATTTAACTTCGATATCCTGTACACTACAGACTCGGCGATTCTGCTCGAGCATTCACACCAGGTCGGAGGGGTTGCCATGAGCACCAAGGGTCCCAGCTTCGCGCAACGCGCTGTTCTTTGGCTCGTCGTTATTGCGGTTGCCGCGGTGACCGGTGCGGTCGTTTGGCAGACGGGCGCGTACGCACCGCCCCCGAAGATCGCGCTCGTGGCTTCAACGGAGAGCGACTACTGGAACGACGTCATTCTCGGGGCGCAGCACGCGGCTGCGCAGTACGACGCGGTGCTCACCGTCCACCAAGCGTCCGAGGGCGAGGGCGAGCAGACGCGCATGCTCCGCGACCTGGCGGCCCAGAACGTCGATGGCATCGCGGTCAGCCCCCTCGATGCGAAGCGCCAGGTCACCCCGCTGAGCGAGATCGCGGCGAACATCCCGCTGGTCACGTTCGACTCGGACAGCCCGCTCTCGGGCCGGCTCTGCTTCGTCGGCACCGACAACTACACCGCCGGCCGCCAGACCGCCCAACTCGTCCGCGAAGCGCTCCCCGAGGGCGGCACCGTCGTCATCGCGACGGGTAGCCTTGAAAAGGACAACGGACGCCTCCGTCGTCAGGGGTTGATCGATGCTCTGCTCGAGCGGTCGTTCGGCCCGGGCCGCCCGCCCGAGCCCTTGGGCGAGCCGCTCGTGGGCCCCGATTACACCGTTGTCACGACGCTTGTTGATGAAAACGACCGCGCGCAGGCCAAGGCGAACATCGATTCAATGCTCGCGTCGGGCGAAACGCCCGACTGCATCGTCGGCCTCTATGCGTACAACGGGCCGGCCGCAGTCGACGCGTTGACCGAGGCCGGCAAACTCGACGACACCGTCGTGATCGGCTTCGACTACATCGAGGGCACACTCGAAGCGATCAAGGCGGGTCATATCTACGCGAGCATGGCCCAGGACCCGTACCACTATGGGTTCCACTCCGTCCGCATCCTGGCCGACGAAGCGCGTGGCAAGGCCCGCGCGATGCTGCCCTTGAACACGATCATCGATATCCGGTGCTTCCCGATCCGGGCCAACAGCCTGGGTGAGTTCGAGGCGAAGCTTCAGACGAAGCGGTCGGGTGAGTGGATCCGGGACTGACGCGGCTCACCGTTACCGCCGATTTCTCGACGATGAAAGGTCTCGGACGAGGCTCGCTGTCTGTCCGCCGCGCGATGGCGCCCGCTTACTGAAGTGTTCGCATCCAGTGGTCCAATGCCGCGCCTTGGGTGTCGGCGGTCGGACGGAAGAAGGCGGAATGGACGCCGTATTTCAGTCTGAGCTGTTCAAACAGGTTGAGGTTGCAAAGGCTTGGGTCCCAGGTGGCAGATCCGTATGAGGTATCCGGTGACATCGACGCCGCGCCGCCACCGGCTTCGAACCGCGACGACATCGGGTCCGGCTCAGATTCGTAGTTCGTCCATCGGCGTACGGCGCCGGGGATGACTTCGCGGTCTCGGTAGAACCCGGGAAACAACGACGCAATGAGATCATACGGGTGACCAAAAGTCGCAAGCTCGTACGTGACATCATCGCGGAAGTGCTCGGATCGGCTGATGTACTCCGTTGCGGCGATCGCGCCCATGCTAAAGCCGAGGAGATGGATCGGACTGCTCAGGTCGGTCGTAGGGCTCGAGTCGACGATGATGTCGATCGCCGTTCGCACGCACTTCGCGATACGCCGAGATGAACGACTGAACGGCGAGCGGAGCAGCGAGACAAGCGACACGAATTCCGACGATGCCTTTCCCGTCGCTCGGAACAACTGAGGCCACGCAAATCGCAGGATGATCCCGATCGCGCCGACGCCCGCGAATGCCGTCACCACCGGATTCTCCGCGACGTCCAGCCCTTCGAGCAGCGGAACTTGATCGAGCAACGCCACCACGCCAAAGGCGGCCGCGAGCGCGAGCAGCATCGCCAAGACGCCGCTCGCGAAGAGTATGAAGATGTACGCGATCGTCAGCGGCTTCGAGGGTCCTCGGACCAGCAAACGGGCGATACGCCAGGTTTCCGTGAGTGGGGCGATGTTCCTGAAAAGCCCGGCGACGCCCTCGACCTTTGTGTTGCCCTCGAGGCACGCGAGCACGCTGAGTGAGTGAACCGTCGCGAACGCTTGATTCTTGCGCCGGATCGATGCCCGTTGCACGACAGTTCCGTCAGGCAGCACGAGCGAAGATCGGTCCGAGACTTCGAACGTACCTCCCAAGACCCGCTTGCCGGCGCTCGCGATGCGATGGGCAACAGTGCTTGCTGATTGGTCGAGAATCTTCTCCGACACCATGCCCTGGATGAACAAGATGCGCATGGGTGTCGACAAGGCGGGCGTTCTGTCCGACGGCTGGTTCATCTTGGGCGAAGCGTAACCCGGGACCGGACGTTGAGTCACCGAACCTCGAATTCAAAGGCAATCGACGAGACGATTCGTTGTGCGTGCATCGACCTCGCTGACGTCCAGGACGCGAAGGGGCTTGGCGGGGTCCGAAGGGCAAGCCTTGCGGACCGTTGCGGGACGCCTGCCCAAACCGAATCTGGAGTGATCGTCGCCTTGGCCGGCAGGTTCTGCAAGCCAGATCCAGGCATCTTCGGTCGGCGATTTGAAATCGCGGTCTTGCCGTGGTCTCGGCCGACGCGCACCTCAGGAGTTCTTCGTTGTATCACCTCAGATGTCCGGTTTGTCGCTCAACTCGGGTCCGCCCTACTTTCTGCGGTTGCACCCGAGTTTGTGCTGGTATCCCACCCATGACTCGATACCGTGGAACCTTGGGTGGCTCTGAGTTCACGCCGCCCGATTCGAAGTCGCTGGGGAGCGAATAGATGAAGAAGCTTTCTCTTGGTGTCGTCGCGATGGCGGCGTCCGTGCTGTCGGCGGCGCCGACGACGTTCTTTGGTTTGGATGCCGGGGTCAATCCAACAGATCCGCGGCCGCGCTCCGATGCCGCGCGTGATCGTTTCCTGAACGCGGCCGGGTCCGTTTCCACGCTGACCTACGACGGTCTGAGCACGACGGCGAATGACACGTCTGCGAAGAACGTCGGGCTCGGAGTGCTGATGTCGGTCTCCGGCGATATGCGGAGCGGCATCCGCTCGACGCCCGGGTCGGCCTCGAACGGTTTCCGGACTTCGGGTGCGAACCGTTTCTTCCTGAGCGATACTAATGGAGCGATGGGCGGGGCGCCGGTGCTCACGATCGATTTCGCGGCGCCGGTCGATTCGTTCGGCAGCTACTTCACCGGGCTCAGCACCGCCGGCGGCAACACCCTGACGCTGACGTACTCCGATGGCGGGGTCGAACAACTTTCGTTGTCTGGCGCGCTGACCGGCGGGTCGCTCTACTTCGGGTTTGTCGACGCTGGCCGGAGCATCTCGCAGCTGCGCATCTCGTCGGCCAACGCGGGCGACAGTTTCTCTCTCGACGACACGTCATTCCGCCTCACGTCGGCCCCCATCCCGCTGCCGACCGCATCGGCGATGGGGCTCGTGGGTCTCTCGCTCGTCGGGTTCGGTCGCCGTCGTTCAACTTGATCGCGTGCGGCCGCGAGGTCCAAGGTGTGCATCCGAGACTCGTGCGCTGACGGCGCCAACCGACACCGGTCGACGACACGGCCGTGAGGGGTGAGACGCGGGTGCCACGGGTCGACCCGAAGGACAACCCGTGAGGTCCCTCGTGGCACGTGTGTCCGACCGGTGTTTCTGGGGTGGTCGCCGTCTCGGACGGCACGGTTTGCCCTTCGGGTCAAACCGTGGCACCCTCAGTCGGAGACCTCGCGTGACGGTGGTGGGGGAGACGACCGGTGGTCGATGTCGGGCCACAACGTGTCCATGCGCTTCCACGCCCTCGCGGACGACCACGGCCAGTCGGTCGAAACTTCGACCAATCCTCGGCGCACTGGGTTGTCGTGGATGTACCCGATCTTCTCGACCAGCTCGTCCTCGCTGAAGATGTTCCGGTCGTACCCACCGCCCGCCTGCCAGAACCGGTCCCCGGTCGCAAGGCCCCGCTCGCGACCAAGCCTTCGGACGCTCGTCGCGACGGGCCGCTTGATCGCGCTCAAGATCCGCGCCACGTCCGCCCCCTCGGGCAGATCGGGCATCACGAGCAGGTGCACGTGCTCGGGCATCACCACCCACGCGAAGAGTCGGAACCCGAGCCGTGTGCGGGTCCACGCGAGTTGATCGGCGAACACGGTGCGTCCGTGCTCGTCGAGCGTCGGTTCACGCCGGTACGTCGAGAACGTCAGAAACCGAGCATGCCCCGGGATCTCGTACCGACGGAGTGTCTTGCGGATCGACACGCAAAGAGCGAACCACGATCCAAGCCCAATGTCAACGACGCGGCCAAGTTCCACATGTCTGTGTCCCCACCCGGCCGAAGCGAGGATCCCCGCCCAAGGGTGCCACGGCTTGACCCGAAGGGCAAGCCGTGCGGTCCGTCGCGGGACGCGTGTCCGAACGGTGTTTCTGGGATAGTCGCCGCCTCGGACGGCACGGTCTGCAAGTCAGACCGTGGCACCCTTGGTTCGGTGTCTGCGGCGACGATCAAGCAGTGGCACCCGGCTGCCGCCTCGAACGGCACGGTCTGCAAGTCAGACCGTGGCACCCTTGGCTTGACGACGGCGGTGACGGCCAAGCAGTGGCACCTGGCGGGATGCGTGTCCGACCGGTGTTTCTGGGGTGGTTGCCGCTTCGGACGGCACGGTCTGTAAGTCAGACCGTGGCACCCTTGGTTTCGGGGTCTGTGGTGACGGTCAACCAGTGGCACCCGGCACCCTTGGTTCGGCGTCTGTGGTGACGGCCAAGCAGTGGCACCCGGCCATCACCCAACCGAAGCGAGGGCCTCCATCAAAGGGTGCCACTGCTTGACCCGAAGGGCAAGCCGTGCGGTCCGTTGCGGGACGCGTGCCCGAGCGGTGTTTCTGGGGTGGTCGCCGCCCTGGACGGCACGGTCTGCAAGTCAGACCGTGGCACCCTTGGTTCGGCGTCTGTGGTGACGGCCAAGCAGTGGCACCCGGCACCACCGGTAGCGCGTCGCGTGTGAACGCCAGTTTGTTCGGGATTCGAGGGGAATCGTCTTGGCGGTCATGGATTCGGGGCCGCGATGCCGATATGCTGAATGCTATCGAGCAAAAAACTGGGCAGGAGATCGCCATTGCTTGACCAGATCATCGACCCGTTCGCATTCAGGTCCATCTCACGCTGGGGCATTCGGACCGGATTTGGAACCGCGTTGTTGGACTCATGTGAGTTGGCAGCGAGTTGCTTGGAAGAGATGAAGACCGGGCGGGTGGGTAGTCGGACAGCACGCAATCGATTGCAGGAAGTGTCGTCCGACACATTGGCTGACTTCGTCCTCTCTGATGATCTAGCCAACCCTTGGGTCCCCAGGCCCTTGGCCGGGGGAGGGCACGAGTTCGTGATGCCAGGCGTTTGCGTGGTCCGACTCAAGGCAATCCACTCGGAAACCCATGCAGTGAGCGGCGCGAACGTTCATACGGGGCTGGGATTCCGTTTCGCCCAGCACACAGGTCCGACGTGGAATCAGCAACTTCCGCTCTTCGAGGGGCCTGTGACGCGAGCGATGCTCAGCGGGTGGCGAAAGAGCCGTGTTACAGAGTTCGCCGATCTCTGCGTACTTACGCTCGGCATGGATATGCGGCCGGATGCGGAGGACGGATGGCGAGGCTGCGTGTTTGAGAACGTGATCGTTGCGTACAGAGCGCCCGTGAACCAGACGATTTGGTCATTCTCGGCGCGTGAGTTGCTCGGTCGGACGGTTGCGCAGGTCGAAGATGAGTTGGATCTGACCCAGCCGGCAACCGTCCGTGTGTTGGATGACGCGGCGGAGCTTCGTCGCAAGTACGGCGCCTAAGGCCGATCCGCGTTCATCGCGCGTAGAGGGGAACTGAGCGATGATTAACAGTGAGTGGTTTGTAGTTGCGCGCCAAGCCAGCGGCATGTCGCAATCCGCGGTTGCGAAGACGACAGGAATTTCTTCCGCACGGTTATCGCGGATAGAAAACGGACTGCTCATTCCTGCAGTCCACGAGATTGATGCGATCGCCGCAGCGCTCGGAGTTCGTCGAGAGTTGTTTTCTGACTCGTCGACGATCCGTGGGCCTGGGACGTCAGTCGTCCACCATCGCGCGCTTCGTCGGGCCCGACGTCGCGATGTCGAGCGCGTGCATGCGAGAATGGCGCTTTTTGATTTGCAGTTGAGACGACTGCTTCGGCATGTTGAGCCGGAACACGACGGCGAGTTGATACCCGATCTGTCGATTGCAACGTTCGACGATGATGGGGCCGAGATTGCCCGCGAAGCGAGGTCGATCTTGCGGTTACCACCCGGACCCGTAAAAACTCCAAGTCGTGTCATTGAACGAAGCGGTGGAATAGTCGTTGAAGCCCGGTTCTTGACGGACGCTGTGAGCGCCATCTATCGCCTTACGCCAGAGCTTCCCCCGATGTTCTTTATCAACTATGTACACCCTGGCGATCGAACTCGCTTTAGCCTTGCCCATGAATTGGGGCATGCAGTAATGCACCGTCACATTGGAGCTGATGATGATCGGGTCGAACAACAGGCGGATGCATTTGCTGGCGAGTTTCTTGTTCCCAGAGACTGGTTGGTCGATCGTGTCCGTTCCGCGGTTACGGTCTCGCTGCTGTGTGATCTCAAGCAGGAAACTGGATTTTCGATTGCGATGCTCGCGCGGCAGACAGCCAACGCTGGATTGATCAGCCCGCGACGTTTTCAGAACATCATGATCGAGTTGTCGAAGCGAGGGTGGCGAACCAGAGAACCAATCGACGTTCCTCGTGAAACTCCGGAGTTGTTTAGAGGCATGGTCGGGTCACTGCGGCACGACCTCGGTTACCAGCAGGCCGAGATTGAGCACGTATTGCTCCGCGACGATCGCGCACGACAAGACGACGAGTTCCTGGTTGCGATTTCGGACGATGACGGTCCTCGATTGCGACTCGTTTAACCCATGTGCTTCACAATCGCCGCCCCGAACTCCGAGCATTTCAGAAGCGTCGCACCCTCCATCAATCGCTCGAAGTCGTAGGTCACCGTCTTCGCCGTGATCACCCCCTCGATCCCCTTCACAATCAGGTCCGCGGCCTCCTGTCAGCCTATGTGCTCGAGCACCAAGACACCCGAGAGGATGACCGAGCCAGGGTGCACCTTGTCCTGGCCAACGCACTTAGGGGACGTGCCGCCGGCGGGCGTGCGCGCTGTTCCTCAACGACAACGGCCCGAGCCTGGGCCCGGGCCGCGTCGGTGGCGTTTGAGTTGTGCGATCAGCGGCGGCGGCGGGCGGCGGTGAGGCCGGCGAGGGCGAGGGCGGTGGCTCCGCTGGGGGGCGGGACGGTGGCGAAGAACTCGAATCCCTGGTGGAAGCCGATGTTGGCGTATCCGGCGGGGACGGAGCCGTCGCCGGTGAAGGGGACGAAGACCTCGACGGGGCTTCCGGCGTTGACGGCGGCGACCTGGACTTCCACGCCGCTGAAGCCGGGGCTGGGCAGGAAGGCGTTGAACTCGAGGGCGAGGCCGGTGCGGATGGAGAAGGCGATGTCGGCGGACGAGACGGTGATGATGAAGCCGTCGGCCTGGCCGCCGCGGGTGTAGTCGACGCTCTGTCCGTGGCCGCGGCGTTCGAGGGTGCCGACCTGGGTGTCGTTGCCCCCTGGCGCCGATGACGTGGCTATCTCCTGCCAGGACATGGCGGCTCGGAAGATGTCGGCGTCGTTTCGCGACGTGATACGGAAGGTGCCGTCGTTGACTTCGACGGACTGGTCGACGGGGGCGCCGGTGAAGGCGTTGGTGGCGTTGTTGACAAAGAAGGAACCAACGAGGCGGTGGCCACCGAACTCGGCGGGGCCGGCGAGCGTCGTGGTGGCGGCGACCGAGGTGGCTGGCTGGACCGGTGCCATTTCGGTGAAGACGTTGCCGGCGGAGAAGTCGTCGATGAGATCGAGCTTCGTGCCGTTTGAATTGCCGAAGTGGATCGACTGGATTTCGATCGTCGCGGCGTGTGCGGGCGCAACGATCGCCAGGACGGACATGACAACTGCTCGGTGCATGGGTCTCTCTCCTTGGTCTGTGCTCTCTCTGCGACTCTCTTCGTCCGCCTTGGGAGGCAGACTGTGCGGCGAATATAGCAACCCCCGTTCCGGGATGCAGGGGTATCCCGAGACGGGGGTTGCTGTTGACGGGTGGATCCGTGTTGGCTGGTTGGCGCGGTCGGGCTGTGATCAGCCCATGTGCTTCACAATCGCCGCCCCAAACTCCGAGCACTTCAAGAGCGTTGCTCCCTCCATCAACCGCTCGAAGTCGTAGGTCACCGTCTTGGCGGTGATCGCACCCTCGATGCCCTTGACGATCAGGTCCGCGGCTTCTTGCCAGCCCATGTGTTCGAGCATGAGGACTCCCGAGAGGATGACGGAGCCGGGGTTGACCTTGTCCTGGCCGGCGTACTTGGGGGCCGTGCCGTGGGTGGCTTCGAAGATCGCGTGCCCGGTGTCGTAGTTGATGTTGGCTCCGGGTGCGATGCCGATGCCTCCGACGCAGGCGGCCAGCGCATCCGAGATGTAGTCGCCATTGAGGTTCATGGTCGCGATGACCGAGTACTCCGCGGGGCGGGTGAGGATCTGCTGGAGGAAGGCGTCGGCGATGACGTCCTTGATGACGATGTCCTTGCCGGTCTTCGGGTTCTTGAGCGTGTGCCAGGGGCCTCCGTCGAGCGGGGTGGCGCCGAAGTGCTCGGCGCTGACCTCGTAGCCCCATTGCATGAAGGCACCCTCGGTGAACTTCATGATGTTGCCCTTGTGCACCAGCGTGACCGAGGGCTTGTCGTGGTCGATGGCGTATTGGATGGCGGCGCGGACGATGCGCTCGGTGCCTTCCTGTGACACCGGCTTGATGCCGATGCCGGCGGTCTCGGGGAAGCGGACCTTCTTGAAGCGGTCGGGGAAGGCCTCGGCCAGCATCGCCTTGAACTTCTTGTTGTCGTCCGTCCCCTGCTCGAACTCGATGCCGGCGTAGATGTCTTCGGAGTTCTCACGGAAGATGACCATGTCGGTCTTCTCCGGGTGCACGACCGGGCTGGGCACGCCCTTGAAGTAGCGGACGGGGCGGAGGCAGGTGTACAGGTCGAGGATCTGACGCAACGCGACGTTCAGCGAGCGGATGCCTCCGCCGGTGGGGGTGGTCAGCGGGCCTTTGATGCCGACGAGGTACTTCTTGAAGTCGTCGAGCGTCGCCTGGGGCAGCCAGTCGCCGGTCGCGTTGTGCGATTTCTCGCCGGCCGCGACTTCGTGCCAGTGGATCTTCTTGGCGCCGCCGTAGGCCTTCTCGACCGCGGCGTCGAAGACCATGACCGAGGCGTTCCAGATGTCGGGCCCGGTGCCGTCGCCCTCGATGAAGGGGATGATGGGGTCGTTGGGGACCTGGAGGCCGGCGTCGGTCATGGTGATGGGGCTTGGCATGGTTTCGGGCTCTTCTGGGGTGTAGTGATTTGGTTCTTGCGTCGCCCACTGTAGGAGCGGATCGTCGGGAGTTGGGCCGTGCGGGGTGTGCAGATCGGGGCGGGCGGGTGCGCCGCGGTGGACCGCTTGCGCTTGCTGTTTCAGGACACGCGACTACAGTTTGATACGATGACCGAACAGCCGACCCGCTCGCGGGCTCTCCGGCGCGTCCAGGGGCGCGAAGACTGGTCGCTTCTCGAAGAGCTGAACCACGTTCATTGGTGGCTGATCATTTCGATGGCGCTGGGGCCGGCGCTCGGGGTGTTGACGTTCTGGATCTTGGGGTCTCGCGCGGCGGATCTCGGTCTGACGAGCGACGGCGTCGTGATGGCGGGCATCTTCGTGCTCGCGGTGTGGTACTGGGTCAGCGGGGCGATCCCTCCGTTCGCGACGGGGATCGTGGTGATCGCGCTGTGCGCGTATCTGCTCGGGCTTCCTGCGGAATTGGGGCGGCCGTTCGGGCTGACCGGGGCGGGGTCCGCGGTGACAGGATGGCGCGAGTTCGTGGAGGTCGCCGCGGCGCCGGTGATCATTCTGATGCTGGGCGGCTTCACGCTCGGGGCGGCGTCGCACAAGCACGGTCTTGACGCGATGCTCGCGCGCGGTTTGCTCACGGTGTTCCGAGGCGGCCCGCGGCGGTTGATTCTGGGGGTGCTGCTGATCACGGCGGTGCTGAGCATGTGGATGAGCAACACAGCGACCGCGGCGATGATGGTGACGCTGGTGACGCCGATCGCGCTTCGTTCGCCCGAGGGATCTGCGATGCGGCGTGGGCTGCTGCTGGCGGTTCCGCTCGGGGCGAACATCGGGGGGATGGGGACGCCGATCGGCACGCCTCCGAACGCGATCGCGTTCAGCTTGCTCCGCGCCGAGGGCGTTGAGATCAGCTTCCTCGGGTGGATGACCTTCGCGCTGCCGGTTGCGATGGTCTTGCTCGCGACGGCGTGGGTCTTCCTCGCGTTCGGGATGGGGAAGTTCGGAGACGAAGCCGCCGACGTCGAATCGGATCAGGAATCCGAGGTTGAGTCGGTGTGGACTGCGCGTCGGATCGTTGTCGCGTTGACCTTCGTTGCGACGATTGTGCTTTGGGTGACGGGTCGCTGGACCGGCATCCACATGGCGCTGGCGGCGGTTTTGCCGATCGCGGTTTTTCCCGCGTTTCGGATCCTCGATCGGCACGATATCAACACGCTGGATTGGGACATCGTGTTGCTGATGGCCGGCGGGCTAGCGCTCGGTGCAGGGATGTCGCAGACGGGGCTCGCGGGGTGGATCGTGGAGAGCCTGCCCCTGCAGAGTTTGGCGCCGGCGTTGTCGCTCGCGGTGTTTGTGGTGCTGACGACGATGCTCGCAACGTTTATGAGCAACACGGCGGCGGCGAACCTTGTGCTTCCGATCGCGATCGGCGTGGCTGGGGCGAGCGCTGCGCTCGGGGTGCCTCAGATCGGTGTGGCGGTGGCGCTCGCGGCGTCGGTCGGGATGGCGCTCCCGGTGTCGACGCCTCCGAATGCGATCGCGTTCGCGACGGGGCACGTTCGAACCGGTGAGTTCATCCGCTCGGCGGTGCTGATCGACGCGACGGCGTTCGTGTTGATCATGGGTGTGGCGCTTTACGCGCTGCCGCATCTGGTCTGAGGTGTGCCCGGGCGTGGTGGTCGTCGTTGTTCGCGCGTGTCCACGGACTCCTTAGAGATCGTCCTGGTGATTTCGTTTGCGATGTATCGAGCGCGGTCAGCGCGTCGCGGTCGGCGCAAAGAGTGACTTTCCGGCGGTGCTCGTCCGGAGCGCAAACAGCGTGAACGCGCCGACGATGACCGCCGGCGTGAGGGCCGACGGGGCCCACCATTGGTCGTAGGGCGCTAAGTCGACGAAGTAGCTGAGCAGGGTCATCGAGGTGATCGTCGCGGCGGCCGCGAGCAGACCGACGCGGTCGAGCACGACGAGGACGAGCGTGACGCCGGCGAGCATCGCGATGCGGTCGAGCGGGCCTTGGTTGGGTGCGACGAGCGACTGGGCGGCGACGAGCACCACGACGATCGCGATCGCCGGCCAGCGGCGTTTGACCTTGAGCAGCCCGAGCAGCACCATCACGATGAGGACGACGAACGCGAGGGCCGCCGCGTTGATGAGTCCGACCGCGACCTGGGCGAGGCTCAGGCCCAGCATGTCTCGCATCCCGGTAAGCCCGCTCATCGTCCCGTTCATCGTTGGGAGACCGGTGTCGGCGCCGATCGAGGGCGCGAGGATCGGAGCGAAGAACTGGGCGAGAGACGCCGCCAGCCGGACGGCGACGCCGGCCGCGATCCCGAGGAGCAGGTCGCGGCCGATCATCGGGTCGGTGTACGCCCCTCCGAACAGACGCGTCCACGAGACCAGCGACCCGGGCCAGCGCGATCTCGCGAGCGGCTCGACCGCGATGTAGCACGCGATGAGCACGAGCGCGAAGCCGAGCCCATAGGCATAGAGCGGGAACGGACCGACGAACGCCTCGAACGTGATGATCGAAACATCGGCGCCCAACGCCGCGGAGAGTGTTGTAAACCCGAAGACGGTGAGGCCCAGCGTTGTCGCACGCCGGAGGTCGCACCGCCCGAGGCGATAGTTGCGATAGGCCATGACGCCGGCGACAACGGTGATGATGAGGAAGACCAGCAGCCTCGCGATGCCGGCGATGTACTGGACGACGACCGAGTCGGCGTTGATGCGGGCCGGGGGCGGCGCGTCGGGGGCGTTGGGCGACTCGAGGTGCCTCGGGGGTGTTTCGCCGAAGAAATCTTGGCCCGGGGCTTTGGTTTCGGGTTCCTCGGGTTGTGTGCTCGCCTCAGTCGGGCTGCTTTCACCCGGTTGCGTTGCGCCGTCCGATGGGGCTCCGCCGTCTGCCTCGGGTCGGGCTTGGATTCTCGCCTCGGGTGCAGGGTCGGCACGCCATATCGAGAACTCAACGATGCGGCCATCGGCGGCCCCGGCGAACACCTCGATCTCGTGCTCGGGCAGGACCGCTTCCGGGTCGGGCCAGACGCCTCGCCAGCCGCGGCGAACGTCGGCGTCCGCCCCGTCGCGGCGGATGGTCTCGGTCGGCTCGAAGAGCGAGACGTCGAGCCCCGCTGCCTCGAACGCGATCGACCAGTCGGGCTCTTGGGTCGATGGGATCCGGTCGTCGCCCCTGACCTCGGTCTGCGGGATGACTTTCAGAGATTGCAGGCGACGCTGCCCGTCGAGCATTATCTGGACCGCGCCCGGACCGACCGGGGCCGGGTCGGTCTGGTCGACGACGTAGGCGGGGTTGATCGGGCTGAACCCGTCGGGCTCAAGGCGCAGCCAGAAGAGCAACGGGTCAGCGGTGGGCTCGGAGAGCGCATCCCACGAGTCGAGGTCTTCGGTCGAGATCGCGGTCGCGACACGGGCAAGCGTGTTGCCCGAGTAGTTCCACCCGGTGCGGATCGGGGCGTCGTCGGGCACGCTATGCCCGAGCGATTCGAGCACTTCGAGCGCCGTTTCTTCCATCAACACCGGCGCCGAGGGCGCGGACGCGGTGGTGAGCAGCGTCGTCCCGTTGCCCAGCAGGACAGAGAGCGCCGTGAAGACGATGATTGCGCCGGTCAACGCCATCGCGATGGCTGGCTTCAGCGCGCCCTTGCCGCCCGAGGCGGCGATGAGTTCCGGGCTGGGTGTTTCGCCCGCCGCGATCGCGGCCGCGACGGGGTCGGCGCCGGGCAAGGCCGCGGCGACCGCCAGGGCGGACGCGGGGCGGTCAGCGGGGTCGGTCTCGGTGCACCGTTCGACGAGCGCAGCGAGCGCCGGGTCGATGCCTCGGGTGCTGATCGAACTCAGTCCCACCGGGGTCGCGGTCGCTTCCCGCAGGGTCCTGAGCTCTGCGTAGCTCTTGGCGTCCCAGGCGGGCTTGCCGGTGAGGGTCTCGAAGATGACGAGCCCGAGGGCGTAGATGTCCGACGCCTTGCTGACGGCCCGCCCTTCGAACTGTTCGGGCGCCATGTAGGCGGGCGTGCCGGCGTTGGCCTCGGCGCCCGTCGTCACGTCACCGAACGCTCCGTCGCCGAATGCCCCTTCGCCGAACGCGCCTTCATCGATGGCCGCGATCCCGAAGTCGGTGAGTCGGACGTTGCCCCGCCCGTCGAGCATGACGTTGGCCGGCTTCAGGTCGCGGTGGATCACGCCCTGATCGTGAGCCGCGGCGAGCGCGGCGCAGAGCTGGCGAGCGACGTCGATCGCCTTGTCTTGGGGCAGCTTGCCGATGCGCCGGAGCAACGTCTGCAGGTCTTCCCCGTCGACGTACTCCATCGAGATGAACAGGTCGCCCCCCTGGTCGTCGGGGAGGCGGGCGATGTCGTGGATACGGCAGACGTTCTTGTGCGAGATACCCCGGGCCATTCGAACCTCGGCCCGGACACGCTCGGTCAGGTTGGCGTCGGCGGCGACGTGGCTGGGCAGCAGCTTGATCGCCACCGACTGGGCGAGCTCGAGGTCATCGGCCCGGTAGACCTCGCCCATACCGCCTCGACCCAGGAAGGCGACGACGCGGTAGCGTCCGGCGAGGGTGTCGCCTGGGTTGAAGCGTTGCGTCCGGATTAGGGATGGATCGCCAGCGGTGGCGCTGGCTTGGGTGGTGCGGGCGGGGCCCGGCGCGGGGTTGGGCGTCGAACCCGGGTTCTCGGGTGGCGTAGTACCTTCCCCGGGGATCGGCGTGGGGTCTTGGGTTTCGTCGATTTCTCGGGGCACCGGACTCATGCTACCTCACGATGAATCTCTGGCTTTGGTCGATCTCGGGTCGACGTCGACGTGCCCGCGGACGCGCCATTCAGCGGCGCACCTTTCTCTGGGCCGTCAGCTAGGAGGACAGACCAATTTACTGTTTCTATGAGGAAATCTGCTGTCGTTGGAGCCTTGGGTGGCGCGCTTTGCGGTCATCACTCGCGTCAGTCCTGGTCCGTTGCGGCGCGTGATAGGAGCAATCGATGTCAGATGTCAGCTCATCCGCTGGGAACGAGGCTGCGGACCCTCGTGCGGGACGGCCCGAGCCCTCAAAGCTCATCGAGCCAAGTGCCGGGTCCGTGCCGGGGGACCTGCCAGATCGGATTGCGGGCACTTCCGCGACCGGTCAAACGACCGGAGAGAAAGACAAGGATTCGGCGTCGGTGGATGCCGTAATTCGACTGGTCGTGTCTTGGATCTGGAAGGCTATAACCAAGGCGGTGCTCAAGCAGATCGGTGGGTTCTTGGGTCAGCTCTTTCATCGAGCGAGCCTCTGGGTTGTTGGGAGTTTGTCCGTTCTTTTGGGTGGCGCCGCGTCTCCGTTCGTGCTCGGGTGGCTCGGTTTCGGTAGTTCGTCTCTGATACCGGCTGGAACGGTTTACGTCGTTCCGACCGCGTACAAGACTGCCCTGAAGGAGGTCGTCGATTCATTCCAAGATGCCTATGACGACGATCCTTCGCTCAGTCAATGGCCTCTCGAAATCTTGGACGCACCCACGACGACCGACGCTGACGAACGCGAGCTACAGCTCGAGCGGATGACGAAGCGAGCTCTAAACGGAGACCCCGCGCTGCTCGTCAGTATCGGGACTCCTTCGTTCAAGCAAGCGATCATGAATGCCCCCGGGCCAACGCCGGTGGCCTTTTCGGCAACGACGAATCACTCCGATACCGTGAGCCAGATGCAATCAAACGGTGACTCGATATCGAGCACGTTTGATTGGTTCGGAATCGACAATTACTCACCGGCGATCGCGGAAGAAATCGTAAGGGCCGTGAAGGAGCTGGTCGGTATGGACGCGGTCATCGTCTTTGTTCGCTCAAAGACCGAAGCGAACTCCATCGAGCTCTTCGAGGGTCTCAAGAGCGAATGGCGCGGCAGCCACGGCGTTCAAATGATTTCGGCCGACGAATGGGCGGGTGATGCGGAATTCAAGATCAATGCGTACTTGGCTGGGGATTCGTATGAGTGGTTTAATCCGGCAGTGGGCCGGACGGAGGCAATAAATCCGGAGCGATTGAGTGCTGATGTATTCGTCGCTGGATACGACAATCTGGTTGCCGGGTACACGTCCGAGGTTGTCAGGCAGATTAAACGAAGTGGAAGCCCGGTTCTTCTGGTTTCGGCAAGCTTGGGAGATGTTTCCGCGGGCCGAGCACACTTCGCGTTCGGATTCGATTACGAGGAAATGGGCGTCGCGACATATCGGCTAGTCAAGGACTGGCTCTTCCGTGTCCATGAGTTGAAGGGGGATGAGTTTGAGTATCGACCGAAGCCGGCTGCAATGATAGACGTTGATCGGCTCAGCCGGACATTGTTCGTGCGCGACAATGAGCTTGATCAAAAAGGCGTGATTCATGGCAAGATACGGAGTTATATAAAAACACTAAAAGAGTACGAGGACGAGGGTGGTGCATCGGTAGAAGTTCGATACGTCCTGTCGGGTGATACTTGAGTTCCAGTCGTGCCAATGCAGGTCTGTCGGTGGGTGTTCTGGGTGTCGGCCGGGTCGGTGCCGCGCTCGTCCGTCAGCTTTTCTTTTCGAAGGGCTGTCGTTCGATTACGTTGTATAACCGTGACCGTGCCGTGGATCGAGAGCTGGCGGCAGAACTCGAGGCGTGCCGCGTCTGTGATCCGACACTTGAGGACGCGCCGCGCGTTCGCTCTGCGCTCGCGTTACGACAGTTGATTGATCACGATGTCGTCGTTGTCTCGATCAGGGGCAGGCGGCAGATAAACGTGTCGCCGGATGCGCCCGCTGCCGCCCGGGCCGAGGGCCTCAAGGACGTACCGGTGATGCGCAAGCTGGCCCATGAGCTTCGGGACTTCGGTGGCACCGTTATGCTGATCACAAACCCGGTTGAGGCAATGTGTCACGTTTGGGAAGACACCATTGAGGCGCGCGGAGCCAGCGTTGTTGGTCTGGGGCTCTCGCTGGACGCTGCTAGAGCTGAAGGCTTACTCAGGCGCCGGCTCAGCGGAGTCGGAAGGGCGTCGAACCAGTCACTTGGTTTGGTCGCTGTCGGGGGGCACGCGCTCGGTCCGGTTTTAGTCGCTCCAGCGTCGACGCAGGGCCGCTTTCAGCAAGCGCTCGATACGCTCGGGACAACCGCTGAGCAGCTCGTGTGGGAATGCCGGACGTCGGTCATGCGTCGGATGCACGAATTTCGGCGAACTTCGATCGAGCCGGCCCGAGTTTTCAGTCGCGATATCACGCGAATGCAACAAAGCGAAGCCATCAACGTCTCGTGGAGTGTCTTCGGCCCGAGCGGCGAGTCTGTCGGTGGGCTTGTTCGCCGACAAAACGGTCGGCTGGTTCCCTGCGCGGTACAGCCCGGTGACGCGGAATCGAATCGCCGGGCGGTTGTCGAGTTCCATGCTCAGCTTGCGGGTGTCGTCAGTCAGGCGCCGTAGCGGCTGGCTTGAAGCCGTGCATCTGGTCGGCCCGAGGAGCTACGCTGTGGTGCTGGTACGCCCAGGATCTTGGTTCATCTGCTGTCAGGGACCTCGCAAGGTGCTTTGTTCCTCGGAGGCTTGGCGTCTCCTCTGCCCATGTCCGACCTTCCCACGAAACTCGCCCAGTACGTCGTCGAGCGAGAGCTCGGCCGTGGTGGCATGGGGGTGGTCTATCTCGCTTGCGACCCCAAGCTCGACCGCCCCGTCGCGATCAAGGTCTTGCCCGATTCGATGACCGAGCACCCCGATCGGCTGGCTCGGTTTAGCCGCGAGGCGAAGATCGTCGCGCAGCTCAACCACCCCAACATCGCCGGCGTGTATGCGCTCCACGAGCACCTGGGTCGCCAGATGCTCGTGATGGAGTATGTCGAGGGCGTGAACCTCGACGAAAGGCTGAGCGCCGGCATGGCGCTGACGGTTCAGGAGGCGATTCAGATCTGCGTGCAGACAGCCGCGGGGCTCGAAGCGGCCCACACCCACGGCGTGATCCACCGCGACCTCAAGCCCGGGAACATCCGTATCCGCAAGGACGGGATGGTTAAGGTGCTGGACTTCGGGCTCGCCAAACCCGAGGCCGATGCACACGGGGCCGGTGCCGACAGCGACGACACGATGAGCCTGGCGGCGACCGAAGCGGGGCGGGTGCTGGGCACCGCCGGCTATATGAGCCCCGAGCAAGCACGCGGCAAGCCCGTCGACAAGCGGACCGATGTCTGGGCCTTTGGATGTGTGTTGTACGAGTGTCTCACAAGCACGCGTGCGTTCGGGGGTGACACGGCGATGGACGCGATGGTCGCCGTGCTCGAGAAGCAGCCGGCGTGGGAACGCTTGCCAGAGCAGTTGCCCGACAGCCTCGCCGATCTGCTGAGGCGTTGCCTCGAGAAAGACGCCGACCGACGGGCACGCGACATCGGTGACGTTCGCCTGCAGCTCGAGGACGCCCTTGCGTCGTGGGGCACCGCCGGGTCGGTTGCCTACGGGGGGTGGCGGTCGCGCAGCGGTACCGGGTCGACGACCGGATCTGCGACGGGGTCTGCGACCGGAGCGACGGCCGGTCGTTCGTCGAACGCGTCACCCGGCGCGTCGTCATCGGCATCTTCGCAAGGCGGACCGGGTCGGCCGGTCTTCAATGTCGGGAGTGGCGGCTCTGGCTCGGGCGTCGCAGGTCTCGCGACGCCGACGAACCTCAAGGCGCAGCTCACCAAGTTCATCGGTCGCGGCGCGATCTTGAGCGACCTCAGCTCGCTCATCGAAGAGCAGCGGCTGCTCACGCTCACCGGCGCCGCCGGGTGCGGGAAGACAAGGCTCGCGATCGAAGCCGCGGCGAGGCGAGCGTCCGAGCACCGGGGCGGCGTGTGGATCGTCGAGCTCGGCGCCCTCGATCCTGCGTCGGCGAACGCGGACCGGGTGGCGGTTGAGATCGCGACGGTCTTGGGCGTGCCGATCGCCGATGGAGCGTCACCGGCCGACCAGCTGATCGTTGCCCTCGCGGGTCGCGAGGCCTTGCTGATTATGGACAACTGCGAGCACGTGCTCGAGCCGGTCGACGAGATCGTCGCGAGGCTGCTCAGCGTGTGCCCGGGGGTACGCGTGCTGGCAACGGCGCGAGAGGCCCTGGGGCTTCCGGGTGAGACGGTCCTCAGCGTGCCCCCGATGGACGTGCCCCCGCCCGATGGTGCGTCGGATCCGGAGCTGCTCGAGGCCAACGAGTCGGTGCAGTTGTTCCTCGATCGCGCCCGCGCTGTGCGACCGAGGTTCTGTCTGACACCGAGCAACATCGGCGCCGTGGTCCGCGTGTGCCGGGAACTCGACGGGATCCCGCTCGCGATCGAACTCGCCGCGGCCCGGGTGAAGCTGTTGAGCGTTGAACAGATCGCCGAGCGTCTGGGTCAGCGGTTCAAGCTTCTCCGGGGCGGTGGCAAGCAGACGCCGACGCGGCAGCAGACGCTTCACGCGGCGATCGCGTGGAGCTACGACAATCTCGAACCGTCCGAGCAAGCGGCGATGCGCCGCCTCAGCGTGTTCGGCTCGGGCTTCACGCTCGGGGCCGCGGAGGCGGTCAGCTCGGGCGAGTATGCCGAGCACGCCACCCCGGGCGATCTGAACGAAGACTCGGTCCTCGAAGAGTGGGAGGTGATCGATCTCGTCGGCCAACTGCTCGACAAGAGCCTGCTCATCGTCGACGAGGGGATCGATGACACGCGACCGTCCGACGAGCCGCGGTACCGCATGCTCGAGACGATACGTCAGTTTGGCTTGCTTCAGCTCGAGTCCGGAGGCGAGTCTGAAGAAGCGCAGAACCGCCTCCTGGCATGGATGGCCGGCGTCGCCGCCGAAGCCGGCGAAGGTCTCGTCGGCCCGGACCAATCAACGTGGTTCGACCGGCTCGATCGGGAGCAAGCGTCGATCAGGGCGGCGCTCGGGTGGGTGCTTTCGGGCAAAGGCGATCTTGAGCGTGGTCGTCAGCTCGCCGCCGGCGTGTGGCGTTTCTGGGCGTACCGGGGGTACATGGGCGAGGGACGCTCTCTGCTCACCCGGCTCGACGCGGCCGGCGCCGGGGGTGAACCGACCGCCGCGTGGGCGCGGCTGCGTGAGGGGATCAGTTGGACCGCGATGCTCATCGGTGATCTCGGGTCGGCGATCGCGTTCGGGCGGTCAGGGCTCGAGATGGCGCGCGCTTCGGGTGATGAGTTGGCAGTATCGAATCTCCTGAACTGTCTCGGAGCCGCGTGTCTCGGTGAGGGGTTGGCCGATCAAGCGGCCGACTACTTCGAGCAGTCGTTGATGATCCGCAAGCGGTTCAACAAGTTGACACTCGCCGCGGCGTGCCTGAACAACTTGGGCGAGTGCCGCCGCCAGTCACGCGCGTTCGCCGAGGCGCGCGAGCTGTACCGTGAGGCCGCGCTGGCGTTGGGCGGATCGACTGATGTCTTGCTCCGCGCGACGATCTCGCAGAACCTCGGTTGGCTCGCGCTCGCCGAGGATGATCCGGCGATCGCCGGTGAGCATGCCGAGGCGGCGCTCGAAGTGGTCGCATCGGCGGGCGCCGAGGGCGAGGCGCCGGCGCTGCTCGAACTGTGCGCTTCGATCGCCAGCGCAAGCGAAGACCATCCAACCGCCGTGCTGCTCTTCGCCGCCGCGGAGAGCAACCGCGAGAAACAGGGAAGCCCGCCTCGGCCGAGCGTGCGTCGCGACTTCGAGCCTTGGCTTCGTCGCTCGTTCGACGCGCTGCCCGTCGCGGAGCTCAGTCGCGCGAGGGCGTCGGGCATCTCCATGTCGATCCGATCCGCGATCCAAGCGGCGCTCTCACCGCGAATCGACGGCGGATAACGCCCGCTCGGCACCGGTGTCTCATCAACCTTCTGAAACCGTCGCGCGAACATGAATCTTCCGAGCGGTGTACTCGAAGTACACCCCGCTAAGGTCGCGCGACGAGTCCGTTCGCGCGAAGACCTATCGCCCCGATAGCTTCGATGCCCGCTCTCCATCGCAGCGCACCCGCCGCGGCGTGACATCTCTCCCCTCAAGGCCCAGGCGTTGGGCTCAGAATCGGGGATCAAATGAGATCTGGAGAGACCATGAAGACTCACAGTGTTATCGCCGCCATCGCCGTTTCTGCTGGGGCGTTCGCAGCTTCGGCGCAGTCCGTACAGGTCACGTTCGAGAACGTCAACGCAGAGGGCGGGTTCTTCTTCACTCCGGTGTGGGTGGGCCTGCACGATGGATCGTTCGACTCGTACGACGGAGGAACGCTCGCCTCGAACTGGCCCGGGCTCACCCCGCTGGCTGAGGAAGGCGACGTCGGACCGATCAGCAACGCCTTCGACGCGGCCACCGGAGGTGTCGGCGTTGACGGGACCGTGTTCGGAAACGTCGGTCACCCGACCCTCGCCCCGGGTGAGTCGGGGTCGGTCACCCTCGACGCCGTCGACAGCACTGTCAACCGTTACTTTAGTTTCGCCACCATGCTCGTTCCGTCGAACGACCTCTTCGCCGCGAACGGGAACCCTTTCGCCCACGAGATCTTCGACGCGGCCGGCAACTTCAACGGCCCGCTCGTCATCGAGATCTACGGCCGCGACCTCAACGACAACGGGACCGAAGTCAACGACGCGTTCGGAGGGGCCGCGTTCAGCGCGAACGGTGGTGTCGGCGCCGATGAGAGCGTCGTGATCCGGAACTTCTTCGAGGGTTCAAACCTCGCGGACGACTCGCAGTACATCGCCTCGTTCATCGGGACGAACACCGCCACCGGCGAACTGATCACCCATGCCTTTGGACGCGACAAGCTGCTGGGTCGTATAACGATCGTGCCGACTCCGGGGGCCGCCGCCGTGCTCATGCTCAGCGGTCTCGCCGCCGGGCGCCGCCGTCGGGCCTGATCAATCCACGTCTCCCCGCGCGAATTGGAGCCGGGCCGGCGCGTTGCGCTGGCTCGGCTTCATCGCTTTGTGCCGGCGGACCGCAGATGATCAGAGAACAGCCTGGCGAGACAGACCGCAAGCTCTGACTTCGGTCGTCCGGCCTTCCACACCAATGACACTGGTCTCGTCGGCGTTCCAGAGCTCACCTCGCGCGCCGCAATGCCCGCAAGATTGAACGAGCCGAGCGACGACTCGGGCACGAGCGAAAGACCGAGATTGCGGCGCACGAGTTCAAGGACCGTCGCGATCTGGCCCGAGTCGATCTGGGTGATCTTGTCGAGGTTCTGGATCTCGCAAAACTCGATGGTCTGATCGCCCAAGCAATGCAACTCACTCAGGATCACCACGCCGGCCTCGTTGAAGTCGTCCTTGCACACGCGATCGCGTTGTGCCCAGGGGCTGTCGCTGGCCATAACCACAACCAGCGGCTCGTCGTAGACGTGCTCGAAGCGACAACGGTCGTCGTTCACGTGAGACGCGATCAGACCGACGTCAACGAGTCCGCGCGCCACGAGCCCGACGACGTCGACCGTTGGGGATTCCGAAAGGTACACGTTCACCTTGGGGTATTCGTCGCGGAACGCCCGCAGGGGACCGGGCAGCAGGAAGGGCACCAGCGTTGGGATCGCGGCGACGTGTATCGAGCCTTGTGTCGTTCGCTCGGTGTCGCGAAGTGTGCGACGCGTCTCGTCGAAGAGGCTCAGGATCTCGTACGCCCGATCGCGGAGCGCGAGCCCGGCCGTTGTGAGGTCGACCCCGTCGGCGCGCCTGTCGAACAACTCGACGCCGAGGGTGTCCTCGAGGCGGCCGATCTGCTGGCTCAGCGAAGGTTGGCGCACACCCAAACGCCTCGCGGCTTCGCGGAAGCTGCCTGTCTCGATCACCGTCACGAATGCCTTAAGGTGTCTCTGTTCCACATCGACAGCGTATCGATCGACCGACGGCAGACGAGGCCTTGTCGGGGAAAGCTGTCGTTATCGTCGACGCCGCGACGCGGCCAAGCCGAGCACCCCGAAGCTGCAAACAACGCCCGGTGCCGGCACCGCCGTGAGCCGGACGTTGTCGAAATTCGCCTGGAAGGGGCCCCAGAGGCTGATCGCGACCGACCGGCCGAGCAACGCGTCGTCGGCGGTCGCCGTGTACGTCACGACGGTGGTCACCGATCCGCCAACCACAGGCGTGAGCGAACTCGCGTCCTCCGCGATCGTTCGACCCCCAGCCAGCAGCCGCACGGCGTACCCGTCGAAAAGGCCCGGCCGAGCGATGATGTCGACGGTGAGTTCGTATGTCACGCCGGCTTCGAGCACCTCACCTGTCACTTGAGTCGCCGTGCCACCGTTCGTGAAGAGCACGTGGTCGCCGTCGGTCGCCTCGTATCCGTAGGTGTCGATGGTGGGGTGGAACGTACCGAGCGTGTTCTCGATCCCAGACCACCCGTTGGGCGCAAGCAGATCGAACCCGCCCGCGCCATGCGAAGCGTCTTCAAAGCTCGAGTTGACCAGAGTGACCGGTTCCGCGGCGGTGACCGCGGAGAGCGCACACAGCGCTCCGAGCGTCGTCCAGCGTCTCATCTCTCTGTTCCCGTCTTGTCAACGCCGAAGGGCGTCCGTCTCTCTTGTCCCGTCAACGGTATCGATCAGCCCGATCGATCGCGACAGGAAAACATAGCAGCGGCGGGTGATTCCTCTAGGTTTAGATCAGAGAGAACATGAGGAATGCGCGCAAAGACAACATGAGAGGCGACCGGCACCGCCAATATCGGGTAGATACGACGCGCAGGGCTCGCGGACCGTTGAAGAAAGCGAGCGACGACCCCTCGGCCGTCGCCGCGATGTCCGTTAGCGACGACGACGGAAGCCGAGCGCCGCGAGCCCGAACAGAGCGCTCGCGGCCGGGGCCGGAACGAGCGTCGCGTCAAGGCTGACGTTGTCGAGATTGGTCTGGAACGCGCCGGTCAGGCGAACGGTGATCGCCTCGCCAAGCAGCGAGCCATCCGCCGGAGCGGTATAGGTGAGGATCGACGTCAGGAACTGGCCGTCATCCGGGTTCTGCGAACCGTCGTCGAACGCGATGACGGTATCGCCCGCCAACAGTTCGATGAGGTACCCATTGTGAAGGCCCGGGCGGGCAATCACGTCGACCGACAGCGTGTAGGTCGTTTCGGCTTCCAGGACGGCCGACGTGGTCTGCTGAACACCACCGGAGTTGATGTAGAGCAGGTTGTTGCCCTCGGAGGCCGAGTACCCGAAGTTGTCCATCGACGGGGCGAAGGTCCCGACGTTGCCGCCGAAAGCCTGCCAGCCGATGGGAGCCGTGGTGTCGAAGCTGTCCATGCCAAGCGCCGCCTGCTCGAACCCGCCGTTTTGAATCGTGATCGGCGCGGCGAGCGCAGCGGGCACAGCGATAGCTGCAACCAACGATGTCATCGTTCGATTCATCTCTCGTTCCCTTCACCAGGGTGTCCGGGCGAGGCTCTCACCACGCCGCTTCCGTGCTCTCGCGGTGACAGTGCACCGCTGATCGGAACCTACACGCGCACCCGGGGGCGACCACAAACTTCAGTATTCACGGGTCAAAATGCCCCGTTTGGGTGTGCAGGTTCTTTGATGACACAAGCTTGCGTACGAGGGTTTCTACCCCGTCAATCACCCTTGCCATCCGCTCGTAGTCGAGCGTCTCGGGCAGGTCGCCGGCCGTGTGGTAGTTCTTGTTCCGGTAGAACGCCGTGTCGGTCACCATGACCGCCCGGTACCCCGCCTCCCAAAAGGACCGATGATCCGAGAAGCCGATCCCTGGCACCGCCTCGGGGAGCGCCGCGCCTTCGATCGGAAAGTTGATCGCTGAGCGCCAGTCTCGCACGAACCGGCGCACAAGCCCGACCGAGCGCACGTTGCCCACGATGGCGACGAAATCTCCGGTATCCGGGTAGAACAGCGATATGGGCATCGGGTACGTCTGCGATCCCGGTGCATCGTCGTAGAACCCGATCATTTCAAGGTTGATCATCGCGGTGATGTCATCGCCCCGCGCTCGGGCGGCATCGGCCGCGAGGGCGCTGCCCATCCGCTCGGTCATGAAGTGGGGGGGTTCTTCGTTCCCGTACAACTCGAACCGGATCGGGATCGCCGCCGGGCGTTTCTTGAATCGCGCCGCGAGCTCGAGCACCCCAGCAACACCCGACGCGTTGTCATCGGCGCCGGGCGTCATGCAATACGTGTCATAATGAGCGCCGATGACGACGATCGGTGACGGAGCGTGCGTTCCGTCAACGGTTGCATCGATGTTGATGCAAGGCGTCGGCGAGCCAGCGAACTGGTGTTCGGAGATGCTCGGTTCGAGCCCGGTGCGAGCCAGCCGTCGCGCGAGGTACATCACCGCGGCTCTCGTCGACGCTTCGTTGTACGTGTGTCGCTGATCGTGCTGGTGCGCAAGCACGCGAACGTCCGATTCGAGACGATCCGCCGTGGCGCGTTGCGCGTTGGTCAGGGATGGCAACGGACCTTCGTGATCCGAGCCGGGCATCCGGATCAGCGTCGCCCACGCGGCACCCAATCCTGCAGCGCCAACACCCGCTCCGATCAATAGGCGGTGAAACGCGCGGCGAGTGAACACGCGGAAACGCGTCTTCTCGGCGTTCGATTGCGTACGAGACGTCTTCGCCCGGGCGCGTCGACCGCGCCCGGGCCCTTCGGTTGCTTTGGGAGGCATACACCGACCCTCGCCCCCAGCGAGCGTGGTTTGGTTGTGGTTCCCAGCCGGCCCCGCGGCGTCCTGCCACAGGGCTTCCTTCATCGATACGCTTACAGATCACACGGGTTCCGGGCATAGGCCCGGCGGAGGCCCAGGTATGCACGAATACGCGGTCTATGCAGGTAGTTTCGATCCGCCCACCAAAGGGCACGTATGGATGATCGAGCAGGCGTCGGCGATGTTCGACAAGCTCATCGTCGCCGTGGCACGCAACCCGGAGAAGACGTATACGTTCGACGTGAAGCTGCGTGAAGCTTGGCTCAACCAGGTCGCGGAACGGTTCTCGAATGTCGAGGTCGCGACGCTCGAGAACGAGTTCCTGAGCCACTACGCCCAGGCACGCGGCGCTCGCTTCATCGTCCGCGGCATCCGCAACGAAGATGACTACCAATATGAACGAGCGATGCGCTACGTCAACGCCGACCTCGCGCCGGGATTGACGACGGTGTTTCTCATCCCGCCGCGTGAGTTGTGCGAGGTGTCGTCGAGCTTCGTCAAGGGCATGGTGGGCCCGGTCGGCTGGGAACCGATTGTCGAGGGCTACGTGCCCGGGCCCGTCTACGCGCACCTCCGCGAGTGGGCCAACTCACCGCACACGAGACCGGAGGCCGCCGAGGGCGCGGTGGGGGACGGCAGCTAAACAATGAAGCGTCGGGAATCTCGTCCAGAGGCTCCGCGGGTGAGCCACACCCAGAGTCAAACATGAGTGCTGCCCGCGCGACGCGCGATCACCGCTTCCCGAGTTGGCTTAAGGTGATGGGCTTCATCGTCGCGATGGTCGTGCTCGTCGTGACCGGGTACTACGTCGAGTCGGAAATGGAAAGGGACGTCCTCGAGGCGACGGGATTCCTGCGCTGGGACGGCCCCGATTCGGACATTCGCGTCGTCCAGCTCAATCCTCCACCCGAACAACTTCTCTCGGTCTTTCAACCAAACAGCGACGCAAAGTCCGCAAAGTACGTCGGGTACGTCTTCGCAACGCACTTTGGATCGTTGATGAACACGTTCGGACGTCGCAGCGCGATCAACGCCATCGACATCGCCATCCGGTGGTCGTCATAGGTGTCAAAGTGCACCGGTGCGCAGGTCGGCGAGCAGTCGATGCCGCCCTCCGGTGGATCGATCGACATCACGTCAGGATCTCCGTTCACGTTCTCGTTGACGGTCACACCCAGTTTGGCCAACTCGATCCGCAGCGCCGCGATGCGGTCGGTCTCTTTGACGCGAAGCGTGCGGACGCCGCGGAGCACGCTCGTCCCCGGCGCGAACGCGCAGCACGCGGCCAGCGTCATCGTCGCGTCGGGCATGTCGCTCATGTCGGCGAGGACCGGCCGGAACGCGTCGGGACCCTTGCTGAAGACGGTGTCGCCCTCTTCTGAGATCGACGCGCCCATCCGAGCCAACAACTCGTGGAACCGCGCGTCACCCTGGAAGCTCGCTTCGCTCAGGCCTCGCACACCGACCTGCCCGTCCGGGAGCATCGCGCCCGCGGCCCAGAAGTACGTCGCGCCGGAGGCATCGGGCTCCACGTCGTACTCGAACGCCTCGAACCCGGGGAGAACGCGGATCACCCGGAGGTCTTCGGCGGTGCGGATGTTCGTCCCGAGCTTCTCCAGCAGGTTGACCGTCATGCGGACATAGCTGGCCGACGTGATATCGCCGGTCAACCGAAGCGTGAGCCCCTCGGGTAAAAACGGCGCCACGAGCAGCAGAGCGCTCACAAACTGACTCGATTGCGTCTGGCCGATCTTAAGTGCCTCGGTCGGTCGGATGCCTCCTTCGGGAGGCGTGATCGTCACCGGCGGGCACCCCGGATCCATCGTGTGCTCGATCGACGCCCCGAGCGACCGGAGCAACGCGGTCAATTCGGAGATCGGACGCTGGCGCATCCGCGCGTTGCCGTCGATGGTGATCGGGCCCGGGCTCGCCAGCGCCGCGGCACACAAGAACCGTGTCGCCGTGCCGGCGTTGTTGAGGTTGACGGTGGCACCCTCCGGTCCGACGCTCCAACGCCCCCCGACGCCCTTGACACGGACCTCGCCGTCGGAGGGTGTCACCTCACACCCCAGTGTTCGCAGCGCCGCCATCATCCGCTGCGCGTCGTCCGCCGCGAGGAGCGGGAAGCGCAGCACCGACTCGCCCGGCGCAAGACCGGCGAGCAGGAACGCTCGGTTGGTCAGCGACTTTGATCCGGGCGGACGGATCACGGCCCTGGCCGGAGCCGCGCCGGGCGAGCGATCGGGCGTGGGCAGAGGCAGCGGATCGGGCAGCTCTTCGGGCGGACGGCGCAGGATGTCGAGTTCGGGCGTCTCCACGCATAAAGCGTAGCGACTGTTCCCAACCGCGATCAGCGTTCTGCGGGGCTCGAGAGCACAAGCCAGTCGCCATCCGGGACGAGGGCGCTGACCTCGCCCGCGGCCGTCAGAACGGACCAGTACGCGACGTCGGGGCTTCGCGGCGAGGGGACCGGAGACACAATGACCGGCTCCGTCTCGTCTCGGTCGCGGTCGGTTCCCGTCGAGATCAACTCGAGACGTCCACGCGGCAGGCGATACCGGAACGCCGCGCCCGACATCGGGTCGACATGCTCCGGGCGGGCGAGCAGGTCGTGCGCGACCGCGGACCCGGGGTCGGGGAACACCCCGGTCTCAGTCCGTACGCTCGCGAGTTCGATGAATAGCAGCGTCGCGTTCAGCTCGGTCTCCAGCCGCACAGCCTCGGCGAGGAGAACGTTGAGATCCGGGATAGTCCCTTTGGTCAGCGTTGCGTTGGCGCTTCCGGACAGAAACCACGCCTGTTTGTGCAGCGTGAGGAGATCTCGGTGCAGCCGCATCGGGCTCGGCCCGCGTCGGCGCCAAGCCGGGATCACAGTCAACTCCGCAAACCGATCAAACACGGCGTTCGGCACAGCGAGAGCGCCGTCGGCATCTGCGAATCGAAGCAACATCCACACGTTGCCTGGAATGGTGTCCGCCGGGTCGAACTCCGTTCCCCATTTCCCAACTGCTACGAGGAAGGCACCGGGGTGAAGGCGCCCGTTCCGAAAGAGCCGTTGAACGACGTCGGCCGACTGAGCCCGTTCGAACGAAAGATCGGGCGCAGCGAACGCCCGTAGCTCCGAGAGCGCTTCTCGCATCCGAGCGAGGGACTCAGCCGTGAGCGCCAAGGGGTTCGCGGAGATGGCCGCTTGTGTGCTGCGCGCCGCGATCCGACCGATCCGGATCGCAACGACCCCGGAGATCGCGGAGCGCGGACGTGATGCGTGCTCGACGGCCCGGACCAACGACGCGAGGGCGGCCTCAGCACCGTCGGCGTCACCGGCCATCGCGGATTCGATGAGTCGCACGCGCTCGAGCACCGCGAATTGTCGGAGGGTGCCGAGATGGGGAAACACGCAGTTCGAGAGCAACGGCGTGCCGTTGTCTTCGTCTTCGATCCAGTCCGGCGCGTCGCTGCACGCGACCCCAGGGCGGAGGCGGCGCAGCGTGGCTCGGAACCGGTCGGCTTCGTCTCCGAGCGAGCGAGCCCTCGATACGAGGGCGGCCCAACCCGCGTCGGTTGGGAGGACGTTCTGGTCGGTGTGGGCGTCGGGCCAGACCGTGTCTGCGACGCTCTGAAACCTGAGCACCGACTCGGTCAGACGCTCGGGTTGGGTCTCTCGCAAAACGCGTGCATCGTGCTCGTGCACGAAGTCTCGGCTGGGCGAGTAAAAGACCTCGGCGCCCTCATCCAGGACGTCCGGCCCGACGACCAAGGCATCGGGCACTCGGGCGGGTATGCGATCGAGCCAAGCGAACTGTCCGGCCGCGCTCCCGGCAAGGCCCGACAGGACGAGCCCAACACAGCTCGGTGTCGCGGCAATCATCCTGCCCGGAACACTGCGACGACGTCCTCGATCGGGATGACGAACAGCCGGTTGTCGCCCTCAAGATCGACCGGGATCGCTCGTTTGGGGTTGAAGAGGACCCGGTCATACTGCGACACCGGGTAGTCCTCGTCTGACTCGACCTGGGCCGACACAGCGACGATTCGCCCTGTGAGCGTCGGGATCTCGATCTTGTCGGGCAGGTGAATCCCGCTCTTGGTCTGCTTCTTGTCCTCGTCTTTGCGGATGAGGACGCGGGTCCCAATCGGTTCGACGGTTTCGAGCTTGGCGTTGGCAACGGGGTCGGACTTGCTCATCGAGATACTGTAGGGCCGATGATGGGTACTCTCCTGGGAACCATCCGACGTCTCGCCCACCTCTGAGGTTGCTGCCCAATGACCTTGCACGACCCCGACCCGTCGCCGATCGAATACCTCGAAGGGCTTATCGCCGACGTGCCCGATTTTCCCAAGCCCGGGATCATCTTCAAGGACATCTCCCCGATGCTCGCCGACGCCAGGGCGTTGCCGCTCGCGGTCGAACTCATGGCGAGCCCGTACCGAGGCACCGGCATCACCGCCGTCGTCGGGGCGGAGAGCCGGGGGTTCATTTTCGGAACCGCGATCGCACAGGCCCTGAGCGCCGGGTTCGTCCCGGTCCGCAAGCCCGGAAAGCTGCCGCGCGAGGTGTACGGCGTCGACTACGACCTCGAGTACGGGACCGACCGACTCGAAATGCACGTCGACGCCATCGGCGAGGGGCAGAAGGTCCTTCTTGTCGACGATCTGTTGGCCACCGGCGGCACCATGGCCGCCGCGTGCGATCTTGTAAAGGCCGCGGGCGCAGAGATCGCGGCCGTAACCGTGTTCATCGAACTGACGGCTCTCGAGGGCGTGAAGAAACTCCAGGGACACGCCGATCGCGTTCACGCGGTGCTTCGGTACTAGCGGCTATCGCCGGCGCCGCGTGGCGATCAGGCCGAACACGACGAACACACCGGCGCTGCTTGGGTTCGGAGAGAAGTACACAAGTCGATCGAAGTCGACAACGTCGTACGGGGTCGACGGCTGAAACGGAGCGGCAACGCCCGTTGCGGCGCCGAACGCAGACACCGTCCCCTGGCTCAACTCCACGCCAAAGTTTACCTCCGGACGGTTGACGTTGGGGCCGACGAACTCGACGTCGAAGCTAAATAGAGGGCCGTTCCCCGAGAAGTTATTGCCGGTAAAGCTGTTGGAATTGAAGCTGATGTCGAATCCATCATCGTCGGAGACGATGTTGGCATTCCCGAAGATCTCATTCGTCACCGTCACTGATCCGTCAACGAAGCTTGTGTTTCCAAGGGTGTCCACCCGGAGGTTGACACCGTTGATGCCGCTACCGTTGCCGATCTGGCCGGCCGTCGCTTGTCCGAAAACATCGAACGATATCACGAATCCGGGCGAGAACACCGAACCGATAAGCAACGCCTGAAAGTCCGTCGTGATGCGGTACTCCGCAACGCTCTGCGCCGATGCTAAACCCGGGAGCGCGAGAGCGGCTCCAAGGCAAAGAGTTCGCATGTTCTTGATCATTTGGTTCTCTCTGCATTCTGCCGCCGTACGAACGTGCCAGCGAGAAGGCCTGCCGAGACCAAATGGCATTTCCGCTCGCGCCGTTAGATCCTAATCGACAGTAACTAGTCTATCACCGCATACAGCGCTTCGGTTAAAAATATTGAAATTTCGACGGTCCATTATGACTCGACACAAATCCTGGGTACTTGAACCCAGGATCAGCCGATACCGATGAGCCCACCTGTGACCGTCGTGTCGACGTTGACGCCGCCGATCCCGCTGTTGTTGCCGACCTGGTTCTGCACCGCGTCTGCGGTCACGTCGAACCGCACCGTCTCACCAAGATTGACCGTCATCTCCGACGGAGTGATCGTGAAGGCGGCGACCGAATCGCTCGGGTCGAACTGAGCGAGGGTCGGGGCGGCAACGACGGTCGAGACGATGATGGCGATCGTCTTGTTCATGTCAGATCTCCTTATGAGTGCCACGTTCCCGCGGCTCGTTGACGTGCAGCGGTGGAGCAACGGATGGCCATGGAACGCCCGCGGACCGGGCGAGACGTACGCGTCACCGGACCCGGGAGTGCGCATCGGGTCTTTCTCGAAACGCGGAGTGGCGCGATGGCTTTGGATCGTCCTACCGCAAAGCACGAACGGAATCCCGGAACCAGACGTTGTTGTGCCGAAAGATGTCGGCCAAAGCAGCGCCGAACGACACCGCTGACACGGTCACCGTGCGCATTGACAGGTCCCTTTCTTCTCAGAACTCACGATCGGACGGCGTGCCGGCGCGACGAGTCGAATCTCGAAGTTGCGACGCCAGCTCTCGCTCGCGTCGCGGATAGGTCAGCGTCGGCGACGCGTCAGCATCAACCCACCGAGCCCGAGTACGCCAACCGTTGCGGGCGCAGGGATCTGGTGGAGTTCCGCGAAATTGATCACGTCGTACGCGATCGAGGGCTGGAACGCACCGGGGAGTCCTGTGGCGGCCGCGAAGGTCGAGATTGTTCCTCGGCTCGAAGTGATCGAGTACGCGCCCATGAATGGAACGATGTCGATGGTAAAGGAGAGCAACGGAACCCCGGCTGAGAAGTTGTTGCCGGTGAAGCTATCGGAGCTAAAGCTCACGTCAAAGCCCTCGGCATCCTCGACGATGTTGGTCACCCCGAAGACTTCACCGTTTGACGTGATCGAACTGATATCAACAGTGGCGTTGTTGATCTCGAAGCTTAGATTCACGCCGTTTATCCCGCTGTTGTTACCGATCTGCCCCGCCGTTGCCTGTCCGAAGAGCTGCACGTCCACCTCTCCGCCGAGAATGAACGGGTCTGCGACAAGCGTGTACGTCGCGACGCTTTGGCCAAAAGCGACTCCCGCCGGCACAGCGACAATGCAAGCTTTCAACATCGTGAGTCTCCCTTTTCTTCCACAGCATCGAAGCCGAAAGTGTTCGGAAGGCGCACCGATGGCCCTCGCCGACGGTGGGAGTCGATTCTGACCCAGTGTCCCGGGGCCGGTTCAGCTAGCGACGCCGACGCGCCGCACCGATCCCGACCAATCCGAACGCCGCGGCAGCGCCGGGCGTTGGAATGTTGATGATCGCGAGCCCATGATTCACCACGTCATAAGGCACCGAGGGCTGGAACGCGCCGGGCAAGCCCGTTGCCGTGTTAAAGCTCGAAAGTGTGCCTTGATCCGAAGTTACAAAGATGGTCTGAAACTCGGTGACGACGACATTAAACGAAAACAGCGCGACTGCATCGAAGTTGTTGCCGGCAAAGCTGTTGGCCGAGAAGCTGATGTCAAAGCCTCCGGCGTCCGCCGCGACGTTCGTCGTACCGAAGACTTGGCTGTTCGACACAATCGAGTCAAGATCGGCGACAGCACCGTTGGTGATATCGATGCTCAGATTGACACCGTTGATGCCGCTTGCGTTACCAATCTGGCCAGCGGTTGCCTGGCCGAACACGGTGATGGTCACCGATTCATCAACCCCGGCGAAGAAAGCACTCTGCGCAAACGTGTACTCCGCAACGCTCTGTGCAGAGGCGCTTCCTGCGCTGATGGCCGCGAGAACACCCAACGACTGTTTCGCGTTTTTCATGGTTGGGGGCTCCCTCTTTGTCTCCGGACGATTGTCCAAGGTGAGTATCCCAAAGCCCGTACGCCAATGCAAGCAGACGCCGGTCATTCACCACAAAAAACAATCCCGGTGAACACCGGGGTTGTTTGATATTACTTCACGTCTTGCTTAGGCGCGACGGCGACGGGCGATCGCGAGACCGGCGAAGCCAAGCACGGCGCTCGCGGCCGGGGCCGGGATAAGGACAGTCGCCGAGCCGAAGTCGATGCTGTCGTACGCGATCGACGGCTGGAAGGCCCCGGGCAGACCGGTGGCAGCGGCGAAGAGGCTGATGGTGCCCTCGCTCGTGGTGATGACGATGTTCTCGCTACCGGCAAGAACGTCGAAGCTGAAGAGAACGAGACCGGCCGAGAAGTTGTTGCCGGTGAAGCTGTTCGAGCTGAAGCTGATGTCGAAGCCCTCGGCGTCGGGGAGGGTGTTGGTCGCACCGAAGACCTCGCCGTTACCAGCGATCGAACCGTCGACGACGGTGCCGCCGGCGATTTCAACGCTCAGGTTGACGCCGTTGATCCCGCTGTTGTTGCCAATCTGACCAACGGTTGCTTGGCCGAACACCTCGACGGTGACGGTCTCGCCCGGAGCGGCAACGCCGGTCGAAGCGACAACGGTGTACTCAGCGACGGTGGCCTGAGCGAAGGCGGCGCCAGCAAAGGCAGCAACGGCAAAGAGACTCTTCATCATGGCACGATCCCTTTCTATCTCATACGTATCTTCAGACGAGCGATGTCTGAGAATCACACTCAAGCCACCTCGGACGCTGAGCAGCCGTCCGGGAACGCAACGACACCCGTCGACGCAATTGCATCGAATCGCTCACGGATCAGCCGTGGGGGGTATCACCACGCGGTTGCAATGCACGGTGAGCGTGCAATCCTCGCGTGGTCTCTCTTGGCTCGACGACGACTCCCTTCGCTATCGATGGTTCAACAAACCCAGCGACAGCCGGAGAGCCCAAAGAACGAATCAAACTCGTTGCTGACTCCCGCTTTCTCTCACAGGGCAAGAACGAATGCCTCGCCGGGGGGAAAGGTACATCACCCCTGAACGTGTGCCACCGAAGCCAGCGAAAATTCTGGGACTCTGCGCTTCCCAGACATCCGGCAGGCTGGGTAGGTGTACGAAGGCTGGCTCCCGCGCGGCTCAACGAGCAGCGAGAGCGACAACGGCAAGCCAAACTCGACCGACCTTTCTCGTTAACCGGGTGCCGGCGTGCCAAGCCGGCCCTCAGAGCAACCACGTTTGTGTCGTAGCGTCCACTTGGGATCGTGGTTCGTTTGGTCTCAGGCGACGAACAACGAGCCCGCAGCGCAAGCAAGGGATCTCCTCCGCCTTCTTTTCTCTGGCCCTTTGATTTCTCGTGTGGGACCGGGCAACGAAGGGCCGCGAGGCAAGCAAGAACGCTCCGCTCGGGAGGTCCCTTGGTCGCGCTGCGGGCTCGTCGAATACTGGACGCTCTCAGACACGGTGCGTTACCGCTATGAGTTCACTTCGGCCGATCTACCGACGCCGACGCGCCGACGCCAACGCGACGATGCCGAACGCGGCCGCGGTGCCAGGCGTCGGCGGAGTGAACGAGAACGAAGCAAAGTTCACGACGTCGTACGCCACCGAAGGCTGAAACGCCCCGGGGAGTCCGGTCGCGGCACCGAAGCTCGAGATATTGCCCTGGCTTGTCTCGACGAGGATCGACGGCTCCGGCCAAAGCTGTCCGTTGTACACGCCTTCGAAGGAGAACAGCGGCTGTCCGGCGGTGAAGTTATTGCCGATGAAGCTGTTCGAGCTGAAGCTGATGTCGAAACCGGTGCCGTCGGCGTCGACCACGACGTTCGCGGCACCGAACACCTCGTTCGTGACCGAGATCGACGCCAGGTCGAACATGAAGCGATCGGCGTCGACGCGGAGGTTAACCCCGTTGATCCCGCTTTCGTTCCCGATCTGGCCGGAAGTAGCGCCGCCAAAGATGGTAAAGATCCAGACACTGCCGGCTGAAATGCCGTTTCCCAACGGCACAGCGTCCATCGTGTAGGTTGCGACGCTTTGGCCAAACGCCGTACCTGAGACGGCGAGCAAGGTGATCAATCCGCAGTTCATGGTCGTTTCCTCTCGTTCGGGCTCCGGTATTACGTTACCTAAACCGAATGAGTCGGAGGCCATAATATCTCGACAAGCGGCCGAAAAAGAACAAGACCCCGGTCAACGACCGGGGCCCTGCGAGATTCGGTGATCCGTCAGGCCGGATTAGCGGCGACGACGGGCGGCGGCGAGGCCACCGAGGCCGAGGACGGCGAGGGCGCCCGGGGCCGGAACTTCAACGGTCGCGCCGCCGAAGTCGATGCTGTCGTAGGCGGTCGACGGGGCGAAGGCGCCCGAGAGGCCGGTGGCGGCGGCGAAGAGCGAGATGGTGCCTTCGCTGGTCGTGATGACGACCGGATCGCTGCTGCCGTCCTGGGTGACGGTGAAGCTGAAGAGGGCAACGCCAGCGGTGAAGTTGTTGCCGACAAAGCTGTTGGCCGAGAAGCTGATGTCGAAGCCGTCAGCGTCGGCGAGGGTGTTGACCGCACCAAAGGCTTCGCTGGTGCCGGTGATGCCGCCGAAGTCGACGGTGCCGCCGGTGATCTCGACGCTCAGGTTGACGCCGTTGATGCCGCTCTCGTTGCCGATCTGGCCGGCGGTGGCTTCACCGAAGACTTCGAAGGTGACGGCTTCACCCGGACCGATGACGTCGGCCGAGGGGACGACGGTGTAGCTGGCGGCCGACTGGGCGGCGGCGACAGCGGCGAGACCAGCGACGGTGACGATGGCGATGGTGTTCTTCATGGTAATTCTCCTCTGACTTTCCGAATGCTCGTCTGATTTGCGTCAGTCACTCGTCTGATGCGAGGCTGCGCGACCCGCTGGAAGGTACTTCAGCTTCGGAAGAGTGCCAGTCGTTGAGGAAAAACTTCGTCGCGAGCGTCATTCTGACCGACGATTCAGATCAAAAGACCAATCAAAATACGATCAAATATCGCGACTTGAAGCATCATGTCCGAGAAGCTGCTCACAGGCGTCGTCTCGTCCCGAGGTCGGGATAGGCCACGGTTATCACCAGAACACAGGCAAAGCGAACGGGTTGAAATCGTCTATAAGAGGAATGGCGCCGGTCGCCATCGCCTCGACCCGCGGCAGCGAACTCGCCCGTCGGCATCAAAGGGTCCGGAAGCGGTTATGGGACGGCTCGAGGCGGTGGCTTCGGGAATCCAAGTCGCTGCCCGTTGCTCCGCGTGAAAACAAACAAGGCCCCGGCGTGTGCCGGGGCCCCGTGCATAGTCAGAGGATGTCGCTTTCGCGTGGGTCAGGCGCGACGGCGACGGGCGATGGCGAGACCACCGAGGCCGAGGACGGCGGTGGCGGCCGGAGCCGGGACGTCAACGCTGACCGAACCGAAGTCGACGCTGTCGTAGCCGACGGAGGGCTGGAAGGCGCCCGGGAGGCC
>JBCDIT010000017.1:0-70016 GCA_038748775.1 Planctomycetota bacterium
GCCGAACTGGGCCGTGGTCTGATGGGAGAGGCCGTTCGATTACACTAGAACAATCCGGCGCGTTGGATCACAACCTGGCGTGGTAAGTTGTGAGAGGCCGTTCGATTAAACTATATCCGTTAGTAGTTTTCATCAAGGGCTCCGCCGTGGTCTGATGGGAGAGGCCGTTCGATTACACTAGGAGTCTCGGGGTTCCCTCGCCCGCATTGGCCGTGGTCTGATGGGAGAGGCCGTTCGATTACACTCCAGTGCTGACGCGGGTGGTCGTCGCATCCGCCGTGGTCTGATGGGAGAGGCCGTTCGATTACACTTCGAGATGTCGGAGTATGGGCACCCTTCGCCGCCGTGGTCTGATGGGAGAGGCCGTTCGATTACACTTACCCCTGCCCCAACTCCTGTTGCGGCATGGGTTTCCGTCTTCTTCTGCCGTTAAAACAGCATGATCTGGGCGGGCGGGTCTTCCGTCGGTCGTCGCTTTTCGCCAAAGAACACCTCCATCTTCGCGAACTGGCGATCAGTGATGCTCACCAGCCGCACCTGGCCGCTCGGCGGCAGCACTGCCCGGACTTCACGCCGCGTCTGTTGGGCCGAGTCAGAACTGCGGCAGCACCTTGCATAAACGCTGTATTGCAGCATGGTGAAGCCCCGCGCGATCAGCTCCTTGCGGAACCGAGCGTACTGGCGGCGGGCCTCGCGCGTCGTCACCGGCAGATCGAACATCGCCATGAGCCACACGGTGCGGTACTCCGATAGGTCAACGCCGCGGGGGTGCACGGTGCAGGCCCTCGGGGTAGAACACGCGGTCGCTCTCGCCGGCGAATGCGGCGGCGAGCGAGGCGGCCGTGCGGCCGATCCAGTCCAGCGCCGTTCGGCTCTCGCCAGCGCCGCCCCAGATGCGTTCGTGGAGCACGCCGATGAGGCGGCGTTTGATCATGGGGTCGAGCGAGACATCGCCCCCGGACGAGCCGACGATCTGGACCACCTCGTCATCAACGAGCGTTCGATAGGGCTCGATCAGATCATCGGCCAGGGCCCACGCGTTCTCGCGGTGCCGGTGATGGAGAGCGACCGAGGCGTGCAAGCCGGCGGCGCAGATCGCCCGCCCCACCGCGGCCCGGACGACTGCGTATCCGTAGTTCAGAAGGCGATTCTGGTCCGTGGCCTCGCGGCGACGTCGAAACATCGGATCACTGAACAGGCGGGTCCAGTACCGCTGCGCCGCCGTGCTCTCTGCGTTCTGCCGGTCTCCCGACTGGACTCGGGCTGCGAGTGCTCGCAGACCGGCGTCGGTCCCGGCGTGGAGTTCGAGGGTGTGGGCCTGCGCGCGGATCTTGTCCTGCACGATGCCCTTCCACAGTCGCTTGCGGAGTGGAAGCGAGGCGTCGAGCTGCGCGCGGATGCGCTGGGTTTGCAGCGCATTCGCCCCGAGCGGGAGCATCATGCCGACCGGCGTGTGCCCGTCGTCGCAGACGACGACCGAGCCGCCGTGCCGCATCACGCCCGCGAGGGCTGCGCCGGAGCAGGTGACACGGGCGTGGCCGAGCACGACAACGGCCGTCTCGGCGAGGGGCACGAACGCGTCCGGCTTATCCTCGATGCGGATGCGGAGCCGCTCGGAGTCGAGGCTGATGTACGCAGGACACATGGAAACGTCGATGACGCGTTCATCCCCCGGCATCGACCACCTCCCCGAGCAGTGTGACGCGCACCTTGCGGGCGCCAAGCTTTCGGAGGTTGTCGCCGTTCCCCGTTATTCGGATACGGTCCTTCCCGGAAATCGCTGACGAGCGTCCGTCGTGAGTGCGGACGACCTTGATCTCGCCGTTGCTGATGGCAAGTACACGGAACACGTCGCGGACGCCCGGCTGCTTCGGGTGCTCCATCTCTAGGCATTCACCGTTCGTAAGCGTGAACAGCACTCGGGCACCCGGCGGCAGTGACGGGCGGATCGGTACGGCCCTGCCGTCCTCGCGGCCCGCACCCCCTCGCTTCGCGATGGCAGCAGCCTCGAGCAGCGGCACAACCTTGTGAACCCACTTGCCTCCGCCCCGAGCGTTGAACATTTGGTAAACCACGGTGAGGTAGTTGCTCTCGCTCTTGACGCGGCGTTCGCTCGGGCCGCGTCCGATGGCCGTGGGCTTCACCGACTCGGCGACCCGCACCCGCCGCAGTTTCACAGGTCGGCCGCTGCGGCCTCGGACGCTGGGAAGGTTGGCGGGGTCCTTGAACGCCTTTGCGGGGTTGGCTTCGCCGAGTTCCTCGAGTTTCGTCCTGATGACGGCCTCGGCTCGCTTGTCGATGATGCGACCTTTGGCCAGATCGGCGGTGGTAAGCGCAGCCAGTTCCGTCCGTGTGCGATGGTGTTCGGCCCGGCCGTCGGATCGGTGGGGTTTCGAGTAGATCGTGTCTTTGTGCAGCCCACCCCTGATCTTCTTTGAAACGCGACGGGAGATGACGATCGGCTCAATGACCGTGGCGACGTTCACAACAAATCCTTCCCACGGGTGGTCGACCGAATCGAACGGGCGATGCTTGTGCACGCTCTCCATACGCTGCGCGGCGTCGCTGAGCCGTTTGATCGCATCCTGGTCGGCGCAGGCGACAACGATGGCATCGATCGCGTGGTGCCGGTGGTCGTCGCGGTTCTTTCCATCGTCGTCGGAGAGCACCGCGTCGAGACCCCAACCCCGGCGAAGCCACGCCGTAAGCCCCCCGGAGGGCGTAACGATCCGCTGACGCCGTGTGGCCTCGCCAACGTCCTCGGCCCTGCCGCCATAAAGCAGGCCGATGTAGTCGCAAGCCATGCGACCGATGTAGCGAGTCTCCTGCAGATGCCGGTTCGAGAATCCGTGTTCAACGGGATCCGTGAACCGGCGGAGCTTTTCCCGTTTCACGAACGGGTCAGCCTTGAACGAGCGCACGCGCTCAAGCATGGGGGCGAGCTCCTCGGCCGAGTATGCAGAAGACGGTGATCGTCCTTTCTTCCGATTCCGGTTCTCCTCGTGGTAGCAGATCGTCTTGTTCATGTAGGAGTTGTCGAGACTCTGCGACATGGGCCAGACGTGCTCAACGTCGTACTGCGAGTTGACTCCGAGCAGCTCAGCAGCCCCAAAGTGACGGCCTGTGTAAGGGCAGACCCAGCCACACTCTTCGGCGAGAAGCCACTTCTCGATCATCCACCGCTTGGGACTATGGATACCGAGCTTGGAAACGATCGCGGCGGCGGCTCGCTCGCGGTCGTTCTCTCGGTTGCGCATTCGGCGTGACTGATCTTCGCGCCGGCTGCGACTGGCTTTCAGGTCACGTGCAAGCTCCAGGTGGACTCGCTCAGGTTTCCCCCAGCGTCGAACAATCGTGTTGACAACCTTGCGTAGTTCGGTCAATGCCCGGGCCACGGAGGGGTTACGAAGGTCCTTTTCCCATTCACCGAGAGGCGGGAGCACATCAACTGGCTCAGACGACGCGAACGACTCGGGGTACTCGTCCTTGCGAGCCTCGCTGTAACTCAAACCGTCACGCTCCATGCGAACGACGAGTTTCTCAAGTGCCTCACGGCAATGGGCCGCGTGCCCCTCCTCGAGTGTCGTGTCGGCAAAGGCATCCGCGGCCTCGCTTTCAAGGCTCCAGCGGCGAGCACCGTGACGACGAAGCGCATCTCGGTCGCGGAAAGAGCGGAGCGCGTGGACAGCGGCGTCCTTGTCTGCCTCGTTCATCGCGTCCCATCGGGCTGAGCCGAACACGACGCGGAGCTTTGCATCGGTGCGATGACCGACGAGGCGTCTTTCGCCACCGCGCTCGATACTGAGCGTGCTTGACTTGGGGAGTTCCGCCGCCCTGCGGGCCTTTGCAACAGTGAGATCACCGTCGACAAGAAGGCGGGCGGCAATTGCGTCCCGTTCCGGCTTCGTCAGCGGGCGTTCGGTCGCATCATCGAGCACGACCCGCAAGTGGTTGACCTGCTGGAACACGCGGAACCGCTGGGCTATGCGCTCGCCGATAGGGCATCGCTTGTTACCTTCGACAAGCGAGCATCGCCCGATGAGATGGCCCTGGTCTTTGAGCGGTCGTTGATAGAAAATCGCGGCGTGGATGTCGGCACGCTGTGCCTTCGTGAGCTTGAGGGCCGGGGCCTGTGTAGACCATATTCTCTCAAACTCTTCGAGATACATGCCGCGGGACGTCCAGCGGCCGCGGATTCGGTGGTCGTCCGGATCGAGCGACGCAAGGTAAGCACCGAGCGTTGGTGTTTTGTGTGCCGCGACGGCTGTCGCGAGTTCGCCGATGCTCTGTTTCATCGCCGAGTTGTCCTCGTCGGCCCTTTCCGGTGACTTGCGGTTGCTGAGAAAGCCGCGACGCTGGGCAAGGTGGTACAGCGCTCGGCCGAGTTCATCGCGCTCGACCGGCCGAATGGCCGCGGCGGCCCGAAGACGGTATGGCATCGTCTGGGCATCAACGTGGGAATCTGCGGGGTGTCTGGCTGCGAGGTTAAGGTCAAGCCGCTTGAGGTACTCGTCGATCTGCGGTGGCGTGCGGACGGAGGCCTCGGAGAGCAGGCCGGCAGCCATCAGAGCGCGGAGGAGTTTGCGCTTTCGACGAGCACGTCGCCAAGTCTGACGCCGCATCGCACGGGCATTACGACGCGGCGCAGCCTTGCTCTGTTCACGACCCTGCAGCAATGCCGTTTCCGGGTCGGACTTGCCCGGGTCGATGCCGGCATCAAACAAATGAGTACCGGCCCTGCGGACAGATAACGGCTTGCCCTTCTCGTCGAGATCGATGATCGCCCAACCGATGGAAGCCACGCCGATATCGAGGCCGAGTGCGAAAGCGGAGTGCTGTGCATTTTTCATGTCGGATCGCCCCCCTTGACAAACCGAGCCGCCACGCCCATACTAACGTTAGTGTAATCGAGCGGCTTCCTCCACTTATCACGGTAAGTGGGCGAAAGCCCGCGCAGGGCTATGCAATTGCGCATCCCTCGAACGCCCAACATTGGGCGTTTTCCTTGCGCATAGCGCCGCCCCACGGAGTTGCAAACCGGAGCGGCTTTGCGGGGTGTATGTCACGGGCTTACGCCCGCTACTGAAGTTCGTACCGTCCCACCTCCTCTCTGAAGTAACGGACAATTCCGCTCTTGTCGGTCGCTCCGAGATACACACGCTTCAAGCCGGCCCGCTGCGCGATGCGGTCGACGCTCGATCGGGCGCACCGCCACCCGTCCGCGCGTTCTTTCGGCGAGAAGTCGGGCGACGGTTCCTGCATCCCCTCCTTCACGCCGCGGCCCTCCAATGATGGAGTGATGCCATCCTTCGCCCCCCACCCCGATCCCGACGCCGTCCTCCGCCGTGCCGGGGAGCTGATCGACGCCATCCTCGATTCTGAGCGGGCCCAGCCCGTCAAGCCGACGCCTGAACCCGCTGCCGCGATGCGTGACTTGGGGCTCCGCCTGCCCAGGGTTGGCCTTGGGGATGATCGTGCCATCCGCGCGTTGACCGACGTCATGCTCGCGACGCCGACCTCCGCTGGGCCCGGGTTCTACAACCAGCTCTTCGGGGGCCGCGAGCCGATCGCGACGCTCGCTGAGATCGCCAAGGCGGTCACCAACAACTCGATGTACACCTACAAGGCGGCGGGTGTGCAGGTGTTGGTCGAGAAGGTTCTGATCGACAAGATGCTCGAACTCAGCGGTTGGTCGGGCGGGGATGGGCTGTTCACCCCGGGCGGGTCGATGTCGAACATGGCGGCGATGATCATCGCGCGGAACGAGGTGCTGGCGAACAGCCGCGAGGCGGGGCTGACGGGCATCGGGCTCGGCGGGCCGCTTGGTGTGTACGTGTCTGAAGAGTCGCACTACTCGGTGCGGAAGAACGCAGGGTTCATCGGGTTGGGGCGGGACGCGGTGCGGTCGATCGAGGCCGATGCTGATGGCCGGATGATCCCTGAGAAGCTCGCGGAACGGATCGAGCAAGACCTCGCCTCGGGCGTTACCCCGGTCATGGTGATCGCGACCGCCGGAACAACCGTCATGGGCGCGTACGACCCGATCGGTTCGATCGCGGAGGTTGTGGAGCGCCACCGCCTCTGGCTCCACGTGGACGGCGCGTTTGGCGGATCGGCGTTGCTCTCGCCGCGGTATCGAGCGCTGCTGGCGGGGCTCGAACGGGCCGATTCGCTGACCTGGGATGCGCACAAGATGATGGGCGTTCCCCTGCTCTCGAGCGTGTGCCTGACACGCGAGCCGGGGCTGACACAGAAGCACTTCGACGAGTCGGCCAGCTACCTCTTTCAGCAGGACAGCGATGATCTGAACCCGGGCACCCGATCACTCCAGTGCGGGCGACCCAACGAGGCGATCAAGCTCTGGGCTCTCTGGCAGGCGCTCGGCGACGAGGGGTACGCGGCGAGGACCGAGCGGCAAGTCGCGCTCGCACGGCACGTGGTCGATCGGGTTCAGGCCGACGACGATTTCGTGCTCTCGTTCGACCCGGTGTGGGTGAACGTTTGCTTCGAATTGCGTGGGAAGCCGTCGGATGCCATCTGCGACATGCTCGACAAGCAGCAGATCGCCAAGCTCGGCTTCGGGATCGTGAAGGGAAGGCGGGTGATCCGCTTGGTGTGCGTCAACCCTCATCTGACCGAAGCAGACTTTGATGCGCTGCTTGAGAGCATCAAGCGGTTGGGCGAAGAGTTGCCTCACGCGGACAACGCGGTCGTTGAACCGGTGGTGTCGTAGATAGGGTCTCGGCGTACCACCGCATCGCTTGCAGCCAACAGCATCGAGCACCATCGAGCGCGTCGGTTCATCCTCCGACCGCCCTAAGGGTGTTCGGACGGTCAGGCGATACGCCGACGCCGCGTGCCGCCGATCACGATGCCCAGAGCGACCGGGCTGAGGTACGCCGGCATTGGCACCGTTGTGAAAGCAAGGGAGCCTCGGAAGCTGTTGGATGAACTGAACGACCCCACGACCGGGTCATCGATCGAAGCGCCTGCGCTCGTAAAGAACTCGAAGCTGTGGAATCCCGGACCGAGTTGAACGATCTCTAGTGATCCGTTCTGTGCGAAGTCACCTCGAAGCGTCACGAAATATGCTTCTTCGAGGAAGAAGCCGACGCTTCCGTCAACGACTCCCGCGACGTCGACATCGCTGATAGGTGCTCCGGCGTCACTCACGTTGATCTGGGCGTCCGCGAACGCGTTGACTTCGATGAACACGTCATCGCCGGTCGCCCTTGCACCGAACACGTTCGCGTCAACCGAGCTGCCGCCGGAGAACGAAGCGCCGATAACCCCGCCGGATGTCCCGTCGCTGGCGAAGAGCCCGGTCTGATCCCCGAAGAAGGAGCTGAAGTTGGTCGCGTCGACGAATTGGTCAAGATCAGTGTCGAAGAACCCCGCACCGGCACCAACGCGGGCATCGAAAGAGATGTCTGTGACACCCGCGAAGGCCTGGGCGGCGGCGCCGATCACGATGGCGGTGGGAACAACTCGGTTGATCACAGGACTTGCCTCTCTACTTTCCCAGCAGACCGTCGACGGCGGAACAGCCCACCTTTCGGCACTGTACCAGAATCTGGAGCGATTTCGTCGTCAAAGTGGCGTTAAGGCGAGCTCGCGGGGCAATCCGCCCGGAAACGCGACGTGAGGGCCGGGTCGAGCGGCGTAAAGAGTTCTACAGCGTGACAGGCGAGCATCGCGACTCGCGCGTCTTTGAGCTTGTCCTCTAGGCCCTCGACCGCCCGGATCTCGCGTATCGCCGTTTCCAGCGTGATGACCGCATTGTCCACGCGCCCGTTTTCGACCAAGGCGTTCGCGAGTTGCTTGGCGACCACCGGGATGAACCGCTGCGACCACGTTTCCTGTCGCACGATGCGTTCGATCGCCAGCAAGAGGTGCTGTTCGGCTGCGAGGGAATCCCCTCCTCTCAGTGCGTTGACACCCCGGTTCGCGAGCGTCTGTGTGGTCCGCGGATGGTCGTCGCCGAAGACCGCTTCGAGTTGCGGGATCACCGCGTTGTAGACGTTTTCGGCCTCGTCGTACCGGGCGAGGCGTGTAAGACAAGACGCGAGCTCCGATCGCGTTCGGACCGCTTTCGGGCCGTCCGGTCCGGAGGCGTCGGCTTGAGCATCGAGAACCGCCTCGAATTGCGTCAGGGCCTCGTCCAAGCGTCCTTGGGACTGGATCGCGAGCGCCAGGTTGTAGCGCGTCGTGCTCCGCCAGTCTGGGTCGCCTTCGGCGCCGGCGAGATCAAGGCACTCGCGGTAGATTCGCTCTGCCCGTTCTGCATCGCCGGAGTGCTTCATCGCGCTCGCGAGTTGCGTCCGGCTCCGTAGGACACGCTGGTCATCATCCGGATACTCAGCGCCAAGCACGTCGAACGCCGCCGACGAGGCTTTAAGCGCCTCGTCGGCCCTCCCGACCCGCCACAGTGCCGTTGCGAGATCGAGCCTTGCCCATGCCGCGTCGACATCAGCGCGTTTGGCCGTCGTCTCGGCGGCGACTCCGTCGAGCAACTCAACCGCGCGCGTGATCTGCTCCAACCCGATCTCGCGGAGGCCGAGATCGCGGTACGCGACGCCCAGCGCGTTTCGGACCAGCGCCTCGGTTCTCGGGTCGTCCCCGACATCTCGGTCGACACGTGAGGAGGCCGCGTCGAGCAGCGTTGAAACTGTGGTGTCGGGCCCGGTTTCGTAGGGCGAGATCTCGGTGATGAGGTTCCTCGTGAGGAAGTCCGCGACGTCGAGCTTGAGCTCTGCCTCACGCCTGGCGATGCTGGCTTGTTGGTTGGCTTCAAGAAGCCCCGCGACGGTCCCGACAACGCCGATGACAATCGCGGCAGCGAGCCCGGACGTGACGAGGACGCCCGCCCTGTGGCGTTTGATGAACTTCGAGACGCGGTATGTCAGGCTGGGTGGGCCCGCGAGGACCGGCTCGTCGGCGAGGTAGCGCCGCAGCTCGAGCGCCAGTTCGCTCGCGGTGGTGTACCGGCGCATGCGGTCTTTCTCGAGGCACTTCATGATCACCCAGTCGAGGTCGCGTCGGAGCGTCCCCGAGAGGCCCTTGACCTCGGTCCGCCTCGTGGCGGCGATCGACGCGGCATCCTCGGCGTGGGCGGAGAGCCTCGTGCTCGGCCTGGGCGGATCAACCTCGCGGATGACACGGCGCATCTCTTCAAACCCCGCCGACCGGAGTTCCATCGAGTCGAACGCCCTCGAACCGGTCAGCAATTCGTACAGAACGGCGCCGAGCGAGTAGATGTCGGTACGGGTGTCGATGTCGATCGACGACGCTTCCGCCTGCTCGGGTGACATGTACTCGGGCGTTCCGAGCATCTGCCCGACGTGGGTGAAGATCGTCCCTTCAGCCAATTTTTGGTTCAGAGCCTTCGCGATACCGAAGTCGATCACCTTCGGGACCGCTTCGTCACCCTGAATCGTCACAAGGATGTTTGAAGGCTTGATGTCGCGGTGAATCAGGCCCTTCGAGTGGGCGTGCTGGACCGCCTCGCACACCTTCGCCAGCAGCGCGACGCGGTCACGCACGCCCATCTTGAGTTTGTCGCAGAATTCTGTGATCGGTTCGCCTCGGACGAATTCCATCACAAAATAGGGTCGGGCGTCGTCGGTCACGCCGCCGTCGAGCACGGTCGCGACAAAAGGGTGCTCCATCAAGGCGAGCGCTTGCCGCTCGGCCTCGAACCGCGCGAGGACTGCCTTGGAGTCCATCCCGGGCTTGATCACCTTAAGCGCCACGTCGCGGCGGACCGGCTCGGTCTGGGTTGCCCGGTACACGACGCCGAACCCGCCCTCGCCCAGGATCGATCGGATCGTAAAGCGCCCGAGCGTGTCCCCGGGCTTGAGCCCGGGGAGTTGCTCACGCACGCGACGGAGCGAGGGAAGGTCCTCCTCCGTCGCTCCGTGCTGGGTGTCAACATCACCGGTCGGCGCGTCGTCGCCCTCGGGCGGTGATGGATCGTCGATGGTCATCGCCCCCGACGGTAGTAGCGGAAGGGCCGGCGTGCTACGGCAACGGCTGGGCGGTGACCGTATTTCGCGAACCAGACTGAAATGGCCCCTGGGCCGGTTCCACACTCCGCTCCATCGATGATCGGCTGTCATACCCGACGCGCTGCGATCTAAGGGGTGTCTGCGAATGGAACAATGATGTTCGGCGAATGCAACGGCTCTGGGATCTGGTTGAGTTGATTGAACTGCGAGGGACTTGATGAAGAATCGTGGGTTGATCATCGCGCTTTGCGTGTGGGCAGTGAGTCCGCTGGCACAGGGCGAGACCACGTCACACGTGCGGCTGCCTCCGGATCAAGACCGTTCGTTGATCCACGTTTCGGCGTCGACCCAGCCAGCGGACTGGCGAACGACCGTAACGCACACGCGCCTGAACGATGATCTCGATCGACCGCAGGACGGTCGGTGCCTCGACGTGATCGGGTCCAGGCGTCACATCCGCTTCGACACGCGGCCCATAGTGCACAACATCAAACCGGGCCTGTTCGCCGATGAGGCGGTCGAATTGGCCGACGATGGGGGAGATCCCCCCACCGCCCGATACCCACCAAATCTGTGAATCGGCGTCTGACGCTCGCCCGCGAGCCGAGCCGTGCCGCTGTGGGTTCCGCCGCTTCGCGGGGTGGCACCACGTTTCCGGAACCCCGCGAGGCCCGCCGCTGGGGTGCTCTCGGGGGGCTCCTGAACCCCAGCACCGAATTCCGGGCCGGGCACGTTCGAGTCGGTGTATCCTGCCACAGGTCTCTGGTGCCAAGGGCGTTCGCTCTGGTGTAACCACTGGTTGGTTTTGAGGTTTGACTTGCGGCAACACAGCGAGACGCGTGGTGATCTGGCGGCGACCGAGGTGCTCGAGAAGAGCGTCCAGCGGCTCGCGAGCGAGTGGCGTGAGGCCAAGCAGGCACTCGGACTGCCGCTCGGATCGAGTTGGTCACAGATCGCCAACCGCCTTGATGTCGACCGGGGCACCTCCCAACGGCTCGCTCGCATGGCGAGTATGGACCAGTTCAAACCAGCCGACCTCGACTACATCCCGGGTACCGCGGCGTGGCAGAAAGTCCTATCGGGCATGGAACTGCATCTCGGCGCCGATCATCGGGCTTATGCCCGATTATCGCTCGCTTGCGATCGCTTCGACCAGGCGCTGACCCCTTTCGGAGGCAGCAAGGCGGGAGCGAAGCGAGCTCTCGAATCGGCGGAGGCAGAAGGGATGCCGACGCCGGTGTCTTGGCGACGCGCTCGAAGTAAGAAGGCTTGGATCGACGCGGCTGCGGAGTACGTCGGCTTCCGCGTGGCCCAAAAGAACGAGTTCACCTTTGTGCGACGTTCACCGGGGCGAGACGACACTGTGGACGTTGCGATGGCGGTGGTGTTCCTCGGTTGCACTGGCGAACCCTGGGCGCTGCCCTTCACGCTCGCTCGCTATGCCTCTAAAGACGGAAACAACCCACTGACAACCGAGATCGCGCCCAGGTTCGCGCTGCTGACGTCGGTAACAACATCCCCACCCCCGGCTGTACTCTCCACCGGCGACGGTGATCGACAAACGGTGTTCATCGAGCCGTCGTGGACGGACGTGCACTCGTCGCTCGACATCGGCATCATGCTGACGATCGAGGAGACGATTCCTCTTCCGTGGCTCGAGGATCCCAAACAGTTGATCCTCACCTCGCTCATGCGACAACCGTCGAACTCGTACCGCAACGAGTGCTACCTCGACGCCTCGCTCGATGCGGCAACGTACGTCACGGCATACAGCGCGTACCGCGACTTGTCCGTGCTGGGTCTCACGCGGCACTGGTTCGACCGTCTACCCGAAGCGCCGCCGATAGAACAGGTCGGGGCGTTCGCCCGTCGCGACCCCGGTTCGCAGCCTTTCGCCCGTTTCAACGAGTTCGTAGATGAAGTGCGTCGGCGGCTGGACTGGGACCTTGACAGCTTCGCTGGATACGGAGTCACAGTCGAAGCGCCGATTCCTTTCGCGCGGTATTCGATGGAGTTCGAATGCCATGAGCCGATTCCAGATCCATCCGCCGACGCCTGATCGCTATCAATCGGTCTCTTCCTCGTCATTTGGCGTGTAGTACATCGCGAGGTTGGACTCGCCATAAACCTTGACTAAGAGCGAGGCGTCAGACTGATCGGACTCGTTGCGGAGCAACAACGGACGTCCAGGGCGAACCTCATAGCGTTGTTTTTCACCCGGAGCGATGGTCCCGAGCGATTCGGTCAGTCCCGTTGACGTTGTGCTCATGAGGGTGACCTCGGTGTCGCCCTGATTCGACACCTGAGCTCGGTAGCCCCCTTCTTGCTCGCCACCGAGATTGAACGTCTCGCCAGCGGGGATACCCAGACCCGACGTCAGATCCGGCCCCATGCAGCCAGAGAGCACCGCACCCAAGGCCACCGCAACGCCCGATACCACGGCTGCTGTCTTTCCTCGCATTTCGAACTCCTTCTGTTTGTGCGCTTACGCATCTTGGCCAATTTCACGGCTATCGATGGTGTACACGCGTTCACCCCCGAGCATGCCCTCGAAGAACAGCATGTATCCGCTCTGATGAGGCACAGCGATGGTCGAGTTGCTCCGATCGGTCCGGCCATCTTCGCGGATGACCTGGAATCGACCGACTCCGAGTTGCTGGCGCTGATACGTCCCGGACTTGAAACTCCCCACCGTGATCTCACCAACCCGAACACCGCCCTTCGGGCTGGCCTGATGTGCCATCGCCCGGAGCTTCATCTCACCGCCCGGGAAGAACTCGAGGATCTGACCTCGGAGTTCACCCTGGTTGTACTTCACGGCCATCTCGATCGACCCGTCCTCGAAGCACCACACACCGGGGCCTTGCAACCGACCATCGACAACCCCGTGAATCGAATGGGGCTCGCCATCGCGGTGAGCCGTCGATGCGTATCCGCTGAACACGGCTCCTGAATCCGGGTCCAGATACAGCCCCCCGGCGAATCGAAGCTCCGCGAAATCAACGGTCTCACCGGCGTCAAACTTCGCGACAAGTCGATCCCGGTACCTCGGCGGGCTGCCACTGCTCAGATCGACACCAACTTCAGCGGCGCGAAGCACCGTTTCGCGGGTTGGGCCCTCGATACCCGAGAACCGGGGCGCGGTGGCACACCCTCCGAGCCAAACAACCGCGGCGGAGCACGCGACGCAAGCATTCATGGATGACGTGTTCAATCTTGACTCCTTCAAGCCTGTCCGATCTACATGGCGTAAGTCAGACAGCGTGATTCGGAGCTCAACAGGATTTACTCGCGAGATACCTCAGTCACGAGAACACCTTCACCAAACAGGATCCGCCGACCCGAAGCATCGGTGAGAATTCCCCGGATCAAGCTCTGGCGATCACCGAACGACTCGACCGCTCGCCCGGTCGACCAATTGAACGCCCACGCGGTGCGACCGTCCTCCGTGAACACAAAGACCCGAGAAGTTTCTCGTTCGAATGCAAATGACCGCACCTCGCTCGAAACCGCATGTTCGAACTCGCGCACGCTGCCCGTCGAAGCGGAGATCGCAAACACGCGTCCCGATAGCGTTCCGACGAACACCGTCGGATTGTCGGCTACCCCAGATTCGGCGATCGCGCTCACGATCTCGCCGATCTGAGCGATTGTCACTCCGTCTTTAAGAACACTCCCATCCCGATTCGCTCGGTACGTCGATGATGATGTCGCGTACCACGCCGACGCAGGCGGATCATCTTCGCGCCGCAGTTCACGGCCGGTACCGGGCACAAACGTGGCGATGGCGTCCCAGTCAAACATCGCAACGCCGTCACCCGCCGGAGCCACCCGCCACGCGCTCTTGCCTTCGAGAGCCGCGAACGTATCGATGACCCCTCCGGTTTCGAGATCGATCCGCGTCACGTTACCTGAGCGGAATCCGACGAGCCCAACCCCGTTCGACGCATGAAAGGACATCGGGCGGTAGCCCTCGATCGCCCTCGACCAATGAACGCGCTCCGTTTCAACGTCCCACGATGTCAAGCGGCCGTCGCTTCCCAGCGACACCACGGACCCGTAGGCAGTCCCGGACGCTGCGCCCACAACCTCGCCCACGTGAACGTCCACGCGACGTGTTCGCAGCACCCTATCCAAGTCGTACACCCTCGGCAGCCCGTCCGCATGCGACGCAGCGAGCGAAACGCCCCGTCGGTCGATCCGGAGGTCCTGGATGATTCCCTGCGTTGCGAGCATGGAACCAAGCAGGACACCGTCGGGATCGTGGCACCGCACCCCCCCACGATCGGACCCGGAAACGATGATCGGGAGCAGCGGGTGCCACGCGAGCGAACGCACCGGAACCCTATGCGCAGCAAACTCACTGATTGGCCCGAGTGAGTCGCCAGAGAGCACAGCGATCGTCCCGTCGTTCGCGCCAACCGCGATAGTTGAGCCATCCGCAGAAAACACTACTGCTGTTGTTCCCTTTGGATTCACAACCGTCGATGCTTCGATCAGTCCCGTTCGAGCGTCGATCAATGCAACGACCCCATCGTCGCCAGCCGCGACGAGTTGCTCACCGTTGGGATGCCAAGCCAGTCCGAAGAGCCCCGCCTCATTCACAGGAACGACGCTCACCTGCGCAGCGTCGTTGGCGTCCCAGACACGCACGGTTCCATCGTCGCTAGATGTTGCGAGGAGATCTCCGCCGGAGTTAAAGAGCACTCGCGTCACCCATGTCGAGTGTCCAACGCCCCGAGCTAGCCGCTTTGCGGTCGACGTTGACCACACGTGCAACTCTCGGTTCATCCCGCCGACGCTTGCCGCGTACTGACCCGTTGGATCGACATCCACCGCGAGTACCATGCCGTCATGGCCCTTATACACAACGCCGGCGGTCTGCGTTACGGTGCGCCACACCCTCGCAGTCTGGTCATTCGACGACGCGACCAACAGCGCCGAGTCACCTGAGAAGGCAACGCCCCGGACGGCCACGTTGGGCTCAAAGCCGTTGTATGCGATCGGCTCGGGATGTACTTCGGCCCAGAGAGTTCTCCATTCCGGGCCCCTCAGACGATGTTCGCACGCGTCGAGTGCCGCGATCGCTTGCTCGCGTTGCCCGAACGCGATCGCCTCCCTCGCGCGGAGCAACTGCCCGGAATAGGTCGCCTCCGAAAGGTCATTCTTTGCACGGACCGCTTCCCCCCGTTGCTCGACCGCTACGCGCTCGGCGGCTTCCGCTTTGTCGAGCGCGATACTCGTCGAGATCAACGACGCAACCACCGCCCCCACCGCGATCACGACACCAACGCAAACGGTCGTCCCCGCAAGCAACGCCGCCCGATGCCTTGATGCGAACTTCCGCGCTCGGTACACCGCCGACGGCGGAGCCGCTTTGACCGGCAAGCCGTCGAGGAACGACCTCACGTCCTGGGCGAACTCTGCGATCGACCCATACCGTCGAACACGGTCGCGTTCGATCGCCTTCAACACGATCCAATCGAGGTCGCGGCTGATCCGACCCGCGGTCGTGGCACCTGTTTGCATCGCCACTGTCGAAGGGGCCGCTGGCGAAGCCTCGCTTACGAGCTTGGAAAGCCCCGCAAGCCCCGCCGCGGCGATGGCATCGGGCCCCAGGGCCTGTGTGCCGCTGAGCAGTTCGTAGAGAATCGCGCCCAGTGAGAAGACGTCAGAACGGACGTCGACCGCGCTCGAAGGCATCGTGAGTTGTTCCGGGCTCATGTACGCAGGAGTCCCAAGCCACTGCCCCTGGAGCGTTCGGACCGCATCCGAGGAATCGACAATCGGGACGAGCGCCTTTGCGATGCCAAAATCGATGATTTTCGGCTGGGGGTGCCCCTCGTCGACCACGAGGATGTTCGACGGCTTCAGATCGCGATGGATCACACCGCGTTGATGTGCGTGTGTGATGGCCGAGCACACGTCGATGAAGAGTCGAAGCCGAGCTTCGATATCGAGCCCCGCGCGGTCACAATACCGCACGATGTCCAGCCCCGGGACGAGTTCCATCGCGAAGTACGGGAGTCCCTGGGGGGTCTCCCCAGCGTCATAGAGCCTCGCGATCCCCGGGTGGTTCATCATCGCAACGACCTGCTTCTCTGCCTCAAAGCGGGAAAGCAGGGCCGGCGACGCAACACCAGGCTTCGCCACCTTCAGGGCAACGGTCCGACGCACCGGCTCGGACTGCTCCGCCTGAAACACAGCTCCGAAGCCTCCCTCACCGATCATCTCGACGATCCGGTACGGTCCGACGACACCCCCGGCATCGAGCGAACGATCTTCCGCCTCGCTCACCGTTCGGCCGGCGACCCCTTCCAGAGGGAGTGTCTTATCTTCGTTGTCGAGCATGCGGCGAACGAGGTTCGCCAAAGCGGTATCGTGCTGCGTGAGCTCTAAAAGCTCACGGTCGCGCTCCGCCTGCGAAAGAGCCCTCAGCCTGAGAAAATGGCCGCCGGCTTCGTCAAGTCCGCTCACGTTGACCCCCCAGAAAGCTCAGCCGCGAGCCACGCCCGCGCGATCGCCCAGTCCTCCGAGGCGGTGGACGGTGCGATCCCCAGGAGTTCAGCGACGTGCCGATTCTCGAGACCTCCATAGATGCGATACTCCGCAACCTTGGCGCGACGCTCATCGAGCCTCTCCAACTTTGACATCGCGTCATCCAATTCAAGAACGTGAGCCGCCAAGTCGACCCCGGGAATGCCCCCCATCGTGATCGGAACACGGCGTGCTCCGCCCCCCCGTTTATCGGCGTCTCGCCCCCTGGCGTGGTCGATGAGTACACGACGCATCGCGGAAACCGCGGCTCGAACGAAGTCATCGCGGTCGTCCCAGGGCTTGCGAGACGCACTCAACCGCACGATGGCCTCGTGGACGAGGGCGGTGGGCTGAAGGGTGTGGCCGACGCGCTCATTTCGAAAGGCACCTTGGGCGATCCCGCGAAGTTCGCGGTACGCCGAGTCGACGAGGGCCTCGAAGGACCCTTGCGTCTGATCCTCTGGGAGGCTTGATTCGTTCACGCCCTCACCTGTCACACCGACTTGGCGGCATCGGAACGCGCCGATTCGTACGCCATCAAAAGAAAGTAGCCCGGCAAATACCCGACCATCGTTTCGCTCCGCGTCCATGCCGCCAACTAATGCTTGCGGTATCTTCGGGACGATGCCTCGACTTCTCGCGATGTGGTCCGGTCCGCGGAACATATCGACCGCCATGATGCGGTCGTGGGACGCCCGCCCGGACACCGTGGTATGCGACGAACCGCTCTACGCGCGGTATCTGCAGATCACCGGCCTTGACCACCCTGGTCACCGAGACGTTATCGACGCAGGACCGACGAATCTCGGGGAAGCGATCGACTGGCTCACCACCCCACCTCAACCGCCCGCCGAGATCTTCTATCAGAAGCATATGGCCCACCATCTCCTCCCGGGCACCGATACCGAATGGACGCGTCAACTCACCAACGCGTTTTTGATCCGCGACCCCGAGGAAATGCTCACCTCGTTGCTCAAAGTCATCCCGAACCCCGATCTTGACGCCACCGGCCTCCCCCAGCAAGTCGCGTTGTTCGAGCAAGAGACCCAACGGCTCGGGACGATCCCAGCAGTCATCGACGGCAGAGACGTCCTCGAGCAACCAGAAGCCACGCTCCGCAAACTCTGCTCCGCCATCTCGGTCTCCTTTCTCGATGACATGCTCGCATGGGCGCCGGGCCCACGTTCTACCGATGGTGTATGGGCGCCGCACTGGTACGCCAGCGTAGAGAGATCGACCGGCTTCGCCGCGTACCGTCCCAAGAACGAAACCGTACCCGCCCGATTCACGCCGATGCTCCGTGAATGCCGAGAGTTGTACCAACGCCTCGCGGAACACAAACTCCGCGCAAACATGCTCTAACCAGGTCTTCATCGAATGCTGCAGAAACACGACCCTCGGAACGCAGACATCCTCATCAACGTCAACGGAGTTCTTTCGCGGCGTGACGAGGCCCACGTCAGTGTCTTCGACTCCACTGTTCAAAACGGGGATGCGGTGTGGGAAGGGCTTCGGGTTTACGAGGGCAGGATCTTCCGACTCCGCGAGCACCTCACACGCCTCCGTCGCTCGGCCCAGGCTCTCGCGTACCAAAGCACCCCTTCGGATGACGAGATCATCGTCGAACTCAAAAGAACCCTCGACGCGAACGGGATGTGGGACGGAGTCCATATCCGCCTCACGCTTTCCAGAGGCGTGAAGTACACGTCAGGCCTCGATCCCAGGCTCAACACGTTCGGGCACACACTCATCATTGTCGCGGAGCACAAGCCTCCGGTGTACGACAAGTCGGGCGTTACCCTCAAAACGTCCGCCCACCGCCGCCCGCCTTCAGACGTCCTAGATCAGACGATTCACTCATGCAACCAACTCACTTCGATCCTCGCGAAGCTCGAAGCCAATGCCGCGGGCGCCGACGACGCGATGATGCTCGACACCAGGGGGTTCATCGCGGAGACCAACGCGACACACCTGTTCTTTGTGCTCGACGGCGAGGTGCATACCCCGACCTGCGCCGCGTGCCCCGAGGGCATCACGCGTTCGGCCGTGCTTGAGCTCTGCGACGAGCACGGCATCGGGTTCCACGTCCGCGATATGACGCTGACTGAGGCCTACCGGGCCGATGAGGTGTTCTGCACCGGGACCATGGGCGAACTCGCCCCGGTGACGGTCATCGATGGGCGCTCCATCGGGGATGGGGGCATGGGCCCCGTGACGGCAAGGCTCTCGGAGTTGTTCAAGGGATTGACGGAGACAACGGGCGAGCGTGTCGTCGACGCCCCCGCCCCTTCGTGACAAGAGAGCTCAAGAAGAGCCCCGCAGACGGCTCAGTCACTCGCGACCGACGTGGAGTATCTGACACCCTCCGGTGTCGGTACCGGCACCGTCACAGTGACCCCATACCCGCCTTCGGTCTTCGAAAGCGAATCGACCGCGAGGAACGAGGTGTACGCCGACATCAGCCCATGCTCGAGCGCGACCGGCCGAACCGCCTTCGCGGTCCTTCGATCCGACCACCGCTCCGACCGGGCCTCTTGCTGGATCGATTCGATCTTCATCCTTGCCCATACCGCGTCGAGGCCGCCAGAACTCAAAGCCATCGACGCGGCCGGCGTGAGCGCTACCTCTCCGTAGTTCGGCAGTCGCCCGGTGACGCGCACCGGCCGATCGCGCAACCCCGACAGCGTTCCGTCGAACCGCCCCGTAATCACGACCGGTCTGCCAACGAAGAGGTCTGGGACCGAAGCCGGGTAGGCCTCGACCGATCCCAACGCGCCCCAGTCGGCTTCGAGGTCGGTCAGAGCGGGGTGGCTCACCCGATCGAAGAACACGCCCATGATCTCGTCTGCGCGGTCGTCAAGACCGACGTAAGCGACGGCGCCCCGCCCCGCCTTCGCCATCCGGTCCATCAAGAAGCGGTTGGGGGACGAGCCGATGCCGAACGAGAACACGCGGGCATCGCCCAGCTTGCGGTGGACCGCCTGGAGGATCTCGTCCTCGTTACCGATGTAGCCGTCGGTCAGAAACGTGACGTAGCGCTGCCTCGACCGATCGTGCGGAAAGTCCAGAGCAGCCTTGATGCCCTCGATCATCATCGTGCCGCCGCCCGAATCCAGCCCCTGCAGGTACCGACGCCCTCGCGCCAGGTTCTCCGGTGTTGCTTCGAGCGGACGGCGGCCCAACGCCGAAGTGTTCGATGAGAACCGGATGATCTGGAACGTATCGATCGGGAGCATTCGGCCAAGGGCCTTGTCAACCGCCTGCTTGGCGATATCGAGTGGCTCACCGTTCATCGAGCCCGAGCAGTCGAGCACGAAGACGAACTCGACCGGTGCCCGCTCGACGTGCTCGAGCGTCCGGGGTGGCACGAGCATCATCGTGAAGTACCCGCCAGCGCCGTCTGAGTCGGGCTGGACGACGATTCCTCGCTTCACGCGATCTGAAGCGACGCGGTACCGCAACACGAAGTCCTTGTTCGGTATCGTTGCCTTCGATTGCAGTTCGACTTTCCTCGCCGTGCCGCTTTCCCGAGATGTGTTGATCGTGTGCGTCGTCGATCGCATCTCCTCGATCTCGACACCCGGATCGACGAGCACGCTCAGCGAAATATCGTGCCCCGATCGCTCGGTGGGCTTGAGATACGCGACCTCGGTGCCCTGGCCCGATGCCCCGATGCCGGACCGCCCGACGGCTCCGATGCCCTCGCGGCCAACGGACGGAGGATTGAATCGGGGACCGACAACCATCGGAAAGACGAACTCGAACCACCCGTCGGAGTACGCGAGCGTGTTGAAGTACGTGATGTCGACCTCGATCGCCTTGCCCGGCTCGATGTTCGCGACGTTCTGTGTAAAAACGTTCGGGCGTTCTTGCGTCATGAGCGACGCGACGTGGCCCATGGACCGGGCCTGCTCGTAGATCTGCTCGGCTTCCTCGCGCTCCCGGATCACACCCCGGATCGTACGATCACCAACGGTCATCACAAAGCTGTTGACCGCCGCATTCTGAGGCAGCGGGAACACGTACACCGCCTCGATCTTCTGATCGTATGGGTTGTAGAACCGTTGCTTGACGTTGACAGACGCGACGTACCCGCTCACGTTTCCGTCCACAGACGTGTGCTCCAGCGGTACCGGGACGTGCTCGGTCTCTCCTGGCAGCGTGGTCACGAGCGACCCCGACCCGGGTGTGTCGTCGTTCGCCAGCGACGTTGCTCGGCGGCCGGCCTTCGCGATCACCCAGAGTTCTTCACCCGGGTTCACCGCGAGGCTGAGACTGACCGGTGACGGCGCGCCCGCCCCGGGCGATCCGTCTGCCGGGGCATCGACATTCCCGATCGCATCGTCTCCATAGCTGAGTCGTATCGGAGGATTTCCGAGTTGCGATGGCACGGAAATACCGTCGCCCTGCTGCGACGAATCGGCCGAAGCCACCCTCCGTGCGCTGTTCTCGCACCCCACCGCCACAATGCCGATCACACCAATGCTCACGAGCAAGAAGATCGTACGCCCGATCATGGAACACTCCGTTCGATTGGCTCTAGGCGGACGGCCGCCCGGATCCTGTTGTCTGCACCCGATCCCGAGGCATGTAGCGCCGCGTTCATCGGCGCATCGATCGACCCATAGAAGTGCAACGTCGCGACATGCACGTCGCCCTTCGGCGCCGGCGTCGAGCCCCGGATGAAATCCGCGATGACGACCCGACCGGCCCCGTCATGCAGCGCCCTCGGGTCGTAGTACGGTGCCCGCGTAAAGGCGTCCGCGTTACCACCTTCGACACCGACGAGCGAGGCGCCACCGTCCGAGATGACGACTTCGGCCTGATACGCCGCGAGCGCATCATCGCCGCTGTCGACATACACGCGAACAGCGAAGAACGCTTCCTGTTGATCGGGTGCACGGAGCCCGGTGCCGAGCCCGAAGCACGTTCCGAGAACGGCGATGAAGAGGATCGTCCCGCGACGCATCATCCCGAGTTCCGATCGAGATCCACGACGCGCGACGCTATCTCATCGGCATCGACGAGCACCTCGCCGCCACCCAACGCGGCCCGATGCGACGCCAACGCGTCGAGGATGTCCACCGCCCCGTCGCCGTTCGCATCAAACGGGCTCCGCTCGACCGCGGCGACAGAAGCCGCCGGCGACGACGGTCGAGCCAGCCACACCACCCCACCGACGACCGCGACCATTGCGGCTGCAGCAAGTCCTCCGGCCGAACGCCAAGGCCCGCGTCGGAACCCCGCAGCCCGACGCCCAGCACGACTTGCGGCGAGAACCGACGCCGCGCCGTCCTCAGGAACTGAAGGCTGCTCCAGATACGCCGACCGCAGGGCCGACGCGAGGCGATCTGGAACGCGAGGGTCTTCGTCCATGCCCTGTAGGTGCGCGACGACCTGGATCGGTTCACGGTTCGGGACGAGATTCCGAAAAAAGTTCTTCCAACCCGTCGGAAACCCGCAGCTCGCGTAACGCTCGATGCAGCCGGCTCTTAACAGTACCGGAAGGGATCCCGAGCGCGGCCGCGGTCGCCTCGACGGACATTTCGTCGACCACCCGCATCAGCAGCACCTCACGCAACCGGGGTTCGAGGTCTTCCACCGCGGCACGCAGAACGCTGTAATCGTCGGTGGACGGTTCCGCCTCAGCTTCCGAGCGTTCAGCATCGTGACGATGCAGCCTTATCCGGGCTCGTCGCCCCTCGGCAAGCGCTCGAAAGCGAATCGTCTGGTACAGCCACGACCGCAGTTCACCCCTCAGGCGGAACCCCGGGAACTGCTCAAGAAATGCGAGGAATGCCTGTTGCACAACGTCCCGAGCCGCCCCGTGATCGGGCGTCATCCGGGCAGCGACCCGAAGGCCCCACGCCGCGTGCCGAGCGTACAACACCTCGAAGGCCTTGTCCGACGCCGGCGGGCCGTCGTTCATGTCGTCGATGAGATCGCGGTCGTTGGGTTCCATTGTCCGATCGGTACCCTATCGAACGAGTCGGTAGAACGACCGCAGTTCTGACGGCCGTCGGGGATCGGACCTATAGATCCATCGGTGGACCAAGGCGAGCCTTCAGTCATCACGACCCTGCTCAACCGCGCCGCTGACGGCGACGCGGGCGCCCGCGACGAACTCGTCCCTCTCGTGTATGACCAACTCTGCAAAATCGCCGCGGCTCGCATGAACGCCGAACGCCCCGACCACACGCTTCAAGCGACCGCGCTGGTCCATGAGGCCTACGCCCGGATGATCGGACCGTCTGAGCCCCAATGGGAGAGCCGAGCACAGTTCTTTGCCGTCGCAGCCGAAAGCATGCGTCGCGTGCTTATTGACCACGCTCGGGCGAACAACCGGCTCAAGCGCGGGGGCGGCGAAAAGGCCCGGCGCCTCGATTTCTCCACCGTCGCAGATCTCGCAGGCCGCCAAGACCCTGCGGAGATCATTGCGCTCGAAGAGGCGCTCGCAAAGCTCGAAGCAGATCATCCGCGCGTCGGTCGTGTGGTCATGCTCCGGTTCTACGCAGGACTCACGACGCAGGAAGCCGCGGAGGCCATCGGCATCTCGCCCCGGACAGTCGATAACGACTGGGCTTATGCGAGAGCCTGGCTCTTCCAGACCCTCTCCGGAAACGCCGACCGGGCGTCTCCGAAGGACGACTAGCGCAGGTTTGATCACTCCGTAGCGGGCTCTAGCCTTCGGCGTCCAACGCGATCAGGTAACTTAATAGATCGAAGAAGTTCGTCTCGCCGTCCACGTTGAAATCCCCGTTCACGCTGTTCTGGTTGATGAACGCGTTGAGTTGATCGAGATCTGTCTCGTTGATCGCGCCGTCGACATTGACGTCCAAAGGCGGTATCGCCGACGAAATCGTCACAGGCCCGTTGCGAAGTTCCGCGTAGGTGAGCGATCGGAAGAACGACGTCGACGGGCTCATCGTCGCTTCGCCACCGAGCGAAATCGTTTGGTTCGGCAAGGGTGGATCACCGAACGTAGCGACCGCGGTTACCCACACATCCCCTCGCTTGAACGCATCGGTCGTCCCGGGCGCCGGCATCGTGTCGCCGGAGCCGCCAAACTGCGGGAGGTCATCGATCGAACGCACCGTCGGCAGAACGCCGGTGGCACCCCCGATGCCATCGAAGTCATCGATACTGAGCGAGACGTCTCGAAGCGGCGTATCAGAGACGTTCGTGACGACGAGAACCGCGATACCCCCGGACACGCCCGGCGGGCCCGGGAACGTCGAGAGCGCCGTCAAGTCGTCAAAGAGCTGAACCACGAGCCGGTCGTACGCGCCGGCGTTGGCGTTCAATGCCGCGGCGTTAAAGCCGGAAATCGGATGGTCGTACAAGCCGACCGTTGAAGCTCCACTCCGAAAGCCCGGAGTTCGAACAACACCGGTTCCCCCGACGAGATACCGACTGAAGTCGAATAGAATGAGGTCCGAGTCGGTCGGCGGGAGTTCCGACCCGCTGCAACCTCCAGCGCACTGTTGTGTGGCGTTGTTGAAGACCGCCCCGCTGAAGATGGTCCCGTCCTCAGCCTGGCCCGGGCCCTCGGGATTGGCTTGAATTGTGCCATCGAGGTACGTCGCGAGCACCCGGACCGAGCCGCCGGCCCCGTACCCGCCATTCCCGCCTCGCCCACCCGATGCCCCCGTGCCACCTCGCTCGCCCTCGCCAGCGACACCGCCGGCGCCGCCGCCGCCGCCACCGCCACCGGCCTGCCCGCCGCCGTTCGCACCGCTTTGACCGTTCCCACCCTGAAAGATGTTCCCGCCAGCGCCGCCAACGCCGGGAGACGCCCCGCTCGACGATTGACCTTGTGACCCAGTGTTCGAAGCCAGATCGATCGACGGATCGAACGGAGACGAAGCAGGACCGCTCCCGGCAAGTCCATTGGTTCGTTGGCCACCGATCGCCTCCAATGACGTGGTGGACGGGAAGTTTGCGACACCGAGAACGATCAACTCGAACGCTCCCCCGCCACCGCCACCACTCCCCCCAGTCCCGCCTTGCCCACCGACGCCGCCCCGTCCACCAGAATTCCCAACCCTGCCGGCGCCGCCGTGACCACCCAGGCCGCCGCTGCCGCCATTGAAAGTCGCACTCCCCCCAGCACCCCCGCCGCCGCCGCCGCCGCCGCCGCCGCCGGATCCACCACCGCCACCACCGCCCTGGCCGCCGCCGCCGCCTTGACCGCCCGCCCCGCCGCCACCGCCGCCGCCACCGCGAAACGCAAACGGGACCGACTTGCCTTGATGGCCGCCTCCGCCATCAAGACCCGGAGAGGCGACTCGACCGGAACTCGCGGTGCCCCCGTCATCCCCTCGCATGCCACCACCCCCGCCTCGACCGGGATTCCCGCTGAAGAAATCGAACACACCTCCGGACCCACCGAGGCCCCCCGATCCGCCGCTGCCGCCGGCCCCGCCGTTTGCGAATACCGTCCCACCGTTCGATACAAACGTTGAATCGCCCGGTGATGCGCCATACAGCGCGACGCTCGTCGCAAACGGAGCACCACCACTCCCCCCTCGCCTACCAGAGGAGCCTTGTCCGCCGCCTTGGCCAGCGAACCCCGTCGCCCCTCCGGTACCACTCGAGCCGTTTCCGCCAAAACCTCCGTTCGAAAACACCGGTCCCCCAGAGCCGCCGCTTCCTCGCGAGCCCGCGCTGCCCGCGGCACCTCCCTGTCCGCCGTTTCCGCCGGAACCACCGGCGCCACCGGAGCCACCTGTCCCACCGGAGCCACCACCGGCACCCGGCGTGCTCCCATTTCCGTTTGAACGGAACTTCGCGCCCGCCGGGACGGAAAGATCGCCGCCGATCACGAGCGAGGCCGGACGAGTCCCGACGAAGTCGACGATGTCATCGCCGTCGAGGTGGACATCGCCTTCAACGATCCACCGGTACATAAAGATCGAGACGCCCCCGTTCGGCTCCGCCGCCAGACCGATCGGAACGATCCGGCCGCCGCCGAGCGTCGAGGCACCAAGAACGCCATTCAACGAAACGGCGCCGGTATCGGTGTTAAACACCCAGGTATCCGCTGACAACGGGGCGGCGAGGCCCACGATAGCCGCGAACGACGGGAGTACGGACAGCTTCATGGGGGGCCTTCCGGATACGTTCAAGGACCGCTTCAGCACTCGATCACCAGAACGGGCGTCGAGATCACCGAATGGAGCGCTGTCCTGGAGACCCGCACGCAACGGAAAGCGAAACTTTTTGACACGGGTCGATCACGGGGCGCCGAGTTGGCCCTCGAGAGCTTCGAACGCCGCCGTGCCACGAACAGACTCCGGTGCCAATTCGATCGCACGGAGCCGCTCGCGTTGAGCCCCCGCCGCGTCGCCCGCGGCGTATCTCGCGCGTGCAAGCGTGACGAGAAACCGCCACCGATCATCGCTATCTGCTAGATCTTCACCGGTTTCGGCCTTCGCGACGGCTTTCGTCGCCAGTCGAATAGCGTGCGCCGCACCCCCTGCGGTCGCGGTGGGCCCGTAAAGACACGCCCGGGCCGCACGATCGAGATCATCGGCTGTTACCGATTCGGCCAGAGCACCATCGACAACGCGATCAACAAGCTCAGCATGCGCACGCGCCGCGTCCTCAAGTCTGCCTCGACCCACGAGGAAGTCGATCAGGCGTTCAGACGCCGCCAGCGTTTCGTCACCCAGCGTTCCCCAGACGAGCGGCCTCGCTGCTGCGTCTTGACGAAACATGAACTCGGCCACCTCGATCCGTCCATCCCCTTCATACAGCCGCGCGAGCCTCGCAGAAATCTGAGCAACATGCGCCGCCCCGCTCGCCCCGCTTGGACGAAACCGTTCGATGCTGGTAAGCAACATCGCTTCGCCTTCAGCGGACTTCCCCTGCGCGAGCAAGGCTTCCCCTGTCAAGCGCGTCGACCACGCTGTCGGATCGGCATTTTCACCGAACACCGACAGGTGCAGTTCAAGCGCCCTGCGGTGCAACACCTCGGCATCCGTATGCCTTCCTACGCGACCAAGCATGATCCCGAACATGTTCATCGTGTGCACTGTTGTCGGATGATCCGGACCAAGTGATTCCCGACAGATCGTCAGCGTCTGCTGATATTGACTCTCCGCTTCGTCGTAAAGGCCAAGGAGTTGCGCCGCTTCCGCCAGCGCAAGACGACACTCAAGTACGAGTTGGTGCGTTTCTCCGAACACGCTCTCGGATCTCTCGAGCACGTCGAGGACGATCGCTCGCCCCTCTTCCGCTCGCCCCATCTTGATGTAGGACTGACCGCGCGTCGCCATCGCCTTCAGCGTCGGCTCCGCGGACGGCCCGTACGTAGCGAGATTGAACTCAATAGCTCGGTCGAGGTGGTCCAAGCCCGGACCCCAGGCGAACCGTCTCGTATGCAGTTCGCCGAGGAGTTGGGTCGTCTCCATAGCCTCCGGGGACTCCGGACCGAACACACGGACTCGTTGCTCCAGCGCTCGATCAAGGTGATCGCCCGCCGAGTCGAAAAGTTCGAGTTGTACGTAGACGCCGCCGATGAGTGTGTTGAGTTCCCCGAGCACCGCCTCATCTGAAACCGCCCCCGACTCGAGGCGCTCGGCTGCCTGTTCCAGGATGGCACGCATCAACGTCGAGTCCGCCGACTTTGCCAACTGCGGATCAACACTGCGCACCATATCGGCCACGAGTCGCTTGATCTCCGACGCTCTTTCGAGCTCTCGCTGGGCACGCTTGGCCTCCGAGATCGCTCTCGCCAGACCACCGACAGTGCCAATAACCCCAAGCGATACCGCCAAGGCGACGATCCCCGCAGCGAACACTCCAGCTTTGTTTCTCTGGGTGAACTTCCGCAGCTTGTACGCAATACCGGGCGGTCCGGCCGAAACAGGTTCGTTCTCCAGATATCGACGCGCGTCGTCGGCAAGATCGGTCGCGGTTTGATACCGCCTCGCACGATCTTTCTCCAGGGCTTTCATCACAATCCAGTCCACGTCTCCCCGAATCGCGGCCCGAAACCGTGGCAAAGGGGCGTTCTCACGCCTCGCGTCCTTTGACCGCAGTCGCGTGCTCGGTCGCGGTGGGTCAACCTCGCGGATCAACTGGGCAAACGCCTCAAGCGCAAGCGGGCCCGCTGCTCCCTCGAACGGGATGCGATCGGTCACCAACTCATACAACAGGGTCCCGAGCGCGTAGATATCACTCCGGGTGTCGATGTCTTGTTCCCGGCCCGCTTGCTCCGGGCTCATGTACGTCGGCGTACCGACGTACTGGTGACGGCCCGTATCGATTGTCTTCGGTGTGAGCCCTGCGCCCGTCGCCTTCGCGATCCCAAAGTCGATGACCTTCACAGTCGGAACTCCATCTTGGGACGTGACCAGGACGTTGCTTGGCTTGATGTCTCGGTGGATGACGCCTTTCTGGTGAGCGTGCTGGATCGCGTGACACACCGCGATGAACAGCGTCAGCCGCTCGCGCAACCCCAGATCCCGTCGCGTGCAGTACGTCGTGATCGGCTCACCGTCGATCAACTCCATCACGAAGTACGGCCGCCCGATGTCTGTTGCTCCCGCGTCGAACACCCTTGCGATGTTCGGGTGTTCCATCATCGCCAACGCTTGCCGCTCGGCCTCAAACCGGGCGATCACCTGCTTTGTGTCCATCCCGAGCTTGATGATCTTGATCGCCACGATGCGGTCTATGGGCTCGTGTTGAGACGCCGACCAGACCGACCCAAACCCACCTTCACCGACGAGCTCGAGCAGCTCGTAGCTACCGATGCAATCGCCCTTCCGAGGCCCGCCACTCTCGGCGCCGCTCGCCACCGCCGCCGGTGGGTCGACCTCGGTCGGGCTGTCCATGAACGCGCCGGCGTCGTCTAGCGATTCAAGCAGTTTCAGCACCGCCGCTTTGATTTCCGGCTGCCCGTCGCAGCGATCACCTACAAAGGCCACCCGGCTCTGTGCCGGCCGGTTGAGAGCGTCACAGAAAATCTCGTGAACCTTCTCGTCGTTCAACACGCCCCACCTCCCCGGACTCCCCGTCTTCGCGCTACACCGTCGACGAGCGATTCAGCCGCCCGGAGTCGGAGCCGAGTTCGGGCCTGTCACCGCCGCCTTGAGCAACCGAAACGCGGCTCTCCGCGACACGCCATCGGGGAGGAGATCGAGGGCTTTCTGATACATAACGCGCGCCGACCCGAGATCACCGAGCTCAACGTGCGCGAGTCCGATCACAGAGACGTAGTACCAAAGGTCGTCAACTTTCGCCTCTCGCGCCGCGTCATACGCCCGCTCCGCGAACTGAAGACCGCGCTCCGGATCATGGTGCTCCTCGAAACCACCCACTAACAACTTAAAGGCCGTCCGGCGGATGACGTCCGGCTCTGCGCCGACCTGAAGCGAGTATTCGGCCATCGATTCTATGTAGCGACGTTTGAGTTCCAATGCCTCGTCAAGCCGATCGTGCCTGCGGAAGAACCTCGTGAGACGAGCCACGGCCGCCGCCGAGCGTTCGCTGAACTCACCCGTGTGCGCCGCCATCGCGGCCAAGTACTCGTGGTGCATGGTCTCTTCGTCGTTCAGCCGTCCGTCACGCTCGTAGAGCTGTGTCAGGCTGTACGTGAGCGAAGCCATGTACTCGGCGCAGTCGTCGCCGAGCAGTTCAAACGCACGAAGACTCTGCAAGAGCAACGCTTCGCCCTCGTCTGTCCGCCCCTGGGCAAGCGCCGTGTACCCGGCTTGGCTCACCGCCCACGCCCCCGCCTTGGAGCCCGCTAGGAAATTCCGTTCGTAGATCTCGATCGCCTCACGCAGGAGGTCCTCCGCCTCACTGTACCTCCGCCGTTCGAAGTACAACCTCCCGAGGAGGCCCATAGAGTGCGCGGTCGCCGGGTGATCCGCCCCGTGCACCTCAGTGTTCAGTTCGATCATCTCGAGGTACAACGCCTCGGCGTCTTCAAACTGACCGAGTCGAATATGGGCCGTCGCGAGCGTGCGCTGTGTTTCGAGCGTCAGTTCCGCGGACTCTCCGAAGAGTCGCCGTGAACTCTCCAGGGTGCCTTCTAACACACGACGCGCGTCACCCATCCGTCTCGCACCGACGTAGCTCTGGCCAAGAGACAACCGAGACGTGAGCGTCGCGAGAGCTTCGCGCCCGTACGTTTCCTCGTTGTACTCCGCAATCTTGGTCATAAGCGGGACCGCATCGGCCCACTCGAAGCGACGGGCATGCAGTTCTGCAAGCGACTGCAGCGTCGCGATGGTTTCGGGAGCGTCGTCGCCGAGGGCCTCAGATCGCAAAGCGTGCGCCTTGTTCAGGTGATACCGCGCCTCGGCGTCCATCTCGAGACTGAGGTACATCTCCCCGATCAGAACGTGAAGTTCCCCCATGACGGCCTGATCCGTCACACTGCCGGCCTCAAGATGGTCGGCCGCTTCGTTTAAAAGACTCCGGAGGACCGCCGCGTCAGTCGTCTTCGCCAGTTGCGGTTCAATACTCCGGAGCATGTCCACGATCACAGCCTTCAACTCAGCCGCATGCCCCGATTCTTCATCGGCCTGACGCGTCTGCGTGAACGCCTGGACAACACCCAGGCCGACACCCGTCAGCCCGACCAGCATCATCACACCAAGAATCGCGCCAACCGCCGCCACGCCCTTGTTGCCTGCGACATACCGCCTGAACAGCGCCAGCCCGCTCGACGGGCCGGACTGAGGTCCCGTCGACGCAGACCCACCGCTGCCGACGACGTCAGAACGCAACCGAACGACGCCGTCATCAAGCCTCTGGTTATCGGCGTCTTGATGCTCTATGTAGGACTCGGGACCGTCGACGACTCGGACGCCGTCCGCTTCGCTCCGCCGATGCCCCGAGTCATGCTGCGCCATTCCGAATCCTTTGACATCACGGAGCACCCCAACCCCGAGAGTCGTCAACACCTGTTTCAAGAGCCTCAAGCGCTTCCAGCGAGTCAGGGAGCCCTCGGAGACGATCTGACGTCGCTACGAAGATACCAGTTGCATCGTCATGACGCCCCAATTCTGTGAGCAATTCGATCAAATCGATGCTCGCCAGCGCCAGGATCTCATACTCACGCTTACCGCTTGGCTCTAGGCGGTTTACAGCGGACACAAGCAACTCCACCGCCCCCTCTCGATCGCCGAGCCGATCTCGAGTGCCCGCCAAATCGAGTTCACATCGCCAGATTGCTGGGTGACCGGCCCGCCATTTCTCCCGGTGAATCGCCAGAGCCGATTCAAGCGAGACGCTGGCCTCGTCGAGTTCGCCGAGTTCACTAAGGATATTCCCGAGCACGGCCAACCTGTTCGCGCGGGCCACGCCCTCGTCTCCGAACAGCAGGCTCGCCCGCGCGTGGGGCAGCGCGTCCGCCGGACGACCGAGGTTATCGAGCGCCTTGGCAAGCATCGAGCTCTGCACCGCGAAGCGTCGGCTATCGCGCCCATACCGCTCTGCCGCGCCCTCGACCAACGGCTTCAATACCTCAGCCGCGCGCTCATCCTCTCCGTTTCGCAGGTACGCATCCGCCAAGCTCACTCTTGCCTCTCGCGAGACAGCCTGGTCGGGCCCATGCACCTCGGTGGCCAAGTCGACGAGCCGCTGGCGGAGCGGAACGAGTTTGTCAGATTCGGCCTGGAACGCGTATCGCCACCCGAGTGTGTTCAGCAGCGCGATCTCATCCTCGGGACGAACGCTCTCGTCCGAACGGTAGCGCCTGTCGAGGGCTTCCAGTTCATCAACCGTGAGTTCCCCTCGCTGCCACACCCGAAGGTATCTCGGGTCGTCCTCGCCGAACAAATCCAACGCCTCCAGCCTCGCCGTCTCAAGCATCGCGAGGTAACTACCCAGTGCCCATCCCGAAACGGTGTCAACAACGTGAAGTCGCGAATCGACGACCCGCTCGTGCGGAACGCCATAGTGCCCAATCGCGAAGTCCATGGCGCGTCGGTGTGTCGCGGCGCCGCGTCGAGGGTCACCGAGGTTCACCTGAAGAGTTCCGATCTTGTGAAGAATCTCGAGCATCATCTCCGGGTCTTCGGCCGCCCCCTCGAGCGCCCTCGCTGCGAGTTCCTCGAGCTCTTCGGGACTCAATGCAGACGGCGCCCCGCGGACGTCGGGGTCGGCGTTCTCGACGAGAGTTTCGAGAAGGAACTCACCCACGAACGCCGCTCGTTCTGTGCTCGCCTCCGCGGCTCGCTCGCCGGCCGCGGCCCTCGACATACCCACGAGCGCGATCAGGAACCCGACGACCAGCGACACAACCGCCGCGAAACCAAGCAATGACGCGACTCTGTTGCGATGAATGAACTTCCTCGCGACGTAGAGCCGCGTGGGCGGCGCCGCGAGGACAGGTTCGCCGCTCAAAAATCGCCCAAGATCGTCGGCGAAAGCCGAGGCCGAGTCATATCGAAGTTCAGGATCCCACGAGACCGCCTTGAGCACGATGCGATCAAGGTCTCCCCGGAGCACCCGCTCGGCCGATGAATCTGGCCCTTGCTGCACCAACCGGCTCGGAGCGATCGCCGGTGATTCTCCTCCCAGCGGCGCCTCGCGCGGCAGACATCCGGTGAGCATCTCGCAGAGCAACACCCCGAGGCTGTACACGTCGGTCCGGGTATCAACGCCTTCGCCGCCGCGAAGCTGCTCAGGACTGGCATACTTTGGCGTTCCGATGGGCGTTCCGACCTGCGTCCAGCCCGATCGATCGGCATCATCCACAGCCGTCGCTATCCCGAAGTCAATGATCCGCGGGCGAGCTCCGTCGGAGTCCTCGGTGACAAGAATGTTGGTCGGCTTCAGGTCTCGGTGGATCACCGCCCGTTGGTGCACCGCGTGCACCGTACGGATAACACGAATCATGAGCCTCGCCCGATCGACAAGCGGCGGGCGTCTCTCCCGCACGAAGTCGGTGATCGGCTCACCCCTGACCAGATCCATCACCACGAACATGCGTCCGTCGTCGGACGTTCCGGCGTCAAGAACGCGAACGATGTCCGGGTGATCGATCTTCGCGAGAAAGTGACGCTCGCCAGCGAATCGGGCGAGAAGCTGCGGCGACTCGAGCCCAGCCTTTAAGACCTTTACAGCGACCTCGCGGTGCACCGGCGTCCGCTGCCACGCTCGGTAGACGACCCCGAACCCACCCTCGCCGAGCCTCTCGACCGGCGTGTAGGGCCCGATGCTCGTAGGCATCGAGGGCGTCGCCGGAGCTTCATCGTTCGGCGTGACGTCCTCAAGAAACCCACTCATCGAGTCGTGCTGCCGGAGCAAGCGATTGAGCGCATGCCTTGCCGGCGATCCAGATGGCAAAGACTCCACGAGGCTCGCCCGTTCATCGGGTGGCGCTTCGCGAACGCGCCCGTAGACCTCCTTGGCCTCGAGCCACGCGTCAATATCGATGCCGGACTCACCCATCGGACGTTTCCCCTTCGGAGGCATGGGTCATCGCGTCTCGGAGAAAGGCCCTCGCAAACTCCCAGTCTCGCTTCACTGTCCTCGACGACACCTCCAGCAACTCCGCCACGCCCTCGATGTCTTGACCCGCAAAGAATCGGAGCTTGGTCACCTGCGCCGCTCGCGGATCGATCATCTCCAGTTTCATCATCGCCTCGTCGAGCTCGATCATCTGGCTGGGCTCAAGCTGCTGCGCCGCAGAGACCGCGTCGACATCCAGCCGGGTGCCCGCAAGAAAGCGTTTCGAGCCACGCTTCGCCGCGTTCTTCGAGCGAGCATGATCAATGAGGATTCTCCGCATCGCCGTCGCGGCGGCCGCGAAAAACGCACGCCGGTCGCGCCACGTCAGTTCTTCATGCCCAACCATCGCGTCGGTAGAGCGGAACAGCCGCACGAAGGTCTCGTTGACCAACCCAGTAGCCCCGAGCGTGTGGTCGCGCCGTTCGCCGCTCATCCGTGAGCGGGCCATGCCGTGAAGTTCCGCATACAAGATCGACGCGAGCCGATCGCGTGCCTCGACCGAACCCTCGGCCGATTCGACGAGCAGCCGCGTCACGTCGCCAGCTTCAGGTGCGCTGTCGGGGTTCTCACCCGCTCGTTCGGGGAAGGTACTCATCGGGCCGCCGCCGTCTGGTCCGCGTTCAACGCGCGATACGCCATCACCAGATGATATCAGCCGCAGGCGCGGGCCCAACGTGTCAATCGGTAGCGGCGTTTCCACAGACAATCGGCACATCGGGCGTTCTCGCGAATCGATCAGAGAACGCGGAGCCGCCCGCTTCTGGAGGGCCCCGCCATTCGAACACCAGTAGGCCTCAAGGGCATCCAGCCAGGAACGCCGCGATGACGACCTGGCTTCCGGTTTTTGCCACAAGCGATGCGGTGTTGTCGGAGCCATCGACGTCGACGCCGTTCCATGACGGGAAGCTGAGCGTTCCTCCGTCGGCGTTGAGAACACCGTCGTTATCGATCCGGGTCCCATCGGAAGTCGTGAGTCCACCGAGAATCGTATCGGCGCTCAGGAAAACGCTGAAGTTCTCGACACCGTCGACGTTCCCGACAAACGCGAGATGGGTCGTCCCGTTCGGGGCGTTCCCAGTGCTCCAGTTCGGACCGGAGTTGAAGTTTGTACCGTTCCCATTGACGTAACTGACAATTTGGCTCTGGGCCGAGCCGCACGCGGCGAGCAGGGCCGCCACGGTGAAGATCCACTTGGAGTCCATGTCGCTTCACCTCGTGTTGGGGGTCCGTGTGTGTCTGAGAGGACGACGCCGCCCCTCAGTCACGCAGGCGATATCACCAGTCACGGCGGGACACGAGTTCATGCATTTTTCTTGACCGTTCGCCGCAGAGGTCGTCTTGAGGACGAGCGTCGAGTTGCAGCACCAAACGCACCCCCGGCGGCCGCCACGACCGCCGGGAGCACCCTGCGTGTGTCATCCATGGGCGTTGACCCTGGTTCGGTCACTTCGTGATCAGGACTTCGAGATACTCCGAAGCCACCGCCATCGACCCGTCCGAGGCCGTGTTCATCCGGTGGATGAGGTCGAGCATTTCACCCTCAAGCCCACGCTGCCCTTCCACGTCGAGGGCTTCGAAGGCCTTCTGAACCGGACCGTAGAGCGTCTTGAAGACCTCCATAAAGTGCTGAGGATCGCGGTAGCGGAAAACGAACTCCCGCGACGTCGTCCCGATCCGGGAGGTTGATGAACCGAACGTCTCCTGGAGCCACGCACGCTGGCCCCACAAGGCCGGCGAGTTCACCCCAGCGGGCGGCGGACGATACTGCCCCAGAACCTTGAACAGTTGGCCGATGAAGCTCTCCGGAGTCCAGTTCGCAAGACCAACCACACCATCGGTGCGACAGACCCGCACGAGTTCGGTCGCTGCTGCGCTCTGATCGGGTGTAAACATCACTCCAAACGTCGAAACCACGCCATCGAACGTGTTGTTTCCGAATGGCAGGTTCTCCGCATCGGCGACGCAGAAATCGACCTCGAGCCCTTCGGCGTTCGCCCTCGCACGCCCACGCTCAAGAAGCGACGGAACATAGTCGGTAGAAACCACACGGTTCCAACGCCGTGCGAAGGCCAGCGTCGCGTTCCCGTTGCCAGCCGCAACATCAAGCACACGCGAACCCGGCTTGAGATTGGCCGCTTCAGCGAGTGTTTCCCCGACAATCTGGAGCGTTGTTCCGACGGTCGCGTAATCCCCCGAACTCCACGACGCGTTCTGAGCCTTCTTGATCGCCGCGAAGTCGGGCGTTGTGATCGTTGTCATCTTTGACTCCTTTCGTGAGGCTCAGGACCGCCGACGACGGCTACACGCCACAAGCCCCAGGCACGCCAGGGCGGCTGTCCCCGGCGCCGGAACCAGAACCTTGACGCGGTTGTTCCAGAGGTTCTCTGGCTCTTCGCCTGTGTTGCCAAGGTCGACGACCAGCCAGACGTGATCCCCGAACGCCAGCGGATTGTCGAGGTTCGCGGTGTTCGCGAATCCCCATCCTTCAAAAGATTCCCCGGGCGCGAGGAGTTCCGGGGCCTCCATGATGACACGCCCGCCAGCCGCCGGCGACGTGTTCATATCCGAGAGGTACGTCTGGACCAAGACGTCGCCGTTGGTCCCCGGCAGCGTTCCTTGCGGGTCATACTCGACATCACCGACGTTGACGACACGATAGACGAACTCGATTTCGATTCGGTCGATTTCACGGACCACGCTGGTGATCCGGAGGTCCTCAAGGGCAAGATCGAAGGTCATCGGCTGCGGGGCGACGACGTTGCTGGTGGCGACAAACGCAGAAATGGCAATGGACACAATGTCTCCCTTCTCCCCGAGGCGACACCCCGGGGACTCTTCGGTGATCGAAACTGTGGAACACGAACCGGGACGTTCCCGGGCTTAAACGGTGTCTTTCCGGCAGACGTAGAAGTAGTTCATGATGTCGTGCTCAAGGGTGTTCACCTCGACGTCAAACCCCGCATCGGTCATCATCTCGACCGCCAGTTCCTTGCCCCAGGCGGCACCAAGGCCGGCTCCGCCCTGAGCGAGCGAGACCGTCATGCAGTGCATGCACGAGATGGTGTAGATGAACGGGGCGAGGGCGCCGCCGATGTTTTGTGCAACGTCGCTCGATCCCAGAATGTCCTGCGCAAGGAACACGCCGCCGTGCTTCAAAGACGCGAACACTCCCGAGAGCAACCCCGCGGGGCTCTTCTGGTCGTGAATCACGTCAAAACCGGTGGCGAAGTCGTACGTCTCAGGTTCTGCAAACTCGTTCAGGTCGCGAACAACGAACCGGACGTTGCGGAGTCCCCGCCCCTTTGCTTCGCGCTGCGCGTACCCGATCGCCTCGTCAGAGAGGTCGTAGCCCGTAAACGTGCTCCTCGGGAACCGGGCCGCGAGCGACATCAGTGCATGCCCCCGACCACACCCGACGTCAAGCAGCGAAGCGCCTCGGTCGAGCCGCTCGATCATCCCATCAACCAGCGGAAGAATCGCCTCCTCAAGACCAGCAACCACTGTCTGATCGCTCTCCTCAGCCATCACCTCATGGAAACGAGGAAACTCCGAGTAGGGCACCCCTCCCCCATTTTTAAAGCAGTCCACGATCCCGTCCTCGACCTGCGCGAGCACCGGGAGAAACTGGAACGCCACCGCAAGATTGGAACCCGAGTTTCTTGTGAGCAGAGACGCATGCGACTCGGGTAGAGCGTACCGCTGGGTCTCCGGGTCGTAGTCAATGACCTCCCCGGTGACCATCGCCCCGAGCCACTCGCGGACGTACCGCTCGTTCAGTCCGGCGCGATGGGCCAACTCAACGCTCGTCGCAGGTCCTCCGGCCGCGAGCGAGTCGAAAAGCCCGGTCCGATGTCCAACCGAGATCATGAGTCCCACGGCCCCACCGTTCAGCATCCCCAGGAGCTTCCCAGCGAACGCGTCCGACGTCTGAATTTGAATCGAGCAAGCCTGGCACATCTGGTGGTCCCTTTCTGGAACGTGTGTGCCAGTCATGGCGGATTCCGCGCACCAACCCGCTCACGCCAACTCTTCTTTTTCTCCAGATCGCCCCGACTCACCCGACACGGCGTCGCCGAGTTGCGTGTAGAGCCACGCCCGAGCAAACGTCCACTGCCGCCGAACCGTCGACAATGACACCCCCGATACCTCTGCGATATCCTCCAGCTTCATGCCCAAGAAATAGCGGTACCGCACCACCATCGCCAACTGCTCGTCTTCCGCTTCGAGCTTCTCAAGGGCGTCGTGGACCGACATCACGTCCAGCCCGCCACCGGGTCCGTCCGCGTCAGCGGTCGCTCGAACCTCCTCGAAGGTCACCCGGATCGCACCACCGCCTCGTTTCAAAGCCCCCCGCTCGCGAGCGTGGTCGACCAGCACCCGCTCCATCGCCCTCGCAGCCGCCCCGAAAAAGTGGGCCCGATGGGTCAACTGCTCTTGGTTCCCGACAAGTCTCATGAACGCCTCGTTCACCAGCGCCGTCGGCTGAAGCGTGTGGTTCGCGCGCTCCGACTTCATCTTCCCCGCCGCCATCTGCCGCAACTCGCCGTACACCGCTTCGAAGAGCTCCCCCGGGGCCCCTGGATCCCCGGAACCAAGCCGGTCGAGCAAAATCGTGACGTTCTGGGCACTCATTCCGGGCCTCCAAAAGAAAAATGTACCGAGATCTGAGCGGTGATGACCGTTGATTCCGCAAGCACGCTGAGAGGTGTATTCATGCCCCGAACGCCATCGAAGAATCGGCCAGAGGACCCCGTTCGCCCCGGTTCGCGACAAAGGCGGCCCGAGACGGAGGCCGATTTCCGAAAGCTCGCCGCCGACTTTCACGCCGCGGCCCCCGAACTCGACCATCTCGACCACGAGACCCATCTCGCCCTGATCGCGTGGATCGTGCTCAAGAGCGACGAAGCCCAGGCCAGCCAGAAGATCATCTCGGGCCTCCGAGCCCTCGAGCGTCGCCGAGCCGTCCCGCTCGCCCCCGGCCTCGCGTACAACGAGACCATCACGATGTTCTGGATCGCCGTGGCCCGGAGCAAGCTCCCCCGGACGGCGGCGCCCAACGAGCGAGCCGCGGCCGTCCGCGCGTTCATCCGGGCGTTCCGCGAACGCCCTGGCTACGTCTACCAGTTCTTCAGCGAGCGGCTTGTACACTCCTGGGAAGCGAGAACGAAATGGGTTGAGCCCGATCTCCGATCGCTCTGCGATCTGTCCGACACGTGTTGCTCTCGCGACCGGTAGCCCGCCGACCGGAGGACCGTCGTGAACGATGGCAAACTCAGCCAAGAGTTCGAGGTGTTTCTCGAGACACTCGAACGCGCCCCCGCCGAGCGGGCCGCCTTTCTCGAAGAACGTTGTGCGCAGGACGGGCACCTCCGCGACCGGGTTCTCGAACTCCTCGCCGGTCACGACCGCGCCGAAGATCACGAGAGTTCGGTCGGCCCCGGATGGTCCGTTACCAGCCAGCCCGGAACACCGAAGGCCATCGGCCCCTACGTGGTGCTGTCAAGGCTCGGCGAAGGCGGCATGGGCGTCGTGTACGCCGCCGAGCAATCGCGTCCGATCCGCCGCCGCGTCGCGGTCAAAGTCCTCAAGACCGGATCCGATTCGCGCGAAGTCCTCGCCAGGTTCGACGCAGAGCGGCAAGCACTCGCCCTGATGAACCACGCCAACCTCGCACAGATCCTCGACGCCGGCATGCACGAAGGCCGCCCCTACTTCGTCATGGAACTCATCGCCGGCGTCCCGGTCACCGAGTACTGCGACAGACGCCGGCTCACGATTGCCGAACGCCTCGAGCTGTTTATCCGCGTGTGCGAGGGCGTTCAGCACGCTCACCAAAAGGGCATCATTCACCGCGACCTCAAACCCACCAACGTGCTCGTCTCCGAAGACGGCGCCACGCCCACGCCCAAGATCATCGACTTCGGGATCGCCAAGGCGATCACCAACCGCCTCCTCGAAGCCACCGTCCACACCGAGATCGGGCGGATCATCGGCACCCCGGACTACATGAGTCCCGAACAGGCCGACGTCAGCGCCCTCGACATCGATACCCGATCCGACGTGTACTCGCTCGGCGCGCTTCTCTACGAGCTCCTCTGCGGAACAACGGTCTTCGGGCTCTATTCCAAGTCCGCCGGGCTCGACGCGATCCGCTCGACCATCCTGAACACGACGCCCTCACGCCCGAGCGATCGGCTGTTCGACGACGCGTCTACGACCACCGACCGATCCAACCGACGCGGTTCGTCGTCCGAAGCGCTCGGAAAGCTCCTGCGACGCGATCTCGACTGGATCGTCCTCAAGGCTCTCGAGAAGGACCGAGTTCGCCGCTACAGCTCCGCATCCGAACTCGCCGGTGATGTCCAGCGCTTTCTTGACGGCGCCACCGTCGTGGCCAGGCCGCCAAGCACCACGTATCGCATCGGGAAGTTCGTCAAACGCCACCGCGGCACCGTCGTCGCCGGCGGCGCGGTGTCCTTCGCCTTAGCAGCCGCGACGGCTGTCAGCATCGCCTTCGGAATCGCTGCTCGACACGAACGGAACGAGGCCCAGCGTCGAGCTGGTGAGCTCGAGCGTGTCGCGACGTTCGAAGCAGAACGCCTTTCGGCCCTCAACCCCCAGACGTTCGGCGCAACGATCCGAGACGACATCCTCGAGTTGGCTCCCGACGCGGATGCAGAGCGCATCCGCGAAGCGATCAAAGGCGTCAATTTCACGACGATCGCCCTTGGAGCGTTCGAACACCACTTCTTCGATGACACCCTCGACGCGATCGACACCCAATTCGAAGCCGACCCGGGCATCCGCGCCACGCTGCTGCAATCGACCGCGTCGATCATGGCCAAGCTCGGGCTGCTCGACCAGGCCATGCCACCGCAAGCCGACGCCCTCGAGCTACGCACCACCGAACTCGGCCCCGACCACGCCCTCACCGCCGATTCCCTCGCCGCGATGGCCGGCCTTCTGAAGAAACGCGGCCAGTTCCGCGAAGCCGAGCCCATCTACGCCGACGCGATCCAGCGACTCCGAAAAACCCGCGGCCCAGACGCCCCCGAGCTCATGAAGGCCCTCAACGAGTACGGGCTCCTCCTCCAAGAGCTCGCGATGTACGACCAGGCGATGGAAGCCCAGATCGCCGCCCTCAACGGGTTCCGCACTATCTACGGCGACAACAACCGGCAGGCCGTCAAGGTGTTAAACGAGATCGGGCTCCTTCTCTTTAGCCAGGGTCAGACCGAAGCCGCGACCGAACGGCTCATAGAGGCACTCGAGGCCTCTCGGGCGGTGTACGACGCCGACGAGCCGGAGTTCCTCGCCGCGATAACCAACGTCGGCGGCGCCCTCATCAAGCAAGGCCGGCTTAAAGAAGGAGCCCCGTACTTCGAAGAGGCCCTCGCCGGGTTCCGCGTCGTCCACGGCGATGACCACCCCACCACACTTATCCTCGTGAGCAACATGGGATACCTCCTGCAGGAAATGGGCCGGTTCGACGAAGCCGAGGCCTTCTACCTCGAGTCCCTCGAAGCACGCCGTCGGTTGCTCGGGCCCGACCATGTCGACACCCTGACGTCAGAGCTCAATCTCTCGAATCTCTACGTCGAACGGGGAACCCCCGAGCAGGGCCTTCACCTGCTCGCCCACGTCATCGCAACCCGCACGAGAGATCTCGGACACGTCCACCCAAGCACAGTGAACGCGGTCAACAACCTCGCGTCGCTCCACAACCGAGCGGGAAACCCCGACCAGGCTCTGGAGATCACGGCGGGCATCATTTCCGAAACCTTGCCCGCCCTCCCTCCGAAGCACAGTCTCATTGGCTCGGTCTGGCGGCAACACGCCGAGGCGCTGCTCGGTCTGGAACGATTCAACGATGCGATCGTCGCCGCAGAGCGATCAAGAGACGCCCGCGTCGCCACCTACGGAACCTCGCACCGGCTCATCAGTTCGACCGACCGATGGATCGCAGATACCTATGACAAATGGCACGAAGCCTCGCCGGGCCAAGGCCACGATGTTGCCGCCAAACAATGGCGATCCAGAGCCAATACACCGGACTGAGCGTTCGGAATTCTTCGAACTGCTGAACATCGATACCCGCCGTTTCCGCATGTCCTCCCAAATACACCAAAGGAGACGCAGATGCGGATCACCGAGTACATCTGGACCGACACTGACGACATCACAGCCGTTCATTGTGTCCAGCGGGTCGTGAGCGTGCCCGAAGCGTGGGCGTCTGATCCCGACGCGTTCCCCGACATGCGTTGCGCAGACGTCGATCCGCACACCGTTCCCGTCGACGCTCAGGTCATTCGTCCCGTGGGGGTGCTTCCCCACCCCGGGCTTGGCCCTGGTGCCAGAATTGTCCTTTGCACAACGATCCGGGCCGAAGACCGGCCGCCCCTTTCTCCCCCCTTGCCCGAGACGGCGCTCGACGCCAATCCAGGAATTGATACGAGCGCCCGCTTCGACGTGTTCCTGCATGCAGTCTCGCCAGTGAGCACCGACGCACCGCCGACGTGCCTTCCCGGCGCCGCGTGCATCCGGAGCTTGCGCACGCTCTGCCAAGGCATCGGATCACTGGACGTAGACACTGACCAAGCCCACACAGAAGAAGGCTGGCGCATGACCGTGAGCACGCACCAACCGTCTGACCTGTCCAATGCGTGCGTCTGCGCCGTGCACCTTCTCAATACCGTCGCTCGTTGCTATGCCCTGGAAGCGAGGGTGCGTTGCGTCTCGGGACTCGAGGTTCACGCCGCCTAAACAAACATCGCCGGCGATCTTCGAACCGTTTTATCTGACGATCTCGCTCATTTCTTTGGTGTTGCCGTTGACTCGTTCCACGTCGCGTGTGATACTTGGCTCGTCATGAATCTGCAACACGAACAAACCTGGGCATTCGGCACACGGAGAACTCTGCTCTCCGGCGCCACACGCCTCTACCGGACCACCGCTGGTCCCCTGGCGATCGAGATCTAGCCGATCCGCCAAAGCCGGCGAGCATTCTGGCCCGCCGGCGACGAGAACCCACAGAGACCACACGCTGCGCCTTCTCACAAGGGCGCGACATCATCGAACGCGTACACCGAATAACGTCGTATCCGGTGTTGACCTCATGCGATGCGGCGCGATTTCCGCGCCCAACCATACTCGATCCAGCGAACACCGCAGGATCATCCGCACCGGCAGATAAGACGCCGACAAGGCGAACCAACGTTATCCCTGCGCGCATGGAGCGTGCAGCAGCACCTTGAAAAGTGGTGTCCGAAGCAGAAACGCGACGCTCTGGCGAGCCCTGCGATCAAATCGCAGGACGAGGGTTCGATCCCCTCAGCGTCGATTCGTTGCGATGCCGCATACCCGTTTGGCGCGGCGCTCGTGAGCATCCCGCGTCCCTTGCGGGTTCGGAACCGGCATCGAAGCGTACCCCCAGGCCCATTGGTTCAGCGGCCAGAACACCAAGCCTCGGCTTGGAGACATGGGTTCGAATCCCATATGGGTAGCCACCAACCCCAGGGTTGAAAAGCCCCCAGAGCGAACTGGACAAAGCACTCAAGGTGGGTCGAGGGCTCACCGATCGCACGACCCGCAGCCGATCGGGCTCTGCGCGACCACCGGCGTCGCGCAGACCCGTGAAGCACCGGCAACACGACCAGCGGACCGGCGGATACCGATCACTCGGAAGTCGCAGACCGAAGCACCGGGCGCGTTCGGTCGGCACACGCCCAACGAGCAGCCCCGCCGAACAAAGCGTCGACCGAGCGTTCTCAATCCGATCCCCGTCGCGGAGCCGCGCGGAGCGTGCGTGAGGACACCCTCGGCCCGCGTTCTCTTGCTGATGGACACCAGAAAAACCAGAAAGGAGGCCAGCCATGAGAAAGAACGTTCGTATTAAGAGTTATGAAATCGGTCTCTCGTTCCGCCACGGCGACCTCCGCAAGGTCCTCGGACCGGGCACGCACCGGACTTGGACCTTCGGGGGCACCCACACGATCGACGTCGTCGACACGCTTCGCCCCAAGTTCACCCACGAGCACGTCGAGACGCTCGCCCGAGACTCCCGCCTCGCCTCGCTCCTCAAGGTCGTTGACCTCAAGGAGTCGGACGTGGCATTGGTCTGGATCGATGGCCGACTCAGTGAAGTCCTGGACCCAGGTCTCCACGCCTACTGGAAGTCACCTCGAATCCAGATCGACAAGTTCAACGCCGGTCACGCCGAGGTCGAGCACCCCCAGCTCGCCGACCTTGTTCGCGACGAGCGGTTCGCGCCAAGGGTCGAAGTCGTCGATCTCGCCGAAGACGATCGAGCGATCGTCTGGGTCGACGGACGGATCCACTCCGTGCTCGGCCCGGGACTGCACGCGTTCTGGAAGAGCGCCGGCAGGATCGATATCGAGCGGTACAACGTCAACGACCATCGCTTGGATCACGACAAACTCGAGGCGATCGTTGCGTTCCCGCAGAGCGTGAAGTGGCTCAACGGCATCCGCGTGGATGACCACGAGCGCGTCATGCTCTTCCGGGACGGTTCACTCGTGGGTCAACTGGACGCCGGGCACTTCGTCTACTGGCGAGGCGGTCCGGCGGTCACGTGGAAGGCGGTTGACATGCGCGAGCAGGTCTCCGACGTCCAGGGCCAGGAGATCATGACACAGGACAAAGTCACCCTGCGCATGAATCTGCTTGTCACGCACCGTGTCACCGACCCGGTGCAGGCGGTCACCGGCGTAGCCGATTGGAGCCAGTCCCTGTACCGCGAGGCCCAGCTCGAGCTCCGCGCCGCCGTCGGCGGGAGGACACTCGACAAGCTGCTGACCGACAAGGACGAAGTCGGCAACGAGATCAAAGCCAATCTCGGAGCACGAGCCTCCGAGTTCGGCGTCACCATCTCCAGTGTCGGCCTGCGCGACATCATCCTCCCCGGGGACATGAAAGTGATCCTCAACGAGGTCATCGTCGCTCAGAAGCAGGCCGAGGCCAACGTGATCCGGCGCCGCGAAGAGACCGCCGCGGCCCGGAGCCAGGCGAACACCGCAAGGCTCCTCTCGGAGAACCCTGCGCTCGCTCGGATGAAGGAACTCGAGGCCCTGCAAGACATCCTTGCCGGCGCCAACGTCACCTTCGTGTTCGGTTCGGGCGACCTCGCCGACCAGGTCAGGGGCCTCACGAAAGCCGAGGCGCCAGACAACTAAACGCGTCCCCGCCGTCGGAAGGCGGCGGGGACATTTCCGAGTAGCCCTGTAGCTCAGCGGATGAGAGCACCGCGCTTTGATCGCGGGGGTCGCAGGTTCGAATCCTGCCGGGGCTGTTCACCTTTGCGAAAGGACTTCACAGTGGATCGGGATTATTTCACCGCAGATCTCCACCTCGGACACCTCAACATTTTGAAGCACGCCGCGCGGACCGAGTTCATGACCGACGAAGACCGTGCCGCGTTCGAACGCGCTCAGACGGACGCGAAAGCCCCCCAACGCTGGCGTCCGTCGCAACGATCCCTCGATCGCATGGACGCCCGGCTCATCGAGCGCATCAACTCCATCGTTCCCGCCGAAGCAACGCTCTGGGTCATCGGCGACTTCGTCATGACCCGCGAGAGCCGCGTGGTGGCCAAGTACCGGAGCCAGATCAACTGCGCCGACGTCCGCATCGTCTGGGGCAACCACGATTCGCGGAACGCGACCCGCCCCCACGTCAACGGCGCCTACGACGTCACCACGCTCCATATCGCCCCCCAACGGACCTACACCTCGGGCGAACTCGATGGAGACCGCGAACTCCGCCGGCAATACCGCGAAGAGTCGGACGGCAGGTCGATACAGAGCGTCTTCCTCAGCCACTACGCCCACGCGGTCTGGAACAAGTCCCACCACGGCGTCTACCACCTCTACGGGCACAGCCACGGCAACCTCGAATCCTGGCGACAAGAGCACATGCCCAACGCGTTGGCGATGGACATCGGCGTCGACCGTTGGGGCTACCGCCCGGTCGGCTGGTCACAGATCGACCAAATCCTCGGCGAGAAACGCGACACCCATCCCCCGCACGTGATCGACCACCACGGCCCACGACGGTGCAGCGAGCCGTGTACCGAAGGAGCGGCCTGAATGGTCAGTGAAAGTCCCGGGACACCGCGGCAACCTGAGGAAGCTTCGAGTCGAGCGACTCGATCTTTGCCACGTGCACGTGCACGACCTCGCCCTGCCGCTCGACTGTTCCTTGCACCAGCAAAATCGTGCTGAGCTTGGCCACGCGACGGAACTTCTCAAAGGTGTCTTTCCAGACCACAAGATTCGCGATACCCGTTTCATCCTCCAGCGTGATGAACGTCACGCCCGAGGCCGTTCCCGGTCGCTGACGGCACAGCACCACCCCGGCGACCGACACCTTCTTCTTCGATGGGAACCGCAGCTCATCGCGGAGATCCCCGTTGGGCGTCACGCCCCGTTCAGCGAGGTCATCGCGTAGAAACGCCACCGGGTGTTCCTTGAGCGAAAGCCCGGTCGACGCGTAATCGTGCAGCACCCGGTACACCGGCGCGACCGCCGGCAACCGATCGAGCCCCGCGTCGTCGGTGCCGTCTTGAGCCACAAACAGGGGCATCGGATCGTCGCGAAGAGGACGAATCTGCCACAACGCCTTCTGCCGATCGAGCCTCATCGATCCAAAGGCGTCGGCCCGAGCCAAGCACCGAAGCCCCCGGATGCTCACCCCGCTCGCCCGCCACAACGCCTCGACGGTCCCGAACCGCCCCCTCTCCTCTACAGCCCCCTCGATCTTCCGGGCGTCTTCCTCCGATAGACCCTTCACGAGCCTCATCCCGAGTCGCAACGCCGGCCCGCTCTGCCCCCAACTCTCGCGACTCCCGGCTCCGTCTCTTCGCCTCTGCCTCTCTCCGGCTCTCACTTCCAACCGACAATCCCACCCGCTCTCATTCACGTCCACCACGCGTGCCTCTACGCCGTGCTCCTGGGCGTCCCGAACGAGTTGAGCCGGCTGGTAGAAACCCATCGGCTGGCTGTTGATCAGCGCCGCGACAAACGCGGCAGGGTGGTACCTCTTGAGCCAGGCCGAGACATACACGAGCAAAGCGAAACTGGCCGCGTGACTCTCGGGAAACCCGTACTCGCTGAACCCCTTGATCTGATCGAAACACCGCTCGGCAAACTCACGGTCGTAACCATTGGCGACCATGCCTTCGATCAGGTGCGCCCCGTACCGAGCGATCGCGTTGCCCTTGCGTTTCCAAGCCGCCATCGCACGCCGGAGCCCGTCGGCCTCATCGGGCGTGAAGCCGGCCGCGACGATCGCGAGTTGCATCGCCTGCTCTTGGAAGAGAGGAACACCGAGCGTCCGACCGAGGACATCCTCGACGTCAGGACTCGGATACGACACCGGCTCGACGCCCTCACGGCGTCTGAGGTACGGGTGGACCATCCCGCCTTGGATCGGCCCGGGCCTCACAATAGCCACCTCGATCACCAAATCGTAAAAGCAACGAGGCTTGAGCCTGGGCAGCATGGACATCTGCGCACGACTCTCGATCTGGAACACACCAACCGTATCCGCGTGAGAGATCATGTCGTAGACGTCATCATCGGAACGCTCGCGTCCGATGACCTCCGCGAGCGTCAGCTTCGCCCCGCTCTGTCCCGACACTCCGATGCCCCCGAGCAGATCGAACGCCTTGCCGATGCAGGTCATCATGCCCAGTCCAAGGCAATCGACTTTCAGCATCCCCATCGCATCGATATCGTCCTTATCCCATTCGATAACCGTCCGATCATCCATCGCGGCATTCTCGATGGGCACCAGATTCTCGAGTCGACCTTGCGTAATCACAAAGCCTCCAACATGCTGAGACAAATGCCTCGGAAACCCCGCAAGCTCAGAGGCCAACCGGATCACGTGGCGCAAAACCGGGTCCGAAGGGTCTAACCCAAGCTCTTCAACACGCTCATCCGTGACCGCTTCCCCCCATCGATCCAGATTCTTCGCGAGCGCGTCCACACAGTCCTCGGGCAACCCCATCGCCTTGCCAACCTCCCGGATCGCGCTGCGACCTCGGTAGCTGATCACTTCCGCCGTCAGCGCCGCCCGCTCACGCCCGTACTTGGCGTATATGTACTGGAGCACCTCTTCGCGACGCTCGTGCTCGAAGTCGATATCGATATCAGGCGGCTCCGCCCTCTCACGGCTCACGAACCGCTCGAACAGCAAGTTGAACTTGGCCGGATCGACCTCGGTGATCCCCAGGCAATAGCACACCGCCGAGTTCGCCGCCCCGCCCCGGCCTTGACACAGAATCCCCTGCGAACGAGCGAAGCGAACGATGTCGTAGCACGTCAGGAAATACGCCTCGTATCCCAGTTCCTCGATCAGCGCCAGCTCGTGTCGGATCGCGTCCGACGTCTTCTTGGGCACGTCCCCCGAGTACCGACGCTTCGCCCCCACCCACACCTCGCGCTCCAAGTACCGCGTGGGCGTCAGCCCGGGTGGGCAAGGCTCGGCCGGGTAACGGTACTTGAGCTCATCGAGGCCGAACGCCGACGCCCGCTCTGCGATCTCGAGTGCCCGCGCCACCGCCCGAGGATGAGCCTCAAAAAGGCGTTCCATCTCGAGGCCTTCTTTGAGATGCCTCTCCGCGTTCGCCTCAAGCCGATGGCCCGCTCGCTCGATCGTGCACCCGTGCCTGATGCAGGTCAGAACGTCCTGTAAAGCTCGCCTCTCGGGCACGTGATACAACGCCCGGTTCGTCGCGAGCAGAGGCACACCGGTGTACGCGGCGAGATCCGCTAGCTGGGCCAGCCGCCCCGCGTCGTCCCCCAGATACGCGGGCGCCGCCGCGAGCGACAGGCGATCTGCGAACACCGACTCCAGCCCTCGGACCGCCTGGATGAACCCGTCATCCAAAGCCACCGGCGGATCGATGATCGCAAGCAGGCCCTCCGAATGCTCGATCAGGTCGTGCAGCGTGAGATGACACTCCCCCTTGGGGGCCCTCCGCTTTCCGAGCGTCAGCAAACGGCACAGCCTCGAATACGACTCGCGATCGATGGGATACACGATGACATCGGGACCACCGGCACCCGCACCGAACCGGAGCCTTGAGCCAACCGCGAGCGGGATCCCGCACCGCTTCGCCGCCACGTGCGCACGGACCACCCCGGCCAGCGTGTTCGTGTCCGCGATCGACGCGACACAGTGCCCCAGTTCCGCGGCCCGCTCGACCAATTCCTCCGGATGACTCCCACCGGTCAGGAAAGTGAAGTTGCTCGTGACCATCAACTCCGCGAACGCAGGACCACCCGAGTTGGGCGCCGGCTTGGAGTCCCCGGAAGCCGCCTTTGCCGGGTGAGGCCTCAGCTTGGGAAACTCATTCTCTGGCATAGCTCAGGCCCACACACCGTGGACGTACCACCGCCCGTTCTCCAGCCCTCGCGCCACCCAGAGCCACCGCCCGCTTTCGGTGCGCACCGCGAAGTAATCGCGCGTCGCGTGCGCACGCCGCCACCATTCGGGGGCGATCCGCTCCGGTCCCAAACACACCGTCACCGGCTCATCACCCCCCCGCCACTTCACTCGATGCACCGGACCATCGGGCGTCAAGGCCACTACCTCCGCAGCGATCGGATGATCGAACAGCACCGTCGGGCGGTCGTTGCCGATTTCAACCCGCTCAGCAAAGGCTGGGGTTAGATCGGCCGGGTACGTCTCGGCCGCGCGTTCGGGCAGGTGCGAATCGACCAAGGCCGCGCGTCGGACACGATCACGGCCGATGCGATTGCCCAGCGTGTCGAGCAGTTCTTCTCGCGTCCGATCGATATCCGCTGGAGCGATCTCTCCCTGTGCGCCGGCGACTACGTCGCCCTGCTCTTGCCGCACCCGCCCCACAGCTTTCGTGCGCACGTGAACCGCCTCGACCCCGAAGCCAAGGTGAGCCCGCTCAAGCTTGGGCCTAGCCAGCGACCACACGTGCTTCGCGTCACGGCTCGGCCGACCCATCGTCAGCGTCAGCACTTCCGGCTCCAGATCGGAACGCTTGAGCGTGATCTCGATCGATCGCGCCCCACACTCTCGCGTCCGGAGTTGATCCGCCAGTTCCTCGAGCAACTCGCGCACCGTCAGTTCGATCGCTTCGATCCGATCGGTCGGCCCATCGAAAGCACGTTCGACCGCCGGCGGCGGAGTCGGACGCACCGGATCGATGGTCTCGATCGCTTGGCCCAGCGCCTGGTCGAGCCGGAGCAGCAGTTCACTCCCGAAGCGGGCCGGAAGGGTCGACCTCGGCAGATCGTACAGCTCACCGACACGTTCAATGCCGACCTCGAGCAAACCATCAACAACCGGTTGCTCAACACGCAAGGCCGCGATGGGCATCGGTGCTAAGGCTTGCCTTGTGGCGTCGTCGAGCACCTCTCCGCTTTGACCGAACCGCGCGAGCGCCCACGCGGCCCCGAATGTCGGCGCCACTCCCAGGCGAACCTTCAAGCCGAGCCGCTCGAGACGGCTTTGTGCCGTGCGCACCAAATGAGCCTCGCCCCCAAACACACCGGCACACCCGGTGATGTCGATAAGCAACCCGTCCGGTTCGTCCGGTGCCACGAGCGGGCTCAGCCTCTGCGCCCAACCAGCGAGCGCTCGTAACGCGGCACGATCGCGTTCTGGGTCGTGCTCTTCCAAACGAACCGATCCCGGAGGGAACAAGGCTCGCGCCTGGGCAACCGGCATGGCCGGTCGCACACCGGCCGCCGCCGAGCGAGCGCAACACCTGGCAACAACCTGGCGCTGGTGGTCCTCCCGAGTCAGAAAAAGCAGATCGGAACCGGGCTCACGCCGTGAACGCTCGCGTCTGCGGAAAAGATCTGTCGAGAACGTCGGCATCCACAGGCTGAGTGCACGCCGTCCATGTGTCCATCGAGTGTTGGTCTTCGAGACAGTGGTATCGGGTGACATGTTCGTGCCGCACGGTCCATCGCCGTGCGTCGTTGGGCTGCCTTCCTTTGCAGCGCAGGAGTTCGACCGTCCACGTGTGTGCGCGCGCATCGTCCGCGGTCGGTTCGACCAGCCATCGAGTACGGGCCGCGGAGATCTCGCCTCGCTCGCTCGCGGGGCGAGCCATGAGCGTCGGCGTGCGTCCGGCCGCGGCGGCGAGTTGCAAGCGTCTCGATTCCGCCATCGCGATCCCAGCGCCGTCGGCGATGACCGCCGCGGCCCCGGGACACCGAGACGCAACATCGGTCGCCCACACCCGCTCGTCATGGCTCGCAGGATCGACGAACACCGAAGACCTGAGGACACCAAGAGTTCCGGGAGCACGTACAAGAGCACGCGGATACAGCCAGCACCGACGCCCAATCCAGAACAGGGCGCCGCCTGGACACTCTGCGAGTGCCCGAGCAGCAAGCCCGACGAGAACCGTGAGCGGAGGGAATGGGCCAGCCTGAAACCACTCGTGCAAACCGGGCCTGAGTGCGAGCAATTGGGGTGCTTGAGCGAGGGAGCTGGGTTCGCCCAGATCACTCCCGAGAAATACAGATTCGAGCCCTTCAGTACGCACTACGATAGGGTATTGAAAGTATTTTTACCGTCAAGTCCTTTGTTCGGGTTTTATGATTGAAAGCGGTTTTCAACTCTACGGAGGCGACCTTTCCCGCGCGATACACTGGAAATGTTCCATACACGCGAGTCTGTTGAAGTCCTTGTCATGAAAGGCGATCCATGCTGACCCGAACTCTCCGCTCCGTCGCGGCCGGCCTACTCACCACGATGGTGCCGCTGGCACAGGCCGGCAAGGTCAAGATCGTCGAACGCGACGGCGCCTACCAACTGCTTGTCGACGGCACACCCTTCGTCGCCAAGGGCGCCGGTGGCCAAGACAACCTCGATCTGCTCCGCGAGAACGGGGGCAACTCGATCCGAACCTGGCACATCGACAACGCCGGCTACGTCCTCGACGAAGCCCACAAGCGCGGCATCATGGTCACGATGGGCATCTGGCTCCAGCACCCCCGCCACGGCTTCGACTACACGAACAAAGAAGCCGTTGAGGCCCAACGCGAGATGGTGCGGAACGCTGTCCTCGAACTCAAAGACCACCCCGCGCTGCTCATGTGGGGCCTGGGGAACGAAGTCGAACTCCACGTCGACCCGGCCGGCGTCTTCCCGGAGATTCAATACATCGCCGCGATGGTTGAAGAACTCGACCCCGATCACCCGCAGATGACGGTCATCGCCGGGGCCGACCGTGAGAAAATCGAACTCTTCCGCAAGACGTGCCCCAGCATCGATCTCATCGGCGTGAACAAATACGGCAGCGTCGAGAAGGTACCCCAGATGCTCGAGGACGCCGGTTACGACGGGCCCTACATGATCACCGAGTTCGGGCCTCGTGGATGGTGGGAATCACCCGAGGCGCCCTGGGGTGCGGACATCGAACCCACCAGCGCCGAGAAGGCCGAGATGTACCGCTTTGGCTATACCAAGGCGGTCCTAGAACAGCCCGAGAAGTGCCTCGGCTCGTACGTCTTCCTCTGGGGTGAGAAGCAAGAAGCCACCGAGACCTGGTTTGGCATGTTCTTGAAAGACGGAGGCCGCACGCCGGTCGTCGACGTCATGCGCGAAATGTGGACCGGCACTCCCCCGGTCAACCGGGCCCCGGTCGTCAGCGGGATCAAGAGCCGCGCGGCGCTCAAGTCGGTCAACCCGGGCGAGACCTTCGAAGCGAGGGCCATCGTCGATGACCATGAGGATGACCAACTCGCCTTCGAGTGGGTCATCATCGAAGAATCGACCGACCGGCGCAGCGGCGGTGATGCGGAATACGCGCCGCCCCGTCGCACCGAGTTGACCCTGAACTCGGGTCGATCCACCGGCACGTTCCGAGCGCCCATGGAGCCCGGCCCCTACCGCATCTTCGTGTTCGCCCGCGATATCCACGGCGGTGTGGGCACGGCGAACATCCCGTTCCACGTCGGATCCTGGGACGATTGATATACCAAATGAAAGAGGCCGGCCCTCATCGGGGCCGGCCTCGCTTTGGGTCGGGCTTTGGGTCGGGCTTTGGGTCGGGCTTTGAGTGTCTCGAAGACTCGACCACCCAGCCCACGCTCGCGGCTGCGTTACTCGATGATGAGCTTGCCGCTCGCGGTCATCGAGGCCTCGAACTCGACTGTGTGCTCGCCCACCATCACGGCGAACGCACCAGGCTCGAAGACCTTGCGGCCATCGGCATTCGTGAACATGAATCGCTCGACCGGGATGTCGAGCTGCAAGTTCTGACGGGCTCCCCGGCGGAGTTCAACGCGGTCGAACGCCGCGAGACGCTTCACCGGGGGGGTCATCGACGCGTAGCGGTCGGCGAGGTACACGAGAGCGACTTCGGTTCCGTTGCGATCACCGGTGTTGCGGACCGCGAACTGAACGGTCACACCCGAACCGTCACGCTTCGCGCTCACACGCGGCTCTGAGTGCTCGAACGTCGTGTACGTCAGGCCATCACCGAACTGGAACAGCGGCGAGAAGTTGCCGCTTGAGAAATCAACACCCATGGTCTCGGTAAAGACGTGGTCGTACGTCAGCAGGCCATGCGGGTCGCGCGGGTAGGTGAACGGCAGCTTACCCATCGGGGCGTGATCACCCGAAAGGATATCGGCCAGTGCCTCGGGGCCGTGCGGGCCGGGCTCGCCCATCCAAATCACCGCCTCGGCACCCTCCGCGATCTCGGTGATGATGCGAGGACGGTTCATCGCAAGAATGAGCACGTACGGAGTGCCCGAGTCTTTGACAGCGCGGGCCAACTCCAACTGAGCGGGCGGAATCGCGAAATCACCGATATTGCCCGGGATCTCGGTCGAAGGCACTTCGCCCAGGGTCAGGAAGACGATGTCATTGCTGCTCGCGGCGCGGCCAACGGCGTCAAGATCGCCGACGGTGTCGAACGTCGAACCCTCGACGTATGTCACGTCGTTGAACTCGCCACGGATCGCGTCGAGGATGGTCGGTGATTCGGGGTACGCTGCTTCTTCAGCGCCCTGCCAGGTGTAGGTCCAAGCGCCGTGGATTGCGGCGAGTGACTCGGCGGCCGGGCCGGTCACGAGGACGTCGGCCCTCTTGGAAACCGGCAACACGCCGTTCTCGTTCTTCAGCAGCACGAGCGCGGCCCGGGCCGCCTCGAGCGATGCGGCGGCGTGATCGTCGTTGCCAATCGTGCTCAACGAGCCCGTCGCGAGCGGCGATTCGAAGAGACCCAGGTCTTCCTTCAGCGTCAAGATGCGACGCACCGACTGATCGATCCGCGCCACCGGGATGCGCCCCTCGCGCACCAGTTCAACCGCGTAGTCGGCAAAGTTGGCGTTGTACGGCGCCATCGTCATATCGACGCCGGCCTCGATCGCGAGAGCGACGGCTTCTTTCTGGCTGTGGGCGACCTTGTGACGATCGTGGAGGTACTCGATGTCGGCCCAGTCGGTGACCGCGACGCCCTCGAAGCCGAGTTCGTCGCGGAGCAGGCCGGTGAGGTAGCGGTGGCTCGCGTGCACCGGCTCCCCGTTAATCTCGCCCGAGTTGATCATGATCGTCGCGACGTCCGCCTCGATCATCGCCCGGAACGGCGGAAGGAAGATGTCACGGATCTCTCGGGTGCTCAGGATCGCCGGCGTGCGGTCGCGACCGGTGCGGGGAAGCGAATATCCGAGGAAGTGCTTCGCACACGCGGCCACGCCCTGCTCGGTCGACAGGCCGGCGGCCTGCAAGCCCCGGACGCTCTGCTCGGCCATGATTGTACAGACGAGCGGATCCTCACCGAACGTCTCGAAGAATCGCGACCAGACCGGCATGCGCCCCACGTCGCCGACCGGGCTGAAGTTCCAGTGCGGACCGACCAAGCGGGTCTCGACCGCCGTGATCTCACCGGCGCGGAAGGCGAATTCCGGCTCGAACGTCGCCGCGAGCGCGAGGTTCTGAGGGAAAATCGTGGCACCGAGGACGTAGTTGGCACCGTGGACGGAATCAACGCCGTAGACGATCGGGATGCCCAGTCGGGTCTCTTCGGTCGCGATCTTCTGGATGGTCTCGACCGTGTCACGCCACTTTTCAGGGGTGAGCGCCTTATCGAAGGTGTTCAGGAACGACCCGACGTGCTTGTTCACCACCATCTCGCGGAGTTTGCCCATGTCGAGATCGGTGTTGCCCGCGTGGGCGTGGTCACCCTGCGACACGACGCCGACGGTGATCTGCACCATCTGGCCTGTCTTTTCCTCGAGTGTCATCGCGTTGAGCAGAGACTCAACACGCTGCGAGGCCTGGGCAAACGTCAACGGCGCAGCGATGCCTACGGCAACGAGCGCCGCGGCGGACCGAAAGGAGGTCTGGTTCATATGTGGTGTGCTCCGCGCTTCGCGGCTCTAAGGGGGAGTGGGACGCATGCGCCGGGCCTCAGGGGCACCCGGCGAAGAACGACGCAATAAATGTATCGATGTCAGCCAGATCGAGCACGCCGAGCGGGGCAGCGATGTCCGCCGCGTCGTTGCCGATCAGGAACGCGAGGATGAACCGGTCGACATCGTCGAGGTCGAGCACCCCGAATGGCTCGGCAAGATCGGCGGGTCCGCACCCGGTTGCGGTGAAGGTCAGCGTGTCGATGTTGAACTCTTGGCTCATCCCCGAGCCGAGGTTCACGAATCGGATGACCTGCTCGCCCGCCGGAAGCGTGACCGTTCCGGAAACATTGCCGAAGGTCTGCCACGCGCCGGTGCCGCCGAATGAAATCGGGCCCGAAACGTCTTGACCGTCAACCTCGAGGCGGAACGAGCCACCGCTGACCGCCGACGCCACGCTGGCGGTCAGGTCGAAGGTGCGCTCGGTGCCGGGCTGGCCATCGACGTTCACGGTGTACTCGATCCATTCGCCCGGGCGGATCCACCCGACGTGGAACCCGCCGCCGAAGGTCGACTCGATATCAACGCTCTCGGACGGCCGGAACGCGCCGCCGATGTTGTTCTCGTCGGTTTCGTTGAAACTGAAGCCTTGGCCGCCGCGGTCGTAGAGCTCCATGTTGATCACACCTGGGATCTCGATCGGGACGTAGGGCGTCTGCACGTCGTCGAACTCGTACGCACGGACCCAGTCAACGTACATGAACTGCGGGAAGACCGAAGATCCGTTGGGGTTGCCCGGGAAGTTGCCGCCGACCGCGACGTTCAAGATGAAGTGGAAGTCCTGCTCGAACGGCGCGAGGAAGTTCCCGGTCGCGCCGCTGAACCATGATGTCGAGTACGCGGTGTGGTAGAGCTGGCCGTCGAGGTACCACTCCATGCGGTCGGGGTAGCGGTCGATACGGTAGACGGCGTACTGCTGGCTGTAGTCCTCACCTGTCTCGATCGCCCCGCCATTCTGCACGCTGCCTTCGCCTTCGTTGCCGAAGTGCAACGTTCCGACGATCCGGTCGGCGAAGTTCGTCGACTCCATGATGTCGATCTCGCCGCTTGAGGGCCAGTTGCCATAGGGCGACCCGGTTGGCAGCATCCAGAACGCCGGCCAGATGCCGGTGGTCGACGGGAGCTTGATGCGGGCTTCAAAGCGCCCGTACCCGAAGTCCGCTTGCCCCAGCGTGCGGATGCGAGCCGATGAGTAGAACTTCCCGCCGATGCTGTCACGGCGGGCCTCGATGACCAGCTCACCGTTCTCGGCCCGGACGTTGCTCGAGCGGCCGGTGTACCACTGGAGTTCGTTGTTGCCCCAGCCCGGGATGCCGAACTGCGAGCCGTCGCCGGTCAGAGCCTCCCACGTTGTGGTGTCGAAGGTGTCGAACTCATCCGACCACACGAGCGTCTGAGCGGCTCCGCTCGAGACGAGGCCTGCGACAGCGAGAATGCTCATTGGGTTCCGGAACATGGCGGTGAAACTCATCGTCGATTCGCTCCCTGAATATCGGAATTCCCTTCCCCGGTAAAGACACGGGGCGGTCGTTAGACCACCCCGTGGGAATGACTCAGATGATATCGCTGACTTCAGCAGGCTTACGGGCAGCCAGCGAAGAAGGCGGCGATGAACGCATCGATGTCCGACAGGTCGATGACGCCAAACGGCGCGGCGATGTCGGCCGCGGCGTCGCCGCCGACGAAGGCGGCGATGAACGCGTCGATGTCGCTCAGGTCGAGCAGGTCGAACGGCAGGGCAAGGTCGGCAACGTTGCAGCCGCCTTCATCGAGCTCGAGCATCGCGGCGTCGTACCAGATGGCGCCCCCGGCGTCGTCCTGCTGCTGGTAGCCCATGACGATACGCACTTCGCTGGTGTTGGCCGGAGCGGTGCCGGTGGCTTCGAACTCGGTCCAGACGTCGGTCGGGCTCGCGGCGGTCAGGGTGGTGATGCCGTTGTCGAAGAGCTGGTTGCCGGCGGCGTCGTAGAACTGGATCGCGAGGAAGCCCGAGTTGTTGCCGGCGATTTCGTCACCGGTGGCGTGGCGGGACTGGATCGAGGCCTTCCAGTCCTCGCCCTCGGAGGCGGGGAGACGCTGAATGGCAACGGTGTCGTTCTGCTCGCCGTTGAACTGGCCGAACATGAACGCGAACCATTCGCCTTCGAAGGCCTGCGAGGCGAGGCCGGGGTCGCCCGGGCCGCCGGCGCGGAACAGGTTAAAGCCGGCGTCGAACTGAGCCCAGCCGTTGAAGGCCTGCTGGAAGGGGGCCGCGGTTTCGAAACCACCGTCGTAGAACGGGATCACGGCGTTCTCTTCGACGAGGCCCAGGAAGGCGTTGTCGAGGTAGGCGGCGCCTTCGCCGAAGTTACCGTCCATGTCGGTGTCTTCGGTGCCCTGGTCGAGGGCGATCACGATCTGGGCGCGGTCAACGCCGAGCGGGGCGACGAGGTCGACCGAGTAACGCGGCGTGTTGGCCGGGTCATCGGTGGTCGGCGTGGTCGAGTCGATCATGGTGAACGACTGCTCGACGTAGTTGCCCTGTGGGTCGCCGCCAAGGGGGCCGAGGGTGTCGATGTACACAACGACGAGGCGGAGGGCGTTGGTGCCTTCCATTTCGTCGCCCATAAGGTGGGCGGCGTCGAGCTCGGCGCGCCAGCGGTCACCGGGGGTGACGGCCAGGCTGAAGACGTCCTGGAAGAGACCGTTGGTCGAGGGGACCGGGTTGCCTCCGTCGTCTGTAGCGAAGTTGCCAAAGATCTTGGCCGAGGCCGAGTCCGAGATCACGAACTCAGCAAAGTCCTGCGAAATGTTACCGCCGAACGTGTTCCAGTCGGCAAACACACCTTCAAAGCTCCCGTTCTCGAAGCCGGTGTTCAGCAGCTCGTTGACGGGGCTCGGGATGACCTGACCAGTCGCAGCACCGGCCATACCCATCAGCGCGATCGCGCTCAGAAACTTCGCGTTCATATTCAAATCCCTCCAGGTATCGATACTTCTCTCAAGCGGGCACACACACCGTCTGATCGATCCAACCGGGCCGGGGCCAGACGGCGCCCCGAACCGGTGTTGTGGTCTGTTCAATCAGGGATCTTCGCGATCCTTGACGATCTTGTAATCGCGGGGACCCCAGAGCACGCTGAGCGAACTCACTGCTTCAGATCCGGCGTTGGTATTGATGAGCTCGTTGGCGCTGAAGCCCCGAGCACTGCCGTCAGCCATCGCAACGTTGGCCGTACCCTTGAGACCATTCAGGCCGTACGGATCGTTGAAGTCGCCGCCGTGGCGGTAGTACGGGAGTTCGGCGTATGGCTCGCTGCCCACGATGTACTCGGGGTTCTCGCCGTTTTGTGCTGCCGGGAACACGAACCGCTGGTGGTCGGCCGACTCGTCGGCACCGAAGCGATCGCCCGGGAAGTTGTACCGGCCGACGGTCTCGCTGGTGAACGCACGCCCGCCTTCGTTCTGACGGATCGACTGCTCGTTCTTCCAGTACTCGGCCCAAGTGTCGGTCACGAGGACGGTGTTCGACGCGAAGTCGACCACGGCGTCGAACTGTTGACCTTCACCGTCGAAGCTCGCCGAAAGTCGCCCGTCGCCCGGGACAGCAATATCGATGTTGCTGCCCTGACGGATCGTGGCCACGTACGCCGACGCCCAGTAGTTCATCGCGTACGAGCGACCACCGAATCGGTGGGCGGGGTTGATAAAGACACCGCCGCCCAGGGTCGCACGCTTATTGCTCCCGGAATCGTCGAGCTCAGCCTGGGTTCCGAAGTCGCCGGCATCGGCGTTGGGCAGGTAGTCGCCGAGAACATCAGAGTCGAACCAACGCCGGCCGTCTTTGCCGTCGAGTTGGATGTAGCCGTTGTCCGGCGGAACATTGGGCGGGAGATCGTCACGGAAGTCCTGCGAGTAGAGAACCATCGCCGTGACGAGCTGACGCTGGTTGGTGAGGCTGATGGTGCTCTGGGCCGTCTGACGCGCCTTACCCAAGGCGGGCAGCAAAATGCCGATGAGCAGAGCGATGATGGCGATGACCACCAAAAGCTCGATGAGCGTAAACGCTGCCTTGCGGCTGTGATCGCGTGAAGTCATGTGACTCAATCCTTTGATATCGCTTTCAACTACCGGAAATGGTACCCGACCACGAGACATTTGGCGACGAGATTCTGAACGATTTCGGAATCGTTCCGAAATGTGCTGCCCCAGTCTAGCTGGTCTCCGACCCGATGTTTCGGGACGTTGAACTCTCCATCGACCCATTAGACCATGATCTCCATACGCCGGCAACGTGAAGGCGGATCAAGGGGACCGCGGGCTCCGGAAGCGTTCCGGTGATTTGACCCAGTTAAGGGCATTGGTTTGTTCGGATAGACAGGTATGTAAACCGATCCAGAGCCCCAGACCGCCCCAATGGGCCATTCGGCACGCTAGGACCGCTTCGACGCCCCAATACACAGATCGCATGCCGTCCGTATACAACGCGACTTCGGTCATGGGGCAGCGGCTTCCCGATCCGTGACTCCGCAGATCACTTTCACCGCTACAGGGGGTACCCTAAAACCTCGGGTGACTCCGACCCAATCACCTTTCGTACGTGCTGTCGGCCGCGGAAAAGCGAGACCCTGCCCCGCTCTGCCGCGTCTCCGGCCAGGAGATGATGAATATTCCGATGAAATCGACGGCCTTTCGGACCTCGATCGGAGCGACGCGTCGCGGGCTTGGTTTCGGCCCGATTCGCCAGAGCCGGGGTGAGTCGCGATAATCACGGCCTTGAAACACCCTGATCACCACGTCTTTGCTCACACCCCCACGACCCTTGGCGAGTGGTTCGCTGAACGCGGGAGACCCGCGTTTCGTGGTCGCCAGGTGCTGGAATGGGTGTATCAAAAAGGTGTCACCGACCCCAAGGCGATGACGAACCTGTCCACGGCTGAACGAGACCTGCTTTCCGAGTCCATGACGTTTGAGAGCGGGCCCGAGGTCACGCGGAGTGAAGCCAGCGACGGGACACGCAAACTCCTCGTGGAATGGACCGACGGTGGCGCGGGGAATCCCGGTTCTCTGCTCCCGGTCTTGAACCCGCAAGCCGACGCGTCGAAGCAGACTGAGTGCGTCATGATCCCGTCGCTCGACGAGAACGAGCGAGGGGTGCCCAAGCGCCGGACCGCTTGCATCTCGAGCCAGGTCGGTTGCCCGGTCGGGTGTCGGTTCTGCGCTTCGGGCCTTGACGGATTGGGCGGAAACCTCTCGTCGGGTCGAATTGTCGAACAGGTCTGGCGGCTCGGTCAACTGCCCGGTGTCGCGCGGATCACCAACGTGGTGTTCATGGGCATGGGCGAGCCCTTGGCGAATTTCTCTCCGGTTGTGTCCGCTGTCCGCACACTCGCAGCGAAATGGGGACCGGGAATCGGAGCTCGGAAGATCACGATCAGCACCGTGGGGATGCACCGCGCGATCGAGCGTCTCGCCGACGAACTCGAGTTGCCGGTCACGCTGGCCCTGAGCCTTCACGCCCCCAACGACGACCTGCGCCGTGAACTCATCCCATGGGCGGAGTTCACCTCGATCGAACAGCTGTTTGCCGCGTGCGACCGCTGGTTTGACAAGACGGGCCGCGAGATCACGCTCGAGTACACGTTGCTGCGCGACGTGAACGATCGCCCGGAGCACGCCCGGGAGTTGGCGTCGGTCGCGAAACGGCTCCGCGCGAACGTGAACCTGATCCGGTTCAATGAGGTTGACGCGGTGCCGTATCAGCGGCCCCGCCCGAACGGTGTTCGGCAGTTCCAGACGATCCTGCGTGAGCGGGGGTTGAACGTCCACATCCGCGCGAGCCGAGGGCGTGACATCGAAGCCGCGTGCGGCCAGCTCCGGCGTGAGCACGCGGCGAAGGATGCTGGGTGATGCTCGCGTCGGCGGCGCCGGGGCCGTGGCCCGACGGGTTTACGCCCTACACCTTTCATCACACCGTGTCGTCGATCGCGTGGGCCAGCATCGCGTTCGGGCTTGTCCTGCTCGCCGCCCGATGGCGCGGGACGTCGGCGGAGAACCACTTGCGTACGTCAGTGGTGAGCGGGGTCGCCGTTTCCCAGGCCCTTATGGTCGTGTACTGGCTCGAGCCGGCTCGATTTTCCTGGGGCACGAGCCTGCCTTTGCACATGTGCGACCTTGTCGCCTGGCTCACTCCGCTTGCGTTGCTGGTTCGATGGCGCCCCGTCCGAGCCGTGGTGTTTTTCTGGGGCCTCGGGCTCACGACACAGGCGTTCGTTCAGCCGACACTGCTCTACGGGCTTCAGCACGGCGTGTATTGGTTTTTCTGGGTTCAGCACGCGGCGGTGCTGCTCGGCGGGTTGTACCTCTGGGTCGTGCTGGGCTATCGCCCGGGCCGGTCCGACTTCGCCTTTGTCGGGGGGCTGAGTGCCGCCGCCGCGGCGATCACGGCCTTGGTCAATTGGCAGACCGGCTGGGAGTACTTTTTCACTGGCCCAGAACCCCCCGAGAACGACACGATTATCGATTACCTCGGGCCTTGGCCTTTGCGGGTCGTTTGGCTCTGGTGCTTGGCGATGGGCGCGATGGCGATCATCTGGGGGCTGTCGGTGGTCGCGTCGCGTTTCGTAGACGCCCCGCGTGATGACGCGCCAGATGGAACGGCGGCCGCCGAACGGCCGACGTCGGCTTCGTAGACTCGTCCGATGCTTCTCACACTTGGCCTGCTCGCTCTCGGTGCTTTCCTCGTTTCCGCCGTCGGCACCGGCGGCGTTTGGCGTGTAAGCACGCGGCTCGGCGTCACCGACTCGGCGCCGGTCGAAGGCCAGGCCAAGGAAGCTCCGAGAGCGATTCCGAACACCGGGGGGATCGGACTCTTCTTGGGCATCACCTTGCCGATGGTGATCGGCCTGATTTGTGCGCATTTCGTACCTCTCGAGGAACTCGGCCCGCTTTCGGCGCTCGCCCCCTATGCGGACGGCATCGCGGAGCGAACCCCGCTCGCGCTCGGGCTGCTCGCGTGTCTGTTGGCTCTTCACGTCCTGGGCCTCGTTGACGACCGCCGGCCTCTCGGGCCACTCGTGAAGCTCGCGATCATGCTGGCTCCGGCCCTTGCGTTCCCGATCTTGACCGAGACCCGTTTGCTCACGGCGGCGGACGAACTCGTCGGCGGGCGCTGGCTCAGCGTGTTCATCACGGCCGTTTGGATCGTTGCGGTGACCAACGCGATGAACCTGATCGACAACATGGACGGTGCGTGCGCCGGCGTCGCGTCGGTTGCCGGGGCGTGCTTTTTTTCCGCGGCCATGGTTAGTGAGCAGTGGTTCGTCGCGGCGACCCTCGCGTTGCTTGTTGGATCGTGCCTCGGGTTCTTGGTGTGGAACAAACCCCCTGCCAAGATCTTCATGGGGGACGGCGGCTCGCTCGTGATCGGTTTCCTGCTCGCGTTTCTGACGGTCCGCACGACGTACACCGGCGCTGGGCCGACCGGTGAACCGCTTGCAGGCGGCTGGTACGCCTTGCTGATGCCTTTGCTCGTGCTCTCCGTCCCGCTCTACGACATGACCACCGTCACGCTCATCCGGCTCCGGCAGGGACGAAGCCCGTTCGTCGGCGATCTTCAGCATCTCTCGCATCGTCTCGTGAAGCGACGGCTGAGCAAGCGAGCGGCCGTCGCGATCATGTGCGGGCTCGCCGGCGTGACCGGGATCGGCGGCGTCGTGCTCGGTAGCCTCGCCCCTTGGCAAGCGATCCTCGTAGGTGGACAGACCGGGTTGATCCTGATCGTGATCGCGATCCTTGAGTGGAAGAGTTCGCCGCCCGGCGCGCGGCACGACCAACTCGAGGTTGCCGATGACTGAACGCACCGGCCGCATGACCCAACGGATCGCCACGCTTGGCGTCATTGTGCTCGCGCTTACCAAGGCCGCGGTGCAGAACGAGCGAACGCCGGTCTGGGATTTCGACGCTTGGTCACGATGGTCGCCTATGACCGGCCTGGGTCCGGCAACCGGAGTCGCGATCGATGCGCTGATCCTGGCCCTCTCGGCCTTCGGGCTGTGGGGCGTTGTGGCTCGGGGCCGCTCGGTGAGGGTGCTCTGGGTCGCCCTTGGGCTCGTCGGGGCTCTCGGGGTCTGGCTTCACGCGGCTCTTAGCGGCCCGGGTTGGATCGAACCGCTCGCGCCTGAGGGAGGAGGCTCTACGTGGATATCTGGCATCGCCGCCCTCATCGTTTGCGCACACGCTTCGCGCGATCGGTGGCTCGCTCGGGTCGGTCTCGGCCTGGCACTCGGATTCATCGGCGTGCTCCTGACCAAGGGGCTCATTCAGATCTGGATCGAACACCCCCTGACGGTTCGGGCGTTCCGCATCGATCGCGAGGGCATCCTCGCGGCCCGTGGCTGGAGCGAGGGCTCCCCGGCGGCGCTCTCGTTTGAAAGGCGTCTTCTCCAGCCCGAGGCGACGGGCTGGTTCGGACTCGCCAACGTCTACGCGAGCTTCGCCGCCGCGACGGCCATCGGGCTCGGCGCCGCGGCGGCCGCGTGGGTCCGGACTGACCGAGCGGCGTGGAAAGATCGAGCGTGGCTCATCGTCTTGGCCGGGGCGGGGGCCGGGGTGCTCGCGCTCTTCTTCAGTGGCTCCAAAGGCGGGCTCGGTGCTGCATTGCTCGCAGGGCTTGGCGTCGTTGCGATGGGTGTGCTTACCGGACGGCGGCGAAAGTTGGCCCGCTGGGTCGGCCCGGCCTTGATCACTTCTGTGCTTGCCGGCGTTGTGGCCCGGGGGTTTGTTGGAACGAACGTCGATGAACTCAGCCTGCTGTTCCGCGCTTTTTATATGGAGGGCGCGCTCCGCATCTGGGCGTCCGCTCCATTCATCGGTGTCGGGCCAGGCGGCTTCCAGGACGCGTATCTGCTCGCGAAACCCCCGGTGAGCCCGGAAGCCGTGGCGAGCCCCCACAGCGTTGCGTTCGACTGGACCAGCACGCTTGGGCTCTTCGGCCTCGCTTGGGCGGTGCTGCTCGGATTGGCGTCCACGTCGATTTCTCCGGCTCGATGCCCGCGGACCGACCCCGAACGTGAAGTCCTCGGCTGGAAGCCGATCGCACTGCTCTGCGGGGTTGCGGTGCTCGCCGGGGCGTTCGCCGAGCGCTTCGCGACCACGCCGGAACTCGCCCTCGGACGGATCGCCGGCCTTGCTCTTTGGGCGTTTCTCGCGTGGGCGGTCATGAATCGAACGCCCACAGGTGCCCTTCGACTCGCGGGCGTCGGCGCGTCCCTGACCATTCTGGTCCACTCGCAGATCGAGATGACGTCCACGCAGCCGGAGTCGGCGGTGCTTGCGCTCTCCCTCGTCGGGCTTGGCGTGGGCCCTCGCGTTTCCAAGCGCCGGCGTGGGAGATTGGCCCTCGCATTGTCGGGGGGCGTGCTCGTGCTCGCGTTTGCGGCAGCACCCGTTGTGCTCACCCTCGCTCGATGGCAGGGTGCCCTGCTTGATGCCGCGAGTGCGGTCCGTCCGATAGCCGAAGCAACGACCCAGGAGCTTCGCGTCGAGACGTCTGACGCGGTGCTCATGCTCTCCGAGGCGCGAGCGGATCTGGAGCGAGCGAGCGGATGGCGGCCAGCCCACGAACCGACCCTCAAGGCGGCCGGCCGGACGTCTGGTGTCATCGCCGCGTCGACGGGCGATATCGAGGTCCTAACCCGCAGCGCAGAACGCGCGGCCAGGCTCGCCGACGGCAACCCGACCGCCTCAACTCACGGCTGGGCGGGTGTCGCGGCGCTCGCGGTCGTTGACGCATCTCGGGCAGCCGGAGAGACGCCTCAAGAGGCGGGCCAGTGGCTCGGGCGGGCGATCGATCACTTTCGGGCCGCGGCGGCCCTCGACCCGCACGGCGTCGTCCCGGCCCTTCGTGTCATGGATGCGTTCGAGGCCGCTGAGAAGCCGGATCTCGCCAAGGATTGGGCCGCGGAGACCCTGCGCCGTGACGGTCTGACGACCCTCGATCCTCTCGTGGGCCTGGGCGAGCGGGATCGACGCCGCGTCGAAGCCCTCGCCGGGGCGATCTAAACACGATCTTCGCGTTCGAACGCGCCGGGCCGGTTTGATCGCTCCGAAACGCTGGCTAGCATTCGCCTACAGGTCCCGCAGGTGCTTCCGTAGGCCGGGTTTGCGTCGGGCAGGAAGTATCGGGGATGAACGACCCTGTCCGTGCGGCGGGGGCACTTGGAGCTTGTCGCGGCTGGGGTTGCAATCCCTCGCGACCAGCGGAGCGGATCGATGGACGACGACCCTGAACCGGAAGTTGCCGATACCCCGCTGATCGACCGCCCCTGAGGCGGCGCCGCTGGGCCACGCGTGGCACGCGCCGGCCGGGCAAGCATCCCAAATCCAATCCAGTGTGACGGCTCGGGTCTGGAACGACCGATCCGTAGGACGCGGCCCTCGGGTTTCCCTGAGGCGTTGCGGTTGAGCAGGACATGAAGGCAACCGGGCCCGGGCTGGGTGACCGGCAAGGAGTCAGGCAATGACGCAAGATATGAAGTACATCCGGAACATCGGGATCTGTGCCCACATCGACGCTGGTAAGACCACCTGCACCGAGCGCATCCTCTACTACACCGGTAAGGCGTACAAGATCGGCGAAGTGCACGAGGGCACCGCGACCATGGACTTCCTGCAGGAGGAGCAGCAGCGCGGCATCACGATCCAGTCGGCCGCGACGACCTGCCCCTGGCAGAAGGACGGTATCGACTACAAGATCAACATCATCGATACCCCGGGCCACGTGGACTTCACCATCGAGGTCGAGCGGTCGATGCGCATCCTCGACGGTGCGGTCGCGGTGTTCGACGGCAAGGAAGGCGTGGAAGCTCAGTCGGAAACGGTCTGGCGTCAGGCGGACCGCTACGACGTCCCCCGCTGCTGCTTCATCAACAAGATGGACAAGATGGGCGCCGACTTCGAGTTCAGCTTCAACTCGATCATCAAGCGTCTTGGCGCCAACCCGATCGCGGTCCAGTACCCGATCGGTGCGGGCAACGACTTCCAGGGCATGATCGACCTGCTCACCATGAAGGCGTATTTCTTCGAGGGTGACAAGGGCGAGAACGTCGTCGAGAAGGACATCCCGGCCGAGTTGCAGGACAAGGCCGACGAGTGGCGCCACACGCTTATCGAGAAATCGGTCGAGCTCGACGACGATCTGATGGAGCGGTACCTCGAAGACGAGAATTCGATCACCGACGAAGAAATCCGGGCGGCGCTCCGCAAGGGCACGATCGCCCGTGAGTGCAATCCGGTCTTCACTGGCTCGGCCCTCAAGAACATCGGTGTCCAGCGTCTGATCGACGGCATAATCGATTACCTGCCCAACCCGACCGAGGTCCCGCCGGTGCAGGGTGCGAACCCGAAGGACGAGGAAGAGAAGATCGAGCGGCCGCACGATCCGAAGGCCCCCTTCAGCGCTCTCGTGTTCAAGGTGGTTTCGGACACCCACGGCGACCTGACCTATGCACGTGTGTACTCGGGCACACTGGGCAAGGGCACGCGTCTGCTGAACCCGGTCAACGGGAAGAAGGAGAACGTGAGCCGTATCTTCGAGATGCACGCGAACAGCCGCGAGGCGCTCGACGAGGTCACCGCGGGGAACATCGTCGCCCTCGTCGGCGTCAAGAACTCGATCACCGGTGATACGCTCTGCGACCCGGACGACCCGATCGTCCTCGAGCGCATGACCTTCCCCGAGCCGGTCATCAGCATGTCGATCGAGCCGAAGACCGCCGACGACAAGAAGAAGCTCACCGACGCCCTCACGACCATCAAACGCGAGGATCCGTCGTTCCGCTCGGAGTACAACGAAGAGACCGGCCAGACCATCATCGCCGGCATGGGCGAGCTTCACCTCGAGATCATCACCAACAAGATCACGCGTGATATGAAGGTGAACGTCGAGGTCGGCAAGCCCCGCGTGTCGTACCGCGAGGCGATCCAGGGCAGCGCCCAGAAGGTCGAAGGCAAGTACAAGAAGCAGACCGGTGGTTCGGGTCAGTTCGGTCACTGCGTCATCAACCTCAAGCCGATGACGACCGAAGAAGCCGAGGCGGCGGAGCTGAACTTCAAGGACAACATCGCCTTCGAAAACAAGATCGTTGGCGGCAAGATCCCGAAGGAGTTCATCCCGTCGGTCGAAGCGGGCGTCCGCCAGACCGCGGTCTCGGGTGTTTCGGCGAGCTACCCGCTGATCAACATCCACGTCGAGCTCATCGATGGTTCCTACCACGAGGTCGACTCGAGCCAGGTCGCGTTCGAGCAGGCGGCCCGCCTTGCGCTTCGCGAAGCGGTCAACCGGGCCAAGAGCGTGCACCTTGAGCCGATCATGAAGGTGGTCATCACCACGCCCGAGGATTACCTCGGTAACGTCACCGGTGACCTCTCGAGCCGCCGCGGCATGATCATGGACACCGAAGACCGAGGCATGGTCAAGATCATCACCGCCGAGGTGCCTCTTAGCGAAATGTTCGGGTACACCACGACGCTTCGAGGCCTCAGCCAGGGCCGAGCCTCAAGCGCCATGGAGTTCAGCAAGTACGCCCCGATGCCGGCGAACCTCCAGCGCGAGGTCATCGAGGCGGGGGCGTAAAGCGCCCCCCCGCACGAAAGTTACCTGGGTTCACGTCCTGAGTCCGAGAAGCGACGCCTCCAACGTGGGGCGTCGCTTTCTTTTTGTCCTGCAATGGCTTAGGCGCGTTTTTGCCCTCATGTTCGAAGCGACTTCGAGCAAGGAGAGCAGACATGAATCAGGCCACCCGTGCGTTTTCCGTGTGTGCCGCCGCTACCGCGGCGACCCTCGCCGCCCCCGCCCTCGCGGGCCGCATCGTCGCTTCGCACGATGTTAATACCTTCTCGTCGAGCATCGCGAGCAGGAACGAAGCCCAACTCGCGGTCAACATCGCGAGCTACCTCGCCGGCGAAGGCGGAGACCTACTCCTCATCGAATCGTCGCCGCACGAATTCCGGGACTACTCGGACACGGTGATCGACGCGCTGGTCGGCGCTGGCTTCAGCGTCACCGTTGACATCTGGAGCGACGGCTACGCCGATCGCGTTCCGTCGTTGGAGTCGTTTGACGCCGTGTTCTTCGGCGTGAACTACGGAATCGACGGCTCGGAACTCGCCATCCCCGACGTCGAGCAACTCCACAACTTCGTCGATAACGGAGGCGGGGCGTACGTCTTTGGCGGTAACGGGCCCAACGCCGCGGCCGAAGCCGAAGTCCTCAATGAGTTCCTCGTCCCGTACGGAGCGAAGTTCTCCGCTGAGTCGTACGACGGCGTGTGGGACTACGAGGTCGACAGCGATCACGAGATCTTCGCCGGCCTCCAGGGGTCGACGATCAATGCCGGCATCGGAAACGGACTGATCGACCTCGACGCGAGCGGCGGACTTGAGATCGTTCAGTACGCCGCAAACGGGAGCGGTGTGATCGCGACGCTCGATGTTCCTGCTCCGGGAACGGCGGCGGCGCTTCTCGGCCTCGCGGCATTCGCCCGCCGCCGTCGCTGATCCGGGAATTCGGCGCGGCGGGCGTCCTGCCCGCCGCTCGGTGCCCTATCCTCGCCTCGATTCCGAGCCTGTGACGGGCTCGTTCGGGGACGATCGATGGTGTTCAAGAGTGTGCTGCTATTCGGCCCGCCCGGCGTGGGAAAGGGAACCCAGGGCAAACTCCTCGGCGGAGTTCCTGGTTTCTTCCACCTTTCGAGCGGTGACATGTTCCGTGGGCTCGATCGCGGCAGCGACTTAGGCCGAGAGATCAACGCGATCATGGAGAGCGGAGAGCTCGTTCCCGATGAGCTGACCGTTCGGCTCTGGCGCGACCACACGGCCCGCCTTGCCAGCTCTGGGACGCTTGACCCCGATCGGCACGTCCTCCTGCTTGACGGGATCCCCCGGAACCTGACGCAGTGCGGGCTGATGGACGACGCCATCGATGTCCTCGCCATCTTGAAGTTCGACGTCGCGGACCGCGAGGCGCTCGTGCGGAGAATCAAGCGACGAGCCGAGCAAGAGGGGCGGAAAGACGACGCCGACGAGAACAAGGTCCGCAATCGATTCGTCGTGTTCGACCGCGAGACGGCGCCGATGATCGAACGCTACTCGTCAGATCTGGTGCACACGATCGAAGCCGGCGGGCTTCCTCTGGAGGTGTTTGGCCTCGCGACGGCCCGCCTTGCGACGATCCACGCTCAGATGATGGGTATCGCGACAGGGACGCCCGGTGCGTGACGCGGCAAGGCCAGCGAGAGCCTCGGCGTTCACGCTCATCGAGCTTCTCGTTGTCATCGCCATCATCGCTTTGTTGATCGGTATTCTCCTTCCGGCGCTCGGTTCTGCGAGGCTGGCCGGTCGGTCGGCGGTGTGTACCAGCAACACGCGCCAGTTGGTCATCGCATCGAATCTCTACCTCGACGACTATGACGGTGCGCTCCCTCAATTCGTCATCGATGACCCCTTCGGTCCTGATGAGATCGTGGTCGGCACCCTCTTCGGAGGCAAACGAGGCGATCTTCCGCTCCCGCCTCCGTTCGACTTTGGGATCAACTCCGTCGGCGTGACCCAACGCCCCCTGAACCCCTATGTCACGGGCACACTGCCCACGTCCGACTTCACAACGTCGTCAACCGGGGAAGAAATCGCGGTCGAGGCAGAGCCGTTCCGAAGCCCACTCGACGCCGGCGGCTCACTTCAACTCGGCGGGCCAACACCGACGTTTGTTGAGTCGCTTTATGACACCTTCGGTTCGAGCTACGCGATCAACGACCACGGCCCGACCGGCTCGTCTTCCGAAGACGAAGTCGCGACCCTCATCCCGCAGGGCGGGGGCCGGATGCCCTACGTGTTCGATGCAACGCGGACGCTGCTCATCGGGAGTCAGCCGATCTATAACCACGACGACGGCGGCGACCGCGAGGCTTATTGGTATCAGCAACGCGATCCCTCGCCCGGAAGCGCTCGGGCGAGCATCGGGTTCGTCGACGGACACGCCGAGGGTGGCGTCACGATCGGCTGGAGCGCCGAGTTCCCGATCTGGGCGACGCGTGACTACACGTTCGTGCCGGACCCCGCAGACGTGCCCACTGGGTACTTTCTCGACTGAGCGGACTGAAGTACGGCTCGCCCTAGAGCAGCCGAAGTGAACCGGTAGCGGGTGACGAACCAAGTCTGATAGCGTCCCGATATCAATGAGCCCGCAGCGCGAGCAACGGCCCTCCCTTGCGGAGCGTTCTTCCTGGCCTCAAGACACTTCGTTGCTCGCTTGCGCACGAGAAATGAAGGGGCCAGAGAAACGGAGGCGGAGGAGATCCCATGCTCGCGCGGCGGGTTCGTTGTTCGTCGCCTCAGAACAAGCGGACGAGGATCCCAACTGGACGCTACGAAACAAACATGGTTTCTCTAGCAGGCCGCTAATTGAATCCTTCGTCAAGCGTTTTGACGGCGATTTCGTCGGAGATCGGTGTTCGAGTTGATGGGTTGATGACGGATCGGGTGTTCTCCACCCGTCGGATCGCTATCTCAGGGCTGTCATCCGCAA
>JBCDIT010000018.1:0-69382 GCA_038748775.1 Planctomycetota bacterium
GCGGGGGCTGTGCCCCCGCCAGAGCGAATCAGTGGCACCCGGCACCCTTCGTCCGAGACCGTCCCCGACGACGGGGGTGCGGGGGCCGTGCCCCCGCCAGGGCGAAGCAGTGGCACCCAGCTACAGCGGGAGTCTTCGTCGCGAGATGCGACGTACGACGCCCTGGAGATTTCCAAGAGACAAGAACTTTCGCCCTCCCGGCGACCGAGAGGCCACCATCGGCCAAAGGAGACGGCACTCTCGCTCGACACGAAAGTCCCGATGCTTAACAAATGCGGGATGCGGGACCTCAGCCAACTCCTCAGCGTCATTCGGAAAAGATAGATATCTCACATCATCGATTAAGAACGATCCATCGACTGTATCTTGCTGTTTCATCGCCATATCGAGGAGATAAAAAAAGCGCGGCGCATCGATGATCTCGAAACACACCGAAGGAGACTCGGTATCCGCGCAGCGAAAGCGGTCCGCGAGATGTCGCGACCCAACGGAAGATAAACAAAACCCATAGCACGGTTCTGATTGCATGATTAGCTTAACATTCTGTAGATCGACGCGAGAAAGCTGCCCGCCGCTCTGGCCCGAGAACGCAACTGGAGACCTAGGCCCACCCACATGATCAAATATTAGCTGCAAGACGGGCGAAAGACATTCACCGGGCTTCTTGGACAACTTTAGCACCTCGAAGTGAGCAACTGACTCAAGTGGATCACTTCGAACATCACGAAGTTCAAGAGATCTGAAGTGCGCCAATGGACTCACAACCGTATCCCCCGACGCGATGAACGAATCAGCATACTTTGGGTCGACATACTTGTAGAATCGACCGCGAAATCGGCCGCACGCGAACACGCCGGGTACCCGCGGCAGGCGAGCATAGTTAATCCATATCTCAACATCGCGAGCGAAAACAGCGTCTCGCTGAATCAGCGTTGTACCAATTTTGATGTTTGAAATAGCAAACAAGTTGCGCAAAGCTCGGCCGAACCGGCTACGACGCGGCCGAGCGGTCAATCAGTAATCGAAATCATCATCACCGCCGCCAACCGCGGCCTTCTTCTCCTTGATCTCGACGATCGCCGCCTCGGTCGTCAGCAGCAGCCCGGCGATGCTCGCGGCGTTCTGCAGGGCCACGCGCTCGACCTTGGTCGGCACGATCACGCCCATCGAGACCAGGTCCCCATACTCGTGGGTCAAAGCATTAAATCCGTGGTTGGCTTCGGTGCTCTCTTCGACCTTGCTCGCGATGACCGAGCCGTCGAGGCCGCAGTTGGCCGCGATCTGCTTGATCGGGGCACTGACCGCACGGTCGACGATGTCGAGGCCGATGCGCTCGTCGCCGGTGGCGTTCTTCTTCAGGCCCTCGATGGCCTTGCGGGCGCGGAGGACCGCGACGCCGCCGCCCGGGAGGATGCCCTCTTCGACCGCGGCACGGCTCGCGTGCAGCGCGTCCTCGACGCGGGCCTTCTTCTCCTTCATCTCGACCTCGGTCGCGGCGCCCACGTTGATCTGGGCGACGCCGCCGGCGAGCTTGGCGAGGCGCTCTTCGAGCTTCTCGCGGTCGTAGTCGCTGCTGCTCGCGTCGATCTGGTGGCGGATCATCTCGATGCGGCCCTGGATCGCGTCGCCGCCCCCAGCACCCTCGACGATGGTCGTGTTGTCCTTGTCGATGGTCACCTTCTTGGCGCGACCGAGGTCAGACAGGTCGAGCTTCTCGAGGTCGATGCCCAGCTCGTCCATAATCGCGGTGCCGCCGGTGAGCGTCGCGATGTCTTGCAGCATCTCCTTGCGGCGGTCGCCAAAGCCCGGGGCCTTGACGGCCGCGACCTTGAGGATGCCCCGGAGCTTGTTGACCACGAGGGTGGCGAGGGCTTCGCCGTCGATGTCCTCGGCGATGATGATCAGGCTGCTGCCGGCGTCGGCGATCTTGCCGAGGATGGGGAGCAGGTCCTTGGCGCTCGAGATCTTCTTCTCGTGGATGAGGATGTAGGGCTTGTCCATCTCGACTTCCATCGCGGCCGTGTTGGTCACGAAGTGGGGGCTGAGGTAGCCCTTGTCGAACTGCATGCCCTCGACGAGCTCGACCTCGGTCTCGAGGCTCTTGCCCTCTTCGACGGTGATGACGCCGTCCTTGCCGACCTTGTCCATCGCCTGGGCGATGATCTTGCCGATCGCCTCGTCCTGGTTGGCGCTGCACGTCGCGACCTGGGCGATCTCCTTCGAACCGGTGACCGGGGTGCTCATGTTGCCCAGCTCACCGACGATGGCGGTGATGGCGCTGTCGATGCCCCGCTTGATCTGGTTCGGGTTGGCGCCCGAGGTGATGTTCTTGAGCCCCTCGGCGAAGATCGACTCGGCGTAGATCGTCGCGGTGGTCGTGCCGTCGCCGGCCTGCTTGGAAGCCTTCGACGAGACCTCCTTGACCATCTGGGCGCCCATGTTCTCGTACGGGTCCTCGAGCGTGATCTCCTTGGCGACGGTCACGCCGTCCTTGGTCACGGTCGGGGCGCCGAAGGACTTCTCGAGGACCACGACGCGGCCCGACGGGCCCAGCGTGACCTTCACAGCGTTGGCGAGCTTGCGGACACCCTTGAGGATGCGCTCGCGGGCGTCGGTGTCGAATGCGATCTGTTTGGCGGGCATGGTTGCTCCCTTCGGGAGCAGGGCATCGGGAGCCGGGCACCGGGCATCGGGGCTGTTTGCCCAAGACCGGTGTGACTGTCCGAACCCTGCTCTCCCTTCTTTGAATACTCGGTTCGAGTTCTTGGTTCTGGTTCAGGTCAGGCCGAGCCGGATATAGGCGATCCGGTCGGCGTCGATGATGAAAATGCTCTGCCCGTCGGTGAGCTTGACCAGGTGGTCCGGCTCATCGGGAACGAGCATCGCGCTGTTGACAGTGAGCGTGGTGCTCGGCTCGGGCACGTCGGCGAAAACGAACGTCGCGGCTCGTTTGCCTTGGAGCTCTTTGAGGGCTTGGCGGAGCTGGTCCGGGGTCATCCGATCCACCTTTCCACCACGGCGTTCACGTGGTCGACATCGAGCACCGCCTTCGACTTCAAGTAGAACGGATCGGTCTTGTCGCCCAGGTCCACCTCGTTGCCCTCGATGATGAAGCACTTGCCGCCCGACGGGCCGAAGTACGACTTGTCGGTCTCGTCGATGACGTGCTTCCACTTCGGGGGCACTGAGTCCGGGTCGCCCGGTAGCAAGAGCCGCTGGGGCTGGATCCGGAACATTCCGCCGTCGACGAAGACCTCGAGATAACTCTCGTTCTCCGGGATCGCGCTGAAGACGGCTTTGAGGAAGGCGATGTCGTTCATGAGGGCTCCGGGCACCGAGCACCCGGCCGACCGAACACCGGTGCCCGGTGCCCGACGACCGGTGACCGATCATCAGTCGATCACCGCGAGGACGTCGTCCTCGCTCATGATCAGCAGTTCATCACCGTCGAGCTTGATCTCGGTGCCGGCGTAACTCGAGAAGATGATCTTGTTGCCGACCTCGACACTCAGCGGGGTGCGGTCGCCGGTCTCGGTGTTCAGCTTGCCGTCGCCGATCGCCTCGATGATGCCGCTCTTCGGGCGCTCCTTCGAGCCTTCCGGGAGGAAGATGCCCGACTCGGTCTGGGTTTCCGCCTCGTCACGACGGACGATGATCTTGTCGTGCAGGGGGCGGACGGCGACTTTGCTCTTCGTCTTCGTAGCCATGGGTTTCATCTCCCTTTCGAAACTTCCGGTTTGATGCAAATCTCAAACGCCCGTCTCAGGGCGTGTTGTCAACACACGTGATTCAGTTGGGCCCCAGCCCCGAGCCGGGCCAGCGGTCGGCGTAATGACGCTGGAAGATCCGATGCAGCACCTGCAACACCAGTTCCACGTCGGTCGGCTCGCGAGGACGGTCGAGCACCGCAAACGCCCCAGCCTTCAGAGCCGCGGCGATCTCGCGCCGGTCATCCCGGGCCGAGCGCTTCCGCTTGATGACCACCGTCGGCGGGGGCTGGTCGAGCCTCTGCAGAAGATCCAGCAGCCGCACCCCGCCCTCGGGCGCCGCCGTCTCGGCCTCTTCGAAGGGCAGGCCCAGATCGACCACCGCGACGTGCACCGGCTCCTGGCGGATCACGTCGGTCGCCTGACGGCCGGAGCCTGCGACAATCGACCGAACACCCATCGGATCGAGCAGCCTGGGCAGCCGCGCGACCCACGGGTCCGCATCCCAACCGGCGTACGACAGCAGGAGATTGAAACGATGCCCTCCCGAAGCGGAAGATCCCTGGGTCGGGTTGGCGGGCATATCGGTGGTCACTACCGGGCTACATGCAAAGCACGTGCCGATATCTTCCCTTGCGCAAACCCTTTGGTTGAAAGCCACCACCAGACGCACGGCGTTCCAAACGCCGGCGCGGGTGTCAGATTGGCAGAGCGGCCAGCCACCGCAGGGGACTGTTCTCACCGAACCCCATTTCCCCTAGATTGTGATTGTTCTGTGCGACTGGAGGTCTCGCCCTCGGCTTCGAGGGCCAGTGTTCCTCTTTTTTCGGCGGACTGATCCTCGACGGGGTCGACACAGACAACTGCATCACGACCGCCGACGGCGACAGCGTCAGCACCACGACGACCACGCCGGTCTTGGTGGGCACCGAGTTGGCGATCGTCAACGACTTCATCCCCTCCGAGGGCGACGCGGTGACCTTCAACTCCGCGTTCCAGATCGTCCCCGCCCCCGCCCCCGCCGGCACGATCGCCATCGACGAGCCCGCAGCGCAAGCAAGGTATCTCCCAAGCGCAGCGTTCTTCTCAACTTCACGCCTTCCTCTCTCCGCTCGCTTGCAACAAAACAAAGGCCGAAAAAGGGAAGACACAGAGGTGGTACCTCGCTCGCGCTACCGGCTCGTGATCGGCGCTCGCTTACTCCTCGGGCCTCATGTACCCCTCGTCGAGAACCCAGAACCCGGGCGCGAGACGCTCGAGTGGACGGCCGTTCTGGATCCCCGCGTATTTGTGATCCCTGATCGCGAGCACCATGTCCGACAGCGCCGCCGGGTGCTCGAAGAGGTACAGGTGCGAGTCCTTGGTCTTCACGCGGCATTCGATAATGTCGACGCTGGGCAGGGCGCTGACGAGCTCACGCACCCTCGGGTCGAAGTCTTCCATTGTCGCTTTCCCAAGGCGGAGATTCGACGCAAAGAAGATGTCCGCGGCCGTGATCGCCTTATCGCGTGCCGACGTGTAGATCGTAATCCGCTTTGCCGCGCGACCGGCTCGCTCTGCAACGAACCGCTGGGTGAAGACGTCCAGATCGAGATCGGCCGCGACGAGCGTCAGGGTTTCGATCTTGGTGACGTCCGCTGGCGTCTGACCCCCGACGCGCTCACCGAATTCGTCCTTGTCGTACCCGAGGGAGAGTTGTGCGAAGGGCGTGTTCCCTTCCGCCGCGGCGATCTCCGCTTCCACCTCGCGCATCGCGGTGGTGGTGACGTCAACACCTCGCGAATGCGCGACGACATGAACCCTTGAGATCCGATCGTTCATCGCCAGCGCGAGAAGCAGTGTTTTCAGCGACTGCACCGCGAACTCGCCCGACTCTCGGTCGTGGTTGTACGCGATCGGTTTGAACGCATCGAAACCCGCCGGCCACGTGAACAAGATCGGCACACCCCGACGCCCGATCGCGTGCCACGTCTTCGCCAAACGCAGCGAAGCCCCTTCGAACGTGTTGTTGAAACCATGCACGAAGACGATCGCCGCGTTGTCGTCGCCCTCGATCAGCCAGGGCTCCATGCACCGGTCGAAGGCCTCCAGATTGGACAGAAACGCCGCGACCGAAGAGTCGGGGTACACCACCTGCCCGTCCTGGATCTCGAGCTGGCTCAGCGTCGACCAGATCGTTCCGCACTGATCGATATCGTCGACCTTGAGCCGGACATCCTCATGAGACCCGGGCGTGGTCGAGAGATCCACAAACTCCTCCCACCCCATCTCCTTGTCTTCCGGGGCGATCGTGACGACCCCGTAGGTCACAATGTCGCCCCGCATCGCCCCGTACACCGGCTCGTCGGCCTCGGGCTCGCGCTCGTCGACACGATCGGTGAAGTACATAATCGGAATCTCAGGCGTCCGCAGTTGGTCAGGCAGCGACTCATAAAGCTGCCGCCCCTCGTCCCCGAGCATCACGTAGGGCGTCGGAGCCAAGACCGGCGCCGTGTCGCAGGCCGACAAGAACGCGAGGAACAGAGGAAGAACGAGGGCAGGTATTCGCATGACCGCAGAGTACCCGCTTCGCAAAGCGATACAGTGCTCCCATGACCGGTGAAACACTGGCGATCGTGATCCTCGGGTTGGCACTGCTCGTGAGCCTCGGGGTTTCTGCTTGGGCACTCACAACCAAAGCCAAGGCCGCGGCCGAGGCCGACCGACTGGCGTCGGACGCCGAACGCGCCGAATCCGACCACGACCGAGCCCTCGCCCAGCGAGACGGCGAACTCGAGCGTCTCCGCTCGCTCGAAGCCGATCTCCGACGCGATCTCGACCTAGCCCGAGAGACGATCGCTCGCTCCGAAGAACGCCTGGCGGCCACCGAATCCAAGCTTTCCGAACAGGCCCCCCTCGAATCACGCTTCGCCGATGCCTTCAAGACCCTGAGCGCCCAGATGCTCAAGGAGAGCAAAGCCGCGTTCCTCGAAGAGGCCAAGCCGGTCTTCGAGTCCGCCCACGGCAAGCAAACCGAGGCCCTCGCGCCCATCGCCAAGACGCTCGACGCGACACGCGAACGCCTCACCAAGCTCGACGAACGCGTCGCGGCCTCCTCCGCCGCCGGAGACGCCCTGCGCGAAGAGACCGCCAGGCTCACGCGCGCCCTCAGCCGCCCGGAAGTCAGAGGCCAGTACGGAGAACTCCAGCTCCGCCGCGTCGCCGAACTCGCCGGCATGGTCAGCTACTGCGACTTCGCAGAACAAGAAAGCGTCCGCGACACCGACGGCGCCCTGCTCCGCCCCGACATGGTCGTCAAGCTCCCCAACGAACGCGTCCTCGCGATCGACGCGAAGTGCAACACCTACGCGTACCTCGAGGCCGTGAACGCCAAGGACGACGCCGAACGCGAGAAGCACCTCGAACGCTTCGCCCGCCACGTCACCGAGCAAGCCAAGAAACTGGGCGAGAAGCAGTACTGGGCCCAGTGGGAGGGCAGCCCCGAGTTCGTCGTCATGTTCGTCCCGGGCGACCACTTCGTCGACGCGGCCCTCAGCCGCCGGCCCGAGCTCATCGAGACCGCGGCCGCGAGCAACGTCGTGCTCGCCAGCCCCAGCACGCTGATCGGCCTGCTCCGCGCCGTCGCCGTCGGCTGGCGCGAAGCCAGGCTCGCCGACGAGGCCCGCGAGCTGTTCGAGTTGGGCCGCGAACTGCACGAACGAGCGGCGGTGGTCTTCGGGCACGCGTCGAGCCTGGGCAAAGCCATCCAAGCCAGCGTCGAGCGATACAACAAGCTCGTCGGCTCGATCGATACCCGCCTCGTGCCCACGCTCACCCGATTCGAAGAGGCGGGCGCTAAGAGCGGCAAGGCGCTGGCGGAAGTCCCGATCGTCGAGACTCCCGTCCGAACGCTCGAAGCCGGTACGCCGCTCTTCGAATGAGCCGTGATACCCGACCCCTGAAATCGCTTGAAACACAGGGCCACTTCCGCTCTCATGGCGGGAACCCGTATCGAACGCGGTGAAGGGGAGATCACGTGAGTGTGAAAATGGGTTGTCTCGCCGTGGCGGTGCTCGCGCTGCTCACCGTCCCGACGTTCGGCCAAGTGTCGACGTCGTTCACGTACCAAGGCTCACTCAACGGCGCCGCAGGCCCCGTCGACGACGCGCTCCCGATGACCTTCCGCCTCTTCGACGAGCCCGCCAGCGGGAACCAGCTCGGCCCAGCCGTGACGTTCCCCTCGGTCGAGGTTGAAAGCGGCGCGTTCTCCATTGCGCTCGACTTCGGCGTGCAAGCCACCGGGACCACCTCGACCTGGCTTGAGGTCGAGGTCGACGGGTTCACCCTCACGCCCAGGCAGGCGATCACCGCCTCGCCATACAGCCTTCAGACCCGGGGCATCTACGTCGACGAGCAGGGCGACGTCGGCATCGGGACCGTTGCCCCGCAGGCATCGCTCGATATCGACGGCGCCGACACACGCGTGAAGCTCCGCTCGACGCTCACACCCGCCACGCTCTCGTTCCGGGGCCCCACCGTCGGCGGGTTCGGGGGCACCTACTCGACGCTCTCGTTCGAAGACGGCGGCGGCGCCGAACGCTTCGATCTCTCGCACATCAACGTCTTCGGTCAAGACTACCTCTCGCTCCGCCCCATCGATGACGCGACCGGCATCGTGCAGCTCCGCGCAGACGGCAAAGCCGGCGTGGGCGACCTACCCTCCATCGCCCGCCTCCACGTCACCGACCGCGACATCGGCGCCTTCAACGATGGCATGCTCAACGAAACCCTCGCGCTCGAAGACAACGACGCCGTCCTTGGCATCTACAGCTCCAACACCGGCAGCTTCGGATCGGGCATCGCGCTGGGTGAGTCGGTCAACGGCACCGTCAACAACAAGTGGGGCATCGTCCGCACCACGACCAACACCGACCCCGAGCTCCGCGTCACCTACGGATCGAACACCAACTACGCGCAAAACCCCACGTCGCTCGCGTTCGTCCCGGGCGGGATCAAGTTCCCCGACGGCTCGGTCCAGGGCAGAGCCGCGATCGGAGACACCGATGACACCTCGACCAACGAGGTGTTCGGGGTCGGCACAACCCGGTACTCCGAGGGCATCGAAGTCACCGTGACCTCGTTCGCGCAACGCATAATGGTTGTGGGGTTCTTCTACCTCCAGATCCTCAACGACAACGGGGTCACCTACCAACTTATGTACCGCGAGGTCGGAAGCAACGGGCCCTGGCAAGGCGCCGCCGTGAGCCGGCAGATCGGCACACGCGACTGGTCGTCGGCCGAGCGTCGCATCATCGGTCAGACCGGCATCGTGAGCTCGCTCTCACCGGGGACGTACGAATTCGCGTTCCGGATCTCCGGATTCGTCGGCGACGACACCCCGACCAATTTCCTGGGCGTCGACATGTCCGCGGTCGCTTTCTGACCAGCGTCGGTACGCGGCGTCCGCAAGCCCCGCCGACACTGGGCCAATACACTCAGGTATGAGCACCGCACCCGAAGCCCCAGTCGACCTCACCCCCGCCCTCATCCAACTCATCGACGACCTGGGGCGAGGCCCGCTCTTTAAAGAGGCCGCGACGGAGGTCGCCCACGCCATCGGCCCGATGCTCAGCGACGACGACCCGCGCCGCCAGGGCTGGCGCCGGGCCCGCGTGTTCGAGCGGCTCCTCGAGCCCGACCGCACGATCCGCTTCCGCGTCGAGTGGGTCGACGACCAGGGCAAGCCTCAGTTCAACCGGGGCTACCGCATCGAGCACACCAACATCCTCGGCCCCTACAAGGGCGGGCTCCGCTTCCGGCACACCGTCACCGAAGACGTCCTGGGCTTCCTCGCCTACGAGCAGTGCTTCAAGAACGCCCTGACCGGCCTGCCCCTGGGCGGGGGCAAGGGCGGGTCCGACTTCGACCCCAAGGGCAAGAGCGAGGGCGAGGTCATGCGGTTCTGCCAGAGCTTCATGACCGAACTGGCCAAGTACATCGGACCCGACGAGGACGTCCCCGCCGGCGACATCGGCGTCGGCGGACGCGAAGTCGGCTACATGTACGGGCGCTGGCTCCGCCTCACCAAGAAGCCCGTCGGCGTACTCACCGGCAAGCCAATCCCGCTTGGAGGCCTCGCTGGTCGCACCGAGGCGACGGGGTACGGGTGCGTCGCGTTCGCCAAGGCGATGCTCGAAGAAGACGGGCACTCGATGGACGGCGCCAAGGTCGCGATCAGCGGGAGCGGGAACGTCGCCCTCTACGCCGCCGAGCGCACGATGCACCGAGGCGGCCGCGTCATGAGCCTGAGCGACTCCAAGGGCTCGGTCTTCTGCAAGGAGGGGTTTACCAAGCAGCAACTCCAAGAGCTGATGGACCTCAAGCTCAAGACCCGAGACCGGCTCAGCGCCTACTCGGGCGAAGGCGTCGAGTACGCAGAAGGCAAGAAGCCCTGGGCGATGGGGGCCTACGAGGTCGCCCTGCCCTGCGCCACGCAGAACGAAGTCGACGAAACCGACGCCGCGGCGATCGCCGATGCCGGCGCCAAGGCGGTGGCCGAGGGCGCCAACATGCCCTGCACCGCAGAGGCCAAGGCGTTGCTCGCGAAGCGCAGCGTCCCCCTGGGCCCGGGCAAGGCCGCCAACGCCGGCGGTGTCGGCATGTCGGGCTTCGAGATGGCCCAGAACTCGGGCCGCGTGCCCTGGAGCAAGGAACGCGCCATCAACGAACTCGAAACGATGATGGCCACCATCCACCAGCGGTGCGTCGCCTACGGCCAGACCGACAAGGGCGTCGACTACGAACTCGGCGCCAACCGGGCGGGGTTCGCAAAGCTCGCCGACGCGATGGTGGCGGCGGGCGTGGGGTAACCGCCTGGGCCGCGCCGTCGGCGACTCATGTCCCGACGTCTCAAGAGCGGACTCAAACACCTTCTCCGTCCCTAGCGCGGTCTCGGCCGGTGGACGCTCGGCGAACCGACGAGACCCGAAGCTCCCCGCACAAGCGTCCCCGTCACGCCGGCGCCACGCCATCCTCGGGCATCTCGAACGCAAGCGTCAGCTTCCGAACGCGCGTCAGCACGTTATACAATAGAATCAGCGAGATCAGGGGGCCGACGAAGCACGTCGCGAGGCCGACCGTGTTCAGCACCGGGCCGAGCCAGATCAGCCGTTTCGCCCGCCCGACGAGAACCCGGTCGCCCAGGACCTCTGCGAGGCACCGCACGTGCCACGCCCCGGTCGAGAGCCAAGCGATCCAGAGCCCCCACCCCACGAAACCATGGAGCAGATTGATCACATCGACGACGGTCCACGTGACCGATGCCGGCGGAGTCGACCCCTGGACCGCGATCTGAACGCCCGAGATCACCCAAGAGAGGATGGCGTTCCCGAGCCAGACCAGCGTCACGATCCAGTACACCCTCCGAGGCCGATCGTGGTCACCCGGCTCGCCTTGCTCAAGCGGAACGGTCATCCGCTTCACGCCGAGCTATTCCAGCCAGGCAACGACAAGCATGACCGGGAGCATCACCCCGAGCACCGCCAACTCGAGCCACGCAGGCGGCGCGGCCGCGTTCGGATTTATGCCTGGGCCGTGCGTCATCCCGATCCAGAGCACCAAGATCATCAACGGCACGAGAATGATCGGCAGCAGGATCGCGATCTTTAGGTTCATCGCGCCCCGACCCACCGACTCCAGCGCCGATGCCGGCCACAACGCCACCGGCGGGTACCGCGTCTCGGGAACAACTACGGCGTCGGTTTGATCATTCACCGCAGGAGAATACACAGAAACAAGCAGTGCGCCGAATCGATTCTAATGTGACGTTGTCATCTTCCGATTCGAACACCCGCGATCCGGCGATCAGTCGTCCAGGAGAGCCTTCTCTCGCTGCGGCCCGAAACGGTACCTCACGTTCTCCGACGGCTCTCCGGCCTTCGTGATGTTCCAGATCGCGTCCCGGATCCGCTGCCGCTCCATATTTTCCGCCCCATCGAGCAGCGCCGCGAGTTCCGGCACCGCCGACACGGCCTCCGGACCGATCCGGCCGAGCGCGTACACCGCCGCCCCCGACGTCCGCGTCTCCGGCGGCAACGCGTGCTCGACGATGTCATCGACGAGCGGCGCCGCGTATGGCCCCCAACCGATCGCGACACGAAGGCCCTGGCTCCGGAGGCGCTGGCGAGGGGATCGAATGAGCGACCGCGTCGTCTCGATGAGATCCGCGACCAATACCCCGAGAAGGTCTTTATCCATGTCCGCGCTATGCCTCGCCAAGAGCTGGTCCATCCAGATCGCGGTGTGCGCCGGGTCATCCGGTCGCCCGCGAAGCACCGCGAATGCGCGTTCGACTTCGCTCCCCGCGTTCATCAGCAGATAGACGAGCGCGTGCTCAAGATCGTGGTTGTCCGACGCGCTGGGGAGCGCACGCGCTACCGCGTCGACGACATCAGCGTCCCGACCAAGCAGATCCGGGTACGTTTGCCACACGACGCTCGCGACGCTCGGGCGGTACCGCTCCGTCGGACGCACATGCACGTGTTTGAGCATCTCATCCAGCATGGCCGGATCCCGCTCCGAGGCATGTTGCCAAGTCCGGAGCGTGTAAGAGTGAAGCATGAAACTCTCGGGCGGATCGATCTTCGCGTGATACGCTACGCACGCGGCGATGTCGCGAGAGATCTCGAGATACCAGCCCGCGATGTGACGAAAGTCGCATACCCCCCCGTCCTCGATGCTGGACGAGACAACCGGCCCGAGCCCGGGCCTCGGGAACAGCCCCTCACGGAGCACGTGCCACGCACGCCCCCTCAAGAACTCCTCGTCAGACATCGCGAGGGCGACAAACCGATCCGCGAGCACCCGCCACTGCTCGGGCGAGAGCGCGGTCAGCTTCACCGTCGTGCCGAGCATCGCGTGACACTCCGGCTCCACGTGCTCCGGGTACTCCTCCGCAAACGATCGCGTCATCGCCTCGCACTGACGGCGCGTTTCTTCGCGGTAACGGGCCTCGAGCCACGCGAGAATCTCCTGCAGCGGGAGGTCCGCGATCGCTTCGTCAGAGATGACAGGCCATTCGGGTAAGCCGCCCGGCAACACCGATTCGAACGACGCGAGACGATCTCTGTAGCTCACGCCGTGCTCGGGCCCGCCGAGCACGATGATCCGGGGCGACGAACGCGCCGCGGCGCACATCAGCCCCACCGCAAGCCCTATCACGATCGTAGCTATCCGCATGGCAGCCTCCCAAGACCCGCTGCAAATGTACCGACCCGGCCCCGATCGAGTTCGCGCCCGATCGCGACAGGTCACCGGCCGGCGAATCCGGCGCCGGACCACCACTTTGCCGGCCGGAGTGTCACCCTTGCGGGGCACCCAAAGCACGCCCGCTCTGCAGTTCCTCATCCATCGCCTTGACCTGTAATACGAAGTCCTTCCGCAGCGTCGTGAGCAGGTTGTACGCCAGGATGATCGTGATAAGAGGACCGAGCCCACAGAGCACGATCCCGACGGTGCTCATCACCGGGCCCAGCCAGGTCAAGCGCGTCGCACGCTTCCGCACAGTGAGGTTCTCGAGCGAGGTCGCAAGCAGCGACACGTGCCACCCGAGCACGCTGTACCACACAGCACTGGCCACGATGTTCAGGAGCCCGATCGCCCCCATCGCGTAGTCGAAACCGGTCAACGAGACCGGGGCCGACGTCGGCTACGGGATACCCACAACGATGAGCTGGGCGATCGAGACCGCCGAGCCGAGCACGCCGATGGCGATGATGACGAGCGAGACGATCCGAAGAGCCCGTTGCGGCGAGTCGAGGGGCGCTCCCGCGCCGCCAGCAAACCCGGACGTGACCCCCCACACGCCCTTGAGAATCAGCACAACAGCAACGATCTGAATCAGACCTCCCCCGACCATGAGCGGACCCATGAACGTCGACACGTGCTGAGGGGCGGCGCTCGCCAGTCCACCGGCGATGGCACCGACAATCAAACCAAGCATGAGGGGGCCGAGAAGGTAGATCTTCAGAATCAGCGTCCCAGAGCTAATCGCCCGCAACACCTCCGGTGACCACAGAGCGACGTGCGGGTACCGGCCCCTGTATACAGACCGATCGGTCGGATCAGTGTTATGAACGTCGGCGTCGTTTCCCAGCGGTGCATCAGTCATGCCGGAGCCTAACGAACGTGTCAATCCATGACGCCAAGCGAGTACATCACGCGGCCGCCGCTCCTCCGACCGGGCCGCCCGAGACCGGGCCCGATTTCGTCGCCTTGAGCACCAGCCAGAGCGTGAGCACCAGCACGACCACAGCGACGACTGGGCCGACGCCGCACAGCACCGCGCCCACGCTGTTCAACAGCGGGAAGAGCCACACGCCCGTCGCCGCCCGCCGCTCGAGCTTGAAGTCCCCGAGCGCCTCGCCGAGCGAGGACAGGTGCCACGCGATGACGCTCCACCACGCGAGCAGCGACAGATACTCGAAACAGCCCACCCCAAGGGACACAACCTCCAGGGGTGACCAGCCGATCGCCGCGTCCGGTTCCGGGAAGCCGTTGACCGCGATTTGGACCACGCTCGCTGCGATGTATAAGACGACACCCACGACGTACACGCCGGCCAGCACCCGCGCCGCGCGTCGAGGCAGGTCGTGATCGCCTTGCGGCCGGTCATCAAGCGGCTCGGTTCCAAACCCTGGGCCGTGCCGTGTCCGACCTCCATGGCCGCGAGCATACAAAGCCCGTCCAGAGCGAACGCGACGCCGTGAGTTGCCGCAGGACCTGAGCGAGGTCAGCAATCCCCAGTGAGCCGTGCTCAACGGGGGCCGCCGGTCGGCACTCAGGCTCAGGAGCCCCGGTGTTTCGACAGTTCGCGCTCGATGTTCGCCCTCGCACGCCCCTCGTAGAGCGACACCCCCGCACCGGTCAGGAAGATCGGGTTCCGCGCCAGAAGGCCCTCGAGGAACGACGCCCGGCCGGCGGCGTACTCCGCATCGCCGAACGCGCCGTACTCCGCGCGGATCGCGCCGGCGTACCTCTCGTACACGTCTGTCGGCTGGCCCAGGATCGAGAGGTCGGCGTCGACCACCAACCGGGCGACCTCATCGGCGACCTCGCGGTGCCTCTTCGTCGCCAGGATCGCGCGCGTCGCGTCGCCCAGCGTCGCCGCGTCAACACCGATCGACGGGCCGATCGAGTCGAGCACCGCCGCGCTGCGCTCCTCGTTCGAGTCGCCGGCGGGGACGCAGATCGCGTCGTGGAACCACAGGGCCAGTTCGGCGGCCGCCGGCGGCTGATCGCCGGTCAGTTCGTCCAACGCCCCGAGCGTCTGCATCACGTGCGAGAGGCCGTGGTACGGGCGACGAGGGACCGCGTGGAGACCGTCGAGCGCCCGGAACACCGCCGCCGCGATCTCCGGATCCGCGCCGAGCCGCGCCGAGAACCCCGCCCACCGCTCTTCGTCGAGACGAGACACCGAGTCACGCCGGGCTGGGCGACACGCCGGGGGGCAGGTCCGCCTCGCCATCGGCCGCAGGGTCAGCCGGCTTGGCCGGCTTCGCCTGAGCGGGCGGAGGCGCCGCCAGCAGATCCCCCACCGTCGGACGATCCAAAGGCTCCCCCCGGATCAGCTTGTGCACCTCGTCCGCTGTCAGCGTCTCGTACTTGAGCAGCGCGTTCGCGACCCGCTCAACCACGTCCCACTGGCCCTCGAGCATGCGGACCGCGTCGCCGTACGCCTCGTCGACCAGCCGGCGTGTCTCCTCATCGATGATCTGCGCTGTCTCATCCGAGAAGTCACGATCCGACATGAACATCTCACGGCTGTCGGCACCCGCATACCGGACGAACCCGAGCCGCTCGCTCATGCCCCACTCGGTGATCATCGTCCGCGCGAGCTGGGTGACCTGCTGGATGTCCATCGCCGCACCAGAGCTGGCGTCATTCATCGCCTTGGCCTCAGCGATGCGCCCTCCGCACAGCACACGCATCGTCGAGTTCAGCCACTTGAGGCTGTAGCCCATGCGATCCTTCTCGGGCAAGCTAAACGTCGCGCCACCGGCGCTCCCGCGAGGGATGATCGTGACCTTGTGCAACGGGTCCGCGTCCGGCAGCAGCGCCTGGAGCACCGCGTGGCCCGCCTCGTGATACGCAACGAGCTTGTTCTCGTCCGCCTCGCGAACGCGGCTGCGCTTGGCCCGACCGAACTTCACCTTGTCTCGGGCCTCTTCGAGGTCCTCGTGCTCGATGAAGTCCTTGTTCTCCATCGTCGCGCCGATCGCGGCCTCGTTGATGATCGCCGCGAGATCGGCGCCGCTGAACATGGGCGTCCCGCGCGCGATCCGCTCGAGGTCGACGTCCGGGCCCAGCCGCACTTTCTTTGAGTGGACCTTGAGGATCTCGAGCCGGCCCTTGAGATCGGGCAACGGAACCGTGATCTGCCGGTCGAACCGGCCCGGACGGATGAGCGCCGGGTCGAGCACGTCCGAGCGGTTGGTCGCCGCGATCACGATCACGCCATCGCCCGAGTTGAACCCGTCCATCTCAACGAGGATCGCGTTGAGCGTTTGCTCACGTTCGTCGTGACCGCCAGAGCTGAACCCGCCGCCGCGCCGACGCCCGACCGCATCGATCTCGTCGAGGAAGATGATGCACGGCGCTGAGTCTTTCGCCTGCTTGAACAGGTCACGCACACGGCTCGCACCAACACCAACGAACATCTCGACAAAGTCCGATCCCGAGATACTAAAGAAAGGCACGTCCGCCTCGCCCGCGATCGCCTTGGCGAGAAGCGTCTTCCCGCAGCCCGGCTCGCCCACGAGCAGCACGCCACGAGGAATACGCCCGCCCAGCCTCGTGAACCGCTTCGGGTTCTTGAGGAACTCGATGATCTCCGTGACCTCGTCCTTGGCCTCGTCGATGCCGGCCACGTCCTTGAACGTGACGCCCGTCATCTCCTTGCTCAGCGTGCGGTGCTTCGACTTCCCAAAGTTCCCGAGCATCCCCGCCCCGCCACCGGCGTTGCGAAGGCCCCTCGAGATCAGGAACCAAAGCAAGAGCATCAACAGAATGAACGGCCCGAAGATGTACAAGAAGTTCATCCAAGGCGACGGGGCCTTCGCCCTGTAGTCGCCCCCGGTGAGTTCCTGGAGTTTGGCGACCACGATCTCGCGGTTGCCCTCGTTGATCGTCACCTGAACCGTCTTGAACGACGCATCGACCTCGGGCTGCGCTACCCGAGCCACGAGAGAGCCGTCGCTCAGAACAATCGACTCCGGATCGACCTCGCCCGAGACGTAGTGCGCCTCGAACGTCGCCAGCGTCACCTGCTGACCGCCTCCGGAATACCCAAAGACCGTCACAAGCAGCACCACCACGAGAAGAACGACCACGAAGCCGAAGACCCCGCGATTCGGGGGCGCCGTCGGCTTCCCGCCGGCCTTGCCGTTCTCGCCCTTCTCGTCGCCCCCGCCGGCCTTGCCTTCCGAGTCAGGCCGACCCTCGTCCACCAGACGGCGAAGGCCGAACGCCTCAGAAGACCGCGAAACAACAGGAGATTCCGAGATGTCGCTCAAAGCAAAGTCCTCGTTCCGCGTCTGGGTCGGCACCACAGGCCGACCACGGACGGCGCCAGCGTTTCCGCCAACCCAAGGCTAGTCCACACAGACCGCCCATCGGGTTTGCCCGCCATCCGGTTTGGTTGATTCGTGAATACGTGCGAACCGGTTTCTCTTCCACAACGCTCGCGACACAAGCAAAGACCGCACATCACGACGATTTCCCGCCGCAAGAGGGCTACCAGCTCGACCGGAGCTCGCCCACGATTCGCTGGGCCATTTCCTCAAGCGCGGCCCGAGACCCGAGCTCGATCCGCTCACCGGGGGACGAGTCGTCGCCCCGAGCGGGGATGAACGTGCTCGCGGCCTGGAAGTTTGTCCGCTCGACGAGCAACTCGCCCGAACGATTGTCCCGCCACTCGAAGTCAACGGTGTAGACCAGGGCCTGCTCCTGAACCAACCCGGTATCGGGCCCGGTGCTCAGCGTCCGCAGGCGCGAGCCCTGGATGGCGCCCGACAGCATGGTGTCCGCGTTCTCGGCCGAGGTTACCCGCCAGGGCGTCGCGCTCTGAATCTCTTTCACGATCGCGTCCGCGAGGTCCGCCTCGATCCCGGTGATGAACGTGTCGTTCTCGAAGATCGGCACCGAAACGGTCCGCACGTCATCCGAGTACGTCGTGCCCCAGCGGTAGCCGCACGACACCTGCACCGCCGAGAGAGTGAGCACCCCCACCAAAAGCAGCCGCCTCACTTCTCGTCCTCCGCCAGCGTCGCGAGCAACGCCGCGGCTTCGGTCGCCGAGGCCGAGCGGGGGTGCTCGCGGATCACCCGGCGCAACGTGAAACGGGCCGCGCGTTCCGAACCGGTGCGCAGATACCAGCGCGCCGCCTCGAGCCTGCCCTGCGCTCTGGATTCGTCGAGCCGCTCACCGAGACCCGAGATCACCGCGTCGCGCTCCGCCGCGGCCGGGTACCGCCTGACATACCGGTCGAGCAGAAGCTCAGCCTCAAGCAGAACCGCGCCGTCATACTCCGGCCCCTTGAACGCCGCGACGTTCGAGAAAATCTGCCCCAAGAGCGCCTCCCGCACCCTCGGGCTGCTCTCAAAGTTGATGCGGAAAATCGAGTACATCTCCGCCGCCAGCCGCATCTCGCCACGATCGAAGTAGTGCCGCGCGAGGCGGAACGCCGAGTCCTCCGCGAGCGTCGACCCGGGCAAACGCTCCTGGACGCGGATGAGCAATTCCTCGCCGACGCGCCGCCCGCTTTCGATCCGCAGACCGAGAAACTTGCGCTTCATCCCGTCGAGGTAGGCCAGCGCGATCTCCGACTCACGCTCGATCGCCCGGACGAACTCCTCAGAGTTCGGGAAATCCTTGATGACGATCTCGTAGTCGTACAACGCTTGGTACTCGTCCCCATCGGCGAGCTTCGCGTCGCCGCGAAGCAGATACGCGCGGGGCAACAGCGGGTCATCGGACCGCTTGCGGGCCCCGATCCAGTCGTCGAGTTCGTCCTTCGCCTTGCCGGGCTTGCCCTCGGCGATGAGCCGCGCCGCCGCGGCCAACTCACCCGCCGCGGTGCCCTCGTCCGGTCCTGTGACGAGCCGCCACTCGCCGTCCGGGCCCAGGGTATAGCCGGGCGTCACCGGATCCGACTGCGCCGAAACATCCGAAACCGGGCCGGCAACGAATCCAAGCGTCAATCCCAAGTAAGCCGCGGCAACCCCCGCGGCGCGCACGCACGCCATGGGATGAGGATACTCGCCCGATGCGCCCCACGGACGACACCACCCGATCGGGCCCCCGAGCCCATCCAAGGCAGACCGGCCTCATCACGGGGCTCGGCGCGGTCACGCCCCTCGGGATCGGTGTGCCCTCGTTCGTCTCGGGGCTCCGCCGGGGCGCCCGCGGCGCCCGGTTGCTCGACTTCGAGCGGTCACCGGGCATCCGCGCCATCGGCGCGACGTGCAACGAGTGGTCGCCCGACCTCGTCATGCGCTCCGGGGAGGCCGCCAAGCTCCCCCGACTCGTTCCGATGGCCCTCGCGGCCGCCCGGCAAGCGATGGAAGCCGCCGGACTGGGCGACATCTCCGAGAGCGAAACCGAAGCACAGCGAGTAGGGCTCATCCTTGGCACCGGCGGCGGCGGCATCGACTTCACCGGCGAGCAGTACCGCGCCCGCTTCGCCGGACAACGCCCGAGCCTCTGGACCATCACCAACGCCACGCACGGGAATCTCGCCGGCGAACTCAGCATCCGTCTCGGGCTCCGCGGCCCGAGCCTGTGCGTCTCGACCGGGTGCGCCAGCGGATCGGACGCCGCCGGGCTCGCCCTCGACCAACTCCGCGCCGGCCGCGTTGGTTCGCCGGAGGCGTGGGTCGTCATCGGCGCCGATGCGCACGTCCGCCCAGAGCCGCTGGCCGCGATGGATCTCCTGGGCGTGATCTCCCAGCGAGCGTGCGCGAGCGACGCCGAAGCCGCGGCGGCGGCGAGACCGTTCGATACCAATCGAGACGGGTTCGTCCTGAGCGAGGGCGCTTGGGCGATGGTGCTGCAAAGGCGCGACGATCTTGTGCGCACCGACCCCATCGGCCAGCTCATGGGCTACGGCGCCACCTGCGACGCGTTCCATCGCGTCCGGCCCGATCCGGACATGGGAGAGTGCGCCCGGGCCATCGATCTCGCTATCCAAGACGCCGGCGTCTCGCACGCAGACGTCAACGTTGCCCACTACCACGGCACCGCAACCGTCCTGAACGACCGCCTCGAGACCGACGCCTTCAAACGCGCCTTCGGGTCGCACGCGCGGCGCATCGTCGGGCACTCGATCAAAGGGGCGATCGGTCACCCACAGGGCGCCAGCGGGATGGCCAGCTTGGTCGCAACCCTCGGGGCCATGGCCGGCCTCGACGGAGACGACCCATTCACACCGCCGACAGCGAACCTCAGCGAGCCCGACGATGTCTGCGATCTCGACTACACGCCGCACGAAGCAAGGGCGTGCGCACCGGGGGCCACCGCGCTCATCAGTTGCCTCGCCTTCGGAGCGAAGAACAGCATGCTCGTCGTGCGGTCCCGTGGGTGACTGTCACGGCGTCCAGATCAACTCAAGATCTGGGTAGAACGCCGACCACGCGTAGTAGAACGTCTGTGCGGTTGCAACGCCCTTCGGATGACTGCGGACGGACACGCCTGCGCCGGACCGGTCGAACACGACCGGGCCCTCCGGAGTCTCGAGGACCATGCCATCGGTCACGCTCGTCGCGACGACGAACCATGCACGGTCGCCGGTGCGAACGCCGATGCCGAGCGTCTTCTTCGGGAGAGCCTCGCCGTATGACTCGACGTCGACGAGGAGCCCGTCGGTCTCAAAGAAACGCGTGTACGGATTCGAGCCGTACGGTCGTTCAAAGCCTGTGTCGCGTGAGACGGATCTGGCCTCGGGGTGCGCCTCTCGGGCGTCGGCGAACGTCTCGATGCGCACCGGGAGGTGGTCGAGGGCGGTCCCGACGAGCGGCCCAGAAAGCGCCTCGCCCGCGAGTTGGCTCCATAGGCCTCGGTCGGTCTGGTCGTACATAAGGACGTTCGAGTTGAACAGCGCCCCCGACACGCCGAACTCAAGCGCCTGTTCGACACGCTCGCCTTCGGCGTCTTCGCGAACCACGCGACGCGAGAACACAGTCGCCGAATCGCACAGCGGACAATACGTCAGGGCAACGGGCTCGCCGGCAAGCGTGGTATTCACCACTTCGTGAAAGTCGAGGACGTGCAAAGGCACGATAAGCGTCTCGGAAGTCGCGCCCTCGCCCTCTCCATCCTCCTCGCCCGGAAGCGTCGCCACGATGACGCGATCGGATGGTTGCAACCACGACGCCGCGTCTTCGAGCGACTCGGTCGGCGGATCGGTCAGCGCCGGGATCGCGTCGCGCGGCAGCAAGGTGTGGATCTGCTCCTGGGGGACTTGCAGGTCCTCGAGGTTGTACTCCGCCTCGATGTCGACCGAGCCCGGGCGGACAGTCCGGCGGAAGGTCGCATAGTCATCCGCGTGCCCGTTGGGCGAAGGGTGCTCGTCGGGGCTGGCGGAGGGTTCCGCCTTCACCTCTGTGAACACGGCGGACGTGACAGCGGAAGTAACCGCAGCACACGCGGGGCAGAACCCGGTCTTCCCGGCGATGACGACATACCCGACACCGGCGACCGCAAAGGCAACAACAGGAAGCGAGCTTCGAATGATCCCGGGCATCTCTGGGTCTCCGGTGGCCTGTCTTCCGGGCAACCCCCGAGGTCCCACGGGTATTCCCGACGCCCACAGGCTACTTCAGATAGACGTCCGCGGCGAGGAACTCCCAGTCCGGGTGATCGTGCGTGACGGTCTCGTCGACCGACTGCGGGTTGAACGGGTCTTCGGAGAGATCACGCCCGTTGTGCCAGCGGCAGTCCGGGCTCCCGGTGTCGATCAGGTTGATCGTCTCGGCATGCCCGTCGATAAACCCGTAGGTCCCGTTCCCTCGGTGCCAGTACCCAAAGAAACCTCCGCCGTCGAGCTCGTCGGCCGCGATGAGTTGGTTGGTGACGCGGATATCGGGGTACGGCGCCCTCGACTCGGCCACGAGGACCGTGTGATCGGGCCGGCGGATGGACGTGTCGGGCCTGACCGATTCGTCGTCGGTGGTCTCTCGCCGCCAAAGCAAGTGCCCGTTGAGGGCATAGCTCGAGAGCACGTCGCCGACACACGTGGTGGTGCGATCGATAAACCCGAGTTCGGACCGTGGGTCACCCGGGAGAGAGGGGCAGACCCAGAGTTCTTCGTTGTCCGTGAAGCCCTCCTGCGCAAAGCGGTATCGCCATGTCACGTGCTCGGTTTCCGAGATGAGCGTCCGGTTCTCGGGAAGTTCGCCTCCGTTGGAAGCCCCGAACGCGTTGATGCCCACGACGAGTTGCCTGGCGTTCGAGAGACACTTCGTCTCGCGCGCCGTCTCCCGAACCGCACCGAGCACAGGGATCAAGATGCCGATGAGAACCGCGATGACCGCGATGGTGACGAGCAACTCAATCAACGTGAACGCACGGCGTCGGGGTTGCATCACGGCTTCGCCCTCGTGAATCGGAGCACTTGAATGTTGCCCTCCTCGCCCGGATCGAACCCGGTCGGCCACTCGTTCAGGAACTCTGACGCGTGGTAGTGGTACGCGAGGGCGTAGGTATCCCCGTCGCGTTGGAGCAAGAGCTTGAGTCTCTTTCCAACCAGCGTCGGATCCATCGAATCGGCGGCGATCGCCTGAATCCTCGTGTGGTCGCCGGCGTCGCGCCACTCCATGATCCGGAACCGATGGACTTTCCATCCATCGAGATTGATCGTGATGTCCTTCTTGTCGAGCGTGAGAACCCAGTCGCTCGTCTCGAACCACGCGCCCTGAATTGACCGGGGGTCTGTCGGAATCGGAAACTCCCTGGCGTCTCGGTGGGCCGGGCGGGCGGCGACGAAGTGCTGGCTTGCCGTCTTTCCATCAACTTCCATCGACGACTTCATGTGAAACCGACCGATGCGGTCGAGTTCGAGTTCGAGTGGGACAACATCACCCACTCGGAGCGTAAACGTCGCTCCGGGTGGAAGGGTGCTCTCCATACACGTTGCGTTGAGTTCGAAAGACTTGCCCGGTTTCGGCTGAATACCGGAGAGCCCGGGAGCATCAAACACGATGCTGTACTCGACCATCGATTCTCCGTCGGGCGCGAAGTCCGGGATGGAGACGCGGATCCGGTCGCCGTCGATCATCATCGTGGATCCCATCCACACCGGGTCGGTGAGCGAGACCATGCGGAACGGCTTGCTCTTCCGCTTCGGGCGCTCGGGAGCCGTCGGCGCCGCTTCGGCAAGACCGAGCGATGACCCGGTCGAACCACCGCCCATGATCATCGCGCCCCCACCGACGATGCCGGCGGTGAGTACCAGACCGACCGCCGCGGTAACGATCGCCTTCGACGAGAACACGGACGCTCCCGAGAGCGGCTCGGCCGCGTTGGCCATGCCCGAGAGACCGATCTTCGCGACAGCGCACTGCAGTGCAGTGCTTGCGCCTGATGATGCCGTATGCACGGCGGCGAGCCCCCCGACGAGGGTGACAGCGGTCAACGTCACGCCCGACTCGTACAGATGTTCGCGGAGGCGCTCGAGAGCCTTATCCAGCCTCCGGTGGAGCGTGCCTGCGTGGACGCCCGCCTCCCTGGCAAGATCGGCCTGCGACCGCCCCGCAAGGAAGCGGGCGCAGATGAGGTCTCTATCCGCGTCGCTGAGTTTCGCGAGCGCTTCGTCGAGTTGGGTCTCGAGCTCCTGCCACTCGGGGGCCGGGGCGTCGATCGACGCCGACCGTTCGTGCGCTTCGTCCGCCGCGCGAGCCTCCGCCCGGCGGCGGGCCCCCGACGCCCGAGCGATGTCGGTTGCGGTACGCATGGCGCACGCGTGAAGCCAGGCCGCGGCGTTCGACCGCACACGACCGGCGTGGGAGGCAAGCTTGATGAAAGCCTGCTGCGCCGCGTCTTCGGCGTCGGCCTGGTTCTTCAGGACGCGGCGGCAGGTGGCGAGCACCATCGCCTCGTACCGGGCGGCCACAAGCTCGAAGGCTCGGGGGTCTCCCGAAGTCGCGTAGAGCCGGAGGGCGGCGAGGTCGTCGAGGTCGGGGGCGATCCCTGTGTCGGCGCTGGCTTTCTTGAGAGCGAGGGGCATGGTGTCTCCTTGCTCAGTAGACGGGAAACGCCGCGCAGAGTTGCGCGCCGATCGAGAGATTTCTATGAACAATTCTCCGGCACTCACCGGCGGGACATCGCGTGTTATCGCCCCCCCCCGAGAAAGTGGTTGTTACCATCCGCCAATGAGTGAACACGCCGGCAAGCTTCTTGAGATGATCGAATCCACCGTCGTCGCCCACGGCGACGAATTCGGAGGCTGGACCAAGCTCGACGGGGACGAGCTCAAGGTCTTCGACGGGCGCATCACGCTCCGCGCCCAGGTGCATATACACCCGAAGCCTGACGGCGCGGCGATGGCGCAGTGCTCCGTGCTCGCGACGCTGCACGACCACGGCGACGAGGTGCTCAACGGGGGCGTCGTCGGGATCGCCGGGTCCGAGGACGAAGCCCTGACCTCTGCCGCCCAAACTTGGCTCCACCTGGTCGCCGCGACGATTCGCTCGTTCATCGATGGCCGCGCCGTCACCGGCTGCTCGCACGTGAGCGACGCCCCCGGCGAGGGCCTCGACGGTTTCGATGGGTACGTCAGCCCCGCCCGCTGGGCGAGCTTCGGCACTCAGCCGCCCGAGTGTCCGGATGGGGCTCCGTGGTTCCGTTACACACGCGAGGCGTTGGGGCCGGCCCGGTTGCAGATGGTGAAGACCGTCGTGGGCGGGAACACGCCCGATTCCCCGACCGGGTGGCGTCGCCAATTGGAGTTGAACGATGAGGGACTCACCGTCACGGACACCGACTGGCCGGCGCCTCGTCTCGAAGCACCCGGGTACTGGACCCGTTTCGCGCTCGTCGCCCAGACCGACGAGGCGCAGATGGCCGAGCGAGATCGCCTCGACAGGGCGATCGAGTCGTTCGCCACGAAGCTGTCTGCACGCGCCGCTCACGAAGAGATCGAGAAACAGATGTCTCTCGAGGGGTACGACCTCGAATTCATCGATGAAATCGGGAGTTTCGCAACGGCGGGGTTCACTCGCGCTTTTTTCACGTCGCGGGGTATGAACTTCAACTTCGCCCCCACCGTGATCCGCGCCCGCGCGAGCGGAGAAATCGAAGCTGGGGTCCCGCTCGCGTCGCGCCCCGCGTTCTCGCGTGGGATGGCGTTGCGGCGCGCCTGCTCCCTTCCTTGGACGACGATGCCGCCCAGGCGATCGGGCTGGTCTCGGGCGATGCGAACGCGGCGCTGCAGGCGATGCAAGGATCTGGCTCGGACTTCGATCCAACGCAGATCCGATTCGCTTCCAGCATTGTCCCCGAGCGCGGCGCGAGCCAAGAAACCGTGCAGCGCGCGGTGGACATGCTCCGCGCCGAGATCGGAGCAGCGCAAGGGCCTAGAAAGCCTTGGTGGAAGTTCTGGTGATCCCACACGACGCCTGATCGCAGGGACACCGGCGGCGACACGTCCCGGACGACCTGCCGCGGCCACCGCGGACGACTTGGTCGCGGCACGGCGGAACTCGGGCTTGTCCGCGCCGCCCGGGATGGCCGGTATCTTGAACCGGTGGAACTCACCGCCCTGCGTCAACTGCTCGCGATCGCGGAATCCGGCCACATGACCCGGGCCGCCGAGGCGCTGCGCGTCACCCAGCCCACCCTGAGCGCGATGCTCCGGAGGCTCGAGGGCGAACTGGGCGTCGAACTGTTTCACAGAACCGCCAAGGGTGTCGAGCCGACCGAGGCGGGGATCGCGTTCCTGGAGCACGCGGCCGAGGCGGTACGGGCGGCCGACCGGGGGGCCGAGGCGGTGCGGGCGCTCGCCGGGCTGGAGGCCGGGTCGATCCGCGTCGGGGGCGGGGCGACGGCGATGGGGGCGCTGCTGCCCGAGGTCGTCGGCCGCGTGCGTCGCGAGCACCCAGGCATCCGCTTCACGGCCCGCGAGGCGGGCAGCGCCGTGGTCGCCCAAGCGGTCAAGGCGGGCGAACTGGACCTGGGCGTTGTGACGTTACCCGCCGACGGTGAAGTCGGCGCAGACCTTTTCACGGTGACGACCATCGACGACGAGTTGAGGCTGATCGTGCCGCCCGAGCACCGGCTGGCGGGACGAAAGTCGTTCCGTTGGAAAGACGTGGGCGGTGAGCCGGTCGTCGGATTCGAGGCGGGCAGCGCCGTGCGGGCGGTGATCGACGCAGCGGCGAGGGCGGGGGGCGTGGAGTTGGACGTGGTGGTCGAGCTGCGGAGCACGCAGTCGATCGAACGGATGGTGGGCGTGGGCGTGGGCGTCGGCTTTGTGAGCAAGCTGGTCTCGCCGGATGCGGGGCTGGCGTGCGCGGACGGGAATCTGATGCGAAGGCTCGCGGTGGTGAGGCGAGCGGACCGGGTGCCCAGCCCGGCGGTTGAGCTGTTCGAGAAGTGTCTGCTTGACCGATGACGTACATTGATAACATCTATGTTTTTTGTCATTGTCATCAATGCGACTAATGACTCACCGGAGCCGATGATTGCATCGATCCCAAGGAGGTCCGCCCGATGACACGCCCCGACCCGTTCAACAGCGCCGCCACCCTCGACGTCAACGGAACCAGCTACCGCTACGCCCGATTGGGTGCCCTCGATGAGCAGGGCGTGGGCGTGGGGATCGCCAAGCTTCCCTACTCGATCAGGGTCCTCCTCGAAGCTCAGCTCCGGAACCTCGACGGGTTCGTCGTGACCGCCGACGACGTCTCGGGCCTCGCGAGTTACAACGCGAAGAACGTCAACCGCGTCGAGATGCCCTTCATGCCGGGCCGCGTTGTGCTGCAGGACTTCACCGGCGTGCCCTGCGTCGTCGATCTCGCGGCGATGCGTGACGCGATGAAGGCCCTGGGTGGCGATCCGAAAGAGATCAACCCGGCGGTGAAGTGCGACCTGGTGATCGACCACTCGGTGCAGGTCGACGACTTCGCCACCCGGCTCGCCCTGACGGTGAACGCTCAGAAGGAATTCGAGCGGAACAACGAGCGGTACACCTTCCTCAAGTGGGGCCAGCAGAGCCTGAGCAATTTCCGGTGCGTGCCCCCGGCAACCGGCATCGTGCACCAGGTCAACCTTGAGTACCTCGCCCGGGGCGTCTTGACACGCGCCGTCGACGGGGCCGAAGAGGTCTACCCCGATAGCCTCGTCGGCACCGACAGCCACACGACAATGATCAACGGTCTGGGCGTCGTCGGCTGGGGCGTGGGGGGCATCGAGGCCGAGGCGGTGATGCTCGGTCAGCCGGTGTACATGCTCACGCCCGAGGTCATCGGCTTCAAGCTGATCGGCAAGCTCCCCGACGGAACGACCGCTACCGACCTTGTGCTCACCGTCACCGAGATGCTCCGCAAGCGGGGCGTGGTCGAGAAGTTTGTCGAGTTCTTTGGCCCGGGCATGGCCGAGCTGAGCCTGCCCGACCGCGCGACCATCGCCAACATGGCGCCCGAGTACGGCGCGACGATGGGCTTCTTCCCGATCGACGAGACCACGATCGAGTACCTGCGGTTCACCGGCAAGGACGACGACGAGGTCGCGCTCACCGAGCAGTACGCCAAGACCAACCACCTGTGGTGGGACGCCTCCAAGCCCGACCCCGAGTTCACCGACGTGCTCGAGCTCGACCTCTCGACCGTCGTCCCGAGCCTCGCCGGCCCGAAGCGCCCGCAGGACCGCATCGAGCTGACCAACATGCAGCGCGAGTTCAAGCGGGCCCTGACCGCCCCGGTCGGCCCGCAGGGTGTCGGCGTCGACACGTCGAAGACCGGCGCCACGGCGACCGTCAAGCACGTCACCGAACGCCCGGGCGAGACGCCCGGAACCGAGAGCACGCTCAAGCACGGCTCGGTCGTCATCGCCGCGATCACGAGTTGCACCAACACGTCGAACCCCGACGTCATGATCGCGGCCGGCCTCGTCGCGAAGAAGGCCCGGGCCCTGGGCATCACCCGCAAGCCCTGGGTTAAGACCTCGCTCGCCCCGGGCAGCAAGGTCGTGACCGAGTACTACGACAAGGCAAACCTCACCGACGACCTCGACGCGCTGGGCTTCCAGACCGTCGGCTACGGATGCACAACCTGCATCGGAAACTCCGGACCGCTCCCGCCCGAGGTCGACGGCGCGATCACCGAAGGCGACCTCGCGGTCGCCAGCGTCCTGAGCGGGAACCGTAACTTCGAGGGCCGCGTTCACCCCAACGTGCGGATGAACTACCTCGCCAGCCCCCCGCTGGTCGTCGCGTACGCGATCGCCGGCACCGTCGATATCGACCTCTCGAAGGACGTCATCGCGACCACGCCCGATGGCAAGGACGTCTACCTCAAGGACATCTGGCCGACCACCGCAGAGGTCGTCTCGGTGCGCCAGGGCGCGCTGACGCGCGACCAGTTCGTCGAGAAGTACGCGACCGTCTTTACCGAGAACGAGACGTGGAACGACGTCCCGGTCAGCGAGAGCGAGCTGTACGGCTGGGAAGACGCGAGCACCTACATTCAGAACCCGCCCTTCTTCGAGGGCATGGGCGAAGACGCCCCGGGCTTCACGCCGATCCGGGGCGCCCGCGTGCTGTGCTACCTGGGCGACTCGGTCACCACCGACCACATCAGCCCCGCCGGTCGCATCGAGCCAGAGACCCCCGCCGGCCAGTACCTCATCAACGCCGGCGTGGCGCAGAGCAACTTCAACAGCTACGGAAGCCGGCGCGGCAACGACCGCGTGATGACCCGGGGCACGTTCGCGAACGTCCGCGTGCGGAACAAGATCGCCGAAGAGAACGGTGCCATCCCCGAGGGCGGCTGGACGCGCGACTTCAGCAAGGCCGGAACCCTGGCGGAGGCCCCCAAGTCGTACATCTACGACGCAGCTCTGAACTACAAAGCCGCCGGGACACCCCTGGTCGTCCTCGCCGGCAAGGACTACGGGATGGGCTCGAGCCGCGACTGGGCGGCGAAGGGCACGATGCTGCTGGGCGTCAAGGCGGTTATCGCCCAGAGCTTCGAGCGCATCCACCGGAGCAACCTGGTCTTCATGGGCGTCCTGCCCCTTGTCTTCCAAGACGGGCAGAGCGCCGAGAGCCTGGGGCTGACGGGCGAAGAAGCCTTCGACGTCCACCTGCCCGACCCGGTCGAGCCGGGCTCGGACGTCAAGGTCACGGCGACCAAGCCCGACGGATCAACGGTCGAGTTTGTCACCAAGAGCCGCCTCGATACGCCGGTTGAGATCGAGTACTACCGCAACGGCGGCATCTTGCAGACGGTGATTCGTAAGAAGTTGAACGAGGCCAAGCAACACGCGTGATTGACCTACGGCTCTCACCCGATGAGATTCAGCTCGACGCAGAACTCTCGACGCTTGGATTCACGATCCTGTGGGTACGATGGGGCCTGTTGACCCCCGAGCGCCTATATGAGGTGCGTCGCAGGTACGCCAGTGATCTTGTCGCGTGGGAGCAGCACAACGCGAAGCTGAATGAGCTGCTCGAGAGCGATCGGCACGAGGAGTATGACAACGAACCGATCGTCGATCCGCCCGACTCGGCGAAGTACGTCCGCTGGGTGACCTACGACTGGCTCAAAGAGCACGCGGACGGGCTCACGGACGAGCAACTCGATCAACTGCTCTTCCTGTGCCGGAGCAGTTGGGCGTGGGACATCGCTGACCTGTACGCGAAGCTCGTCAACAGCGTTGTCCTGTTGCTCACTGATGACCAGTTCGAACGAGTGTGCACGCTGCTGCTTGCCCACGGGCGCGACGAAACTGTCGGGAAGTCGAGCGTGCGACGACGGCTCTGGCGAGTCGAGTGGGACACCGACGTGCGAGATCAGGTTCTTGAGTACCTCGCCGGGAGCGAGCAGGCGAGCATCGTCAATCTGAACTGGAAGACAGAACTCTCGATCGAAGACCTCCAGGCCTTCGCGACGCGGGGCTCAACCAAGTCCGTGCGAGTGATGGCCGCACGATTTCTAGATCGACGACTCCGTTCCGAAGGAACTTGAACGCGTCGGCGTGCCGAAGCGCTCCGCCGATTTGCTCGTTCGTTCTCATTTCATCTGCTCATCTGTCGTTTTGCGGAGTCCAGACAGGCCCCGACACGGCACAACGGCCCCCCTGACGCTCTGGCTCGTCGGCCGCGGAGGTGTGTTGCACAACACCGGATCGCGGCTGGAACTACGAAGCGTGATCGAAGCGCCGCTCGACAGCGCGGCATCTTCATGAGACAATCCGACATGAGCCTCTTGAACTTCCGAACCGTCTGCGGCGCCGCGTGCCTCATCGGGGGCGCGTTCATGTTTGGATGGAACGCGTGCATCGCGTTGCCGACGATTTTGGTCGGGATGCTCTTCATCATGTCCGCCGCGGTGGCGACGCCTTCGACACAGTTCATGATGCCTCGGATGCCTCAGATCTTTACGCCGTTCCGACCATGGAACCCAGGAAAGGAAGCTGAGGACCACCTGCGCACCGAGAAGCGTGCACGCGAAGAGATGCGCAAGACCGACGAGCGGCTCTTGAAGTCGAGAGGTCGCTCGCGTCGGTAGCGCTAGGAGCGCGGACCCGAAGATCATCGGTCACTCTTCGAGTTCGGTCTCTTCGTCCGGCGCTGAATGATCGAAGCCCACGCGCTTGTTCGGCGCGTACGAGCCGGCCCTTCGTATCGAGCCCTTACCGTACCGTTCGGTGATCGCGTCGGTCGCTTTGTCGAGCGACCGCTTCGCCTCGGTGCGCTCGGTGTCATCGGCGAACAAGCCGGGCTGGGCCGCTGCGGCGGACGCGTCGGAAAGGTGCGTCGCCGTGACACCGATCAGTCGGATAGATCGGAATCCAGCCGGTTCCTTGCACCAGGCATCGAAAAGCTCTCGGGACGCCCGAGCGAGCGCGTCGGTCGTGTCCGTCGGCCCGTCGAGCATCACGGAGCGGGTGACGGTCTGGAAGTCGCCGAAGCGGATCTTGACGGTCACACCCCCGAACGAGCGAGCGTGCTTGCGGGCGCGCCTCGCCACCGCCTCTGCTTGCGCCAGCATCACGGCCCGCACCTCGTCCGGATCGGTCAGGTTCTCCCCGAAGGTCTGCTCGTGCCCGATCGTCTTGGCCTCGCGATCGGGCGTGACCGGCCGGTCGTCGTCGCCCCGTGAGAGTGCCGCGAGATGAGCCCCGAACGACCCGAGCTTCGAGACGAGCACCGCTTCTGGATACTCGCGGATATCGCCGATGGTGCGGAGCCCGAGTTTGGCGAGAGCCTTCTCCGCCGCCGGACCTACGCCCCAGAGTCTCGTCACCGGGAGTGGGTCGAGCACGTCGTGCACCCGGCCCGGCTCGATGATGGTCAGCCCATCGGGCTTCTCGAGATCAGACGCGAGCTTGGCCAAGAACTTGTTGGGAGCGACGCCGACCGAGACGGTCAGGCCGGTCTCGTCTTTGACGCGAGCCTTGATCCGCGCCGCGAGATCTGGAGCGGGCCCGAGCAGTTGGGTTGAACCGCCGACGTCGAGGAACGCTTCATCTATAGATATCGGTTGTACCAATGGCGTGAAGTCGTCGTAGATGGCAAAGACGCGATCCGAAAGCTCGCGGTATCGCCCACCCCGAGGCTTCACGACGACCGCATGCGGGCAGAGCCTTAGCGCTACAGCCGTGGGCATCGCCGATCGACACCCGAATATGCGCGCTTCATAGCTAGCAGCCGCGACAACGCCTCGCCGTCCTCGCCCACCCACCAACAAGGGTTTTCCGCGCAGATCTGAGTTGTCGAGCTGCTCCACCGACGCAAAGAAGGCATCGAGATCAGCGTGCAGAATCGCTCTAGATTCAGAGTCCATGGCTTACGAAAGACTTCGTGGTTTGCAACAATTCCGTCTCGGTCGCCCTCGCCCAGGTACACCCTGGGGTCGTATCGGTCCTCCGATGGGTTGTCAGACCCACAGAGCTAAGGAAGCGACCCAAGACACGTGGCATCTGGATAGAAACCATTGAAATCGGTCCCCCCTGTGTCGATACCCCCACAAAGGTGAGTTCGCAACTGACACGAGGGATCGACTACAGATGAACACGTTTGCCTTCTCCGGCGCCGGTATCGCCGACCCGCTTCAGAGCGGACCCTTCGCCTCCATTGTCCGTCTCGCCCGGCGCCTTTTCGACGTCCCGGTCGCGATGGTCACGCTCGACGGCACCAACACCGCCGAGCAAACCCCTTGGGCGACGGCTGACGTCCGGTCTCATCCCGATGCGTGGGCGAAGCTCCAGTACCACGACGTCTGCGCCGCGTTACCCGGGCTCACCGCCTTCGCCGCCGCGGCCCTCCGGTCTGCGGATGGCGCGATCATCGGGTCGCTATCGATCGCGACTTCGGACTCGCGCGAGTTCACTCCGGAAGACCTCCAGCACCTCGACGACCTCGCGGCGCTGGCGGCCTTGCGGTTCCAGGCCGGCGCCGCGGCGGCGGTTCAAGCCGAACTGCTCGAGGTGGCGCACCATGAACACCGGCGTTCGTTGCACGATGCGCTCACCGGTGTTCTGAACCGGGCCGGGATTTCCGCGGTGCTCGATTCCGCCCTTGCCTCCGGGCGAACGAGCGAGGGTGTCACCGTTGTCGTGACCGATGTCGATCGCTTCAAGACCATCAACGACACGCTGGGCCACGCGGCAGGCGACGACGTGATCAAGGCGGTCGCGTCGCGACTCAACGCGGCGACCCGCGACCGCGACGCGGTCGGGCGCCTCGGCGGCGACGAGTTCTTGATGGTGCTCAGCGGTTGCGGCGATCAGCAACTCGCAGAACAAGTGGCCGGTCGCATGTTCGAGTCGATCCGGGCCAACCCGATCCGCCTGCGCCGCGAATCGAGCCCGAAGGACGCGCACGTCACGCTCAGTATGGGCGTCGCAGTCATCCCCGCCGGAATAGCGTGCCGTCCGGAGGACGCGCTCGAGCTCGCCGATCAGGCGATGTACGTGGCCAAGCGTGCGGGCCGTGACCAAATCAGCGTCGTCGTGGCGCCGAAGGTCGACGCCGCGTAAATCGACTCACCGTTGACTCGGAGGGAATGCGGGTCGCTCTCTACCGGGAGCGTCCCGTTGTTGGCACCGCTCAGGGGCAGCCAGCGAGGGACTCGACGATGAACGCGTCGATGTCCGCGAGGTTGGAGACGCCGAAGGGCTCGACGAGGTCCTCGATCGAACAGGGTGGCGGGACGTACGGAGCGCCCGAGTTTGAGACGGTGACGTCACCGACGCCATCGATGACCTCCACCGAGAACACCGCTTCGATCACTGCGTTCGACGCGCCGCTCGGGCGATACGAGCCTGGGCACCCCGAAGCCGGCACCCAGCCTTTCTCCGAAGCGACGATGGGGCGTAGATATCTTGATCGCGGTCCGATCAAGCTCGATCAAGGCACTCGAACCACGCCTCTATCGACCTTGCCCAGCTTCGCGCCGAGGCCTCCTCGGATACTGTTCCGGCATGCTCCTCCGCCTTTCCATCATCGAGGGCCCCGACGCGCCCAAGCACCTCACGCTCCCCGCTGATGAGCCCCAGCTCATCGGGCGTTCGTCCGAGGCCCTACCGATCTCCGACACGACCGTGTCGCGCCGGCACGCCGAACTGACGCCCGACGAGGGCAAGTGGTACGTCCGCGATCTGCAATCGCAGAACAACACCTACCTCAACGGGCGGCGGATCATCGGACGAACCGAGATCAACGAGGACGACGAGATCCGCGTCGGCTCCACCGTCATCCGCGTCGGCGAGGCGAAACAGAAGAACATCGACCTCGTGCAGGTCATGGACGAAGGCTCGCTCGACACCGACATCGAGCACGTTCTCCGATCCGACGATCCCGATGAATACCCCTCGTCTCTCGCCGACTCGGTCGCGTTGGCCGAGCCCGAGCCCAGCCGAGCCGCGGCCGATCACCTGCGGATTATCTATGAGGTCACTCGGATCACGACGCGGCTCACCGATCGCCAGCGGCTGCTCGAACAGGTGATGGAGCTTGTGTTCGACGAGTTCGAGCCGGAGCGTGGGCTCATCATGCTCGTCCCGAAGGACGCCCCGACGCGAGCCGATCGCCTGCGTCCCCAGGAGATCGACCCCGAGAACATCCCGGCGACGGGGGACATCCCGCTGGTCGGGGCGCTCGCCGGAGGCGTGGAGCTTGAGCCGGCGGTCATCCGGTACGCCCACCCCCCCACCACCGAGAGCGACGAGGACGAACGTCGGATCCAGATCAGCCGCACCATTCTTAATCACGTTGTGAAACAGGCCGAGGGCGTGCTCAGCTCCAACGCGCAAACCGACCCCCGGTTCCGATCGGGCGACTCGGTGACCAGGTACAACATCCGCTCCGCGGTGTGCAGCCCGATCCGCTTCGGCGACCGTGTGTTCGGCGCGATCTACATCGATAGCTCGATCGCGAACTACACCTATACCGAACAGCAGCTCGCTTTGCTCAACGCGGTCGGCCAGCACACGGCGCTGGCGCTCGCCAACGCTGAGCAGACCGCCAAGCAGTTGCACGCCGAACGCCTCGCCGCGATCGGCGAGACGGTGGCCGGCCTCAGTCACAGCATCAAGAACATCTTGCAAGGTCTTCGGGGTGGCGCCGACGTCGTCGAGATGGGCCTCCAGAAGGACGACCTCAAGCTCGCGACCGGCGGCTGGGACATCCTGAAGCGAAACCTCGACCGCATCGTCGGCCTCACGATGAACATGCTGACGTTCAGTCGCCAGAGGCACGTCGATATCACGCTCACCAAGCTCGGCTCGCTGATCGAAGAGTGCGCTCAGCTCCTTGAAAACCCGGCTTCCGAGAAAGGCTGCGCGATCATTGTCGATGTCGACACCGAGATGCCCCCGGTCCCGATGGACCCCGACCTGATGCACCAGGCGTTGATGAACCTGATGACCAACGCGATCGATGCGGTCGCCCAGGGTGCGGGCATCGTCACCGTTCGCGCGTTCTACCACGAGCCCGGGATCGAAAACCCCAAGCTCAAGAGCCCCACCATCGAGCTCATCGTCGCCGACAACGGGCCGGGCATCCCCAAGGGCCAGCTCAACCGGATCTTCGAACCGTTCCACACCACCAAGGGCCTACGCGGCACCGGGCTCGGGCTGGCCGTGACGCGGCGGATCGTGACCGACCACCAGGGACGCATCCGCGTCGAGACCGCCGAGGGCAAGGGCACCGTCATGCGGATCCTGTTGCCCGCCGACCTCGACGGCCAGATCGACCCCAGCGCCACCACGGAAACGGCCCTGCGAGAGGTCGACGCGCTCGACGAGGTGTAGCGCCCGGGCCGATTCGATCGATTCCTTGAAACGGACCCCGGGTAGCCGGTACTGTCTTCTTGGGCGGAAACGGTCACGGGATTTGAGAAGCCATCAGAACTTGAAGCGCGAACGGCTGGCGCGATCGCTGTGCGTGTGGGCCGTGCGGGAAGAAAGGTAGCATGATCCTCCGGTCGATCTGTTCATCGGCGACTTTCTCGCCGGCGACGAGCACGCCGATCTGGACGGAGACCGGCGCATCGACCTCAGCGACATCGATGCGTTTATCGCATCGTTCACCGGCATGTAAAAACGCACACGGCACCGAAACCGGTGCCGTGTGCCTTCGTTCGTTCAAAGAGAAGCGTGGTCCGGATCAGGCCATGCGGCGACGGTGCGAGCCAACGACCAGCAGACCGAGCCCAGCGAGCGCCGAACCGGTCGGGAGCGGGACGAAGGTCATGAGCAGGTTGTCAACGCCGAAGGTGCCGCCACCGTTGTGGATCTCAACGGCGCGAACGCCCAGGCTGGTCTGGAAGTCGTCGGACGACCAACGACGAAGCTCAAGACCGCTGCCACCCGGGGCGCCGATAAGGAAGCTCTGCGTGCTGCCGTCGATGAGGATGAGGTGGACGTGGATGTCTTGGTCGTTGCGGCGAACGACATCAAAGTCGAGCGAGCCGAAGTGACCGGTCGCGGCTTCAATGCGGAGCGACGCCTGAGCGAGACTCGTGCCCAGCGAGGCCGAAACGAGAGCGATCTCGTCGTCGGGAAAGAAGCGGCTGAGATCGGTCGCGACCGGGTCGGTCGAACTCACGAACGCGTTGTCGAGCTCACCCGAGAACACGACATTCTGCGTCGACACGAACTGATCGGTGATGATCGTGCCGTCGGCGACGGAATCAAAGTCGAGCTGCACCGAGGCAGCCGAGGCAGCCGAGGCAGCCGAGGCGGCGCCGCACAATGCTGCGATCGAAGCGATTTGAACTCGCATCACTACTCCACTCCTCTCAGGCTCAGCAGACGATCGCCCACTGGCACAGTTCCTCAAGGAGTATCCCTGCATCAGGCTCTTACCACAAGCTTGATACTCGCGTCACTGCCTTTTTTATGGCCATTCACCGGAACCGATCCCTCTAGTGTGAATCTGGGTACTTTTTTATACACCGGTGAGTTCACACAGAATTCTGATTTCCGCGACCCTCTCACCGGTAATGGTGGAGAAGATCTGCTTCCTACCACAGCACAAACATGCTATTCCCGTCAACGTGAAGGCAAAGCAGATGAGAAATCGAGTTCGACGAGTGGCTGATCGCTGATCTGGATAAGGCCAACGCGCCCGAGGTCGAGATCGAGCGACGTGAGCAGCGTGCTCGCGATAAGCAGAGCGACGACCGTCGTCATCACGAAGTTGCGCGAGCCGGCAGTCCCGCACGAGTACCCGATCACACCCAGCGTCAGCAACGAGCACACAACGAGCAACACCAAGACCGGGGTCTTGACGTGCTTGTTGGCACCGACGCGAAGTGTGTGGATGTCGATGACCTCGTTCACGGCGTTGATCACCGGAACGAGACCGGTCGGGTCGGCTCGCGTCCCATCACGCGCGAGCGCCCAGAGCCTCTCGTGGTAGCGGGGCACCTCGTCGATGAAGTCGTCGAGGACACCATCGCGGATGAGGTTGCCCGCCTGGGAGCGATGCTCGGTGTACACACGCAGCGTGTCGCGAAACTCGGTCGCGTAAGGCTCGGGGATCAGATCGGCGCGGAGGTAGGCGGTCCCGATCGCGTTGGACTCTTCGAACACCAACGTCTGTCGCTCGACGAAACGCCCGGCGGAACCGGCGAAACTGAACGCGAGCAAGAGCCCGAGCAAGCCCAGGCTCGCGCCCTGGATCGGCCCGGTGTCGATCCGCTTGCCGGTGTCGGTCCGCCTCCCGAGCCGAAAGCCGATCTCGATGGCGACGATAAAGACAGCCGGAGTCAGGACAACCGCGACGATCTGCAACAAGAGCAACTGCGACATGAGACGCCTCCAAGGGTCACCTCATGTATCGAGTGAGTCGGCCAAGAGTCTGCAACTCGCCGGTGACTTCCCCGGTCGGTGCTAGGCGCAGCCCGACAGGAACGACGCGATAAACGCATCGATATCGCTCAGGTCGATGACCCCCAGAGGGGCAGCAAGATCGGCGTCGGCGTCACCATTCAGAAAGGCGCTGATGAAGGCGTCCACGTCGCTCAGATCAAGCAGCCCGAACGGGGGTGTGAGATCTCCGGTACACAGCAGCGTTCCAAACTGGAGGTGGTCCATCGCCCAATCGTTCGAGACGGTCCCGGTCACGATGATCTGTTCGATGCCCATGCGATCGACAAATCCGTAGAACCGATCCTGCAGGCACACGTTGAAGTTTTCAGCGGTCTGGAAGCCCTGCACACTGCCCAGATCGACACCGCCGCGCCGCGCGGAGAAGACGATCGGCGTGTTCTCGAGCGCGTCGGTGATCACGACGCCGGCATGCGTCGGAAGGCGGCCATCGCTGTCCGCGGGAAGCGTGAAAACAAGCGTTGCCTCGCCGGCGGAGTAGTACGCCCCCGTCGCCTGCCCGTTCGAGTTCCCGTTGTTGTCGATGACGCCGTCGTCGAAGTCGACCGAGTCACCAAAGTCGTCGCTTCGAACGAGAACAAGCCCCCCTGAAACTCCGGCGACCGTATCGAGGCTGCCATCTTCGAACGTCTCAAGCACGAGCGGCACGCCGTCGAACGGGGGCAGCGCGAACGGAGAATCCGCGGCCTGGAAGTAAGTCGCCCCCGGACCATGAATGCCCTGCGCTACGACCGGGGACACAAGGGCGACGACAAAGAGACCAGCCAAACGCATGATCCACCTCCGGGTCTCACTCTACCCGGAGCCGCCGCGTCCGCGAAGCACGATCTTCATTCCCCGCGAGTGTTCAGGGGCACCCAGACAAGAACGAGCCTATGAACGCGTCGATGTCGGCCAGATCGACGACTCCCGCCGGCGGCGCGATGTCGGCGGTGAGCGAGGTCTGTGCATCGACCGAGACAAACGCAGAGATGAACGCGTCGACGTCGCTCAGATCGATGACCCCCTCTGGGGCAACGCGATCGGCCAGGCATACATCGGGGCACAACCCGCCGCAGTAGAGGTCGAGACGGACAACCTCGCTCAAGGCGGCGCCACCTGTCGTACCCGGGTCATCGACGTGCCACTGGAAATAAACGCTCTCGCCTTCAAAGTCAGAGTTCGCGGGGATCGGCCACCAGCCGGTCGCGACGCCCTCAAGATCGGTCGTCGTCGCGTACGCGATTACGCCCGTCAGTTCACCGCCGATCGGGGCGTTGCTCGAGAGCACGAGTTCAGCCGCGGCGTCGGACGGCGCATTCTCAAGCCCAAGCTTGAACGCGGAGAAGCCGACGTTGTTCGGGCTGCGAGCGATGACTTCGGGGACCATCCCGTTTGCGGCGGCGCGTCCCGGAGCGACCACAACGGGACGACCATCGCTGAGTTCGGTGCGCAGCGTCGGCCGGTCGAACGGGAACGTCTCGTTGGCGACACGAGGGTCGGACAGCGCGTTCTGCATAAAGTCGATCACCTGAGCCTCGACCGGGGGCGGAAAGGCAACGGGGAGCAGCGGATCGCGGTTGTTGCCCGGCGCGCCCGGCCCTCGATAGAACGCCATAACCTGCGGAAGCGTCGTGAACTCCCCCGTATGCATGAACGTGGGCTTGACCCCGACGTTGCGGAGCGTGGGCACCTTGAAGCGTCCGCGGTCGGCGTTGTTGCCGGTGACTTCGAACCGACCGGGGTCCTGGTTCGCCGGCCGGACCGCGATGTTGCGGAAGCTGTGATCGGTGAACTGATCACCGGTGTGGCACGCGGCGCAGTTTGAGTTCATGAAGGCCTGGAATCCAGCCTGCTGGTTAGGCGTCATCGCGTTGATGTCGCCGGCGACGAAAGCGTCAAAGGGTGTCTCATCGGGCACGAGGGTGCGCTCGTACGTCGCGATGGCGTACGCGATGCGTGCTGGCGTGATCTCGGAATCTCCGAAGGCCGACTCGAAGAGATCGCGATAGCTCCCGACGCCGGAGATCGCACCCACGACATCGGCGGGGATGTTCTCCGCGAGCGCAAGCGGCGCCGAGTCCTCGAGCTTCTTCACCACTTCGTCCCAGTCGCGATCCGCGTGGCCCATTTCAACCTCGCTGAGAATCGGTCCGAGCGCCTGACTCTCGAGCGCCCCACCGGTCACGATGAGCGTCTGTCCCGACTCGGGATCGACGAAGTGATCGGTGGCCCGTCCATCCCAGAACAATTCGGGCGCGTACATCGACATAATCGACGGTTGGGCCGATCGGCCGGTGGCTTGGACGTCAAGCTCGAAGAACGCCGCCGGTTCGTACTCAGCAACGTCGTCGCTCGCGATCACACCAGGCGAGCCGAAGACATCGTCGGGCGAAGGCGAAACGCCGTCGGCACCCGGGTGGATCCCGATCCGGAAGTCCGAGCCAGCAGCCCCGGCCATGTGGCACGACCCGCACGAGACGGTGTTGTCGATGCTGAGCTGTTCATCCCAGAACAGCGCTTTCCCAAGCACCCGTTTGGCTTCGGTAATCGGGTTCTCGGGCGGCGCCTGGACGACCGGCAACGCCCCCAAAGCGGCTCCGGCCACGAGCAGTATGGCGCCCACCAACGAGGGCGCACCCACGACGATCGCCCCCACGACGTGGCGTTCGGCGTTCATACCTGGTCCTTCCCTTGATCGGAGTCGGCCGATCATCGCGATCGTCACGGCTCTGAAGACTCAGAACGCCGCGAGACACTCGGGATTGCGACCCAGGGGACATTTCGGGGGGAAACCTACCTGCCGGTGTATCGGACGCGTCCTGTCCGCCGGTCAGATGCTTCAAGAGGATTTGCAGGGGGACGCTCCCGACAGAGTGAACACCTTCAAAGCAAAGCGACCCCGGTGACGAATCACCGGGGTCGAAGGGCTGAACCAAATTCAGTCGTGTGCCTTATCAGGCGCCGCGACGGCGGCGGGCGCCAACCATGAGAAGGCCCGCACCGGCGAGGGCCGAGCCGCTCGGGAGCGGCAGGGCGACGGTTGCCAGCAGGTTGTCGACTCCGAAGGTACCGCCGCCGTTGTGGATCTCGATGGCGCGGATGTCCCGGTTGGTCTGGAGCATGGTCTCCGACCAGCGGAACAGCTCGAGGCCGCTGCCCCCCGGGGCGGCGAAGTTGCGAGTCACGATCGAACCGTCGAGCAACTCGACGTTGATGTGGATGTCCTGGTCGTTCCGGCGAACCAGGTCGAACGCCAAGCTGTCGAAGTGACCCTCGGTCGTTTCGATCCGGATGGTCGCCTGCAGCAGACCGACTCCCAGGCCCGCCGCGACCAGCGTGGTGTCGTCGGGGCCAAAGAAACCCGAGACGTCGCGGGCGACCGGATTTTCCAACTGACCAAGATCGAGCCCGGCGGGCAGATCGACGTCACCCGAGAAACGGATGTGGTCCGACTCGAACTGGTCGGAAACGATCGTGCCCAGCGGCATGTTCTCGAAATCAATGGCCACAGGACCGGCAACCGCGGTCCCGCTCAGAGCGGCCACCAAAGCGAATTGGGTTCGCATCACTACTCCACTTCCTCTTTCGAGCGGTGGCCGAGTACACCTCGCGCTCACCTCCAGCACAGAGAGATTTACAGGCTTGACTCCCAATCGCAAGAGCTCAGGCCGCCCTTCAACGCTTTCTTTACTCGGATTCTGATCGAATCGGGCGAGGAGCTAGGACAAGCCATAAAGATGGGCAATCTTTACACCTTTATTGGCCATCTTTGCCCGCCGAAGATTCCCCTCAGGGACACCCCGCCGCGAATCCGGCGATGAACGCGTCGATATCCCCGAGATCGAGAACGCCAGGGGGCGGGGCGAAATCGGCCGCGACATCACCGGAGAGGAACGCCGAGATAAACGCGTCGATGTCGGCGAGATCGAGAACGCCGAACGGCTGCGCGAGATCCACGGCGGTGCACTGGAGCGTCCCGTCGAAGACGGCGTAGACAACCAGGCCGTTCGGGAGGACCTCCACCTCGAGGGTGCGCGGGTCAGCCGGGTTGATGTTGATCACGTCTTGCCCGACGCCAGAGGGGAGAACGGTGATCCCATCAAAGATCGGGTGCGTCCCGGTGATGGTGATCGGCGTGACCGGTGTGGTGCAGCAAGCGTTGAACTCCATGCCGAAGGCGGCGAGGAATTCGTTGGTCGCGTCGCGATCATCGAGGATCCCGTCGGTTGCACCCCCGTAGACGTAGACCGATCCGCCCGAGACCACGTATTGGATGAGATCAAGCTGACTCAGCCCACCGCCTTCGGGCACGCGCAGCCCGAAGAAGACGGCGTCGTACGCCAGGAAGTCGTCGATGGTTAGCGAGATATCGCGGGTGACCGTGATGTCGTACCCGGCGCTGACCAGCGCCGCCTCGACCCCCGGTGAATAGTCGCGGAGCGGTTCGGTGGCGCACTCGAAGAGCAGGAGCCGCTTGGGTCCGGTCGCGACCTCGGTCAGCCAATCGGCGCAGTTGACCGCGAACGCCTCGGCCTGGGCGTCCGCGATCGACGTGCTCAGCGGGTTCACGTCATGGCTCGCGACGATGCGCCCGGGGGACACCGACTGCGCCACCGAGACCGATGACCCCGACGCGCAGACCAATACAAACATCCACGTGCGACCCATCATGCCCAAGACCTCCAGGTACGAGCGTACCTGGAGAGATATCGGCGACCAACCCCCGGATCGGTTAACTCCGAGGGCCCGCCGCCTCATCGATCAGACCCCTCACGGAGCGCTCGAACGGTTCGTTGGGTAAAAGAAACGCGTCGTGTCCGTCCGACGACTCGAAGATCTCCAACGTGGTACGGACACCGGCGGATCGAGCGATGGCCGCGAGGGCTCTGGACTGCTCAGGCGTGAAAAGCCAGTCCGAACTGAATCCCCCGACGAGCAGCGAACCGCTGAACGCGCTGAGTTCACCTCGGAGGTGGCCCTGAGCGTTCGCGTCGTACGTATCCATCGCGTCGAGGAGGGTCAGATACGAATTCGCGTCGAACCTCTCCGTGAACGATTTCCCTTTGTACTCGAGGTACGACCCCACGCCCGATCCGCTCTGGCCCCCCTCGCCTCGCGGGAAGCGGGCGTTCATCGAGCGATCGCTCCGGTAGGTCAGATGCGCCAGCTGCCTTGCGACGGCAAGCCCGGCGTGCGGTGGATCATCGGGCTCGTACCGACCCCGGTTGAACTTCGCGTCGGCCCAGATCGCGTTGCGTCCCACGTGGTTAAACGCGAGACCGAACGGGCTGAGCGACGTCGCGCTGGCGATGACGCCCGCCCCCGAGACACGCTCGGGGAACTCACGGATCCACTCGAGCGCTTGGAATCCCCCCAAGGAACCGCCGACCACGACGATCGGCGCTTTCTCCCCGAGCCGATCGAGCAATCGCGCTTGAGCGCGCACCATGTCCCTCACCGTCACGCGAGGGAACTCCGCCCCCCACGCCCGTCCGGTCTTCGAGTTCAACGAGGTCGGCCCCGTCGACCCCGCGCACCCACCCAGCACGTTCGTGCAGATGACCCGCGTGGTGCGCGTGTCGATGGCTCGACCCGGACCCACAAGGGTGTGCCACCAGCCCTTGGCACGGCCTGGGCTTGCATCGCCTGATCCAGCCGCGTTCGCGTCGCCCGTCAGGGCGTGGCACACGAGGACCACACGATCAGAATCGGCCGGCCCGACGGACTGATACGCGAGGCCGGCGTCGCGAAGCACGCCCCCCGACTCAAGCTCAAGCGGCTCGATGGGCGAAGCAATCGTCGCGAGCCCGCCCTCGACAGGCGGCGGGCGCACAGCCGACGGGCTCATCGCTGCGAGACCTCGAGCGCTTGATCCAGGTCCTGGAGGATCGACGACACGTCTTCGAGCCCCACCGAGAGACGCACGTACTCGGGCGTCACCCCGGTGCGAGTCTGTTCCTCTTCGGTGAGTTGTGAGTGGGTGGTCGTCGATGGGTGGATCGCCAAGCTCTTGGCGTCCCCGATGTTGGCCAGATGGCTGAAGAGCTTGGTCGACTCGATGAACGTCTTGCCCGCGTCGGCCCCGCCTCGGATCCCGAACCCGACGATCGCTCCGTATCCGTTGGCGAGGTACTTCGAGGCGCGTTCGTGGGCCGGGTGGCTCTCAAGTCCGGGATAGTTCACCCACTCCACGGCGTCGTGCGCCGCGAGGTGCCTCGCGACCGCGAGCGCGTTCTCCGCGTGCCTCGGGACACGCAGGTGAAGCGTCTCGATGCCCTGCAAGAACAGGAACGAGGCGAAGGGGCTGAGCGTTCCCCCAAGATCTCGAAGCAGGTGCGTGCGCGCGCGGATGATGTAGGAGATGTTGCCGAGGGGCTTGAGTGCCTCGGTGAATACAAGACCGTGGTAGGACGGGTCGGGCGCTGTGAACTCGCTCCAACGCTCCGCGTCCTCGGTCCAATCGAACCGACCCGAGTCGACGATCGCGCCGCCGACGTGGGTGCCGTGACCGCCTAGGAACTTGGTCAGGCTGTAGACGGCGATGTCGATCCCATGGTCGAAAGGGCGGAACAGAGCGGGCGTGAGCGCCGTGTTGTCCGCGATGAGCGGCACACCGATCGCGTGGGTCGCGTCGCTGAGTGCCCGGTAGTCGGGCACGTCGTTCTTCGGGTTTCCGATCGTCTCGATGTACACAGCGCGGGTCCGCTGGTCGGCGAGTTCGGCGATCTGCTCGGGGTGGTCAGCGTCGAAGAACCGCGCTTCGATGCCGAACCTCTTGAGGGTTTGGCTGAAGAGGGTCCAGGTGCCCCCGTAAAGGCTGGTCGCGCTGATGATGTTGTCGCCCGCCTTGGCGACGTTGAGGATCGAATACAGGATGGCCTGTTGCCCGCTCGACACGGCGAGCGCACCGACGCCCCCGTCGAGGGCCGCGAGGCGCTTCTCGAGCACGTCGTTCGTCGGGTTCATCAGGCGGCTGTAGATATTGCCGAACGTACGCAGCGCGAAGAGATCGGCGGCGTGCGCCGCGTCGTCGAACACGTAACTCGTTGTCGCGTAGATCGGCACGGCGCGGGCGCCCGTCGCTGGGTCGGGCTCTTGGCCGGCGTGGAGGGCGAGCGTGCCCAACGGGGTCGGCACAGAATCGATCGTGGTCATGTCGTGTTCCTTTCAGCGGTGACTCTGCTCGATGTCGTCGCGGACCCTCGTCGGCCCGTCGTGAACAAGGGTGGATGACGTGGTGGTCGTTCCGAGTCCCGAAACCTCGAACGGTGTTCGGACCCGGCGCGCGTACTCGACCGCACGCGGCTGGAGCACACGATCCCCCAGCGAGAGGGCGTCTTCGAAAGACAGCCACTCGAACCGGCCGGGGGTTGGGCCCTGCTCGCCCGGATCCCACTCAAAAACAGCGCCGGTCGCCTTGAGCAAGACGGCACGCGCGTTCAGGGCGCTCGCGAGCGTGATGGCGGTGAGATCCGACCCGCCCCTCCCCAGCACGACCGCGGCGCCGGACGGATCGCGTGCCCCGTACCCGGGGACCACGACGACCCGACCGGCGCCGAGCGCCGCGGCGATCTCTCCAGTGTCAACGCCGACCGGTTCGCTCTCCTCAGGGTCTCCGGTCGCGACGATGCACCGATCGCCTGCGATCAACTCCACGTTCAATCCGAGTCGCTCCAGCGCGATCGCGACCGCAGTCGCGGACTCGAGTTCGCCCAACGCGAGCAACGCCGACCTCGAACGCGTCCGCCCGCCGACACGGTTCGCCAGCGAAACCAGCTCATCGGTCCGGCCTCGAAACGCGGATATCACCGCGACGACCCGCGCCCCGGAGAGCACGCGCCGCTTGATCTCCGTCGCGGTTCGAGGCACGTCGGCGTCGGTTCGGAGGACGGAGCTGCCAAACTTGACGACTTCGGTCGGTGGCGCGATCGGCGTGTCGTTGGTCATGCTTGGTCTCAGCGCAGAAACAGCCCTGGGGACGACGGCCCCTGACGGCGAAATCTGTTGTGGCTTGAAGGCGGTGGGTGCCTAAACGACAAGCACCACTGCCTTCAGGGCAGTGGTGCTCAGGTGGTTCACCCGGTTTACGAGGTCAGGAGATCAACAACTCTCCCGGACGCCGCGGCCACTGCCCATGCTTCGCATGGAACACATCATCTGGCAGCAACACATCATCGCGGTCGTCATGAACAAAGCGTACCTGCCGACGACCCGCCGTCAAGACTCACGGTGAGATTTGTTGGATGCGTCCACAAGAAGACCGTCCGAGGTTACGTCACCCCGCGAGGGTGTTTGAGGCAACAAACTCAGGGGCATCCGAAAACGAAGCTTCGGATGAACACGTCTATGTCCGAGAGGTCGAAGATCCCCGCTGGGGCGGCGATGTCCGCGATCGGGTCCTGAGCGACGAACCCAACGATGAACGCATCGATATCGCTGAGGTCGAGCCACCCAAACGGCTCGGCGAGATCGGACGGGTTGCAATCCCTCGGGGCCTCGATGTCGCCGTCGACCTCGCCGGTATCCGCAGTGGTATCGGGCACTGTCATTTCACCATCGATCGGATCGGCAAGACACAGACCGGTGGCGTGAACGAGTACGACGGCGCAAACAAGCCTCATGCTGATCTCCTTGTCAATCGAGCTTCATCAGAACAGATAAAGCGCCGTACCGCTCGATCACGCCAAGGTGGCACCTGGTCGCGAAAAAACTTTGGATCCGCGTTGCGCTGGAGAACCCTGCTTACTCGGAACACCCAGCCTGAAAGGCCCCAATGAACGCATCGATGTCACCAAGGTCAAGAACGCCAAACGGAGCAGCGGTATCCGCGACATTGCACGCGCCGACGCCCGGGACATCTCGCACGAGCAAGATCGCCTCTATCGACTCATCGACCAGCCCGAACCCTCCGACGGACAACGAATAGGTGTCGTTATCGATCAGCGCGACCGGGTTGATGGTCAGCGTGTCAGTATTCGCCCCGGTGATGCGCCCGTCGTCGACGACCGGCTCGCCGTTCTTAAGCCACTGAAAGGTGTCGACGAGCGGGCTCACCTCAACGGTGAACGACGCCGACTGGCCTTCGTCGGTGAAGACGCTCTGCGGGATCGACAAGACGAGGTCGTCCGACGGCACGTCGCCCGACGTCTCGAGATCGATCTCGCGGATCTTGCCCTGGGCGTCGCTCAGCAGTTGCGTCGTTTGCTGGGTCGTCGTGTCGTACACCCGAAGGTCGGATACGAAGAACGTCGTCTCGAGGGCGTAACCAACGTACTTGCCAAATGCGTCGATCGCCGTGATCTCGCGCGCGCCCTCGTTGAGCGTCGCGACCAGAACGGGCGTACCGGTAAAGCCGGCCAGGCGATAGATCCACTGTGTTCCCGAGAACGCCTCGGCCCAGAACGTGTCGCCAGAAACCGGATCGATCCCGGTGGCCGTGATGGCGGCGCTGGCGTTTACCGGCGCGAGGAAGCCGTTGAAGTCTCCGAAAATGTCAAGGCGGGTCGCGTAGATCTCGACGTCCTGAGCGACATCGAGGTCGTACGAATGCAGACCGTTGCGGAACGGGTTGGGCGCGGGCGCGTTCACCGTCGCTCCAGGAACAGCAAGCGCGCTGTACACGCCTCCGTCACCTCCCCAGGTGTACGTGTTGGTCCCCGGGTTGAAAGCGAGCCCCACCGCGTTCGCGGCCGCCCCGGACCCGACGAACGAGAAGATCTGGGTCCGCGTCGGCGTCGAGGGTGTGAAGTCGACCTCGTCGATGGTGAATACGAGCGAGGCGTCGAACATGATCTGAAGCTCGCCACCGGCGCGGTCGTACCACATCCCGTCGGCGTCGCTCGGTAAAACGAGCGTCTTGCTCGATCCGTCGAGCTCAACCCGGACAACCCTTGGGGTCGCGGCGAACTCGTCGAAGCTGGCGAACACAGCGTCAAGCGTCTGGGCACAGGCAGCAGGGGCAACGACAGCGACGGCGAGGCCGGATCGAATCATGGTGGGGTCTCCTCGAAGGCGAACACCCAGCGTATCGAATCCGATCGGCGTCACCTAGACGAAACGTGCCGTTTGTCGAAGCGGCTCATTAAGAACCGGGTGTCGGTACAGCTTTGTCGTCGATCACGATCACAGCCTCGGATATGTCCGGCAAGGTCACAGCGCGCTCCGCTCTCGAACAAATTCGAGATAGCCCTCGACCTCGTCCTTGATCGGCCGGCCCCGATAAGCGCCGCCTCACCTGCAGGCGCAGGTGGCATCGACGACATCATCCCCATCAACCCGCGCTAGGGACAGCCCGCCAGGAAATCGGCGATGAACGCGTCAACATCGCTCAGATCGATAAAGCCGAACGGGAACGCGATATCGGCCGACGGGTCGCCGGCCAGGAAGGCCGTGATAAAGGCGTTGACATCGCTGAGGTCGAGGAAGCCCGAAGGCGGGGCGAGATCGGCCGCGTTGCAGGGGTCGGAGGGGCCGACAATCTCGCCCGGGCCGACGATGGTGTTGGTGAAGTCGCTGAACGAAGCGAACGACGACCATTGGCTTGTGACCCAGTAGTACGTCGTGCCCTCGAACAGCACCTGATCGAACGATGACGTCCCCCTCGGGGTGTTGAACGGGCTGAACCCGTTGCCGAGCCCATAGTCGTGGAGATTCACGAGAGGCTGGGTGTCATCGAAGCTGTCGATGTAGAGGCAACTCCAGTGTTCGCCACCGCTCAGCAGCACGCTCTCGAACGCGTACACGCCCGACTCTGTGACGGTGAACTCGAGAACGTGATAGTCGACCGGGCCGAGGCCGGAGACACCTTCGATGAAGAACGGCCGGCTCCAACTGTTGCCCTGCTGCGTGTTGCCGGTGTAGGTCGTGGTGACATCCGACCCCGTCTCTTCGAGCAGGTGGTATGTCACGTTGCGAAGCCCGGCGACCCAAGGGGCGCCGTTGCCCGAGTCGAACTCGATCGACCACGCACCGTCCGGCGAAGCCCCGGCACCGAAGCCAGCGAACCCGTCGGCAATGGGATAGTCGGCGATGGTGAAATCCCCGAACCAAGGCGAGGGGGTCGTCGCGGTCGAGCCGTCGGGCGCGGTCACGGTGACGCCAAAGTCGAGCGACCAAGGAGCAATGCCGTCTGACTGATCCGCGACCGGGGCGGTCCAGAGCCCGGTGATCGCGAACCCTTGGATCGAACCCGAACCGAGCGTCACCTGGAAGGCGTCCGAGGCGCCCGCGGAGGGGACGTCAACGTTCGGCGCCTGGATAGACGCGACGATCTTCAGGCCGGCCGAGGCGGGCGCACCGGTGATCACGGCGAGCGAAACGAAAGCGCGAGCGAGCATGGCGTTCTCCCTTTGATCCGAACGCCGAGCGTACCGGTTCAAGGCAGAGGCGCCAAGACGAACCTAGTCGCAGCCGGCGAGGAAGCCGACGATGAACGCGTCAACATCGTCGAGATCGATGACGCCAACCGGCGCCGCGAGATCGGCGAGCTCGTCCCCGGCGATGAACGCGCCGATGAACGCGTCGGCATCGGTCAGATCGATGATCCCGGAGGGTGGCGCCAGGTCGGCGGCGCCGCACGAGGCGGGCGAGATGAAGACGAGCCCGTCCGCGGTCGCGGCCCACATCCGCTCGCCAGAGTCGTCGATGGAAAGCTGCCCGCCATCGAATATGTTCAGCCCGGTGGCGAACGTGACACGTACGCCGTTCCTCAGAACATACTGGATCTCGCCGGCAACGCCCTCGAGGACGTACGCCCGAACGCCCAGCGCACCGCGACTCGAAAATGCAACATCCCAGAAACGCGCCGCGCCGCTGCCAGAGGTCGCCGTCGGTGGCACGACCTGTTCGAGTTGGCCGACACCCGGAGCCAGGCGGTACACCGCCGACCGGTCCAGCCCGGTGTCGCACTCGACGAGCACGACGTCCCCATCGAACTCTCCATTATCGTCCCACTCGACGCCGGTGGTGCGGAGGCCGGCGCCGTCGTTGATGTCGTCGAACAACGAAACTGGCTCAAATCCAGGCGGTGAGAACGCGAGTGGGGCGGGCCCAAACGTATCGGCAAAGTAGTACGCCCCCGGCGGAAACCCGCCGCCACCGACAACTTCGGCCTGAACGAACGAACCAACGAACTCATCGGTACCCACCGGCGCCAAGGTCTCATCGAGCAGATGGACGACCGAACCGATCGTGCTCACAACGGTCACGAATAAGTTGTGATCGAACGCGCCGGTCCGGTCAAAGCGGACCGAACTCACACGGCCACCAACGCTCGCATCGACGCGACCGATCTCTTCGAACGACGCCGGATCGGACATCCGATAGACCACCACCTGCCCACCCTCGACGCGGGCACCGATGACCCCGGCGCCGAAGGCTTCGTTGCGGACCGCGTCGATCACGAGGCCGTCGGGAGCGGTCCATTGTTCAACACTGAAACCGACATCCGGCGTGATCTGCCCAGCCACCGGGAGGCACGCAAAGGAAAGGCACAGTGATATCACGGATCGGTTCGCCACTCGGGGATCGAGGGTATCCGTGGCACGCGATCGCGCCAAGATGAACCTGCGTCAAGATGGGCAAGAGAAGCCGAAACCGCCGGCAAACACCGCTCAGGGACACCCAGCGAGAAACGACCCGATGAATGCATCGACGTCGCTCAAGTCGATGAAGCCGAACGGGAACGCGATGTCGGCCGCCGCATCGCCCGCGAGGAAGGCGGCGATGAAGACATCCACGTCTTCGAGGTCGAGAAACCCGAAGGGCACACCCAGGTCGGCGGCGTTGCAGGGCTGGTCTGTCCCGAGCCATATCTCAAGGTCCTCGGGCGTGATGCCCTGCGTCGGGGTCGGCAGCCCGATCTGGACGAGCGTCCCCACCGTTTGTGTGTTATCGATCGCGAAGACGTTGACGCCCATCGATTCATCGATTGCGAAGAGCAAACCGCCGGCCGAGTCCATCTCGCGCAAATCGCCTCGCGTTCCGATGACCACGCTCGCCCCGGTCGCGGTCGCGACGCCGGTCTGCGGATCGACGCTGAACGCCTGGATGCTCGAATCACCGCCGTGCCCTGCGTAGAGCAGCGTGTCGCTGACAAAGGCGAAGTTCTTGGGGCTGTCACCGGGGCTGGTGAACGTCCCCGGTGGGATGATCGAAAGCGTTCCGTCGTTCTGGTTGATCGCAAATCCGCTGATCGCATTCCCACCGGCGCTGATTCCACCGGCCGCGTAAAGGAACGTGCCACTCGGGTTCACCGCGAGCTGTGTCCCAAAGACCGGGATGTTGAGAGTCTGGACAAGCGTCGCCCCGGTGCCCCCGGCGTCCGAGATATCGAACACACGAACGATGTTCGAGAGCGAGTCGTTGCAGTACATCCACCGCCCGTTGGGGTGCAGCTCCATGTCAGTAAAGAAATCACCAGCCGCGGGAGCATCGGCAAGGGTCAGGCTCTGCCCATCCCAGTTGTAGAGGCGGAGCAGGTTGCCCGGGCCGAAGTCGGTGCGGGCGACGGCGAGCAGGTCGTCGCTCACCCACTGGATATCGAGGCCCTGCTGGTCGTTGGTCAGCTCTTCGACAACATCGAGCGTGCCATCGGCCGCGATGGAATAGATGATGACCGACTCGACCGCGTCGCCCGACGCGTGGACCGTCGCGGCGAACGCGCCGTTGGGCGAAAGGGAGACACGGAACGTGTTGCACCCGGGGCAGGGCTGATCGAACGACGTCCGCGAACCGGTGATCTCTCGATCGATGAATGTCAGCGACCCATCGGAGTCAAGCCGGAAGCTCGTGAGCGACCCTTCGAAGTTCCCCTCGTTCGCAACGAGGACCAACGGTTCGATCGATTGGGCAAAGCAGACCGCCGATCCGGCGGCGACAGCACAGAGAGCAGCGAGACGCATCCGTAACCCCTTCTTCTCCTACCGGGCCGACCCCCTGCCGACCCCCGGAAACCAATGAAATGGTTGCCCCGTCAAGGGCGACTGCATCGTCGCAGGTCTTGGGGCCCTGTGCAAGGGCACGGTTCGGAATCCGAGCCCCCAACGGAGCCACGTCACCCATCGAGGGTTAAGCGTGAATTGATCTTATTCACCGGGTAATCCAGCGCCTCTGGGCGATGAGGACCTGCCGGCCCCCGCGCTCAAGGATCGCCCTCTCGGAGCCGGCCACGATGACTCGCATTCGATGTCGATCGGCGCGTCGTCAATTCAAATCACTATTCACTTCGTCTATAGATCGAGGGTAACAACCTCGTATTTGCCTATGGACGTGATAGACGGCCCGATCGCCCATTGAGGCTTGTGCGCGTCGCGTCTACGGTCCGATACACAGCGACCAAACCCCCCGTACGGAGCTCAGAAATGACCACCTCGACCTCATCCAATGGATCCGGCAACGGAGCCAGCGCCTGCCCGGTCGTCGGCATGGGCAAGATGGCCGTTGCCGATCGCCGCACGACCCGCGACTGGTGGCCCAACCAGCTCGACATGGGCGTCCTCCGCCAGCACTCGCCGGTCAGCGACCCGATGGACCCGGGTTTCGACTACGCCGAGGCGTTCCAAGCGCTCGACCTCGAAGCGGTCAAACAAGACCTGTTCGCGATGATGACCGACTCGAAGGACTGGTGGCCCGCCGACTATGGCCACTACGGGCCCTTCCTCATCCGCATGGCCTGGCACGCCGCCGGCACGTACCGCATCGCCGACGGTCGCGGCGGTGCCGGGGCGGGCATGCTCCGCTTTGCCCCGCTCAACAGTTGGCCCGACAACGCCAACCTCGACAAGGCCCGACGCCTGCTCTGGCCCGTGAAGCAGAAGTACGGCGCCAAGCTGAGCTGGGCCGACCTCATGATCCTCGCCGGCAACTGCGCCATCGAGTCGATGGGCCTCAAGCCCTTCGGGTTCGCCGGGGGCCGCGAAGACCGCTGGGAACCCGACGAAATCTACTGGGGCCCAGAGACCGAGTGGCTCGGTGACAACCGCTACACCGGCGAACGCCTTCTCGAGACCCCGCTCGGCGCCGTGCAGATGGGGCTGATCTACGTGAACCCCGAGGGCCCGAACGGGAACCCCGACCCCGCCGCGTCGGCGATCGACATCCGCGAGACCTTCGCCCGCATGGCGATGAACGACGAAGAGACCGTCGCGCTCATCGCTGGCGGTCACACGTTCGGCAAGGCCCACTCGGCCGCGATGGCCCCGGAGTACGTCGGCGCCGAGCCCGAGGGCGCCGGCATCGAAGAGCAAGGCTTCGGCTGGAAGAACAGCTACGGCACCGGCAAGGGCGGGGACGCCATCACCAGCGACCTCGAGGGCGCGTGGACCCAGACCCCGATCCAGTGGGACATGACCTACTTCGACAACCTCTTCAAGTACGAATGGAAGCAGGTCAAGAGCCCGGGCGGCGCGACCCAGTGGATCCCCACCGATGAGTCGGCCTCGACGCTCGTGCCCGATGCGCACGACCCGGCCAAGACGCACGCCCCGATCATGTTCACCACCGACCTCGCGCTCCGCGTCGACCCCGCCTACGAGAAGATCTCGCGCCGCTTCCACGAGAACCCCGACCAGTTCGCCGACGCGTTCGCCCGCGCGTGGTACAAGCTCACCCACCGCGACATGGGCCCCCACGCCCGCCTGCTCGGCGCCGACGTGCCCGAGGCCCAACTCTGGCAAGACCCGGTGCCGGCGGTCGACCACGATCTGATCGATGACGCCGACGTCGCCGCTTTGAAGACCAAACTACTCGCGAGCGGCCTGCCGATCTCGCGATTGGTGTCCACCGCGTGGGCCGCCGCGTCGTCGTTCCGAGGCACCGACAAGCGAGGCGGCGCCAACGGCGGACGCGTCCGCCTCGACCCTCAACGGAACTGGGAGGTCAACGACCCCGAGCAGTTGGCCAAGGCTATCGCGCTCCTTGAGAAGGTTCAAACCGAGTTTAACGCGTCGCTGAGCGGCTCGAAGAAAGTGTCGTTCGCCGATGTCGTGGTATTGGGTGGCTGCGCCGCGATCGAAGAAGCGGCCAAGAAGGCCGGCGTGAGCGTCACCGTCCCGTTCACCCCGGGCCGCACCGACGCGACGCAGGATGCGACCGACGTCGAGTCGTTCGGCATCCTCGAACCGACCGCCGATGGCTTCCGCAACTTCCTCAACCCGGCGCACAAGCGTCCGGCAGAAGAGTTGCTGCTCGATCGCGCGAACCTGCTCGACCTGAACGCCCCGGAGATGACGGTGCTCATCGGCGGGCTCCGCGTGCTGAATACCAACACCGGCGGCTCGAACCTGGGCGTCTTCACCGACAACCCCGAGTCGCTGAGCAACGATTTCTTCGTACACCTGCTCGACATGGGCCTGCAATGGCGCGTCTCACCGAGGTGCGAGCACTTCTATGAGGGCGTGAGCGGCGACAACGGCGCCGTCCGCTGGATGGGCTCTTCGGTCGACCTCGTCTTCGGCTCCAACTCGCAGCTTCGGGCCCTGGCCGAGGTGTACGCGTGCGACGACGCGAAGGAGAAGTTCGTCAACGATTTCGTCGCGGCGTGGGCCAAGGTGATGGATGCGGATCGGTTCGATCTCGCCTGACGTCGCAGCAAAGCTCCCGCAACCAACAAGGCCGTCACCCTCTGTCTCGCAGAGGCTGACGGCCTTGTTTCATTGAGCGAGCGACAACTCCGCGAAAGCCCGCTTCTCGCTCAGGGACACCCGCTCAGGTACGTCGTAATGAAGCGGTTCACGCAGCTCAGATCAATAACGCCAAACGGAGGAGCAAGATCCGCAGCAAGGTCGCCCGAAAGGAAGGCGGCGATAAACGCGTCGACGTCATCGAGGTCGAGCACGCCGAACGGCGCCGTGAGGTCGGCAGCGCAGAACTCGACCGGGATGAGGTAGACCCGACCGAAGAACTCGTTCTCAGTACCGCCAACCGTCTCGATGATCTCGACCCGATCGAACGGCGCCGGACACGTCACGCCGATGAACGCCGCTTCGTCGTTGGGCCTGGTGATCTCCGCCGAGTCGAGCAGCGTCTCCCCGTCGTACAAGTCCACACGGAACGTCGAGTCAACGAACGGGGCGTTGACGTTGTCGTCCAACTCCGGCTCGACAAACTCGATACCGAAGCCCGTCAGCGGCTCGGCGAAGTCGAACCTCAGGTTCTCCGGACCGCTGACCGCGAGTTCAAGACCCGTCAAACGCGGCGTCCACTCATCGAACACAAGCCCGTTCGTACCCGCGAGGCCGGTGACGGTGAAGCGCTCGAACGCGATCGACGTCGCCCCCGTCGCCGACGCGGTCGGCCAAATCGTCGCCGCGGTGCTCGGACCGAGAAACGCGTTGCGGCTATCGAACAGCCCCATCTGGGCCAAGGCCGTGGATGCAGAGATCGCGAGAAGCGCTACGGCGTACATGGCCTTCGACATTCGGTGGCTCCTTGCACGGAGCGTACAAGGTCCGACCACGAATCCAAAGGTTGTTTTCCGACACCGACCCCGATCGGGCAAGGCGAGAGGCTTCTCTTTCGGCGGAGCGGAAGGTGCCCGATCAGGCCCGCCGGATTCGCTCCGGCGCGGCCGTACCAGAGCGAGCGTGCGCCCGAAGGGCGGTACGGAGCGCGAAGAGCTGCTTTAGAGCAGCCGAAGTGAACTCGTAGCGGGTGACGTAACGAGTCTGAGCGCATCCCGATATCAACGAGCCCGCAGCGCGAGCAAGGGCCCTCCCGAGCGGAGCGTTCTTCCTGGCCTCAAGGCCCTTCGTTGCTCGTTTGCGCACGAGAAACGAAGGGACCAGAGAAACGAAGGAGGAGGAGATCCCTTGCTCGCGCTGCGGGCTCGTTGTTCGTCGCCTGAGAACAAGCGAACCAGAATCCCAATTGAACGCTACGAAACGAACATCGTTGCTCTAGGAAAACACCACCGTCCGGCGCCCCTCGACCATCACGCGCCCTTCGAGGTGCAATCTCACCGCCTCGGCCAACACAACCCGCTCGAGGTCCCGTCCCTTGCGGACCAGATCGGCGACGGTGTCCCGATGGCTCACCTCGCGAGTCTGCTGGGCGATGATGGGGCCCTCGTCCAAATCATCAGTGACGTAATGCGCCGTCGCCCCGATCAGCTTCACGCCACGCTCGAACGCGCGGTGGTAAGGCCTGGCCCCGGCGAACGCGGGCAGGAAGCTGTGGTGGATATTGATGATGCGGCTGCCGTGCCCATCGGTGTACGCCCCCACCGCCCTCGGGCTGAGCACCCTCATGTAGCGGGCCAGCACGACAAGGTCAGGGGCTTGTCTCGCCAACTCGTCGAGCACCGCCGACTCTTGCTCTTCGCGCGAAGCCTGATTATCGCCCTTTAAAGGAACATGGGCGAAAGGCACGCCGAAGCCCTGGGCCAGACCCTCGCCGGTAGTGTGGTTCGAGATCACCCCGGTCACCTCGCACCGCAACTCCCCGCCCCCGAGCTTGTCCGAGGCACGCCAGAGCAGGTCGGACAGGCAGTGGGTCTGGGGACCCGACAGGATCGCGACCCGCGTCGGCACCCCCGCCCAACGGAGCGACCACGAAAGCCCGAGCCGATCCTCCAGCCCCCGGATACCCGCCTCGACCGCCTCGCGCCGGTCATCGGAGGCGGTAAACCCGACCCGCATGAAGAAACGCCTGACATCGGGGTCGGCGTGTTGATCGGCGTCGAAGATGTTCAGGCCCAGGTCGGCCAGCACGCCCGACACGGCGGCGACCACCCCGGTGGCGTCCGGGCACTTGACGAGCAGAACGTGTGTCGAGCCAGTGTCTTGGGCGGCGCGGTCGGTCATGGGCAGAGCATCGGCTCGCGCTGGCCTGAGATCAAGAGACACGCCCGTCCCGAGCCTGTATCTCTCAAAGACCTCCGACGAGTGCCTCCAACGAACCAACATCGCCCTGTGGCGAAAGGCCGACGAGTTCGAGCCCGGGACCAACTCTGAGGCCTGGTCGACCGCGAGCGCCAAAATCCAGGCCAAGGCCGCCCGGAAGACCGCGGTCCGCGAGCGTCGACTGCTCAGCGAGGCATCGTTCGACGCCATCGCCGATGCCGCGGATGCAGACCAGAACACCGACCAGCGAACCGAAGCCCCGCTCACTCTCGCTTCCGCCTACGTCACCGGCGAACTCGACGACGACGGGTTCGCGCAGCTCGACGCATTTCTCCAAGATCAGACCGCCGCGAGAGCGTTCTGGTCCTACTGCTCGATGCACGCTGCGCTCGAATGAGAGTTCGGAGAGCCACGCCCGGTTGAGCACACCCGGACCCAGCGGCGCAGGTATAGCTTCGCGCGTCGGTCCAGCGGTGGTCAGCGCGACGCTCCCGCCCGCCGGCGAAACCGAGGGCATCCCAATGGGCGGCAACCTCGATGAACTGATCCTCTGGCCGCGTGCTCTAACCGAAACCGAGCTGCGCGGCCTGTACGAACACGCACGACCGAACTAGAGGGCACCGACTCGTTTCGCAGCGCAGTTTCGCGCGTGGGCGAGTTGCGCATCTGAGTGTTGTGTTGTAGCTTCAACTCCTGGCCAGTTCGGGCCGGGAAGCCCCTCTCGAGGGGAATCCATGACTTCGCCCGTTCACAGGCAACCCGCCAGGAACGACTCCAGGAACGCGTCCAAATCCGAGAGATCGATCGTCGCGAACGGCCGCGCCAGATCGGCCGTACCCCCCAAGAAGCCATCGACGAACCGATCGATATCAAACATGTCGAGCATCCCGAACGGCTCGGCCACGTCCGCGATCCCGCACCCATCGGGCTCGTACAACAAGACAGTGCGCAGATTCTCGATACCACCGAAGGTCGCCGCGATGACGATCTCGCCCGAGTTGTTGATGAACGGGCGCCGGCTGTATCCCCCGATCGGTCGCAGGTCAGAGGGACCGCCCAGAACGGTGCTCACGTCGACCGCATCCCCCACCAACCCCACCAACCGCGAGCCCGAAAGCGGGTCATACGAGAACAACCCAATCACCGACCCGCCGTCGACCGCCGCGCTCGCGAGGAACGCGACGCGACCCGCTTCCGAGACGTCAAGATCGAAGTCTTCGATCGCCGTGATCGTGCCACCCGGCACACCCGGGGCGGGCCACCCCTCCGCCGCGATCACCGTCGCACCCCTCGTCGGGTGCAGGGCGTACAAGATGTCAGTCCCAACCCCCGGCGCGTTCCCGACGACCCTGGTGACCAGCGTTCCGTCGGCGGCCAACTGCGGCCGACCACCGCTCTGAAACACGAGGTCAGGAAACCGCGGAAGGGGCTGCCCAGATTCCAGCTCAATCGAGACCAGCCCGTCGCTATCGATGCGCAGAAGAGAGTTCACACCCGAGATGTTGACGTAGACCGCGAGGTCGCCCGCATCGTTGATCGCCGGAAGTCCATCGATCGGCCCGAACCGCACGCCGTCGGGCAAACCGGGGATCGGCCCGCCCTCGCGCCCGATCAGCGAGTACCCCTCGCCGCTCGGACCCGACCGGTAGATCGCCAGGTCGTTCGAGCTGTTCACCCCTTCACCCGTGAGCGAAGCCAGCGTCACAAACTGCGCCCGGTTGTTCATCGCCGAGTTTGTCAGCTGACTGATCAGCACCCCATCTTCGAGTCCGGGCGCTTGGGCACGCTCGCGGTACACGTCCGTCACACCCGATGCTTGGGCGAGGCTCAAGAATGACCCCTCGGGATCGGAACAGATGAAGCCAACCCGTCCATCGTCAGTCACGCTGCGACCCAACGCCCTCGCCGCCGAGCTGGAGCGCAGCGTCTGCACACCCGAGCACAGGTTCTGGCTCACGAGCAATGACGCCCCGACCCCGTCATCGACCACGATCCCCTCGCTGAACGGATCCGCGACGAAGCTCGCCTCATAGACGAGCAGGCCCGAATCCGAGACCTGCGCCCGGTCCACGGACACGATTATCCAGGGCTGCGCACCCGTCCCCCCCGGGATCAAATCGCCTACTCTCGCCGCCGGAAACGTCCCATCACCCGGGCGGTACCGGTGCACATGCAAATCATCCGAGAACACCGCGACGCCCTGATCGTTGAACGAGTCAACCAGGATGGAGCCGTACCGCGCCCCCGCCGGATCCCCCAGGACCCGTGCCCCCTCGAGCCCGAGCACACGCGACTCGAACTGGCCAGACGCCAACCCACACGAATACCCCAGACCGGCACCCATCACCCACAACAGAACTCGCATCCCCACATCCTCCGCGAACCCGTACCCATCAGTTCGCAGGTAAGTCTCGCACGGCAGCGAATGCCCCGCAAGCACTTCCTCACGAAAAGGGCGTAGCACCGCTGATTCAAAATGAGGTAAGGGCGGGCCGACAGCTCCTGGTGCGGAAGCCGGCGGCCTCGGGGGCAAGCTCGATCGGATCCGGCGGCTCGATCAGGAGAAGCCCGCCAGGAGGCTCGTGATGAGCGGACCGCCCTACGCCGGGTCGGCCCGTAGCGTTACCACGAGATCGAGGGCGCCGCACGCCGCCGATCGTGGACAAGTTCTGACAGCCCGGACGCAGAGCACCGAACGCACCGCCCGGCTACGCTCCGCCGATGGCTCGAAAGGCCCCCGCCTCCAAATCCACCGGCGACATTACCGCCACCACCACCCTCGCCCTGCTCCTAGGCCAAGACCTAGGCCTCCAGCACGAACGCCTCTCCGAGATCAAGAAGACCCTCGAGGCCGCCCACGGCGATATCGAGCCCTTCCGCTTCGACGGAGCGACGGCAACCCCCGCCGAGGTCCTCGACGAGTGCCGCTCGTTCGGCCTCATGTCCGGTCACAAGCTCATCGTTGTTGACGACGCCGACCGCTTCCTGATCGTGGACCACCGCCCTCCCATCGAGCGCTATTGCGAGGCCCCCTCCGAGGGCGCCACCCTCGTCTTCCGGGCCTCGGGCCTTAATGCCCCCAAGCTCGTCAAGCTCATCGCCGAAAACCCAGGCGGCGTCATCCGAGAGTGCAACGCCCTCTCCGTACCCCAGGCGGTCACCAAGCTCGAAGACCTCGCCAAAGCCGAGCAGGTCGGCATCGACCGCGACGCCGCCGAACTGCTCGTCGCCCGTGTCGGGACAGACCTCGGACGCCTCACGATGGAGATCGCCAAGCTCGCGACCGCCGCGTGCGCGATCGACAGCGCTAAGCCAATCATCACCGCCGAGCTGATCTACGAACTCGCCGGTGAGGGCTTCCACCGCGAGGACTACTGGATGCGCATCAAGTCGGCCATCGCCGCCGGCGACCCCGAGCTCGCGCTCCACACCACACGCGACATCATCGACAACGCCCCCAGCCAAACAGGCGTCGCCCTTGTCATGTCCGCCGCCCAGTTCGCCGTCGGCGTCCACGCCGCGGCCACCGGCGTTTCGGGCTTCCCCCTCAAGAAAGCCCTCGGCCTCTGGAACGACGACCAAGCCGCCCGCTCGGTCAGCGCCGCCACGCGAAAGCTGGGCGGATACCAGACCCTCGACATGCTCGACGATGCCGTCGACGCCGACCGGCGCTGCAAGTCCGGCCTGGGCAACGCCGATCGAACCATCGAACGCGTCGCGCTCCGCATGGCCGCCGGGCTGGCAACCACCCCATCCCGTCGATAGGGCGAAATCAAACTCCCCATCCGTAGCGTCAAGTTGTCGGCGTGATCAGGTCTGCCCAAATCGCTTCCAACGATCCCGATCACCCGATCTTGAACGCGTCGGCGCGATCCAGGGCGTGACGAAACAACATGTTGTCGCGGCACCGACCTGTCGTTCATAACCAGTTCCTTCGACGCTTGCCCAGTTTCCGCCAATCCGTTCTCCAAGGCAATGGGGGCCACAGAGCGAGGCTTCCGGAGTGAAGAAATGCTGTGCCTTCCGACCAAGTGCTCCATCAATCGACCGAAAACCACCCATTCCAAACCCCCAGCTTCACCACCCAGAACATCCCGCTTGGCTCTCGATCCACCCTCTGGTACGCTCCGAATTCACACCTTCTCCAGGGGATAGAGGAGTCTCACATGCCGCGCCGTTCCAACGCTGCGTTCGCCGCAACGCTGTCCATCGCTTTCACCGCCGGTCTCGCCCAAGCGAACCCAACGTTCAGCCGCGACATCAACGCCAACGCCGACGCCACCTTCGATACCGCTCAGTTCGGTGAAGGCGGACAGATCGTCCGGCCCGCCAAATACCGCGCCGTCACCTTCAACACCAACGAACTCCGCGCTCACCTCAGCGCCGCGCCGACCGCCGCCCAGGCCCGCCTCGGGGTCGACAAGCCCACCGTCGCCCTCCCGATGCCCGATGGTTCGATGGCGACCTTCGAAGTCACCGACGCCCCGGTCATGGCCCCCGCCCTCGCACAACGCTTCCCCGAGATCCGCACCTACATCGCCACCAACGCCGATGATCCGACCATCACCGCCCGCCTCTCGATCACTCCCCACGGCGTCCGCGCCCAGGTTCGCCAAACCGCCACCGCGTCGTCCAAGGGCACCTGGTACATCGACCCGCTCGTCATCGGCAACGACGAAGCCCACGCCAGCTACTGGCGCAATGACCTCACCGACGCCCCGCCCTTCAGTTGCGGAGTCACCGACGAAGACGTCGCCGACCTCAAGGTCGACATCGACCCGACAGCCGCCACCGAAAGCGACGTCGTCCTCCGCACCTACCGCCTCGCCGTCACCACCACCAACGAATACTCCGCGTTCTTCGGGGGCACCGTCGCGGGCGCCCTGGCCGGAATCGTTGAGGCCGTGAACCGCATCACCGGGATTTACGAGAGCGACCTGGGCGTTCGCTTCGAGCTCGTGCCCAACAACGACCTGCTCGTCTTCACCACCAACGACCCATTCTCATCCGTCTCGCTCTCCGCCGTCGACAACTTTATCGATCAGACCATCGGCTCAAGCAACTACGACGTCGGCCACCTCGTCGACACCGGCGGAGGCGGCTTCGCCAGCCTCGGCGTCGTCTGCAGTTCGAGCAAAGGTCGCGGCTACACCGGGCTCACCCCCCCCACCGGCGACCCCTTTTACGTCGATTACTTCGCCCACGAACTCGGACACCAGTTCGCCGGCACCCACACCTTCAACGGCGTCAACGGTGCATGCACCGGGGGCAACCGCACCGGCTCGACCGCCTGGGAACCCGGCTCCGCGACCACCATCATGGGCTACGCCGGCATCTGCGGCGCCGACAACACGCAGGGCAACTCAGACCCCGTCTTCCACGGCGGCAGCATCCTCCAGATGCGTTCGTTCATCCTGAACAACACCTGCCCGGTCATCACCAGCCCGGGCAACGCCACCCCTTCGGTCGAAGCGGGGCCAAGCCTCGTCCTCCCGACCCAAACGCCCTTCGCCCTCACCGCCACCGCGAGCGACGACGGCCCGACCGACGCGCTCACCTACGCCTGGGAACAGTTCGACCTCGGTCCCGCCCGCTCGCTGGCCGCGTCGGACAACGGGCAGAGCCCCCTCTTCCGCTCGTTCGACGTGAACACGAGCCCGACGCGCTACTTCCCAGAACTCTTCCGCGTCGTGAACAACGCCCCCACCAACAACGAGAAGCTCCCGACCGTGAACCGCAACGCCGAATTCGGCGTCACAGTCCGCGATAACTTCCCGGGCGGGGGCGCAACCGCCTTCGACGACGTCAACATTCAGTTCACCACGAACGCTGGCCCCTTCACCGTTACCCAGCCAAACGGAGGCGCCAACTTCACCGACACCATCAACGTCAGTTGGAACCGAGCCGGCACCCAGAACAGCCCGGTCAACGAATCCAACGTCAAGGTCCTGCTCTCAACCGACGGCGGCCAGACCTTCCCGATCACGCTGACCGAGTCGACCCCCAACGACGGCAACGCCACCGTCGATGTCCCCCCGGGCATCGACACGAACGACGCCCGCGTCATGGTCATGGGCGTCACCAACCCGTTCTTCAACGTCAACCCAGGCGACTTCACCGTCGTCAGCGCCTCCGGCTGCAACCTCGCCGACATCTCCGTGCCCTTCGGCTTCCTCGACCTCAGCGACACCGACGCCTTCATCGCCGGCTACCTCGCCAGCGACACCATCGCCGACATCGCCGCCCCCTTCGGCTTCCTCGACCTTAGCGACGTCGACGCATTTATCGCCGCATTCACCGCCGGGTGTCCGTGAAGGGACACGTCGGCACTCCCGCTCTAAGCTCCACGGTTCTCGTCCGGTAACGAGTTGGACCATGGTTCATCGATCGTTATCAAGGGGCTTGCTTTTCAGGTCTCGGTTGCTCCCCATGTAGACGGGTCTCAACACGTTGGTACACGACTGAATGACACTCCGCATAGACCATGGAAAGTCTTGAATCCGTCGTAGTCTGTGTTGACCGCTTTATACACTTCGGCTACGTTCTTTAATCTCGCCGAACCCAATCTCTGCTAGAACGGAGAGTAGACATGCGATCATCGTTCCTGCTCGCGGCCACTATCTGTACCGCTACACAAGCATCCCAGCCCGTGACGTTCACCGTTGACCCATCGCGGTCGTTCTACCAACCGACGGTGACACTGACGGTCGGGAACTTCTCCGCGTCGAACCAATCAGGGGTAGAAGTCAGTGGCTTTATCGAGGCCGTCGTCACTGATCCGACCCAACCCACACAAATCCGATGGGATGACCATGCGTTGTCGACCGACGACGACCTCAACGTCGATGTTGTTTTTAACCCAGGCGCCGGCAGCGGGAGCGTTGGCTTTTCTACGGTGATGGCGGCGTACGGAAGTGTGGTCAACGCCGGCCCGGTCGACGTGAACGGCGGAGTATTTGCGTTCCCGAGCCTCAACACCGACGTCTCCGGTGATATTACATATAGCTATAACGTGCTCTTTACGGGCAGCGGGAACGGAACAACCGATCTCGATCAAGACGGCCAAACCGCCTCGGCCGTAACCGGGACACTTGTGCACGATGCGGGGCTCCTCACGCTGACGACCCTAATCCCTGTGCGAATCAGTCTGCCTGAAGTCGACGGCTCCCTCTCGATTGACCTCGGTGGCAATCTGTCACTCGTCGCCACAGCAACGCTCGATGACCCGGCGTGCAGCGTCGCCGACCTCGCGCCCCCCTTCGGCATCACCGACCTCGACGACGTTGACGCCTTCATACCCCTCTTCCTCGCCGCCGACCCCGCAGCCGACATCGCCTTGCCGACCGGCATCATCGACCTCGCCGACATCGATGCCTTCATCGCCGCCTTTATCGCCGGCTGCCCGTAGACCCAACACGACAACCCAATCCACCGACGAGCGGGCCCGAACGGGCCCGCTCATTTCATTTACACGCGTCGATACCACGCGATCCACACCCAGACCCGCGGATCGCCTATTGGAGACCAGAACCTCCTTTGGTACCCTGGGCAAGCCGCCACCCGGACGGCTGTTCAAGGGGACCACCGTGAAAGCTGAAACAACCTACGTCGCAGCCCTCGGCGCCCTCGCCGGCGGGTGCCTCGTCGCCGTGACCTTCGCCCACGGCCCGGTGAAACAGACGCCTTTCCGAGTCGACCACGCGCTCTCGATCCCCGTTGCGTTGTCGCCCTCGACCAGCGCCGTCCCCGACACCGCCCACACCAACTGGGAAGTCCCCCACGTCCACCCGATCGACCTGACGCCCGACGGCCAGACCCTGCTCGCGGTCAACACCGCCGATGCCAAACTCGAAGTATTCGACGTCTCGAGCGGGCTTCCCCGCCACGTCGAGTCGATCCCCGTCGGCCTCGCGCCCGTCTCGGTGCGAGCGCGGACCAACACCGAGGCATGGGTCGTCAACCATGTCTCCGACACCGTCTCGGTCATCGATCTCAACTCCGGTTTCGTCACCGACACCATCGCGACCGACGACGAACCCGCCGACGTCGTATTCGCCGGAACCCCCAGGCGCTCGTTCGTCTCCAATGCGCAAGACAACACCGTCCAGGTCTTCGACCTCACCGACACGTCATCGCCCATCAGCACGATCGACCTTGTCGCCGAAGATCCCCGCGCCCTCGCCGTGAGCCCCGATGGCCAGTCCGTCCACGTCGCGATCTTCGAAGGGGGCAACCGCACCACCGTCCTCGGAGGCGGCGCCGTCGATCAGTCCACCATCGGCTTCCCACCCAACGTCGTCGGCAGCTTCCTAGGCCCCTACGGAGGTCAAAACCCCCCGCCCAACAACGGCGCCGAGTTCCATCCTCCGCTCAACCCCGAACTCATAGGCCAGCAAGCACCCATCCGCGTCAGCCTCATCGTCAAGCAAGACCAAGGCGGCGCGTGGCGCGACGACAACGGAACCGATTGGACCAACCTCATCTCGGGGCCCCAGGCCTTCGCGTCCGGTCGCCTCCAAGGGTGGACCCTCGTCGACCACGACGTCGCCACCATCGACACCGACACACTCTCTGTCAGCTACGCCAGCGACATCAACAACCTCAACATGGCGATCGGGGTCCACCCGGTTACCGGCGAGGTCTTCACCGTCGGCACCGACGCTATCAACGAGGTCCGCTTCGAGCCCATCCTCAACTCGCGCTTCCTCCGCGTGAACGTCGGCATCTTCACGCCGGGCTCGGACGCATCGGTCACCGACCTCAACCCGCATCTGCTCCCCCACTACACCGACGACGTCCCGTTCGTGCCCATCGAGCAGTCCGAACGCGACAAATCCATCGGCGACCCCCGCGCCGTCGTCGTCGCGTCCAACGACCTTGCCTATGTCGCAGGCATGGGATCCAACAACATCGTCGTCATCGACCCGACCGGCGCCCGCGCCGGACTCTCAGACACGATCGAAGTCGGTCAGGGCCCCACCGGCCTTGCGCTCAACGAGTCAGCCGGCCGCCTCTACGTCCTCAACAAGTTCGACGCCTCGATCACCACCATCGACACCGCCTCCGAAACAGCAATCAACACCACGCCCTTCTTCGACCCCACACCCCAAGCCATCAAGAACGGACGACCGTTCCTCTACGACACCCACCTCACCAGCGGAACCGGCCACGTCTCCTGCGCCTCGTGCCACGTCGACGGTCGCACCGACGGGCTGCCCTGGGACCTAGGCGACCCCGCCGGCGAAATGAAGACCTTCAACCAGAACTGCATCGATGAGATCCTGGGCGGAAACTGCCGCGACTGGCACCCCATGAAGGGCCCGATGACAACGCAAACCCTTGTTGACATCATCGGCAAAGAACCCCACCACTGGCGGGGAGATCGCGAAGGCATCGAGGCCTTCAACGGCGCATTCCTTTCGATCCTCGGAGACGACCAGCCGCTAGCCGCCCAAGAAATGCAGGCGTTCGAGGACATGCTCGCGTCTCTGCACTTCGCGCCCAATCCCAACCGCAACCTCGACAACACCCTCCCCACCAGCCTCGACCTCGAAGGCCACTACACCATCGGGCGCTTCGCACCCGCCGGCCAACCCCTGCCCGACGGGAACGCCGTGCGCGCCCTGGGTGCCTACCGCACACAAGGACTCGACGCCGGCATCCAGTGTGTCACCTGCCACACGCTCGACACCGGATCGGGCCCCGACGGGATGATCACCTTCGCCGGTCTCCAGCCCCTCCCCCCCGGACCGATGGGCGAACGCCACCTGGGCATCAACTCGATCGACGGGTTCTCCAACGTCTCGATGAAGATCCCACAGCTCCGCAACCTGCACGAGAAGACCGGCTTCAACCTCACCAAACTCGTCAACACCCGAGGCTCCGGCTACGCCCACGACGGATCGATCGATTCGATCGAACGCTTCGTCGGTGAGCCCGCCTTCTCGCTCAACAGCGTCCAAGCCCTCGCCGACATGACCGCGTTCATGCTCGCCTTCGCCGGGGGCAACCTTCCTCAAGGCTCGATGAACAGCTTCTTCGAACCGCTCGGACCCGAAGGTCGCGACACCCACGCCGGCGTCGGCACACAGGTCACCCTCATCGGCGCCATCACCCCCACCCCCGACGACCAGCTCTTCGACCAGCTCGTCCAGATCGCGACGGCCTCGACCGATCTCGAGCTCATCGCCAAGGGCGACGTCAACGCCGAACTCCGGGGCTACCTCTTCGAAGGACCCGCCTGGCAGTCCGACCGCGCCGCCGAGTCGTTCACCACCGATCAGCTCAGGGCGCTCGCGACACCGGACGCCCCGATCGTCGTCACCGCCGTCACCCCGGCCGCCGCCCGGAGGCTGGGCATCGACCGCGACCTTGACACCTTCTTCGACACCGACGAATCCGACGTGTGCGCCGACCCCGCAGACGCGCTATCAACCCCCGCCAACGCAACGTGCTGCCCGGCCGACCTCGTACCCCCGTTCGGGATCACCGACCTCAGCGACCTCGACGCCTTCATCGTCGCGTTCCTGGCCGGCGACCCCATCGCCGACCTCGTCGACCCGGTCGGCATCGTCGACCTCTCCGACCTCGACGCGTTCATCGTCAGCTTCCTCAACGGTTGCCCCTGAACCCGCCTCCGGGTTCCAAACGCGTACACAGGGGTCCAATCTCCAGCCGGCTCGCTGGCCTCACCGATACACCCCTGCGGCGCGGAGCGCCGTTCACGCCAAGCGACCACGCTTCGCGACAGGATGTCGCCGATCATGAACAAAACTCGACCGCTCTACGTCATCCTCGCCGCCGGCCTTGCCCTCGCCGCCTGCGCCCCCACACCCAACGCGCCCCTCGCCGGCCTCGAAACCCTCCGGCCAACGCCCGAGGACGAGCAAACGACCCAGCCGGCCACGGACGAACTCGACGAACTCGCGGCCGCGTCCGCCGCCGCCCTTGACCAGCTCTTCAGCGAAGGCGTCCTCGAGACCCCAGCCCCCCAGCCTGAAGCAATGCAGGTCGCCATCGACTCCGCTGACGACAAAATCGAATCACAAACTCCTACAGAATCAACATCTACGCTCGAAGCCGAAGCCGATTCTGACGCTGAACAACCCCCGCCTCCCCCACCATCACTCGACGAACGCATCACCACCACCGCCGCCAAGCTCGCCGTCCTCCTCCGCGAACGCGGCGAAGCCCAAGCCGACCACGCCTCAGAACTCGCGCTCCTCGCCGCCCTCGACACCCTCGACGCCGATGGACTCGGCCCGTGGCTCGACCCAGACCTCGCGCTGCTTCCACCCCACGAACAAGCGGTTGCACAACACCTGCGCAGCCTCCTCCGTGAGCTCACCAACAACCCCGACACCACGCCCGACGCGATCGCGAAAGCGTCCGACGCCCTCGCCAACACAAGGCCGATCCGAATCACGCGTACCGAACTCTGCACGCGCGTTGAGGGCTTCGGGCGCTTCAACCCTTTGCAGGCAAAGGCGTTCCTCGCCGGTCGTCCCCACCGCTTCATCGTCTACACCGAATCCGACGGCTTCCGCGTCACGCCGCTCGACGCCGACGGCGCTCCGATGACCGAACCCAAACCCGGTTCAGCAGGGCTCGAACCCGCCGAGTACCGCGTCGAGATCAGCCAAGAGCTGCTGCTCTACCACGACGCCGACGGACTGCTCGCATGGAGAAGGCCCGCCGAAGTAAGCACCTACACCGCGCGAAGCCGCGTCCGCGACTTCTTTATGGTCGACACCGTCACCCTACCAAGCACCCTCACTGTGGGGTCGTATCACCTTAAAGTGGTGATCAGGGATGAAGTCAGCGGTTCGGTTGATGAGGTCATCCTCCCAATCCGGGTAGTGGCCGACCCAAACCTCACCAACGGATAATCCCAACGCAACGCACCCTGCCACTTCGACAGGGTTTGCAACCGATCCGGCTGTTCCGAGCCTTGAAACACGGCCGTTCCCGAATCGAACCGGGCTCAGATCCGTACCATACAGGTCGGATACCAGCGTGGATCTGGCACGCTCGCTGCAGTACGACTGCAACCAATGGGTCGCAAGGGCGAAGGCCCACGATCCGATACCGGGTGCAAGGCGTGTCCCATGCTGGGGCCCGCTAGAGCCCTCGCCTACGGAGGCAACATGTTCGAGCGATTCACCGATCGGGCCCGCAAGGTCATGGCCCTGGCCAACCAGGAAGCCCAGCGGTTCAACCACGAGTACATCGGCACCGAGCACATCCTGCTCGGTCTGGTCAAAGAGGGTTCGGGCGTCGGCGCCAACGTCCTCAAGAATCTCGATGTCGACCTCCGGAAGGTCCGCCTCGAGGTCGAGAAGCTGGTCCGTCACGGCCCCGAAATGGTCACGATGGGCAAGCTGCCCCAAACCCCTCGGGCCAAGAAGGTTATCGAGTACGCCATCGAAGAGGCTCGGAACCTCAACCACAATTACGTGGGCACCGAGCACCTTCTTCTCGGGTTGCTCCGTGAGCACGACGGCGTCGCCGCCCAAGTGCTCATGAACCTGACGCTCAAGCTCGAGGAAGTCCGTGAGGAGGTGCTCAACCTCCTCGGCGCGGGTGCCGAAGGCGGAGAGGGTGGAGAGGCCGCGATCGCCGGCAACCCGAGTTCGAGCTCATCGAGCGAGGGCCGCCGCAACCGCAAGAGCCAGACCCCGGCCCTCGACAGCTTCGGCCGCGACCTCACCGAGCTCGCCAAGGAGTCCGACCTCGACCCGGTCATCGGCAGGGCCAAGGAGATCGAGCGCGTCGTCACCGTTCTCTGCCGGCGCACCAAGAACAACCCGGTGCTGCTGGGTGAAGCCGGCGTCGGCAAGACTGCGATCGTCGAGGGGCTGGCCCAGCGCATCATCGCTGGCGACGTCCCCGAGATCCTTCACGAGCGCCGCCTGGTCGTCCTCGACCTCGCGATGATGGTTGCCGGCACCAAGTACCGCGGCCAGTTCGAAGAGCGCATCAAGGCGGTCATGAACGAGGTCCGGCGTGCCAAAAACGTCATCCTCTTCATCGACGAGCTGCACACCCTCGTCGGCGCCGGCGGCGCCGAGGGCGCGATCGACGCGTCGAACGTCCTCAAGCCCGCACTCGCGCGAGGCGAGATCCAGTGCATCGGAGCCACCACCTTCGATGAGTACCGCAAGTACATCGAGAAGGACGCCGCCCTCGCCCGCCGCTTCCAGTCGATCCCGGTCGACCCGCCGAACAACGAGCAGGCCGTCGAGATCCTCAAGGGGCTCCGCGACA
>JBCDIT010000019.1:0-48815 GCA_038748775.1 Planctomycetota bacterium
CGCCGTCGGGTGTTATCCCCCACCGGCCGTCCCCCGGCCTCCCCTCAGGGGGGGCCCCGGCCCACCCGGGCCGGCGCGACAGTGTACCGAGACCGCGCCCATGCCCGCTGACGCCCACGCCCGCATCGCGATAAGGGCCTCACTAGGCTGACCCCATGACCGCCCGGCCGGCGTCGCGAATCGCGGTGATCCATCTCCTCATTCTGAGCGCCCTGTGCGCCGCCGCGTACCTGCCCGGGCTGACCGACCACGGTCTGACCAACTGGCAAGAGTCCACGCGGCTCGTGGTCGCCCAGGAAATGCAACGGTCGGAAACGACCGGGCTCGCGACGCCGATCCTGCACGGCGAACCCTACCTCGCCAAGCCCCCGCTCCTCTACTGGGTGCAGATAGCCATCGCGACGATGCGCGGATCCGAGGTCGAACTGTTCGATCTGAGGCTCGCGGTCGCCCTGGCCGGGTGGTTGGGTGTCCTCGCGACCTACCTCGCCGCCCGGGTCATGCTCGCCCCGGGGCACACCAAACAGAACAGGTCCGAAGCCGAAGAGAAGGTTCTTGCCAGGACGGCCGCGTTCTGGTCGGCGGCGTTCGTAGCCACCGGGATCCTCACCGCGCGCGCGGCGCGGATCGGCGAGATCGACGTGCTCTTGCTCCCGGCCACCGGGCTGGGCGTCGCCGCGGCCCAGGCGGCGTGGGCGCGATACGAGCGCGACAAACGCGTCGCTCCGTTCGCCCTCGCCGGCGTTGTGCTCGCGGCGGCGATGGGCACGCTGGCCAAGGGGCCGGCGGGCATGGTCGTCCCGCTGGGCGCGGTCCCGATCGCGATCATGCTGCGTGCCGCGTCTGGATTCGGCCCGGGCCGGATGGCGACGATCGTGACGCTGGTCGCCGGCGCGATCGTCGCGGCGGGCGTGCTGACCTTCACCACGCGCGCCGGTGAGCACGCGATCAGCGACTACCGCGACGTGGTCGGACTGGCGATCCACGGCGCCGGGCTCGTCGGCGTCGTGGTTCTGAGTGTCACGCTCATCCGCCGGGCGTTCTCAGGCGGGCCTTTCCCAGCCAAGCTCGTCCCCCCGCTGCTCGCCTGCGGGCTCCCGCTCGCCGCGATCGCGTCCGGAGTCACGATGTGGCTCTGGGGCGAAGCGATGAGGGCGGATGTCGGCGCCGAGACCCTCGGGCACTACGCGTACCGCGAATCGGCGAACAACCTGAGCTTGTTCATCCCCAACAGCTCCGTCCGCGCCCTCGAAGCGCTCGCGTACGGAGCGGGCATCGGTTCGATCTGCGCCCTCATCGCCGGCGTGTGGCTTCTCAAAGACCGACCCCGTTTCCAGCTCGGGTGGTACACCGCCCTCGGCTGGCTGCTCACCTCGCTCGTCTACACCCTGAGCACAACCGGCACGCACCGATACCTGCTCCCGGTCCTCCCGGGCGTCGCGATCCTCGGGGGCACGTGGTTCGCCGCCGCTCTGCGAGATTTCCCGATCCGCAAGCAACTCGGCTTCGGCATGGGCGTCGGCGTCGCGGCGCTCGCGATCGGCCAGGGCGTGTGGTACGGCTACGCGCGCAACCGAACCGGGTACCAGTCCCGATCGCCCCAGGCGTTTGTCACCGAGCTGATCGAGGTGCACCAGACCGCCCCCGACGACATGGTCACGTTCGACTTCTGGACCGGGGCGCTCGACGCCGCGGCGGGCCAGCCGGTCGAGCCCTATTCCGACCCTGCGACACGCCCGGTGTTCGACTTCCCCCACGTCGCGCCCAACGTCAGCGCGTTGAAACAACGCATGTCCGACGAGCCGGAACGGGCTTGGACCATCCTGTACCGCGACGACGGAACGGCGGAGACCCGCCTCCGTGAGCTCGATTTCACGCTCACACGGGTGCCGGTCGGGGCCGAATTCGTGTTCGACAAATTCACGACGCCCATCGCCGCGGCCCGCGTCGAATGGACGCCCGAACGCTAATGCTTCTGGCTTCGGGCGCCGCGCACCGGCCGAGCGGGTGTCCGGATCGGCCAACTCTCCGGCTGTTCTCGCTCCGCCCCCGGTCCCGTCCGACCGATACCATGGGCTCCGAAACCCCTCTTCCGGAGCCCAAGATGAAGATCCACGAGCACCAGGCCCGCGACCTCCTTGCTTCCTTCAACATCCCGGTCCCCGCCGGCGACGTCATCACGTCCGCCGACCAGGCCGCGGCGACCTACACCAAGGTCTCCTCCGAGGCCGGCACCGATCTCGCGGTCGTCAAGGCCCAGGTCTTCGCCGGCGGTCGCGGCAAGGCGGGCTTCGTGAAGCTCACCCGCTCCCCGGAAGAGGCTGCCGAAGCCGCGAACTTCATGTTCGCCAATAAGATGGTCTCCCCCCAGACCGGGCCCGAGGGCCTGGAGGTCAAGAAGCTGCTCGTCGCGGCCGGCGTCGACATCGCCACCCGCAAGCAGGTCGGCCTCGAGCACCTGGGCGAGCCCGACCGCCCGGCTGAGTTCTACCTCGCGATCACGACCGACCGCGATACCCGGCGCAACATGCTGATCGCCAGCTCCGAGGGCGGGGTCGAGATCGAGCAGGTCGCCGCGGACACCCCGGACAAGATCATCAAGTCCCCGATCCACCCGCTCATGGGCATGCAGCCCAACGAAGCGCGGCGCATCGCCTTCGAGATGGGCCTCAAGGGCAAGCAGATCTCGCAGGCCACCAAGATCATCATGGCGCTGTCGACCCTCTACTCGAAGAAAGACTGCGCCCTGGCGGAGATCAACCCGCTGGTCATCTGCCCGCCCAGCGACGGGATGCCCGACGGCCAGCTCATCGCGATCGACGCCAAGTTCGAGTTCGACGGCAACGGGCTCTTCCGCCACAAGGACCTGCAAGCCCTCCACGACCCGACCGAGGAAGACCCCGCTGAGGTCGAAGCGGAGGCCGCCGGCCTGAACTTCATCAAGCTCGACGGCAACATCGGCTGCCTCGTCAACGGCGCCGGCCTCGCGATGGCGACGATGGACACCATCAAGCACCACGGCGGCGACCCCGCCAACTTCCTGGACGTGGGCGGCGGCGCGACCCGCGAGCAGGTGACCAAGGCCTTCCAGATCATCCTCCAAGACGCCGGCGTTCAGGGCATCCTGGTCAACATCTTCGGCGGCATCATGGACTGCTCACGCATCGCCGGAGGCATCGTCGACGCGGCCAAGGAAGTCGGGTTCAAGGTGCCGTTAGTGGTGCGACTCGAGGGCAACAACGTTGAGGCAGGACGCCACATTCTTGAGCAGGCGAGTGGTGAGCTTCCGACGTTGCAGGCGGCGACGGATTTGAATGATGCGGCGACGAAGGTGGTGAAGGCGGTAGGCTAAGCGACACTTTTTCGGAGTCGCCCTCGATGTACAGCCTACTCGTTTCGGGACAAGCAGCTGATTCGTACGAAGGCAGATTCTCGCTGCCCCGAACCCGCTTTCTCGAACACACCAACAGCAACATTTATGAGATACTGAATAGCCTGTCCAATCAGGCAATCGAGTGCATCCAGTCTTGGCCATGCCTACTCATGACCGAAGGGCGGTCGGACGAACATTGTTATGTCTGCCGGATTGAATCGATCGACAACGGCTCCGAAATCACTCTTCGACTAACGCAAACCACCGGCGTTAACCCACTAGTTAATCATACCGTATGGGCACTGAGAGACGAACTCCACATCGACGAGTGGGAGTTCAACCGAAATCATTTCGCATTTAAAGACCGCGATCTAATCTCTACCCTTCACGTGAACCAAATTACCACTGGACCGCGGTCGCTATGCGATTTTCCTTCGCAGCCTCTTCCTGTCACCCCCCGTCGCCTGCTCATCGCCGCCAAAAATAGTCTCAGCACGTCATCCCATACTGAGATAGATGATTTTCTCGCGGAGGCTGGAGTCTCGGGCTTGTCTGCCGAACAACAACACGGACTCAACCGACAGGCCCGTGCCATTAATATATTCAAATTCGCAGCCGAACACCCAGGCGCCGTAACAGCAGAGAACGATTTGTTTTCTCGATTCTTTGTATCGAGAACGAACGCGGTCGACCAAAACCTCCAGCCAGCATTCCCCTCCCGAGGGACGACCGCCGCCAGCGACCCCGACGAAGCCGACCCTGATGACGAGGGCTCGGTCAGCCGTGTGCCAAATAGAGTATTTGTAGTTCATGGCCGAGACGAAGGGGCGAGGACTACAGTTGTAAACTACCTGAAAGAGCTAGCCTTGGACCCCGTCGTCCTACATGAACAGCCGAACATGGGGCAGCATGTTCTCACTAAGTTTATTCGAGAGGCTGACTTGGTCACATATGCTGTCGTGCTTCTCACCGGCGATGATATTGGTGGTCTCGATGCAGATTCACTTGCACCACGGGCGAGACAGAATGTTATTCTTGAGCTTGGTTTCTTCATTTCCCATCTTGGTCCTGACAAGGTATGTGCTCTCAAGCAGCCGGGCGTCGAAGCACCCTCAGACTTCGACGGAGTCGTATACATCGACATCTCCGATGAAGACCGCTGGCGATCAAACCTTCGGCGGGAACTTGTCGCGGCCAAACTGCCCGTCATCGATCGCTAAACTGGTGCCACTCTTTAGACACCACACCAGCCCACAAGCCAAGGGTGCCACGGACGATTTCGCATGAAGCTTACTGCCTGAGTATGACTCTCGTGTTGTAGAGGGCGACTTTCGCGGTAACCCATCGTGTGACTCGATCAATCCGCCTGACCCATGCTGGGAGCGGTCCGAGCCCGTTTCGGTGGCATGAGAGGGCGCTGAACGTCCGTTCGATACCCGTCCTGAGCCGGTAGGCGGCTCGCGCCAGGTGCCACTGTTTGAACGCCACACGAGACCGCAGAACCAAGGGTGCCACGACTTGTCTCGCAAATCGTGTCTTCCGTTGCCGGATGCATGCCCGGTCATCGATGACTCGATGACCCCCGCCGCCTCGGACAGCACAGCTTGCCCTTCGGGTCAAGCTGTGGCACCCGTTGTCCTGGGCATGGCGTGACGATGGCGCAACCCGCCGGGTGCCACTGCTTGACCGCCACGCCAGATCACTGAACCAAGGGTGCCACGACTTGTCTCGCAAGTCGTGGCAGCCGGCGCCGGACGCGCGCCCGGTCGTCAATGGTTCGATGACCCCCGCCGCCTCGGTTAGCACAGCTTGCCCTTCGGGTCAAGCTGTGGCACCCGTTGTCCTGGACATGACGTGACGAGGGTGCAACCCGCGTTCGGAGCGCGTCCTTCAGAGCCGCGTTCGTGAGAACGCGGTCCGGGCGTGCGGAGTTCACTGGACATCCGTGCGGGCGGACGCCCTCGGACATCCGAATCCGTGGCTGAGCGGAGCGAAGCCGCGGGTCGGGCGTCGGACGGGACAAGACCGAGGTTGGGCGTACGTGGTCCGCTTCGCGGTTTGTAGTTCGGTGCATCTTGGGCACCGGGACCGCGTTCTCACGAACGCGGCTCTGAAAGAGGCAGAGGGCGTCGTCGGAGCAGGCTGCCACTGGTTCGCAGCACACGAGACTGCAAAACCGACGGACCTTGTCCACGAGCCGAAGGCTCGTCAGGAGATTGGCCGCTCTCGCCGGGTGCCACTGCTTGATCGAGACCCTAAGCCATAAACCAGGGGTGCCACGACTTGTCTCGCAAGTCGTGTCGTCCGGCGCCGGACGCGTGCCCGGCCGGGTGCCACTGCTTGATCGAGACCCTAAGCCATAAACCAAGGGTGCCACGACTTGTCTCGCAAGTCGTGTCGTCCGTTGCCGGATGCGCCCCCGGTAACAGCGGTTCGATGACCCCCGCCGCCTCGGACAGCACAGCTTGCCCTTCGGGTCAAGCTGTGGCACCCGTCTCTGAACGACCACGCGCGACGATCGCCCTGGGCTCGTCGAGGGTTGGGGCCTTCTTCAAAGGGCAAGGTGCTTGAGTTCGGCCCGACGAGGCGATAAGGAATCACTCGGTTCCTCGCCCCGAACCCGGGTTTTCCCTTTCGTCGTTCAATGGATATGGGTAGGTTGGAACCAGAGAGCGACGAGGCACGTCAGGTGAGATCCCACCGCCCAAGAGGGAGTGCCCATGCCAATCAGCTTCAAGCCCGTTCGTCCCTGCACACTGGCCGCGATCGCCGGTGTATGTTCGCTTGCCCACGCGGAACCGATCCTCGGCTTGGTCGGGACCGGCTCGGACGGGATGGGCGGGACGTTGGCGGTCAACTCGGCCGAGGTGAACTACGCGAGTTCTGCGGGCCTCATCGTCGTTGACCCCGTCGGGGGCTACGCAGGGGCCCCGATCGGGTCGGCCTGGATCGCGCCGACCCCGACCAACATCTCCGACCCGCCCGGGTCGAGCTTCGCGGCGACGCTGACCTTCGACCTCACCGGGTTCGATCCGTCGACGGCGGTGATCTCGGGAGCGGCCGCGGCAGATGATGGCGTGTTCGTCCAGCTCAACGACGGGGACTCGGTGTTCGTTGCCGGCGCCGCGGCGCTCGGCGACTTCACGATCTCCGACGGGTTCGTCTCCGGGATCAACACGATCACGTTCAGCGTCGGAAACTCGAACATCATCACGTTCAACCCGACGGCGCTGCTGGTCGGTCGGCTGAGCGGAACGGTCGAGGTGCCGGCGCCCGGCCCGGCGGCGATTCTGCTCGCGGGGTTCGTCGTCTGTGTGAATCGCCGACGGGGATAGGTCGTTCTTCAACGCACCTTTCAGGACTCGTCTCGCGGTATGTCGAAGATGCGCTGTGCTATGAGCTAGCCGGGTGCCTCGTCGCCGTTCGCGTCGCATGACGACTGGCGCGATCTCACGCCGAGGTTGCGCTTCACGGGTGCATTCGTTGATGTCGCTCCCGACCTCGATCTCGATGCGGCGCGTCTCTTTCGCCATAACGTTGCTACGGCTTAAATCCGAGCTCGATAGTGACTACCCGGTTCGAGGCTGTGACGCCGACGAGCGCGATGCCGCTCAGCGCGTTCATGCCCATGATTGCATCGGATCACCGAGGCTCGAAGCGATTCTCGACGTTCTTATCGGTTGAAGACTGGCACGAGCCGGCCGGTTCGGTGTACGCTGCCGTCGCTAGGCTCGGCCTGCGGCGCGGGAAGAGAAGACCCGTCGCGACCGTTCGAGGTGACCCGCACGCGGTGCGCTGTTCATGCGCGCCGATCGTGCAACCGCAGGCGCTCGGCGCGTGCTGCCCGGGGTCACCGGACACGCCCTGAGGCGCCGCCGCGCCGATCTTGACGCGGCGGCTCGGCGCGGCTTCCGCGCCGGTGGAGGTTCGCCGATGATCGCTCGTGCATGTGTGTTGTGTATTGGTGGGTTCGCGTCGGTCGGTGTTTGCCAACTGACTACGCCCGGACCGATCGACCGGGCGGTGAAGCTGCCGCTCCCGTCGCCCGAGATCCGCGTGCTCAGCGACGATCGTGTGGCGACGGTCGAAATGGACTACGAGGCGGGGAACCCAGCGACCCACTTCGAACTCGGTGAAGACCGGCTCGGCCCGGTGGGATACCGGGTGCTCTGGTTTGAGGTGCCCGAGGCGTTGCGGGGTATCGACGCGTCGGTCTGGACGCAGCTCACCGGGTCGTTCGGCGGCCAGGGTGTTCCGAGTTCCCGGTCGCTTCTTGGCTCGATCGACGTCTCGACGAAGGTCACGGCGCTGCGGCGCACCCAGATCCAGCCGCTCACGAACGACACGCCCTGGTACGTCCGGGTCGACTACGTGAACAGGGAAGGCCGGCTCGTCGGCACACCCACGGGCCTCGTCTTTGACGGCGGATCGGGTGAGCGCGTCGATCGCTTGCGTGCCGAGATGACCGGTTTCTTCGATGACTTTAATCGTCCCGAGGGCCTGCCCGACGAGCTCAACTGGAACACAACGTTCTCCCAGACCAACGACCCGGCGATGCAAGCGTTCTTTATCAACCCGCAGTTCCACACCCACACGCTCGTCGGAACGCCCAGGCACCAACTCTTCGGAGACCGGGGGCAAACGACGCACCGCGCACGGAACCGACTGTTCATCGAGGACGGCCAAACCCGGCGCATCGTGTTCGACATCGACGGCGTCCAGTTCGCGAGCCGAGCGATCTGGTATCTCGATCTGGTCCAACGGGAGATCGAGATGACGAGCCACGTCGACGTCGACGGGGGGCAGGGCCTCTCCGGGTACCCATCGCCTGGCATCCGATTCAGCCTGAACGGGCAAGAGGTCGCGGTCTACCGTTTCGATGAAGCCGGCAGGCAGGTCCTGATCGCGAAGAACCGACGGATCGACCTCGATGGCGTGCAGGCGTTGCCCAACGTGCGTCGGGCCGTCGAGATCCGCCTCGACCATAACCAGGTCGCCATGACGATGGACGGTGTCACGATCCTCGACACGCCGCTCGGTGATGGCACGCTTGAGACCGGTGACTACACGGTTCTCTGGTCGGCGTTCGGCTACAACACGATGAAGGTCGGGATGCCTTACTTCCTGATTCACTGGGACAACTTCGGCTTCGACGGTCCTCCGCCGGCGTCGACGGTCCTCAACTACCGAGCGCAGATCCAGGGCACCGACCTCGTGCGGTCGAACAACCACGCACCGGTATCGGTAACGATCCCGATCCCGGACGACCTCGTCGCCGGCAACGCGGCCCCGGGGCGCGCCCGCCTGGTCTTCGTGCGACAGATGGACAACTGGGACTACGCTCAGTGGTCTCCCGAGGACACCGTCAACGTCAATGGCGTCGAGTTCCCGGTTCCCGAACCGGTTTCGGATGCGACTCCCCCACTCGGGCTGACCGACCTGATCAACTCGAACGCGGCGTACTCCACGTTCATCGACCTGGGAACCGTCAGCTCCGCCGGCACGTCGCCCGTCGCGACCGGCGACAACACGGTGACCTTCTCCGCCGCACGGTGCGCCTTCCACAACGTGCATATTGAAATCGAGTATCCCACCGGTACGGCGCCAGCGTACACGCCGCCCGAGGCGGTCCACTATGCCCCGGTGCACCGCGACTTCATGAAGGTTGGGATGCCTGCTCGCATCTCGAGAATCGCCGGCGAGGCCGTCGATAACAACCCTTGGTACTCGAACTTCCTTGAGAACTTCAATCGAACGATCTCCGGAGTGGTCGACATCGACATCCTCGTCAACGCCGACGACGTTTCGGACAACCCCGCACGGATCGCGAGCAACTATGTCAGCGCGACACTCGCGTCGGCGGGCGAGAACCCGGGCCTTCGCAATGTTCGCGTGTGGATCCGCCCCGACGGCACGGACGCGAGCGCCGGCACGCTGCTCGGGTTCTTCGATACCACCGGCGCCGTCGCCGCCCCGCAGTTCTCCGGGACGGTCACGCTCGACACAACCGCGTTTCCGGATGGCGTCTACGAACTATCGGTGATCGCGGAAGACAGCCGCGGCATCCTGAGCCAGCCTGACTTTGGGGGTGTCGGGGAGCAAGTTGATGATGCTTCGGAACTGAGCGGGTTCTACTACCCGCTGCACGTGACGATCCAGAACTGACTACGACGCCGCGAAATCTGCGTGCTCGTTCTTGAAGGACGCCACGCCTGATCGTGTCTGATCTTGCATCGGATTCGTGGCGATACCGCGCTACCACCACTCGATTCCCGTGCATTCGAGCTGGACGTCGCGATGCCGCGAACGACGCTCTAACGAGAACGCCTCGGTCTGCTCCAAATCGCAGACCGTGTCGTCCACGACGCTGAACCACACCGGGACCACTCTCCATGACGACATGACGGGCGTTGAACGCCGGCAGCATCAATCGCCCAGCAGATCCTCCAGCATGAGTTCCAGCCGCTCGATCTTGCGGTCCTGTTGTTCGACGCGTTCGAGAAGTTCGGCGGGGTCGAGGTCTCGCGAGACGAGTGCCGCCGGCGCCGGGGTGATCAACTGGCGGGGCGTGAGGGTGTTGCCATCGACGATGATTTCAAGAAAGCGGTTCTCGCTCTTGATAGAAGGGAGTCCGAAGGCAAAATCGAGTTCAACCGTAAAGAGCCCACCAACAACCGGCACACCTCGCCTGGACACCGTGCTGAGCAACCGGCCTTCGGTCTCCGCGTCGTACAGGTCAAAGCGGATGTCGTAGACGCCCTCGGCGGGCGAAGCGCCGTCGACCAAGCGACCCTGATACGTGAACGCGTTGCTGATCAGGAGCGGTTCAACCGATAGATCATCGGCGTAGATCACTCCGTTGGGCAGGTTGTTCGAGTTCAGAAAACTGAGTTGATCGACACGATTCGAGAAGGCGTTGGCCTCGATGATGAAGGTGTCGTCCATCCACACCGAGTACGTCGAATCCGAACGCACACGAAGCTCGAAGTCGACCCAGCGGTCGACGGGTAAAGCGGCATCGGCAACGAGCACGTCACCGCTTCCGTCTGGGGCCCGCGTGAGGTACTCGATCTGCTGCTCACGCCCCGACATAATGACGCTCGCCACCGTAAACCCGTTCTCCAGCACTTCGATCCTGTTGGCGGGGGCGCTTTCGCCCCGGACGTTGGGCGGGTTCAGCGTCGAACCGTCGAGGTACCACGACCAGCGGACCACCGACCCGGGCTCAGTGCCTACGCCGAAGACCGGCGAGAACGCAGCAAAGTTTCCGGAGAACCCGTCGCCCTCAGACACGAGCGCCGTGGTGAGGATGTCGAAGTTGAAAATAACCCGGAACCCGCTCGCAGGCGTGGGCGTTGCGGTCCAGCCGTTCTGGCCGCCGACCGAGGCGAAGACGTTGAATCCGCTCTGAAAGTCCTCTTCGTAGACGGCCGTGCGCTGCGATGATTCACCTGCTGTGGTCCGCGTCGACTCGGCTTCAGGAAGAAGCACGACGGACGCCAGAAGAACGGACAAGAGAACGGACATCGTGGCTTCCTCCGCGGACGGGCCGTTTTATCGGGCGGGCCCGGGACGAGGGGGCCTCAGTGTATCCACTATGGCACAAATTATGGCCAAACGCCATGCTCTGCGACGGGTCGCGTGCCCGTTTCGCAACGAACGCACACGAAGGTCGGAGCCGCGATGTTGGCGAACCTATTGAGCCAGCGACGTCGACGAACGAACGCGCGCAATCCGCCGACCAACGCCGCTCCGATGGTGGGCGTCGGGACGAACTCGACCGTGGCCTCGAACACCATCGCAGCGCCCCGCACGTGAACGTGAATCTGAGACTTCCCTGGCCAAGCCACAAAAACACCTCACTATTGGGTTTGCGGCGATGGGTGCAGTGCCGTCCGGTGGCAGCTCTGCCATCGGCACCGGTCTCAGGAGAAGCGGTCATGGGGTCGACGCTCGTTCTTTCGGTGTGCGGTGCAGTCTCGATGGCGGCGGTCGCCGCGCCGGAGTTGGTGTCGATCTCATTCCCCGAGTCTGTCCCTCTGAGCCAGAGCACGACCGCGAGCGGGCCCCGCACGGTGACCGCCCCGCTCGACTTCCGGGGCATCGGCAACATCGTGAACCCGACGGTCCGCGCTCCGGGCTCGGGCTCGCTGCCTTCGGACTTTGTGCTGCACCAGACCGTGGGGACGGTGGATCTGACCGACGTCGTCGTCACGTTCGAGTACAACCGCCGCGTGCTGATCGATTACTTCGACATTGTCCAGCACGGCAACGGTGTTCAGACGTTCGAGTTGCTCGTGGGCGATTCTCTCGATGCGATGACGTCGGTCGGGCAAGCGACCAACCCGGACAACGCGGTGGAGTTCTTCGTCAGTCGGTTCGACTTTGACTCGCAGATTTCCGGGCGGTTCATCCAGTTGAGGGTGATCGATCCGGAGCTTGCTGGTCAAGGCGGATGGGCGTTCTACCGGGCGTATGCCGCGTTCGTTCCGGCGCCAGGCGTGGGCGCCGCGTTGGCTGGTGGCCTGTTGGTCGCGTCGCGACGTCGACGCTGACACCATCCGCAGGTCTTTTGCCACGATCTGGGTGCGCCTCGCTTCTGCGCGCATGCTTCGTCGCTCATACGCGTCTGCACATCCACACACGTGTGTGAACTAAGCACAAACCACTTGTTCAGGTGGAGCACACTTCTTTCTACGAAATGGGTTGTTTTTTTCGAATCACCGAGAGTGCTTTGGCGACTTCGCGTTTCCCCCGGCAGGACTATGGGACTTCGGGTCGAGCGAGGCGCTGAGCCGAAGTGTGAGCACAGAAGACAAGGAGAGACAAGATGACCACCAACACCGCTGTTGTTGCGCTCGGTATCGCGCTGGCTTCCGGAACCGCGGCTGCGCAGACCTTCGACATGTTGGCCGACTACGAGGCGGCGCTCGGATCGACAGTCACCATCGTCGATACATTCGACGGTTCATCGCAGAATGCTGTGTCACTGACCACCGATATCGGTATCGTCTCGACGCTGACGAACGGGACGCCCTTCAGCCCACCGGACAACTACTACAACGATCCCAACTTCGGGCTGAGCGAGTTTGGCTTTGCCCTTGATAGCAGCGGGAGTGTCGCGACCCGCAACGTCGTCTGGGACTTCCAGCAGACGGTCTATGGCTTCTACGGCGAGTTTGTCAGCGTGACCGGAATCGACGTCGGTATTGGCTCGACCGAAGGTGAGGTCACCCAGTGGTTTGACATCAGCGACGTCGCCGACCCCAACCCTGGGAATAACCCCGCTGAGGGGTTCTTCGGTCTCGTCGACACCAACGGATTCGACTCGGTCATCTTTCGCGTCGATCCGTCGTTTGGCTCGTCTTTCGACGTGTTCTGGCTCACCGAGATGGGCATCAGCGTGGTCCCGACCCCGGGCTCGATCGCGGTTCTCGGATTGGGTTGCGTGGGCGTTGCCCGCCGCCGCCGCTGACTTGGGTGTCTGACCCGATACACGAGAGCCCGGCTCATGGCCGGGCTCTTTGTGTTTCAGTCGGAGAGCTTGGGCAGCTAAGCTTGAGCAGCGCACACCATTCTGATCTGCTCGGGCATCGGGCTCTCAAACGAGGCTTCGCCTCTCTCGCATTCAGCGCCGCGCGGCCTGACGAATGACCATGCGGATACCAACGCTGAGCGAAGCGAAGCCTCAAGGGAACGCTGCTATCTCAGTCGATCAGGCGTTCTTGCTCTCAGGCTGACTCGCGTGTTCGTCGGAATCGCTCACCTTGCCGAGCGCCCCGGGCAGTTCCACGCCGGCCTGCTTCGCAAGCTCGTGTACTTGGGGCAAGGAGCCGATCATGCCCGCCAGGAAGTCGGCGGTGGCGCCGCGTGTCCCGTTCGGGCCCTCGCCCGAGCCACGGCCCGAATCCCAGACGGTGATCTTGTCGATCTTGAGGTTCTGGATCGCCTTGACCTGCTCGGCAACCAGCAGCGGGAGCTGCTCGATGAGCAGGAGCGTCGGGGCGACCTGCGGGTTTTCCGCACACGCCGCGACGAGCTGGCGGTAGCCCTCCGCCTTGGCCTCGAGGACCTGACGCGTGCCTTCGGCTTCGGCCAGGTACTTGGCAAGTTCGGCGTCTGCCTGACCCTTGGCCTCGCGGCGACGCTTCTCGGCTTCCGCTTCGGCGGCGATCTCGATGCGCTGCTTTTCGATCTCCTGCGGAGCGAGCTGCTCCTTGCCCAGGCGAGCGAGTTCTTGCTCGCGTTCGGCCTCGAGAATCTCCTTGGTCGCGTTCGCCCTGGCGACATCCGAGCGGCGGGTCGCCTCAGCACGGACCTCGGCGAGCTTGGCGTTACTCTCGGCCACCGTCGCCGAAGACGTGTTCTCGCCCTCGACGGCCTTGGATTCTGCGTCGGCGACGCGGACACGCTGGTCCTGCTCGAACCGCTTCTTTTCCGCAACGGTTTCGGCTTGTTTCTCCGCGATCACGACTTCCTGGTCGCGCAGCGACTGGGCCTCGCCCGATCGGGCTTCCGCTTCGAGCTTGGCGACCGCGATACGTTGCTGCTGCTCCGCCGCCTTCTGCCCCTCTTCGGCGAGGGCTTTTTCTTCCGCGACACGGACGTTCCTCTCGCGGAAGGCGACCGCTTCACCGACCGATCCCTCACGCTCCTGCTCTGCGACCTCGACCTTGGCCCGGTTGATCGCCTCGGCCGCCGCACGCTGGCCGATCGCCTCGATGTAGCCCGATTCGTCGGTGATATCACGGACGTTCACGTTGATCAGCTTGAGGCCGATCTTGTTGATTTCCTGCTCAACGTTCTCGTTGACCAGGCTCATGAACTTCTCACGGTCCTTGTTGATCTCCTCGATCGACAGAGTTGCGATGACCAGACGGAGCTGACCGAGAATGATGTCCTGTGCCTGCTCACGGATCTGGCTGCTCGAAAGGTGGAGCAAACGCTCGGCCGCGTTGTTCATCAGGACACCGTCGGTCGAGATGCCGACGGTGAACGTGCTGGGCACGTTCACACGGATGTTGTTGAGGCTGAGCGCTCCTTCGAGCGGGATGTCGATCACAAGCGGCTCAAGACTCAAGTAAGCATGCGCCTGAACCAGTGGCCACACGATGCGCCCACCGCCGTGGATACACACCGCGGCTTTGCTCTCCCCCACCTTTCCGTAAACGACCAGGATCCGGTTCGAGGGGCATCGTTTGTAGAGCGTCGAAACGACGATGAGCAACAGGATGAACACGACGAGGATCGCGGCGACGAGGCCGATCACCGGCAGGTAGTTGAATCCACCTGCACCAGACGGAGCCGCTGCGAGTGTTGCGCTCTGCGAGAGCGCGAGAAGATGGGTGTGCATGAGGACGTTCCTGTAAGTGGAGTGTGTTTCGTGAGAGGGTTCAGAGCACCGCGACGGTCAGCGTTCGATCGTCATTGATCGACGTGATCAGCACGCGCTGGCCGGTTTTCACGCCTTCCGGCGCGTCGGTCACGGCCGGGTACTCGCGTTGACGCTCTTCGATGATGACACGGACAGCGCCGCGGCCCATCCTTCGGCCCGGGATGCCAACGGTGACGTCGCCTTCCCTGTCGACGGCGGAGTGGATATCGATGTTGCCCGAAGCCTGGAGCTTCAAGATGACCTTCATGCCCTTCATGAGCATCCAAGCGACGCCCATGCCCCCGAGCACGCCGGCGACGAGCGCGATAGGCACGCCCAGGTCGAAGGTCCGCAGGGCGACCAAGCCCGACCACCCGCCCCCCATCGCGAACGCGCTCAGCGTCTGGACGGAGAGGAACTCGAACACGCCGTTCGACGCCGCGTCGGTCGGCCCTGCGTCCGGCGGCAGGTCGCCCAGGTCCGGCGCATCCGCGCCGATATCGAAGTCTGCGACGCCCAAGACCATGAGCGAGCACTTGATGAAAAAGATACCTGTGCCGACGAGCGCGGGGACCGCGAACCAGATCGCGGGCCCGGCAAACAACATTTCAAACATGCCGAACCCTCCTTTCGGGAGACCTTTCAGTGACATCGCAACGGGCTCTGGGCCCGTCTGTGTGGCATCCGAGAACCGACCTACGGCCCCAAGATACCGGAACAGAAACTCGCAAGGGAGACGCCGCCGGCGGAAGGTCGCAAAGGACCCAAATGCGCCAGCGTCCGCTCAGAGGCTTTCTCGGATTATGGAACGTGTTCTTGCGTAATAAGACCGAGGGCCAACCAGAATTCAGAGTGAGAACTTAGGCTGTGTTGCGCCGTTCCGGGCATTGATGCCGGCATGCTTTGGGAACAGACACACCATCGTTTCAGCGATCCGATGCCTCGTGCCACGGACGATTTCGATCGCACGGCCCCAGACAGTCACGCGCGGAACACCGCGCCCAGCTTCTTCCCGAGCAGCAGGCTCGCGCCCACCAGCGTCACCGTGAGCAACGCCATACCCCACACACCCATCGCGCTGGCGATGTAAGGCCCGTCGCCCAGCCGCTCGCTGAGCGCGAAGATCATTTTCGTGATCGGGTAGTGCACCTCGCGCTGAGCCAACAGCAGGCTGTCCGACACCTCGAGCATCGAGAAGCTGAACACCAGCAAGGCACCGGCAATGATGTTCGCCAGAATCAAGGGCACCACCACCGCACGGATCGCTTGGAGCCGCGACGCACCCAGGTTCACCGCGGCTTCTTCCAAGTCGCCCGAGGTCTGCTCAAGCCCCGCCACCGCCGAACGCACGATGTAGGGCAGCCTCCGCACCGCGTAAGCGATGATCAGCAGGGGGAACGGGTTCGGGTTCTGCCCCACCACGTCGAACACGCCGCTAAACGGGGGCTGGAGCGAGAGCGCCACGTACCCGAACGCCATCACCAAGCCGGGCACCGCCAAGGGCAGCATGCACAGCGCGTCCAGAACCGACCGGCCCCGGACCTTGGTCCGCGCGATGAGATACGCCGCGGCGAGGCCGAAGATCACGTTCAAGACAACCGCGGCCAGGCTCAACGACAACGAGTTCCGGATGCTGTTGAACGAATCGGGATCGCTGAGAGCCGCCTCGAAGTGCGAAGGCGTGAACGACTCGGGCAGCACCGTCGCGTACCACGACCCCGGGACCGCAAGACTCGTCAGAACAACCCCGACGTGCGGCACCACCGCAAGCAGCGACACGGCCCCGAAACCCAGCGCCGCGAGCCACCCGATACCGCGCTTGAGCGGCGCTTCTGAGCCAGCCCTCGACGCACGCGTCTGCATCGCGTGCCCTCGACCGCCGAAGAGCATCTTGCCCACCGCATAGATCAAGATCGAGATCGCGAGCAACACCACCGTCAACGCGTAAGGCCGCGCCGAACCCTCGATCTCCTTGAGCCCGTAAAAGATCTGCACCGGAGTCACGGCGTAGTAGTCGAAGATCAGGGGCGTGCCCAGTTCGGTGAAGCTCCAGATCAGCACGATCGTGCCGCCAGCGAACAGCCCTGGCCGGATCAACGGGAGCGTCACCGTCAAGAAACGACGCCACCGGCCCGCCCCCAGGTTCTCAGCCGACTCGTTCAACGCCGGATCGAGGTTCGCCAAGGCCGCGACCGCGTTGAGATAGATGATCGGGTACAGGTGCAACGCCTGAACCACCACCACACCCCAGAACCGGCCCTGCCCCAAGAGATCAAAGTCGGTCCCGAGCAGCGCGTTCAGCGTGCCCTCGCGCCCGAGCAGCGCCTTCATCCCGATCGCCCCCACGAACGGAGGCAAGATCAGAGGAACGAGGATCGCCGCGTTCAGAATCTTCTTGAGCGGGAAGTCGTGCCTCGCGCTGAGCACCGCGAGGGGCACCCCCAGAAGCGCCGACAGCACCGTTGTCGCGACGGCGATCTTCCCGGCGTTGAGAAGCCCCTCAAACGTCGTCGGATCCTTGAAGACCAGGGCGACGTGCGAGAGCGTAAACCCAGCCCCGGTACTCGGATCCTCGGCGAACCCGCCCCGGACCGTCAGCCAGATCGGGTAGAGCAAGAACGTGCCCAGCAGCCCCAGGAGCAGGACGAGCAGGGCGTGTTCGGACAAAATGCGACCGAGCCGTGCGGACATGGGGCCGAGTGTAGATCCTCCGTCCGCACCACGAGCGTGGGGTCGCGACCCGAACATGCGCGAATCGACCGCGTCCCTACCCGTGGCTCCACCCGAGGTCAGAAACGTCGTGCGTGACGCCGTGCGGATCCACGACGACCGCCCCGGGCGTGCCTCCCTCGCGCACCGTCCCGATCCTCGCGATCGGCACGTCTGACGCTGGAAGTCTGACACCGTCGGGCAATGTAAACAACAGCTCGTAGTCCTCTCCAGCCCCCGCCGCCTCACGCCACGTCGCGCACCGGTGGTTCATCGGGATCAGCGCCGCCTCGATCTCGACGACGACGCCCGAAGCCTCACCAATCCGACCCGCTTCCCGTCCCAACCCGTCCGAGAGATCCATCATCGCCCCACCACCATCCGCGGCCCTCGCGATCGTCTCTCCGAGTTCGAGCCTGGGCTCGAACCGAAGATGCCATCCGCTCTCGTAGCTCCCGCCGATCGAACCAGAGACGTACACCCCTTGCCCCGGCTGTGCGCCGGAACGAAGGACCGGGTGAACACCATCGGGCATCGTCCCCCCCACCGTCACCGTGAGCACCAGCGGGCCGGGGCCGAAGGCGATATCGCCCCCAACCAACGGTGCCCCAAAGTGCGCCGCCCAACGTTGCATCGCATCGAACAGACGATCCGCGTACGAGCACCCATCGGGCAAGAGCCCCGTCGCCAGCCCCCACGCCGGGCGCCCGCCCATCGCCGCGATGTCCGAGATCGATCGCGCCACCGCCTTGCGAGCCACCAGATCCAGCCCATCGGAATCGTCAAGCAGGCCCGGGTCAAAGTGCCGCGTCGCCACGAGTTGGTCGACGGTGGTCAGCAAGAGTTTGCCTTGGTTGCGCGTCACGGCGCAGTCGTCGCCCGGGCCCACCAACACCTCGTCCGGCATCGATACCGACCGCTCATAGATATGGGCGAGCAACCACGTTTCGTCCATACTCAAGCGTAGGTATCGTGACGAGATGAAACCGCGGACACTCCGCTACACCATCGACCGCGAGACGCTCGAAGGCGTCGCGTCCATCGTTGCACGAGACGAGAATTCCATTGGACTCGTGCGCCGAGCGCGCAGAGACAAACTCACAAAGGGCGTGCCCTTCTACGCCCTTGTCGCCCTCGCACCGCTCGGGTTCTTTGGCTTTCTCCACGTCGTCACTGGCCGCGATGTCATGGGCTATTACGGCGTCTTCGCCATCATCTTTGGGATCACCGCGGCGTTCATCCTCGTTCTTCTCAGTTGTCGGCTCTCAACGTACCGAGCGTTGCTCCGCGCCGAGATGGCTCGCCTGATCCGGCACCAGGCCGGTCCGGGCGTGCTCGGCGAAACAGTCATGGAAGTGAGCGACGACGGTGTCGACGTCGCAAACGAGTACTCCAGCACCAACTACCCCTGGTATGCAGTCCTTTGGGTCGGCCTGCACGACGCGTGCGTCACACTCCACGTGACAGGGCTCCGGTTCGTCGTGATCCCCAAGTCCGCGTTCCGAAGCGATGCCGACGCGGCGAACTTCGCCGGCGTGTGCCGCGAACTGGCGGAGAGGACCGGGGGCATGGAGTTCGTCTTCCGCGAGTCAATCCGCGAGCGCTTCTTCTTATGCACCTCGTGTGGGAACGACTGTCCCTCCGGCGACCAGGTCTGTCCTCGGTGCGGGAAGCACGCCACCCCCGAGGCGCTCGCCCGCACACTCCAGCTCTAGAGCAACCATGATTGTTTCGTGGCGCCCACTTGGGATCCTGGTTGGTTTGGTCTCAGGCGACGAACAACGAGCGCGCAGCGCGAGCAAGGGATCTCCGCCGCCTCTGTTTCTCTGGCCCCGTCGTTTCTCGTGCGCAAACGAGCGACGAAGGGTCTTGAGGCCAGGAAGAACGATCCGCTCGGGAGGATCCTTGCTCGCGCTGCGGGCTCGTTGATATCGGAGCGCTCTCGGACGCGGTACGTCACCGGCTACGAGTTCACTTCGGCTGCTCTAGAGCAGGTTTGATCGCTCCGTAGCTGCCTCTGGCCGCACACCGCGACCGACGCGACTCACGCGCAACAAAAACCCGCGGCGTCAACAAGACACCGCGGGCGAAGAACGCTCATCCGAACGACACAGACTCATCCATGGCTGAGGCCGTGTCGAGAGAGATCAGGCGCGACGGCGACGCATCGCGACGAGGCCACCGAGGCCGAGAGCAGCCGCGGCACCCGGGGTCGGGACGAGAGCACCGTTGATCTGGACGTTGTCAACGCGGACGAACGAAGTCGAGCCGTCGAAGGCACCGGCCTGGGCGACAATCTCGATGAAGGCGGCGTACGCGTCGCTCGGGGCGGCGCCGAAGGCCGGAACATTGAGACTGAAGTTGTACGAGTTCAGGCCGTTGCTGATGCCAAGGATCTGCTGAGTGACGATGGCGCCGCTGCCATCGAGGAGGCGGAACGCGCCGCTCGCGACACCGCCCGGGCCGAGGTTCGCTTCAGCGTCGAACGACATGGTGATGGTCTGCAGTTCGTCGAGCGAAGCGAGGCCGCCGGTGGCGATCGAGTTGTAGGTGACACCCGAGGCAGCACCAGCGCTGTCCGAACCGACCGCGTTGAGCTCCATCGACCAGTTGCCAGCAAGCGGGCTGGTCGTGGTGCGCATCGCGCCGCCGAACTCTTCCCAGTTATCGGCGTCGCCGCCGGTGCCCGCTTCGAAACCGCCGTTGACAGCCGCGGCAAAGGCCGAACCGGTGAACGCGACGAGCGCAGCGATGGCGATCTTGTTGGTCATTTTTATCTCTCTCTGGCTCTGTGGCCGTTGGGTCTCTCGGGACCGACGTCGAGGGGCAACCGTAAGCGCTTCCCTCCGGACCCGTAGACAGATATTAACTGTTCCGACCCGATATCCAAGCGGAAAGGACTGACAAACGTGTAAATACCTCTTGTGCAAGCAAGATCGGGAAAATGACTAGGTAAAAAGGAACAGTTCCGCGGGGTCTACCCAGGATTGCCGTGCCGTCTGAAACTGCTTTCTCGCATCCGGATAACTTGAAACCCCTGTTTGAGGTGCATTCGCCGGACTCGAGTCGCGGCCCCGACGCTCGGGCAAGACTGCGGACGCAACCGCTGTGAAACATCGGCCCGCCGCAAACGACCGTGGCGGTTCGACCGGGCTCAGATTCGCGAGCCGTCTACTGTCCGCCCATGCCCGGATCAGAACTCAACGCCGACGTCTGGATCAGCGAGTACATCACCCCATGGGACGTCTACCTCCACGGCGTCACCAAGATCCTCGCCGCCGCCGATACCGAGTGGCAGGCGATGCAGATCGTTGAGACCGGGGCCTACGGAAAGGGCCTCGTCCTCGACGGGAAGTGGCAGAGCTGCACCGGTGACGAGTTCCTCTACCACGAGCCGCTCGTCCATCCCGCCTGCCTGAGCTTCACCGAGATCACCGGGCGACCGCCCAGGACGCTGCTCATCCTGGGCGGGGGAGAGGGCGCCACCCTTCGCGAAGCGCTCCGCTGGCCGTCGATCGAACGCGCTGCGATGGTTGACATCGACGGAACCGTTGTCGACGAATGCACCAAGCACCTCCCCGAGATGCACCGCGGCGCCTTCGACGACCCCCGTGCCGACGTCGTCATCGGAGACGCCCTCGCGTACGTCGCCGATCCGGCGACCAAACCGCATGACGGATGGGACGTCATCGTCTCCGACCTCTCCGATCCGATCGAAGACGGTCCGAGCTATCAGCTCTTCACCAAGGAGTACTTCCAGTCGCTCAAGGCCATCCTGAGCGATGGAGGCGTGCTTGCGGTGCAGTCCGGCCCAGTGAACCCGCCCGAACTCAAGCTCCACGCCAGGCTCCGCACCACACTCGACGCGCTCTTTGCCAAGACCGCCTCGCTCGTGAGTTGCGTCCCGACCTACCCCTCGCCCTGGTCGTTCATCCTCGCCGGCAACGAGCAGCTCACCGACCTCACCGACGCCGAGCGCATTGACGCCCTGCTCGCAGAACACGTCAGGCCCTTCGGAGGCACCGAACTCCGTATGTTCGACGGAGTCGCGTGCAGAGGCCTTTACTCAACGCCCAAGCACCTCCGCGAAGCCATCGAGAGCGAGACCGTCGTCTACACGAAGGACAACCCACCCAAGTTCTTCGGGACCGGCAACGTGAGCTAGCAATTTGTCACCGTCCGGTGCCGTGGTCTGAGCGAAGCGAAGCCCACGAACAGGCAGCCTCGAACGACGTTCGGCCTTCCGCATAGGACCCTCGTTCGTGTCCAGAGCTGCGCACCAACCACGGCACCCGACGCCGTCCGCAATCCCGGTACCCTGGCCAAATGACCAAGCTCGCCACGCTCGCCCTCGCCGCGATCACGTCGCTGACATCGGCCCATGACCGCGATTCGGCGCTCGTCGCCCTCCTCGACGACGCCGTCCAACAGGCACTCCAACGCAACCCACTCTTCGTCGGCCCCACCATCAGCGACGATCGCTTCAACGATCAGCTCTTCGATCCCTCCCCGCTCGCCTACGCCGCGGAGCGCCACTGGCAGGAGCGAATGCTCGAACGCATCCGGAATCTCGATCGTTCCTCGTTCACACTTCAAGACCAACTCAACGCCGACCTGCTCGAACTCAGCCTCGCCCAGGCCCTCGAAGGCGCCGAGTTCAAGAGCGAGCAGATGCCCGTCACGTCCATCGGCGGGCCTCAGTATTGGCTCCCTCAGATGGGCAGCTTCGCGCAGTTCACCAAGCCGCGCCACTACGCCGACCACCTTACCCGCATGCGGGCCATCCCCGAACACCTCGACGCGACCGTCCTCCAGATGCGAGCCGGCATGGCCGAGGGCCGCGTGCCGCCGCGTGTGATCATGCCAAAGGCCCTCGCCCAAGCCAAGGCCCTGACCGCCGGCGACTACACCACACGCCCAGAAGCACACCCGCTGATGCAGCCGTTCAACGAACGGGACGGCGAGGTCTTCGCCGAAGAAGGCGCCAGAGTCCTGTTCGAAGACGTGCTGCCGGCGTACGAGCGATTCGCAACGTTTCTCGAGGACGAGTACATCCCCGCGTGCCGCGACACGTTCGGCGCGAGCGAAGGCATCGACGGCCCCCGGGCCTACGACTTCGCCATCCGCCAGCAGACCACGCTCGACATCACCGCCGACGAGGTGCACGCGACCGGGCTCCGCGAGGTCGCCCGCATCAAGGCCGAGATGCACGAAGTCATCAACCGGAGCGACTGGGCCAGCGAGGGCTTCGGGAGCCGCGCGAGGTTCGCAACACCGGACGATCGCTTCAAGGCGTTTGTCGAGTACCTTCGCGAAGACCCTCGCTTCTACGTCGACACGCCCGAAGACCTGCTCACGCTCTACCGCGTCTTTGCCAAGAAGGTCGACCCCGAGATGGTCAAGCTCTTCGGCAAGCTCCCACGCATGCCCTACGGGATCCGCCCCATCCCGCCCTTCGCCGCCCCGAGCAGCCCCACGGCGTACTACTACCGAGGCTCGGTCGAAGCCGGCAAGCCTGGGTACTTCATGGCCAACACCCACGCCCTCGACCAACGCCCAACGTTCGACGTCGTACCGCTCACCCTCCACGAAGCGGTCCCGGGCCACCACCACCAGCTCGCGCTCGCCCAAGAGATCGACGGCGCCCACCCCTACCGCAAGCTCACCAGCTACACCGCCTTCACCGAAGGCTGGGGCCTCTACGCCGAACGGCTCGGGCTCGAAATGGGCCCCGATCCAGACAGAGGGTTCTACGCCGATCCGTACGATGACTTCGGACGCCTGAACTACGAGATGTGGCGCGCCCTCCGCCTCGTCGTCGACACCGGCCTCCACGCGAAGGGATGGACCCGCGATCAAGCCATCGAGTACATGCTCGCCAACAGTGCCGCGACGCGACTCGATACCGAGAACGAGGTCGATCGATACATCGGCTGGCCCGGACAAGCCACCGCTTACAAGATGGGCGAACTCTTCATCCGACGCCTGCGAGCCGAAGCCGAAGAGACCCTGGGCGACGCCTTCGACGTCCGCGCCTGGCACGACACGCTGCTCGAAGACGGGCCGATGCCTCTCCCCGTGCTCGAAGGCAAGATGGACCGGTGGATCGACACCCGACGGGCCACCGTCGACTCATGAGATGAGAACCTCCCGATGGCACACCGAACGCAGCGAAGTACAATCGAAGCTCTGGAGGAGCGCCATGAAGACCCAAACCGCCCTGATCAGGACCGCGATCGCTTGCACGCTCGCCATGCCCGCCGTCGCCGGTGATTCTGGTGGTATCGTCGAGGTCCTCGATCAGATCGAGTGCGTCGATCCGCCGATGAGCCTGCTCCCCACCATCGTGGAGGATGACGATACCGCGCTCATCTTCCAAGAAACCAACGGCACCCCTCTGACCGAAGACCTGGTGGTCGATGCCACCAGCACCGGGCCGATCGCCGGCACTGGGAGCGGAGCCGTGCCCGGCTCGATCGAGGCCGGGACCCGGGTCCGGAGTTACTACATCCACGCCGAACCAACCCATGACGGCCCAGAGCCTTATGCAGGCTCGGTCCGTTTCGAGACGCCGGTCCTCGGAATCATCTTCAGGACCTCGTCACTCGACGCGAGCGACGCCCTTCTCTCGCCCAACATCACGTATGCGTCCGCCCGCATGCTCGGTTCGGCGGACTCGTTCGTGCTCTCACCCGATCGAACGCAGGTCACGATCGACTTCAACGTCACCATCGGACGCGATCAGATCCGGATCATCACCGCCGTGCCGCCCTGCGCTCCCGCGGACCTCGCGCTGCCGTTCGGCCTGCTCGATCTCAGCGATGTCGACACCTTTGTGAACGCCTTCACAACCGACGACCCCGCCGCCGACCTCGCCCTCCCGACCGGGCTCTTCGACCTCGACGACATCGACGCGTTCATCACGTCGTTCCTCAGCGGCTGCCCCTGACGTTCGGCCCGGGCCAACGGTTCACAACAGCGACGTCCGCCCGCACTCCGGGCACGCCTCCGTTACGCCGCCCTCCATCGAGTACCGGCACCACACGCACTCATCGGGTGCCAGCCGGCGCGCGTGCTCGCGATTCGCGACCGCCTGCGCGACCCAAGGCCAAGCCAGCAAAACCGTAACAAGCGCAACCAAGAACCCAGCGCCGTACACCCCGAACGCAGTTGAGCGCGCCACGCCGGCAACGTGCGGCGCGAGAATCAGGTGGCAAACAACACCCGTCAGAATGAATACCGCGACGGACAGAACGCCCATCCAAACGCAGGCCCGCAGAAACGCCCCCCGCTGCTTCATCGCTTGATTGCGATACGCCCGGAGCGTTGCACTCCCGCCGTCCGCAACCCACGATGCGCGCCGAACAACCGGACGATGACCACGGTGCGGAGAAAACCCACCGAAGACCAGCGTCCGCTCCGCAGTGTTCAGGGTGTACTGAAAACCGAGCAAGCGATCGTCATGGCCGACGACATACAGAAGGCGGTCAACGCTAAACACATGGCATTCCTTCGGCGCCGCATCGCCGCAGAGCCTCAGTTCGAGCGTGGTCGCGCCCTGACTCTCGAACCGGACCAACCTCGCGTTCGTCGGCGCGTTATGATGATGCTCCGACAGAATCCGCTCGGTCACAAGCGGTACGACTCCCGACTCGATCTTCGTTCCTTCAAGCTTTCCCGTATTGGCGGGCTCGACCGGCCCCAGGAAGCACACGTGGCGAACAAACCGTCTCTCATCCAGCCAGATTTCAAGAGGCTCGTCACGCCGCGTCCCACGATTCGCGAGCCACTGGAGCTTGTGACGCGACATGATGCGACCCGAGTTCGCCGGGTTTATGGTCATAGAAAAGGGCACGTACGGATCACCAGCGAAACTCACCAGGCATCCGGTTCCAACAGCTTCGAGCGAAGAAATTTGAATATCGGCCACAACCGACTCCCACCGACCGCTCGGACTGCGATGAGGTGCCGTAACACCACCAGCTACTCCAGGTACGTATACCCCTCCAACCCCGAGTTGTAGAACCCAAGCAAGCTCCGGCTCTCCTGCACCGTCATCCGCCCTGCACGTACCGCAGACTCTGCCTCCGAACGCACGCTCTTGCGCAGCCCGTCCACGTCGTACTGCACGTACCCCAGCACCTCGCGGACCGTGTCGCCCTCGATCACCTCGTCGATCCGCCAACCCGCCTGCTCGTCCGCCTCGACGTGAACGACGTGCACGTCGCCAAAGAGGTTGTGCAAGTCGCCCAAGACCTCTTGGTACGCCCCGACCAGGAAAATGCCCAAGTGGTAAGGCTCCGCCGGCGACCCGTCGTCGTTCAGCTTCAGCGAGTGCAGCAAAAGCGTGTCGTCGTAGTCGCGTGATTCGCGCGTCGGGAACTTGTCCAGCGTGCCGTCCGAGTCGCACGTGATGTCCGCTACCACCGCCCGCCGCGTCGGACGCTCGTCGAGACGGTGCACCGGGCACACCGGGAAGACGTGGTCGATCGCCCAGTGGTCGGGCAAGCTCTGGAAGAGCGAGAAGTTGCCGAAGTAAATGTCGGAAAGCTGACGGGGCAGGCCCTCGATCTGGTCGGGCAAACCCACGCCCTCGTCGCGATGCCCGCGCGTCAACAGCAGCACACGCCGACCGATCGCCCAGAACAACCGCTCCGCCACCGCCCGCATCGGCAACGACAGATACCCAAGCTCGAACAGCGACAACGCCTCGTCGCGAGCCTTGAGCGCATCGTGGTACGCCTCGGCCGCCGCTCGGTCCTCCATCGTGTCGACCTTGACCAGGCTGTCCCACGCCCAGCGCAAGTCCTTCACCGGCTGCGCCACCTCGACCCCGTTGTGAGCCTCATCCTCAGCGATCAACCGCTCGATCCAGGGCAAGTCCGGGTCGGCCCGGAACCGCGTCCGCCCCACGACGTCGAAGAGCAGCACCGAAGAGTGCGCCACCATCGCCCGCCCCGACTCGGTCACGATCATCGGGTGGGGCTGGCCCGCCGCGTCGCACGCGGCCTTCACGCGGTGCACGATGTCACCGGCGTACTCGTCCAGCGTGTAGTTCATCGAGCTCGCCCACGTCGAGTTCGACCCGTCGTAATCGACCGCGAGCCCGCCGCCCACGTCGATCGTCGTCAGACCCGCCCCCAACCGACGCAGCTCGCAGTAAATCCGCGCCAGCTCCGAAACCGCGCCCTTCATCTGCCGAATGTCGCACACCTGCGAGCCGATGTGGAAGTGCACGAGCTTCAGACAGTCCGCCAAGCCCTTGTCTTTCAACCAGTCCAGGGCCGCGAGCACCTCGGGCAGGTGCAGACCAAACTTCGATCGTTCGCCCGAAGACTCCGACCACTTGCCCGAGCCGCCCGAAGCCGGCTTCACACGGATCCCGATGTCGGCACGAAGCCCGTACCGCTCGGCGTGCGAGACGATCAGCTCGAGCTCATGGAACGACTCGACCACCGGGGTGATGTTCCGCCCCAGCTTCTTCGCCAGGATCACCGTCTCGACGTACTCGTCGTCTTTGAACCCGTTGCATACGACGGGCATGTCGTCGAGGCCCTTGGTCATCCCAAGAACCGCCAGCAACTCGGGCTTCGACCCCGCCTCGAGACCGAACCCATGCGTCACCGCCGCGTCGCGGAGTTGCTCGACCAAGTGACGCTGTTGGTTCACCTTGATCGGGTACACGCAGGCATAGGCGCCTTGGTACTCGTTCTGCTCGATCGCCGCGTCGAACGCACGGCGGATCCGCGCGAGCCGATGCCTCAGGATGCCCGGGAACCGAACGAGAACAGGGGTCCCAATGCCACGCGCCCCAAGCCCTTCAACCAGTTCCGCGAGATCAACGTGCTCGTCCGAATCAGACCCGGAGGGCGCCGCGACGAGGTGCCCTCGCTCACACACGCGAAAGTACCCAGATGCCCAACCAGGCACCCCATACAGCTCCGCGCTGTCCGAAGCCGTCCATTCGATCGGCGCAGACTCAACAGGCAGTTCAGCCGGTCCGCCGGCGGACGTCGCGTTGGGCATCGTCGTCATGCCCGAACGATATCCGCGTCACCCCGGTCAACCAGCCGCCGAAACCGCGGCCTTCTCATTCATCACCCGCTCCGCGTACCCGTTCATCGCGTCCCGAAGCTGCTCGAACGACTCCAGCACGTACAGCACCGGCTGGTAGTGGTCGATCTCGAAGTCGGTGTTCACCACACGATCCAGGTCGAAGGGCCGCCGCTCGATCTTGCCCGAGGTGTCGTTCGGGGCAAGGTCGACACCCTTGGGGGCCGCCGGCGCCGTCAGCGAGTGCTCGGCCTCGCCGTGGCTCGAGATCAAACCCGAACCGTAAATCTTCATCCGCCCGTCCTCGCGGATAAGCCCAAACTCAACGGTGAACCAGAACAGCCGCGCCAGCGCCTCCTCGTGCTCAGGGCCCGCAGCGAGCGCCGCCTTGCCGTACGTCTGCAAGAACTCGGCGAAGACGGGGTCCGCGTGCAGAGGCACGTGCCCGAACACGTCGTGGAAGATGTCGGGCTCGGGCAGGTAGTCGATCTTGTCCTTCGGACGCACGATGATCGTCGTCGGAAACTCCCGACGCGCCAGGCAACTGAAGAACGCCTTCGCCGGCAAGTACCCGGGCACCGCGCGGCTCTGCCACCCCGTCAGCGGACGCAGAAACTCGTTGATCCCTCGCACCGTCCGCGACGGATCACTCGGGTGGGTCGCCTCACCGAACAGCAGCGGGACACGACCGGGCCTGAGCTGGATCGCCTTGAGCCCCTCGATAAACGTCGTGCTCGCCTGCTGCTCGAGCACGTCCCAGCGCTTGCGGTAAAGCGTGCCCCACACCTCGTGGTTCTCCGCCGAGTACCGCTCGTAGCGCTGCGTCACGTAGAAAGACTCGGCGTCGATCTCGTCGGCAGGCTTGCCAGCAGCAGCATCGGCCGCGGCTTGTGCGCGCTCGAACTCCTCGCCGTCGATGATGTTGTTGTAGCTGATGTCCTCGCGCACGCTCGACTCCTTTCCGGGGAACGCACCTCGCGTTGATCTGTGCTACCTCAGTCTACGGGCGACCGTTCCGATTGTTCTTGGTATATCCGAACAAACCCGGTATCGTGCCGCCCACCAACCGGAAGGAGCAACGCCATGGTCATTGATCCCTCGATCTACCAGAAGTATTCGGGACGCTCGGGCGATCCGACGGACGCGTACGGCAAAGCCTTGGCCGGCGCCGATGCGCAGAAGTCGAAGCGCGAGAGGGATTTGGATCGCCTCGCCAACGGAGGCGACATTTCGGTCGGCGCCGGCGGGATGTTCGCACCCATCATGAGGTTCCTGATCACACATCCGAAACTCACCGCCGCCATCGGGCTCATCATCGCCGGAGGCGTCATCGTGTCGCTCAACATCTGAGCATCACCCAAAGCACGCCCACGCCTCGCCCTCGCTGATCGCCTGGCCGGCCCCGATGACGCGATCGCACCCCACACGCGTCCGGCGCACCGCCGCCTGGATCGAATCCTTCGGATCCGCCCTCACGATCGGCACGTCGCTCCCGAAGACAACCCCGGCTCCATCGATCCGGCCGGGTACGCACCCAGCGTCGATGAGGTCACGGAGCGGCAGCACACGGTCCAAACGATCCGGAACCGCCCGCTCGAGCGCCTCGATGTCCGCGAGCAGATGGCAAGGCTGCACGCTCGCAACCGCGCCGAGTCGAACAAACCGCTCGACATCCGCTTCATCAACAAACTCCGCATGCTCGATACGATGCGGACGCCCAGCATCCGCACGCTCGACGCCATCGAGCACCGCCCTCACCGCCGCGTCACCGATCGCGTGCGCCGCGAGCGGAACGCCCGCGTCGGCGCACGCCGCGAACGCCCGATCGATCTCCGCCTCGGTCATCAAGGCCATCCCAGACGGATGGGCCGGCGATCCGTCGGCGTATGGCGCCGTCATCCAGGCCGTGCGGCTGTTCAGCGTCCCGTCGACAAAGATCTTCCCGCCACCCATTCGAACCCGACGAGATTCCCACTCGCCGCGCGTCGCCGCGACCGAGCCCAAGTGCTCGACCAAAGGCCAGAGCACCAAGTCGCACGCCAACTCGCCCGCCCGATCGAGTTCGGAGACCACCTCGGGAAGCCAGGGCTGAGCCTTGAGGTCGTGAACCTCGGCGAAACCGAGTGCCGACAACCGCTCGAGTGCACTCCGGACAAGCCGGACACGCTCGTCCATCGACGGCTCGGGCGCCGCCTCCCAAACCGTCAGGGCCGCGGCTTCCTTGCACACCCCATTGAGCAACCCCGCTGCGTCGCGTTCAAGGACACCACCATCCGGATCCGGTGAATCTTCGTCCAATCTCGCCGCCCGAAGCGCTGCCCGAGAAGCCAGCAACGCGTGGTGATCAAAGCACCACGCCCAAACAGCCGCGCCGGCACACGAAGCCTCGAGGGCATCCAACCCTGGCCAGCCCGGGTCAGCGAATCCCTCCGGACGTGCGCCGTGGGCGAGAACAGGCATCCCGGGACGCGTACCCGCCGCCTCTCCGAGACGGTCAAGCATCTCCTGTTGCGACGCGCAGGCCGACAGGTCGACCATCGACATCGATCGACCGAGTTGGAAGACATGGGCGTGGGCTTCGCGCATTCCTGTGGGCTTAACCACCGTCGAGCTCCGTGAGCAACCCCCGCACGGTGGCGCTGATCTCCTCCGGATCGCGCGCCCGCCGAGGGAACTCGACACGGACAACGCCCAGACTCACGCGAACGTCGATGCCGTCTTCATCCACGCCAACCGCGAGCGCCGTTTCAGGCACGACGCCGGCCAGCTTGGACGTCACCGCTTTGAGCTTTTCGCGATCGGAGTTCAGCAGCTTGCAGAGCTTGGGTTCCACCGAACGACCCAGATTCGGGCAGGTCAGATCCGAGCCGTCATAGACCGACGACCCTTCGCGGACCGATTCGATCTCGCAGCGGATCCAACGCGGCTCCTCTGCCGTGCCGTGATACGCCAGATATCGATCGCGAGCCTCATCGAACTCCGCTTCGAGCGGATCGACGACCAACAGCGCCTGCATCGCGCCGAATCGTTCCTCGGGGAGCCAAAGGACGTGCTCCTCCGCGTCGGCGGCGACGACCGACACCGGCATCACCACCCGACCGTCGCGTCCGTCGATGACAAACTTGCAAGGTGTCGGGATCTCGTCGTGGACAAGCGTACCCGAACGAAACCGCCGGAGCCGCCTCAACGCCTCTTGCGGATCAGGTTCGCTGAGCCAATCGGGGTCTGGTGTCATGCGCACAGTCTGTGCTGTCGCGCGGCACAGGGCAACTACCCCACCCCATCACCGCTCGAGAGCCAACACGGGACTCGTGAAGCGCAAAAAAAGGCACGACCGATGAAACACCGGCCGTGCCTGCATTGCACTGAAGGAAGAAACGGTGCCCCGAGTCCCGCCTGTGGACGTCGATTCCAACACGGGAACCAACCCCAAAACCAGGGACCCAGAGAGCCTCAAACGCCGTGAAACGCCCGTGAGGGGCTTCGAAACGGGGTTAGAGGCGAGTCGCGCGACGGCGAGTGGCCTTCTTCTTCGCCTTCTTCTTGGTGGCCTTCTTCTTGGCCGTCTTCTTCTTGGCCTTCTTCTTCGCCTTCTTCTTCGTTGCCTTCTTGGTCACGCGCTTCTTGGCAACCTTCTTCTTCGCCTTCTTCTTGGTCGCCTTCTTGGCGACGCGCTTCTTCGCTACCTTCTTGCGGGTCGCCTTCTTGGCGACGCGTTTCTTGGCGACCTTCTTCCGTGTCGCCTTCTTCGCAGCCTTCTTGGCCATGGGTCGGACTCCTCGGTCTTGATCAGCCGTTCATCGATCGATCGTCGCTCGATTTCACGGTCGATCGGAAACATGGGCACGGGACACACCCGCAACCCGAGAACATCGGCAGTATCGGACCGGTTTGTGTGAGCGCTTGAGTCAACACCACGTCTCAAGCGCCAACAACCGATACGACCAGCGTCAACATACGCAAACAACGCCGGCGTGCAAGTGCTTCATCCATCGAAGTTCGCGATGCGCACGCTCACAACGCGTTCATCGCGCCGCACCGAGTCAACGACTTCTCGATGCGCATGCGCCGTCAACAGACGATCAACGACCGCTCTCGCGCAACACAAAGCCACAGAACGACACCGAAGCGGCGCTGCGCAACACCGCGAGATCGCGCACGATCGCAGCAAGATCTCTACACGTTCACGCGAGTACACGCGAACAACATCGCATCGCTTCAGAAGACACACGATCCGATGACGGCCGAAGACGTACACTCGGTCACTTGAACGGAGGCATCAGAATGAACGACATCGCCGCTATCGAGACCGCTTCGGGCGCCGCATTGCTTGTTGAAAAAATTTCTGGAGTCAACTCCGTTGCGATCACGTGGTTGGTGCCATTTGGCAACGCGCACGATCCGATCGATCAACTTGGACGCTCCGCCGTCGTCTCTGAAATGCTCATGCGAGGCGATCAACAGCGCGACTCGAGAGCGCAAGCGGACGCGTTCGACCGCATCGGAGCGTCGCGGTCGATCGATCCCACCAAGCGGTACATGCGGTTCTCCACCACTGTGCTCGCACACCGACTTGAAGAAGCCGCCGCGCTGTTCGCAGACAACGTCCTCCGACCAAGCCTCAGCGAAGACGCGCTCGGCCCCGCCAAAGACCTCGCGCTCCAGTCGCTCGCGTCGCTTCAAGACGATCCGCAACAACTCGCGGTTCTTGCCGCACGTGAAAGACACCACCCCGAACCGCTCAACAGGTCCGGATATGGCACCGCCGATGGCATCAACGCGCTCACCGCACGTCAAGCGAGCGAAGGGTGGAACGCCGCGGCCCGGCCGAATGGCTCGATGATCGCCGTCGCCGGTGATGTCACCCCCGATACTGCGAAGAAGGTCTTCGAGACGACGCTCAGCGACTGGAGCGGCGAAGCACCGGCGTTCACCGAAGGCGGAGAACCGCCGAGGGGCTACGCCCATCACGAAGACCCCGACGCCAACCAAGTGCAGGTCGTCGTCGTCCATGACGGACCGCCCGAGTCGAGCGCCGACGCGGTCAAAGAACGATTCGTCGCCTCTGTGCTCTCCGGGGGCATGTCGGGCCGGCTGTTCTCCGAGGTCAGAGAGAAGCGGGGCCTGTGCTACAGCGTCAGCGCCGCCTTCGCCGCCGAGAAGGACAGGGGAACAACGACCGCGTACGTCGGCACCACTCCCGAGCGGGCACAAGAGTCCCTCGACGTCCTCTCTCAGGAACTCATCCGGATCACCACGCCTCAAGGCGCGATCACCGAGGACGAGTTCGAGCGTGCCAAGATCGGAATGAAGTCGAGGCTCGTCTTCAGCGGAGAGAGCTCCGGTGCCCGCGCCGCGGCGCTCGCCAGCGACTGGCACCGCCTCGGACGCGTGCGCACCCTCGATGAAATGGCCGCCGACATCGATCGCGTGACCCTCGGCGAGCTCAACGAGTACGCGAAGCAGCGCTCGCTCGGACGCGTGACCGTCCAAACCCTTGGCCCAAGCCCGCTCGAGCTCCCGGCCGAACTGCGCTGACAAAGCCGTGGACTCGGGCCGTTCACCGAGCTTGGATAGACCGTGGACACGATCTCGATCGATTGTGATGGCCTTGAACAGACCCAAGCGGTCGGCCGATCGCTCGCTCGCGTTGTCGCTGTCGGCGATGTCGTCCTGCTCGACGGCGAACTCGGCTCAGGGAAGACCACGCTGATCCGCGCTCTGTGCGCAGAGTTGGGCGTCGACGAGGCACTCGTCTCCAGCCCGACGTTCGTCATCGCCCACGAGTACGACGGGCCGACGCCGGTTGCTCACCTCGATGCGTACCGCCTCGGCGGCGATGATCCAGAAGAACTCGAGCTGTTGGGATGGGACCGATTCGCACCGCGTTCGGTTGTTCTCATCGAATGGGGTGCGCGCATCGCCGACGTCGTCGGTGATCTCGTCCACCAACCGCCGGCCCGTATCGAGATCGTTCCCACCGGCGCCGAATCGAGGCGGATGACCGTCGCCGCGCCGCCCGCTTGGATCAAGAGAGCCGGATGGGGAGGTCTCGCTTCGATGAACGTCCCCAAAGGGCGAACCGACACAGTGTGCCGCGTCACCGGGCGTCCCGTCCGGGCGAACAACCCCGCCTGGCCCTTCGCCGATGAGCGAGCCCGCATGGCAGACCTGTATAAATGGTTTGCCGAGGACTACACCGTGAGCCGACCGGTCGAGTACAACGACCTCGAAGAGACCGAATAACCCCGAGGAGTCTCGAGCATGTCGCAAACGAACGGGGCGCCCTGGACATGGCTCGCGGTGGCGCTCCCCGTCGGAATCGTCCTCGGGCAAGACGCCGCCGACACCGAAACCACCGGTGAGATCGAGCTCTGGCCGCTCTTCGTCCAGTCGCTCGATGCGTTCACCGTCCTCCTCCTCGTCGGTTCGTTGACCGGCGCGTGGCTCATCGTCCGACGCGTCATGGACCTCCGCGCTTCTGTCGTCTTGCCCGAGAGCAGCGTCGAGCGGATCGACGAATTGCTCCGCGCCGAACGCATCGGCGAACTCCGCTCGTTCGTCGAATCCGACCCGACCATGGTTTCCGTTGCCGTCCGAGCCGCGATCGAAGAAGAAGACCGGGGCCCCGACGCGATGCTCGACGCCGGCGAGATGGCGACGAACGAGGAAACCGCGCGGCTCTACCGCTCGATCGATCTGCTCAATGTCATCGGCAACCTCGGTCCGTTGGTCGGGCTGGCGGGGACGGTCTACGGAATGATCCTCGCGTTTACGAGCCTCAGCGTCACCGAGGGCCAGGCCGGCCCGGGCGATCTGAGCGCCGGCATCAGCAAAGCCCTCTTCCACACCCTCCTAGGGCTCTTGCTGGCGATCCCTTGCTTGACCGCGTACGCCGTGTTCCGCCAGATGATCGACCGTACGGCAACCCGCGGCCTCGCCGCCGCGAGCCGATCGGTGGAGCGACTCGTGTCGGTGGTTCACCCGGCGCCGACCGAGCCGGCGCCGGCTTGGTCCGGACCGAGCGGCGTCAACATCCCTCCTCTCGACCCGATGAAGCCCCACGCGCCGACACCCCCCGACGCCCCCTCCGATTCGATCGCCGACGATCCGAACGACCCGGGCACCGCCGAATGAGACGCCAACGCGCACGAAAGAAACGCCCGGGTACCGTCGCGCCCCCGGCCACGGCCCGGGTGAACGTGACGCCGATGATCGACGTCGTCATGGTGCTCATCGTGTTCTTCCTGCTCGTCGGTCACCTCGCGAACGAGCGGCGCGGCGCCGTTGACCTCCCGATCGCGACCCAAGGCGAAGACGAAGACAGCACCCGCCGCCCGGTCGTCATCCTCGTCGAAGCCGGCGGCCGGGTGCGCATCGACGGCGTCGATGTTCCGGACGACAGTGTCGTCCAACGCATCGCGTCTCGGGTCGCCGCGAGCCAGAGCACGGGACGCCCGGGCGGCGTACACGTCCGCGCCGACGCATCGACGGCGTTCGCCGACGTGCGCCCCATCCTCGACGCGTGCCGTTCGGTGGGCATCACCGAAGTCCGGCTGGCGGTGCACCCGGAGTGGGCACAATGACAGCACACGCCGGACAACGACGGCGGCGCCGGGGCTTTCGTCGGCGCGATGCAAGGGCGACGTATGACCTGCACTTCGGACCCAACATGACGCCCATGGTCGACGTCGTGCTCGTCATTCTCATCTTCTTTATGGCCAGCGCCGCCTTCCTTGGGCCCGAGCTCCTGCTCCGGTCCGGTCTCCCCGGTGTAGGCGAGGAGCTTTCCCCGCTCGACGCCCTTGAACGCCGGCAGGACACGTCCGACGTGTTCGATCTCGACCCGCCGACGCTCGTGATCCGGGTCAGGCCGTCCGATGCCGCTGTCGTGTGCGACGCGTTTGGGCGCACGAGTCTGTCGGCCGACGAACTCAGGACCGTCGCGGACCAGGTCGCCGATGAACTCCGCGCGACGGGGGCGCTGCGGGGAGATCCGAACACCGATGTTGCCGTGTCGATCGAGATCGCGCCGGGCATCGCCTACGGCGACGCGGTCGGCGTGCACGACATCGTGACCGGTGCGGGATTCATCCGCGTCGGGATGCGCTGAGCCGTCAACTCGACCGAACAAAGATCTGCAAGCGGTGCCCCTCGGGCACCAGTCCCTTCTCGCGGCAAAGCCGATCGCGCAACTCGATGAGTTCGGGCACCTCGATGGCCTCGACCTCACCTGAATCGACGTTGATGATCACGGTGTCGGGCTTCTTCCCGTACGCGAGTTGGTAGTGCGACTGATCGCGATCGAACGGCACCTGCTGGATAATGCCGGCGCTCTCGAGCAGCTTGAGTGTTCGATAGATGGTCGCCTTCGAGACCCGGAACCCGCCCGCCCTGACCGTATCGAGCAGCGTATCGGCCTCAAAGAGGCCGTCGAGCTCGATAATGGTGTTCAGGATGTGGGCCCGCTCGGGCGTGTACTTGAGATTCTCGGCCTTGAGCGTCCGTCGGAAAACGGCGCACAGCGGCTCTTCGATCCGCAGATCGATCGAATCAACGTCGGGCAACCGGCTCGGGGGGTCGAGCTTCATGGGAGAGGGTAGGAGACGTGACTTAGACTCGCCGAGCATGGCACGCGATGAGACCAGATCGGGAAAGCCCTGGATCGTCTTTGTCGTCGTTGCGTTCGCTGGCCTCGCGGTCGCGTCGGCGTGGGGCGGCAGCCACGGGCCGATCGATGGCCTGGCGTGGACGCTCTCGAAGACGTGGAACGGTGCCCTCGTCTCGATCGCGGTGCTCGGAACCGCGTGGGGAATCGGCGGTTGGCTCCGCCCGGTGTTCCGCGGCGGTCGCGAGCGGAACGTCTTGCGGTTTGGTGCCGGGTTCGGTGCGCTCACTCTTGGGTGGTACGTGCTGGGCACCATCGGATGGCTCGGACCGTTCGCGGCGTGGGCCCTCGTTGGCCTGGCGACGACTCGACTCGTGGTCGACGTTATCGAGGCGCGTGGACGCGTCCGGCTGAGCCGCGCGCCTTCGCCTTGGCTCTGGGCGGGGCTCGCGGGGTTCTGCGTGATGCTCGTCGCGGCCTCGAACCCGACCGGCGCGCTGTGGGACAGCGAGTACCGCGGCTACGACGCGGTGAGCTACCACTTGCCGCTCCCGCAAGAGTGGATCGCGATGGGCCGCGTTTGGCCCCTTGAGCACTGCGTCTATTCGTACCTTCCGTCGGCGATGGAAGCCTTGTACGCGTGGGCGGGTGTGCTCAGCGGGGCGCCCGGTGAACGAGGCTTGGTCGCTGACGACGGTTGGCGGCTCACGGCGATGCAGCATCTCCATGCGTTCGTCGGGATTGTTGGCGTGTGGGCCACCGCCGCCGCCGCTCGTCGCACGGTGGTGCTCTCCGGACTCGGCCCGGGCGCGGCGCGGACCTCGGCGTGGATCGCTGGCGGGCTCGCCGCGACGACGCCTTGGTTCGTCGTGGTCGGCTCGCTCGCGTACAACGAAACGGCGGTCATCGCGGTCGGAGCGATCGCGTTGGTCGCCGCCCTCGAATCCAGGCTCAGAGCGTGGCAACGCGGCGTGCTCTGCGGTGGCCTCGTCGGTGTGGCGTGCCTGTTCAAGCCCACGGCGATCGTGCTCGTGGCCCCGATCGTGGGCTTCGTTATGGTCGCGGTAGCATGGAAACGGCCGCCGAAGGACGTTCCGAACATAGCAGTCGCGGTTGTGATCGGCGCCGTCGCCGGCGGGCTCGCGCTCCTGCCTTGGCTGATCCGCAATTGGATCGCGGCAGATGGGAACCCCTTCTTCCCTTTGCTGACCGACCTGTTCGGTCATGCGCACTGGTCGGCCGAGCAGGCGGCTCGCTGGAACGAGGCGCACGCGGCCGACGAGGGCCTGCTCGAGCGGCTCCGCCTCGCGGTCTGGTCCGATCCCGGGGCACGCGACGGCGCCGACTCGATCGAGCTCTGGCGGGGCTTTGCCAACCCCCAATGGGGCGCGTTGTGGCTTCTCGTGCTCACCGGAGGTGGCCTCGCGCTCGCGAGGGCGGGCCGGATTGCGATGGTGCTTTGGGCCGGGATGCTCGCCGGCGTCGCCGCTTGGCTCGCGATCACACACGTTCAGAGCCGATTCCTCATCCCGCTGCTCCCGGTCGCGGCGATCCTGGTCTCGCTCGGGTTGGTATCGCTCCGCGAGCGCTTCGGACCTCGTCCGGTGCTGATCCTGGGGATCGTGGTCGTCGGCCTCCAGAGCCTGACGCTCGGGCGGGCGTGGTTGGTCGAGAAGGAAGGCTCGCCCAACCTCCTGCTCGCGCTCGGGACCGGGTTCTTGCTTGGTGAGAACTACTCCGAGCTGGCGGGTCAAACATCACCGCCCGCTTGGGTCAACGCCCACCTTCCCGAGGACGCGAAGCTGCTCGTCGTCGCCGACGCCGGGGTGCTCTACTTCGACCGCGAACTGGTCTGGGCGAGCGTGTGGGACCAAGAGCAGATGCTGCCCGGCGGCGATGACTGGTCTGCCGCGTGGACCGAACGGGTCCACGAACTCGGAGTGACACATGTCTTTGTGAATCTTGTTGAGGTCGCCCGTCAGCACCAGAACGGCTACAGCGAGCGGACGCCCGACGAAGTCCTGCAGTGGGCACAGTCACAGGGGCGTGTCTTGATCGTGTGGGAAGAAAAAGCCCAGGGCGTTATCGAGGTGCGGGACCGCTGATCAAACAGCGTGGGCCTTGAGGTCATCGATCGACGCGAAGTCGAGGGCACGCTCGTGCGTCGCTTCGAGGACAACCTTCGGAGCGACGCCCGATTCCAGCGCTTCGGCCCAACGAGCGGCGCACAGGCACCACCGGTCGCCTGGGTTCAGGCCCGGGAAGCGGTACTCGGGTCGCGGCGTGGAGAGGTCGTTCCCCTTCGACTTGCTGAACGCCAGAAAGTCCTGGGTCATGACGGCGCACACGACGTGCACGCCGAGGTCATCTTCACCGGTGTTGCAGCAACCATCGCGGTAGAAGCCGGTGAGCGGATCAGTCGAACACGCGATGAGGGCCGTCCCCAGGATGTTGTTGGGCGGAGTGGGAGAGGTTGAGATCATGGAGGTTCGTAGGCTTCGGAATCAGCGGGGGCTCCAGAGCGGGCCGAGGTTGAACACGAGCTCGACCCGCCTGGTCAATTAAAAAGGAGGAAGAGGAAAAGGGAAGAAGACGCGAGATCGCTTCGCTCTTGAAGCACCTCTCGCCGGCCCTCTCCCCCTCGGGGCGAGGGATCAGAGCATCAATCCTCGATCAGCTTGATGGTCTTCCACTTGCCCGAACGGAAGCGTGCCACCAACACGCTGCCCAAGAGGATGATAAAGGCCGCGGCTCCGGTCCAAGGCCCGGCCGATCCCATGTACGGTGCGACTTCGAGCAGCAGGTGGCCCAGGCCGACGATGCACGACCAGCTCAGGATGATCGTCGCGACCCCGGGCCAAACCGTGTCGCCGGCCCCCCTCAGGGCACCGGACATCACGATGGCCATCGCGTCGAAGACCTGAAACACAGCCGCGGCGATCATGACGACCGAGCCGATCCGGATGAGTTCGTCCACCGTCTCGGGGGGCGTCCCCTTGTCGATGAAAAACGCGATCAAGGGTTCCCGGAAGATGAAAAACCCCAGGGCACACAGCGCCATGTACGCAAGAGCGAGCTTCATGCAGAGCCACGCCCTTGAGGCAGCGAGGTCGGGCCGCTTCATGCCCATGCACTTCCCGACGATGGCGGTCGCGGCGATCGACACCCCCACCGCTGGCATGAAGCTCAGGTGCATGTAGCGCAGGCCGATCCAGCCGGCTGTGTTGTGCAAAACGGGGTCTTCACCCGCCGCCTCGCCCGCCTTCGGGATGAGGACCGACATGAGGTACGCCCAACAGACCATCTCGTTGAAGAACATGAACGCGCCTGGCCAGCCGACCTTGGCGATATCTCGCACGTGCGAGAACGAGAACCGCCAGGGGGCGCGGGTTCCGTACTCGCTGTTGAACTTCGGCCCCAAGAAGATCACCATCGGGATGATGAACTCGATGAGTGCCCCGATGCTCGTTCCGATGGCGGCGCCGGCGACGCCCATCGCGGGCAAGCCGAAGTGACCGAAGATGAGCACGTAGTTGGCGAAGACGTTGACCGCGTTCGCGATCAACGCAGAGATCATGACGATCTGAGGCTTGTGCACCCCGAAGAAGTAGTGGCCGATCGATCGGCTTGCGACGGTGAAGAGCCCACCGAGGAGCATGATCTGGCAGTACTGTGTCTCGAGGCGGAGCAGCGTTTCGTCGTGACCCGCAAGCCCGAAGATAAAGGGCGCCATCGCGGCGACCGGGAGCAACACCAAGAGCCAGGACGCGACCGAGATCCACAAGGCATTCCACGCGTACGCGGCGCCCTCCCTCGCCTTTCCCGCGCCGAGGTTCTGCGACACGTACGTGTTGATGATCGTGTTGAGCCCGATGAACAGGCTCATGAGCAACCAGGCGATGATCCCCCCGTTGCCCTGGGCCGCGACGTAGACCGGATCGGGGCCGATCGACTTGACCATCAGGGCGTCGATGAACTGCATGATGGTGTACGACGTCATCGTCACGACCGTGGGAAAGGCGATCGTGAGGATCTCTCTGAGCGGGTTCGCTTCGATGTCGCTTAGCGAGGGCTCGTGAGCGGTCGCATCGGGGGAAGCGACCGCGCCGGCCTCGGATCCGGGCTCGCAGAGCGTATCGGGTTGGGACTGGGCGGAACTCATGAGCGCAACAGGGATCTTTGGCCAGGTCCGGACCCGACGCGCGCGAAGGGAACATGAAAACTCTGGGCCGATCGGCGGTTGCAAGAGAGCGGAACACCCTGGTTCCGTTCTCCGGCCGGTCAACTCGCGTTCGCCGTCGATTCCGTCGGCGTCAGCATCTTCACCGCACCGGCGACCGCTTCGGTCATGCTCGCCGCGCTCGCCTTGCCCTTACCGGCGATGTCGAAAGCAGTGCCGTGATCGGGGCTGGTGCGGATCGTGGGCAGCCCGACCGTCACGTTGATCGATTCATCACGTGCGAGCAGTTTGACGGGGATGAGCCCCTGGTCGTGATACATCGCGACGACCAAATCGAACTCGCCTTCGAGTGCTCGGTTGAACACGGTGTCGGCCGGAAACGGGCCTCGGACATCGAGACCGGTCTCGACAGCGAGGTTGATCGCCGGCTCGATCAAGCGTTCTTCGTCGTCACCCAGAAGCCCCGCCTCACCGGCGTGGGGGTTGAGCCCGCAGACCGCGACGCGGGGGCGTTCGACGCCCAGCCTTTGGCAGCCCTGCGCGCCGAGATCGATCGCGGTGTGGACGGCCCCGATGGTGAGATGGTTCCTGACGTCATTAAGAGGCACGTGAATCGTCGCAAGCGAAACGCGGAGGCGCGGCCCGTTGAACATCATCGCGTAGCGTTTGACCTTGAACCGGTCTGCGAACAGCTCGGTATGCCCCGGGAAGCGCGTCTTGCCGCCCAAATGCCAGGCGTGCTTCGAGATCGGTGCCGTCACGATGCCGTGGGCGTGGAGCGGGTGTGTTTGGGGCAGCTTGGCCAACGCGATCGCGTCCTCGACCCATCGGAAGCTGAGCTCGCCGCCGAGTTTGGTCGCCCGACGTTCGAACACCGGTTCGAGCCCTCGGTCGCGCAGGTCCAGGTCAGAATCAACCAGGATGACGCCGTGGTCGTCGTCGGACGACAGTTCGGCGCCGCGGGGCAGCCGCATCCAGTCGGGCTCCAGCCCGGTGACTTCACTCGCGGCTCTCACGGCGGCCGACGACCCGAGCACGATGAAACGGGCATTGGGCCAGCGTGACCTGCGGTTCGCGAGCGCCCGGAGCGTGATCTCGGGCCCGATGCCCCCTGGGTCGCCCAGCGTGACGGCGATGGTCGGGCGGTCGCTGTGGGGGGCGGTCGGCTCGGGCGTTCGAGGCATTCCTGAGGGTATGCGAGCGGTTCTACCATCGGCCCATGCGTGTGGCCCTTGTGCAGCTCAATCCGACCGTCGGCGATCTCGATGGGAACACCCACCTGATCACGCAGGGCGTGGCCCAGAACGCCCAAGCGGATCTGATCGTGTTCTCTGAACTGTGCGTGTGCGGATACCCACCCAGGGACCTGCTTCTCCGCGAGAGGTTCGTCGAGAAGTGCGAGCGAACCGCGGCGAAGATCGGCGCGAGCGTGGCGGGGCCGTCGACGGTCGTCTTGGGCACGCCGTTTGTCCGCGAGGATGGCCGGTTCGCGAACGGGCTGATCGCGTACCGCGAGGGCCGCGAGATTGCTCGGTATGCCAAGCGTCTCCTGCCGACATACGACGTGTTCGACGAGGACCGTTACTTCGTGGCCGGAACCCGACCTGCGGTCATCGACGTTGACGGGATACCGGTTGGCCTCAGCATCTGCGAGGATGTCTGGCGAGGCAACGACGCCGGCTATGCGGGGCGCTACGCAGGGGTGCCGGATCCGGTCGATGAGTTGGTTCGAGCCGGGGCCCGGGTGATCGTCAACGCATCGGCGAGCCCCTTCGTCTTGGGCAAGTGGGACAAGCACACCGAGATTTTGAGCGAGCACGCGGCGAAGCACCGCGTGCCGGTGCTGGCGGTGAACCAGGTCGGCGCGAACGACGATCTGATCTTCGCAGGACGGAGCGCCGCGGTGGACGCCACCGGGGCGCTGGTGGGCCGAGCGGTCGCATTCGAGAACGACGCGCTGATCGTTGAGATCGGAACGGATCGACGCGTCACGGCTGAAACAGAGCTGGTTGAAGTTTCAGATGAGAAAGCTGTTTGGAACGCTCTGGTCCTCGGGGTGCGCGACTACTTCACCAAGACGGGGTCGCGCCCGAGTGCGATCATCGGATTGAGCGGGGGGATCGACAGCGCGCTCACCGCCGCGGTCGCCGCCAGGGCCCTTGCGCCGGAGAACGTCCTGGGCGTTCGAATGCCCGGGAAGTACTCGAGCCAGCACTCGCTCGATGACGCCGCGGACCTGGCAGTCCGCCTCGGAGTAGAGCTCATCACCGTGCCGATCGAGGCGCCGTTTGCTGGGTTTGGTGGCGTTATCGACACGGCGTTTGATGAGATCGGCACACGACGGCTCAGCGCCGACCTGCCCGATCTCACCGAGGAGAACCTGCAGAGCCGCGTGCGGGGCACGATCGTGATGACGCTGAGCAACCGGACGGGAGCGCTGGTGCTCACGACTGGGAACAAGAGCGAAGCCGCGGTCGGATACTGCACTCTTTACGGCGACATGAACGGCGGGCTCGCGGTGCTGAGCGATGTTCCGAAGATGCTCGTCTACAGGCTTTCGCGTTGGTTGAACGAGCACCCGAACGAGGCCGGCTTCGATCGCCCGCCGATCCCCGAGAGCACGATCGAAAAGCCGCCGAGCGCCGAACTCGCCCCAGATCAGAAAGACGAAGACTCGCTGCCCGACTACCCCACGCTCGATCGTCTCATCGAGTTGTACGTCGATGAGCGACGGTCGGTCGATGCGGTTGTCGAAGCGATGAGCGATCGGTTGTCAGCCGATGAGTCACGCCGCATCTGCGCTCTGATCGATCGCAACGAGTACAAGCGTTGGCAAGCCGCGGTGGGTCTCAAGGTCACACGAGTGGCGTTCGGCCCCGGTCGGCGCATGCCGATCGCGCGTCGTTGAGTTCAGTGCGCTTTCGTTCCGGCTCCTGCTTCTTCCCGTCGACGCGTCGACTCCCTGCCTGAGACGGTCAGGAACCGAGGCGGAGAACGTCGCTCGTACCCGCAGATTGCGTCCTGAACGACGACTTTTCTCGACATACATTTATTCATACGTCTTCATGACGAATTGCGACAACCCGCGTTGCTAGATGCAACCAGGTCTGTGACCTGGCGTAAGCCTCGGGGTATTCCGACCGCCTGGGAAGAGACCAAGGGCCGGAAACGAGACTACTGGGCCGCGCAGTAACTACCTCCCTCCGAAGCATTTCGCTTCGGACGCGTTGGTCCGATCTGCGTTGGCACCAGGGGTCTCCTGTGGTATGGTCAAGGGGCGCACCACGGTGCGTTCAACGGGGAAAGGACCGTTTATGCACGCAAGACTGTGTACGGTTGTTGTATGCGCAGGCTTAACAGTTTCGAGCAGTATGGCGCTTGGCCAACTGCTCGACACGACGGCAAATCTCGAACAAGCCCCTGAACGACGATCGTCGCTCGTGCAGCGTGGGCCCGTCGCGCCGCCGATATCCCTCCGTCCAACTCTCGCCGATCCCCCGGTGTTCCCGGTCGACTTCAGAAACATCGACGGGACCGACAACAACCTGGCGAACCCGACGTGGGGCGCCGCCGGCGTGCCGATGATCCGAACGGCGCCGTATGGATATTCCGACGGCGCCGACGCGCCGGCGGGTGCCGATCGGGCGAGTGCTCGGGCGGTGAGCAACGCGGTCGCCGCGGCGATCGCTGCGAAAGCAAACGACAAGGACGCTTCGGACTACCTCTGGCAATGGGGCCAGTTCCTCGACCACGACATCGTCGAGACGCCGGTCGGCGACGAAGAGTTCGATATCGCGGTGCCACTGGGCGATGTCTTCTTCGACCCGTTCAGCACCGGCACCCAGGTGATCTCGCTCGACCGCTCGACCGGTGTTGTAGTCGATGGGAAGCGCGAGCAGCAGAACAACATCACAGCGTACATCGACGGCTCTGTGGTGTACGGCAGCGAGCACGATCGCGCCGACTGGCTCCGTACGTTTGACGGAGACGGAACGCTCAAGGTCAGCGAGGGCAATCTGCTTCCCTTCAACACCGACGGGCTGCACAATGCGCCGAGCGATCACGATCCCACGTTCTTCCTCGCCGGTGATATCAGGGCGAGCGAGCAAGCGGCGCTGACCGCGATCCACACGCTCTTTGTGCGCGAGCACAACCGCCGCGCGGCGCAGATCCGAACCCAACAACCCAACCTCTCGGGCGACGACGTCTACGAGCAAGCGAAGGCCATCACAACGGCGCACATCCAGGCAGTGACGTACAACGAGTTCCTTACCCTGTTGCTTGGCCGTGGGGCGATCCAGCCGTACGGGGGATACGACGACTCGATCAACGCCGGGATCTCGAACGAGTTCGCGACCGCCGCGTATCGCGTGGGTCATACGATGCTCAGCGAGACCCTCCAGCGGTACGGCCCCGGGATGCTCCCCCACTACGCGGGTCATCTCGACCTTGCCGATGCGTTCTTCGATCCCGACGTGACCGTCGAGTTTGGCATCGAACCGTTGCTCCGGGGCCTGTGTCGCCAGAACGCGCAAGAGATCGACAACGAGGTTGTCGACGCGGTGCGCAACTTCCTGTTCGGGCCCCCCGGCGCCGGCGGCTTCGACCTCGCGTCACTCAACATCCAGCGCGGCCGTGACCATGGACTCGCGAGCTACAACGAGATCCGCGCCGCGTTCGGCCGTCCGCCGGCGAACACGTTCGCGCAGGTGACGTCCAACGCATCGCTCCAGGCCTCGTTTGCATCGGTGTACGACAGCCCCGATGACATCGACGCGTGGGTCGGGCTTCTGGCCGAGGACCACAAGCCCGGCGCGATGGTGGGCGAGACGCTCAGGCGCGTCATCCGCGACGAGTTCGTGCGTCTGCGCGACGGTGACCGCTTCTGGTACGAGCGCTACCTGCCCGGGCACCTGGTAAACGAGGTCCGCAACACGCGGCTCGGGGACATCATCAACCGGAACCTCGAAGACGGGGGCGACAACCTGCCGCGCGACGTGTTCCATTTCCAGCCTTGCCCCGCCGACATCGCGGTCACGATCGGTGTGCTTGACCTCGACGACGTCGACGCGTTCATCGGAGCGTTCATCGCTCAGGACACCCTCGCGGACTTTGCGGCACCATTCGGAACGATCGATCTCGCGGATGTCGACGCGTTCATCACGGCATACCTGGCCGGTTGCCCGTAACGACAATTCTCGGGATCAAGGGGAGTGGTAGAGCGGCGTCGGCGAAGCCCGGCGCTGCTCGTTTCATTCAGTGACCGGTGCGCGTCAGCTCGAGCCTTCGCGCATCCGGGCGAGACCCTCGGGGTAGGGATAGGTCGCGAAGACGCCGACCTGGGCGTGGTCCCACATCTTCGGGCTCGGGTAAACGTCACCCCGGAAACCCGACTCGTGCATCGTCCGGACCACCGACTCGAGGCTCGGCTCGCGGCCGTCGGGGCCGACGAGGCGGTTGGACCGTGCCCCCAAGAACGAGACGGCGCACACCGGCCGGCGTTCGGCCCGCCCCGAGAGCATGCGGGTGATCGTCTGGAATCCGCGCGAGAGATCGGTGAGCGTGAAGTGATCACGCCCCTTCGGCCGGAGCAGCGCGAGGATCAGGATCGAATCGAGGTCGTACTTGAGCACGTACGGCTCGCGGTCATCCGCCGCGTGGACCGACACCGATTCCTGGAACATCTTCGCGAAGCTGGTTACCGAGCCGACCGACCACTGGCTGGCGGTCACAAGATTGACGAGTTGAGCGATGATGCCGTGGTCGTTGTCTTGATCGTTGACTCCACAAACGACCGCCCGGTACCGGCCATCGAGCACGTCGGTCAGCATCTGCTGGCCCCACATCACGCGGATGCGACGCCCGGCTTCGGTCGTTCCGACCTCACCCGGGAGCAGGCTGACCCTTTGCGCCGAGCTCCCCGAATCGAGTAACTCGTCCACGGTGCCGTCATAGAGCCGGGTGTCGTCTGCCATGCTGGACTCCTCCGAGAACTTTCGGGATGGTCTACCGAGTTTAATGCCCGGTCAGCGAGGTCACCCAGCCGAATGCAGCCCGCAACCGCGCGAGTGCTTCATCGGGAAGCGGGCCTCGTTCGATAGCTCGGACATTCGCCTCGAGATGATCGATCGAACCGGTGCCACAAAGAATGACATCGGGTGACGGGGCCGTCAGACAATACCGATAGGACGCCTCGGGGAGGGTCTCGGCGTAATCGAGCAACCATGAGAGCGGTTCACCGTCTGTTCCGTTGATGAGGCGCTCATCGAAGCGTGGATCAGGAGTGAGTTCGGCGACAACCTCTCGTAACCGTTCCGGACGCGACATCGCCCGCCGAACAGCGAACATGCCGAGCGTTGCGACACCCAACTCGTGCGCACGAGGCAACACGTCTTCTCGGGCGGAAGGATTCAAGAGGTTGTGCCCCACCATGATCGAAGCGATCGGCGCCCCCGACGCGGCGTCATCGAGGACGCGTCCGAGTGTTTCATGCGTCGTATCGCGCTGGAACATCTCGGTCAGGCCGATGCACCGGATCTTCCCCGCTGCCCTCGCCCGGTCGAGCGCCGGGATGATCTCGGAACGCACGTGGTCGTACTCGCGCGGCTCCACGCCGTGCACCTGTTCAAGGTCGATCGCGTCGACACCCAAAACCCGCAGACTCTCCTCGATCGCGTTCACAACCTCATCACCGGTCCGGGGTGGTTCTTCGGCGTCGTGAACCGCCGCGTGCTTCGTGCAGATCACGAGCTTGTCTCGAACCGAACTCGGCAGGTCGCGGATCGCCGCTCCGACATGCGGCTCGGTCCCGTAGGTCTCCGCGGTGTCGAGCAGCGTGATGCCAAGGTCGACAGACCGGCGCACCACCTCGACAGCGCTGTCGAAAGCCGAATGATCGCTCGACCCTCGGGTGCCCAACCGCGACGGACCGCCAGCGCCCAACCCGAGCCGCGACACCGACCACCCGGTTCGCCCAAACCGAACAACCGGCAACGCCATCAGATCCCCCATTCACCGGCGTAACGAGCTCTGAACCCATCGCCTGAAACAAGAGTGTCTTCGTAAAGACGTTTGATGATCTGACGGGCGTGAAGCCAATCGTGCGCCGCCCAGCTCGTGATCAAATCACCGGCGCTGAGGGGCCCGGGTTCGGGATGGTCGTAGATGGTCTCGAGCGAAGAACCCAAAGCAACCGCCTGGATCCACGCGACCGACGCGGCCCGCTGCTTTTCGAACTGATCCATCAGCTCTGACGTCGGCGCTGCGTCAGGGAGAGCGGCAACAACGGCGCCCTCCGGATCAATCGGAGCCCATCGCTTCGATGGGTCGGAGATCAACGAAGCAAGGCGGGATCGAAAGTCTTCGTCTTCCTCGATGACGAGGTGGAGCACCACCTCGTGGATCGACCATGCTCCCGACGCCGACCTTCGCGCCATCGTCGTCTCCGAGACACCCTCAAGCAGACCGCGCAATGCGCCGGGAAACCGTGCCAACGATTGGACCAGAGCATTCAGGTCGGCCATCGTTCAAGCGTGCCCGAAGTGGAGCCAAAGTGCAAGCGGCGAAGAGATGGTTAAAAATGAAAAGGGCCCCCGGAGGTTTACCTCAGGGGGCCCAAAAGTCGGCGATGACCTACTTTCCCGCAGTGCAGTATCATCGGCGGTTTCGGCTTAACTGCTGTGTTCGGGATGGGAACAGGTGTTGCCCGAAACCTATGGTCACCGACAATCCGTGGAGTCGTGATGTCTCACGAACCACGGCCGATGGAGCATGCTCCACCAAGCCGGATGTGACGAGCGAAACCGATCATGCTTTCCGCATGTCAGATATGAGTACCTTGTGCCCCGCGACTCCGCGGTTCTTTGAGAACAAAGAACCAGAGATCGCGGCGGCTGGTAGGTACGGTTGATCCTTCGACCGTTAGTACCGCTCCGCTGAGGGCCTCTCAGCCCTTACACGTGCGGCCTATCAACCGGGTGGTCTTCCCGGGGTCTCACGCAAATGCAACCAGATCTCATCTCCAGGGGGGCTTCCCGCTTAGATGCTTTCAGCGGTTATCCCTGCCCAACGTAGCTACCCTGCGATGGCCTTAGCAGGCCAACAGGATCACCAGGGGTTGGTCCAACCCAGTCCTCTCGTACTAAGGTTGACTCCTGTCAAATCTGGAACGCCCACGGCAGATAGGGACCGACCTGGCTCACGCCGGTCTGAACCCAGCTCGCGTACCACTTTAATAGGCGAACAGCCTAACCCTTGGGACCGCCTACAGCCCCAGGATGTGATGAGCCGACATCGAGGTGCCAAACCGCTCCGCCGCTATGGACGCTCGGGAGCGATAAGCCTGTTATCCCCGGCGTACCTTTTATCCGTTGAGCGATAACTTTTCCACTTAATGTTATCGGATCACTATGACCAACTATTAATAATTTAATAATTTCTGTTTGACTTGTAAGTCTTTCAGTTAAGCAAATTTATGCCATTACACTCTTCTATTAAAAATATTTAATATGAATTTGCC
>JBCDIT010000020.1:0-47405 GCA_038748775.1 Planctomycetota bacterium
TCGTCGCTGGGATACCGACCGCCGGCACCGGAAGCGATCGCTGCTGGCCCGCCTTCCGCTCCGCTCCAGGCGGCCCAGCAGCACGGAACCAATGACCAAAGACTCACATAGACTCTGGCATCAAACCCGGGGGCAGGTCACTCTCGTCAATTCCCTAGCGACTGAGAGAACCTGATGCTGGCTCGATTCTGCCGACCACGACTGAATCGCCTTGCATTTTGCTGGCAACTCGTCGGCCGACCGAGACTTCGTACAAGTGCGCTGCAACTGCGCCACACCGTTTACTCATGATTGCCCGGTAGCTGATCGAGCCGAGGCCATGACTCTGGAATGAGCTTGGTCCCGCTACGCCATCGCTCAACAACAGACTCTTGATACCAGTCCTCCTTGATGTCTGCGTGCTCGGTGACAATGACCTGAAAGCTACCCGCTAGCGTCGCTACTGTGTCGTAGACAAACTTGAACATGCGGGACACTGCTTCTCGGTCATCTTCGCCCATGCCAGAGAGCGACCCATCATCGTCTTGATCAGGAGGGAAATAGACCTGCGACGGCTGATCCAGGAATAAAAATCTGGGAACAGGTCGGACGTTTTTGGTAAACCACTCATGGAGACCCAAATGTGCGATCAAGTGGTAGCCAACCCAGTTTTCACCGCTGCCCATTCTTGCCACAGGAACGAGTCCATCTTGAGTAGCAGCAACGATCGTGAGCTTCTTCAGATTGAGCTGCAAGGGATACTGAGAATGCTCCAGTTGTAGATATCTAGCCCATTCTGTCATGCGCTCATTGATGATCGAGAGGATCGAGTCAAGCCTTTCCTGTACAGCTTCGTCACTGAGTTCGGCTTCAAGGGCCTTGCATTGGTCACGCAGGGACTTCGCCTCTGACTCAAGCGATTGAGTATCCGGCACTTCTGGAACGCTTTCCACGTACAGACTGACACGGCCCAGAATGTGGGACTTTCGCGTCGCCTGCTCCTGCGCCTGTTGTAGGGCAGCGTCCGCAATCTGAACAGCCTGGAGTTCGCTCAAGTTCTTCGTCAACGACTCTGTGACTTGAGCTAGCTGGGACTCCAGTTCCGCAATAGCACTCTCAAGCTTAGGGATTGAGCGCACTACCGAATCTAGCCGATCCGTCACCCTCGTTAGGGCCTCCCGCATTTCACCGATACCTGGAGGCAAATCTTCATCATCCAGGTTGCGAGTACAGAGGGGGCAAGAGGTAGTGCTCTCGGAGCCTTCAAAGATGCCTATAGACTTCAACCGTGATGCTTGCTCAGTTGCTTCGTATGAGTAGGCATTCTCATCCGACTCGAAGCTACGCGCGGCACTGATCTCATCCCTCAGGCGCTGTTGCTCTTGAAGAAGCACGTCTCGCTCAGTCGTGAGTCGCTCATACTCCCCCCCGATAGGCAAAGCGTTATCAACAGTAGCGAGCGGGGTTTTGGCTACCTCTTGCAAGGCGAGAATTGCGGCATCCCATGTGTCGGCGGTAGTCGAAGTCAGACCAGCATCGCGAGCCTGGGCAAGGATGTCGGCAGCCTTACTCACCCCTTCGCCGCGAATCGCCTGTAATTCGGCCAATCGCCGTTCGCAACTACGCAAACGCTCTCGTAGTCTCTTGAGCTCATCGCGGCGTCTGACGTATTCATCATCGACCGCCCCGAGAAAGTACGGGAGAGTGTCTTTCAATGCTTGGGCTAGAAAGTTGTCTGATGTCTTGTGAAACAGCTGCTGCCGCCGAATGATCTCGTCCTGCGGTTGGAAACACATGAGAAGTGCATGGCGTACCTGGGCTGTTAGCGGCGCTCGAGTTTGGTCTTCTGGCGGTTCGTGCAGATGGTCACCGATGCCAGTCCATCCAGTCAAAAGAGATTCAAGCCCATTCGTATTGGTTGTCTGGCGGAGTTCGGCATGGTCTGGCACCGTCACGGAAGTGCCCAGGTCCACAAAGCAGTCTTCGGATGAGGAATACCCGGACAAAGGGCATCTGCGGGCAACAAAGGCCTGGCCTTGTGGGAGCGCAAGCTTGAGACCGAACCAAGATACGCAGCGCCGAATCGGCCCCTCAGGCACACGGCACTCTCCGGAGCCAAAGCAATAGTCCACTATGTCAACCAGTGCTGACTTGCCAGTCTTCGATGCTCCAGTGATGATGTTCATTTGGCCTGGAACTAGCTGTAGGGACCGCGCCTCACCTTCATGGCTATAGACGACGATCTCGAGTATCTGAATGCTCATGGGCGAACTCCGAGTAGTGCCATTACTGTCGCAGGACCACCGGCTCTTCCAAACCACCTGCCCACGAACAGTGCTCTGCGAGCACAGGTCTGTACCTCAAGAGAAGAGCTGCGCAGCGTCGAACTGACGCTCCTGTTGACAGCAGCTGAAGCGTCTACTGAACCGCGTTCAAGGCTAAGTGCGCCTCTCTGGCCGCCAAAAATGAGAGCCTCTCGCGTGTAGGGGACCAGATGACGCGAACGATCAGCGATCCGTCCCCTCTCGATTGGGTGCTGCTGACACCACACCGCAAGAGACGTACGTATCTGTATGGGGAGGGCGTTCCGCGTGCGTTCATGTAGAACCGTCGGTAAAACAAGGAACGCTTCTTCGATCGAGAGGAGACGGTCGGACTCTGATGAACAACCGTGTGCCGCCTGCCAAATGACCATTGCGGTGAAACATGGATTCAGCAGGCTCCGTTCTTCCGGCGATCGTGCTCTCCATGAGATCAATCTGGCACCTCGCTATCCCCAAGAAGCACTGCGAGGCGGTTACGGAAATCAGGATGCCATCCAATCCTCGATTCGTCTGCGAGCATATGAAAAGAGCCGCGACAGACAAATGGTTCGGTTACAGCAGGGCGAATGGCAATCTGCTTGTGCTCGGCCCACTTCAGTACCTGTCGCCCGGCCTGTTCTTTGAGTTGATCAGAATCATCACTCCCCAGATCATCGCAGATGCCAGCAAAGAAGAGTTCCCATTCCTCTACGAGCCTTTTCTCGTAGCTATGCAGCTCCATTTCGACAACTAGATCCTGCCTTAGCCATCGCGACCGTTGCTCAAATGCTCGGTAGTAGTCTCTGATAGCTGACGCAATGCGCTGCTTGCCTGCCTTGACGAGTTCAACCTGTCTGACAAACGTTGAGGCGTCATGTGTAGTACGTGTCGCTTCGTCGAGACTGAATCCAAGTAGATCATCGTCGATCGGGAGAGAGTCTTGCTTGAACTGCTCGCGGAGATCACTCATTTGCGCATCGAGCTCAACGGATCCAATACGCGAATCAGAATCACTGGTCAGCTGATGTAGCACTCTGTGATACCACCAGCCCTCAAGCCGCTCCACAAAGGCGTCGTGATCCTTCTTCCCAGCTGCCCAATACACCTCCCTGCGAATCTCGGCATCGAGATCAGTGATAAGTGGTGCCGCATCAATTACTACGATTCGCTCAAGTAACTCGAGCCTGGTGGCGGCAGTGGTTTCCAAGTACATGGCAAAGGCTGTCGCAAGAGCTTGATTGCTTGATGAAGAAGCGACCTCGTCCAGTGCCCGTTTGGCTGTGGCGACATCTCTCCCAGATGCCCTCAGTCGAGAAGCAGCCGAGTCGGCATCTGCGACGCCGGTAGTGACCAGAACCAGTGCGCTGGATGTTGGCATCTTTCCATCGGCAGCCAGCGAGAACCACACCCGGAGGGTCTTCCACAGATCAGGGCTGTAGTCTGTGAGTGACGCAGTGGCGCTGCGATGGTGTTTCGTTTGAAGAAGTTCAGCAGAACTTCCATCAGCCGCCTCAAAGGCCACGTCATCGAGTGTCTCAACAGAGACGAGGAAGTCGGCAGCGCTTTTGAGTTTTTGCAAAGACCAGAGAAGAGCGCTGCGAATCTGGTAAAGGTATCCAAGTGTCGGATCTGTCGCAGAGAATGGGTTGTTCGCATTGCCTGTCATGCGGCCTCTCATTCAGTGCAGAATACCCTCGTCATCTCATCGCTCAGATGGCTGATCACCTTAAGGCAGGTGTTTGCTACAGTCAGATCCTACTGCACAAGGTCCCAGGAGTAGTCTGTTGCCCCTTAAGCCATGTGTCTACCGCTTCTTTACGGGATTCTAGACTTGCCGCACGTTCTCCCCCGGCACTTTGTCCGCTTTGTGCGAGCTTGTAGAGGATCGACCTCGAGATCGAGGGTACCCCACAAGCTCATCGATCAGTCCCGCTGAGTACTCCTAGAACGCCTTCCCTGTCCCAGTGTAATCGTAGTTGAACGCAGGCGCTGTCAGTTGATGACACAGAATCGAGTCCAATGACTACGAATCACACAGTGCGTGGTCTACTTCGGCAGTATGCCGCTGTACTGGAGGCTCTAGCGCAGACCGAAGCGATTCTATTCAAGAACAATCCCGTCGCCGACTACGCCGAGTGGCTCGTCGCCCAAACGCTCGGGTTGGAGCTTGTGCCGAAGTCGTCCAAGGGCTTTGATGCGTTGGACAACGAAGACACGAAGTATGAGATCAAGGCGCGTCGACTGACGGCCGACAACCCCTCGCGCCAGCTTTCAGCGATTCGATCAATCGAAGATCAGCATTTCGACTACCTTGCCGGAGTGCTGTTCGATCATGAGTTCAATGTTCTCCGCGCGGCGAAGATCCCTTGGGTGGTAGTAAACAAGCTATCGACCCATCGCAAGCACACCAACGCAGCCGTGCATCACCTACGAGATTCAGTTTGGGACATACCAGAAGTCGCAGACCTTTCCGAGCTGCTCCAGCACACAGAGGCGGATCTCTCATAGTTGCGCAGCGGAGAGGGCAAATGGGGCTGTGAATGGGGCTGTTTTGGGGCTGCGCTATGCGCGGCCATGAAAAAACGCCCGCCACAAGCCGTGAAGGGCGTTCTTCCGAATGAAGCGGAGAGGGGGGGATTCGAACCCCCGATACACCGAGGTGTATACCGGATTTCGAATCCGGCGCATTCAACCGCTCTGCCACCTCTCCGGGAGCGGGCCCGCTCAGCGGGGCCACCAGTGTAGCGCCCCGGCACGCTCGGTCCCACCCCTCGGACAGCGGCGTCTGGAAGCCCCGCTCACGCGCCTACCGCCTCGGCGAACTGATGCCGCCGTACCCGTTGAAGACCCCGTTGTTCAGCCGGTAATAGGGCCCTCTGCGAGCCACCTGGACGAACATGTCCCAGGCTGAGAAGCCCCCGGTGCCCGAGGGCGCCTGAGGGTTCTCGTTGTCGAAGCCCCGCGGCGGCTCGAACGTCTCAACCCGCCCGTCGAGGTACGACGTCATCCCCCCACCATCGTGACGGGTGGTCCACTGGTCGTGGTTGCCCCACGCGCCGTCGGTGTTGCCCTGGGGTCCGTTGTTGTTGTACCAAACGGTGCTTTCTTCAATCACCATCGGGAGCCCAGGCATCAGCTCCATCGTGCCGAAGTTCTGAAGCGTCTGAGCGCTCGACGGATGAAGCTCCGCGTTCCAGTTCCCCGGGATCTGCATCGCCCAAACGAAGAACTGGGTGTCGATGTCGGCGCCCTCGGCCATCGCGTTGAAGGTGTAGTCGAAGTTGAGTTCGCTGTCTCCGTAGAAGGTCCGTCCGTCGTTGAGGTTCGCGCTATCAACCACGTCGCCGTAGGGGTCACGCCGACGGTTCGAGGGACACTCGACGATCTCGACCAGCGCGTTGGCGTAGTCGACCGCGAGCCCTTCAGAGACGCGGGCGTCCGACGCATCGAATGTATAGGCCCAGTTGATCGTTGCTCCAGGAGTGCCCGCCCGCGATGTCGGGATCGGGCTCACCGGCATCGTTCCGCCGGTGTTGTCCTGCGCGTACATCGTGTTGATCAGACCGAGCTGCCTCACGTTCGACTGACAGACGACACGGCGCGCGACTTCGCGCGCTCGCCCCAGCGTTGGAAGCAAGATGCCGATCAACAGCGCGATGATCGCGATGACCACGAGCAACTCGATCAGCGTGAACCCGCGCGCCCTCCACGGCATCGCCATGCACCACCATCCGATCGACGCGGAGCCGATTCCGCTCACGCGACAGGACACCCGCCGCGCCGGTACCAAGGGAATGCCGCGTCACCATCCCGCATCCCGAGAAGTGAACAGACTAAAAGCAGAAGCGGCAGCAAGGAACGCTTTGAGCAAAAAACCGTGATGTTTCTACGGGTTACTCGCCTGTGGGGCCCAGACTCGGCGCGATCGCGGATGACAGCGCCGCGACGATCTCGCCCGGCTCGCTCATCCGTCCGGTCCCGACGTGCCGGCACGCTTGCCAGCCGTCACCGGGGCCGACCAGCTTGAAACCATCTCCAGCAAGCGTCTCAACGTTCCGCTGGGTGCTTGGCTGACGCCACATCGCGTCGTTCATCGCCGGCGCGAGAACCACAGGCGTCTTCGCGCGATCGACGGCACTGAGGATGAGACACACGATGTCATCGGTGCGCCCGGCTGCGAGTCTCGCGAGGCCGTCCATCGTGCACGGCGCGATCACCGCGGCGTCGAGCGCGTCTGCCAGCGAGATGTGCTGGGGGTCGTGGCTCTCGACGTGTTCCCACGCCGACGTGTACACCGGTCGACCGCTCAACGCTTGGAACGTCAGAGGCGTCACGAACTTCGTCGCGGACGGCGTCATCGCAACGGTAACCTCCGCGCCCGCTTGTGCGAGCCGGCTCACCACCGTTGCCGTCTTGTACGCCGCGATGCCGCCGCACACGCCGACCAGCACGCGCTTGCCCGCGAAGGTGCCGCGGAGCAACGCCGGGTCGAGCGAGGCGTCGGACATCGTTTAGAGCAGCGGCTCGTCCGCGGCGACCAACGCCGCGTCGTCCGCGTCCTCGACCACCTCGAGGGTGATCTTGTCTTGGAGGATCTCTTCGACGACGACCTCGAGGTCCGAACGGCCGTCACGCGCCACCAGCGGACGATCACCGTCAAGCAGTTGGTTCAGGCGGCGCTGAATAAGCGCGCACAGCTTGAACCGTCCACCGACCTTCGCGACAAGGTCATCGCTCTTCAACGCTTCGATCATGTATCGCTCCGTTGTCCACCCGTTCTTGGGGACATCTTTGCATGTCCACCCGAGCCACAACGATAGGCCACGTCATCCCGATTCTCCACCGAACACCGATGTGTTCTGCCCCTTCACAAACCCGATCCTGCCCCCAATGATCTGGCGAATGGTCAAGAACCCGCCCCATACCTTTGCCGTCGGCGACGCCTGCACCCATCCTGCCAAGCCCGAATGGGGCCAAGGGAAGGTCGTGAAGGCCGAGAGCATCACCCACGAGGGAACCCCGGCCCAAAGACTGACCGTCCGATTCCAAGGGGCCGGTCTCAAAACGCTCTCCACCGCCTTTGCCAAGCTCCAACCGGTCGGAGAGACGAAGACCGGCAATCTCGACGACGCGATCAATCCTCTGATCGAGACCAAGCCCTCGGAACCGGCGACGCCCCGAACGCTGGTGCCAGGCGGAGGCCGCGACAAGTCGGAGGCGCCGCCGCCGAACCCCTTCGAGAAGCTCGACCCGGCAAAGGCACGAGAGGTCATGACGCGACTCCCGGATGAGGTCCGAGATCCGTTCCTGTCACTCACCGAGCGGCTCACCTACACCTTCGGGCTCTACCGACACACCCCCGATGGCGGCAAGCTGATCGCCTGGGCCAACCAGCAATCGGGGCTTCCTGACCCGCTTGTGGCGTTCAACCGCCACGAACTCGAGCAGTTCTTCGACAAGTACCGCATCAACCGCGACGCGCACCTGCTCGAGCTCATCCGCCTTGCGAAGCGCGAGAGCCTCGACCTCAACGTCCCGCTCCGCAAGGCTCCCAAGGACGCCCAGCAGCCGGCCGCGACCGCCGCGAGGCGCTTGCGGGCGACGCTCTAGAGCAGGTTTGATCGCTCCGTCGCAGCCTCCGGCCGCACACTCGCTTGGTAAAGCCGTGCCTGAGTCGATCCGGCGGGCTTCCGGTCGAGGAAACCAAATGCGCGGCGCCCCATCTTCGGTGAAGCCGCTCGAGCCCGAGGGTGCTTCGGGGCGACTCTGGCGTTGCGTTGAGGCAACAGCGCCTGAAGCGCGCCTTGTGTGGTCTCGCCTCAGATCACGTTGAGCGACGACAAACGGTGTTTTTCTCGGACGTTACAGGCTCGGCCACGAGAACCCACGATTTGGCACGCCCTTCGCCTCTCTTCTTCTCGCCGGTGGTACCGGGCGAACAGGTCGCCGCCCCGGCACACATCTGTAGAGAGATCGAGAGGCACCGCCATGAACGACCAGGACTTCCAGAACAAGCTCGCCCAGCTTCTTGAGCAGATCGGTTCGCTCCCGGAAGACCAGCGCCCGCAGCTCGAGCGCCTCGCGGAAGAAACCCAGAACCGCCACGACCGCATGAAGAAGACCCTCACCGACCTCCAAGAGTCGCTCGACCACCTCCGCCTTACGGTCAAATACCTCGTCTTCGATCTGGAGGCAACCCGTCGCGAGAACAAGTACTTGCGCCAGCTCATCGATGCGCAAGACGGCACCGGGGATCACCCGGATGCCGACAGCAACTGAGGTTTCAACGTCGTTCAACCCGCAACGCCCGCGGCCCGAGCTGCGGGCGTTTTCGCGCGCCCACCCGTTGTCAACTCCGAATTGACAATCAACGCCACCGAAAGAAAGCGGCTCAGGTGAGCGCTATCGACAGTCGTATGAAGTTCGCCCCAAAGCGGATTTTTCGACGTGTAGATCTTCGATATGAATCCAGAAACACAGACCATTCCGTAAGCTCACAGCAGACCGCCTGTGATCCCTTACTGAATTTCGCGGTTCCCGATCACCAGTAACAGTGAACACGCTGTTTCTGTCCGGTTCCGCTGAACCGAATCGCAAACAACGCATCCACCGCAGATTGCGTTCATAGAGTCTCTCATGCCACGTGCTTTATCGCTCATCGTCTCCATCTTGCCCAGCTTCGCGCTCGCGGACTCGGGCGTTCTCCCTCTCCTCCCCACACGCGCCATCGCGTTGTCGGGTGATCCTGTTCCGGGCGTTCCCGGGCGTATGCACACTTCCCTTTCACTTTGCACCATCAACGACGCGGGTGAGGTGGTATTCGGCTCGGTCATCAGCCCCGGCACACCCGCCGCACCGGAAATGCGCGAGGATGCGGTGCTCAGATACACCTCGGATGGAACTTTCGTCGTCGCACGCACCGGAATGCCGGCACCTGGGTTGGGAGGCTCTTTCCGTTCTGTGTCGTCCCCTAGGGCGTTCAACGATCGCGGCGACACGGTGTTCTCGGCCGAGATCGAGATCGACATGGGTGATGCCGGGCTCTCGAACAGCAGCGCGGTGTTCGCGAGCATTGATGATCAACTCCGATTGCTTGCACAAAGAGATGCGCCCGTGCCGGGGTTGCCTGGATATGTCTACCTTGGCGAGTTTCGTCTGCTCTCACTCGGTGCAGACGGAACGCTCGCATCGGCGTTTCTCGTTACAAATTCAGACAGCGGTTCCGAGATCGCAATCCATCGCTATGACGACGCGGGCGTAACCCTGCTCGGCGGGCCCGAGAGCCCTTCGTCCGCGCCATCCCTCAACGGTGCGACCCATGCCTTCGTTGAGAGTCCGATCACCGCTTCCAACGGAGCCGTCTACTTCTTGGCCGAGTTGAACAACGACGACGCGCTTGGTATCGACAACACGAACAACCGAGTGATTTACCGCGTCGACGACGCTGGTACGTCTGTCGTGTTTCGGAGTGATGACCCGCGGCTCGATGCCCCGACCGGCGAAGCGACCGCCTTGACGGGCTTTGTCACCAACGAGCGCGGCGAGATCGTTGTGCGATCCACGCTCTCGGGTCCGCCCATCGCTGACTTCATCTTTGACGAGCTCGATCCAACGCAATTGCACCGCATTACACCCGATGAGTTCAGCTTACTTGTCCGTGCCGGTGAACCAGCGGCGGGCTTTCATGATCGCTCGATCCATGCGACATGGCACAGGTTCGCCATCAACAACGCTGGCGATGCCGTGTTCGCGACTACGCTTGGCTATTCTGATCCGGGCGTCGCCCCATTTCTGAACGCCGCCGACACAACGGTCTACCTCGCCCGCGGTGGAAGAATCTCTCCGATCGCCGTAAGTGCACAACCGGTGTCGTATCCAAACGGTGACTTCCCCACGTACTTCTGGTTGGATACCGCTGTAAACAAACTCGCCGATGTCGCGATGCGCTCGTTCCAAGTGCCAGCGCTGGTCGACGACGTGCTCACGACATACGACCCCGCCACGGAGCAGTTGACCGTGATCGCGGGCGAGGGCTATCCGTTCGAGGTTCCGCTCCGCGACGGAACAATCGAGACGAGAATTGTCGACCGTGTCGTGTTCGACTTCTCTGAAACCGGTGGCGGCTCCGGTCTGAACAATCGACGTGAGCTGGCCTACACGCTCTCTTTCACCGACGGGACTTCCGGCGTCTTCGTCACCACTCTGGGCGCTCTTCCGTGCACCATCGCGGATTTGGAGCCTCCTTTCGGGCAACTCGACCTCAGTGATCTCGACGCGTTCATATTGGCTTTTCTTACACAAGATCCTCGCGCAGACATCGCGGCCCCCTTCGGCGCGATCGATTCAGCTGACATTGACGCGTTCGCACCGGCGTTCGTAGAGGGGTGTCCTTAAGGGTCACCCGAACGGCGAGCACTTCGCTAGCGCCCGGTCGACCACGCCCGAACGGTGTGATCATCAGACCCGGAATACACGGTTGATCCATCGGGCGAGACCACCAGATCGACGACCTTGTCGCGATCGCTCGCAGATGCGTCGGCATCGCCCGACTGCACGTCGCGTAAGAGCATCGTTACCGACGCAGGCGGGCGGAGAATCCAACCCGCTCGGGCTCTCGTCCAGGCGCGTCCACGCGATGAGCGTACTCGGGGGCCGGTCGGGCCTGCCCGGTACGTGATCGGTAAGGCGCGAAACGGGAAAGAGCACGCGCGCTGGGTGTCGGTGTCGTCATGCCAAGAGCGTGAACGGGCGGAAGAACGACCGGTCACGCGTCGATGCCGTCGCTCAGAGGGAAGTCGGTCGCCGCGACGAGCCCCGATGCCGACCGCTTGACCCGAGCGATCAAAGCCCACGCCGTTCTTATGCCAGCTTTCGCGAAAGACCAAAGACGAAAACACGCTTTGGTGCGCCGACCGACGTCGGTAGGCTGGTACTCCTCGGAAAGCCCACTGGAGATCCCAATGCGCCGCGCGATCACGTTGGTTCCCGTATTGACAGCCTACACCATCGCCTCAGCCCAAACCCCGGCTGTCAACTTCACGCAGGTCGCCGGCGGCTTCCGCGATAACAACGCTCGGGTGCTCGGATGGGATTTCACCGTAGGAGAATTGCCGATCGAGATCACGGCGCTGGGTGTATACGACGCCGACCAGAACGGCCTTGCCGTGGTGCACGACGTCGCGATTTACGAAGTCGACACGATGAACAGCGTGATCGGCGCGACCGTGAACTCGGGCCCGGGCGGCGCGCCTCTTGTCGGGTTCTTCCGGTATAGCGGGACGCTCAGCGTTCAGCTCCCGCCGCACACGTCCTACATCATCGCGGCGAGCTGGCCCGGAACCGCCGACGAGTTCATCTGGCACGTTCCCTTCCCGAACGTGCCGGCCCACCCGCTCGACATCGACATCACCGAAGACATCGAACGCGGCATCCAAGGTGCCCCGGGCATCGCGTGGTTCGAGTGCTGCACGACGTCCGCGCTTCAGTTCCCAACACAGGTTCTCGACCCCACCGACATCCGAAACATCTGGCTGGGCCCCAACTTCCTCTACCGCCTTGTCCGTCCTTGCAACGCCGCGGACGTGGCTCTTCCCTTCGAATTGGTCGACCTCGCGGACATCGACGCGTTCATCGCAGCGTTCGTCGCTGGGGAAGACTTGGCCGACATCGCGGCGCCGATGGGTGTTGTCGATCTCGCTGACATCGATGCGTTCATCTCTGCGTTCCTCGCCGGGTGTCCCTGATCGCGATTCTCACGCCGAGATACCTCCAACCCGCGTGACGACCGCTAGATTCCGCCGCTTCTCCACGTGAAGGTAACTCTTTCACGGCCCGGAGAAGCAACGCATGTCGACTCGACTCATCGCCCCTTTGGCAGCGCTGTCCATCGCAAACGCCGCGTTCGCTGCGCCGGTCCCGATCCTGAATCCGGGTTTCGAGGCCGATTTCGCCCTTCCCGGTACGTTCCCGGTCGGCCCTATTACCGACTGGCCCAACTACGACCCCGATGGCATCATCGCCTTTGCCGACAACTTCACCGGTGTCATCAACCCTTCCGGGGGCGGCTGCTTCAACGGAGACGACGCCCCCGAAGGGTCCAACGCGGCCCTTCTCTACTTCAACAACCGCGACGCGATCGGGTTGGGGGCCGCCGGTATCCGCCAGGAACTCAACGCGGCGCTCGAGCCCGACACCACGTACACGCTGACCGTAGAGGTGGGCAACATCGCGTCGTGCGCCGGCCTGCCGCCCTTTGACAACCTCGGGTTCTTTGATCTCGATGGTTTCCCTGGGTATGCCGTGCAATTGGTCGCCGGGGGCGTCGTCGTCGCCGAGGACTTCAACACGCTTGGAGGGTCGATCCCCGAGGGTGAGTTTCGCACGTCGACCGTCGAGCTTGTCGTTGGAGCCGATCACGCTCAGCTCGGCGGCGTGCTCGAGATCCGCCTCCTAAACCTGAACGAGGAAGACACACCCGAAGACCCGGGCGTCGAGGTTGACTTTGATGACGTCCGGCTTGGAGCAACCGTCAACGCGACGCCTTGTAATGCCGCGGATCTCGCTGCTCCTCGGGGTGTGCTCGACCTCGACGACATCGACACTTTCGTTCAAGCGTTTCTGGACTCAGACGCTTCTGTTGATTTTGCTCCACCACTCGATGTCTTCGATCTTGACGACATCGACGTCTTCATTCAGGCGTTTCTATCGGGCTGCCCCTAAAACCATCGATGCGGATCCAAGCTCGCACGCTTCCCTCCGAGCCAATGCGAACGAGCTTTCGGGCCCTGGGCAGAATACCGCGGCTTCAATAAACGATCGAATGCTCGCCAATTCATCCATATGAACTTTGCGTTTACATGTTGTCCGTAGTTGCCGCATCGCTTAGCGTGCGAGCATGAAAGACACGAAGTTGATTGCTGGTGCTTTGCTCACGGTCCTTGCTGGGCAGGCTGCCGCGCAGTCTTGCGGTTGGACAGTCGCAAGCGTCGTGCCGACGCCAACACCGGTCGAGTCGCTCGAAGCCGTCGGGAACCTCCTGTTCGCCACCACGTCGTCAGAGTCGTTCAACACCGATGCCGGCGCGGAGTTACGGGTCTACGACATCTCCGATCGTGGAAGCCCGGAGTTGATCGGGCAACTCGCACTGCCGTGCAGGGCCGCCGCGCTGCAAGTCATCGGCGACACGGCGTACACCGCCTACAGGTGTACCGACGGCAGCACCGGCTGCGACCCGATCGTGACACGTGACGCCGGCCTGCTCACGATCGATGTTTCCGATCCCACGTCCCCATCGATCCTCGGGTGCCTCTCGGCCGAGGAGCCGACGTTCGAACTCGCGATCGCACCTCCGTACGTGTACTACCCGAACTTTCGCGATGGTCGTATCGGCGTCATCCGCGTCACCGATCCCTCGGACCCTCGGCTCCTGAGGTTTACTCCGTTCGACGGGACCATCGCATCGGTCGCGATCGTCGGGAACACGCTTGTTACCAGCATTACCGAGTCCGCCACGAACGCACTTCGCACGTTCGACCTCTCCGACCCGAGCCGGCCTGAGCGGCTCGCATTTGTCAACTTTTTTTCGCAGCGTCCGGAGAGCTTGCTCCCCGATGCGAACTCGGTGGTCGTTCGCCGGACGAGTTCCAGCAGTCCATCAACCTCCTTCCGAGAGTATGACCTGTCGGACCCGTCAGCACCCGAGGTGATCCTCGATCAGAGTTGGCCGGATCGGCTCCTCAGCAACGGAGTGGGTAACACCATCGTTGGGAACCGTGTCTACTTCGGTCGATCAACCTATCGCCTCGATGTGCAGACCGTCGACGATGCGATCACGCTGCCGATGAGTCAAGGAGGAGACCACGTCTACACGCTCGGGTTCTTGTATGCCGCTGGAACCGATGGGATCGAGGTCATCCCGGACACAGTGAAATCGCTCGCCGACGTGATACCGTCACGGACGAACGCGGGAGCCGACGCGTCGACGGGTGTAGCGGCTGCAGACGGCGTCCTATTCGAAACTGATGCTGCCGGCGTCATCCGCGCGATCGAGTATCCCGACTATCTCTCGCCTTCGTTGAGAGATGACATCCCGACCATCGGGGTGACCCGTGGGATCGCCGCGCGTGGCGACGCGGTGTTCTTGGCCAACGAGTTGCCGCCCGAACTCGCCCCTGACCTCGGGGTCCTCCAGGTCATCGAGTACGACGACGGATCGCTCACGACGATCGCTTCGGTCAACCTCGAAGGTGTCGCGATCGACCTCGCGCTCGATGGCACCATGGTGTACGCGGCGACTCGGACCTCACAAGGCGATGGGCTGATCGAGGTATTCGACGCAAGCGATCCCAACGACCCGGTGTTCACCGGGGCCCAGAACATCGGCGCGCCCCTCTTGAGTGTGGTCGCTGAAAACAGCTTCGCCTACGGCAGTACTGGCGACGAGTTCATCGCGATCGATGTTTCACGCCCAGAAGCGCCGCTCGTGGTCGCAACGATCCCGCTTGCGGGCCTCGGCGGGCTCTCGATTTCCGACAGGCTCGTCACCGCCGCCGATGTTGACGGATCTCTCGTCATCATCGACGTCTCGGTCCCCTCTGCCCCCTCGCTGATCGGAGCGGTGCCTCTCGGTCAGCCCGTCTTACAGACGCAATTGGACGGCTCGCTCGTGTACCTGTCGACCGGAAACGGGATCTCGGTCGCCGACGTGAGCGACCCTCTTCGCCCCTTGAGGTTGCTGCGCGCGGCGGGTACGTCTGGCGGAACCATCGATGAGTTTGTCCAGAACGACGGCACCGTATTCGCATCGAATGGCAATGGCCTGATGCTCGCGTACGACGTATCGCTCTGCACGGTGCCGTGCGATCAGATCGACCTCGCGCTGCCGTACGGCACGCTCGACCTGCTCGACATCGATGCCTATCTGTTTGCGTCGGCGACGCAGGATCTGGCCGCCGACCTCGCCGCCCCCCAGGGCGTCTTCGACCTCGATGACGTCGACTCGTTTATCCAGGCGTTCCTCGCGGGTTGCCCCTAGGGATTCCGAGGTTTCACGGCCGCATCCGGGAACAACACGGACGCAACCGGGGTTCTGAACCCGACACCCGCTCGTGTGAGACCCCGGAGCCCAGAACATGACGACGAATCTTGCTGTGTGCGCTGTCGCTGCGCTCGCCCACGCCGCCCTCGCTCAACCCACGATCTTGGTCGATGCGTCGAACCCCGTCACGAACGGGACCGATTTGCCAAACGGCGCGGTCGTCACCGTCGTCGACGGGGGTGTCATCGGGCTTTCGGTCGATCTCTCCAACGGGACGCTCAACATCGAAGGCGGCGAAGTCGCCATCGGCGCCACCAGCATCTCGAGCGGGTTTACCAACTCGAACAACACGGTGAACATCTCGGGCGGTCGGGTCGGTCCGTTCTTTCAGTTCTTCAACTCCGACGGCAACATCACCGGCGGGGAACTCGACACCTTTGGTGTCTTCTCTGGCTCAACTGTGACCGTGTCGGGCGGTGTTGTCGCCGGCTTCCCTGACGTCTTCTCTGGGGGAGTCGTCATCATCGAGGGCGGGAGCGTCAACACCGTCCGCGCGCTCACCGGTTCGACCGTCGAACTGATCGGCACCGAGTTCGCCCTGAACGGTCAGACAATCGAAATCGAGGTCGGCGAGACCGTCTTCCTTTCAGAGCGAAGCCAGACACTAACAGCGACGCTCGCCGATGGCTCGGCTTTCACCCACGACCTTCTTCCTTTCGATCCCGGCTTCCCGTCCCCCAACGTCGCGCTGGCGTCGGCGACGATCCTCCTGACCCGCGTCGAGACGGCGTGCAACCCCGCAGACCTGGCGGCTCCTCTGGGCTTTCTGGACCTTGCCGACGTCGATGTGTTCATCGCCGCCTTCCTCTCTGGTGACCAAGCCGCGGATCTTGTGACGCCGTTTGGTTTCATCGATCTTTCCGATGTCGACGCGTTCATCGCGGCGTTCCTCAGCGGCTGCCCCTGATTCAACCCCCGGTTCTCGCAAAGAGTGTTCACCCCAGCGAAGCGGTCCGCTACCGTACACCCGTACCCGGTAACGGGGTGCTGTTTCGGGGAGACCACCTTGCTCGCGATCAACGCCATCCTCGCCGCCTCGCTCGGGCTCCCGATCCCGACGACCGACGTGACGTTTACGACGAACCACGTTACCGGGCCCGGCCAGTCGGTCTTCGTCTTGGGCGACCGACCAGAGCTCGGCGGCGGCGATCTTCGCCGTGCCGTCAAGCTTGTCAACACCTCGGGCTCGAGCCACACCGTCAGCATCTCCCTGCCGCTTGGCGCCGACTACGAGTTCGAGTTCGTCACACGCGCCGACGCGCCGGGGCTTTGGGGCAACGCGAGCAACGGAGCCAGCATCTCCGCGCCCGTGTCGCAAACCGCGCCGGGTGACGTGCCGGAGCAGGCCGCCGTGCTGTTCTTTTCGAGCTTTACCGAACCAGTGCTCTCCCACGCGGCCCAGTTCCAGCCTTTCAGCAGCGTCGCGATGACTGATATCGGCCCGGGACGCGTCGCCGGCGAGCGGCTCTTCCTCGCCGAAGGACTCGGTGATCCGACGGTGCTGCAGCAGTTCTTCATCGCGGATGACGCCGGTCCGGGCCGCGCGCCCGCCTCGGGCGTCCTCGGGCTCGCGGCCCCACTCGTGCTGGTTCAGGACGACAACGCCTTCGCGTATCTCCCCAGCCCTGAACCGATGTCGCCCCCCCGCAAGGACTACGACCCGAGTCACCCACCCACGGTCTTCTCGACCGTACTGAACGAGACGCGGACGTACCGCGTCTTCCTTCCCCGGGGCTACGACACGAATACAGAGAAACGCTACCCAGTCCTCTACATGAACGACGGCCAGAACGTCTTTGAACAAGGCGCTTTCGGAAGCTGGAACGTCGACGAGAACATCCCGCGTTTCCAAGCGCTGGGGCTTGCCCGCGAGATCATCATCGTCGCGGTCGATCACGGCGTCGACCGGTTTCGGGACTACCTCCCTCCTTTCGACGGTTTCCGGGCCGATGACTACGCCGACTTTCTCATCAACGAGCTCAAGCCGACGATCGATGCCTCGTACCGCACCCTGACCGACGCCGCCAACACAGGGATTGCTGGCTCGAGCTTGGGCGGCGTTGTATCCATGTACCTGAGCTACGAGTTCCCGACTACGTTCGGCCGCGCCGGGGTGTTCAGCCCTTCGGTTTGGGCGATGCCTTCCTTCCTCAACCGGATCGCCTTCACACCGAACCCCGACCTTCGCGTCTATCTCGATTCCGGCGACGCCGGTCAAAGCAACGACGGGTTCATTGGCACGATCACGCTACGCGATACGCTCGCTGTGAACACGACCGCGCCCTACGCGATCGAGTCTCAGCTCAGGCACGTCGTCGGCTTCGGTCAGGCCCACAACGAAACCGCGTGGGCGACTCGGTTTCCAAACGCCTACGCCTGGATGTTCCCGGTGAGCGAAGAGCCCAACGCTGATCTGCGTGCATTGCTCCCTTCGAGCGCATGCAGCCCCGCCGACCTCACAGAGCCCTTCGGACTCACCGATCTCGGCGATATCGACGCGTTCATCTCCGCCTTCGCCGCGGCGGGCGCTGCGGCCGATCTAGCCCCGCCAATCGGCATCGTCGATCTCGACGACATCGACGTGTTCATCGAGGCGTTCCTCGCCGGCTGCCCGTAAGCCACCGGCCCGCCGCGCAGCGATCTTTGAAATTTCATTGCACAGAAGTTGTGTTTATGACTTGACTTCGGTGCCATGAAAACTGCTTCCAGCGGTTGCGCCGCGCCGTTCCCGATGCCGTCTTTCAAGGTGTGCGGCCGATGACCAGGCCCAAACCACGCCGCACGCCGGGCCACGACCAACCGAGAAGGAAGTGCTCAAATGACGCGCAACGTCATGATTGTCGCCGTGGCCGGTCTGGCCATCGCCCCCGCCGCCGCCCAGAACCGCAACTGGGTCGACGCGGTGAACGGGAACTGGACCGACACGTTTCACTGGGACCCTGCGGACGTGCCCGATGTTGCCGGCGAAACGGCAACCATCGGGTTCGCCACGGCGTTCGATATCACCCTCGCGAACCTCGACCCGACGCTCGATGGCCTGTTCATCACCAACCCGCTCGCAACGCTGTCGCTGAACCCTTCGGTCGACATGACCCTCGCGGCTCTCGCCAACGACGGGCTGGTCCGTGTCAACCCGACGAACTCGAGCGTTGACGCGACGATAACCGCGAGTTCGAGCTTCACGATCACCGGCGCCGGCGTGCTTGAGCTCGTCGGAGGCATCGGCGACGCGCGAATAGAAGCTTCGAACGGCGCCGTGCTGACCAACGGCGCGAACCACACCATCCGAGGTGCCGGCCAGATCAATGCACCCATGATCAACGAAGGCACGCTCCGTTCGACCAGCACCGGCTTCGGCAACGTGCTCGAGATCCAGACCACCGACAAGATCAACAACGGGACCATCGAAGCCGGCGCCAACAGCTTCGTCGAGATCGACTCGGTCAACATCGATCAGAGCGGCGGCGGGGTTCTCGACGCGCTCGACGATGAGATCCGGTTCCGCGGCGCCGTTGACATCACCGGCGGAACCCTGACGGCGACCACCGGTAACGTGAGCCGCGAGACAGGGACGTCGATCTTCGACAACGTCATCATCGACTGCGACTTGTTCCTCGACCCCAACACCACCGTTGTTTCCGTCGGCGACATGTTCGTGAACCAGGGCACTGTTTTTGTCAACAATACCAACTCGAGCGCCAACGCGATCATCAGATTCGACGCGGACGCACTCGTCACCGGCGGGGGTACCATCCTCTTGGGAGGCGGCCCGAGCGACGCATTTCTTCTTGGTGCACCGGACGTCACCATCACGAACGATGTCGGCCACACCATCGAGGGCTCGGGCGATATCGACGTCGCCTTCGTGAACAATGGCGTCGTCCGCGTGCTGCAGACAACCTTCGGCAACGTGCTCAACCTCCGAGATACCGACAAGACCAACAACGCGACCATCGAAGCTACGGCCAACAGCGTCATCAACATCCGCGACATCACGATCGACCAATCATCTGTAGCGCAAGGTGGACGCGCGACCGGCGCAGGCGTCCTCGATACCAAAGACGGCACCATCGACTTTGAATCGAACACCACGTCGTCGATCATCGGCGGCACAATCACCGGCTTGCCCGAGGGCAACCTTCGCCGCCAAGGCGGCGGAACCACGTCGTTCACCAACCTCACTCTCGAGACCGATCTGACGGTCGACCCGAACTCAAACATCGAGCTCTTCGGGTCGACCTTCATCAACAACAGCCTCGTATCCATCAATCTTTCAAACTCGTCCGCGAACTCGTCGCTGACCGCCAAGGACCCGATACTCATCACCGGGAACGGTGAGATCCTGATCGGCGGCGGTCCGAACGACTCGTTCTTCTTGTCCGATCCGGGTGTCCCGGTCACCCTCGACGCGGATCAGACGCTGCGTGGCAGCGGGAACATCGACGCCTTGCTCACCAATCGCGGCACCGTGCGCTCGGAGAACACGCTCTTCGGAAACAGCATCGAACTCAACGGGCAGGCCATCAACAACGAGGCGCTGTTCACGACACAGGGAACCGGTATCTTCCGGTTCGGGAGCATCACGATCAACCAGACGCCCGATGGCGTCATCGATACCGTCGACACCGTCTCGGAGTTTGAAACCGGTCGATCGCCAAGGATCCAGGGCGGCTCATTGAACGCCTCGGGGACCGGCAGCTACCGGGCCGAGGTGACAACGACCACTCTCGCCGACCTCACGCTCAACGCCCCGGTGACAATCCAGCCCTCCGCGACGCTCCTGATCGAGGGGACCGTCGAAAGCAACGACGTCATCACCAACAATCTGACCAACTCGAGCGCGAACACGTTCGTGAACTTCACCCCCGACGCCTCACTCACCGGCAACGGTGAAATCATCCTCGGCGGCGGCGTCTTCGATTCGTTCGTGAGCACCGCCCCCGATAGCACAGCGACCATCGGGCCGGGCCAGACCGTCACCGGCTCGGGCACTTTCGTCGGAGATTTCACCTTCGAGGGAACGTTCGCGCCCGACGGAGGATTCACCATCTCCGACTTTGGCGCGATCGCGATGGGCAACGACGGCTCGCTCACGTTGACCGACACCACCGACCTGGTCTTCGACGTCCGCGGGACGCAGTCCGACCGCATCACCCCGGGAGCCAACACCACGGTCCACCTCGACGGAGACCTTATCGTCGCCTTGGACCAGACCGCTGTTTACACGCTGGGTCAGGAGATCCCGGTCGTCGAGGCCGGCGCCACCATCACCGGCGCTTTCGACACGAACAATGTCGCCAATCAGTTCATCAACGCCGACCTTGGCCTCCGCTTGGTTCAACGCCCCGATGAAGTCGTGCTCCGCGTTGTAAACCTCGCCTGCCCCGCCGACGTGGTCCAACCGCTCAATGTCCTCGACCTGTCTGACATCGACGTCTTCATCCAGTTCTTCATCAGCCAAGACCCGGTGGCCGACATCGCGGCTCCCTTGGGCGTCCTCGACCTGGGTGACATCGACCTCTACATCCAACTCTTTCTGAACAACTGCTTCTGATTCACGTCGACTGATCTGGACCACCTGGTGGGTGTGTTCCAAATCGATGCGGAGCCCGGGGCGCCTCCCCTCGGGCTTCGCTGCTTTTTCGGACGGCCCAACCAGCCCTCCATCGACCCAGATTCTCAGGTTTCCGCAGCTTGTCATTTGAAAGGCGTCAAGGCGCTAGGAACTGTGCCTAAACGCCCAGTGGGAAACCAGGAAATGACGTAATTCGGTCCAAACCCCTCTCGGCAAAAGCCTTGCGTTCGACTAGCTTGTGTCACACACCATGGTCGGCCAGAACAGGGATCTATTCTGGCCGCCGCTCAAGGGAGTTGAGATGTCCAGCCACGCCAAGCTCGTCGCCGTCGCCGGTCTCGCTATCGCCGCCACGTCTGCCACCGCCCAAGACCGCCTCTGGGACGCGCCCGTCAACGGGAGTTGGACCGACGCGTTCCGCTGGAACCCCGCCGACGTGCCCGACAGCGCCGGCGAGAACGCCATCCTCGGGCTGGGGGGCGGGTACACCGTCACGCTCCCGAGCGGCGGAACCGCGATCGGATCACTGTCGATCACCAATCCACTCGCCAATCTTTCGCTCAACACCAACGTGACCCTCGGGCTCAACGGTCTGCTCAACAATGGATTCGTTGTTGTGAATCAAACCTCGTCGACCTCGAACTCGATCGTTGTCGCGAACTCGGACTTCACCGCTACCGGCTTCGGTATCCTTCGTCTCGCCGGCGGCGGCGACGACGCCCAGCTCAACACCGCGCCGGGCGTCACCCTCACCAACGGACCCGGGCACCTCATCGACGGTGGCGGCCAGATCAACGCGGCCCTCGTCAACAACGGTACGATCCGTTCCCTCACCACCGGATTCGCCAACGTTCTTGAGATCCAAGGCGAGGACAAAGTCAACAACGCCACCATCGAGAACGGGACCGGCGGGATCCTCCAGATCGAGTCAGTCACGATTGACCAAACCGGCGGCGGCCTCATCGACGCCAACATCGCCGAGGTCCGTCTCCAGGGCACCAACACGCTCGTTGGCGGGTCGCTCGAATCCGATACCGGCTTCTTCCAGCGCCAGGCAGGCCTCACGACGCTCAACAACGTGGTCAACAACGCCGACCTGCGCATCTCGCCGAGCGCCACCATCACGTCGGTCGGCTCGATGTTTGTAAACAACAACCTCGTGTCGCTGAACAACACGAGCTCGATCTCCAACGCCATCTTGAACTTTGACGCCAACGCGCTTGTGACGGGCCCGGGGATCATTCGCCTGAACGGCGGCGGCGACGACGCCCAGATCAATACCGCTGCGTCGGTCGCCATCACCAACGACGCCGACCACACAATCGAGGGCAACGGCCAGATCAACGCCGCGCTGATCAACAACGGACTCATCGCCGCGACGAATACCGGCCTCGGCAACATCCTCGAGATCCAGGGCGAGGACAAGGTCAACAACGCGACACTCGAGGCCGGCACTTCGGCCGTCGTTCAGATCGAGACCCTGACGATTACCCAGTCATCGATGGGCATCATCGATGCGAAAGATGACCTCGTCCGCTTGCAAGCCACCAACACCATCAACGGCGGCACGATCGCGTCTGACACCGGAATCGTCGAACGTCAATCCGGTACGACAACGCTGAACAACGTGATCCTCGACGCGGACTTCCGCGTCGCCCCGTCCGCCACCGTGCACTCCGTCGGAACCATGTTCGTCAACAACCAGACGTTCTCGCTAAACAACTCGAGCTCAACCGCGAACGCGATCCTCAATTTCGAGGCAAGCGCCCTCATCACAGGCCCCGGCACCATCCTGCTCAACGGAGGTGCTGACGACGCCCTCATCACCACCGCCGACGGCGTCGCGGCCACCAACGACGCCGGCCACACCATCGAGGGCAACGGCCAGATCGACGCCGCGTTGATCAACAACGGAACCGTCACCGCGACCAACACCGGCCTCGGGAACGTCCTCGAGCTCGAAGAACGCAACAAGGTCAACAACGCCACCATCGCAGCGAGCACGAGCGCGGTGCTCCAGATCGAGGGCATCGCGATCGACCAAACCGGCGGCGGCACCCTCGACGCCGCCGACGGCACCATCAACTTCTTGTCCGGAACCACGTCGGCCATCCTTGGTGGCACGATCACCGGTGGCATGGACGCCCTCGTCACGCGCCAGTCGGGCTTGACCACGCTCTCGAACGTCACGCTCGAAACCGACATCGATGTCGCGCCCAGCGCCACCATCGAGCTCACAGGATCAGTGTTCACGAACAACGCCGAGATCATCCTCAACTTCACCGGCTCGACCGCGAATGGCGTCGTCCAGATCATTTCACCGCTCATGATCGACGGAACCGGCGGCTTCTTGTTCGGCGGAGGAATAAACGACTCGTTCTTCAACTCGAACCCGGGTGTCCCGATTACCCTCGGCGCAGACCAGACCATCCGGGGCGCCGGCACCATCGACGCCCTCCTGACCAACCGGGGCACCGTCACCGCCGAGAACACCGGCTTCGGAAGCGTCCTCGGTCTATCCGGCCAGAACATCACCAACGAAGGCACGATGGGCGCCTCGGCCAACGCGATCCTCCGCCTGCTCGCCATCGACGTCGTGCAGCAAGCGGGTGGATCCATCGACGCCGCCGACGGCACCGTCCAATTCCAGTCCGGCCTGGCATCATCGATCACCGGCGGGTCGCTCGAGTCCACGATGGGCGGAATCTACGACCGCGCATCCGGCGCGACCACGCTTTCGGGCGTCACCCTCAACGCGACGCTCGACGTCGACCCCTCGGGCACGATCAACCTCGACGGGAACGGGCTGACCAACAACGGTGAAATCGTCTTGAACAACACCGGCTCGACCGCGAACGCAACGCTCGCCTTCCTCTCGGGTACAGAACTCAGCGGCACCGGCACCGTCGATCTCGCCGGGAACATCAACGACGCATTCATCACCGCTGCGGAGAACGAAACCGGTGTGATCGGCGCCGGCCAAACGGTGACAGGCGGTGGCAACTTCGACGGCGACTTCACCTTCGGCGGCACGCTCGCCCTCGACGGGGGCTTCAACGGCGGTGGCATCGGGGCCCTCATCCTCGCCCCGGACACGTCGCTCGACTTCTCCGACACCACAGACTGGAACGTCGACGTCAACTCGGGGACATCGTTCGACCAGATCCGCCCCAACGTCAGCAACACCTCGATCCACCTCGACGGCGACCTCGTCGTCACCGCCGACCAGGCCGGCGCCTACTTCCTCGGCCAAGAGATCGATATCATCGAACAGGGGGCCACCATCACCGGCGCCTTCGATACCAACAACGTCGCCAACCAGTTCATCGGTCTCGAACTGGGTCTTCGCCTCGTGCAGAGGTCAGACGAACTCGTCCTCCGCGTCGTGAACCTGGGCTGCCCGGCCGACCTCGTTCAGCCGCTCGACGTGCTCGACCTGTCGGACGTCGACGTGTTTATCCAGCTCTTCCTCGCCCAAGACCCGGTCGCCGACATCGCGGCCCCCCTGGGCGTAATCGACCTGAGCGACGTCGACCTGTACATCCAGCTCTTCCTGAATAACTGCTTCTAATCGAGCAGAACACTGGATACGAACGAGGGCGAGGGCCTTACGACGCCCCCGCCCTCAACGCAGAAAGTGCAGTCAACCGTCCAGACGCTCAGCCGGCAACAAACGCGATCCCGTCGGGTCCGGCGTCGTCGCCCAAGTCGAACACCCGGAGCACCTCGAGCGACTCAAGATCAACCACCGACACGTACCCGCCCGCCATGTTCGAGACATACGCCAGGCGCCCGGACGCGGACGGGACCACGCCGACTGGCACCGGGCTGCTCCCGAGCTGAGGGTGGGTGCCGTCGTAGTGCTCTTCGCTGAGGAGATCAACGCGGCCGAGCTCTTCGTACGAGCCGGCGTCGAACACGACAAGCTCGCCCGTCCCGGCGCTCGTCACCAGCGCCTTCGAGCCATCGGGCGTGAACACAACGCGTATCGGCACGTTCGGGCACGCCACGTACCGCGTCACCGAGAGCGTCGTCCCGTCGATCACGCTCACGTTGTTCGCCTGGTTGTTCGCGACCCACACCTCGCCGCCGCCCGGCCGAACCGCGATCCCCTCCGCACCGTTGCCTGTCGAGATGATTGCCTCGAGTTCGCCACTCGCGATGTTGAGCACGCTGACCGAAGCCGAGGCAACGTTCGAGACGTACGCCCGATCGGCGTCGAGGGCCGCAACCATGTGGCTGCCCCATTGCTTTGTTTCGATCGCCGATTCAACCGCGTGAGACATCGGATCGATCACGAGCAGCGACTGCTGAACCTCAGCGGTGACGAGCAGGCGTTCCGCCTCACCCTCGCCCAGGAAGACCAGGCCGTGCGGTCGCGAGTACCCGTCAAGCCCGAGCCGGCCCGAGATCCGCCCCTCGGGAAGCGAAACGAAAACCAGTTCGTGGCCAGGGTCCTTCGCCCCGTACAGCGATACCACCGCCGTCCGCCCGTCTCGGCTCACCGCCACCTCGTGAGGTCCCACCGAACGGCCCACCTCGGCCCCCGGACCTCGTAGATCCACAGACCGTCTTACGTCGCCGCTTACCGCGTCGACGACCATGAGCCGCCCCGCCTGCTTCAACGCAACGAGGAGAATGCCCTCTTCAAGCTGGCCCCTCGCCCCTGACTCGCCCGTTTCCGGGGCACCAGTCCCGACCGAAATCGGAAGAAACGGCCGGGATGACGTCTCGGGCGATGCCCGGTCCGCCGGGTTTGCCGGGTTGACAGAGCGCCCCCCGTCACCTCCCAGCACACCGGAAATCCACCCTGCGAGCACGAACGTCGCGCCGAGCGCACCGACAGCCTTGATCGTCATCACTACCGACCCTTCACTCTAAGGAACACCGGCGAGTCCATCGCCCACCACAGAGAGTCCGGCCGGCCCCGTCTCCGTCACGACATCGCCGGTCTCGTCCCCGCACCCCACCCGCGAGGGCCCAGCGAAACGAAAGGGCTGCCCATGACCAGCACCGCCAACGTTATCGACGAACTCAACGGCATCCTCGCCGACGCCACCGTTTTCTACTACAAGCTGCACCACTTCCACTGGAACGTCAAGGGCGAGAGCTTCTTCACACTCCACGACAAGTTCGAAGAGCTCTACAACGCGTGGGCCGGTGTTATCGACGAAGTCGCCGAGCGCATCCTCGTGCTCGGAGGCGCCACGCTCCCCAGCCTGAACGCGTGCCTCACCCAAACCGCGATCAAGGAAGCCGCCGGCGAACTCGATCACCGCCAGATGGTCCAGGCCACCATCGACGACATCCACGCTCAACGCACCCGCATGATCAAGGCTCGGGGTGTCGCCGAGAGCGCCGCCGACAAGACAACCGAGAACATCCTCGATGGCTTCATCGATGCGTTCGCAAAGCACGTCTGGATGCTCAACGCCTACCTCGGAAAGCCCTCGAGCGAGAAGTAAGGCAAGCGCTCAACGAGGCCATCGCAAACAGACCGACGACGTGTCCGCGTGACGACATGCCGAACGCGGCCTACCGTTCTGCGAGCAGGGGCTCGCGAAAGCGGCCCCAATCACAACCCTGCCCCACCCCAGACGCCCCGTGTCGATGCCTCAACGGCGCCGCGGGGCGTCGCCCTTTCCAAGCAAATCCCTTCGATCGCGGTGCTTTACACTCTCTGAGTGACATCAACGCCATCCTTCGATCCTGAACGCACCGCTGATCTCGGACCGAACCCCGGCAACGCTCCATCGAGCGATCAAGCGCCCGGTGACGCCGAACGCCACCACGCCGCGATCGCCGAACGCCCCGGCGCATCGCTCGGGCCCTACAAGCTCCTCCAGCAGATCGGAGAAGGCGGGTTCGGCGTCGTCTTCATGGCCGAGCAAACCGAGCCCGTCCGCAGACAAGTCGCCCTCAAGATCATCAAGCTGGGCATGGACACCCGCGAGGTCATCGCCCGGTTCGAAGCCGAGCGGCAAGCCCTCGCGATGATGGACCACCCCAACATCGCCCGCGTTCTCGACGCCGGTGCCACCGAAACCGGGCGCCCCTTCTTTGTCATGGAACTCGTCCGGGGCATCCCGATCACCAAGTACTGCGACGAGCAACACCTCACCGTCAGGCAACGGCTCGAACTCTTCATCGACGTATGCAGCGCCGTGCAGCACGCGCACCAGAAGGGTGTGATCCACCGCGATCTCAAACCCTCGAACGTCATGGTCACCCTCCACGGCACGACTGCGGTGCCCAAGGTCATCGATTTCGGCGTATCAAAGGCGACCCATCAGAGACTTACCGACAAGACGCTCTTCACCCAATACGGCGCTTTCGTCGGCACCCCCCAGTACATGGCACCCGAACAGGCTGAGATGTCGGGGCTCGACGTCGACACCAGGGCCGACATCTACTCGCTGGGCGTCATGCTCTATGAACTGCTCACAGGCTCTACGCCCATCGATCCCGAGAAGCTCAAGGCCGCCGGGCCCGGACAGCTCCACGAGATTATCCAGCACACCCAGATCCAGCGACCGTCAACACACATCTCCACGAACAGCACTCCGAGCGACCTCGCCACCAACCGGGGCGTCGACATCCATCGCCTGGGAACATTGCTCAAAGGCGACCTCGACTGGATCGTCCTCAAGGCCGCCGCGAAGGAACGCGCCCGCCGATACGACTCCGCGTCGGCACTCGCCGACGACATCCTCCGATACCTCGGCGATGAACAGGTGCTCGCCACGCCGCCATCGCTGGCGTACAAAGCCTCGAAGTTCATCAAACGCAACCGCATCGCCGTGACCGCCGGGGCGGCGCTCACCGTCGCACTGCTCGCCGGCATCGCGGCGACGTCAACCGCTTCGATTTGGGCGCTCCGCCAGCGCGAGCTGGCCCGAGAAGCCGAGCAGAGAGCACTCGACGAAGCCGAACGCTCCATCGCGATCGCCAACTTCACGACGACGCTCTTGACCGGGATAGACCCCAACGCAACCGACCCCGACCTCGCCGACCAGTCCGACCTTTCCACCGACGACGTCATCGCACGCGCCGGCGAGCTCTTCGGCGAAGACTCGTCCGCGATCGCCGAGCTGTTGTTCTCCTGGGGAACCGTCCTCGTCCGCCTCGGAGACACAGACCGAGCCGAAACCGCACTCCGCGAAGCCGACACAAGACAAGCCGCCGCTCTCGGCGCCGACCACCCGAACCGCGCCGCAACCCTCCTGGTGCTCGCCGAGACCCTGGCGAGTCAAAACAAACACACGGAAGCATCAGAGCTCGACGCCGAAGCGGTCCGCATCCGCGAAGTCGCCTTCGGCCCCGACCACGCGCTCGTTGCCGACGCCCTGCTCCAGCACGTCGACCACCTCGCCGCGTCGAACCTGAACCTCAGCGAGCTCCAGCCGATCGCCCGGCGGGCCGCCACCATCCGCATCGAAAGCCTCGGCCCAGAGCATCCGCGGACGATCGATACGTTCTTCACCGTCGGTGCTCTGCTGTTCATCCAGGGCGACTCAGAGGGCGCGACCGAGTTTCTCACGAAGGGGCTCAACGGTGCGAGAGCGATCGGACGCATCGACGAGCGGTACATCCAATCACTCAACTCCCTCGTCTTATCGTTGATCTCAAGCAACCGAGACGATGAAGCTGTGGACTACTTTGCCGAACTGATTGATCTGGTCATCGAACGCAACTTCGGAGGAAGCCAGGCGGTCATGCTCGCGATGACCAACCACGCGGCGTGGCTCGAGGGCCGAGGCGACGACGAGGCCGCAAAAGGGCGATTCCTCGCGATCGCCGAACGCGCCAGATCCACCGAGCCACAAACGACTCAAGTCCTCGTGTATCTTCACCGCACAGCCCGATCACTCTCCGGTTACGGTGAGGCTGACGCGGCTCAAGATGTATACGAGATCATGGTCCGTGTCGCCGACGCGACCGACGGAGCTTCCAGTCGAAGCGCCCTGAAGACCCGGCTCGATCTCGCGGAGTTTCTCCTCGATCAAGGCGAGCCCACCCGAGCCCGACCAGTCGTGAACGAGGCTGTCGAGATCGCATCGCTCTTCCCCACCGACGACGACGAAGCGCTCCGCGCGCAGGAGTTGTCCGGCAGAGTTTCGACCACAGCCCCCGAGCCCACGCCATGAGCCCACGCCATGAGCCCAAAACATGAGCAAGCCGAAGTCCGTCGACGACTACATCGCTTCCGCCGATCACTGGGGAGACGAACTGGCGTCGCTCCGTGCGGTCCTCCTCAAGACCGAACTCGAGGAGACCATCAAATGGGGTGCCCCCTGCTACACGCTCGAAGGCAAGAACGTCGTGGGTCTCGCGGCGTTCAAGGCCTACGTCGGTCTCTGGTTTCATCAGGGCGCGCTGCTCAGCGACCCCAAAGGCGTTCTGATCAATGCCCAAGAGGGGAAGACCAAGGCGCTCCGCCAGTGGCGATTCACCAAACCCTCCGAGATCAAGCCCCGGATCATCGCCTCATACGTCAACGAGGCGATCGAACTTCAAAGATCGGGCAGAGACCTCAAGCCAGACCGAGCCAAACCGGTCTCCATCCCCGATGAACTGGCCGAAGCCCTCCGAGTCGATAAAAAGGCCAACGCATCGTTCGACAAGCTCGCCAAGGGAAAGCAACGCGAATTCGCTGACCACGTCTCCGAAGCGAAAAAACAAGAAACGAGGCTGAAGCGAGCCGCGAAAGCCATCGGCCTTCTCCGCGAAGGCAAAGGTCTCAACGACAAGTACCGCTGAGCGTCTACCCCGAGCGGGACGCTTTCTTCTTCGCCTTTTTCTTGGTCGCTCTCGTCGCTGATGCCTTCGCCGAGGTCTTGTTCGCGACCGCCTTCTTCGCTGCTTTCTTCGAGGCCTTGGCTTTCTTTGCCGTCTTCTCTTTCGGGGACGCCCCGCCCGCCAGGCTCGACTCGTAGACCTTGATGAACTTCGCCGCCGTCATCCGCTTGATCGACTTCCCGATGACATCCAGCGGGATCTGCTCCAGCTTCTTCAAGCGAACACACGACGCCCCCATGTCGAGCCGGAGCCCCGTCTTCTCCCACGTCTCAACGAACCGCTTCTTCTCCGCCGGGTCGCAGTAGACGCAGAACAGATACACCCCCACGTGCCCCTTCTGATTCGCGATGCTCACAAAGGGGAGAGGCTGCGACGGAGCGCAGTGATACCCGGGAGGGTACACCGAATGAGGAATCGCGTACCCGATCATCCCCGAGTGCACACCCTCGGTAATGTCCGGATCGAGGTTCTTCTTGATCGTGTCACGCAACGCCTCGACGATCTCACGACGCTCGGGCGGCATCTCCGATAGCAGTTCACGAACACTGGGCATCCCAATAGAATACCGCGTACCGCGTCGCAACAACACGCAGAAACCCAAGGTCGATACGCTCAAGCAATGAAACGTGCCCCGACACTCCTCGCCGCCATACCGCCGCTGCTTCTCACTCTGGGATGCGCCTCAACCGGCAACACCGACGAATCAGCCACGCCGGTCGGCAACACGATCTGGTCGAACAGCGCCGACGCTACGCCAGGCCGCGTCGTGGGCATCGGCGGCATCTTCTTCCGAGCCGACGACCCACGAGCACTTGAGACTTGGTACGAATCGAACCTGGGCATGCCGAGCGATACGCAGGGGTACACGCTGCTCTGGTGGCGCGACGCGACAACAGAAACCATCGCCTCAACGACGTGGAGCCCTGCGTCACGCGACGGCACGTACTTCGATCTCGACCAAGAGTTCATGATCAACTACGTCGTCGACGATCTCGATGCGATCCGTACCAAGCTGATCGAAGCAGGCGTCCGCGTCGATGAGAAGGTTGAAGACTACGAGTACGGCCGCTTCGGATGGGCCTGGGATCTCGAAGGCAACAAGGTCGAACTCTGGGAGATGAACGTCGACTTTGCTCGCAAGGCCTTCGGATCCCCGAGCTGGGGCGACGTCGAGTAACGACCCCGACCGAAGCCGCGTACGAAGATCCGCATCTCGAGAGTCGCCATCGTCGGGCGACTCACCGAGCGGATATTCGCCCGTCTCGCGCTCAAACCAAACCAAGGGCCCGAACGCGTCGACACGTCTGCAAACAGAGCGGGCTCTAACCAACGGCTGAAGCGATCGGCGGCCTCGCCGAGATTCCCGCCGCGATCCGTCGTTTCGACGAAGGACGACACGTCGCAAAGCTCGTCGCGACAGTCCCAGTTTCCGGGCAAGGTACCTGGCCTGAACGGCAAAGCACGCTGTCTCCCCCAGACACCGGCACGGCTCATGAGTGGAGCTACCTTGCTCTATCGTGCAGACGTGTCAGTCCGTCACAAGCCCCGGAGACACCACATGAAACGCCTCGTGCTCGCCTTGATCAGCCTCACCGCGCCGGTCTGCCACGCCGCCACGCCCGAGCGGCCGCACGTGCTCTTCATCGCTATTGATGACCTCAGGCCCGAACTCGGCTGCTACGGGGCTTCGCACGTCCACTCGCCCAACATCGATCGGTTCGCCAGCGAAGCGCTTCTGTTCAACCGCGCCTACACACCGATGGCCGTCTGCATGCCCGCCAGAGCCAGCCTGATGAGCGGGTACCGCCCGCTCACCGGCAAGATGTATGGGCGAAAGGCAATGGTTGACCATGTCCCAGACGCCCTGTCACTCAACCAGCACTTTTTGAACGAAGGATACGAAACCGTCACCATCGGCAAGATCTACCACCACGACAAGGACGAAGCCGCCGGCTGGACGCGCCGCTACCGAAACATCAGGGGTAACTGGGGGCCTCGGGGCTACGTCGAAGAAACCTCTCTCGAACTCGAACGCGCGAACAAACCGAGCGGAAGAAAGGGGCCAACTTTCGAGAACGCCGACGTTCCCGACGACGGCTACCAAACCGCGGCCTTTGCGGACAAAGCCATCGAAGAGCTCCGGAACATCACGATCAAGCCCCTTTTCCTCGCCCTCGGTTTCCGCAAACCACACCTTCCGTTCAACGCGCCGCAGACCTACTGGGACCTCTACGACCGCGACCAGATCGCACCGACCGCATTCCCCGACCCGCCCGACGGCGCCGCACGCGAAGGGCTCTCAAACTGGGGCGAACTCCGTAGCTACCACGACATGCCCAGCGAAGGGCCCTTGCCCGAAGAAAGCGCACTCGATCTCATCCATGGGTACTACGCCTGCATCAGCTACGTCGACGCACAACTCGGCCGTGTCCTCGCCGAAGTCGATCGACTGGGCTTGCGCGACAACACCGTCGTCGTCCTCTGGTCCGACCATGGCTGGAAACTGGGCGACTACGGAATGTGGTGCAAGCACACCAACTACGAGATCGACACCCGCGTACCGCTGATCATCCGTGCGCCTGGCATGACCGAGATCGGCACCAAAACCGACGCCCTCGTCGATCTCGTCGATATCTACCCCACACTCTGCGAACTCACCGGTATCTCCAGCCCACCCCACCTCGACGGACTCAGCTTCGCCCCCCTGCTCACACACGCCCAGCAGCCCTGGAAGCCGGCCGCCTTCAGCATCTGGGCCGGCACCAGCGCCATAGAAGGCAAGGGCAACATCGGCTATTCAATGCGCTACGGCGACTACCGCTACACCGAGTGGCGTCGCACGCGCAACGACGAGCTCGTCTCACGAGAGCTTTACGACCAAAGCCGAGGCACCATGGTCCGCAAGAACCTCATCGACGAACCTGATCGTGCAGCGCTCGTTTCCGAGTGCGCTGAAGTGCTACGAGATGGTCATCGCAAGACCTGGTCACTCACGGAGTAGAGCGTCTTCACTGAACGTGTAGCGCCACGAGTTCAGCTTTCTTAACCGGAAACCCGCCGGATTGACTCTGGCGCGAGTTCCCAAAGCGAGCGTGCGGCCGGAGGCCGCTACGGAGCAATCAAACCTGCTCGAAGCCGGCCGATCAGGGGCACCCAGCAAAGAACGCCGCGATGAACGCGTCGATATCACCGAGGTCGAACACGCCCAACGGCGCCGCCAGGTCGGCCTGGGGCAACTGCGCGAAGAAACCGATGATGAACGCATCGATGTCCGCGAGGTCGACCACGCCGAACGGCGCCACAAGGTCGGCGACGCAGGGCTGAGCAACCGACTCAAGCGTCACGCTGTCGATAAAGACCGACCCGCCCGGGTTCAGAGGCGGCTGCTGGAACAGCAGCACCACCCGCGCCTCGACCGCATCGGCAGGGGCGGCCGCTGTCAGCTCGGAATACGTCCACGTATCCTCGGGCGAGACGCCGTCGGCAACAACGACCGAAGCCTCTTCGAGGAACGCGCCCGACCCATACGCGGCCCCGGCTTCGCTGTAGAACTCGATCTTCATCAGCGCCGCGTTGCCCGTCCCACGGATCGAATCCTCTGAACGCGTCAACGCGTACGAACTCGCGGTCAACTCCTCACCGCCGTCGATCGCAAAGTTCTGCAACGCGCCCGAGAAGTTCTCTTGGCCATTGAATTGGCCGTACATCTTCAGAGAACGCACCCCGTCGCGAGGCGTACCCCAGTCCGACACGACGTTGTCGATGGTGTTCCCGAACCGCGACCAATTCGTGAGGGTGCCGTCGCCGTCTTCGAAGCCCGGATCGAGCACCAGCGACGAAGGCGGCGCGATGATCTCAGGACGCTGCCAAACGCGGACGTAATCGACGTCGAACTGCGCCGGGAACGGGGTCGTCCCATCCGGGTAGCCCGAGAAGTTCCCACCGACCGCGAGGTTCAAGATGATGCTCTTCGGGGTTCCCGGGATGCCCACCGCCGGCTCGTAGAGACGGAAGTGCTCAACGCCATCAACAAAGAAACCGACGGTGCCGATGTCCCACTCGACCGCGTACACGTGGTAGTCGGCCTGGAAGTTGGCACCGTTCTCGTACCAGTTGGCGACGTGCTGGTGGTTCGGCTCGTCCCAGCCCCAGTGCAACGCGCTGCTCACGCCGTAAGGCCGATCGCCGCGTGCTTCCATGATGTCAATCTCACCGCCCGCCGGCCAAGGCGCCGTCCGGGGCAGCAGCCAGATCGCCGGCCAGAAACCCTGGCCGTACGGAAGCTTCGCACGAACCTCGAACCGGCCGTAGCTCCACTCCTGCCACGTCCGGACGTGCCCGGAGTTGTACTCGCGACCAAAGCTCCAGTTCGGATCACGGTCGGCACGGAGGTGCAGCGAACCATCCCAGACCGAAACCTGGTCCGGGTGGTAGTACTGCGATTCCCCGTTGTTCGACGCCGGCCAGTCGCCCACCGCCCACACGCCCTGGTCGAGGCTGTTGCCGTCGAAGTGCTCTTCAAAGACAGGCGCACCCCAGCCAGGAACGATCACGACCTGACCGCTGGCCATCGAAGCGAGAGACACGGCAACGCCCGCGGCGACCGCAGGCTGAAGGGGCTGACGTCTGATAACACACCTCCGGATTCGAAGCTCACCACGAGCACTGGAACAGTTTACATGCGCACGAGCCGTTGAGCAGGAAAATTTGATCGCCGATCGGCCACATTCGTCGGAGCAAGGATTTGCCCTAAACGATTCCGACCGGTGTACTTTCAGGCGCAACGACCCAATCAGCGCCGCGGCGCCGAACCCCGAGGCGCGCTCGCCTGAGAACCTCACGCCCCAAACCGCCGACGACGCGCCGAGACCAGCCCGCCAACCACGAGCAGCGCCCCGCTCGCGGGCGACGGGACCAGCGTTGCCCGCAAGAACTGAAGATCGCTGCTCGTCAGCACGCCGGTCACGCTGAAGTACGCCATGTACTGAACACCGCTGACGACATCGACCATCGCCGACCCGGCGAGCGGATCGCTCGACGTCGTCATCTCGTACACCACCGTCTCGTTGTTATCGACGTCGATGATCCGAAGAAAATCGATGTCGTTGATCCCACCGGTGCCCTGGTGCCCGGTCAGGTCCCATTCGACGAGCAGTTGCAAGTCCGAATCGACAGTGAAGTTCTGGAACAACACCATCCTGGCCTCCGCATCGCCCGCGCCCCCGCCGTTCCAAAGCGCGTCGACCCGGAGCTGCCCCGAAGACACGCCGGTCCGAGCGGTGACCGCCCCGCCACCGTCGATCGCCGTTCGCGAGAGGTTCAAGTCGTTCGGAGCACCCGCGAGATCTTCCTGCGAATCAAGCCCGACGATCGCCCGCACGTACGCCGATGACGCATAGGCAGAGCTGTCGTCCTGAAACGTAAAGGTCTGGGCCGAAGCCCCCACACCCGCCGCGGCGAGCACCCCACCGAACAAGCACCGCCGAAACCCCCGCTGCAAAGCCATGTCACGCCTCCTCTGAATCGCGTTCGAGCCAGGCGAGCCAGCCTCGCCACGCAGATCCATGCGGGAAGCGCCACCGCAAGGGGACACGCGTTCAGCAGATTTTGACGAGCCCCGCGAAGACGGAGCGAGAACCGCTACTTATCCGCCCAGGGCCTTCGCGAGCACGTCCGCGTACGCATCGGGCATCTCGTGGAACGGCCAGTGCCCGCATCCCTCGATCTCGAGCCGCTCCGCGTTCGGAAGCGTCTCGACAATGCGTTCACCGACATCCGAACCGATCGGGTCCTCGCTGCCCTGGATGACAACCACCGGCGCCTCCATCGACTTGAGCTGCTCGCTGAAGTCGTACCCCATGAGATGTTGCTGCATCGCGAGGCCGATGCGCCCATCAAACCCTTCTCGCATCTCCGCACGCAAAGCATCGACGGCTCCCTCGCGTGCGCCCGACCCAACGGTTGCACCCGCGATCGCGAGGTTGCTCTGCCTCGACAACTCGGCGTACGCCTCAAGCGTCTGCTCTTCAGGAGGCTGAAGAGCAGCGAGCGCCGCCCGCCCCTTGTCGTCCAGACGTGTCATGATCGCGACTTGGTACCCCTGCCAGAACGAAGCATCGATCCCCGCCGGCGAGACCAATATCAACTTCGACACGCGATCCGGATGCTCAGCCGCGTACGCCATCGCGAGCAGACCACCCCACGAGTGCCCGACGAGACCCCACTGCTCGAGACCCAGCGACGCGCGAACCGCCTCGAGGTCACCGACCGCCTGCGCGATCGAGAACTGCCCCGGATCGAACGGCTCGCCCACCGGCGAACCACCAGTTCCCCTCTGGTCGAGCAGCAACGCCCGATGCGTCTTGGCGACCGACTGAGCCGTGCTCATCATCTGGTCCACGTGGAATCCAGGACCCCCGGCCAGACACACCATCGCGTCGCCCTGGCCCCACTCACGCACCCGCAGTTCGACACCCGCCGCCTCGACAGTGTGGGTCGCCTTCGGTTCGGGCGCACCGGCCGATACCTGAAGAACGGAAAGCGCCAGCACGACCAGAGCAATCTTCATCATCATGCCCAGACCGTATCCCACAACCTCGCGCAGCGCCCTCAGCCCAGCGCTTTCCCGAGGTACACTGCCCAGATGAGCGTCATCCGAGCCATCCTCGCGGTTATTGCCGCCTACATCACGATCGGGCTGATCATCTTCGGCGGGTTCACCTTGTTCTACATGGTGATCGGGACCGACGGGGCCTACCAACCAGGCTCCTACGCCGTCTCGACGACCTGGATCCTGGGCACCATCCCCGTCTCCATCGCCGCCGCCCTGGCCGGAGGTTGGGTCTGCCGGAAGATCGCCAAAGGACGCAAAGCGGTCATCGCGCTCGTCGCCGTCATCGCCTTGCTCGGCGCCGCGGAGTTTGTCGTTCAACTCGGACGCGCGAGCGACCCCATCCCCGAACGCACCGGAGACGTTCCTGTCTTCAAGGCCGCATCGGAGTCACGCCAGCCGGTGTGGCTCGCCGGCCTCAACGTGTTGATCGGGATCGTCGGTGCCGGCGTCGGCGGTCGAGCCTTGAAGTCAAGCGAGAGCGAGCCGGCATCCTGAGCCTTTCCGCGCGCGACGGAGAACCCGCCTAGCCGCCACCGGCAGAATCCGTAGATGGCGGAACGACCCTGATCTGGAGCACGCGGTCCGAGTCGTACGTCCGGTTCATCTGCGCGAGAATGTCCAATAGCTCCGAGAAGCGCGGGTTGCGGATATCGCCGTGGTCACGGCTGATCTCTGGCGACACCTGAATGATCCAAGCTGGGGTATCGTTGTACGCACCTGGGATCCGCTCAAGGCGAACCGATCCGTCTTCTACCCAGGCGCGGTGGCTCGCCAAGAAGTCGGCATGGCCTTCCGCCGTCGTCGCGAGCTCCCACTGGCTGGGCTCGCCGGGGGCGGTGTCTTCGCGGAACGCGAGGCGCGACTTCCCGAGACGCTCCCCGATCGCAAACGCAGTGCTCGTTACCCAATCGCTCGTCGACGTGATCGACGCCACGAACGGTCCGGGGGCCTCGGTCACGCGACCGTCGGCGTGAACAATCTCGAGACGGACGTTGAACCGCTTCAGCATGTCGATGAACTGTTTGCTGACGACGGCGCTAATCGCCGGGTTGAAGTGGAAAACCAGATCAAACGGAAGCGGGACCCCAGAGTCTCCGGCCGCAAGGATGAGCGCCGAGAGACCGGGCGAGAGCACCTGGGTCACCGCGGACGCGCCGAGCGAGTGGCCGGCGACAATGATCGCGCTGCTGCGGCGCATGTTCGTCGTGCCAGCCAAGCGGATGAGTGTTTCTCGGAGATCGTGCGAAGCGATCCTCTCAGCAGCCCGACGGCGATCCCAGAAACTGAGCTGCCAATACAGCGGAACGCGATTCGTGGCGCCGCGCCAGCCGAGAAACACACCGATCACGTGCCCGGGGGGGCTCTCGATATTGGCGTCGATCTGATCAATCCTCGCGAGCATCGCCTCCTCGAACCGACGCAGGTCTCCGTCCTCGCGAGATCCGTCGGCGTTGTTCATCCAGCCGTGCATGAACACGTACACCGCAACGCCTTCAGGGTGCTCGCGATTCCGGCGCTCGATCAACGCGAGCGTGTCTTCGAGCTGCCCGATATCCCAGAATGAACCGAACTCGTCGAACTCGATCACGGCCCGCTCGACGCCGATGCTCGACGGCGTGTTCGGAGCCAGCTGCGTGAGATAGTCCGCAGGGTCAGAAAAGAACTGCTTGTGAGGCACACACGCCTGAAGCGAAAGCGAGAGAAGCGAGAATGCGATGACCAATGCTCGATCATCCGCGCAGCGAACGCCAAGCCACCGGAGGCCTTTGAGTAGTCGTCCGAGCGGTGCGTCCAAAGTCAGTCTCCTCAACTCGATACCGCCTTGACTTGTCCGCTCTCGATCAGCTGCTCGAACATCTCAACGATGGAGGTCTCGATCGATCGGTACTCGAAATCGAAATCACGAATGCTCTTGGTGTTGTCACCCTTCCACTCCACGCCAACGTTTCGGCTGATGGCCTTTCGGGTGAGCGACGAATCCGCGAGCGGACCGAAGAGCCACGCCGCCGGCTTCGGGATGCGGCGCTTCGGGAACAAGAAGCGGTCACCGAAGTGAGCGCGCAGAACGCTCGCGATGCGGTCCACCGAAAAACTCTGCGCGAACGTCAGGTATCTTCCCTCGGCCTTCGGGTGGAACGCGGCGTTCACGTGCATCTCCGCGACGTCCCGCACGTCAACCATCGCGACGCCGAACGCCGGGACTCCTGACCGAAACGTCCCGTCGCCGAGTTGACGCAAAAAATGAAACGAGTGAGAAGACGAGCGAGGGCTCACGCCCGGACCAAAGACAAAGTGCGGGTTGACCGTGACGAGAGACCATGAGTTCTGATCCGAAGCGATTCGCCACGCCTCGCGCTCGGCGAGAGTCTTGGAGTATGCATAGGGATTGTGCGTGAGCGATGACGTCGAGTTCCAGTCGTCTTCGGTGAAGACACCGGTCTTTGTGTATCGAACGTCGGTGTTGTCACCGAACACGGCGACGCAACTGCTCGTCACCACCACGCGGGTAACCCCTGGAGTTGCCGAGGCTGTTGAGAGGACGTTGCGAGTCCCGCGCACCGCGGGGTCGACGAGGTCACGCTGTGCGTCTTCGACGGTGAGAACGAACGGCGAGGCGGTGTGAAACACCGTCGAACACCCCGTCATCGCGTCAGCGTACGAATCGGGCTCGAGCAAGTCGGCCTGAAAGAAACGGACGTCTCCCGGCAACCGTTCAGCGAGAGCGGCAAGGTGCTCGATCTTCGATTCGTTCTCCGGGTCGCGAACCGCCGCATGGACCGTGAGACCACGTCGAACGAGCCGCTCGACGACCCAGCCAGCGACATACCCGGTGGCACCGGTGACGAGCACCGGGCTGGAGAGAGGCACGTCGAGTTCGCTGGCCATGAGAGTGTCCTTGCGGGTCGGTTGGCCGAGATCGTAGCGGAACCCACACTATTATGCAACGATCAGTGCACATCGCATGAGCATCGAACCCGGGCAACGTTCGGTATCCGCCGCGATGCCCCTAGCATTGCCCGCATGGGACGCCCCCGGAACTACGACGAGCACCACGCGAGAATGGGCGCGATGCGCGCGTTCTGGCGGTCCGGGTACGAGGGAACGTCGATCGTCGATCTCGAGGCCGCGACCGGAGTCGGGCGGCGGCAACTCTACAACGAGCACGGCGACAAACGGGGGCTCTTTCTCCGCGCGATGGCGGACTTTGAAAGCGCAACAGCCGACTTGCTGCTCAAAGACCTCGAAGCACCCGATGCCGGACTGCGAGAAGTTCTGGACGCGCTCCCGCTGCTGATCCGATCCGGACTAAGGACCAACACGCTCGGCTGCCTGCTCTGCAACACCGCGTGCGAATCAATCGGGGTGACCGACGACGAGGTTCGGAACCGAATCCTGACGTTCTGGCACCGGATGGACGTCGCTTACGCCTCAGCCCTCCGCAACGCCGTCGCCGCCGGAGACATCCGGATGACCGCGAGACGCATCGAGCGTGTCGCCCGACGCTTCCGGGCCGCCCATGTCGCCATCTGCTTGATGAGGCGAGCCGGCGAACCCGAGCCGGTGTTGATCGACGTGGCCAGAGAAGCGGCCGAGGCGGTTCGCGACCGAGAGGGGTAAAGCAAGCGATCACCCGCCGATCCAAGGTACCCGAAGCCCCAGCTGTCTCCATCGCGCCAACACCGGAAACGACCATGCCCACGACCACACCCGAACACGACAAACGCATCGCCGACATGACTTTCAGCTCGGTCTACCCGCACTACGTCACCAAGGTCGAGAAGAAGGGACGCACCAAGGAAGAGCTTCACGAAGTGATCCGCTGGCTCACCGGTTTCACCGAAGCACAGCTCAAGAAGCACGTCGAAGGCACGTCCACGTTCGAAGAGTTCTTCGCGAAAGCCACGCTCAACCCCAATGCCGATCAGATCAAGGGCATCATCTGCGGATACCGAATCGAGGACATCGAAACCCCACTCACCCGCCAGGCCCGCTGCCTCGACAAGCTCGTGGACGAACTGGCAAAGGGACGGAAGATGGAGCGGATCCTGCGGGCCGGGTGAGCGCCGACCGACTCGGGGCGCCCTACGAGATCAAGACCACCACCGCCACCAGCCAAAGCCCCACAGCCGTGCCGTCCGCGGCCGGACACGGCTCCGTCGATCGGTGTGCCAGACGTCGCACGCCGCCCGGGTGAACTCGCGGTCTACGAAAGACCTCGGACACGCGATTCGAGAAAGACCCGCTCCGGGTCGCTGGTCACGAGCTCGAGCGCTCGGAGGAACGCGGCTAGGGCGTCTTCGTGGCGACCCGCTTGGCTCAACAACTCCCCGCGTGTCGCCGGAAACAGGTAGTACCCGTCGAGTACGTCCGCGCCGAGGTCATCAAGCTCCGCAAGCCCCTCCAGAGGCCCCTTGACCTTCGAAATCGCCACCGCTCGGTTGAGCGACGCGATCGCAGACGGAAACCGGGCCACAAGCGTGTCGTAGTGCGCGAGGATCTGTTCCCAGTCCGTATCTGCGTCGCGCCGGGCCGTGACGTGGCACACCGCGATCGCAGCCTGGACGTGAAACTCGCTGAGGTACTCGCCTCCCGATGCGGCGGCGAGACACCGAAAGCCCTCCGCGATCCGCGCTTGATCCCATCGTGACCGGTCTTGATCCGCGAGCAGCACGAGGCTGCCGTGATCATCGACCCGCGCCGGAATGCGCGACGCCTGGAGCAGCATCAGGCTGAGCAGCGCGTGCGCCTGCGGGAGCGCCGTGCCCTCGTGATCGATCAGGAGCCGCGTCAAGCGGATGGCCTCGTCGACAAGCTCGGAGCGGACGAGGTTCTCGCCGCGGTGCGCCGCGTACCCCTCGTTGAACACCAGATACAGAACATCTAGAACGGAATCGACACGTTCCCCGACCTCCCCCCCCGTCGGCACTTCGATCTCAACGGCGCCCGAGCGCAGCTGCCGCTTCGCACGCACGATGCGCTGGGATATGGTCGCCTCGGCAGCGACGAACGCACGCGCGATCTCCGAAACGCCGAACCCGCACGCCAGCTTGAGCGTCAATGGCCCGCGAGCCGCCGGCGCGATCTCGGGGTGGCAGCACGCAAAGATCATGCGCAGAACATCGTCGTCGAGTTCGTCTGCGAACCGCACGCTTTCTCCTTCATCGCCGAGCCCGCTGCGCAACGCTTGCTGGGCAAGCACGTCGGCGTATTTCGCCTTCAGCGCGGACCGCCGACGCAGGACGTCGAGGGCGCGGTTCTTGGCGACACGCGTCAACCACGCGCCGGGATTGGCAGGAACGCCGTCGAGCGCCCAACTCCGGAGCGCCGCGACGAGCGCGTCCTGCACAACATCCTCGGCCAGATCGACATGGGCCGGCCCGAGCGTTCGCACCAGGTGAGAGACCAGCCGGCCCGACTGGTGGCGAAACAGATGGTCAACGAGCTGAGAGACCGAATCACTCATCGTCACCCGATCACTGCAAGTCGACAGCGCGGATCTCGATCGTGCCGCCGTACTCGAGATGGGGGCAGGTCCGGCTTACCTCGACCGCGTCTTCGTAGCTGTTCGCGTGGATCAGGAAGAAACCCGCGAAGACCTCCTTGGTCTCGGAGTAAGGCCCATCCTTCACCACCGCCTCCCCACCGTCGCGACGGATCACCTTTCCGCCATCGTCGCTGAGCTTCTCCCCGCCAGCCATACGGCCCTCTTCAGCAAGCTTGCCCGCCCACTCGGTGTAGCGCCGCACGATCTGCTGCATCTCCTCAGGCGACAGATCGTCGAACCCGCGAGGGTCGTCGTGGAGGGCGAGCATAAACTTCAGGGTGAACTTGGCCATGAGTCAGTCCTTTCTAGGACGATGGGTGGTGACGACACGTCGTCGTCGTTCTGCACCTCTGACGAACGGCCCAAGAGACGATCGACACACAAGTCGATCTTTTTTGATCGCGAAGCCACTGCAGCTATCAACAAACCACCACAAGTCATTTATTATCAGTAACTTACGCTTTTTGACCCCAGTCTGCAAATGACTCCATCAACCCTCCGATCCGACGCCACCGTTCATCTCGAAAGCCATGCCGACTGCAGGGCGACCGATTCCCATCGATCGGCGTGCGCGGGCCAACATCCCCGTCCAAACGAAGCTGCGTCATCCCGCATTGGACACCCGTTACGGCTCCGAGTCTGCAAAGAGCAGCGCGAGCAACACCCCGACTCCGGCCCAGATGTTGCGGTTGATGTCGATCGAGTCCTTGGCGCGCTGCGAGTTCCCCTCGATGTCATGGTTGATCAGGACGTACCACTCAAACCAGAAACACGTCGGTACAAGCACGATCCACAGGCCGGTGATCAACCCCGAAGCGAACCGCCCGCCCCACCCCGTCGCCACGATCACAATGCTCGCGATCGCCAAGACGAGCGCCCCGACGCCGGCCGCGGTATTGATGAACTTCTGAGATGACGCATACTTTTTCTTGTACACAAGGTTCATAATCAAAGGCTATACCCGACGCGGCTCGGTTCATTGCAGGCGTCGCCAAGAACGTTGCCTTGTCGCACAGCGCGAGCGTGTCGGCCTTACGGGAGCCACGCACCGGCTCACGAGCCCTGCCCTCAGTGATCGAAGGCGTTCACGCCAATCGGTGTTCAAGAACCCACCCGGACAGCACAGGTGTTCCGGGTATCGGTGCCACTGGCTGCTCGTCAGCCAGTGCTCCGACCCGCACTGGCGGGCGAGCCGCCGGTGGAACCCGACAGTCATGAGTGTTGGTGTTCCGAATGTGGGTGCCAGACGGAGGCAACGCCCCCGCACCCCCCCGCGTAGTGCACGCTCAAGCCAAAGGGTGCCACGGCTTGACCCGAAGGGCAAGCCGTGCGGTCCGCTGCCGGACGCGTTCACGTCGACCAGCATTCCAACGCCCGTTCCCCCGCCAGAGTGAAGCAGTGGAAACGGCCCGCGGCTGCCGAGATCACACGCCGAGGCGTTCTCGGAGAGTCTGGAGGCGGATCGCTTGCTCGCTTCGCAAGGCTCGAATGTCGTCGGGGAGTGTCATCATAATCGCTTCGATCGAGTCGATCTCGAGCTTGAAGCGGCCGTGGATGCCGTCGTTGATGATGACCCCGACACGTCGGACATTCGCCGGGTCGAGCTCGGGCACAAGGCCCCTGACGTCGTCGCCCTTGCTCGTCGGGAAGAACGCGCTGAACGGGATCGTGATCTCGGACCACTCGTCCGGTCCGCTCGGGGTGAACCGAGCCTGGTACGCGACCTCGTGGTCGTCGTACCACGCGTCCGTCCGAAGGTCGACGCGGTACGTGCGGGCGTCGCCACGGACACGCACGCGGATCGCATCGTGCTCGGATAAGTCAAACCGGGCCGGCACCGAGCGGAGCGAACTGAATCCGCCGCCGATGGTGTTGGTGAACCCGGAGAAGGTGAGCACGCCATCGGTGTACCGAGGCCCGCCGGTGGAGCGACCACCCATGACGTTGTCGTTGACCGTGGTCCACCGGGGCAGGTCGGAGCCGGCTTCGAAGTCGGCCAGCACGACGGGCTCGGGCGGCACCTGCAGCGGGGCGATCGCAAGGACCGCGGCGATGACCGAAGGTATCGGCATGGCTTCACTCCTTTGAGTCGCTTTCGGCGGGGAAGGCGCAGCGGATGCGGGGGACCGCCCGCCCGCCCAAGCACAAGTACGGCGCGGGCCCGAAACGCGAACCGTGCGGTCCGCTGCCCGACCCCTTTGCATCGGTCGGTGTGTTCAACGCCGCCAAACCCAAGAGCGCCAACCCCGTCCATGCGGGCTTGGCGTTCTTGGCGGGGTTGGGTGCGGCATGCAACGCACGCCCGAGCACTCGGGATGTGAGGTTTGATCAAAGGGGTGTGTTCCGCGTTCCGTTGCCGACGCGGTCGTGAGTGTTCGTCTTCCGGGTATCGGTGCCACTGGCTGCTCGCCAGCCAGTGCTCCAACCCACACTGGCGGACAAGCCGCCGGTGGCACCCGACGCCCGCTCAAGCCAAAGGGCGTTACGGCTTGACCCGAAGAGCAAGCGGTGCGGTCCGCTGCCGGACGCGTTCACGTCAACCGGCATTCCAAGACCCACCTCGAACGGCACGGTCTGCGAGTCTGACCGTGTCACCGTTCACCCGAGACCGTCCACGACGACGGGGGTGCGGGGGCCGTGCCCCCGCGGGAGCGAAGCGGTGGCATCCGGCCTCACCGACGCCGCCTCGATCCGACAACTGCCCCGATCGCGAACACCGACGCCGCACCGGGCGTCGGCACTGCCCGAATCGAGCCGAGTGCGAGCGATTCATTGACATCGACCTCGAAGTCAAAGCTGATATCGAACGCACGCGACAGATCAGGCGCGGCCCCAAACAACGGGTTGAAGTCGGCAAGGGAGAGCTCGATCGTCCCGGGACCATCGACGTCGAGCCGCGCGTGACGCACGAACCCCGTCGACCCGCTCGAATCTTCGGTTCCGATGAACGCGGTCAGGCTCACGCTCCCGACCACGTCGACCACGTCGATGACGATCCGATCGAGATTCGACAAGTCGAACCGCGCGGACGAGTTCGAAAGGTCCGGGAAGTCCACCGAGCCGTCGGCGAACGACCGGTAAAACAGAGACGTGAACGCAACGCCGCCCGTGTGCGCTCCGGACCGCCCAGAACTCTCCCATGAGCGAAACGTGCCGACCCCATCCTGCGCCTTGAACTCGGCCTGGTCACCATCGGCAAACCCGCTCCCCGAGATCGAGACGTCGCGTTCGCCACCACCAAGCCCATCACCCTGCACCGAACCATCGACAAATCCACCGCTCGTCGGGTTCACGAAGAGCAGATTCTGATCGGTTGAGAAATCATCGATCAGGATGCCCTGAGCCGACGCGATCGATCCGAACACAGCAAGCGACACGAAACCTTTCCAAACCACGACGCACCGTCCAATCTCTCTACAAACAACTGCCCAATCGATGGGAGCACCACCGGCGAACGCACAACGCGCACCTCTCTCCTCATGCTCAAAGCGGAATCCGGCGGTGGACAGCGCAACACGGCGTCGAACAAAAACTGAGACCGCACGCCCCTGTGTACGACGACCCTTAGGCCGACCGGGTGGCCGTCCCGCCCGCCGGGCCAAAGCACCCGCACACCTCCGATGTGCCACTCGCAGCTTGCAGCCGGCGCTCCCAACGCACTGGCGGACAAACAAGGATGCCACAGCCACGCTGGCCGAGACACCGTTCGTCCGAGAACGTCCTCGACGACGGGGGTGCGGGGCCGTGCCGCCGCCAGGATGAAGCTGCTGCACCCGGCGCCCTTCAAACAGACGGCTTCGCGTTGATCGACGTTCCGTCGGCCCGCCCCCGCGTCGGACGGCACGGTCTTCAAGTCAGGCCGTTGCACCCTTCGTCCAAGACCGCCAGCGACGACGGGGGTGCGAGGGCGGTGCCCCCGCAGGAGCGAAGCAGTGGAATCCGGCCGTGACGCGAGGCGGAGCCTCGGTCGCGTACTCCCTTGATTGGGTCGATCACCGTGTCGGCGGGCGCCGTCATCTCGGACTGGAGGACGCGAACGCCGCGTGCACCACGTGTCGATCTCGATACAGCGTGCCTCGAAGTCGGGGTTCCCCTCGCGAAGCGTGCGATTCGGAACAATCTCAATCGAGTTCGCTCGAAGCTGCGCGATTCAGCCCGCGCTCAAAGTACGCTGTCGCCCGTTGGGTGACAGGACTGGTCGGTCTGTGGTGAGAACATCGCGTCGCGGTGCGCGGCCGGCCTAGGTCATAGAGACTGTGAGAGAGACAACCTATGGAATCGATACGAAACGCCGTATGCGCGGCAGGTGTGTTCGTGGCCGTTCCGCTCGCGGGCGCTGCAGCGACTCCGTCGGACCCGAGCAACTTTGTCACCGTTCTCAACATCGGCACCGTCGCTCCTGACGGCGTCGTTCTGAACGGGCCGATCGTGGGCAGCGGGGACGAAGACGGGATCATCACAGCCGACAACCTTTTCGGGGAGGTGCTCGGAGCGGACACCCAGCTCAACCTCTACACCGGCGGCACGATCGACAGCATGGACATCGGTCCGGGGAACAACATCGAAGTCAATGTCTTCGACGGTTTCGTGGATGACCCCTTCATTCGAGACGCTCGCGTGAACGTCTTCGGAGGGAATGTCGACGGTTTGTTCATGAGGGACGGCGAGCTGAATGTCACCGGTGGTGTCTTCACCGACAACGTGACGGCGCTCGGCAGCACGATCGAGTACTCCGGAGGCGTGTTCCAGGCCCCGTTCGTCGCCACCGTAGGTTCAATCCTGAACATTTCAGGTTCCAACTTCGCGATCAACGGCGTCCCGCTCACAGGCCTTGAAGTCGGCGAGGCGTTCGAGATTACGCAGCGAGACATGCGGCTGACCGCGACGCTCGCCGACGGCACCGAGTTCGACGAGCGGATCCGCCCGGGCAGCATCGGGGACTTCCGTGTCCCGACGTCATCGACGTTGACCGTGACGCTGGTCCCGGCTCCGGGCGTAGCGCTCGCTCTCGGGGGCGCGGGTCTGATCGCCAACCGTCGTCGGCGGTAGCCGAACGCACGCCGCGGAGAACGCGCCGTGAAGATCCAACCCTTGGCTTCAGGGGTTGGTGCCTTTGGCCGTGATGGGTGTGATGCGGCATGCAATGCACGTCCGAGCACACGGGTGCCGCGGCTTCGCTCGCAACCCTTGCGGTCCGCTGTCGAACGCGCTCACGTCAATCGGTGCGCCGACGCTCGTTGCCGCGTCGGACAGCACGGTCTGCAAGTCAGACCGTGGCACCCTTTTCCCACGACCGTCCGCGACGACGGGGGTGCGGGGGCCGTGCCGCCGCGAGAGTGAAGCAATGGCACCCGGCCGACCGTCGCCCGTGAGCACCTCGTCCAGCATCTCACGAAGGGGGCTGTCGTGATGGCCGACGGCAACTACGACGGCAAGAAGCTCTATACCGCCGTCGGCCTGCAAGACGCCTTTCTCTTCACGCCCCAGAAGAAGAA
>JBCDIT010000021.1:0-42668 GCA_038748775.1 Planctomycetota bacterium
CACTCGAAGAACTTCGCGAACCACGAGGAGCAACTCGATGTCGACTGTCCTGCGATGCAAACCGATACGCCCAACCCAGATCATGGGGCTGTGGTGTAACGGCTGCACAGCGGACTTTTAATCCGCACGGTGAGGGTTCGAGTCCCTCCGGCCCCACTGCTGGCGCGTAGCTCAGTGGTGAGAGCGACGGCCTTATAAGCCGTGGGTCGGAGGTTCAATTCCTCCCGCGCCAACTGAAGACAACTTGGGACTGTGGTGTAACGGCTGCACAGCGGACTCTTAATCCGCCCGGTGGGGGTTCGAATCCCTCCGGTCCCACTGACCACACGAAGCACTGGTCGTCTAGCGGCGAAGACTCCGCTCTCGTACAGCGGCTACGTGGGTTCGAGTCCCACCCGGTGCTCTACGCGGCGCTCACGCTGCCGTTCTTTGACAACTTAGTTCGCATTGCTTTGCGCCCATGATGTAGTGGCAGCCTTCTGTGCGGTTTTTTCGCGGGAAGTCAAACCCTGTCTTGCGCGGTACCGCTGTTGAGATCGAGGAGAAGAAGTACGTGCTGTACACGCAGGGAAGTGTCGACTTCTATCGGGCGTACCCCGGGTTGTACGTCCCGAGGCCCATAGAGGTGCATCTAGACTGCACCGAAAGTCACCCCGATAGACTCCTCACCGAGATACTCGCGTTGACGAAGATGAATTGGAACAGCACCCGGTTCGTCAACTCGGAACCGATTACGCTCTCCGCAGCACGGACAGTTGGTGACGTACTCCGATACGCCGAGACCCACGAGAGCATCCCAGCGCGGTACAGCTACTACATGTGAGCCATCTTGCTTTGGTTACCGAACGACGGTTGCATAGCCCGCCCCGGTCTTGCACCTCCCGCGAGCTCACACAGGTTGCCTCACTCGCTGAGGTTCCCCGCCCGCTCAAACCTGCGTCGGCCCGACACGCATCGGCATCACAGTACTCGATGGCATTGGCCGGGAATCGCCTGCAAGCTTGGGCCGCAGAGTGGCCGTGCCTTAGCGGGACTACTGCCTAGGGGTTGAGTGAACATGCGAACACCACTATTCTGTCGTAGTGCAGAGTCCGCCACCCAACACCGAGGAGACCGTCCGTAATCAGCAGCTACGGAAACTCCGCGCGCTGATTGACGACCACGAGCTTCAGCTTGAGCACTCAGATGCCCCCGACCACGACCCGTTGAAGCGTATTTCTGGTCGGATTGGTCCCCGTCGGCTTGTCGATTGCCTAGCAGGAACCGCTGGCAGCGGCTGCGGTCTTATCGCACTGCGAATGTGTGTGGAGGCCTCACGTATCAGGGGAGAGCTTGTCGTCGTAGATCGACAGGGCATCTTCTATCCGCCAACGGCGATCGCCTGGGGCTGTGACGCCCGGAAGCTTCTCGTGGTATCAGCCCGCAGCGATACGGACGCTCTGGCAGCGACGGAGATCGCTCTGCGTTCCACCGCCGTCAGCGCTGTTTGGGCCGATCTCGGAGCGATCGATGGTCGCCAGTTTCGACGTTTGCTGCTGGCGGCCGAGTCGGGGGAAGCGTTCGGTGCGCTCGTTCGTTCGGCACGGTATCAATCCGACCCGAGCTGGGGAGATGTGCAGCTGCGTTTTGATCCGGTAGCCGAAGCCCCTGACCAAGAGTCGCCTTTGCTCGTTCGCGTAACCCAGACGCGTAATCGACACGGGCCCGCATCGGGTGAGGCGTTGCTATCGATCGATTGGCGTACCGGGCAAATCATGCCACTACCTACAGCTTCCCATGAGCAAGGAAACCGACAGAACAATTGCGATCTGGCTGCCCGACTGGCCGGTGCAGCGCGTTCGGCATAAACAGATAGAACTGCGCGAAGCGGCCATCGTCTTTTCGTCCGGCGATGGGCGGTCCGAGGCAGTCGTCGCTTGCTCGCCAGAGGTGAGAAGGTTGGGTGTTTCCATCGGGATGCGAACCCCTGACGCCGAGTCGTTGGCGGGGCCGGGGCGTCTGACGGTGTTTGAGCACGATCCAGGCAGCGACCGCCGACTGCTGGTTCGTCTCGGCGAGGCTTGTGAACGATTCAGCCCGTCCGTCGCCCTAGAGAATGCCGACTATCCCGAAGCCCTGCTGCTGAACGCCAAAGGGATCGCGGTTCTTTGGGGAGAGACCGAAGCAGAAGGAGAGAACCGGCTTCTCCGGGCTATCGAAGAGTGGCTAGGCAGCGAGCGTCTGGAAGGTGTCGTTGCGATGGCGTCAACGGTCAGCATGGCGTTAGCTGTCGCCCGCTACCGCGAGGCTATCTCTCGACAACTGCAGGAACCTGCTCACGTATTGGGCTCAGAGCAGCGAGTGCTAGATCACCTGCCCGTGGCAGCGTTGCGCATTGATGAAGCGACCAACGAGAAGCTGCGAAGCCTCGGGATCAACACGGTTGCCCGACTTCTCGAACTCCCACGATCGATGCTGCCAGCACGTTTCGGAAGCGAGCTGGTTCACCGGCTGGATCAGCTGTTGGGACGGGCTCCCGAGCCACTAGAGACTGTCGTAAGCGACCAGCCGATCGAAGTGGACTGGTCGTTCGAGAATGCGGTTCGCAGTGGATCGGTGCTGGAGGCGACCGTTGATCAGATGCTCGATCAGATTGCAAGCGAGCTACAGCGTCGTGGCCGCGGCGTCTTGCGGGTTGCCATTCGGTACGACCTCGACAGCTCCCCACCAAGTGCGTTGCCAGTCACGCTGAGGGTCTTCCGTCCGATCGCATCGGCAAGAGAGCTGAAGGAGCTGGCCGTGCTGCAGACCGAGGGGCTACGCTTCCCCGCCGCCGTGAAGGAGATCCATGTTCTTGTTGGCTCGACAGCGCCGCTCGACGTGAGGCAGCGGAGACTTTTCGACGATGACGCGAGCGATGACCCGCACGAGACCGCCAAGTTGATCAATCGGCTGGCGAATCGGGTCGGCTACGACCGAGTGTCGCGAGTTGAGAAACGGCGGAGCGTCGATCCCAAGCGTTCCTACGCTTGTCTGCCGGCTACCGACACACCTTCCCAGGGTTTTGATCTGACGACCCATCAAGCCCGCCGGCTGCTCCGGATGCCGCTGGCGATGAAGGGAGAAGCAGGACATCCGATTTCTGTGGCCGTAAATGACGACGGGGCTCCCGATGTCGTTTCGGGCTGCCAGGTCGTTCGCTCATGGGGGCCTGAGCGCGTCGAGACTGGTTGGTGGCGTGGGCGGGCAGTCCGTCGAGACGCCTACTGGGTTGAGCTTGAGAACGGCTCCCGGCTATGGCTTACCCAAGACCTGTACCGTCGTGTCTGGCGTCTTGCGGGGGAGTTTGTTTGAGATGCCCGATCCTTCTGTCTACGAGAAGCGGACGCCTCAGCCAACGGCTCCACAGCAGGTAGTAGTGTCTGAAGGGCCTGCCTATGCCGAGCTGCGCTGTCGCACCAATTTCTCTTTCTTGGAAGGAGCTTCCCACGCTGACGAGCTGGTGAAGCGTTCTGCTGAGTTGGGCTACCACGCCCTCGCGATCACCGATCGCAATAGTCTGGCGGGAGTCGTACGCGCCCACGTGGCCGCCAAAGAAGCTGGGATCAGACTCATCATTGGCGCTGAGCTGCAGCTAGAAGATGCCCCCACGACCGTAGTCTGGGCGACCGACCGCAGCTCATACGGGAGGCTATGCCGACTGCTCACCCTCGGCCGCCGTAGAGCAGAGAAAGGGTCTTGCTCGCTGCTATGGCGCGACCTAGCCGAGCACGCCGAGGGGCTGCTGGCAGGAGCAATATTCGATGCTGGTGATTCGACTTCTTTGGATGGCCGGTTTCGTGGAGCGTTCGGTGATCGAGGCTACTTACTCGTCGATCTGCAACGCGACGGCGAGGATCAACCGCGGCTGGCTGCCGCCGATAAGCAGGCTGACCGTCTCGGAATACCGCTCGTCGCTTGCGGTGATGTTCATTACCACACCGCTGACCGGCAGCCGCTCCACGATATCCTGACAGCGATCCGCCACGGCATCACGGTAGAAGAGGCTGACGGCCAGAACCTCTTCTCCAACGGCCAGAGGCACCTTCGATCCCGAAGCGATTTAGCCCAACTTTTTCGCGATTATCCTGACGCAATTGAACGAACAGTCGAGATCGCCGACCGCTGCCAGTTTTCACTCGACGAACTGCGATACGAGTACCCCGATGAGCTGTCTCCCGACGGTAGGACTCCGCTTGAATGGCTTCATGAGCTGACCTGGGAGGGAGTTCGCGGCCGCTACCCTGAGGGGGTTCCTGAGAAAGTCGCCGGCATGCTTCGGCACGAGTTGACGCTTATCGAGAAGCTTCGCTATGAGGCGTACTTCCTAACGGTTTGGGACTTGGTGCGATTCGCTCGCTCCAAGGGGATTCTCTGCCAAGGACGAGGTTCGGCCGCCAATTCTGCCGTCTGCTATTGCCTCGGAGTGACTTCTGTCGATCCGGCTAAGAGCGAGCTGCTGTTCGAGCGGTTCATTAGCGAAGAACGAGGGGAACCGCCCGACATTGATGTCGATTTTGAGCACGAGCGACGGGAGGAGGTGCTCCAGTATCTCTACAGCAAGTACGGCCGAGAGCGTGCCGGGTTGGCGGCGACGGTGATTTCCTACCAGATGCGTTCGGCGATCCGTGACGCGGGTAAGGCGCTCGGTCTCTCGCTTGATCGCGTTGATGCTCTGTCCAAACAGGTGGACGGCTGGAGCCGCGATCCGAAGATCGCAGAGCGTTTCGCCGAGGCGGGTGTCGACCCACGGTCGCCCGTCGGCAAGCGTCTGCTGTGGACGGTGGATCAACTGATCGGCTTCCCCAGGCACTTGTCACAGCACGTCGGCGGCATGGTGATGACGCGGGGTCCGCTTTGCGAGATGGTCCCGATCGAGAACGCGGCGATGGCGGATCGGACTATCGTTCAGTGGGATAAGGACGATCTCGAAGCTCTCGGCATCTTGAAGGTCGATTGCCTCGCCCTTGGCATGCTGACCGCAATCCGCAAGTGTTTTGATTTGATCGAGCGTCATACCGGCAAACGATGGGATCTGGCGACTTTGCCGCCCGAAGACCCCGATGTCTACGACATGATCTGTCGCGCCGACACGCTCGGCGTCTTCCAGATCGAGAGCAGGGCCCAGATGTCCATGCTTCCGAGGCTCCGGCCACGGTGCTACTACGACCTCGTCATTGAGGTTGCGATCGTACGTCCGGGGCCAATTCAGGGAGACATGGTCCACCCCTACTTGAAGCGGCGGAACGGCGAAGAATCCGAGACTTACCCGAACGCGGCGATCGAAGCCGTGCTCAAGCGGACGCTCGGGGTGCCGATCTTCCAAGAGCAAGCGATGAAGCTCGCCGAGGTGGCCGCCGGGTTCACTCCGGGAGAGGCGGATCAACTACGCCGGGCGATGGCCGCTTGGCGGTCGCCGGGTAAGATCGAGCACTACCGCCAGAAGCTTCTCGACGGGATGCGTGCCAACGGCCTCGAAGAGGAGTTCGCCGAGCGCTGCTACCGGCAACTCCAGGGTTTTGGGGAGTACGGCTTCCCGGAGTCGCACGCGGCCAGTTTTGCGCTGCTGGTCTACGCCTCTTGCTGGCTGAAGCACCACCAGCCGGCCGCGTTCTGTGCCGCGATGCTCAATAGTCAGCCGCTCGGCTTTTACTCGCCGTCTCAGTTGGTTCGTGACGCCAAGGAGCACGGCGTCGAAGTGCTGCCGGTCGATGTCAACAACAGCGATGTCGATTGCACGCTTGAAGAGATGGAGTCGAGCTTCGCAGTAAGGCTCGGGCTACGGATGATTCGAGGCTTGAGGGCCGAGCCAGCCTACCGCATTGCCGAGGAGCAACAAAGGAAACGGTTCAGTTCTCCTGACGACTTGCGGCGGCGGTGCTCTCTTGATCGTCGTTCGCTCTCAGTGCTTGCCGAGGCGGATGCGTACGGCTCACTCAGCCTCAGCCGGCGGCAAGCGGTGTGGCACGCCCTAGGGCAGGAGAGTGCGGAGGCTGACCATCCGCTCTTTGATGATTTGCTTGACGAAGAACCATCGCTCGACTTGCTGCCCACAGCGACGGCCGATGAGGAAGTCTACGAAGACTACCAGGCACTTGGACTCTCACTTAAGAACCATCCGATTGCGTTCCATCGCGAGTCGCTCAACGGCATGGGCGTCGTCACCGCCGAATCTCTGCAAACACGTCGCCAGGGCGAGAGACTAGCGGTCGTCGGCGTCGTGCTGCTCCGTCAGCGTCCCGGCACCGCCAAGGGGATCACCTTCGCCACGCTCGAAGACGAAACCGGCTCGACGAACCTGATCATCTACCCCGACACCTGGGAGAAGCATTACCGGGTCGCAAAGCGTCATCAGGCGTGGATTGTGCGGGGGATGCTCCAGCACGCAGAAGGCGTGATTCACCTGCTGGCTCACAAGATCGAAGCGATGCAGTCGTCGTCTCAAGAGACGGAACTAGTCCGGCATCCGTCGCGAGACTTTCACTGACTCGCTGTCTCGGCGGAGGGGCTGAACGATCGATGTGATAATAAATATTAGGGAAAATACTCACCAATCGTTGCGCTCAGCAATCATGCCCAGGCCGGCATGGATCTTCGATCTGAGTACGTGGCAGCGTCAAAAGGCGTTTGCGCCGTGCGCCCCGTTATGGCACGATCGAGCGATAACATCGATCCACTTCTACCGAGCGCTCGACGGCCTTTCCAAGCACGAAGATGCTTGCCTTGAGAAGCTGTGTGACAGCTGCGTTGAGTCGGAGCGAGCAACAAAGGTGCGAGCCGTGTCCGTCGCCGATCTGGTCCGATGCGATGGCTACTTTCGTCCGCTTCGCATCGGCACGCGTTTCTGGGCCGTTCTCAGGTCTTTGGATTCGGCTTCTGTTGGCCGTTAGCCGCTCCAGAAGACCGCTCGGCAATGCTGGTCCGTTCTCTGAAGACCTCAAAAGGTCTATTATGAATGCACGCCGGTGGGCCACGGCTTGCCGAGCAACAATTAGAACCGACGCGCGAGCGTCAGGTTGCTGCTCCCGGGAAATCCGCCAGATTCGTTGTTGGGAAAGCAGTGTCTTGAGGCCGCGCCCCGAAAGGGGCGCCGGCCAGGGCACGTTTTCCATGCCTCCTGGCGGAGGCTCCCGGGGCGTCCTTGGTTCGGCGCCCTGTTTCGGGACTTCTGCTATGCCAGCTCAACCATTCGGCCGGAACGAGGCGGACCTCCCACCCCTGCCGATGGACGCTTCTATCTGGCAATCCATCGCTGACGAGTTGGCCCTCGCTCCTCAGCAGGTCCGTATCGTCGAGCTGATCCTGCGTGGGCGTCAGGACAAGGAGATCGCCGCCGATTTGGGTATCTCGTTTCCTACGGTCCGGACTTACCTCGGACGAATCTTTGACAAGACTGAGTCGCCCGACCGGATGGGCTTAGTGCTCCAAATATTCGCACGGGCCCAAGAGCTGGCGAGCCTACACAGTCATCAAGAGTGATGACAGCAAGGGTAACGCCGACAGAAGTGTTGGCTTGAGCAAGCACGAACGTGTTCTAGGGTGTGCAGGACGTCGCCAAAGATCGGCGGTGTGAACCCCAACAAGCCACAACGAACTACTGACGAACCCCACAGCCTAGGCCCCTCTTCTCCGGCAACGCAGCCGGGCGGGCTTGGGTTGTGGGGTTCTTCATTTGTCACCTTGGAGAAACCTGATGCGACTGAAGCAAGCGATAGCAGCGACGATCGCCATGGCTCTGATGAGCGGCGCACACGCGAACGGAGCGTTCTTTCAGGATCTGGGGTTCTTCGTCCCGGCTGCCGTGTCTGGCGACGGGAGTGTGGTTGCGGGCACCTTGTGGTCAGAAGCAACGCGTTGGACCCGCAGTGAGGGTTTCGTTGGCCTAGGCGTTTTGCCTGGAGACAGCTCTTCTCGGCTCGCGGGAGGGTTCGGTGGGCAAGTCAACTTCGATGGCACCGCGATCGTTGGTTTTAGCAGTTCTTCGGATGGTTCGCGTGCCTTCCGTTGGACGCAAGGCGAAGGCATCGCTTCGCTTGAGGATGCCGACGAGAGCTTGAGTTTCCAAAACGCACTGGCGGTCTCTGCCGACGGGTCCGTCGTCGTTGGGCTTGGCAGTGAACTAGGCGGGCTTTCTGAGGCCGTTCGTTGGACCCTGGAAGACGGGATCACGCTGCTGTCGGAGCTTTCTCCTGCCGGCACACCTCGGCTTGGCAGTGCTCAAGGCGTTTCGGCCGACGGAAGCACGATCGCGCTCAGGAACGCAGGAAGCGAAGCCGCGCGGTGGACGTTGGGTAGCGTTGTCACGACGTTCGGCCAGCTTCCCGGTGGCTTTCGTGGATCGGTCGGGAATGGGATCTCCGGAGACGGGAGCGTCTTCTTTGGTTTTAGCACCGCTGCTGATGACATACGTCAGGCATATCGCTGGACTGATTCGGAAGGGATTGTCGGACTTGGCAATCTCCCAGGTCGGTCGAGCAATGCGATCGATTCAACGTTCGACGGGTCGGTAATCGTTGGCATCACGAATAACCTTGCTGATGGCTCGTTCGCGGGACCGTTTATCTGGGATCAAGAGAACGGCATGCGTGACTTTCAGAGTGTCCTCGTTGACGAGTTCCAGGTTGACCTCGCCGGTTGGCAGCTTGGCAGCGCGTTGTCGGTTTCCAATGACGGCAGCGTCATCGTTGGCCAAGGAACCAATCCAGATGGCGACCTTGTTGGGTGGGTCGTTGACCTGTCTGCGACCTCAACGGTGGCGATACTCGACCAAGAGTCCTTCGGCCCTGTGGGCGTTGGCTCAGGTTTCAACGCCAACGTCGGCTTCGGGGGGGCGATCGATCACGCCCAGACACTCACCGTTGGCGCTTCGGGAGCGTTGGAGCAGATTGACCTCTTCCTGCGACGCGAAGACCAAACCACTGAGCCGCTCGTGCTCGACATCCGCACGGTCGGTTCGGAGGGCTTCCCGACGACCGACGATTCGGGCGCCACCGTCCTTGGCTCGATCGAGATCCCGGCCTCGGAGGTCACCCTCGACGGCGACTGGCTAGAGATCGATGTCTCCGCCTTGGGGATCGTGATTGAGGAAGGGGAAACGCTCGCACTTGTCCTGCAGAGCAACCAGAATCTGGGGAATGTGGCGGCGGGCTACTCATGGCTCGGCGATCAAGAAGGGAGCTACACCGGAGGGTCGTCCTTCGACCGGTTCGGAGCCGGAGCTTGGCGTTCGGTGTTTGACGACTCAACCCGTCCGGCGGACTTATACTTCCGGACGTTTGTCTCCCCGCTCGCTGTGCCCGAGCCAACCGCCGTCGCGATGCTGACCGCAATGGCCCCGCTGCTCACCGCCCGAAAGAGCCGGTCTCGCGTCAGGCGAGGATGAGCCTAAACAGTGAGCGGTGCAGCGGCAGTTCCAGTACCTATGCTTGTACGTCGCGCGGAATTTGGCGGCGGGCTCGTGAACGGCGTCGCCGGAGCCTTTGCCGATTATTGATGACTATAGATCGAGCGGGGCATTGCTAAGTCACGCAATCGACGAGGAGCCACCCTCTTCCTTGTTCACCGGGCGCGTCAACGCGTGACGAAAAACGAGCAGAAAATCACCGCCGCGGCCGTGGCGCCCAACGCCGCTTCAGCCGCGGGCGTGGCCGGTAGCGCCGCCGCGGGCGACGCGTGGGCGTGGGCTTCTTCCTCCGCCGCCGTTCTTTCCTCAGCGGGCACGCGGCCGCCAGGCCGAACTTCGCCACGAGCATCTTCTCCACCACAAGCGTCTTGCGTTTCCCGGGGACGGCTGGTTGGGTCATGCGTTCTTCCTCATCTATCTACCGTCCCGGCTGGGGGCCGTTGAACACCCTGGTCACCGAGCGGCGCTGCGTCTGCATCAGGACCTGGTTCCAATCGGCCCCCCGCTCCGCCGGCCGCTCCTCGCGGAACAGCAGGTCGGGCCGCCCCGCGCCGTCGACGAGCCGCGCTAATTCATCGGTGAGTTGGTCCCCCGCTTCGTCGTTGTCGAACGCCGCGACGATCTGAGCCCCCTCCCCCATGCGTCGGATCGCCGAAAGCACCAGCTCGGGCTGCTGCGGGTTCATCCGCCCGCTGAGCGAGGCGACGCGTACACCCCCACGTACGGCGAGGTACGATACGGCGTCGAGCCCGCTCTCGGCGAACGCGAGCACCCGGTCGCCGGGCAGCCCGTTCGAAATCCAGAGCCCCTTGCGGCCCCCTTTGCTGAAGCGGTTCACGCCGGGCCCTTTAATCTCGTAGCCGACCAGGCAGCGGTCCCCTCCTCCCGGGCTTTGTCCCCAGTGCGGGAAGATCACGCCGCCGTGGCGGGGGCAGCACGCGATGCGGCCCCGCAGGCGTACGCCTTGCAAGAGCTCGGCGGTGATCCCCCGTTCGCCACACAGGTACGGGTGCGATGGGGCGATAGGAACAAAGGAAGCGTAGCGTGCCGCGACCGCGAGCAGATCGGTCTCGCTCGGCTTGATCGCCGTGGCGAATCTGCCGGCGCGCCTCTGGCTCAGTTCAGCGACATAGCCGCCGCTGAGGAAGGGCCGCAGGAGCTGGCGGACGCGCCCGAGCGAGCAACCCGGTTCGATCACCCGTTGGGCGAAGTCGATCACGGTGCCGCTCGACGCCGGGTCGTCGACGCTGCAGTAGATGTAGTGATCGCCGTTCTGGGCGATGAGGATCTTGTCGCCGCCGCTCCGCATCAGCACCGAATGCCGCGTCGACTTGCGGCGGTCGACCTCGTAGCCGTGCTCCGCGGCGATCAGGCTGAGGTTGATCCGCTTGAAGGCGTCGAGTTCGGATCGGCGGTTGAGGTCACGCATCCCCCTTCCTCAACCGAACAGCTTCGACCAGAACGACTTGTTCCGTTCAGCAATGAGCAGTCTCTTGAGCTGGGCGGTCTCTTTGTCGTGGCGGGCTTCCAATCGCTTCAGCTGCTCGTCGTGCCGCGACGCGAGGCGGTTGGCGATCTTCTCCGCCTGGGCCTCCAGCGCCTGTTGCCACTTCCCCTCGGTGGAACGCTGGTCCTCGATCAGGCCGGTGATCAGGTTCTGCCCTTCCTGCGCCCTGCGCAGCGCCGACTCCAGCCGCTCGACCTCGCCGCGGTACTGGGCGATCAGCTGGTCCTGCAGCTTGAGGAACTGGGCAGAGGGCTCGCCGCCCGCCGGCTCCCCGAGGGGACGCGGCGCCGTGGAAGCCCCCGCCTCCGCCCGCTCGAAGTTGGTCTGGTCGCCGTAGACCCGGATCAGCTCGTCGGCGCGGACGACCCGGTTCTGGTGCTCGTCGAGCTCGTAGGAGAGCTTCCCGCTGGCGAGCGCCCGCTGGATGGTCGCCCGGCTCTTGCCGATGACCCGCCCCGCCTGGGTGAGGTTGAAAGTCGTCTTGGTCATGCGCCGCCTCCTCTGCTGCTGCCCGACCACCCTACTACGCGCGGCGACGCCGCAACAACGAGTAGTTTGCCGCCCGGACGAGTTATCCCCAGGCGTGTGCAGCAAGCGTGCGTTGCGAGCGAGCACCCTGCCGCGGACGCAACGAGCACCGGGAGCGCGCCCGTGCGGTGCGTCATGGGCCACCGTGCAACAGCGGCCCCCTCCCGCGCAAACCCACAGCCCAGCAGCCCCGCTTGGGCCACCGGTGCCCCCCGAGCGGTGTGCACCAAGCTCATTTGCCGCAGCAAGGAACACCGCACGGGCGCCGCGCAAAGACGCCACGCCGCGACGCAACGAAGCAAGCCAAAGCGTCCCACCAGGACACCGCGCGCCGGCCGCTCGCCGATGCACCGCGAGCGGCGCAGCGCTTCCCTCTCTATCGCCCTGTCATCGCCCCCCACCGAAGCCGCTCACCCCTAAACGGGCGCCGCACAGCCACGGCTTGTTCTCGCAACGTGACGCACCACGTGGGCGGCCAACTCCAACAGGAAGGGAGTGCGGCGGGCAGACAAACAGCGAGCGAGCGGCGGACGGCCCGGTGCTCCAAGACGGAATTCCGCTCTAAGCGGCGACAGGAACGGGGAAGGAATTTTCTAGCTCCGCTGTCAAGCTCTTCGTTGCACCGCGCGTGACGCACCACGAGCACCCGCGGTGCAGAAAGTAGTGGATAACCGAGCGGGAATCGTGCTACGGTGCTTCCAGCGGCGGCCGAATCCCGGCCACGCTCTTCTCACCGGCCCCACGCCGTTCTGGCGGGCCATCCACACCAACCGAAAAGGGAGGGCGTCACCCGAAAGAGGCACACGACACGAAAAAACCGCCGTTGGCGCGGCGGTTTCGATAAACAAAGAGCGTCTTTGTTGGGCTTCGATAACTCACCCTAGCGCTCTTTCGACAAGGATGCAAACGATTTCTTCGTTCGGCGGCGTTTCTGTGCGCCCAAGCGGTTTGCGTCTGGGCGTCGGGCTGATGAGGGAGCGCCGAAACACGCATGCCGACCATCGAATCCACAACCAACCAGCCGAGTGGGGGCCTTGTGTACGCCCCCGAAGAGCCATCCATCACGCCCGACGCCGACGCCACGCGTCTTGACCGGACCGTCGACCGCTACCGCCTGCTGCTGCTCGCCAAGCGGGTCGGCAAGGAGTGGGGCTTCACGCCGCGGATGCTGCAGCTCTTGGAATACTACCTGGCGTACACCACAGCCGTTGATTGGGAGGAGGGGAGCCGGCCGATCGTTTTTCAGTCGCTCGCAAGAACCGCGATGGACCTGGGCGTCGGCGAACGCCAGATCCAGAAACTCGAGAAGCGGCTGTTCGAGGTCGGCGCGATCGCCTGGAACGACAGCGGCAACCACAAGCGGTTCGGCCGCCGTGACCCGCGGAGCGGCCGACTGCTGTACGCATACGGCGTCGACCTGACACCCCTCGCGCGTCTGGAAGAGGCGCTCGAAGCAAGGCTGCACGAGAAGCAGCTGTACGCCGAGGCCTGGCGGGCAACGAAGCGCGAGATCTCCGAGCAGCGGCGAAAGATCCGCACGCTGCTCACCCGGGCCTTGGAGGAGGGGGCCGACGCCGAGAAGTGTGAGCGTTTCGAAGCGGCCTACCAGGCGATCGCGATCGAGCTCCGCAGCCACTTCCGCCTCGAACGCTTAAGGGAGCTGCTCGATCATCATCAAGAACTCCTCGCGGCCCTCGAAGTAACGCTCGGCCCCGCGGACGACCACCGCACCCACTCCCAAACGAACCCTTCTCCTATCGTCCCGCCCACGCAAAAACATTCGCGCAGCCACGCCCTGAAGTTCGCGCACCAAGAACCCACCACTCTAAGAATCAAAGAGGGGGAACGCCCTGCGGGCGGCCGGCAGGAAGAGGAGGGGGGAAACCCCGAGCCATCAACCACGGCTCGACAACCACAGCAGGCATTGTGGACCCTCGGTCAAGCGCTGCACCGGGCAGGGCAAGGCCTGCGGGAGCACCTACCGCCCAGCAAGAGGCCGACCACCTGGAGCGACCTCGTCGAGGCGGCCCACCGACGCCGGCGCGACCTGCGGATTAGTCAACGGAGCTGGTCCGACGCCTGCCGCCGGCTTGGGCGCCCGGCGGCCGCGGTTTGCTTGATTCAGACCGACCGGGCCGTCAACCGAACAACCAACCCGGCCAGCCACCCCGACGCGTACTTCCGCGGCGTTGTGCGCAAGAGCGAATTGGGGACATCGCGGCGATGAGCGGCGACCAACTCGCCACCGTGCGATGGCTACGGCGAGGCGGCCTTGATGAGCGCGGCGTAGGGCTGGGCGTGGACCCGGTAGGCGCAGGCGCTGAGCACCTGGCCCTTGGCGTTTGCGAAGCGGGCGTACACCAACCCGGGGAAGAGCTTATGCAGCGGCTGGCTGAGCTGGGCGTCGGAGAAGTAGGCGACCCGCGCCGCGCCCTCGGGCAACTGCGTGTGCAGCCAAGCGTCCGCCTCCAGCAGGGTCGCGGTACCAACCCCGGGGTGGGGCGAGGAGTACGGCGGGAAGGCGTAGACGTAAGCCTGCACCTGCTCGCCGCCCGGGGAGGTCTCGACCAGCTCGGCGGTGAAGCCCTGGCGGGGCAGCTCGTTCTTGGCGAAGTAGACCGGGGTGGTGGTCCCGTCCCGGTAGCAGCCGCGGAAGTAGACGCCCGGCCACAGCGGCGGCAGCGAGGCCGCGCTGATCGCCGCCCCGTTGTCAGTGACCAGCTCCGGCTCCTGCTGCTTGAGGCGGTGCTTGACGTCTGGATTGAGCAGCGACTCGTTGCGGGCCGTGATCCGATCGGTCGGGATCGGCTTCATTTTGCCGCCACGCCGCAGGGGGGTAATCGGGAGGGACAACGCAAGCTGGTCTTTGCGGGGACCGACCTCGATCGCCGTGAGCGCCAAGTCGATCTGCGCAAGCCCGATCGGCACGAATCGGCTCTCTCGAAACCGCGCCATGGGCGTGGTGGCGAGCAACGACGCGAGCCGCTCACGGGCGGGCTCCGCCGACCCACCGATCCCGTACCGGTTCTTCCGGTAGTACACCCGCGGTTCGCTGCGGCTGCCGTCGCTGAACTCAAGTTGCGTCCACAGCACGGCGGAGTTTTGCAGCCCGCCAAACCACCGCTGGTAGCCGATCTCAGCCGACTTCGCCAGCATCGCGATATCTTCCGGGCTCTTGAGCGACGCGTGCTGCGTCATCTGTTCGACAACTTCTCCGAAATGGATTGCACTGAGGACGCCCGCGTGCCGCTCAACAAACTCCCTCCGCACCTCCCAACGGTGGTGATTGGGACGGAGCCAGTCGTCGCTCTTCGCCGCGTCGTAGTGGCTCTTGACGAACGCATACCGGTCTCGCTCGACGGCTTGGCGGGCGACAAGGCTGTAGGCGAAGGGGCCGGCCGTCACGCCCGTCGCGTCGGCGCCCCCCAGCCGCACCTCCACCGGCGCGTCGACTTCCAGGTCCCGCTCGTCGAGCAGCGCGGAGCGCGCCCCGCCACCCGAGCCGTACGGCAGCGGCCGCCACCGCCGCGCGCCGATCCGGTAGGAGAGCGACTCGGCAAGGTCGGTCAGGTGGGGCGCCACCCGAACGGTCAGCACACCGGCCGCCTGCGTGGCGTCCGGAGCGAGTGGGGCCACTTCATGGACCCGTTCGGGCGACGCGATCTGCAGGTGGAAGTCGCCGGCGGTGACGTGGTCGAGTTCAATCCCCTGCGCCTCGGCGACCTCGGGCACCCAGGCTTCCGGGGCGTCGGGGAGCACCGGGCGGTAGACGGTGGTGGGTTGATCCGCCCGCGGCAGGGCGTAGGCGACGCCAGCGATCAGCGCGCCGAGCAGCACCGACGCGGCGAGGGGAGAGGCGTACCAGGGGCGCAGGGCAGCCGCTTCTCGGCGTCGCAGCCGGGCGTGCGTCCCCGCCAAGCGTTCGGCCATCAGCGCCGCCGACGCGGGGCGCTTGGCGGGGTCGACCTCGATCGCCTCCAGACAGACCCGGCGGAGGGCGTCGGGCGCGTCCTGCAGCTTCTCCATCATCGGCCGGTCGAGACGCCCGGCGGCCGCGCGCTCAATCGCCTCGCGGCTGCTCCCCGCTGGAAACGGCCCCACGCCGGTGAGCAGCCAGCAGAGCACGCCGCCCACGGCGAACAGGTCGGTCAGCTTGCCGTCGGCGTCCGGCTCGGCCCGCGCCTGCTCGGGCGCCATGAACGCGGGGGTGCCGCTGAACTCGCCGAGGGGCGGGAGGGGCTCCCCGAACCGGTAGGCGGGCAGGGCCATGCCGAGGTCGATCAGCGTGACCTGGTCGTCGGCGTCGATCCACACGTTGGCGGGCTTGATGTCCCGGTGCAGCACCCCGTTGCGGTGCAGGTGGGCGACCGCCGCGGCGACCTGCTCACCGATGCCCGCCGCCTCGCGCGGGCTGGCCCGGCGGGTCTTGAACCGGTCGGCGAGCGTCTCCCCCTCGAGCAGCGGCATCACCAGGTACGCGCGGTCGTGGTGGTTCCCAGAGGCGACCACCGACACCACGCCCCGGTGGTTGCAACCGGCGAGGGTGTCCCGCTCGCGGGCCAACAGGTCGTTGTGCCGCGCCGACGCGCTGAGCTTGATCGCCACGGCGCGGTGCACGTCGTCCTGTCCCTTGAGCACCACCGACTGCGCGCCCTCGCCGATCGAGGCGACGACGCGGTACCCGCCGATCTCCGTCGGCAGCCGCAGCGAGGGGGGAAGCCACGGGTAGACCTCGGCGATCTCCGAGCGGAGCCCGGGGTTCATCAGCCGGAGCTGGTGCAGGGTCGGCGTGAGGCCGGTCCGCCCGCGGTGCTCGGCGATCAAGACGGGCAGCGACTCGCACAGCAGCGCCTCACGCATCCGTTCGGGCGCGACGTCAAGGATCGCCGCCAGGGCGGACTCTCCGCCGCGCTTCGCGCGCTGCTCGAACCCCTCCAGGATCACGCTCAGCGCGGCCTGGTCGTCATCGGCTAGGCGCGAGTAGGGGGAGGCGTGGGCGGGCGGCTCAGGCATCTTGCTGGTCCTCCTGTTGCTCGGCTTCGATCAGTCGACGGACCTGCGACACCCGGCGGCGGACCTGGTGCTCGCTGAGCCCGAGCCGCGCCGCGACCTCGGCGGTGGTGTAGCCCTGCAGCTTCGCCTCGATCACGCGGCGCTGCTCCTCGCTGAGCGGCAGCCCGTCGAACAACCGCATCAGGTGGTCGAGGTACTGCTCCACTGTGTTGGGTTTTGGCCGGCCCCGCGGGTCGGCGAACTCCGCCGGCGGTTCGTCACCGGCCGTCAGCTCGGTGAAGCGTGAGGAGCGGTTCTTGTCGTACTTCTGGCTGTGCCGGACCTTGGCGAGCTTGCGGTCGAGGTTCCCGCGCAGCGCCTCCCACAGCCCGGTCTCGTCGGCGGGGGGATCGATCTCCCCCTCGGCGCCCTGTCGCTCGTAGGTCCGCAGCGCGCTGCTGACCGCATCGTGAAAATCGACGCCGCCGCGTCGGGCCCACCACAGCACCCGCCGGGCCTCTTCGGTGAGCTCGTCGATCATCGCCGTCAGGCGCGGGCCGGGGACGGGCCAGTAATCGGGTTCGCTGATGGAGGCGTTTGCCGGCTCAGGCACGGGGGCTCCTTGGGTGCGAGTCGAGTTGTCGGTGGTGATGAGCTTGCCGCGTTGGGTGCTCTAACGACCGCGGCCCGGCGCCAGCACGCGGTTTCTTGAATTTCTTTCGGCTCCCGCGCGCACCGGGGGCTTCTCCCCTTCCTGTACCCGGTGTGAGAGCCGCCGGCTTGGGTCGGCCGCCCCCTTCGATGCCACTCCCAGCAAGGAGCCCCCGATGACGTTCGAAGAAGCCGCCGCCACGCTCGGGCTGACGCCCGCCGAGGCCACCGCCGGAGCGGTGGAGCGGAACTACCGCGAGAAGGTCAAACGCTGCCACCCGGACGTCGCCGACTACCCCGGCGCCGCGGTCGAGTTCAAGCGGGCCACTAAAGCATTCGACACGCTCCGGGGCCGCGCCCCCCAGGCGCCCCGGCGGGAGGCGCCGCGCAGCGAGCTCGACGCCGCGGCCGAGCGGTTCCGCTTCACCGCGTGGTTCGACGGCCCCGAGCTGTGGGAAACGATGGGCTTCTTCGAGAAGGCCCGCGCCCTGGGCGGCGTCCGCGTCCGCCCCGTCGACCTCCGCGAGGTCCCGAGGGGCGTGCCGCTGGTGATCCGCACCTTCGGGCCACGGGTGACCAAGCTGAACCCGCTGCTGGTCGCGCCGGTGGATGTCGAGGTCCTCGCCGACAAGCGGAGGGAAGACGACGGCTACGAGATGACGCTGCGCCCCTTGGAGACCGACCGGGTCCGAGATTGGCTTACCAACTCAGTCGCCGAGGGACTTTCGCTCGACGCCGCTTGCCAAGGCCTGGCGCTTGAGCTTTCGAAGGCGTCACGGGCGCCGCTCTTTGCGACTAAGGACAGCGAAGGGAGGGCGGCATGAGCCTTCTCCTCCAAGCGTGCCGTTGGTTGCTGTGCCTGCCGGTCGGCTTCGTCGCCGGGCAGCTCGCCGCCGGGATCTTCTTCGCCTTCTTCGGGGCCCTGTTTGGATGGTCGTCGCTGCTAGGCGGGCTGGTCGTGCTCATCACCGCGGCGCTGCAGCCGGCCGTCGGCTACATCGTCGGCATCCGGGTCGCCCCGATACGCAACCGGATCAGCCACCGGCTGTTCAGCACGCCGTGCTGGCTGGTGTGGGCCTTCGCGTCGTGGTTGCTGATCAAGCTCCTGTTCGGTGACCTCCCCGAATCCGAGATGCCTGTGCTCGTCCCCGCCCTCTCCGGCTGGTGGTGCTCGCTCCTGTACTGCGTCGGGGTGCTCTACGGCTGCAGCGGCGTCATCAGCATCGGCAGGGCCACGGCGGCCGACCGACGCCCCGAGCCCCTCCCGCCCACGCCGTTCTGCTGGGACGCCGCCAGCTAGCCCACCTCACGCCAAACCCAAAAAGGAGAAGTCCGATGTTCGTCTTCCTGTTCTCGAAGGCCGCGCGGTGGGCCTGGTGGCTCGCCAAGCAGGGCGCCCCGCAGCTGCGGGCGGTCTCAACCCTGCAGGTCCTCACCCTGCCGCCGCTGCTGCTTGCTCTGTTGCTGCTGCCCTGGTGGCTGTTCCGCGACGCACCGAAACCCGCCCATTCGCGGCCCACGAGCGCCGCCCCGTTCAAGCTGACCGCCACGGAGGTGTCGCCATGAACAACTACGGACCCCGCACGATCATCAACATCCTGGCCGGCATCGCCGGCGCTATGATGTGGCTCAGGCTGCTCGCCCCGAGCGGTCCGTGGCCGAGCGAGACCTGGCGGTGGGTCGCCGCGGCGTGGGCGATCGCCCTGGTGTACGTCGCTTCGTACGCCCTGCCGTTCCTGCGGCGGCGCCTGCTGCTGCCGGTCACGCTCCCCGCAGGGGTGGCGGCCCTGCTGGCCGACCTCTACCGCTCGCCAAGCTTCTCGACCCCCGCAGCGGTGAGCGACGCGGTCTACGCCGGGCTGGCGCCGGCGCTGCTGCTCGCGGGCCCGCTGGCGATCAGCAGCCTCGCCAACCGCGTCTGGCTGAACCCCTGGTTCCGGGAAAACTTCCGCTTCGGCGACGGCGACAACGCCACCTGGGCCAACCGGGTCGAGTTCAACCGGCGGGTGATGAAGCTCCCCCGCCAGAAGAACGGCCGGCTGGGGTGGACCGACCGGATCCTGCTCGGCGCCACGACGTTCCGGCACGACGTCGTGCCCCGGCTGGTCGGCATCAAGACGGGCGTGCACCTCTACACCGTCGGGATGAGCAACTCCGGGAAGTCGGCCACGTCGCAGTGGGCCAACTTCGCGATGTACGGCGGGGCGGGCCTGATCGTCGACATGAAGGGGGAGCACGCCGCGGTAACCGGCAAGCGACGCAGCGAGCTGGGCCCGGTGAGCGTTCTCGACCCGCTCGGCGTCACGGGCCTCAAAGGCTCGACGTGCAACGTGCTCCTGGGCATCGACGAGACGACCGACGAGGGCCTGCAGCAGATCGCCGAGATCCGCCAGGCGATCGTGCTCCCCGAGAACGAAACCGCCTCCGGGCCGCACTTCGCCGACAACGCGGGCACGCTGCTCGAGGGGGTCATCACCTGGGTCTGCCACACGCAGCCGACCGCGACGCGGAACCTGGCGACCGTCTACCGCATCATCGAGTCACGCGACCCGGTGACGGGCGTCTACGACGAGGACGTCTGGCAGCACGCGGTCGCGGAGATGAGCCGCTGCCCGATCGGGCAGTGCGCGGCCGCCGCGAAGCTGATGGTCGACGCCGATGACCGCGAGGGCGGGTCGTTCTTGACGACCCTCTCGAAGAGCCTGAAGTGGATGGCGAGCCGCGGCATGCAGGAGTTCTTGTCGGGCGACGAGAACCCGCTCCGTCAGCTGCCGACCCAGAGAAGAGAGAAGCCGACGATCTACGTCGTGGTCGGGATCGGCAACGAGCAGACGTACAGCCGCTACATCCGCCTGATGGTGGCGATGGGCGTCTACTACCTGCGTCACGACTTCCGCGCCACCGGCAAGAAGCCGACGCCGAGCGTGCTGGTGAGCCTCGACGAGTACCCCCTCTACGCCAAGGGGCTGGACGCGATCAGCTCCGGCTTCGGCAATCTGCGGGAAGCGGGCTGCCTGCTGTGGGTCTGCGCCCAGAAGAACTCGCAGGTCCGCGAGGCGATCGGCGACGGCCTGAAGCTGCTGCTGCAGAGCTCGACGGTCCAGGTGTTCGGCGTCAACAACGACGCGGACGACGTCGGCGCGTGGGTCTCCGATCAGCTCGGCAAGCACACGCTCCACAAGAAGCAGGGGATCGGGCTCTTTGCCAAAGTCGAGGGCGAGAAGGTCGTGCCGCTGATGACCCGCCGCGCCGTGGAGGACACCCTCTGCCAGCACTCGCCCAACCAGTTCGTCTTCCCCGCCGACGGCGGCGCGCCGATGTGGCTCCACCGCCGCGCCTACAAGCCGTTCCGCATCGACGGCAAGCGGCGGTTCCGACCCCTCAACCTGAGAGACGTCTTCCAGGAGCGTCTCGACCCTCAACCTCAAGAGAAGGAGTAGCCCACCATGGCCAAGAAACCGACCCACCGCGGCAACGCGAGTTCCCTCAGCGGCCGCCCCAAAGCGTTCGCGCACGTCAAGAGCGTCCGGCCCGAGTTCGGGATGGCCGCGAGCGGCGAGCGCGAGAAGGCCTCGATCCGGGCCAGGGCGCCCAACTTCGGGAAAGCCTTCGACAAGGCGCACGAGGGACCGCGTGAAGAGCTCGGCGAGCCGCGCAAGCACCACATCTACACGCTGCACGGCAAGGTCGCCGCCGCTGTCTACTCGAAGGTCGACCGGGAGAAGCTGGCCCGCAACCGCCAGAAGGACCTGCAGATGAAGAAGTGGCGGGAGCGGAAAGCCCCGCAGCCGATGCGGACCAACCGCCCCAAGCACCTGCTGAAGAAGCAGTCGCCCGAGGTCTTCGCCGACGCCACGAAGAAGCGCTCGTTCGAGCAGATCCTGCAGGCCAAGAAGGCCCGCGGGCGGGACCACGGCCGCGGCGGCCGCGCCTGAAAGTTATTGCGCTCAAACTTCAACCACGATAGGTTTCCTCATGCAGCGACTTACCGAAGAACAGACCGAGGCCCTCCTCGAAGCCGACACCCGCCACCTGACCTCCCCGAACGGAGAGCAGGCCGAGGTGACCGCGACCTGGCACCACTGGCTCGCCTACGACGAGCTGCAGACCTGCTACGGCTGGTCCGAAACGGAGCTGCTGGAGCTTCTGCTGCTCGAGCAGCACCTGACGGGCCGCGACCTGTCGGCCTGCTTCTGCAGCGTCGTCGCGTACGCCTACGCCGACTGCCGCCATCAGCTGGCGGAGTCGTTTGGCGCCCCGACCTGGCTGCCGCTGTTGCTGAGCGGCTACGACCGCGCCGCCTGACCCCAGAACAGGGCGTCGGAACAAGCGTCGCTTTCTTCACTCCTTCTACCAACTGACGAAAGAACCGAAACCATGAACCCCATCGAAGCGGGCAAAGAAGCCCTCGAAGCAATCGTCCTGCCGCTGCGAGAAGAGAAGCGGCGGCTCACCGAGCGGATCGCCGAGATCGACCTGACGCTCGTCCCCCTGGAGCAGGCGATCGACCCGCTCGGCGGCAAAGCCCGCGGCAAGAAGAGGCCGAAGCCGGCGGCCGCTGCCCGCACCGTCACGCAAGAAGACGTCCGCCAGGCCTTCGAGCAGCTGCTCGCCGCCAAGCCGTCCACTTCGAAAGAGTCGCTGCTGGCGGCGGCGAAGAAGGCGCTCAAGGTCGAGCAGGGCCTCGACCTGAAGGGCTTCCCGAACCGCTGCCGGGAGGTCCTGGCGAGCGAGCCGTTCCGGGTCGACGAAGCGGGGCGTGTCCGGCTCGCCGCCGCCTCAACCACGAGCGGCGATCCGGTCGAACCGGCCCTGCGCCCGCGTGAACCGGAATCGCTTGTGGACAACTCCTCCACAGACGCGCTCCGCTGTTGAACCCGTGGTGCGAATCACGGCAGGCTGAAACCACCTAGGGCCCCGCCTAGGAGACGAGCCTATTCCTTCTAATTCCCAACCTTCAACCCAACCAAGAAACCTCACCGCGCAACCTCTCTGACCTTTTTTCACCCCATGAACCGACCGCCCCGCTAGCGCCGCTTCACCCCCAACCGAGTAGCCCACCATGCTGATCGCCACCCAAGCCACGAGCATCGCCGGAACGTTGAAGTACTTCGACAAGGTGCTCACGCAAGGCGACTACTACCTCGGTCAAGAAGTGAACGGCGCCTGGCGGGGACTCGGCGCGGAGCTGCTCGGCTTAGAAGAAGGGCAGACCGTCACCCGCGAACAGTTCGCCCACCTCCTGGCAGGCCTCCACCCCACCACCGGCGAGAAGCTGGTGCAGCGGCTCCGAAAAGACCGGCGCCCCGGGGTCGACTTCACCTACTCGGTCCCGAAGAGCGTCTCGATCGCCTGGGCGGTGAACAAGGACGAGCGGATCCTCGAAGCCCTCTGCGAAGCGGTGCACGAAACGATGGCCCGCGACGTCGAGCCGCGGATGTGCCGCCGGGTGAGAGCGGGCAGGAAAGCCGCCACCAAAGACCGCACCCCGACCGGCAAGCTGATCTACGCCGACTTCCTCCACAAGACCTCGCGGCCCGTCGAAGGGAAAACCGACCCCCACCTGCACATCCACGCCTTCTGCCTCAACTGGACCTGCGACGGTGGCAAGCACTACGCGGCCGAGATGGAAGAGATCATCCGCAGCCGCCCCTACCTGCAAGCCGCCTTCGAGGCCCGCCTCGCGAAGAAGCTCCTCACGTTCGGCTACAGCGTTACCGCCACCCAGTACACCCAAGGGGGCAAGCAGAAGCGGGGCTGGGAGATCGCCGGGATTGAACGCACCACCATTGAAAAATTCTCGCTGCGGACCCTGCAGGTCGAGACCTACGCGCTCGAACACGGCGTCACCGACGAATCGGCCAAAGCAAAACTCGGGCTGAAGACCCGTGAGAAGAAGGACCGGGGCGCGACGGTCGAGACCCTCCGCGAAGAATGGCAGAGCCGGCTCACCGACCAAGAACGGCAGCAGATCGAGGCCCTCGGGGAGGGGGCGATAGGAGAGGAGGGCGAAACGGAGCGGATCGAAAGGACACGGCAGGCCCTGCAGCACGCGTTGGAGCACCACCTCTACCGGCAGTCGACCGTGGAAAAACAAGCGGTTATCGCCACCGCCTTAGAAAGAGGATTAACGCTCACGCCCGAAGAGGTGGCCGCCCAACTCGATCAGCAAGACGTGATCAAAGGCGAACGCGACGTCCGCGGCGCCAAGCGGCAGTACGTCACCACGCCCGAAGTTCTTGAAGCGGAAGAGCGGATGATCGCCTACGCCCGCGAGGGCCGGGGCACCCGCTTGCCAATCGCGGCGAAAGCACACGCCTTCAAGCGGGAGTGGCTCAACGAACAGCAGCGAGGAGCGGTCCGTCACGTATTGGAAAGCCGCGATGCGGTGACCGGCGTGATGGGGGGCGCGGGCACCGGCAAGAGCTCGCTGATGCAGGAAGCGGCCGAGGCAATCCACGCGAGCGGCAAGAGACTGTTCGTCTACGCCTACAGCACGGGCGCCAAGGAGGTCCTCGAAGAGAAGGGGTTCGAGCGGGCCCAAACCGTGGAGCACCTGCTGCGCAACGAGAAGCTTCACCCCGAACTCAAAGACCAAGTGCTCTGGATCGACGAAGCGGGCCTCTTGGACACCCGTTCGATGCTCGGTGTGTTCGACATTGCTAGAGAGCAGAACGCCCGCGTGGTCCTCTCCGGCGACACCCGCCAGCACTCCAGCCCCCGCCGCGGGGAAGCGGCGCGGCTGCTCGAACAAGAAGCGGGGCTCTCAATTGCGCGGGTAGAAAAGATCCAACGCCAGCAGGGACGCTACAAGGAGGCGGTCGAGCTGATCAGCCGTGGCCACGAGATCGTGGACAAGCAGCAGAACCTAACGGGCCTCGCCGCCGGTTTTGATCTGCTGGACAGGCTCGGCAAGGTGACAGAGCTGCCCGCTGAAGAGCGGCACGCGCGGCTCGCCGAGGAGTACCTCGAAGCGCAGGGCAAAGAGAAGCCGCTCGTCGTCTCGCCCACGCACGCCGAGGGGCACGCCGTCGCGCAACGCATCCGCGAAGCCCTGCGAGAGCGGGGGGCGATAGGAAAAGAAGAGCGCGAGTTGCTGCAGCTGAAGCCTTTGAACCTGACCGAGGCGGAGCGGAGGGCGCCCGAGAGCTACCGCCAGCCGGGGCTGGTGGTGCAGTTCCACCAGAACGCGAAGGGGGGCTACGTGCGTGGCGAACGGTACCGCGTCGACGTCGACCAGCAGGGGCAGGTCGCGCTGCGTCCCGTATGCGGCGGCCCCAAGAAGCCGGTTCCGATCGACACGCCCGACCGTTTCGACGTCTACCGCGAACTGAAGCTCGGGCTGGCGGTCGGCGACAAGGTCCGCTTCAGCCTCGGCGGCACGGGCCTCGACAACAAGCGGAAGATCAGCAACGGCCGGATCGACGAGGTCGCCGGCTTCGACAAGCGGGGCAACCTCAAGCTCAAGAGCGGCCTCGTGGTCTCCAAGCACTACGGCCACCTGGCCCACGGATTCGTGATCACGAGCCAGACGGCACAAGGCAAGGACGCCAAGAAGGCGATCGCCGCGATGGGCGCCGAGTCGCTCCCCGCGATCAACGCCAAGCAGCTCTACGTCACCGCGTCGCGCGGCAAGGAGGATGTCACCCTGTACGTTGACGACAAGCAGGCCGTGCGTCGGGCGATCCAGGGGGCGGGGCAGCAGCTGTCGGCGACCGAGATGGTCAAGGACCTGCCGCTCGCCCAACAACCGTCCCAGCAGCGCCGGGTCCGCCAAGAGCCAAGCCGACAAGCCGATCAGCGCGCCACTCCGCAGTCGCGGCACGCCCGCCTCCGCCAGTCGGTCATCGAGCGGGCGCACGCGTGGTGGGCGAAGCGCGGGAACAGGCGCGGGAAGAAGGAGATGCAGCGTGCCGGCCACACGCCCCCCGTGAAGCGCCCGCAACACAAGCCACAGCCAGGAAGGAGTTAGCCATGCCCCACAACCTCCCGTTCCCCTCGAACGAGAACCACCAATCGGCCGGGATCGCCGCTGCCCACGGGGCCCCGTGGAAGCGGGTCTCGCCCACCGAGCCCGCGCCCCTGATGTTCCAGGTCTGCTTCTGCGACGGCTGCGCGACGAGCTACGCCTACTGCGACCTTCGCGAAATCCGCTTCCGCGACGCCGGGTTCCTGCAGCTGGGGCTGTTGGGCATGGAAAAGCTCGTGATCTCGATCGCCGGCCGCAACCTCACCGAGCTCGCCGAGCTGATCGCCGCGGGCAAGCTGAAGTCCTTCACCGAACTCGGCCCGCGGACGTTCGACCGCCCCGAAACGAGCCCGTCGATCGACAAGGTGACCGTCGAGACCCTCACCGGCCACGACTACTAACGGCCTTCTGTCCTCGCACTTCCCTTTCTGCACAACGATACGGAGCGTCCCCGATGAGCTTCCTGCCCGACCCGCGACCGAACGACCCCGTCGCCCTGTCCGACGTCCCCAAGCTCTTGCCCAAGCGCCACGGGAAGAAGGTGCACCACTCGACCATCTACCGGTGGGCGACCAAAGGGGTGCGGGGGCGGGTGCTGGAGAGCCACAAGGTGGGCAACATCCGCTTCACGACCGTCTCGGCGCTCAACCGGTTCTTTGAGCCGGCGACGGGGCGGGAGGAGGACGAGCGGCGGGCGGCGCTCAAACGAGCGCTATACGGCGATAGATGACTTGCCGCCGATCCGTGGGGCACCCGCACGCAAAAAAGAAGGAGCCGCCCATCGCTGAGCAGCTCCCGAGGTGTGGGTAAGTTAGGCTTCCGCCTTGCTCGCCTGGTAGTCGGCCTCTTCCAGCACGCGGATCTTATCGTAGGCCTGCTGGTAGAGCCTCGCCGCCTGCAGCAGCTGCGTGCCACTCAGACTGGAGGTCGTTTGGTACTCCCCCGCTTTGTCCTTGTAGCTCCGCTGGATAGCCGAGGTCGAGTAGAACGGGCGTCCACTCTCGGTGTCGTTCTGCCAGATGGCGATCTCGACAAGGCCGTCCTTGAAGCGGGCGACAGGTTCGTTGGTTAGAGTTTGGTTCGTCATGGTCTTTCTCCTTTCAGAAGTTAGTTGACGTACGCATCCGACCGTCCGTCGTCGTGTCGGACGCGTCCAACGTTTGCCCGGAGGGACCGCAAAAGAATTTCACGCTTTAGCGTCTTGTGAAATTGTTTTTGGCGTTTGACGCGGCCCGAGACGCGCGGACAGGATAGCGCTACTCAACCTGACTTGAAAAGAAAAAGAGCGACGAAGCGGAGTTCGCCCCAGCGATACCTGGGCACAGATCAACCCACGGCTCTTGTCTGTCATTTGCCGCAGGACGAAATCAAACAGACACCGCGTCCGACACGCGCTCGGCAGCGGGGCCAAGAACAGCATGCCCCACGACCTCTACTCTCGGCAGTGGCCAGTTGTTGCCGCCGGCCAGGCCTTCGCGGGCCATCCGAGCCGCTGAAGGTGTAAGGGGCTCGCAGGTACGAGGGAGAGGGCTGGCTCACCAAGACTTGCCTGAGCCGCCGGTGGTGGGTGGTCTTTACCCGACGACTGTTCGCGATGCCGGCAACCGGTCGAATCGCAAACAGCGCCTACGGGAGTCGAATTTGGTTGACTCACGCTATCGGTTTGCGCTACCTCAAGGTGACAACAACATATGAAAAGGAGTCACTTGATGATCACTAGCAACAACAAGCCGTTCCAAGAAGTGCGTGACGGCACGCTGAAGATCGCCATCTTTCGGAACGATCCCAAACAAGAAGGGGAGCGCCCCCGCTACTCGGGCAAACTGACCCGCAGCTACCGCGACGCCCAAGGAGAATGGCACGACACCGACTATCTCTCCGGGACGGAGTTCCTCCGCGCGGCAAGGCTTATGGAGAAAGCCTACGATGCGGAGTTGACCCAGCGGGCGGCCGACAAGACTGAAGGGCCCGAGCCGACCGCTTAGCCAAAGGGTTTACCTCGCCTGGCTGCCCGGCTCTTATGTCGCATCGGTGAAGATGACCGATGCAGCCTTCTAGGCACGTCTTCAAACCGAAGTCGATGCAACCGCTGCAAGCCTGCTACGGTTTTCAACCGTCTTTCAGCAACCTGCAATTGCGTAATCCGAGGCGGTGGGCGTCGAACCCGCTAACAAGTGCAAGACACCTCTAGAATCAAGCAAGTTCTCGACGGTGAAGCACCTCTGGCCGCACGTCGGAATAGTCCGAAAAATGCCCGCCCTTTGCAGTAGGCTCTGTAGGCAGAGCCTATTCATTACTTCGCTTGATTGCTGACTGCCTCGTACCACTCTGAGTTGCCTTGACCAGCGCGACGCGGAACCCGATATCATCAGAGCAGTTTCCAGCAAGTGTTCCCAACCTCGCCGCAGAACGGGTTTCGGCCGGACCGTACGTCCAAGCGCCACCGCGGAGCACGCGGAACTCTCCGCTCGCAGGACCTTGAGGGTTCACTCCGGGGCTCTTTTGGTAGTACTGTTTGTTGTACCAGTCTTGGCACCATTCGCAAACGTTGCCATGTGTGTCGTGTAGGCCCCAAGCGTTGTCTAGCTTTTTCCCTACGTCATGTGAGTCGCTGGGATTGATCTCGCCATCATTGTCGCCGAGATCCAACAGGTCTAGCGCCTCATGGTCCAATGAATAGGTCTTGCTCCACGCATGGTCGGAGAGATCTTCGTCGCTGTCGCCGAAGCTCCAGCGGGTACTTGTCCCGGCTCGGCATGCGTATTCCCACTGTGCCTCGGTTGGGAGCGTGTAGCGTTCGCTTGCCGGTAGGCGACCGGAGCGTTGCTCTCTAGCGGTCAGACGGCGGCAGAATTCGGCGGCGTCGTGCCAGGCTATGTAAGTCGCTGCAGCGCCGGGTCTGTCACTCGCGTATGGATCAGGACCCCACGGGCGAGTGCCCATGACACTGATCCACTCCGCCTGCGTCACCTCGCACTTGCCGATCCAGAACCCCTCGGTCAGGATGACACGATGCTGGGGTTGCTCATCCTCATACTCCTCGTCGTCGCCGCCCTGGATTTCTGCTACCGCCTCCGCAGGCTCGTGGCTGCCCATCAGAAAACTCCCCGGCGGGCACCAAACGAGTTGCATGCTCAATCCGTTGTCCGAACGCTTTTGGCCCGCCGGGACGGCTGGGAGCGACTGAGCACGACCGGCTAACGATGCGGCCGGTCCCCGGGAATGGGGTTTCACGACAGCCTCATCGCCAACGACCTTCGACGCCATCATTAGCAATGCTGTGAACAGGACCAGAGTGTTTATTCTCTTCATGATCAGCCAGCTCGTGAACAGTTAAGAATTCGACGGAGACAATGATGCCCGATGCGTAATGGCCTAACGATCACGGCTGTAGAATCTTGCTCGCGAACCGTAAGGATTCGCAGAGAACTGCCCTGTTCGGTAGGTCTAAAGCAGACTCTCGATACTCGCGCCGCCCGACTAGTACTGTTCAGAGCGGCTGGCCAGCCGTTCTTAATGCGACTCCGTTGATCACAACACGCCAGCGTCGGTCAGCGCCTGGATGATCGCTTCACGTATGTCTCTTCGAAATTCCCAAGTCTTAGGGCTTGGGATAGCAATAGCGTGTCCGGATACGCTGGATAACTCATCTCGCCTGAGCCCCTCGATGATGCTCTTGTATGCCGGGATTGCATTCTTGAAATCGACTACATCGCGAATCTGCTCGGTTTTCTCGACATGGTCGGTGATTGCTCGAACAAGCTCCTCGTGACGGACCTCTCTTGTAGATGGCCTAGATCCCGAGAGAACCAGTGGCAGTCCCACCGATCGCCAATCAATCGCCGGCTGTTGCAGGCGCCCTGATACCTTACGAGCACGTACCGAGACCGGCTCGATGATTTGCGCAAGCATCACCGGTGCGGAAAGTGGCTTGTCCTTAGCGGTCTTCAAGGCTTGGATTACCTCGAAGAAAAAAACCCCGTGCCGAACCTCAGGGTCTTCCCAGGCCTGTTGTCCCTTCGCACACGCGTAGGCGACGACAATCCCTTGTGGGGGCGGTTTCGACGAGCCCGCAGAGAAGCCGCGTGACCCACGAGGGGCGAACGGGTCGTCACGGCATGCGTCCACAAAAACCAGCTTGGTGCCCGCGAGGCTGTCGGCGAGCTCGGGGTAGAGGAACTTGTGTATTGATACGTAAGACGCGAGCCCTCGCTCTGAATTGATCCCGTCCACGGGGCAGAAAAAGGCCTCGTCCGAGCCACTCGGCTGCCGGCCGTGCCCCGCCAAGGCGACTAGTACGGTGTCTTCGGGCTGTTTTGCCTTGCGCCGCAACCGGATGATGGCCTGTTCGATTGCGCCCTTTGTCGCGGCTCGGTTGGTTAGCGTTTCGACCTCGTAGCCTGCCGAGGAAAGCACCTCCGACAGCTTTTCGGCGTCATTGGTCGCGTACTTCAGGTCGGTGAAGTTGGAGTGGTGGTAGTCGGAGACACCCACGACTAACGCGTATTGTCGCGGGGCAGGATTGAGCGACAGAAAGCGATTTGGTTTCGGTTCCTTTGTCCGCTGTTCTCGACCTTTGGGGATGACCACAGTAGTTGCGAGCAAGTTCGTTTGGAGCTGAGGCGTCTGCCTATGGTTCACCAGTATGGCCGACCTTTTTGGGACATCTCGGACAGCGTAGCTGAAAAGACTGAGTGCCGTGATGCTCCCGTCCGGACCGGCTGCCTTGCCCGCTAGGCCTTCGAGCATGCTGGCGGCGAGCAGCCCGTGCTTAAGTGATTCAAACTCATACGACCGTTGACCGGGAGAGCAGCCCAAAAGCACTCCAAAGCCCGGGGGGATGCCTGACACCAGAGGCTTGCCCCCTCTCGAAGTGGCTTGCGGGTTAACGGCTTGATCTCCTTGTGTGTTCAACCCACCACGGGCCCCGTAAGGTGCAGAAGGATCATTGCGGCCGGCGTCCAGAATCACGAGCTTGCTTGCCGCCGAGCTCTGCGCCAGCGTCTTGTAGATCTCGCTCGTTCTGATGAGCGAGTTCGCCTGCTTACGAATGGGCTGTCCCTCTGTTGGAAAAATATAAGCTTCGCTGTCGATTGCAAACTGCACCCCGTGGCCAAAGTAGGCAAAAAGTACGGTTTCGTCCTTATAGCTCGAAGCCCTGCTCAGCCAGCCTAACGAATCTCGTATGTTCTTTTGGCTTGGAAGCAGAGAAGCCTTCTCCGCATTGTCGACCAGCACCCGGACTTGCCAGCCGTTTTGGGCAAGAACCGCCCCGAACGCCTCGGCGTCGTCGCCTGAGTACCGCTGGTCAGAGACGCTCTGGTGCGTAAACTTCTCGGGCCCAACGATCACCGCATGACCAATTGTGCCAGCCTCGGCCGGGCTTCCGGCAGAGGTGAGGCCCCAGGTCGCTGACGCCAGCACGAGGCCAGCCGCTGATAAACGAATGGCTTGAAACATAGCGGCCCCTCGGCGCCTCACTTAACGAGGAAAACTTGCTCTGCGTCTTTGGCGCCGATCACCGGCTGTAGCGGATCGTAAGGAAGTCGTGCGGCGGGTCGATCCGGCGACTGACGGCTTTTACTTGTACGGTGCGGGGCGGGCCCAGGGCGGTTTCACTTCCAGATCGAGCTCTTGCGGAATCACTGTTCATGCAATGCGAAAATTGGATGTGGATGGCTCCGACGTTGCCCGAGGCGCCCAATCCCTCCATCGAAGCAGCGCCGTGGCCGAGACGGGCGATCAAAAACGACAGGTAGTTGTCCTCTCCCGCGACCCTCTGGAACCATCCCGGGATGACACCCCCTCCCGGCTTGCCATTCTTCTTGGGGGCAATAATGTAGTGCGTGAATCTGGGCTTGCCCGCGGCAGTAGGTGGCAAGCGGAACTTTGGTTCTGCGAAGTGGAAGACGCTTAGGCCATCGACCCGTACTTCAGCGGCGACTTCACCAATCGGCTTGCCATTGTGATCGACAGTATCGTCGTGGTTGGCGATCCGCAGCTCGTAGACGTGCGATCGAGGGATATCGACGAAGGGCTGACCGCTCTCCAGACGTGGCTTCAGCGGCTTGAAGTCGCCGGCTGAACGCACTGCGCGGCTCCAAACCTCAACTGCGTAGGGGCTGTCCGGCGAACTGCTCATCGCGTTGCCAACGACACGACCAGTCGGCTTCCTGATGATGTCTTTGAGGTCGTCTTGCCGCTCGGCCCTGGTGGTCTGCGTGCCATCCCGCCTAGCCTTATCGGCATCGGAGAGGATCCGGCCGGTCGCCCCGGCAGCGATGGCGATATCATCGGTGTTGCGGATGTGGGCCTCGAACTTGGCCCGGACCTTCCGGCCCGCGATCTCTGCGCTATTCCCGCTGTCTTTATCGACAAGGGTCTGCTGGACGAAGACTTCAAAATCGGAGCCGCTGCCCTCGCGTAAACCAGTGACGAAGACTTCAGATTGAAGTTTGAAGAAGGCGACGTTAGGTTCCGTCAGGCGAACGTTGACTCCACGCAACGCGCGGAGCCACACATCTTGCACGAACGGCACCGCCGCCCCGCCGCTCCTCGTGTTATCCACGAAGTCGACCACGTGGAGCCCGTGCCTCTCGGTGACGACTTCCTTGATCTTTGACGCCGACCGGTTGGCTTCCGCTTCGAGCGAATCGGGCGGCGACGCGATGATAGCGCTTAGCGGACCGACAAGCAGCGTAAAAAGCGTTAACAGGATTGTCTGCAGGCGCATAACTCACGTCTCCTCGACTGATTTTAGTTGCGTATCTCTGCCGCTTTGATGCTGTCACGTGCCGCTTCTACCTTGTTATTAATTGCCCGCCAGGCAACGGCCCTTTGCTCGTACGCTTGCGCATCTTGTGGGTTAACGTCGATGACCGCAGTAAAATCTCGTATAGCGGACCTATAGCTCTTCCGTGTTAGGTGGAGGAGACCGCGGTTGAAATAGGCATTGGCGTACCTTGGACTGATTCTAATCGCGGCGTTGTAGTCGTTCAGGGAAGCGTCGTAATCTCGATTCGATCGGTTTGCATTACCACGATTGTTGTAAAAAATGGCATTTCTCGGGTTCAATCGAATCGCCGTGCTGTAATCACGCTCCGCATTTCCCGAATCACCCTTGGCTTCCCACGCAAGCCCCCGGCTGTTGTAAAAGTCGGGCACGTTGGGCAGGGCAGCGATTGCCTTGCTCAAGTCTTCGATTGCTGCGTCGTGGTTTTTAAAACTCTTTCTGTACAACTCTCCGCGCCTGTGGTAAGCAGGAGCAGCTTCAGGATCGAGGCGTATGGCTTCGGTGTAGTCACGGAGGGCGCTCGTTGGCCGCCCTGCAAGAACATGGATGGCCGCGCGTTCATAAAAGTGTTTGTACCTCGGCGTAATACGAATCGCCTCACCAAGGTCGTTAATTGCGTCATCGTACTTCTTGCTCATTCTCCAAATCTTTGCACGATTGCTGTAGGCCTTCTCGTAGTTCGGATCGAGGCGAATCGCTTCGGCAAAATCACTGCGTGCGCTTTCCAGGTCTTTCAACGCGAGATGCGACAAGCCGCGATTAAAATACTGCGTTGCGGACTGAGTACCTAACCGAAACGACTGGTTGTAGTCGCGGAGCGCAGAGCGGTGATCTCCGTCGAGTGCGTACGCCGCGGCGCGCATGGACAACGCAGCTGGCTTGGCTGCATCAATGCGTATTGCGTGGCCGAGATCGTCAATAGCGCGAGAGCGTTCCCCTTTAGAGTTCCATGCCGTACCTCGGTAGAAATATGCGTAGTAATAGTCTTCCCGCTTAGCAATCGCTTCGCTGAAGTCGGCAATCGCTTTGTCGTATTCCTTCATCTTCAGCCAGACCTTCCCGCGAGCAACAAACGCCGTGGCATTGCTTGCATCGAGGCGGACTGCTTCTGTGCAGTCGCTTATAGCTTTGTTTAACTCCCCCTTCTTTCGCCACACGCTGCTCCGATTGAGGTACGGGGCCGGGTGATCCCCATTGATGCGGATTGCTTCGCTGTAGTCGCGATTGGCGAGGTCAAGATTTCCCTTTCGGCGCCAGAGCAAGCCGCGATTGTTAAACGCCATAAAATCCGTCGGGTCCAGCCGAATCGATTCCGTAAGGTCCGCCATCGCCAGTTCATACTGCTCCAAGTTTTTCCGCGCGGTACCCCGGACTCGGTAGGCGGCCGCGTAGCGGTCGTCAATCTCGAGGGCCCTTGTTGCATCGCCAATCGCTTTATCAAATGACCCCTGTTTAAAATGCACCCGCCCTCGTGTAGTGAGTGCGAGTACATTGGCGGGGTTTAAGCCGAGTGCCGCGTTGCATAGATCCATCGCTTCAGTAAGCTCGTCGCCCTCAAACGCCGTATCTGCTTGCTTTGCGAGCTCGCGCGACTTCCTGAAGTTTTTCGGCTCTTGAACGATGTATGGGCGCCCTGACGAACGAATCTCGACATCTGGGACTTGGAATCGTCCGCCCGAAGCTCGTAGCGCTCGCTTCGTCACCGGTTCGATGACGCTGTCTAGCAAATCCAAAAAGGACACACTTCCCCTCTTTGAGGCACGCAACCCCTGAACCACCTCATAGAAAAAAGCGCCCTGCTTCACTGTGTCGTCTTCCCATGCCTGCTGTCCGCTTGAGCAAGCGTAGGCGACGTTGATCCCCTTCGGGGCGGGCGCTGAAGAACCAGCTGCGAAGCCCCGCGCGCCTCGCGGTGCGTTTGGGTCATTGCGGCAGGCGTCGGCTAGGATCAGCTTGGTACCGGCAAGACTTTTGTCTAGTTCGACGTAGAGGTAGTCCTGGATTGCAACCAGCGTGGCGACCTCATCCGCATGCGGCAGCCCGTCCACTGGACAGAAATAAGCCACGTCCGAGTCCTCGGGCTGCAGGCCGTGGCCCGCCAAGGCGACCAGCACCGTGTCGGCACGCTTGCTTGCTTTCTTGCGGAGCCGACGGATTGCCTGCTCGATCGCCTGCTTCGTCGCCCCGCGATCAGTAATCGTCTCGACCTCGTAGCCCGACTCTCGTAATACGGCGGTGATTGCCTCTGCATCATCGACCGCGTAGTTCAGTTTTGAAAAGCCGGAGTGTTGGTAGTCTTCGACGCCGATGACCAGCGCGTACTGCTTTGGTTCATCGGCGTCGGTTGCTTCTACTTGCTTTTCCGCTTGGGCGAGTACGTGCAATGCGGAACTAACCACCAGGAAGGTCGTTAACGCCAGCAGGAACCCGTATCTAGAAAGCGTCGTCATGCGTGCTCCACAGGATTGAATACAGCCGTCTTTCCTCGCTGCCGATCAATAGATCGTCGTCATCTTCGCCTCGCGGGCGAGTTCTTGCATCAGCGGAACCGAGCCGGGGCCGGCTCCCTGCCACTCGTCGCGGCTGACGCCGAGGTCGGAGTCAGCCGCAAACACCGAGGCCAGCCCCAGCCGCTCAATAACCCGCTCGCCCACTGATTTAACCAGCTGATCGGGGCTCTCGAAGTCGAGCTCTGCCGCGATCGTGCCCGCTTTCAGCTGGCGGGTGGCGTAAGCACGGGCCAAGTCGCCCACGTGCTCGGCGGTTTTGTCTTTCTTCTCACCTTCTCCCCACTCGTAAGGGTCCTCCGGTGGATAAACGGCGGCCCTAGCGATGCCATAGGGCTTGACGGTGTTCCAGAGCGCGGCGTGGAATCGCTCGCGGTCTTCGACCACCAACTCGTCTAGCTCTGCCTGCTCTGGGTACAGCTTGCGCGTCAGCTCCAGCACTTCTCCGCCGACGACCGAGAAGTCACGGATCTCGTCAGAGAAGTCCCTCCGGATCCCGCCCGCGTGGCAGTTGATACAAGAAAGCCCGTTGATGATCTCTGGGGTGCCCGAGGTGTTCCGCTCATCGAAGACGATGGCGATCGGCCCGGCGTCGATACGATTGCCCGTGGCGTCGACCAACATGTAACCCTGCAGACCGTTGGGGAGACTGAAGATGATCTCGCCGCCGTCGTGTTGGAACGCGAGATCGGCATGGCGAGCGAGCCCTCCGGACAGCACCTCACGCGGCCCAATCGGGAACCGGAACAGGTTGCTCTGAGCCTTGCCGGGCGCAAAATCGTAACTCTCCCAGTAGTAGCCGTAGCGGGACTGGTAGCGCTCGATCACCCTGTTTTGACGCGACACGCCGCTCTTGCGGAACCCGGCACGCGCGATCCGGTACAAGCTTGGGTTAAGCATCGCCTTGGCGCGATCGACGACCAAGAGTCGCCGCAGCGTTTCGGCGTTCTCCGGTATGCCCAGTAGTTTGTGGTAGAGGCGAGGGCGGGTAGCCGTCGCCACGAACCAGTCGACCCGCAGCATGGGCGTGAGCACCGTCGGCGAGTGTGGCTTTGTTAGCAGGTCGCGGATCTCCTCGAGTTTGCGCTGGCGCCCTGCGTCGCGCAAGTTGCCGTAGGAGAGGCCGTAGGGGTACGCCTGGCTGAGGTTGTCCCAGTGCCCCGTTTCGTCCCACGTCTGCCCGTCATGCGATTCGTAATCACGCAGGTCGATTGCGAGAACTGTTCCGTGGAGCGATTCCGACTGCACAACCGTGGGCGGAATAACGCGTTGCGACCAGCTCAGGCTGTTGATCGCTTTGCTTAAGGCCGCTTGGTACCCCGCCACGTCGGACGGCTTTGAATGCGGCGAGTTATAAAAGTGATGCAGTGTAAAGAAACGGAAGTAGGGACGTTCGTCCGGGTCCTGCTCCCTCAGGAAACTGATCATCGCCGCGTAGACTGCATCGAGCGGTACAAATGTCTTCTCGGCGTCCGTCGAAGCAAGGCCGGGGGCGTCGGCGTTGATCCAATCGGCAATCGCTTTCTTAGCGTCGCTCGTCATCTTCGGGACGAGCGCGTTCCCTGGCACCGGCATCCGACCGCTGGCGATCGCGTCGTAGATCGGAGACCCCTCGGCATCTCCTGGTGCGATCCACCCCTCCTCAAACAAAGAGCCGAGGTCCTTCACGTCGAACTCCGGCCCCCTCGAACCTGGGCCGTAGTGGCAGGCTGCGCAGTACTTCCTGAGTGCGGCTTCCGCTTCGCGGGCGAGCTGCACGTCGTCTGCGGCCGCGAACGAACCACTCAGGAGAAAGGGTGCCAGAGCGAGGAGTTTGGCTGGCTGAAGGGGCATTGTTCAGTCGTTTCAGGTTCTTGGGCGGCCGTAGAGGATCGACGCGGCGTAAGCAATCCTGACCATGCTATCAAGAAAACAACGCACACGGCTGCGATTCCTTCGCTCGAATCTTTCTCAAGATTTTTCGGCGAAGGTTGGCGGCGGCGGAGCGTTTTGTTGGCGTTGGCTCGGGGCGACGCCTCAGCCGCTACGTCTACCACCATTACTGAGGAGAAATCGCATGTTCCGCCTGCCCGTAATCGCCCGCAAGCTAGCCCTCGCCATCGCCGTCACGGGGGCTGTCGCCCTGACCAGCGGGTCGGCTTCCGCCTGCCAGCCCACGACTTACCACACCAAGGTTACGACCTATCACTACGCCACAAGGCCGGTGGTCTACAAGAGTCGCTCATACGTCGTGAAGTCGACACCAAAGGTGTACCGCCAGGTTTGGTACCGCTACTGAGAAGCAGGGATTAGAGATTCGGCGCTGGGCGGCCCGTTCCAACTCCTCGGAGCGGGTCGCCTTGCCGCGTCCATGCTGGCGAATTAGCATCGCTCCATGGCCGCCGACATCGAGTCTATTCCCAGCGACGCTCACGAGGCGGAACTCGTCGAGCTAGCGTGTCGCGGCGATGGCGACGCTTTCGGCCAACTCTTGCAGCCATACGCCGCTGACTTGCTTGCGAAGGCATGCTCCTGCCTTCTCGATTGGAACGAAGCGGAAGAAGTTCTCCAGAAGACGCTGCTTAAGTCTTGGCAAAGCCTTGGCAAGCTCGATTACCGCGGCCCACAAGCCTTCCGCGGGTGGTTGTTCCGGATCCTCGACAACAAAGTCAAAGACGCCGTTCGAGCGAACAGCCGCTTGCCGCTGCGTGGTGTGGATTATGGTGACCCACCGCAGGAACCCCAAGAGGGGCTGGCCGAAGCCGAGAATCGCAACCGCATACGGGATTCTGTCGCTTCATGCCTCGATCACCTCAGCAACCGTGAGCGTTGTGTCATGACGGCCACGATGAAGGGCGTCGCGACGGCTCAGATCCAGGTCGATTGCGACTGCAAAAACGAAGGGCAGGTATACGGGGCGCTGCACCGCGCCCGTGCGAAGATGAAATCGTGCCTGGAAAGGAAGGAGCTATGAACTTCCTGGCGGGCGAAATCCCCGAATCCGACGAAGCCTTAGCACGTTGGCTCGAAGAGCAAATCGTAGGGCTACGCCTGCACGAGCTTGTCGCCCAGTTGCTTGCTGTCGAAGAAAACGATTCTTCCGTCTCGCTCGACGAGAAGTTGAGTGTGTCAGCCGTCTTGTCCGACGGTCTCGGTGCTGCCTCGCCCGAGCAGGTGCGTGAACTTCTGTATCACCCGCGGCTGCTGCTGCGGCTGCAAGACCTAGTCCTTCGCGAGGGCAGCCCCTACTGGTCTACCGTCGAGCGGAGCCCGGAGCATCTGCAAGCTGCTCAAGAGCTCTTAAGCACTGCGCGTGAGAGCATCATTCCCCCTGCCACCCCGGCAAGCGAAGCGGCGAGAGCATCAGTGCGTGCTTGGCTCGCTCCGTTGGCGATCGCGGCGTCGCTGCTCATTGTTGCGGGGATACGGCGTTCTAACGATCCTCTGAAGGATCCCGGCCAACCAACACCGGCGCCTAATCAAATCGTCAAAACCGGCTGGGGTTTCGAACGTTCCGATCTTCTGACACAAGACGTCTCCGCCGAGCAGTACCTGGAGTCGCTCGCCGACGCGGCCAACGAGTGGTTTGTGAAGCGGCCCCGGGATGCCAACGCCTTGCGGGATCGCCTGCAAGCCTTCCGCAAAGGTTGCGACACGCTGATCGCTGCCCCTCACGAGCAGTTGGAGCCCGGCGACCAGCAGTGGCTTGTTGAGAGCTGCCAAGCGTGGCGTGTCCGATTGGAGACGCTCATCACCGCGGCCGGTGCTGATGACGCTGAGATACTTAGCCTGCTGAGCAAGTCGGACGACTTAATCGACGAGATCGTCGCCGATCTTGAGTCTCGGGTTTGAGGCATGGCCTGCTAATCGATGCTGCAATCAGAGAGCAACCCTTCGATGTAACCGATGGGAGTCTTATCGTTGCAGATTCGACAAATCCACGCCTCATCACCAAGGCGGCCAATAGTGAAGTAATGCGGCACGTCTCCACGCATATCGGATACAGAGCTACCGCCCCAAACACCGCCAAAGCGGCTATGCGCTGCAAGATCAAAACGTTGAATACCCGCGCTTGACATGTTGGCGCCAACTTCGTGTCCCAAGCTTGGCTCGTAGGCTCCATTGGTTAATGCAACACGGCGAATCACGGCAACAGTACTATTTCGTTTTCCTACATCGAGGAAGGCCTCAGCCGCCAAGTAATGCGCCTAGCCTCATCGCCAATGATTGCCTAGTAAGCTGCATGTCGCTGGCTTACGCTCACAGAATCAACGCCCATCCACCTCTCAGTATAGGTGTCTGCTGGCACGGGCAGTGCTCTTAGCAGCTCGGCAGCCCTTTGCCTGCGTTTCTGCTTCTGCTCTTCGGTTATTCGCATTCCAACAAGCCGTGTTCGCTGTGCTTTTCTGGCAGCCACCAACGATACTGCTCCCAACCGGCCAATAAACTCGGGGCTCTGCCGACGCTTGAAGGTCTTCAAGACATCTATCTCAACGTCTTTCGTCACTCGCGACACCAAACCGTACCAATCGAGCCCGTCCTCACCGTACTCGCGGAACGCGCGGAGGACGTGGTGGAACGTTACACCGCGGCTGAACTGCTCGTGCTCGTAGGACTCCCGCCGCGGGCGGCAGCCGAAGAGGACGCCGACGCCGTCTTAGATTGGGTTAGCGACGTCGGACGTGATGCCGCGGCCGCGCGGCGCTCTGGGGTTCACGCGAAAGGCGTCGATCAGGACCAGCTTGGTTCCCGCGTAGCTCCGCTTAATCCGGTCGTAGAAGCCGTTGATCGAGACGAGCGTCCTCTTCTCCTCCGCGAACGGCCGACCATCGGTAGGACAGAAGTAGGCGCCACTCCCGTCGCCAAACTGGATGCCGTGCTCCGCGAGCACGTGCAGGGACAGGTCCTCCTTGCCCTTGCAGGTGTCCAGGCCGCGGGCGATCGCCCGGTCGACATTCTCACGCGTCGGCGCTCGCTTGGCGTACGCCTTGCCCACCTCGTCCGTCAGCAGGATGACCTCGAACCCGACCTCGCGCAACACTACGGCGAAATCAGTGACGTCGTCGCAGACGAAATCAAGATCCGCCAGCATCGGGTGCCTGTACCGCTCAACACCAATTAACACGGCCTGCTTCCGCGCGGCTTGCGCGTCGCTCGCTGCGAGCACCAGAGCTAGAAGCGTGAGTTGATGAAACACTGCGGCCTTGGTTGCTTGAGAAATCGTCATGCTCGTGATGGATTTTTGATTCACTTCGTAAGAAGCCTCCGCAGTTCGGCGAGCTCCACCTCCCAAGCGGCTTTCGCATTCTCCCAAGCGGCGATCTCCTCGGACGCGAAGTCTCGACCAGCTTTCAGGTCATTGACAAGCTGGGTCGATAAAGAGGCCGTAGCGTAAGGATAGCCTCGTAAGATCTTCTGCACGCGTCCCTTGGGACCAATTAACACAACGTAAGGAACAGCATGGAACCCTTGCTTGAGCACGGAAGAGACTCCACCGGTCTCGTCTTCTTTCGCAATAAGTGTGAACTCGTCTAATTCGAGCTTGCGGAAGAATTCGCTTATGCCAATCGGTACGTCAAGCGGATCGCCTTCATGCACTGGGAAATAGGCCACATCAGGCCCCCCCCCTGGCCTCACAATGCCTTGGATGTGTTGCAGCAATTGTTGGCACGGCGGGCATGTAGTTCTCCAAAACTGAATAATGACCGGTTTCTTTCCGTAGTAAGAACCGATGTCAACCTCGCCGCCATACAGCTGTGGGAACGTAACCGGTGGCGCCGCTTTACCAATAAGTAGCGATGGCTGAACCATTCGGAGCTGGTAAACCCAAGGCTTGCACACCGAGTTGACAGGCTCTTGCAGGGCGATCCTCCTTTCTGTGAGCTCGTGTCGCCAGTCGTAGTCGATACGCCATCCCTTACCTTCTTTACTCGACTCGATACGCAGGAGCTTCGCCGGGCCCGACGCGGTCACCCAGATGCTGAAAGACCTAGTTGGCTCTTCTTCTCTTGCGATCTCGCACTCGTATTGGACGGCCTGGATCGCGTCGATTACGTCATGGCCGACGAAGCGGCACCGCGTGAGTGTCTCTGCTAGATCCGCGAGCGCGACCGCATCGATAGCGACTAAGTGGGTGGCGAGATACTGACGTGATCGTGTCGGCCTGTAATGCGTTGCCAAGCCACCGAAATCGTTGCTTACGGTCATGGAGTGCTGGGCGCCAAGCTCCAAAAGAGCTCCGCGATCGCGTTCTAGCGAATGCTCTCCCGATCGGAATTGTGTGACCTTCACCTCTCCGTTTCCCGCCAAGAGAGCAACATCGTCACTCGACCGAAGGTCGTATCGCCCACGCGAATCCTTTCGGTACCTTAAGGAGGCAGGGTTGATAGCCCGCCCTTCTTCCATGTCACTTGCGACGATCTCAACGGAGAAATTGCTCGCGTTTTGCAGCACCTCCGCCGCTTCACGGATGCGGTTGAGCGGGGACTGTAGAAACTTGATCGACCCTGCGAGGTTGTTGATGAACTGTGGTTGTTGCTTCACCGCGAGAAGCTTGTCGGCGTCGGTCTGCACCCCGTCCGAAACCCTGTCGATCAGCCCGTACCAGGTGAGTCCCCGCGACGTCGACTCACGGCACACCTTCAGCACGTGGTGAAACATCACCCCGTGCTTGAACTCGTCGTGCTCGTAGGACCGCTGCCCGGGGCCGCAACCGAAGAGGACGCTTACCCCGCGTTGGCTAGTGTTGGCGGTGTCGGACGTGATGCCACGGCTCCTAGGTGCCCCGGGGTTGTTCCGGCAGGCGTCGATCAGCATCAGCTTGGTCCCGGCGTAGCTGTCCTCCATGAGCCGGTAGACCTGGTCGATGGAGACGAGCGTGCCCTTGCGGTTCTTGAAGGGCTTGCCGTCGACCGGACAGAAGAAGGCGCCGTCGCCGTCGTTGAACTGGATCCCGTGCCCGGCCAGCCCAAGCAGGAAAACGTCCTGCTTATCTTGGCAGGCGTCGAGCCCGCGGGCGATCGCGTCGTTGACGTTTGCCCTGGTCGGTGCGAGCTTCGGGTCCTCTCGGCCGGCCTCGTCGGTAAGGAGAATGACCTCAAAGCCCGCTGCTCGGAGCACGCTGGCGAACTCGATCACGTCGTCGCAGGCGTACTTCAGATCGCCGAGCTTGGGGTGCTGGTACTGCTCGACCCCAATCAACACCGCCTGTCTCCGAGCGGCTTGCGCGGCATCGACGCTTCCCAGCAGGGCTACAAATCCCACTACACCTACGACCAAGACGAATAGACGCATAGCAACAGCTCAACTCTACATGTCGGATTCGCAGCGGCGTACAGTCGGACACGCCTCAGACCAAAGTTAGCCGGAAGCGGTTTAGGCAGCAACTTCTGCAAGCCACAACGGCATCCAAGTTCCGATTTTCGGTGGAAACTTGGAAAGAACTACGAAATATTGCAGCTCGCCGATGAAGCCCTAGTCAACGGCACTCTCTCCCTAGTTCTCGGAAACCAAGTCGCGGTCGGTATTCGGCTTCAATCACTCCGCTGAACAGGCGATTACCTTAGCAATCAGGCTATGGCTAGTCGCACTGCCGTTATTCGAAGTCACTGCGACATCCATACCGGATTGATTGACCCATCTCTTACGGCGGTTTTTGATCAGCTGTAGCCACGCATGTGAGGTTTCTGTAGAAGTTGTTTCCGAAAGGAGACGATGGCATGGAAGCCTACTCGATGGACCTGCGTGAGCGGGTAGTCGCGGCGTACGATCGTGGCGACGGTAGCAGCCGCCAGCTGGCGGAGGTGTTTAGGGTCAGCAGCGCTTGGATCCGCAAGTTATTGCGCCTACGTCGCGAGCGGGGTTCGATCGCGGCAATCGAGTACCGCCGCGGGCGTAAGCCCCAGCTGACCGACCGGCACATCGATCGGATCTGCGAGCTGCTCGCTGAAGAGCCCGACCTGACGCTTGAAGAAGTCCGCCGCCGCCTGCGGCTGCCGGTGAGCGTCCCGGTGTTGTGCACCACGCTGAGGCGGATCGGCTTCACGCGTAAAAAAAGTTGTTCGTGCCGACCGAGCAGCAGCGAGGCGACGTGCGCCGCAAACGGGCCCGCTTCGCCCGCCGGCTGAGGCGGACCGCTGCGAGGCGTTTCGTCTTCCTGGACGCCCCGTCTCCGGATACCTGGGGCGTCCGCGTCGGCATGAAACAGACCCATGGCCGCAGCGCGCCCGGCTTCCGCATTATCGACCACGCGTCGGCCGGCCGGTGGGAGACGCACACGGTCACGGCCGCGATCCGAATCGGCGGCGTCGCCGCGGCGATGG
>JBCDIT010000022.1:0-31842 GCA_038748775.1 Planctomycetota bacterium
AAGCCCCATACTGCCCACGATATCCTGACACCGAACGAGGCGGAAGATGGTCTTCCGCCGTTCGAGGCAACGCGGTACTTCCAGAAAGGAGGTGTCGAACCCACGCTGCGACTCGAGCGGAGGTGCGTGCGAGGCGATCCACGGTTGTGTTACCCGGTGATCGACCTCGTCGAACAGCCCAGAAACGTCGCTTGAGGTAGCGCACAATCTCTTGGCCCGCTTGCAACGACCGAACACCAGCGGGATCAAGGGGACCAAGTACGATTCAAGCCTGTGAGCTTCGACACAGACGCGAGGCTCGCGGCAGGTGCGCTCGACCCTCGCGTTCGCCCGCTACTGCCTTCCAAGCTGAATGTTGCGCGTTCGAGTCGCGTCGCCCGCTTTCTTCTTTAACTCCGGATTCGATCGTGGGCTTCGCTTCGCTCAGACCACGGCACCTGATACTCAGCTCCGCGTTCAAGCTAGACGGGTCTACGGGCAGCCCTGCTCCATCGACACCAAGAAGGCTTCAACGTCGGACTCATCGAGCTGCCCGAACGGTGCCGCGAAGTCGGCGGAGGTGAGGCCTGCGTCGTACGCCTCGAGGTACGCCAGCAGGTCGAAGAACGTGACGATGCTGTCACCATCGAAGTCGCCGAAGCAGCACCCGCCCAGGCCCAGGAGGCACGTGTCGATGACTGCGTATTCGTCGCTGTCGAGTTGGCCATCGCCATCGAGTGATTGCGGGACCTGTTGCGTTGGGTCGAGTGCTCCGCCGTCGTTGGTCGCGTACGACCCGACGGCGAGCGCGATGGTGGCCGGGACGCCTCCAAGCTCAGAGGCGAGGTCGATCACGCCTTCCAAGACGGAGCCGCGGGCGAGTTGCGTGCCGCCGGCCGCGTCGAACCAGCCGGCGTAGTCGTTGGTCGATTCCCCGGCGAGGAACGCGTCCCAGCGCGCGACCTGGCCCGCCTTGGCCCAAGGCGACGGCACCATCGTTCCCGGGGCCCCGGCGACGAAGATGAACCGGTCGCGGTCGCCCGAGGGCGTGTTCGTCGCGACGTAGAGCTCGGTCCCCCGGATCGCGGCCCAGAGGTCGACAGCGCCGAGCGAGACTTCGATGGCGCCCTCGTCGAGTTCGCCATCGAGGACGAACGCAGGGCCGGAGCCTCCGGTCGCATCGAAGTGCCAGTCGGCACCTGCGTTGTTGTCCCACGTTCCCGCGCCGTCGTTGAAGACAACGTCGAGCACGGTTGTGTCGCTCGGGAGCGTGATTGAGGTTGTCCAAACCCCGTCGTTGTCGGCGTCGGACATCGCAAGCCCCTCGGCGATGACCGGAGACCATCCGTTGATGCCGACGTGGGCGAAGACCTGCAGGGCCGATGAGATCGGCCCGCTCGACGCGTCGTATTCGATCGTGACCAGCTCGCCGGCCACCGGGGGATCGGGGACCACCTCAACGGCGCCCGCCCCACCGCCGCCGCCAGTCGACGCGGATCCGACCCACACGTGCTGGATATCGGTGCGTTGCACGTTGCCGACCGCATCGGTGGCCTCGACGTAGTAGTCGATCAGGACGTCTTGCTGATCGGAGATCGTTGCCGCGTATCGCGTCGCGATGCGGGTTGGCGCCTCGACGTACGCCGGCCTGGGGGGTAAGGCGGTCGACGCCATCACCTCGGAGTTCCATGCGCCAACGCTGGGGCCGCCGATGTACGTTTCGTTCTCGAACGTCAAAGGGTCGTTCACCCCGTCGGTGTCCACACGCCACTTGAGCGTGACGTTGGAGACGCCCGAAACATCGTCGACGAATGTCCAGACCTCGAAGTCGCTGGGCATGGTGACGCCGAACTCGTCGCCGCCCGGGTTGTAGGGCTCGCGCTGGGGCAGGAACACGGTCGGCGGTGTCGGCTCGTTGCCGATCGCGTTCGCGACGACGGGCCACGCGTGGTCGAGCGCTTGGTTGCTGCCGACGGTGACGTTTGAGTCCCAGACTTCGGTGCCGTCCCAGTACCAGTGGTCGGACGATTGGGCGGCCAGGAGGAAGCGCCATGCTCGCTCGACCGCGTCGCCGGTGCCGGCGATGATCGCGTCGGGCGACGTGTTCTCGGGGCCCATGAGGTCCTCGGCCGTGAAGACGACATTTTTGGCCGCGGTCAGCACCGCCCACGAGTTGCGATCGGGGCTCCATCCGTCGGGGCCCGGGTCGCCCAGCCACCGCTTGAACTCCGGGTCGCCGGCATCGGCGCCGGCCCAGCTTCCTGGCTCGACGTGGATCACTTCGCCCGAGGGCACCGGGAAGCGCTGGAGGTAATCGTCAACGGTTGTTGCGTTGTAGTTGGGTGTCGACGAGACCCAGTTCACCATGTTCTGGAAGTTGGCGTTGTAGTACCCGTCGCTCCCGCCACCGAAATTGTCACCATCGTGGTGGAGCATGACGAACATCGGACGCGATGGGTCGGTGTTGAGGTGGCGGTACTGGTCCATCACCTGCTCATAGAGAAACGCCCCGTAGCCGCCGCGGCCGTCTTCGTTGCCCTCGTACCGAGCCGCGGGGACCGCGATGATGCTCGAGACGTCGGTCGCCTGGAGGTTCGCGGGGTCGGCCTCGGGGTCGACCCATTCGACCCACGCCGGCCTGTAGCTGAACGGGGCGCTGACCTGGGTGGGTGCCCACAAGTTCTGCAGGCTGACCCATGCCCCGCCGTTGAGGGATGGGTCGGGGTTGACCTGGTCGGCGCGGTTGGGCCTTGCGATGCCCGACGCGTCAGAATGCGGGAAGCCAGCGCTCGCGCGGTCGAAGTGGATGCTGTCGACCAGCGCCCATTCAATACCCTCGGCCTGCAGGGCCGGGATGATCCTCTTGTGGAACGCGGTTTCGGGCGGGAAGATCCCTCGGCTCGCCGGCCCTCCGAACGTGCCGAGTTGCTTGGCCCGGTGGAGGCGGATCTGCATGCGGATGTCACGCTCGTCGAGCAAGGGCATCAGCGGGTGGTGGTACCCGAAGCCGACGAGATCGAGCCGCTCATTGCCCAGCGTGGTGTTCCAGGCCCTGGCCTGGCGGTACTCGCTCTCCCAATTGGTCCAGTTAAACGGAGCCACGGCCTCCATCGCGTCGAGGTTCTCGATGAGCGAGCCCGAGAACGAGACCTGGGCCCCGAGGTTGGGCTGGCCGAGCCCGGCCTGGATCGCGTTCCGGGGCCACGCCCGATAGGGACCAATCCGATTGTTGTGCACGCCTTGAACGCTGAAACTGAACAAGCCGGCCGCGTCGACCTGCGGAGGAGTCAGGTACGGGACATACACCGGCTGGTGCATATGCCAAAGAAACCCGAACTCGATCGGGCTCTGAGCGTTCGACAGTCCTGCCGCTACACCCGCCACCGCGAGCATCACCGTCCGATTCCAGCGCTTATCGGTCAAACCAGGTCTCCTTGGACTGATACAAGCGACAGTACCAAGAATCGCCGCGAATGCCCAGCCCCGGGCTCGGTTCTGCCCTCGGGGCAATTCAGACCACCGGGTATTGCATCGGCAAACCGTTCTCAATAAGCTCCGAACTGGTTCACTCCAGGGGGATTCGGTTACCCGTTGCCGGGATGCGAACGGTTCGCTTGAGAGCCGGGTCCATCGTTCGTCCGAGTATCCGGGCGACGTACGAACACGTGAAGAGCTGTTTCACCAACAAAGAGGTTCGACGTCTGTGAATCGGTGTCGTCTGCTGCGCCGTGAGACGGACAGCGGTCACAAACGCACGGTGTCGAACGAAGGAAAGCACATGAACAAGCTGAGCGTCTTGACCCTGACCCTCGTTGCCGGCGCTGCCGCGGCGACGACCCATGCCTCCCAGCCCACTGTGGACCTCGCGACGAGCGAGCGTGCGCAGGTGCGGGTGGGGAATTCGATGGTTGACGTCGTTGCCAACGGGCTCGACGGGGCTTCGGCCTTGGTCGTCAGCGCCGAAGCACTCGCCCCCGATAAGAACGGGCTCGTCGCCGCCGATTTCCCGACGATGACGCTGACGAACCGGATCGTCGTCGAGACCAACGACATCGCACGGCTCGAAGCCGACATGGCACCGGCCCAGCCGGGTGTGTTCGCCCTCGCCGCGGTTGCCCAGATCGCACCGCACCCGACCGTCCGTGGGTTCGCGGTCGTCGAGGTCGGCACGGTCCGCGAAGCGCTCGAAACCGCCGAGCGCCTTCAGGCCACCGGCGCGTACGGCAGTGTTGAGCTCGACCGCTACAGCCCGATCGAGCTCCGTTCGCTTCCGACCGACCCTCTCTTTAGCAACCAGTGGCACCTCCGCAACACCCAGGTGCCCCTGGCCGATGTCGATGCCGAAGCGGCCTGGGACATGGGCTACACCGGCACCGGCGTCACGATCGGGATCGTCGAAGGCGGCTTCGATGAGAACCACCCCGACCTGGCGCCCAACTACAGTTCAGCGGCTAGCACTGGGAGCAACTTCGGGCCAACCGGTCACGCGACGGCGTGCGCCGGCATCGCCGCCGCTCGTGGCAACAACGGAATCGGCGTCGTAGGCCTTGCGTACGACGCGTTCATCAGCCAGCAGCGCTACGGCTCAGACAGTGTCACTGCCACGGCGTTCACCTTCCGCAACGATCTCAACGACGTGAAGAGCAACTCTTGGGGCCCGTCGGACAACGGCTGGATCTGGGACTACAGCAACGTGGAGCGTGCCGCGATCGAGCAAGCCACCGAGCTCGGCCGGGATGGCCTCGGCACGATCATCACCTGGGCCGCCGGCAACGGCGGGCTCGGCGACCGCGTCGACTATGACCCCTACGCCTCGAACAGGTACACGCTCGCGATCGGCTCCGCCGGCGACCTCGACGAACGCGCCTGGTACAACGAGCTCGGCAGCTCGATGATCGTGGTCACGCACAGCTCGGGCAACAACCGAGGCACCGTCACGACCACCACCGGCAACGGGTACAACAACAGTTTCGGAGGCACCAGTTCCGCCTGTCCCCTTGGCGCCGGGGCCGTGGCTCTCGCGCTCGAGGCCAACCCGTCGTTGACGTGGCGCGACATCCAGCACCTGCTCATCGAGACGGCTCGCCAGATCGACCCGGGCAGCTCGAACTGGACCACCAACGCTACGGGCAGGAACGTCTCGTACGACTACGGCTACGGCGCCATCGACGCCGGCGACCTCGTCGCCGCCGCCGAGACGTGGGTCAACGTTGGCCCGGAGGTCTCCGCGGCGTCGGGCGTGGTGAGCGTGAACACCGCCGTCCCCGACAACAACTCGATCGGCATCACGAGGACGACGACGATTGACGCCGACATCACGCTCGAAGCCGTCGAGTTGGTCGTGAGCATCGATACGTCGTACCGAGGCGATCTCGACATCATCCTGACGGCGCCGTCGGGCACCGAGTCGCGTCTCGCGACCGGGGACCGCAGCGATCCGAACGACGACCTCGTCGACTACCTCTTCACCTCGCTGAGGCACTGGGGCGAATCGAGCCAGGGCACCTGGACGCTTCAAGTCGCTGATATTGCGCCCGGAGACATCGCGACGCTGGTCGACTTCGAAGTCTTGGTGTACGGAACCGAGTCGTCGTCGAACTGCTCGGTCGCCGACATCGCGGTTCCGTTCGGCGTGCTCGACCTCTCGGACACCAACGCCTTCATCGACGCGTTCGTGAATGGCGGCACGGCCGCCGACATCGCGGCCCCGTTCGGTTTCATCGACCTGAGCGACGTAGACGCCTACATCGCGGCGTTCCTGGCAGGCTGCCCGTAATCGACGCTGGCTTAAAGGACTGATCTTTACCAGCCCCCCGCTCTCCGGCGGGGGGTTTTTTTCTGCGCCTCTTTGTATCGACCACCGCGCCGAAACGTCCGCTACTTCATGGTCCGTCCCCGCACGGTTCCGCCCACGACCATCGCTGCGGAGAGAATCAGGAGGTTCTTGACGATGTACTGCCCCTCCATCGTCAGCCCATAGGGGATGCGCCCATCTTGAAACGTCGCTGAGGGAAGCAGCACCAAAGGCATGAACGTGCCCACCATCTGGAGCGCCAACAGCCCGATCGCGAACCGGAGCGTCGGACGGAACAGGAAGAACACGCCGATCACGACTTCCCACCATCCGATGATGGCGAGCCACGTCTTCGCAGAGAAGACCGGCATCCAGTCAACCGTCTGGAGGACCAACGGTTCGGCCGGCGACATTCCCAGAGGCTTGAGGACACCGAACCAGATGAAGATGATCGCGAGCGAGTACCGCAGCGCACCCTGCCCGTAGCGCCGCATCACGTTGCTGATCCAGGCGTCGAGGATGTCGAACTTCATCAGAGATCTCCTGAAGTATCACGAAACATCGGAGCGTACGAGCGAGGCTCTGTCTCGACGGATATCGCAGGCACGTTCGACCTCGCGCTATGAGATCTGTTTCGAAATCAGTGGTTCTCAAAACACCTGTCTTCGATTGACACAGCCTGAGGTGTTGAACGGCTAAGATTGTGCCCCTACACTTGCGTCATGGCGTCAGTATTCCAGCGTCAACCGTCTCCGAAACAGGCCGCTCGGACCAAGGTCCGCTTCGACCGCCTGCTCAACCCGGAGCTGCTCAAGGCCCTCGCCGAACCCACGCGGGCGAAACTCTTGTCTTGCCTGCTCAAATGCGCAAGACCCTGCTCGGTGACCGAAGTCGCCGAGTGCTGCTCCGTCGATTTCTCGATGGTGGCCAGGCATCTTTCAACGATGGCCAAGGCGGGGCTGCTGTCCAGCGAGAAACAGGGCCGCACCGTTTGGTACACCGCCGACGGCGCAGCCCTTGCCGCGATGTTCCGCGACCTCGCCGACGCGATCGAGGAACTTGATCCCAATACCACCCGCTGCGATGGCGCTTCGTGCGCTTGCAACACCGAAAGGACGTAACCCGATGTCGAATACCGACACCATGCGAGACCAAGTGCGCGAAGGCTACGCGGAGATCGCCCGAAGCGGTCAGTGGTCGAGTGTTGCCCCCGATGCGGCCTCGGAAGCCGACGCCGCGTGTTGCGGGGGCGGCGGGTGCTGCGGCCCGACCACCCTCACCGCGAGCCAGGTTGCGCTCGCCGTGGGCTACGCGAGCGATGACCTGACGATCCTCCCCAAAGGCTCCAACATGGGCCTTTCGTGCGGAAACCCGACGGCGCTTGCCTCGCTCGAACCCGGTGAGGTCGTGGTTGATCTCGGATCCGGCGGCGGATTCGACTGCTTCATCGCCGGCCCCAAGGTGGGTGCACAGGGGCATGTCATCGGCGTCGATATGACCCCCGAGATGCTCGGCAAGGCTCGGAACAACCTCGAGAGCTACCGATCGCAGAGCGGGCTCAACAACGTCGAGTTCCGCCTAGGCGAGATCGAGCACCTCCCGGTCCCGGACGCATCGATCGACGTCGTGATCTCCAACTGCGTGATCAACCTATCGCCCGACAAGGCGCAGGTCTGGCATGAAATCGCCCGCGTGCTCAAGCCCGGAGGACGGGTCGCCGTGTCCGACGTCGCGCTGCTCAAGCCGCTTCCCGAGACAATCAAGGCCGATGTTGACGCCCTCGTCGGATGCATCGCGGGCGCCGAACTCGTCGATGATGTCCGGACCAACGCCCTGAACGCCGGCCTCACCGACCTTCAGATGACCGCGAAGCCCCAGTACATCGAAGCGATGATGGACAACGCCGATCCGCTCTACACCAAGATCGCCGCCGCGCTGCCCCAAGGCGAGACGATGAGCGACTATGTCGTCAGTCTCGATATCGCGGCGGTTCGGCCCGGCGCGTAGGCGGGCCCCGCCCCACCGCCGCGGCCCACCCCAGTTCAACCAATCTGTTCGAGGATCATTGGATCTTTGATCTCGTGATCTCGCGCAAGCAAGAGAACCTTGGCCATCACCTCCGCCGTGCGGGGGTCCTCGTCCGCAAACGGGAGAAACAGGCGGCCGCGGTACTGACTTTGAACGGCCACGATCACGAGCATTCGCCCGGGCAACACCTTGGTGCTGGCGCTGCCCAGGTGAATGCTGTAGTTGGCTTTGTTCCCTTCGACCATCGCGTGCTGGCCCTCAACGCGGACGTTGTCGAGGCCCAGCAGATTAGAGGTCTCGCGGAGCAGCGCGGCACGCATGTCGACCGTCGACGCCGACGCCTCTGGGTCAACGCCGCCGGCGTGTGCCACGCTGACAACAAGGTCGAGGTCGCGCATCGCCTCGCTGAACACACGGTCGGGGACCTCCGCAAGCTTGAGGTATTCCCATGCCGCGCCCTTGCGCCGGAACGTCAGCCCCTCAAACGTAAGCCCATCAACGTCCGCCGGCGTGTAGAAATGCTCCTGGAACCAGATCTCCGCGACCAGCCCCTCGTCGTGGAATACCCGCCGGCAACCTTCTTCGGGTGCGAAGATCCACTGACGCTTTTTGAACAGCGCCAACGCCTGCCTTGGGTTCACCTGGTGACCGGCGTACCGCTTTGACATATCGGCTTTGCCGCTCTCGGCCTTCGTCCGGGGGTACAGTTCGCGGAAGATCTGCTTGAACGGCTGCACGCGTTCGGTCTCGAAGCACTCGCGTTGCCAGGCACTCCATTCGCCGCGCGCAAGCAGGTCGGAGGGATGGGCCAGGCGCAGCGGGTCGCGTTTGCCCACCGGCTCGACGTTGCCCGAAACATGACGCAGCACCTTGGCCTTCTTCTCGGGATACCCGATCATTCCATCTGCGGCGTCTTTGGCTGAAACGAACACGAGACGCTCGATCATCGGGCGGAGCATTGGGTGCGCGGAGAGATCGCCAAGTTCGGCCCCGGTGAACACGTCACCGCGGCACATCGCCTCCTCGAGCGAGAGCCTCATCCGCGAGCTCTGCCGCCGGAGATCGGTCACCCTCGACTTGAGATCCACGATCGGCTCGTGCTTGCGGAGCTTGGCGGGGACGCTTTTCAGGGGTTTGCCCTTCTTTACGACCGTGAAATCGGGCGCCCCAGACTCGTCGATGGCGAGCGTGACGGTCGTCTCCTCGACGCTCACGCTCACCGGGCCCTTCGCCAGATCGGCCACCGCCTCGGCCTCCATCGCCCACTGGAGTCGACGCGGATCGCGGTACCCGGCGGTACGGGCCAGATTCTGCATCGCGATATCGATCGCACGCCCCTCGCTCGCCTGCCTCTGGCTGCCGAACTGCCGGCTCTGGCGTTTGAACTCTTCCAGGCGCTGGTAGCGGCGCAGGGTTTCAGCGGCCGCGTCGGCCGGCTTGCCCGAGAGAGGCACGAGGCCCAGGGCGCGGACCGAGTCCTGGTTTCGCTTCTCGTCGATCCTGGGCATGAGATCGTCGACGGTCACCCGCCCAACCATCGCGTCGGCGAAGAGCTGGGCCCGTTTGTGCCCGCCGCTACTCGAGGCGTACTTCGCCGGCTTCTGGAAATCGGCCCACACATCGATCCCGATACGGTCGATGATCCGCTTGAACCATGCGACGTCAACGGCACCCTCCTCGAGGTCTTCGGCCTCGAGCTCGGTCCGTTCGTTGATCTGCGCCGCCCAGAGCTCCCGGATCTCCTCGTTCCGCCAATAGTCGCCCCGCTTGGTATGGGCGTGGATCCACCACACCGAGTCCTCAAAGCCATCGATGCCCAGGGCCCGCTCGACGTGCCCCGCCCACTGCGGCGCGTACATCCCGACCTCGAGCATCCGCGCCGGCTTGATCGCGTACTCGGCAAGCAACCCGGTAAACCGCTCGTCGGAGTCTGCCTCTCTCGGCATCGTGACCGAGATCAGCCGGCTGAACGAGTATGACCGCGTCGGCTCACCCCACTGATCTTGCCTGATGATCTTGTCCTTACCGAGCGCTGAGACGAGCCTGAACAGGGTCTCGGCCCCCCCTGCGAATCGGATGTGCGACGCCGCGAGCGTCGCGGGCGTCGCCCGCTCGCCCCGCGTCAGCTCGACCTCGATGAGCCGCTCGCGAACGCGCGTCGCGACCTCGGCCAACTCCGGACGCCGCGCGAGCGCCTCGGCCGGCTTCAGACTCGTCGCGGAATCGATGGGACCGAACCGGACCCGCGCGTCCCAGTAACCCATCGAACCGTCCCGCCTCTGCGGCTTCAGCAGAAGCCAGATAAAGTCGCCCGGCGTCGCGAGCCCGGCGTCGTAGGCGGCCGCGAACTCGTCGAGGTCGGGCCCCGAGACGCCGTGCCCGAGATCCATCGAGACCATCTTGAGAGCCGCCACCCGAGCAAGGATTGACGCGTCCATCTCGCCCCGCGGCGCCAGCCTGGCGTACGACGTAACCGAGCTGTAGTCGTCCAGAAGCGTCGGCTTGTGGTGTATCGCGTGTTCCTTAGGTGGCTTGATCTTCCCGCTCTTTATCCGCGCGAGCCGATCTTCGGCGCATCGGGCAAGGAAGCTCAGCCCGTTATCGTTCGGTTCCAGGATCGGAAGCCACTCCGTCAGATGTTGGAACGCCCACTTCAACTCCCACGCCCCCGTCGCGCGGAACGCCTTCGGCAGGACTTTCAGCTCTCCCCAGTTCGAACGAGAGTTGTTCACCAACGCCCAGAGCCGAACCAACTCCAGCCCGTCTTTATCACGCATCTCCTTGCCGCGACTCTGGACCCACTCGGACCACACGTCGTGCAAAGGCATCGCCTCGGCCGGCGACCGACGGGCCTCACCCTCCTTAGGCGTACCACGCGGCGGTGACGGGAAATTGGAACCCAGGTGGCCCATTGTCCCTCTCTCACCCGGAATGAGATACTCGTCGTTGAGTTCGATCTCGGTCTCGCTGTGCTCCAGAAAGAGCTCCGCCAGCGACTTGAGGCAAGCCCTCATCGCCGCCGATTCACGGGCCGGTGACGTCTCGTTCGGCTCGACAGGCGCCGCCCTCGACCCCGGCGCGAGCAATCCAAGGCAATCATCCAGCGTGACTTCATCCGCGGATTTACCGAGTACTCGCTTTGCCACGGCCTCGGTTTCCGAATCGAGCGAGAGCGTCTCGAGCCTCGCCCGCACCGCTTCGAGCGCCCGGCCGCCGACTTTCTTGTCGTCCTTGATCGCCTGGAGCAATTCGAGCCCGGCCGCCCTTTTCTTGACGTGCTTCGCGTCCAGCAGCCCCTCGCCCACGCTCAGCACGGCGGGCGCCGCGAGCTTCGAGAGCCGCTCGATTGCGCCGCGCCGGAATGTAGCCGATGTCCGGTGCAGGTTCTTCGTAAGAATCTCGACCTCGTCGGGCGCCACCTTCGACGATTTAAGAGCCTCGAAAGCTGCGTTATGAACTTCCTGGCGCGCGTCGGCCATCATGCAAACGACGAACGTACGCTCTTCGGTGTCCATATCACGACGCTTCCGCGTCTGCTCTCGATTCGTCTCCGGATTCCAGACCCGGCCGGTCCCGGAGAGGGTCCTCACGATGGCGGCGCAGTCGAAAGGATCGAGCGCATCGGCGTATGGCAAGAGCTTTTTGGGTGCCTCCACAGCGACCGCGCGCAACGCGAGCGCCGCGTCGCGGCGCTCGCGGACGAACGCATCCCAGGGCCAGATAAGCCTGTCAAGCTTCGTTTTCTTCTTCGGAAACCGCCCAAAGATCTCGGCGATCGCATCGAACAGAGCGTCGGACTCCCCGAAGCCCGCCTCTCTGAAGTCGACCTGCGCGATCATCACCAAGAGCAGCGTGAGGATCCGTTCGTCCCTCTCCTCCCCGCTGATGAGGCGGCCGGCCGGGATCTCAAGACACTCAGGCATGAGACCAGCTCGCACGATGATCAACAGAGCCGCGTAGCGGCGCGCCGGATCAGCGTGGCCCACCAGAGTCCGGGCCACCCGCAGCGCCGCGTCCGCGTCCGCATACGCCATCGACCAAAGCGCCAGGTACGCGTCCTCTGGCGTGCCCGACTCAATCGCGTCGACGCATGCGCCGCCATCGTCCAGGTACGCGCAGATCTTCCGGATCCCGTCGTGGACAACCTTGGCGCTCCCGCCCGCCCACTGGAAGCCGAGCCAGATATCGAACGCCCGAACAACCGAGCTGAACCGTCCAAGATCGTGCTCGAGGATGAGGCCGAGCATGTATCGGAACGCCCCGGGGTTTGCCTCGTCGGCCGATTCGAGGATCGTCTGACGGAGCCCCTCCTGGCGCTGAGCCGCGAGCAGGAGCTTCCCGATGATCTCCCAGTCGGTCCGCTCATCACTGTTGAGCAGAGCCGTAATCGCGTGCACGCCCATCCGTCCGATCTCATCGTCACCATTGATCGAGTCGATCAGAATCGAACGCACCTCGTCCGCGTCGTCCCCTCCGCCGCGCAGGACCGCCGCGAGGATGAGCCCGACGGTCCCGCCCCGATCCGGCATGTGCGGCCCCCACCGCGCGAGCCAGCCGGGCGTCGGGTCGTACCCCTGGAGCGTCGAGCACACCATGAGGAAGTGTCTCGCCCGTGTCAAACGGGCCACAGACGCCCGACCCGGCGCTCGGAAGCAGGTCTGGCGGTAGCCCGCGACGAACGGCTGCTCGCACGCGTCGACCCACGACCGGTCGACGTGCGCCCCCATCGATGGGAAGAGCCCATCGAACAGGCGGCGTCGCTCCCGGTCATCCATCGTGTCGAAGAACTCGGCCGTCATCTCAAGTCGTCGGGCGAACGCGACAAACTCGTCGTAGATGCCCTTGTCGTTCGGGATCAGCCGCTTGAGCTCTCGCCGCCGCGCCCTTGAGAGCTTCGAGAGCGCCTTGAGACGCTTGTCAAACCACTTTGCCTGCTTCGCTTCGATCAGCTTCTGGTAGTAATCACGCTCTTCCACGTCACACTCCCCGGTACGCCCCAACGCACGCTCCGCCCGAAACCGCGGCCTCAACCTCCGGCCAAGAACGTCAAGCGCACGAACACCATGCGGCTGTCCGGCGCCAGGTACACCGGCTCCTCTAAACTCCGCCGCTCAACCTCGTCGATCACCACGAGGTACAACCCGTCTTCAAACGCCTGGAGTGCCGCCCCCACCGCTTCTTCGGCGTCCGCCTGCGTCCGCTCCGGCTTGCCCGTCGGATCAACCTTGCCGGCCGCCACCCCGCGCTCGATCACCCCTGCGGACAGCACGCGGTCGAAACGCGAGGCTTCCTGCCGCTCGTTGAAAAGCGCTACTTGGTGTCTCACGACGTGCTCGATCAACTGACGAAGCAGGAGATCCCCATCGTCGCGGAGGTCGTCCGGTGGAAAAACATCAAAGTCACCAAGCAGAGGCTTGCGACGACCAAGCGAACGCGTTGACACCGTGATGGGCACAAAAGCACTCCGGCTATCCGTTCGTGCGATGTTACCACATCTTGGCGCCCGCCATAGGTGACGAACACCTCAAAGCCACCCCCCTGCCGCGCGTTTCGCGGTGCGAAACGGAGCGCCGTGCGGTGGTCGCCCAACGCGGAGGCGATGAATGGAGGTGACAAGCAATCAGGAACAACACACGGCGACGCGTCTCCGCGCCGCCGTGCTGGCGTTACGGGCAGCCCGCCAGGAACGCGCTGATGAACACGTCCAAGTCACTGAGGTCGACGATCCCGAAGGGCGCCACGAAGTCGACGCTCGGGTCCGCCGCGAGGAACGCTGGGATAAACGCGTCCACGTCGCTCAGATCGGTCACCCCGAAGGGCGGGACCAGGTCAGCGGAGTTGCACGGCCCCGCTTGCGAGACCGCCCCCCAAAATCCGCCGACGAGCGCGTAGCCAGACCCGGACGACGTCGCCGCGTCCGGCTGCCCGACGGTGCCGCGGAGCGTGAACCCTCCGCCGCTTGAGAAACCCCCACCACCATCAATCGTGTACCAGTCGATGCTCGGTTGAGCGAGGGCGGGAGTCGCAGAGGCCGCGAAGATCGCCGAAACGAGAGCGATGAGTTTCATAGGAGTGCTCCTTTCAGGCTCGCGCAGATCACTTGGGCGAGACCATGACACGGATTACGCCGGTTCCGGTTCCGTCAAACCCCTCAAGAGCCTTGCCGACGATGGCGCCGAGCATGCGCGAGCGGTCGGTACCCTTCATCGCGTGCCCAGGGATGGTCGACGAGACCAGCAGGTCGCCGCGACGGATCGGGCCGTTCTCGGCCGAGACCTTCGTCGGGACAACACCGATCACCCCCATCGGAACCATGTCCGAGTGGTCCGCGTCGACGTGACGCTCGGTCAGCAGAACGCCGGGCCTGGTGGCGTATACGCCGGTGACGAGCGTGCAGTACGCCTCGGTCGATCGCGTCACTGTCCGGTCCGAGTCGGTCGAGATGATGAGCAGATCACCCGGCTCGTAGGTCGAACGATCGCCCTCCACCGCGAACCACTCCGCAACGTCGGCGCCGCCCGTCTGCGTGCCTCCGTTGAAGAACCCACGACCGCTTCCGTTGATCCGAGCTCGGTTCCCGCCCGAATCACGCATCACAAGGAAGTTGGTGCTCGAGATCGAGGGCCCGGCGACCGTCATCTCCATCATCGGCCCGTTCGAAGCGAACGAGATCAACTCGAGAGCGGTGTTGCTTTGGAGATTCAAGATCTCGACCGTCGGATCGACGTCGTTGTCGCTGCTGAACCGAGCCGCACGCGCGGCATCGGCCTCAACATTCAGAGCGGCAGCCCCGTTCAGACCGTTCGTGCGGCGGATGTCGACCGTGTGCTGATCGGTGTTGGGTGTCGCGCCGGGGAACGGGAGCCCGGTGGTGTAGAGAAACTCCGCGGCGCCTCGGGCGTTCGCCGGCAACGGACGATCGTTCGCGTTGACGTCGAGCATCGTGCGCGGATCACCTGCGTTGATGGCAACGTTGCCGCCGGCGTCGACGGTGATGATCGAGTCCTGCAAGAACGAATCGAGCTGGAGTTCGTTGTTCTCGCCGGTCCCCGCGAAATCACCACTGATCTTGAACGTGGGGTTCCCATCGACGTCTTCATCAAACGAGATGAGATCCCGGTCATCGAATCCGGGCGTGACGATATTGAGCTTCGCCGGACCGTTGGAGGACGCACCGATCGTCACGTCCCCATCCGGGTGAAGACGCATCCGCTCGGCCCCATTCGTCCAAAGAGCGAGCGTGTCGGCCGCCGGGTACTCGATCCCGTTGCCCCGCTCCTCAATGGTGAATCGCAGGTCTGGGTTGGGCTCGCGGAGCCCAACGTCACCGTTATCGAGAATGCGGAAGATCGACTGATCGCCCACGCGCTGGATATCGAAGCCCGAGTTCGCCCCTGCGCCACTCCCGCCCAAACGCAGGCGCGGCGTGTCATTGAACCAGTTCAGGTTGAAGGACGACAACGTGTTACTGGGGTTCGTAAACGTAATTCCCGCGCCCGGGCCGATGCTCCGAAGAGGACCACCAACGGTCAACGGGTTGATCGGCACCTCGCCCGGTTCGAGGAAGACACCGACATAGCCGCGATCATCCACCGTCAAACCACGCGTCGCAAGCGAATACGGCGCCGCGTTCACTTTCTGCCGCGGTGACAGCGCCGTCCCATCAATCTCGATCTCGAGCCAAAGCTGACGGCCGTCGAACGCATCGACCTCGAACGCGAGCGGGGTCGAGAACACCCCATCATCGAGCGTTATGTCGCCCGCCGCCTTCACGATCGGAGTGCCAACCTGGTTCCCGTTGACCGGATCCGAAAGGAGCGTGAAGACAATCTCCGTCGGGCTCAGCCCGTCGATCGCTATCCCGTTGACCTCCAGATACCCCTGGTACGTGAACTCGACGTCGATCCCCGAAGCCGAACCGGCGATGCCCGCGAGGACGCCCGCCGCCAAGGCCGCGGGCCAACCCAGTTTCCAAGTGCGCATGGTGCTGTCCTTTCGTGTCGTTCCTGGTGCCGTGCGACCCAACACAGGGCACACACCCAGAGACACGGAATGGACAAACAGCTTCCTTAGCGACTTCGCGAAAAAACTTCAGCCGCCCGAACCGTCGAGCTCCGCAAGCACCCCCGCCGCGGTCTTCGTGAGCGAATGCTCCGGTCCAACCGTTGCATTGAGATCGGCTTGAGCCCGAAGAAGATGGGCCCGGGCGTCCTCCGTACGGCCAAGCCCCACCAACGCTCTCCCGACCGTAAGTCGAGCCGCAGCAACAACGTAGTGACCTTCCCCCAACGCCGGAGCGCCGTGTTCAAGCGCCGGTAATGCGATGTTGAGCGCCTCATCACACCGCTCCAGGCCGAGTAGCGTCACCGCGATGTTGATACGGGGAATTACAACGTCGAGCGAACCAGCCGGGAACATCGCCCCCAGCCCCTCAAGGGACCGCATCTGCCATTCCAGTGCTTCCTCGGTCCGCCCGAGTCTCTTCAGCGTGGTTCCAAGATCGCTCACGGTGATCAGCGTGTCCGGGTGGTCAGACCCCAGCACGCGCGACTGCCCGTCGTACACCCGCCGAAACACCTCCGCCGCTTCGTCGTACTGAGCCATCGCGAAGAGAATCTCTCCCTGCGTGTTCAGGTACTCCAGCGTCGTCGGGTGCTGCGGTCCAAAGAGCTCGCTCCACCCGCTCGTCGACGCCTTGGCGTGGGCTAGCGCCTCGTCGTGGTTCTCTTCTCGAAGAGCGATGAGGGCCAGCACGTTCCGAGTCTCGAGCGCCCGCGCCGAGACCTCCCCATCGCTCGCCACGCGCTCGTCGAACGCGGCAGTCGAGAGCTCGCGAGCCTCATCGATCCGACCTTGGTCAAGCCGGAGCACGCCGAGTTCGTGCGTCATCCGGTTCGCCTCTGCGCCATTCGGGAACGTACGAAGCGCGAGGTCATGCGCTCGTGTGAGGTGGACATCCGCACGATCGAGCACCCCGAGCGAGCGATACGTCATCCCGATCGCCTCACGCACGCGCGCCTCGACCTCGGGGTTCTCACCAAACTCACCCTCGATCCGCGCCGCACCCGCGTCCAGCGCTTCGCGCACCGTCGCGTCCTGACCCTGGTTCCGAGGATCGGCGGCGACCAGCACCGAGCGAAGGAACTGCCCGACCCGGTCCGATGTCGCGAGCGCCGCTTCCGCGTCGGAACGCCGCTCCTGTGCTTCAGCACGCTGGGCTCGTGCGATCCCAGCCTGCCGCCCCACCGCAACGATCGCAGAAATCAAGACCAAGAGCACGACCGCCGCCGCCGATACCCCGACCCGATTGCGGCGCACGAACTTGCGAGCCCGGTACCCCCAGGAGTCCGGCCTCGCGACGATCGGGAGCCCATCTCGATACCGCCTCAGGTCTTCCCGAAGAGCACCCGCCGACGGGTACCGCCGCCCCGCCTCGCGCCGAAGCGCCGTCATCACGATGAGATCGAGATCGCCATCGAGTTCCTGGGCCAGCTTCCTGGGTGAAACCCCCCGCGCCGCGGCAACATGTGCACCGGCGCCCTCGCGGTCTTCGAGCGCTCGTTTGCTCGGGAGGGCCGGCGTTTGCTCCGGCAGCAATGGCCCCGTCGGACTCGATTTCACTTGATACGCACGACGTCCGCACGTCAACTCGTACAGAATAAGCCCGAGCGCGTACACGTCGGACGCCGTCGTGACCGGCTCAGCGGCGAGTTGCTCCGGGCTGGCGTATTGGGGAGTCAGCCGGCGATGAATCGTCTGCGTCGTGCCGCCGGTTCCCGTATCCGCATCCAGAATGACCGCGATCCCAAAGTCGAGGAGCTTCGGACGCCCGTCGTCGCCGACCACGACGTGCGCCGGCTTTAAGTCGCGGTGCACCACAAGATTCGTATGGGCGTGCTGCACCCCGGCGCACACCTCGTCGAACAACGCGAGCCGACGCTCCAGGCACAGATTCCGCTCATCGCAGTACGCGAGCAGGTTCCGCCCCCGGATCAGCTCCATGACGAGGTACGGGTGATCCGCTGAGATCCCACCGTCGATCAGACGCGCGATGTTCTCGTGACGGAGCGACGCGAGCACCTGACGCTCGCGGACAAAGCGATCCTCGACATCGGCGCTCGACAGCGGATCACGGATGACCTTTATCGCGACCTCTTGCGAGTACGAGCCGTCGGCCCGGTGGGCGCGATACACCGTGCCCATCCCTCCCTCACCGAGAGGCTCGTCAAGCACGTACGCCCCGACCCTCTGCCCCGCCTCGATACGCCCGGGCGTCCTTGGCACGCCGAGCAAAGCCGGCTCCGCGCCGCCAAGCATAAACGTCCCGTACGCTGAATCGGCTCGCAAGAGCGACTCGACCTCCGAACGGAGTCGTGCGTCATCGCCGCATCGCGCCTCAATCACGGACGCACGTTGGGCGGCCGGCGCATCGGCCGCCTCGGTGAATACCCGCTGGACCCGGTCCATCCAGCTCTCGGTCACGCCGGCACCTCCCCGCTCAGTTCCCGCTGGAGCCAAGCCCTGGCGAAACGCCAATCGCTTTCGACCGTACCGCTCGAGACGCCCAACGCCTCCGCCGTCTTCGCGATCGAAAGCCCCGCGAAGTACCGCAACTCGACCACGCGGACGTGCCTGGGCGTCGTCGCTTCAAGCCGGCGCAGCGCCTCGTCGAGCGCGAGCATGTTGAGTTGATCACCCCCGAGTTCATCGAGCACGTCGTCGAGCACGCGGCGCTCCCAGCCCCCGCCGCGTTTCTCAGCGTTGCGGGCGCGGGCGTAATCCACCAGGATCGATCGCATCGCTTTCGCCGCGACGCCATAAAAATGCTGACGACCCTCGAACCCCGGCCCCGGCTGGCCCAGCAACCGCACAAACGCCTCGTTCACCAACGCGGTCGTCCCCAGCGTGTGGTTGGGTCTCTGCCCTCGACGCGCCCGGTGCGCGAGGGATCTCAAGTCCGCGAGGATAAGCTCACCCGCCCGGGCCAACGCGTCCGCGTCACCCGCTCGGGCGTTCGAAAGAAGCTCGGTCAACCCGTCATCACTGGACCGCATCTGATCAACACCCGCTCAACTCACCCTCGACCGTCACACAGGCGAGATGACCGAGCGTACCCAAAGTCGGGAAACCAGCAATGCCCTTTCCTAAAGCGACTTGCTTGCCCGATACACGCGCATCACGAACCGGTACACTCGATGTCTATCCGACCGGACAGGCCGACCCTTCCGCGACCGAAAGGCCAACGAATGGCACAACTCGAGATGCCTCCTACCCGTGACTACGGCTGGAAACTACGCCCAACGTCGTCGTCACACTTTGAGATCTGCGAAAGACCGAACGGGCAGTTCTGCGTCGTGCTCAACCACGCGCTGCTGCGAGGAGTCACTTCCGAGATGATCCACTGGTGGTTCCGCCACTTCCCGAGCCTCCGCGTACGGCTCGTCGATACGCCCGGATTCGAAGGCCAGGTCGTCCCCGCCTACCTCCTCTGGCATCCCATCGACCACTACAACGCGACGCTCTCGGGGCGTCTCGGACCAAACCGAACCGCCCGCGCCGGAGCATCGATTCACGTTCAGGAAGCAATGCAATACGACCGCTTCGGGTGGAAGTACCCGGTCGATTCCAAGCTGAAGATCTTCTACGTCGGAGCCGACGGATGGGCGATGGGCCGAACGCTCCCGATGCTCGGGCCCGTCATGATCCTCCGCATCCACTTCAAAGACGTCGTTCGCGATGGCCAACACGTCGGGGTGCACTATCACTACGAGATCGTCATCGGGCTCACCGGCAACAACCCGATCGCGAAGGGCGTCAATCATCGCGTCACAGCGGAGTTCGGCACCGAGTTCTTCGACGCTTGGCATCGGCACAACGTGATCGAGGTCGGCGTCTTCGAGAACTTCCTCGCGCCTCTGTTTGCGCAGCGCGAAAGCCTCCATAGGCTCGAGTACCGCATCGACATGGACGCGATGCCGGAGTCCGACGAAGAGCTCATCGGTTTCGACCACGACCTCTTCGCACAGCGCGTCCGTGGATACCGAGATGAGGCCGATCCCTTCGCCTACCAAGCCTTCCGACAGCCGACGTTTCTGAGTACCGACTCAAAGCGCTGACGTCACGTGACGATCGACGACGCGTGTTCGGCGCCGAGCCGCTCGACCAGCGAACCGAGAGCACGCTCTAAGACCGAGACCGATTTCAGGAACTCAGTCACGGAAAGTCGCTCGTCGGGCGTATGGTCAAGCGAACTGTCCCCGGGGCCGTACGCCGCGATCGGGCAACCCCAGACCGGGCCGACCACGTTGAAGTCGGCCGTCCCCGTCTTCACCTTGTGCCGCGGCCGCGCGCCCTCCGAGCGGATCGCTTCGGATAAAGCCGCCACGACCGGGTCGCTCCTCGAAACCCGGTGCGCTCGCTCCCCTCCGCGCCATTCAAGCTCGAGCTCATCGGTCGATTCTCCATCGACAAGCTCTCGCCACGCCTCCGGAGTCATCCTGGGTGGCAGTCGAAAACCAGCTCTAAGCCACGCCCCGTCCCGATCCCACGCCCCGTCGTCACCCCACTCATGCGCCGTCGCCTGCACCGAATCGAACGCCCCTGCCGCGTCTTCGTTTGCATGCACTACCCGCGAAAGCACACGCCCCCACCACGACATCAGCAAATCTCGAGCGCTCCCATCAGGGCCCGCCGTGTGCGCCATCGATCGAACGCACTTCGCGTGCACCACAAGCCGCCCCTTGTAGCCGAGGGTGACGCCATCCCAGCCCGAGGGCTCACCGATGATGCACGCATCGGGTCGGTACCGTTCCACCACCGCGTTCGCCCCGGGGCTCTCGGTGGTCTCCTCGCCAACCGCGGCGATCACCACAAGCTCAGATGACGGAGCCAACGCCCTCGACGCCGCGGCGAGCATCGCCATCAACGGTCCCTTCGCATCCACCGACCCACGCCCATGCAAGACGTCACCTTCGAGGCGAACCTCGATCTCTCCAGGCACCGTGTCGACATGCCCGAGCAGCACCACGCGCGACCGACGTTCCTCCAACGCCGGCCGCGTCGCGATGCCATTGCCCACACCATCGATCTCGCCTCGAAGACCCCAACCCTCCGCGATTTCGACGAACGCCCGCACCGCATCGCCTTCGTTCCCGCTCTCACTCGAAAGCCCAACGATCCGTTCGAGCGCCGCGATCATCTCGGAATCTGAAGTCACGCGCTGCGCTCCGCCAACGACCCACCGAAGACCGTGCCCCGGCCCGATCGCGCTGCATCGATCGGACGCTCACCCCTCGCCGATGCGATAACGACCCGATCAACACCCCCCGCGAGAGCCTCCTCCGCGGCGAGCACCTTGTTCTTCATGCGCCCCGACGCCGCGGCTCGCACGACATCCAGCCCCGCCTCCTCCACCGAGGCGATCAGCGTCGAAACGCCGGCGTTCGGATCCGCGAGGACGCCCGGTACATTTGAAAGCAGGAGTAGTTCATCGGCGCCGAGCGCCGCGGCCGTCGCCGCCGCCGCCCGATCAGCGTCGACGTTGATCGCGACACCCTCTTCTGTCACCGCTGGTGGGCACAGTACCGGCACACGGCCGGCGGACAAGAGCAACTCCAGCAGCCCGCTATCAACACTCTGGATCGCCCCCGAGAGGTCGTCCCGGATGATGACCGTGCGACCCTCCTCAACCGATCGAATCGCCGTGCGGCGCTTCCCGATCCACAGCCCACCATCAACCCCGCTCAAACCGATCGCGTCAACACCGTCGCGCCGCAGTGATTCGACGACTCGGGTGTTGATCTTCCCGCAGTACACCATCGCAAACACGTCGAGCGTGTCTCGATCCGTCCGCCGGCTTACGTGCCCCGACGGGCTCGTCATGAACCGGTGAGGACGGCCCAACGTCTTTGCGACTTCGTTCGTCTCATGCGATCCACCATGCACGACGACAACGCGTTGGCCCGAACGCACAAGCTCACCGACCTCGCGCAGCGCTTCACAAGGGTCGATCCCCTCGCCTCCGCCGATCTTGATCACGCTCAGTGTCATCTATCGACTCCTCATGCCGGGTAGAGCGGCGCCCGCCCAAGCCCGTCCGTCTCTGCAAACCCCATCGCGACGTTCATCGCCTGCACCGCGGATCCCGCCGCCCCTTTGACGAGGTTGTCGATCGCGCTGATCACGACCAGCCGCCCCGTTCGTTCATCGACCTCGAACCCTACATCCGCGAAGTTCGAACCCACGACCGTCTTCGCGTCGGGCAACCGATGCGCACCCGAGCGCTCGCTCACGATCCGAATAAACGGCTCTTGCGAGTACGCCTCGCGGTACATCCCCCAGAGATCTTTCTTTGTGACGGGCCGCGACGGGACCACGTGCGCCGTGCACACCGCTCCCCGGACGAGCTCGACAGCCGTCACCGACACGTCAAGCACGAAGTCGCCCAGTGTCTGTGACACCTCCGCCGCGTGCCGATGCCCCGCCGGCGCGTACGAACGAACCACGCCCGACCGCTCAGGATGATGCGACCCCGCCGAAGGTCCCCGCCCGGCTTCCGACGAACCCACTTTGATATCGCAGATGGCCCGATCTATCAGGCCGGCCGACGCGAGCGGAAGCAACGCGAGCACCATCGCCGTCGCATTACACCCAACGCCGCTCACCAGAGTGGCGTCGGGCAGGCGTTGCCTTGTCAACTCAGGGAGTCCATATATCGCCTCGGACAAGAGGTCCGGCCTCGGGTGTTCCGATCCGTACCACTCTCGATATGAATCCGCTGATCGCAGACGGAAGTCAGAGGACAGATCAACCACCGTCCGCGCTGCTTGGCGCCATCGATCAATCTCACCCACCGACACGCCGTGCGGCAAACAAAGGAACGCGACATCGACCTCGCCCACCTCGTCAGGCGAAACGAATCGGAGGTCACTCAAGCCACGCAAATGTGGATGCACGGAGTAAAGCGGTTTGCCCCCGAGCGAACGGCTCGTCACCGCCGCGACCTCGATCCCCGGATGCTCAAGCAGCAACCTCACGAGTTCCCCGCCGGTGTATCCGCTTCCGCCAACAATGCACGCACGAGTCATACGGAAACCCCGATCTGACCGGACGACACGATCGCCTGACGCCCCTGTGCAATCGAGACCACGTTCTCCGCGATACGCAGAGGAATATCCACTCCGGTCGGTTCGATACTGTTCCGGAACTCGAGCGAGTGGTTGACCTCGTTGACAAGCAGCCCACGTCGGGGGCACTCAAACAGGTCGACCGCACAGATATCGGCACCGACCGCCTCGGAGACGCCTCTGCAAAGCCGGTCGAGTTCGGGTGTGATCTCGTACCCGCTCGCCGATGCACCGCGCGCCGTGTTGGTCACCCAGTGATCACTCATTCTGGCGATACCAGCAATCGTCTCTCCGCCAACGACAAACAACCGTAAATCGCGCCCGGGCTTCTCCACGTGCTCCTGGATATAGAACACCTGCTGCGCCGCAGATCCCAACATCGCTCGGTGCTCGATAATCGCCTCGGCCGCGTCTCGGTCGTTTGCCCGAGCGACCAAACGCCCCCAAGACCCGATCGTGGGCTTCAGAACCACCGGGTATCCAAGGTCCTCCGCCGCCTCAAGCGCTGCGCTCGCGCCGACCGCTACCCGCATCTCGGGCGTCGGGATTCCCGCGGCATTGAGCGCAACGTTCGTCCGAAGCTTGTCCGAGCACCGATCGATCGCTCGGCATCGATTCACAAACCGAATACCCATCGACTCAAGCACCCGGCCTACGGTCTGAGACGCGGCGAGGCTCACGGTTCGATCAAGAACGACGTCGTGAGCCGCAAATCGCCCGAGCGATCGTCCATCGAGCGCAACATCCCTCGCATCAACGACATCGACCTGAACACCAAGGTGATCAAAGGCCTCAATGAGGAGCCGTTCCTCGGTTCGAATACGTGTGTGGAGGATCGCAATCGTCGCATCACTCACCCCAGTCCTCCTCAACTTCGGGGGCGACTTCGAGCGTGAGTGGCTCGAGCGACGTGACCTCCAGTTCGACGCCGCAATCAGAACAGGTGGTCACCTCCGCGGCGAGAGGCGCTCGGGCGAATCGAATCTCAGCATCGCACTCGGGGCACGTCGGGTTCAGAACAGAAGCGGCGTCGGACATCGGTCGTTCCCTTCAAGGGTCGGGCAAGGCAAAAAGAACAGGACCCCCAGGTTTCAGGCCCGGGGGTCGTACAGGTCGTCTCAGCAGCGATTCGTCAGGCGACGCCGCGTAGCCACACCTTGCACCCGGGCGGGTGTTGGGCTTTGGCTTTCGCTTTGGACGTCGAGATCATCATGTGGTGTATCGGCAAGCAGGTTCTACCGGTTCAATATTCCCATCTCCGGTGCCCAAAGTCCAGTTCTCCTCGGCGGCGTTAAAAGGTCTCTGACACAGCGCCTGACCCCATCGCGATGCCGAGAGAACAAGCTGGATCCCAAAGTCCGGAACGGCCTGCCCCAGGAGTATGCCACCCGACTCCGTATATGTTCATTATACGTCACGATCACACGTACTCGTGTCACTCTAAACACAACGCGCGCCGGCTTGAACGGATCTTGATCCTTTACAATCAACATGAAAACGTGCCAAAAACCCAGGGATCTCATCATCCTTCGAACGCGGCCGCCCCACCAGGCAGCCGCGTCTCTTCGTTTCCATCACGACACATAATTTCCGTTACATCGATCTTTCACCACACTCGAAGACGACGACGTACTTACGTAAAATCAGGCGCCACCTGTATCGGACACCGCTGACTTAGTCCCGATCAACACGCCCGATCAACACGCACCGATGCACCGACCCTCTCGGGCGGGCAATCCGCGTTTTTGAACGCATCGCGTTCTTCAGCGTGATCGTGCACGCGGCCCCCATCACCTTGCATTGAACGCCGCGCGACCGAACGCTCATTTGAAGGACCACGATACGACCCGTTCTTCCCGTTGCGTTCATTCGGCGGCTGAGGGGCAAGCTCTGGAACGTCGTCGGATGCACTCGGGCGGACCTCGACAATCGGCGATCCATCCGGCCCCAGGGCGCCACGCTGACTCGGGCCGTCCGGCCAAGGATCACCTGGAGTCGGCCCCGCACCGGGACCTCGATCAGGGTCTGAATCGGAGTTGCTATCAGGACCCAAATCGACGTCCGATCGCGGTTCGGGCAACGGAACCGACAACGCCCCGTTGCCACGCACAAGTTCCTTCAACGCCGCTGCGCCGATCCTCGCCGCGAGCCGGGCCCGCTCCTGTGCATCAAGCGGTACGGCGACAACCCAACCTTCACCGACACCGAACACGTGGCTGCAATCGAGCTGGAACGCGTGACATACAGAAGCAACGAAGTCTGCAGGCGGCGTTGTCGATGCCTTCATATACCGACGCACTGTTTCCGCGTGAAAACCGGTGCGCCGAGCAAGTTCCGCGTGCGTGACCCCCTCGGGAAGGACGGACCACAAGCGTGCGACGAGCTGTTGTGCGTACTCATGACGCCACTGGTCCGACGAGACAGCGCAAAGCCGCCCTTTGCCACCCCTGAAAAATGGGGCATCAATCGGTGAACCAACCGTGTTCGAATGAGAGCGTCCCATGCTACTCTCTAACCGTCTTTTCTCCCCAGGTTGGGTCAACCATTTGCCGAAGAGGCCCAGATAAAATGGATGCAGGTCCCGGTGAAATCACCGAGATACTCAAGGACGTTTCGGCTGATTCGCCGGGGGCTGTCGACCGCCTGCTGGAAGTCGTCGGCGACCAACTCCGGCGCCGCGCCGACCACAAGCTGGCCGAACTTCCCCCATGGCGAACGCTCGACCCCACCGATCTCGTCAACGAGTTGTACGTTCGACTCTTTGGCGAGGGTCGGACGACCGACTGGGAAAACCGCCGGCATTTCTTCATGACCGCATCGCGCGCGATGCGGGACATCATTGTCGAACGGGCTCGGCGGGCGACGACCCTGAAACGCGGCGGGGCGATGAACCGAGTTCCGCTCCAAGAAGACAACATCGCTGCCGAAGATCCGGCCCACGTCATCGTCATCCACGAAACCTTGCTGGTGCTCGATCGGATCCGTCCGAGAGCCGTGCAGGTCGTCCAACTCAGGTACTTTGCCGGGATGACCGAAGAAGAAGCCGCCCGAATCATGGGTGTGAGCAAAGCAACGGTAAAGCGAGAATTCGCGCTCGCTCGGGGGTGGTTACGCGAGAAGTTAGTTACTCCTGACGACTAGCAACGCTACGCTGTTAGGAGGAGCTATCCTTGAATCTGGAAGAGGCAGCGTTCAACCTTGCCGACCGCATGCTCGACGCAGATCGATCGGGCAGGATGTCCATCGCAAATGAATCGGGCCTGCCGCCCGAAGCGATCGCCCTCGCCATGGCGATCGTCGAGGGAGCCGAAGCCGACTCGGAATCGCCGCTCGATAAACCGATTCCGGACGCGTTCCCGAGCCTCGTGCAGCCCCAATCCTTCGAGAAAGTCGGCTTTCGAGTCGTCCGCGAGATCGGACGAGGCGGGATGGGCGTGGTCTACCTCGCCGAAGACATCCGCCTTTCTCGGATGGTCGCGTTAAAAGCGATCGGCATCGCCGACTTCGGAGGCCGTGCCGAGCAACGGTTTCTTCGTGAAGCTCGGGCTGCCGCTCGCCTCGATCACCCCCACGTTTTGCCTGTGTATTCCGCCGGTATCGCCGGCGACGTCCCATACGTCGTCTCGGCCTACATCGAAGACGGAGCATTGTCGCAAAGACTTGCAACCCTAAGAGACCAAGCCGGTGTCTCTCGAGATGATCGATCGCCGCTGCCGAAGGACGCCGAAGCGGCGGGCCCGCGCTGGGCTTGGCAAGCCGCCCAAGTTGTGCGCGACATCGCCCGAGCGGTCCACTTCGCACATTCTCGTGGTGTCATTCACCGCGACATCAAACCCGGAAACATCCTGCTCGCCGATGGCGTCACGCCACTTCTCGCTGACTTCGGTGTCGCGGCGGTCGCCGACGAGCCATCAATCACGATGTCGCATGAGCGTGTGGGAACGCTCCGCTACATGAGCCCAGAACAAGCCGGTGTTCGCAAGGAGTCCCCCGGACCTGCGAGCGACATCTACGCGCTGGGCGCCACCCTCTTTGAATGCCTGACGCTTCGGACGCCTTATCGAGCATCAAACGTCGGTGAACTCACCAGCGAAATCAACAAATGCCTGGTCCCAAACCCTCGCAAGCTCAATCGCCGAATCCCTCGTGCGCTCGCATGGACCTGCCTGCGAGCGCTCGAGATCGATCCATCCAAACGCTTCGCCGACGCCGCGGAGATGGCAAACTCGCTCGAAGCCGCGCTCAGCGGTCACCTGCGCACGCCACTCCCACTGGTCTACAACACAACGTCCTTTGCCAATCGTCGCCCATTGCTTCTCGCCGCAACCGGGACGGCGCTGTGCGGGATCATCGCGGCATCGATCTACCTCACCCCGCACCGTCCTCAGGGATCACTACAAGTGTCCGCTCCTTCCAACGCGGTGCTCTCCATTCGGCCCATAGATGCGCAGACCCGTCTCCCGGGCCCCCCGATCGCGGAAGCACAAAGCCAGATCGATCGAACGCTCCCCGTCGGGAACTATCGCATCATCGCCTCGAGCCCCACCGGTGTCTTTGAGAAACTCGCGTTGATCACGGAGGACGCATCGACAGAACTCACGATCAATGAGATTCACCCGCTGGACACTACAGATATGGTGCTCATCGACGGGGGTGAGTACGTTGTCGGAGCCGGGACGTCTCTTTCGCCCGCCCGCACCGTCGAGATCGATCCTTTCTGGATCGACCAATCCGAAGTCACCAATGCCCAGTACAGAGTGTTCGTCGACGCGACGAGCGCGATGCCATCAACTCTGTGGCCAGAGCCGTATGACCCGTCCCTCGATGACCTGCCGGTCGTCGGGATCGATTGGGACAGCGCGGTCGAGTACGCGGCGTGGGCAGGCAAGCGGCTCCCGACCGACGTCGAGTGGGAAATCGCCGCCGCCGGCAAGGCGCGAGACGCGCGTCCGATTGAGATCACACGGTCAACGCTTTGGACCGGCGCGACCGAGTTCGATCCAGCCGGCGCTGCGTGGTTCGAGCAAGACATCAGTCCTGAGCGACGGGCGGTCGTCGTTGCCGGTATCGACGCGGCCCGCCGGAGCCTCGCCGGCCGCGATATCACCGAGTCAGGAATCGAACACATGCTGGGAAGTGTTCGTGAGTGGACTGAGTCTTGGCGCGAAACCCCAGAGAGCAGCTTGGTCATTCTTAAGGGCTACAGCTGGGCTGACCCAGTCAGCGATGCGTGGGACTTTCAGAGCAGCGTCATCTCGCCGACCTCGCCTTCGACAAAGCTCGGCTTCCGCTGTGCCGCCAGCGCGAAGCCCTAGAGCACCTTGCGCGAACGCATCCGGTCTGGGATACTGGTTCCTGGCAAGGAGGCTAGGCGATGCGGATCCCGATTGAGATGCGGAGGCGGATGCTGGCGGCGGTTGACCGCGGAGAGCCGGTCGTGTCTGTGGCGCGGCGTTTCGAGGTCACGCCCGAAGGTCTGCACCGGCTCATCCGGCGTGTGCGGGAGCGTGGCACGCTCGAGCCGGCCAAGCCGGGCCCGAAGAGGCCGACCAAGCTGACCCCGGCCGACGACGCGAAGATGCTCGGGCTGATCGGGCGTGACCCGGGCATCACGCTCAACGCGATCCGGGCGCAGCTGAGCGTCGAGGTGGCCGAATCGACGGTGTGCCGGCGGCTCAAGAAGCTGGGCGTGTCGTTGAAATAAAGAGCCTGATCGCGCGGGAGCAGCTCCGCCCCGATGTCATCGAGAGGCGGCGGAACTTCGCGATCGCACGCCGGTTCGTGGACCCGAAGAAGCTCATGTTCCTCGATGAATCTGGCGCCAAGACCAACATGACGCGGCTGTACGGCCGGTCCCGGGTTGGGGAGCGGTGCAACTTCCACCAGCCTCACGGGCACTGGAAGACGACCACGATGATCAGCGCCCTCCGCGTCGACCGCGTGATCGAGGACGCGACGATCCTGTTCGACGGTCCGATGAACAGCGCGACGTTCCTCGGTTACGCCGAGCGTTGCCTGGCCCCGGCACTGGAGCCTGGGGAAGTGGTGGTGATGGACAACCTCGGGGCGCACAAGGCCGCGGGTGTCGAAGAGGCGATCGAGGCCGCAGGCGCGAGCGTGTGGTGGCTGCCGCCGTACAGCCCGGACCTGAACCCGATCGAGAAGCTGTGGAGCAAGATCAAGAGCCGGCTCCGGCGGGCCGCGGCGGGCACGCTCGACGGCCTGTGCCGGGCCGCGGGCGACGCCTTCCGGGCCGTCACGCCAGACGAGTGCGCCAACTACTTCGCCTCGTGCGGGTACCAGACGTGATTATGCAAGATGCTCTAAGAAAAAGCGCAATCGACTCACGTCTTCTTGACCCGCGCCAGCCTTTCCTCGCGGCTCGTTTCCGTGCCATGGCATGGCAACATGCACACTTAATCATGAGGAGATGCGTTATGGCTGCAGGAAGCGTCGTGCTTGAGGCACTTGTTCCGCCGCGCCCGACGAGCGCGGTTGAAACCGACTTTGAGTACAAGAAGAAAGTTAAAGAATCAATCGATATTTATTATACATCAACCAGTCTTCAGCCCGCCCGCTTTGGCTGGACAGATCGATACGACATACCGGAAACAGAATCCGCGACGACGAGCTTCATAGAAGGCCTACTCAGTCCAACATCAATCGATCTCAACACCGATCGCGTCGATCCAGTCCCTACTCCCGGCGGCGGGGCCCGCTACTGCATAGAAGGCGACCGCATGACCTGCTACAAGCTCTACCAGGTCGTTAGCCGCACCGCGCCGCATGATCCCACGATGATCGTCTCACTTACCCTCACCGGAGGCGAGGTGGTCGACATCGAAATCGCGTTCATGTCGACGTGGAATCAGCCTTTCTCGACGCCTTGACCCGAAGTCGAAACTCAGACAATCGAGCGAGCGGCGAAAGCCGCTCGCTCGATTTCGGTTCAACGCCGGCGACGCACCGCGGCCAAACCGACGATTCCGCTGGCCGCCATCACGGCCGGGTGCGGGAGCGGAACCGCGGCTCCTCCGGGCAACTGCTCAAGCCGGTACCAATTGCCACCGTGAGCCCGCCCCGAGACGTGCTCAAGGCCGCTGGCGAAGGCAGAGTCGTTGCTCCAGCGAAATCCGTGGGTGATCTCGCCATCGGCGAAGTAGTAGATATCCCAAGCGAAGCTGATCTGCGACGCTTTCTTGATCGAGCGACCGTTCACGAGGTTGCCGTCGAACTTCACGTCGAAGCGGAAGTCCGCGTCGGTCTCAACCGTCATGCCCTGGAACATCCCGCTTTCAAGCTCTTCACCCCATTTCTCGAACCCGGCATCGGACGACTGGTGGTTGGGAAACTTCAGACTCACGAGTTCGAAGTCGCTCGACACTTCGCGATCCCAGTCGACGAGGCCAACCAGAATGCCATCGATGTTCTGGGCGCTGCGTTGGACCCACTTGAGCGTAAACGAGTTCTCCTCGCGCTCGCCGACGAAATCAGAGACGCCGACATCCGCCGCGAATCCGGGCGTAACGACCAGACCGGCGACCGCCGCGCAAACCGCGAGCCCGAGAACGTTCTTCGTAGCCATCGACTCTCTCCCTCTCACGTTGGCACGTACGAGATCGCTCGCCCGAGCAACCATCGCATCGCAACCAATACCATCCGATGATGGCGTTGGCCTGTGCGTCGACGTGAGATGTTGAGTCGGCGCCGGAATCCGCCGTCAGATCCGCTAAGGGCATCCGCTTTGAGTCCCGGTAACCGCGGATCGCTCCGCGACTGCGGTCAAAAAGCAACCGAGCGGCTCAGGACGCCGCTCGATCGAGAAATCACAATGAACTCGGCCTCACGGCCGCTCGGTTATCGGCGGCGACGCGTGACCGCGAACGCACCGATGGCGGCGCCAGCCATCAGGCCAGGGTGCGGCACCGGAACCGCGGCCGTACTCTGGGCGAGGCGGTACCAGTAACCGCCATTCGACTTGTTCGACGAAGCGAGATCGAGGCCACCGACGTAGCTCGAGTCGTTCGACCAGCGGAAGCCGTGGCTGTACTCGCCGTTGATCAGGTACTCGATGTCCCAAGCGAAGGCGATCTGGCTCGACTTGTTGATGTCGCCGCCGGTGAGCTTGCTGCCGTCAAACTTCACGTCGAAGCGGAAGTCCGAATCCATCAGCGAGGTGTTGGCCGTGAAGACGGCACCCTCGACGGTCTCCGCACCCCACTTCGCGAAGCCCGAGTCAACGCCGTTGTGACGAGGGAACTTGAGGCTGAGGATCTCGAAATCATCCGACACGCTGGTATCGAAACCGGCGAGCGAGATCCGGATGCCCTCCACGCTCGAAGCGCTCCGCTGGATCCACTTCTGCGTGAACGAGTTCTCCTCAACCTCGTCAACGAAGTCGATGTCAACGTCAGCGGCGCCGGCCCAGCCGGCCCCGAGCGCACAGGCCGACAGAGCGATAACTTTCGCGTTCATTTCTCACTACTCTCCAAACACCGTACAAAGACGGCATACCCCTCGATCCAGGCATAAGCCAGAGAAACTGTAGCTCCCTAATTAGGTGGACTCAAGGGCCGTCGGGCAACTGGGCCCCGAACTCTCCGATTCGACGGAGATCCCCACCCCGCTGGACAACACCGGCTTGCAGAAGGAGACAAGACGTGTCGGACGAGAAGCATCCGCGACACGGTGACCGTCACCGCGGAGCCGTCGCCGACCTCGAAACAATGCACCACCAAGGCCTGGTGTGAAGTACTCTCTGGCGCGAACCGCCATTTGACCTTTCCCTCTGAACCCATACCGGTTCGTATCTTCGGATCGGCCGGCACTCAGGAGGATCGGACGTGGCGAGGAAGCGTCACTCGGCTGAGGAGATCGTGAACAAGCTGCGTCAGGCGGAGGTCGAGCTGGGTAAGG
>JBCDIT010000023.1:0-18940 GCA_038748775.1 Planctomycetota bacterium
CCTTACCCAGCTCGACCTCCGCCTGACGCAGCTTGTTCACGATCTCCTCAGCCGAGTGACGCTTCCTCGCCACGTCCGATCCTCCTGAGTGCCGGCCGATCCGAAGATACGAACCGGTATGGGTTCAGAGGGAAAGGTCAACGCCTCCTGGTCAATACACCGCCAGGGCCGCATACACCGCCACCGCCCGATGCAGGCTCGCTCGCGAGCGCATCGGCGTGCGGCGTGGGCGACGAGCCTGCCTTCTCCGCGCATGGCACCTCTCCCATAATTCACGTCGACACCCAAGAGCGGCCGTTGGAAGCGTGTCCGCGCGGTGCGTGCTGCTGCTCCGTGCGGAACGAGTGCGCCCCGTTTCAGGTCAGTTGCATCCGGATTCTCACACTGCTACGCTCTAATTGAGACCGAGTCGCAATTTGTACAAGAGGGGACTCTAATATGAACATGACCCAAACTTTTTTTGCCATCGTCGCCGCTGGCTCGGCTTCCGCGGGCCAGATTGGCCTAGGGAGCACGATGAATGCCGACAGCTTCATCTCCGAAGACTCGATCACCGGGTCGTTCGCGCGCATCGGACTCGGCGATGGGTCGCTCGGCGATGCCGACGGCCTCTATGACATCGCGGATATCAACAACCCGACACCGCCAACGACCCCGTTCTTTCCGCTCGATGTGTTTCCTCGTGAAGCCGATTTCGTTGTTGGCGACCTCGATTTTGATGCCGCTGCCGTCAGCGGCGCCGGTGTCGAGACCGCTGGCGTCACCAACCTTGACCTCTCCGAGCTTTGGGCGTCGGACCCGACGCGGATCGATCCGAACCCGACCACAGCTCCGTCGGTTGTCTCAGATATTTCCGATCGAGCCCTCGGGCTGTGGTTCTTCGGCGCCCCCGGTGCCATCGAGTTTGGATCGCTCGATGCGAGCGACACGGTGACATTCACGGACGGCGTCCTCACATCGATCGATGTCTCGATAACGGCTGATTTCAGCATTGACGCGAGTGGCGCCGGCGCCCCGACCGTGTGGTCGGGCACGTTCAGCATCTCCGGGGACGCGATCTCATTCCAGGTGAACGATACGCAAAATCCATTCATTCCGTCGACCATCGTGATCGACCTCACCGGACGCGTTGACGCGGTTGGAAGCTTTGTGATCCCGACGCCGGCCGGGGCCTTGTCGTTCCTCGCCGGCGCAGCGCTCGTTGCCCGTCGCCGCAGGTGATCACGTCGATGCGGGCCCCCACTATGACAACGAACCCTTCCGTTCATCTGCTGACACTCGGCTCCATCGCGTGCATCGTGAGCGCTGGTCGCCAGACCGTCGTCGAGATCCCGCTCTTCGGTTCCGATGGAGACGGCTATCTCGCCATCGTGGGGTTCAACCAGGAAGGTAATCAGTCGCTCTCGGGTATCGTCCGAGACCCCGGGGATGCGAAGTTCTTCGATTACCCCGCATACGTCAACCCGAGCGTCCCGGCGAACATCTACATCATGGCGGTTGAGCCGTATCGGTTCGGGCTCGACTACCCGGATCCCCTGCATCCCGCTGGCCTCACGACATTCCAGAGCGTCGGATCGCTCGCCCCGGCATCGGCGGCGGGTGATCCGGGAGTGACCTTCATTGAGGCTGTGTCAGAGGACGCGGACTTCGGGGACACGAATCTCGGCACTCTGTCGTTCGACGGCTCGACACTGACGGGTGTCGGCACGGAGCTCGTCGGTCCGGCCGAGCTCATCTTCACGATCAACGCCGACGACTTCGAAGCAACGAACCGGGCCGAGCTTCTCTCGGGGAGTGACGCTCCACCTTTCGGTCCCAGCGGTCGCTCCAACCGAAACGAGTTCGCCAATCAAGTGACCATCGAGATCTCAAACGCGTCGGGACTTGGCCTGATGTTCGAGGATGGCGTCCTCGTGTCCGCGGACCTCATAGCCGACGCATCGGTGTCGGTGCTCGGCGCCGCGTTCGGCTCGAATCCGACGCTGACCTTCGACGCGATAGGGACGCTCACGCTCTCAGGCTCGACGTTCGTATTTGACATCGATGGCGTCGATAGCCTCCCGTTTGCCAGCAACGTGCGCTTGCTGCTGACGCGGACGGGGACCATCGATGCGATCGGGGCGTTTGTTCTGCCCGGGTCATGTGACGCTGACTTTGACGGCGACGGCTTCGTCACCCCCGCCGACGTGCAAGCTGTCATCAGCGAGGTGACCGCCGGGGTGCCCGCCGGCGACGTAAACTCGGACGGGACGACAGACTTTTTCGACGTGGTTACGTTCCTCCGGATCTTCGACGAGGGCTGCATCGGTGCGTGAGCGGCGGGCCGACTCCGATCCCGCTTTCACGCTCATTGAGCTGCTCGTCGTGATTTCGATCATCGCACTGCTGATCGGGATCTTGCTCCCAGCACTCGGTGCGGCCCGTGAATCGGCACGCTCGGCGGTCTGCTTGGCGAACCTCGCCCAAATGAGCGTCGCATTCCAGGGGTACGCGAATGATTCAGACGATCGACTCCCCCCGCATTCCTACGCCGACGAGCGTCTGATCAATCCGTCGGGACTCCCAAACGCGAAGGTCTGGTGGTGTGTCGCCGAGGTCGAAGGAACCCCCGAAGAGGTCTTCCAGGCGAGCTTCCTCGGGCCGTATCTCGGCGGGGTGAGCGACATCGGAGCGTGCCCGACCTGGGATCCGCCCGACGATTATCTCTTCGATCTGTACGCGTTCCCGGGGTTCCCTCAGCTTCCGCCGATCGACTATGGCTACAACGGGCGAATGCTGGGTGTTCCCGGTCCGGACGGGCCGGCTCGTTGGATTGGGTTTCGACTCGGCCAGCTCCGACAACCGAGCGAGACGATCCTCGTAGCCGACCATGCGATCTTCCAGCCGAGTTGGGGCGACGGTCTCGTCTTCAGCCTCGAGTTTGAACTGCAGCCGCCGATCCCAGACACGTACTTGCCCAGAGCAGGCTCGTCGCCCGATTCATCGATCGCGACGATTCACGGGCGCCACGCCGGGACGGCGAACGTGGCGTGGGCCGACGGTCACGCGTCATCCAAGCGTGTGAGGCTCGAGGAATCCGATCCAGAAGAAGAGCTCCGCGTGCTCGGCGACCTCTTCGACGGTGATTCTCCCAACAACACTTGGTGGGACGGCGGGGTCCCGCGTTGAGCTGGATTCGCCCGTTCCGCGGACGAAGGACGAAGGTCATGCCGCGACGATTCACGTCTCTCATTGGATGCGTACTGATGGTCACCTGCCTTGTCGCCGGCGGCTGCAGCTCCGGGCGCCCACCCGTGTTCGAGGTCGGGGCGACACTTGAACAGAAGCTCGAGACAACCCGTCAGCATCTCGATCTCCCGGGTGTCGTCGTCACCGTTGTTCGAGGTGACGAACTCCTCGTTGACCGGGCGTTCGGCGTCGCCGATCTCGAAACCGGGGAGGCGCTCACCCGCGAACACGCTTTCCGCGTCGCCAGTCTCGCGAAGCCCGTCGTGGCGACGCTCGTGCTGCTCTTGGTGGATGAAGGCATCTTCAGGCTCGACGACCCGATCTCCGCCTGGCTGCCGGACGTGCCAAACGGCGACAACATCACCATTCGGATGCTACTCCAGCATACGAGCGGCCTCCGCAACTACATCGCTCTGCCCGAGGTAAAGGCGGCTTTCGCTTCGGAGCCAACGCGTTCCTGGACCGAGGCGGAGTTGCTGGAGTTCGCGTTCGAGGCCGGCCCACACTTCGAACCTCCGGGTGATGGGTGGATGTACTCAAACACCAACTACGTCCTCCTCGGGCAGCTCATCGAAACACTCGAGGGTCGCCCGCTCGACGACGTGCTCCAGAGCAGGATCTGTACCCCGCTGGGGCTCGAGAACACCTTCTACTCGATCGACGCGTCGATTCCCGAACCGTTTGCCAAAGGGTACCAGATGGGAGACGAAAGCGGGCCGATCTTCTGGGCAGGCAAAGGCTCGATTCACTACGACGTGACCGATGCATCTCCTTCAATGTGGCACGCGGCCGGCGCGATGGTGTCGACACTGGACGACACCCGGACTCTCATAGAAGCCATCACGTCGGGCGCCCTCCTCAGCGAGGAACTGTTCCACGAGCAGACTACGTGGCGTGACTCCGGCTATCCGGTGGACTACTCCTACGGCCTCGGACTCGTGAACTATGATGGAACCATCGGCCACAGCGGGAATGAGCCCGGCTATCAGGTCACGGCCCTTACCGAGCCGGATCTCGATCTCACCGTGGTCGTACTGACGAATCTGTACAGCTCGTTCAACTACGAAGACCCCGCGAACGCGATGTTCTTCGTCATCATGAAGCACCTCACCGGCGACTCCTACGCCCCACCCGGGTGGGGTGGCTGGTAGATCTGGAGGATCAGCACCATGCATGCTTTCAAGGCGGTGCACGCCGCACTCATCTTGTTTCTCATCGGATGTGTTACCGCCGGCTGCGGGCGTTCCGAGGCGAACGCGGAAGCGCCGGCGGCCGAAGGCAACCCTTCCGCCGAAGTCAACGTGTACTCCGCACGGCACTACGATTCTGACGACGCCCTCTTCGCGGAGTTCACCGACCAAACCGGGATCGCCGTGAACGTGATCGAGGCCAACGCCGACGAGTTGATCGCGCGGATCGAGCGAGAGGGTGAACTGAGCCCGGCCGACGTGTTCATCGCCGTCGACGCCGCCCGACTCTTCCGCGCCGAGCAGAAGGGCCTCTTCCAGCCAACGTCCTCGCCTGTCCTTACCGAGCGAATCCCTGCGACGCGGCGCCACCCCGATGGTCTCTGGTTCGGACTCACCGAACGAGCCCGAGTGATCGTTGCGCACAAGGACCGTGTCCCATCGAGCCTCGAGCTCTCGTACGAGGACCTCGCGACCCCGGAATGGACGGGCCGCGTGCTGATTCGAAGTTCGTCAAACGTGTACAACCAGTCGCTCGTCGCGTCGATGATCTCGTCGATCGGTCCGGAGGCGACAGAGGCGTGGTGCGAGGGCATCACCGGCAACCTCGCCCGCACGCCGCAAGGCGGAGACCGTGATCAGATCCGCGCCGTCGCCGCTGGCGAGGGCGACGTTGCCATCGTCAATCACTATTACCTCGCGCGGATGCTCGACGGATCTAACGCGACCGATCGGGCAGTCGCGGAATCCGTCAGGGTGATCTTCCCAAACCAGGACGGCCGCGGCACGCACGTGAACGTTTGCGGCGCTGGGGTTGTCACGCACGCTCCAAATCGTGAGAACGCTGTTCGATTCCTCGAGTATCTCGCGACCGCAGACGCACAGCGAGCGATCGCGGCAGGGAACTACGAGTACCCGGTGGTTGCCGATGCAGCGCCCGTCGCCGTTGTTCAGGGATTCGGTGAGTTCGAGGCCGACGACGTTGTCGTATCGGAGTACGGATCGAACAACGCCGAGGCCGTGATGATTATGGACCGTGTCGGCTGGCGTTAACCGACGCATGAACGGAGGTATTTCGATGATTCACAGACGCCAAGCGATTAAAGCCTCGCTCGCGACGGGAGCGGCCTTCGCTCTGACGGGGTGCGCCAGTTCGCCTCGCGACACACGACACAGGTCTGCGGCCACGGATTCGCCGGAGCTCGCCGCGGCCGTTGACGCCGGCCGACGATACTTCGCAAAGCGGTGCGACGATCAGCTTCCACTGGTGAACGCCCTTGAAGCTGCGCTCCGGTCGGGTGATATCGAAGCCGCGAAGCGCGCGTACGTCGAATCTCGTCCGCCTTATGAAGAAATCGAGACCCACGCCGGGTCGTTTGAAGCCAGCGACCGCGATATCGATGCTCGCCCGTACGCGTTCGAAGGCGGCGAAACGGATGCCGAGTTTAGAGGCTTCCACAAGATCGAAGCCTTGATCTATGGCTACCAAGACCTCGACGCGGCCCTCCCCTATGCCCGAGGTCTCGTCGAAAGCGTCCGAAGTCTCAGGCGCGAGCTCAGCGATCCGACAAGATTCGACGCCGTGAGCCACTTCGGCGGCATGATCGCCTTGGCGACTGAAGTGTCCGCGAAAAAGATCTCAAGTGAAGAAGAAACGTGGTCAGACCAGACCTTGCTGATCTTCCGACACAACTGGATTGGCATCTTCTCGCAGTACGAGCCGTTCGATAAGCTCGTTGCCGCGAAAGATGCCAGTGTCTCCCGCGCCGTACGTGAGGCATACACGGAAGCGATGGCGCTCCTCGCGGATCACTTCAGTTCAGGCTCCGCTGCCGGGACGCCCTACAGCAAGATCCAGATACCGGAGCGACGCCGCATGGCAGACGCGAGCAACCGCCTGCGTGACAGCCTCGTCGACGCCTCGCGGGTCCTCGACACTGAACCGGTATGACTCGTCACGCGACGATCGAGGCTCGCGCGTGGGGGATCGGTGCCGTCGCCGTTTCTTTGATCGTGGCGGTCCCTGTTGCCGTGATTGTAACCGTTTCGGCCTCGGATCCGGGACGCGCGTGGGATCACGTCGTTGAAACCCGGCTCAGCGCATACGCAACGAACACCGCGCTGCTCACGGTCCTTGCGGCCTCTTTAGCCGTTCCCCTCGGCGTTCTTCCGGCGTGGCTCCTCACGGCGTATCGGTTTCCGATGTGCAAGGCTCTGGAGTGGGCCCTACTTCTCCCGCTCGCCGTGCCGCCGTACATCTCCGCGTACGCCTACACCGACGTACTCCAATTCAGCGGCCCGCTTCAGTCTTGGGTCAGGGGCGTCTTTGGCGTGGACTCCGTTCCTTGGTTTCCGGAGCCACGCTCGATCGTCGGCGCATCTCTCGTTCTCGCGTGCGCTCTCTTCCCATACGTCTTCGTCGCGGCACGGCAGTCGTTTGCCGCCCACGCGACGTACACCACGCGGGTCGCTCGGACGTTGGGATGTGGGCCCACCCGGGCATTCGCATCGGTCGCCTTGCCGATGACGCTCCCAGCGATACTGGGCGGCGTCGCCCTCGTCGTCATGGAAACCATCGCCGACTTCGGGGTTGCGGAGTACTGCGCCGTCGACACCTTCGCGACCGGCGTGTACCGGTCGTGGCTAGGGCTCGATGCTCCGGGTGCTGCGGCGCGGCTCTCGCTGATTCTGCTGACGATCGTCACCGCTCTTCTCGGACTGATTCACCTCGTGCGATCTCGACTGCGATCCGAGCACAACGCCGGGACCCCGCACGAGGTTACGCCGCTTCGTGGTCTGCGCTCCGTGCTCGCGATCGCGGTGTGCGCGACACCGATCACGCTCGGATTCATGATCCCTGTCGCGACACTAATCGGCATCGCCTGGGGTAATGACTCGAACGACCCGACACGCGATCTCGTCACCCACGCGGCAAACACGGCGACCCTTGCCACAATCGCGGCGCTTTGCGCTGTGGGTCTCGCGGTCGTCTCGGTCTACGGTCGCCGCGTCCGGCCCACGAGAACGGTTCGACTTGGGGCACGAGTCGCATGGTTGGGATACGCGATTCCCGGAACCGTGGTCGCGGTCGGCTTGTTGATCCCGTTGACGCACGCCGATCGGGTCCTGGCGCAGCTCGCCACCGTGATGCGGACAGACGACACGCGGGCCGGACTGCTCTTGAGCGGATCGGTCTTCGCGATTGTGCTCGGGTGCCAAACCCGCTTCCTCGCGGTCGCGATCTCGAGCGTCGAAGCCGCGTTCGGACGCGTCGGACGGTCACTCGATGATGCGGCGCGGACTCTCGGACGCGGCCCAACCGAGTCGCTCTTACGTCTTCACGTGCCCGCGTGCCGAGCCGGCCTCGTTGTCGCCGCTCTGCTCGTGTTCGCGGATGTCTCAAAGGAACTCCCGATGACGCTGCTTCTTCGGCCATTTAACTTCGACACGCTGGCCGTTCGCGCCCACCAGTTCGCTGCCGAGGAGCGGCTCGCCGAAGCATCTGTGCCGGCGCTCGGCCTCGTGGCACTCGGGCTTATCCCGGTCGGCATCCTGGCGACCACCGTAACCCCACGCGGGAGAACCGCTCATGACGCCTGACCACAACGATGGTCTTGAAATTGAGAGCGTCGGTTTCGCCTACCCACGCTCGCCCCGACTCTTCACGATCGACTCGCTCGCGATCAGCTCGGGCGAGGTTCACGCCTTAACCGGCCCGTCCGGCGTGGGGAAATCGACACTCCTGTCGATCATCGCCGGCCTCCTGATGCCGGCTTGCGGCACCGTTCGTCTCCGAGGGCAAACGCTCGTGGGCGATGGCTCCTGGCTGCCGCCCGAACGACGACGCATCGGCTTCGTTTTCCAAGACTGCCAGCTCTTTCCTCACCTCAGCGCTGAGAGAAACGTCGCCTTCGGCATCCGGGGGTTCCCGAAACGCCAGCGGCGGGAGGCGGCGGTGCGGCTCCTGGAGAGTCTCGGCGTAGCCCACCGTGCCGACGCCAGGCCCCATGAACTCAGCGGCGGCGAGCGGCATCGGGTCGCGGTCGCTCGAGCGCTCGGGATTCAACCGCACGCGATGCTGCTCGACGAACCCTTCAGAAGTCTCGACGACCGAACCGCGGCCGCCACCCGCGACGCGGTCATCGGTGTCCTTCGAGCGTCCCGTGTTCCGACGCTCATGGTTACCCACGACTGCCGAGAAGCCCAATACGCGTGCGACTCGTGCTGGTCACTTGCGTTCCCGGTCGACGACGATCGATCGCGTGGGGCCGTTCTCCAGCCCCGCACGTTTGACACCCCCGAGACCGCACTAACGCTGGAAGGAGAACTCGCGAAATGAAACCCGCATCGTCCATGACCCAAGCGGAGATCAACGAGTTCTGCAGCGCCACGTCCGCGATGTACTTTGCAATCGTTCGCTCTTACGCTGCACGCACAGGCGATTCGGTCATGCTTCCTTCACTCTTATGCCCCAAAGGCCGCTGCCCTTGCGTCGGTGACTTCGATGAGGCCCTTCTCGACGAAGCGGAGAAGTTCTTGCTCAGGATGGGCTTCATCGGAGAATGCCCTCGAGGTTGCCGAACCGGGCCCACTGAAGACTGAGTGAAGCACCGAGATCCGCTTTCGCGAATCGCGGTTTGTGCTCTTAATCATGCTCGGCGACGGCGAGCAACGAGCCCTGCACCAAGTACCACAAGGGCTGTCGATGGGTGCGGGATGACGTTGGCGCTGGCGACAGAGAACACGTCGCTCTGCTCGAGCTGAAGCCCCGTGATCCCGGCGCTGCTCCCGGCGGTCCACGCGATCGAGAAATCGGTAATCCCGCTGATTCCGCTCAGGTCCCACTGGAAGGTCCGAGCGCTGACATCAATCGGTCCGCCGAAGTCAACGGAACCGAAGGGTGAACTAAAGCTGAAGTCAGCAGCGAGGCTCTGGGTGCCCCCGTTGTAGCTGAGAACCGGGGCAGTGCTCGGCGAGCTTCCGACCCAGTCAGCGATGGTGAACACCACGTTCGCGAGGTCGCTGATCGCGCTGCTATCACCGACGATAAAGCCGCTGGGCCCAGCGAAGGAGTAAAGCGAAAAACTCGCTGAGTAGTGTGTGCCGAAGGTTCGGTTCAGAATCGCATCGCCCGATCCGGCTTCCATTGACCCGACGGGTGCGGGCCACGCCGTTGCCGGCGGAGCAAACGGCCCAACCTCGCCGATTCCGTAGCCAGCCAGTCCACCGAGCGAATCCCACCCATCAAACTGAACGTTACCCGTCAGATCATTCTCAACGATCTTGGCCTGCGCCACCGAAGCGACGGACAGACCTCCAACAGCCGCGATCATCACAGAAGCGTTTCGAATCTTGCTCATCTCAGATCTCCTTTCCCGCCTTCGCGGGACCTATGTCGACACCACAAACAACGCGATGTCATCAACGCTGCGCGAGATACCCCGGCAGCGCCTTCGTTGAAGGCCGAAGATCCGGGTCACCAGATCGTCGGCGAACGCGAAGGACCAGTACGCGTCGTCGCGTGTTACGGGCAACCGGCGAGGAACGCGGCGATGAACGCGTCGATGTCGGCGAGATCGATCACACCGAACGGAGCGGCGAGGTCGGCGCCCGAACCGCCTGCGATAAACGCCGGGATGAACGCGTCAACATCTCCCAGATCGAGCACATTAAACGGGGCAGCGAGGTCGGCAGCGTTGCAACCGGACTCCCCAATCGTAATGGTGAGCGTGGACACCCCGAGACCGTTCTGGTTGATGCCGGGGCTTGTGGCATAGCTCACGAGCGCGTCGCCTTCGACCAATACGACGACCCCCTCGAAGTCGAGCGAGAACTCGCCTTCGGGTGCGGCAGGGTCGATCTGAAGGTCAATGGATAGAACGTCGGTTGTCGTTGCAAGAAGAGCGTCGAGCAACCCACGACCGGCCCCGGCTCGTACAGCAGCAGATCCCACGTTGGTCCCGATCGCCTGGCCTGAAGGAAGATCAGCGATGAGCGTAGCGGTGCTGCCCGAAACCTCAGGCCCTTGAGGCCCACTGACGATGATCTCGCCGCCGAACCCGTAGAAGCCGGCCGGCCCGAACACCCCGGCGCTCGCGGCGCCGGTATCGGAATCGACAGAAACCGTAACACTGACCACTCCGCCGGGAGGAACTGTCGTCGACGAAGGCGACAGCACCACAGAAGCCGACTGGGCCGATACCATACTTACGCAGCCGATCAGTGTCGAAATCAAAACATGAAATTGCATTTGGTTCTCGTTTTTTGGCCCACGGTTCGAACGTATCGGAAACCGTGGAGAAGTTCATGATGTTCGGTCTCTGCCGCGGACGCGGCCACCGGTGTCAAGGTTCCCAAACTGGGTCATTCAGACGGCGCGCCGAATCAGACCAGATACGCCGATCCAGGATGTCCTCGGGCTGGACGATCGATACATGCCCGTCAAGCCAGCTCACCGCCGCCGCGTTCGAGTACCGGGGGTGAACGTTGCCGAACCCCGACGAACCACCCCTGGTCTGCTCTTCCTCGTCGAAAACGGCATCGAGGAAGGGTGTCTCGACATGCAGGTATCCATCGACACGGCTCGTCGTGACTTGGCCGTTCAGGAAACTTGTGCCGTAGAAACGGGCAGACACGAAAGTGAGCAAGCCCGACGGCGCAAGCGCGTCTCCGGCCCGTTTCACGTGCTGGTCCTTGGCGATCCAATCGCCCCGAGCAAAGTTCCCACCAACGTATCGATAGTTGAGTCCGAAAGACGGGAGCACGCTTACCTGATACGCCCAGCTCTCGCGACCTTCGGTTTCCAAGATGATGACCTTGTCTTCAAGAAGATCAGCCCGGGAATCGATGTGCGTTGTTCCCGACCAAACGTGATCGAAGTACGACCCGAGTCGATACGCCCAACGTTGCGCCGTCAACCCGAGGACGGGATCGCCGAACTCATCGATGATTCCGCCCTCTGCAACCTGCGCCGCCGTGAGGTACCCGGGAAGGAGCCAGTCGCCATTGTCATTGGTGTACATCGCATAGGCCTGCATCAGCGACCGTGCCGAGACCGTCGCGCGAAGCGCCTTCGACGACTCACGCGCAGCGGCGAGAGACGGCAGCAAGATGCCGATGAGCAGCGCGATCAGGGCGATAACGACGAGCAGCTCGATGAGCGTAAACGCCCGACGAGTCACGGGTCACACCCCGTTTCGACGGCCGCGACGAAATCGAGCGTATCAGCGGGAGTAGTAGAGCCGTCCCCGTTCCAGTCGCCATCGAGAGCGTCAACGTCCTTCAGAATCTCGATGGTATCGAAGAAGTCGACGGATCCACTCAGGTCCAGGTCGACGGAACAGTCCATAGGTTCCGTAAACGTGTCGATCAAAGCCTGATCGAAGCTCAGCGAGGTTCCAATCGCCTCAAAGAACACGGAGTTCGCGAGGTCATTCCGAGCGAACTCGAATCGGACAAGTGTCGTAACATCGAGTCCGCCGAACGGTCCCCCGACGTCACCGGTGGCGATTTCTACGACCTCGATCGGCTCGCGGCGACCGTTCAGGACGAAGCTCTCGGGGTCGGGCTCGACGCCGAGCGTTTGAACCTGAAAGAGGACGCTCGTTTTGTAACCGTACCCCATAGCAAAACCGGGTGACGTGGTCTCAGGCGACACGATCCCCGAGAACGAGTAGATGTTCCCGCCGCTCGTGATGAATGAACCGCTGGTTTCGAATGCGAAATCGAATGCGTTAAAGGCCGGTGCGTCCTCCGGCAGATCGCCGACAACCGTGTTCGTACCGGGCGAGTTGGGACCGGCCGGAGACGAAAAGAACTCCCATTCCGCGAAAGTCGACATATCGCTCACCCCGCGCTCCCACCCATAAGCGGAAGGGGTCTGGAACTGGGCGTAAGCGGTTGAAACAAAGACACCACACGTCAAACACACAAGGCGTTGGAACGAAGGCATTGCAAATCTCCTAAACCTCGCAGCATCGTGCTGCGTTTGGTCACGTGCTCACAAAGACCACGATGATGGGTGGCGGAACGACCCCTCCGGCGTCCCGCTCGTTCCCATCACCGGGGGCGAATGATTCAGCGCCGGCGTCGACCGGCGATCAGCGTCGTGACGCCGATCAGTGCGAGCCCACCAGGGGCCGGGACAATCGAGATCCGGGCGGTGAGTTCGTTACCGAGGCCGGAGAACGTCGAGTTGGCGAAAGCGACCGCGGCCCCGCCTTCGGGGTCGAGCAGGGCACTCGAGCCGAGTGTGTAGGCGAAGTTGCTGTCACCGTTCGCGATCCACTCGTTCACGAGCGACGTGATATCCCACTCAAAGATCCCGAAGCCATCGACCGTTGTCGTCGAGACGATGCTCGAGGTCGTGATCTGGTCGTCGCGAAAGTCGACCCACGACCCGGGGCCCGAGGCGAGGCTCTGGTCCACAGCAAGGAGCGGGTCGGCGGTCAGACTGTGAAGCGAGATCTCGGCAGGGTTTGCCGCATCGACATCTGGGAAGAACCCGGTCGCGACGTTCTCAACGCGGAACACCGCCTGATCGACCGGCCCGCTGAATGCCGAAGGATCGAAGTCGAACGAGAAGTAGGCGGTTTCCCCTGTGACCCCGAAGATGGTGGGCGAGGTCACCCGGTTCGCGTTGCGGCCGCTGGGGTTCTCCTCTCCCCGGAGGAAGTCACTCTGGAAGAAACCCGACGACATGTAGTCCTGGTCGACGAGGATCTCGGTTGGCTGCGCCGACGCCGCCCCGGCAAGAGCCGCGACGACCCCGACGATAGTGGTCATGCTTTGCATCTCAGTTATCTCCAACTCCAGAGCCGAGCCACCCGGAACAAACACATCTCCGGGCAGCCGGCGGTAACAGTTTCAGGTGCCGCGGCGGCGGCGTATGGCGACAAGAGTGCCCGCGGCGAGCGAGGCGAACGCTCCGGGAGCAGGCACCGCGATCGAGAGTTGGATCGTGCCCTGGCCGTCGTGCGAGGTCGAAATGAAGTTCTGCCCCACGCGCGTCCCGAGCGTCGACCCGGTCACCGCAAGGCGATACTCCCCGCTCGCCAGATCGTCGAACGACAACAGGCTCGTGAACCCTCCGGCCGGATCGTCGTCATTGAACTCGACGAGCGTGCCCGTGCCGTCGAAGAGCGCGATGAGCGTGTCATCGGTCTGGATCGCGCCGTCAAGCTCAAGGAGGATGCTCCCCGCCGTTGAGATCTCCAGGCCACCACCGGCATGGTCGATGCTGTACCACTGGATCTCACCCTCAGTAATGCCGGCCGAGAGCGATGTCCCAACACCCACACTCGTCGCCGCTGGGAACAGGTCCGCGTTAAATGCGAAGTCCGTCGACTGCAGTGACCAGTTCGTCGATCCGGCGAACGTGCTGGGTGTGTACGCCTCGACGCGCCAGGCCCCGTTGACGCTCGCGGGCGCAAACCCGGAACCCCACCCGCTGAACGGGGTCGTCCCGAGGAAGATGCCCTGCTCACCGGCAATCGGGCCGGTGTACCCCAGACCGTTGGGCCCTTCTATGGAAGCGAACACGTCCTCTTCAAAGAAGAACGCGTTTGGGCCGCTCGAGACTTGTCCCGACCACGTCAGGCTTTGCGCTACGAATGTTTCGCTGAACGCCCCAGTGGAGACGCCGTTGCCGGCGTTCCCGAGATCGCCTGCAGCGCTCAGGCCGTTCACCGAAATCGTTGCCGACTGCCCAGAAGCCACGGCCGATGCCGAGACAACGACCAAGCCTGCATTCCAAATCCACTCGGTTCTCATCAGTTCCCTCCAATGGTCCGACGGAGTTCTCAGCGACGCGTTCTCAAGCAAACCGCCTCGACAACGCACGATTGAGACTCAGTCTCAATTGAAAAGATAGAGATCTCAAAGAATTGGTTCAAGCTGCTGTCAAAGAAAAAGTTTTACTGCTAAACCGGATTGTCATGCAAACAAAAACAAGATTTGCGACACAGACATCCCTCGGTTAAGCTTTCAGTGATTGCGACTCAGTCTCAAGTATCGGTTAGCAAAAGGAACTGCCGTGGCCCGCACATCCCTCGCGTCCCTCGCTCTTGCCGGCGTTCTGACCGGCCCAGTGACAGCCCAGCACTTCGCCAAGCCAGAACCCATCAACCCGCAGACGGTCAACCAGATCGGTGCCCCAGCGTTCACCATCGCCCATCCAACGACGAGCTTTGGGTCCGTCGTGGACAACGGCTGGCTCTACGTCATGGGCGGCTACGCCGGGCGACCGCACGACTACTACCACGAGGCGCAATCGAAGCGGTTCTACCGAGTGAACCTCCACAACCCGAACCACGTCGAATCGCTGCCGGACACGCAAGGGCTCCAGAGTTGCCCGCTCGAGGCGTGGGATGGCAAGATCATCCGAACCGGCGGCTTGGTCGCCCTGAACGCTCGCGGCGAGGACCAACGACTCCGGTCGCTCACCACGGTCGCGGCGTTCGACCCAGCCTCGCGATCGTGGGACGATCTTCCACCGCTCCCGTCGGGGCGATCGTCGCACGACACTGCCATCGTCGGGTCAACGCTCTATGTCGTCGGTGGTTGGACGATGACCGACGACGGACGGAAGTGGTGCTCCACGATGCTCGCGCTCGACCTCGAATCGCCCGACGCCGGGTGGCTGGAAATCGACGCCCCGTTCAAACGCCGCGCGATCGCATCCGTAGCGCACGGCGACTCCGTCATCGTCATCGGCGGTCTCACCCCGGAGGGCAAGACCAGCAAGGACGTGCACGCCTTCGACACGACGACCGGATCATGGTCATCGTTGCCGGAGTATCCCGGGATCGCGTTCGGCATCGCGGCCGACGTATCGGGCGACACGCTCGTCGCGTCGGGCGCGGACGGCGCCGTCTACACCCTTCACAATAAAACGGAGTTGGAATGGGATCGTCGCGCAACCCTCACCTTCCCGAGGTTCTTCCACCAAGTCGCCGCCGTGCCCGGCAGCGATGATCTCCTCTTTTTCGGCGGCATCTCCCGCGGCGTTCGACCCAAGCACGTCGAGCGAGTCTCGCTTGAGCCAAACGAGAACACAGACCCAATCGTCGCCCACTGGGTTGTCCCATCCCCGTCAGACGCGAAGAACCGCCAAGGCATTTTCGTTGAAGACGGATGGATCTACGCATTCGGTGGGAACAACAGCACCGGACAGCACGACTTTGAGCAGCACAACTTCCTTTCGGAAGGCTACCGACTCTCGCTCGCCGGCTTAACTTGGCGCGAGGCAGCCGAACTGCCGGTACCACGGCAGTCGATCCAGACAGCGACGTACCCGGACGGTTCGAACACACTGTTTGTCGGCGGCTTCGCGCACGATGGAGAAGTCGCGAGGACGTTTTCGCAAGGCTTCGCGTACAACCACCGAGGCCGAGAGTGGACCGAACTCGGCAGCGTCATGCCGACGCCGCGTAGCCAGTTCGGGCTGGTCGAGCACAACGGTGCATTCTGGGTGTTCGGCGGGCTCGACTACGACTCACGCCGCGAACGCGGGGATCACTTCCGGCACATCACGGCGCTCCTGACCACAGACGCGAGCAGCGAGTCGTTAGAGTTTGAAGAGACCCCCCTCGACCTTCCCCGTCCCAGGAGAGCGTTCGGGGGAGCCGCCCTCGACGGGAAGTACTATCTCGTCGGCGGCATGCGTGAGAACTTCACGATCGTGCCCGAGTGCGATGTCTTCGACTTTGAAACCAACAGCTTCTCGCAGATCGCGTCCCCATCGCGCCCCAGACTTTCGCCCTCGCTGGTCGAACTTGGCGGCCGCTTGTACCTTGCCGGCGGATCGTCTCCGAAACTCGACGGTGACGGCCTTGAACCCAACCGGTCGATCGAGGTCTACGACCCCCCGACAGACACGTGGTCGACGCTCATGGACGAGATCCCGGTGTCTCCGCGTCACATGCGGATGATGGCGTTCCGAGGTCGGTTGATGCTCGTGACTTCTCACTTCGACGACGCGGACATGACACATGTCGTGCTCATCGATACAGAAGCCGTGACGGAAGATGACGCGGCCATCGCGCGGCGATGACCGCGTCGATCCCGCGCCCAACCGCGGCACGCCCGCCATGAATACTCGCAACGATTCAGCACAACTGAAGCGGCGGAAAGCCAACGCCCGGATGAAGTTCGTCCGGCGAGTCCACATGTATTTCGGGTTGGTCCTCACCCCGTTCGTTCTTCTCTACGGAGTCACCGCTCTCCTCTTCAATCACCCCGGGGTCTTTAGCAAGAGCGAATCCATTCGCCCTCCCGATGAGGTGCTCGCAGAGATTGTGCCACCGAGCGCGGAGGACATCGCTAACGCCGCGTTTAGCGCGATCACCTCGGCCATTGACAGGGATGTCCGCCGGGTCGACAGCGACGAAGCCCGCTGGATCGGGGAGTTTGTCATCGACGCAACGACCGACGAATCGCGCTCGCGATTCCGGTTGGCACCCGATACGCTTGAGTTCACGGCCCGGTTGACTCCCTCGACACCGGAACCCGAAACCCCATTCCCGCCATCCGTGCAGACGCCCGGTTCTTCGTTCACCGACGCTGTCTCCAGCGCGATCTCCGGGTATGCGTCGGCCGACTCAGTGCGGATCAGGAGCACGCCGGACGTAGAGTTCCACGTCATCGCCGATGGGCGAGAGTGGATCGTCCTCATCGATGCTGGGACCGGAGCGGTCAGCGCGCGGCCACGAGGTGACCCGAGGAGGGCGTTCGACGTTCGGTCGTTCCTGCTCCGCCTTCACGTTTCGCACGGATACCCGATGTCGATGTCTGCCCGATGGATCTGGGCCGTGATCGTCGACGTGATGGCCGGCCTCATGATCTTCTGGGCGCTGTCCGGGTTGATGATGTGGTGGCAGATGAAACCAACGCGAACCGCCGGTGCCGTGGTGGTGGCGGGCGGACTTGCCGTCGCCGGAGTGTTGGGGTATGCGATGCTCCAACTCCTCTATTATTAGGGAACGAGTATGCCGAGCATCGACGAAGCAAGTGTCTCCGCATCCGTTGACCTCTGGTCGATGGACGCGATCGGCTTTCTTGAATCAAGACGCTCGCCCCGCCTCCGCGACCTCTCCGGACCGGCACCGAACCCGAATCAACTCAAGCGACTCCTGCAGATCGCCTCTCGTTCACCCGATCACGGGAAACTCGTGCCGTGGCGATTTATCGTGATACGCGACGCCGGCCGTGACCGCTTAAACGCGAAGATCGCCGAGAGGTTCGAAGAGCGCTTCCCCGACGCCACCCCGGAGCGGCGCGCGGAGTCCAAGCGCAGAATGAGTTATGCCCCAGTCGTGATCGCAGTCGTCTCGAGACCCGTTGATCACCCGAAGATCCCTGAGTGGGAACAGATCCTCACCGCCGGGGCTGTCTGCATGAACCTCTTGCACGGTGCGCGAGCACTCGGGTTTGGGGCGGTGTGGCTTACAGAGTGGTACGCCTACGACCGCCAGATTCTCACGCACCTGGGCTTGTCCGACACCGAGCAGGTCGCAGGGTTCCTTCACGTAGGCGCGGCGCCGACACGGCGAGATGATCGCGAACGTCCCGCTGTTGAAGACATAATGGTGGTGTACGACGAAGCGCGAGGCTCCTCGGAAGAGCGTGACGGGTGATCGATTGCGTGGGCTGCTGCGGCCGTGCCACGGACCCTCTCAAGTATCCTGAAACATAACTTACAACGGCCAGCGTTAGATCAAGCGTCGCGACTCTGGATGCAAACCCGAGTTTTGCGTTCCGCGAGCGGTCGCCATGCCGGACGATCAAGAGCGTCTTGACGCTGGCCCCAGTCATTCCCGTAGCACTTCATACTGTGTTAGAACTCGCTTAGGAGCTCTCGGCCTGGAGTCTTGCGAAGCGCCTCGATTCCACGCCGGCCACCTCCGGACTCACCAGTTCTACCTGGTTCGCCGCGCTGGAACCGCCTGATCGAGCGTCAGGTCGACGGTGTTGTCGTCGCTGAGTATGAGTACAATGGCCTGAACTGGATGACGCGTCGCCGCGTCAGCACGGCCCGTCCGACCTCCGGCCCATCGGTTCCGGATGAGGAGCGTCTGTTGCTCTATTCGCCCGCGTGGCAGTTGCTCGAGGAAGTGATCGACGACGATCTCGTCTCGTCGTCGAACACCCCGTCGAGAGCCCAGCAATTCTGGGGCGACCGATACATCGACGACGCGGTCGCGAGGCGGATCGACCGCGACGGAGACGGTTCGTACCTCGACGAAACACACTCGTTGTTCTTCTACCTTACCGACCGGATGTTCAGCGTTCGAGCAGTGGTCGACGCCGAAAGGCTCCCATCGCCGGCGATTGTTGAAGAGCTGTCGTACTCCCCCTACGGGGAAGTGTTCCGCCGGAGCTTGGCCGACCTCGCTCTGTTCTTCGGAACCCAAGACGGAAGCGACATCGATGCATTCGTCGTCCCGTTCGTCGACGCGACGGCCCAGACCATCGACGGCGCGAACTTTGACTCCGGGCTCGACTTCCGCCGATCCGGCAACCTCGAC
>JBCDIT010000024.1:0-13480 GCA_038748775.1 Planctomycetota bacterium
CCGCGTTGCCTCGAACGGCGGAAGACCATCTTCCGCCTCGTTCGGTGTCAGGATATCGTGGGCAGTATGGGGCTTGAAGCCGTTATGCCAATCCCGGAATCCGTCGAGCCTTGCCTGCACGGAGTCGGTCATCGGCAGCAGAGGTGTTCGTCGAGCCCACGCCTTGATGTCCCGAAAGACGCGCTCGACCTTCGCGTTGAGATGCCAGGTACGTACCTGGCAGCGGACGTGCGTGACTCCGAGTTCCCCCACCGCGGCGCGGAAGCGCTGTCGAAACTGGCTCCCGTGATCGGTCACGAGATACCGCGGCTGCGCTGCTGCATTGTTCCCTGCATCTTCCGCAAGTTTCGCGAGATCATCCGTCGTTGGCCGGCGTCCGAACGCTCTGAGCGCGACGATCTTGCGCGTAAACCCATCGACGATCGCTGCGATCTCGACCTGCTTCCAGAGGATGCGGAGCGTGGTGAGATCGAGGTGCCAGACCTGATGCGGCGTGGCGGGATGCTGGACGTGGCTCGGCGCTTTCGTTCGTCTATGCCGCGACGGGTGCCTCCGCGCGTTTCGCGGTGGCTCTTCCTGAATCACGCGTCGGATCGTCGTCCGGCTGACCCTAACGCCGGCTCTCATGATGTGACGGGCGATCGTCCGCGTCCCGAACTCCGGTTCAGAAAACGTCCGTCGCAACTCGTGAATCAACCAGCGGACGCCGTCGTGAAGTCGATTCCAGGGTGGGCTGCCGAGTGCGCGTTCCGCGCGAAGCTTGTCCTCGACTGCCCGCTGCCAGTTGCGGATGGTGTTGGGGTGAACGACGAAGCGCTGCCCGGCCTGCTTTGCCGACCACCCGCTAAGCCGCATCACCTGGAGGATCTCGGCCCGTTCCTCCGGCGCGTAGTGGGTTCGTTGATTTGCCGGTTTGCGGTGTCTTTGAGACGGGAAGACCCCGAGCTCGCGCTCGAGCAGCGCCGCATCGGAGAACGCGTGATCCCGCTGGCCCATGACTCTCACAAGCGGGGAAGAGTGCGCCAGCATTCGCGCTCGGGCCGTCGTCGCGGCGAACATCAGGAGGCTCGCCAACCGGTCTGCCAGTGCCCACATCGATCGCTTCGGCGTCATCCTTCCCTGCCTCCCATCGGATGTCCGGGTCGTCGCAGGTGGACATCGCCAAGCCACGAGCCGGTCAGAGGTTACCGCCTGGGAAGCGGTCTACTTCACGGACGAGTCGGACACCAGCAGGGGGCGCACAATCTCCTGGCCCCCCTCGCAGGGCCTCGGGAAGGGGGTATCTGCATTGAACAGATGACGGATCGCTAATTCGGGGTCTAGGGGAAGGCAACCGAGCTAGGCGACGGAGAGACTGTTCGCCGCATGCGGGATCGCCCTCCGCTCCCCCCGCTGAACGCGATTTCGGGGCAGGGTCTGGAGGCTCCGGATCGATGTCTGATCGGGGGGCCCAACGGTCGTTCGGCGGTTCGGATTACCCGAACCCCGCTATTGCGAGTCGTTGGGTGCTCTTAAGGCCGCCAACTGTTCTTGGGCTCGCTGGGTGAGAGCGTGGTCGGGGCCGTACCTCTCTGTGCACCGCTCGACGCTTTCAGTCGCTAGCGCCAGCGCTTCGTCGAGCCGACCCTGCGCCGTTCGCAGGTCGACGAGTTGGCCTAGCGAGAAGAGTGTTCCGGTGTGCGAGGGATCGAGCGCGTTGTGGCCCTCGTACGCGCCGACGCAATGCGACTCGGCCTCATCGAGGCGTTCGAGTCGGATCAGCATCCGGCAGACGTTGTATCGGGCGAAGAGCGTTGATGGATGTTCGTTCCCAAGTATCCGGCGGTGAACCGCGTAGGCCCGGATGATGAGCGGCTCGGCCTCTTGATCGTTCCCGCTGTTGAGCAGATGCACGCCCAGGTTGCCCATCGCGAGCAGGGTATCGGGGTGTTCCTCTCCGTTCAGCGCGAGGAGGCCCTCGTACGACTCGCGCATGAGAGCGAGCGACTCGTCGATCTTCCCTGTACGTCGGAGGAGGCCGGCGAGGTTGCTCTTCGCTGCGAGCGTGTTGCGGTGGCCGGCACCAAGCGTTCGGCTGAGCCGTTCGATGACCTCGAGGTACAGCGCCTCCGCTTCGTCGAGGCGCTCCAAACGTCTCAGCGTGCCGGCGTAGGCGTTGAGGCGTGCGATGGTGGTGGGATGGTCACGCCCGAGCAATCGTGAAGATCGATCCGCGATGTCACGCCGGAACTCGGCGGACTCTTCCAAGCTTGAGAGTTCGTACAGCGTGTCGCCCAGCCGAGCACCCGCCCGGAGCGTTTCGGGGTGGTCGCGTCCGAGCTCGGCTGCGGCACGCGTGAAGGCTTCGCGCAGCAGCGCCTTGGCCCGTTCGAAATCGCCTCGCTGTCTATAGGAGTCGCCAAGATCGAGAATGGCCGAGATGGTGGCGAGGCTCGAGTCGCCCAGCGTGTTTCGCCGGGACATCAAGATCATCTCGCCGAGTTCGATGGCTTCATCGGATCGCCCCAAGCCGTCGTAGATGCCCGCGAGCACGCCGAGCGCGTCGAGCGTCGCGGCGTTGTCGTCTCCGGCGAGTTCGCGGAGGCGGGGGGCGGTTTGCTCGACCAGTTCGAGAGCCGCGTCGTCCTGACGTTTCATCCAGAGCGATCGGGCGACGCCTGAACTGGCGGTTAGCATCTCAAGTTCGTTCGCGGGACCGAGCGCTCGGTACCCGTCCATCGCTCGTCGGTACGCGGTTTCGGCCTCGTCGAAGCGCCCCTCGGCGATCAGGGCGGCTCCGCGGAGCGCGACGACGCGGAGCGTTTCGGGAGCGTCGGGGCCGTACTCGTCTTCGGTCACCCGCAAAGCCGCGTCGGCGGCATTGAGGGAGGGCGCGTACAGGCCGGTGGATCTCAGCGTCTGGGAGAGCGTCGCCAGGAGGCTCGATCGGATCCGCGGCTGCCGCTCGAAGGCCTCGGAGATCTTCTCCGCGTCGTCGCGGAACACGCCCCGCTCGAACATCTGCGACGCGACTGTGGTGAAATTGATGTGGCCAAGGGCATCGTCCAACTCGTCTCGTTCGTTTTCTTCGGTGAGTTCGAACATGGCCCCGCGGGCCACGGCGCCGAGAGACTGAAGGTCGATCTCGCCCAGTCTCGCGGACTGGAACTCCGTAACGCGCTGAAGGTCGTCGTTCCGCTGCTCGAGCTCGCGGTTTGTGACGAGCGCCGCTCGCAACCCGAGCGAGGTTCCGACGACGCCCAGGACCAGCATCGCGAGCCCGGCGGTCGCCGCGGCGACGACGGCGCGATTGCGCCTAGAGAACTTTCGGAGTTGATACCACGCGCTGGGCGGGTGTGCTGTGATCGGTTCGTTTCGAAGGAACCGTCTCAGATCGTCGGCGAGTTGCCCTGCGGAGGGGTAGCGTTGGTCTCGGTCAGGGTGGATCGCCTTGGCGACGATGGTATCGAGGTCTCCCTTTGTCATGGGATCGATCGAGCCGAGCCGTGGCGCCTCTTCGCGGAGCATCAGTGCCGCGTCGGCGATCGAGCGGCCCGACGTGTCGTGAGGAGCCCGCCCTGCGAGCAGGCGGAAGAGGATGACGCCCAGCGCGTAGACATCGCTCCGCGTGTCGAGATTGGTGGACGGCCCCGAGAGCTGCTCGGGGCTCATGTACTCAAGCGTCCCGATGATGGCGCCGGCCTGGGTTTCGATGGTGGCGCCGGCCGAGGCGCCATCGGCAAAGCGTGCTACACCGAAATCAAGCACTTTCGGCTGACCGATGCCGTCGACGCCCCAGGTGCCGGCCGTCGCTCCGCTGCCGGTGGTCTGGGCGCCGGTCGAAGTCGTCGAGGCGCGCACGAGGATGTTCGCGGGTTTGAGGTCGCGATGGATGACGCCGCGCTGATGCGCGTGCTGGACGGCGTCGCACACCCTGGCGATCAACTCGATCGTTTCGCGTCGCCCGAGACCCGACGCCTTTGTGTGTTCATCGAGCGGCGCGCCGTCGACAAACTCCATCATGAAGTAGGGCGTCTGGGCGCCGCCGACCGAGTCGGTGCCGACCTCGTAGACGCTCGCGATGCCCGGGTGCTCGAGTTGGGCGAGCACCTCGGCCTCGAAGCGAAACCTTCGGAGCAGGTTGTCCGAGAGTGCGCCCGGGCGGACGACCTTGATCGCCACACGCCGGCGAGGCGTGTCCTGCTGCGCTTCGTACACAACGCCCATGCCGCCCCGTCCGATCTCGCGGGAGATCACGCACCCGGCGATGCGATCGGGCGATGGTTCTGGTTGGGGCTCGGGAGAGGCGCCGCCGAGGAACGACGTTGGCAAGCCCTCGTGCCTTGCGATCATCATGCGGACACGCTCAGCGAGGGCGTCGTCATTCCCACACTCGGCCGTGACGTACGCGTCGCGGTCCTTGCCGGAACGCTCAAGCGCTTCGAGGCAGATCTGGTCGGCTCGATCTTGGTCCAGGCTCATGGGGATGCCCCGAGGCGGCGACGGGCGGCACATCGGGTTCGAGCGATGCGTTCGACGATCGGAGTGTATCGAGAAACCCCCGGCGTCCTGTTGGGGACGCCGGGGATGGGGAGTCGTTTACGGGCAGCCGCCAAGGAACGCCGCGATGAACGCGTCGATGTCGCCCAGATCGAGCACGTCCGTTGGCGGCGCGATGTCCGCGGCGAGGTCCCCCGCGGTGAAGGCCGCGATGAACATGTCAACGTCACCCAGATCGAGGACCCCCGCCGGCGGGGCGATGTCGGCCGCGTTGCAGGACTGCGGGAAAGGATCGCAGAGGTCGGGGATGCCGTCGGAGTCGGCGTCGAGCGTATCGTCGAAGCCGGGGCACCGGTCGAGCGCATCGGTGACGCCGTCAAGATCGTCGTCGTTCAGCGAGACCTTGAAGCCCCCGTATCCCGGAACGCCGCTGCCGAAGGCGAACGATCCGAGACGGATGCCCAGTGTTTGGCCAGCGGTCGCGGTCACGTCGAGCGTCCCGCCCGCACCGCTCGCAAGGCACGCGAGCTCGGTCCCGTTACACTGGTCGAAGACGGTGAGCGATGCGTTCTCACCGAACGATTCGAACTCCGAGATCGTGATCGGTCCGTCGGCCGCGGCAGTGAGCGAGAACCACACGGCTCGGTCTTCCAGCCCGATTCCCGAGCACGCGGTGATGCTGGTCCCGCTCGCGGCGCCGCGGATGTCGTAGATGATCGTGTTCTCGTCGGTGCCGTTGAGCAGGTTTTCGATAGGCGTCCCGAAGTCGCACGTCGGGTTGGGGACTTCGCAGGCGTCACCGATCCCGTCGTTGTCCGAGTCCGCCTGGTCGGGGTTCGGCGTAAAGAAACAGTTGTCGCAGAATCCGGACACGCCGTCACCATCGTTGTCGAGCTGCGACACCCGGGAGATCGTCAGATCGCCCACGAACGCCCCTTCTATCCGCAGGTAGACCGGATCGCCTGGCGCGAAGTTGTCGAGCGTTACTTCCGTCGGGTTCGACACGGTGTTGCCCATCGCAACCACCGAATCGTCGGCGCCATTGATGATTGAGTACGGCGCGGGCCCCGACAGCGGTGGCGGGAACTCGAACCTGACGGCTTCACCGATGGTGCAGGAGCCCGGGTCCCCCGGCGTGAAGCTGAACCACGCGGGCCCGTCTTTGGTGTCGATGGGGAACGTCCCGGTCGACAGCGCGACCGCGGTTTGGATCGTGCTGTTCAGTGGGGGCTCACCGAAGATCGGGTCGCAGCTGTTCGGGATCCCGTCGTTGTCGTCGTCGTTGTCGATGGTGAGGTCTGTGATCCGGACGTTGTCGACGATGTGCTGCGCGAAGCCGGCACCGCGGGTCGCGCCGAGGCCGAACCACCCCGGCTGATTAACGCCCAGCGCGGGCCCGAGCAACTGCCCGCTGGCGATCGTGACCGGCGTCTGGCCCCTGAGGCCCAGGGTGATCGTGATGTCGGAGGTGAACTGCGTGTCGACGACGCTGATGCTGGCGGTGTAGGCCCGTCGGTCATCCAGGTCGAAGGGAGCGGGGAAGGACGCCTCGATGCCGCCGAACCCGCCCTTCACGGTCACGCTGTTGGTCGTCGCATCGAACGTGACGAGCAACAGCGGCGGGCCGAGCCCGCTGCCCCCGAAGCCGAACGTCGTCGATTGGTCGTACGTCGCGTCATCGAGGAACGCGAAGCTGATTCCCGGGCCGTTCTCGATCGCGAAGTCGAAGTCCACCTGCCATTGCGGCATCGCGCTCAGGGGGGTGACGGTGTCGATTACCACCGACCCCGACGAGTTTGCGGTCGAAGCGAGCTCGATCGCCGGCGACGCCCCGAGCGGCTTCGCTCCCGCCGACCCGTTGGTGACAAAGGCGGGTCCTGTTGAGTCCGGATCAAACGACTGGCGGACCGTGAGCACGTCGAGGTTCTCGTTGCAGTCTGCGATCCCGTTGTCGTTGCAGTCGGCAACCCCGTTGTGGCAGTCACAGGTATCGTCCGGCTCGCCGATGTCGGGGATACCGTCGAGGTCGCAGTCGAGAAGATTCTCGTACATGTCGTCCAGCAAGTTGTTGTTGAAGTCTGACGACAGCGCCAAGGCGTTCGTCGTGAACAGGTCGGTGACTGCCTTCCAGTCAGAAGTCTGGCTCCGGTTGGTGACAATCTCCACGCTGTCGGACGGGCCGTTGATCAACGCGGTGTACCGGATCGGGTGCCAACCCGGATCGAGTTGGCGGACGATCTTCGGGGCGAGTCGGGTGCTCTGGGTTCCGTACCGGAGTTCGTGGGCGCCGCTGAACGTGTACATGTCCGTTCCGATTTCGAACCTGATCTCCTCGTCGTGCTGCACGCGGAATTCGTACTCCGCTCGAGCTTCGGCGTAGATGTACCCATCGACGACGACGACGCGGCCACCCGCCGGGTTGCCGGATGGAAGGTCGAAGGTCGTCGTGCTGAACTCACGACTCAGGATCGGTTCGGTGCCCTGGAATGCGGAGAGACTCATCAATCCGGGCGTGCTGTAGGTCGTCCGGCGAATACCGAAGTCGGTACCGCTCGGGAGCGAGACCGGGGACACGAACGTCTCGCACTCGTCGAGGCGGAAGTCCCCATCCACGTCCAAGCCGCCGAACGCCACCAGGTCAAAGAAGTCACCGATCTGGTTGTTGTTGCAGTCCTCGGGCAACGGGACCGGGGTACTCGGAATGGTACCGTAAAAGAACCGCCCCGGGACGATGTACCCCATGTCGGACAGCGGCACCATGTCGAGGATGGACCAGAACGCCGGGCAACGCGTGACGTTCTTTCCTGTCGCGGGGTCCATGATCCCGAGCTTATTCCGGAAGAGGCTTCGTTTTTGGAGGTGTGAGGGCTGGTCGCCGTCGCCCTGTTCGAGCTGGATCCCGAAGTACGGCGCCGCGGAACTCAAATGCAGGTGATCGATGTGCGAGAACCCCTCTCCGTGCCTCGGAAAGGTCGTCCACTGCTCGTCCGTCGTCGGGTATCCGCCAAAGACGCCCGGTGTGCGATCGAGGAAGCGGGCGAAATCGAGGGGCCGTACGGTGTTGCTCGGGTTGTTCGATGATGAGTCGGTCGCGTCCTCGATGTCGATCAATGAACTCGAGAAACCGAGCCCGTGCGTGAATTCGTGAACGACGACGTCCATGAGGTTAATCTTGCCGAATTTCACTTTGCAATTCGTGTCGAGGTCCCAACTGAAGGACGTGTTGAGCCGCATATTGACAGAGCGTGTGAGGTTGCTCGCCAGATCACCAAAGGTCGCGCGGAGCAGGGCGTCCTGGATGACGGCGCGGTTCGTATCGGTGGTTGTGTTGCTCTCGTCGAATCGAACGGGGAGCGTATTGTCTGGGAGCCGGTCGGCGAACGCTTTCGGGCCGTAGGTGCGATCGCTCGCGAAGCGGAGCCCTTGGACGTACGTGGGCCAGTTGACAAGGACAACGTCGCTGGACACCGAACCGAGGACGTCGGACGAGGAGAAGTCGTCGCTCACTGTGAAATCGACCGTCATCGTAAAGTCGTTGACGACGGAGTTGGCGATGAACTTCGCCGACTCCCGTATCCCAGGAAGAAAGCTGCTGATGTTGGGTGTCGATGGGTCGTACCGCAGCACGATCTTCGTGCTGTCGCCGATCGTCTCGGTGGTCATGGCCGCGCGACCGACGGGGTCGTTGTCGGCGACCAGATCCGCGTGGGCCTGCGCGATCAGGCCCTCAAGATCAGCCACGGCCCCGTTCGGGCCGCAGATTCCCTTGTAAGTCCGCTCGCTGACGACCACCGGGGCTTCGTCCGGGGCGTCGCGGGCGTACACCGGAACGACAAACTCTGCCTTGTTCCCGATGCCGCGGAACGACGCGGCGGCCATCGAGGCGTCGACATCGATGATCCGCTCCGTCGTCGCCGTCGCCGGCGCCAGGGGGGTGTTCGAAGACGCTGGAGCTGAATCGGTATTCCCGGCGAGCGTCGTGCCCGCCACCGTCGTGAGCGCGGCGATCGCCGCGGCTTGCATGGAAGCCTGTCGCATCGTGTGCTCCTTGTGGGGCGTTGGAAGCACGGCCCGTGGCGCGTGCTGTTGACCAAGACGTGATGCAGGACGGGGTACCGACACGAAATCGGGCCGATCGTGCGACAAAGTTGTGATGCCGACCGCCCACGGACGGGAGATCGCCCGCAGCGGGTCGCTACGGGCGATCTCGGGGTTCCCATATCGGGCGACACGGGGTGCCGGGCTCGCCCGTCGACGGCCCGCGGCGTCCCTCTCGGGTCGACGCGGGCCGAGACCGATCAAGGGCAGCCGGAGAGGAACGACCCGATGAACGCGTCGACATCTCCGAGGTCGAGCACCCCGAACGGGAGCACGAGGTCGGCGGGGGCGCACCCCGGGAGCGACGGGGCCCCGGCGCGGACGCCCAGCAGCGACGGGCCGGAGGTGTCCGAACCGTCGGCGTTGGTGATGGTGCAGGTGTAGATGCCCTCGGTGTTCGCGTTCGGCGCCACCGACAGGTTCGGCGTGGTGACGCCCGCGAAGTCACCGCCGTCGGCCAGGGGAACGCCGTCGCGGCTCCACTGGTACGTCAACGCGGCGGACGCGTTGACCGAGAGGATCTCGGGCGTCGTGCTCTCGGGGACGAGGCGCGAGACCGGGGCGTTGAGCACCGTCGGCAGCACGCTGCAGCCGGAGACGTTGAACGCGGTGAGTTGGCCCGCAAGGTTGAGGTTGTCCACACCGAGGAGCACGCCGCCATCGGCCGCGAGCCGCTGGACGGTCCGGGAATTGGCAGGCCCTGCGACACGGGCCGGATTCGCCGGATCGGAGAGGTCCCATGCCTCGATGAGGGTATCCGCCGCGACGTACAGGATGAATCCGTTGCTCGTGAAGACCCTATCGATAGAACCCGGGAACGGGACGTCACCGCCCCGAACGGGGTTGGCCGGATCGGCGAAGTCGATCACGCGCAGCGTCCCACCCTCCCTGACCACGACGGCGTTCCCCGCGATGACCGGGTCGTCGAGATTCGTCCCGAATACGGAGAAGGTGTCGAAGGCGCCCGCGATGCTCAGGTTCGTCGGATCGGAAATGTCGAAGACGAAGATGCCGGCCCCGGACAAAACGGGCAGACGCGACCCCGTCGGCCGCCCCATCTCGAGTACGCCGTCGGGGAACGAGATCACATCGAGTGTCTGCGGCGCGAGCGGGCTGCTGATATCGAGGACGTGGATAGCGTTGGGGGACCTCGTCTCGCAGAACAGCAGACCGTTCTCTTCCCAGAGTTGCCCCTGAAAGCCCGGCAGGTCGATCTCGTTGACGATTTGCGGGTTGATCGGGTCGGTGATATCCCAGAGTCGGACTCGGTCGTTGGCATCGCCGGCCAGCGTGTTTCCGACCACATGGATCGTTTGCTCGATCAACCTTGAATCCGAGAACAGAGGGCCGCCCAGCAGAGCGCTGCTCGACAGCAGGGTGATGTTGGACGGATCGGTCGCGTCGTAGATATTCAGGAAGCTGTCGCTCACGGACACGTAATCTGGGGCGTTACTGAAGTTGCCGCTGTTGACGACGAAGATCCTGCCATCGGAAACGCCGAAGTCAGAGAAAAAGTAGGCGTATGAACCGGAGTAGTCCGTGCCCGGGATCGCCGTCGAAAACCCCATGGAGGAACTGTCGAAGCCGCACTGGGCGCCGGCGTTCGAGGCGAGGCCGGCGGCGATGAGGGCGCCGCCGAAGAGCGTGCTGCGTACGGTCGTCATGTCGTGGCTCCTAGTCGTTCTCACGAACACCCGTGTTGAATTCGGTGTTGAGCGATTCGCCGTTACTGATGGCGAAGACGCCGGTGGGTGACGCATGCGGTCCGCGGTCCGAGAACGAAGCGCACCTGCGCACCCCTTGAACAATCCCGCCGTCGGGTGTGTTAGAAGCCCGTCCCGCGAGCGGGCTTCGGTCCCAACTCAAGACGCAGGGGGCGCGACAACACCGACAGAAACTTCTGCTCGAACGGGCAAAAAGCCGCTGTTGGGGTGTTCGGCGTCCGCGAAGGCCCGCCGTGCGTCAGTCGGGCAGCGACTCGTTCCACCCGTCGAGCCGCTCGGCGATGCGAATCCGGGCGAGCTTCCAGTCTCGCTCGAGAGTGCGTTCGCTGACGCCCATCGCCATCGCGGTCTGGGGGATCGACAGCCCGGCAAAGAACCGGAGCAGGACGAGCTGGTGGAGCCGGGGCTTCTCGTTTTCGAGCGCCTCGAGTGCCTCGTCGAGCACGAGCATGTCCTCGAACGGGGCGGCGATGGCCGAATCGAGGCTCGCAGGGTCGACGCGTTTGCGGTCGCCGCCCCGCTTGAGCGCCGCCTTGCGCCGGGCCTGCTCAATCAGGATGTTCTTCATCGCCCGGGCCGCGGCGAAGAAGAAATGCCCACGGTTCTCCCAGCCGGGGTCCTCGTCGCCGATGATCCGGAGGTAGGCCTCGTGGACGAGCGCCGTCGGTTCGAGGGTTTGCCCCGGTGCCAGACGGCGCATGCGAGCGGCCGCGAGGTGACGGAGCTGGTCGTACACGAGCGGGAGCAGATCAGACGCGGCGCGGGAATCGCCTTCTGAGGCGGCGTCGAGGAGGCGGGTGATGGCCCGTTCGTTGTCCACACCTAAGTTTATTGGAGTTGGCTTTGCATTTCACCGTCGGTCAAGTGACCCGCTCCGCACCGATGGCAGCCGGCCCACTGGTCGCTCGCCTGCCGCCACGAATGCCGCTCCGTCAGTACGACCAGACTGCCAGTTCGTTGCCAAACGGATCCGTAAACTGGAAACGCCGCCCGCCCGGGAAAGAGAAGATGTCCCTGGTCAGTTTCCCCCCGGCTTGCTGGACTTCGTTGCGACTTGATTCGAGATCCTGCGAGAACAAGACCAGCAGTGGCCCCCCGGTGACACGCTCTCCCTCCGTGAAGCCACCGACTTCTCCGCCAGACTGCTTCTTGATCCCCGCATACGTTGGTCCGTAGTCGTTGAACTCCCAGCCGAAAGCACGCCCATAGAACCGCTTGGCCGCGGCGACTTCCGGTACTGTGATCTCGATGTAGTTAATTTCGTGATGTGGTAACTTTGGCTGATCGGTCATTCGTTGCTCGCTTGTCATCGCAGGAGATGGGAAAGGGCGTGTCGTGCAGCCGAAGATGCTCAAGAATAGCATCGTGACCGCCGGACGTGCCACGTGGGAAAAGGCCACACGGGATGACATCGTGATACCTCCGATTCCGATCGACGCGGACCGCATGGTGACATCGACGGCACGGGGTGTATTGTAAAAAAGTCCCTAGAGCGGCAGGTGGTTGAAGTTTTTGCCATCCCATCGCTGGTACTCGGTCGGGGTCATACCCGTCAGCGACCGGAAATCACGGATCATGTGGGATTGATCGAAGTAGCCGAACTCGGCCGCCAGTCCCGCTCCCGTACCGAGAATCAGACTGGACTCCAACCGATGCAGCATCGATTCCATCCGAACGATGCGGCAGAATCGCTTGGGAGATGTACCGACCTGTGCCGCGAATCGAGATCGGAGCTTTTTGGTCGACCACCCAAGTTCTTTCGAAATGCGCGTGATATCGCACTGACCGCGGGATTGTGCACAGCGCTCAATCGCACTGTGAACTACCCGACAATCGAGATTGGCACTTCGACGTTCCAGCAGCCGCCGCGTAAGGAACTTCTCGAGGCACACGAAGCGTTCGCGCGCTGTGGGAAGATCGCCGAGCTCAACTCGAAGAGCCCCCGCCTGAGGGCCGAGGACATCAGTGAAGTCGATGTGAACAGCACTCAGCTCATCAACAGGAAACCCCAGGACCACGGCGGCGCCCCCGGGTTTGAAATGAACGCCCATGTCACGGTGTGCAAAGTCGAGATCCAGCACGACGGGCGAAGTGCGCAGCCCGCACACGACACCTCCGAAGGTACTGGCGATGACCCGATCGCCCTTGGCGTCTAGGAGCCGGTAGGGCGCATCGTGGAGCGCGATCACCATCTCGACGGATGCCGACGGAAGTACCAGTTCCCGTTTTGGAGCAGGCGCCGAGCCATCGACGTGCCATAGCAAGTCAACGAACGAGCTGATCGGTCCGGAAGGCGAGTACGTCTGAAAGCGGCTGGTGGTATCCATCGGCGCCTGTGGTCGTCGGCGCGCGAACTCACACGCCCGACATCCTCCAGACGGCTATTATACGGTGCCACCCCCGTCATGCTAGACCGTACTCTCATGCGGCCGCGAACCGATACGCCAGTAGCGGGCGAGCGAGGGCGTTGAATACGCCCGCCGCGTGCTCCGCGTCTCCGTCGAAGCTCCTGGTCGAGCATTGCCATTTGCTCCCTTGAACTCGCCCGTCTTCGGTCCTTGCAAGCGAGCCAGGAGATTGTGCGTTCCTCAAGCGACGTTTCTTGGCCGTTCGATGAGGCCGATCACCGGATAGCACAGCCGTGGATCGCCTCGCACGCACCTCCGCTCGAGTCGCAGCGTCGGTTCGACACCTCCTCTCTCTAAGTACCGGGTCGTTTTAGATGGCGGAAGACCTTTTTCCACTTCGTTCGGTGTCAGGATATCGTGGGCAGCATGGGGCTTGAAGCCGTTATGCCAATCCCGGAACGCATCAAGACCTGCCTGCACGGCATCGGCTTGCGGCAGCAGAGGTGTTCTTCGAGCCCACGCCTTGATGTCCCGAAAGACCCGCTCGACGTTCGCGTTCAGGTGCCATGTGCGGACCTGGCAGCGGACGTGCGTGATTCCCAGTTCCTCGACCGCTGCACGGAAGCGCCGACGGAATTGGCCGCCGTGATCTGTCACGAGGTATCGGGGACCATGTCCCGCTTCATCGGTCGCGTCCTCTACAAGCTCCGCGAGATCTCCCGAACTTGGCCGGTGCCCGAAGGCCTTCAAGGCGATGATCTTGCGCGTGAAGCCATCGACAATCGCAGCGATTTCGACGTGCTTCCAGAGCACACGGAGCGTCGTGATATC
>JBCDIT010000025.1:0-8258 GCA_038748775.1 Planctomycetota bacterium
AAGCCCCATACTGCCCACGATATCCTGACACCGAACGAGGCGGAAGATGGTCTTCCGCCGTTCGAGGCAACGCGGTACTTCCAGAAAGGAGGTGTCGAACCCACGCTGCGACTCGAGCGGAGGTGCGTGCGAGGCGATCCATGGCTGTGCTATCCGGTGATCGGCCTCGTCGAACGGCCAAGAAACGCCGCTTGAAGGAGCCCACAATCTCCTGGCCCGCCTGCAAGGACCGAACACGGGTGGGATCCGGGGGACGACGAGCTGCGTACGGCTGCGAGCTTCGATCGGGACGCGAGGCTCGCGGCGAGTCCGTCCAACCATCTCGCTCGTCCGCTACTCATGCGGCAAAGAGTCTCTCCGTCCCCGGCCCCGGCTGCCTTCCCCACGACCCCGAATCAGCGATCGATCGTCGGTGCGACTCAGCGAGCGCTCGAGGGCGAGCGCCGACCGTTCTTTCGATCGAATGGAGCGACGGACCGAAATCAAGGACAGCCGGAGATGAAAGAAGCGATAAACGTGTCGATGTCACCAAGATCGAGCAGTCCGAACGGAGCGGCTGTGTCTCCCACACCGCAGTCACTTCCGCGGATCGCCACGATCGACTCGCTCGCGATGGTTGAGCTTCCCGTGTTGCTGACCACGACGGAATACAGGCCAGCGGCCGCGAGATCCGCGGACACCGTCAGCGTTGGCGTCGTCGTGCCGGAGTAGAGCGGTCCGTCGGTGATGATCCCCCCATCGAGCATCCACTGGAAGCTCGACCCGTTGATCTGATCGACGTGCAGAACGAGCGGATCGCCGCCGACGGTGGTCGCGCCGCCGGGCGACAAGCTCCGGATCGTCGGCGTCGCGCAGTCGCCGGTCGCGATGACCTCGAGCTGGCTAAACGACGCTCGGAACACAAAGCCGCGATCGTCCGCAACGGCATCCGCGGACACAGTGCCGACGTCGATCACACTGGCGACGAACGGATTCGCCGGATCGGTGTAGTCGGCGACGTAGAACTGGTTCGCGCCGACTCGCGAGAACGTCACGAGCTGCTCAAACGACGTGAAGTTCTGGGGCATATCGGGCGGGACGAACGTCGGCAGCGGCACGGGGTTCGCCGGGTCGCTGATATCGAACGCCGGGAGCTCCCCTGCCGAGTCCCGCAAGACCAGCGTGTCGCGGACAATCGCACCGGACGGCCCGCTGAACGTCCCGGCAACGACCCCCAGAACAACAGGCTCGGCTCCGCGCACGTCGATCAGCGTGACTCGGTCGCTCAGGAACACGGGGAGCACCCCGTCGATCGGCGTCGTGAAGTCGGGCGAGCTGCCCATCACGGGCCCCACGCTGACCGCGTCCACCATCGGGGCCGTGGGCTCAGAAACATCGATGACGGCGACCCGCCACTGATCGAACGTATCCGCTTCGCCTGCCACGATGACCTTGTTTCCCCACGCGGAGAGCCGCCGCAGCGTTGCGAGATTGTCAACGCTGACCAACTGATTCACCAGCGTTGGCGCATTGGGGTCGCTGAAGTCGTAGAGATCGACGCCGCCCGCGCTGCTCGGAACCGCAAGGACGTCGCCCGCGAGCCCGATCCCGATCTCGTCGTCGATTTCACGCCCGATATCCCATCGACCCACGGGTTGCAGATCCGCCGGGTCGGACGTGTCGAAGGTCAGGAACGAGTCCTCGGCACGTCGAACGTAGTTCGGTGGGCCGGAATAGGCGTCGGTCCGGAACAACGCGACGATACGATCACTGTCGAACTCGAGTTGCCGGAACTGGAAGCTCGTGGAGTACGCGGGATAGCCCGGGATGAAGACGCCGTAGGCGTCGGCCGGAACTGAGTCGACAACCTGGGCGGCGCATTGCGCATCGGCCGTGTTCGCCACGCTCGAAACCAGGCCCGCCGCGTACAGCGCGCCGCCGAAAAGGGCTTTCATGGGAGTTGATGCCTGGATCATGGGGACTCCTTGTATCGCTCCGGGGAGCTCGTATGCATCGGGGGTGCGGCCAACGATCGGGCCCCGCTCAGGGGCAGCCGGCCAGGAAGCTCGCGATGAACGTGTCGATATCGGTGAGGTCGAGCACGCCGAACGGCGCGATCAGGTCCGCCGGGCTGCACCCCGGAAGCGACCCGCCACTCGTCCGGATCGCGACCACCGCCGGGCCCGACGTGTCCGACCCGTCCGCGTTCGTCACCTCGCACGTGTACACGCCCTCGGCCTCAGCAACCGCCGCCGCGGTCAGCGTGGGCGTCTGCGTCCCACTGAAGGTCGCGTCGTCGGTCAGCTCGACGCCGTCCTTCGACCACCGGTAGACCAGCGCGTCGCTCGCCACGACGTTGAGCTCCACCGGGTCGCCCCCCTCGTCGGCGATCGCCGCCGGCGTGAACACGATGACCTCGGGGGGCACGGCGCAGGTTGAGATGTCGGCAATCGCGATCGACTGCACACCCTCTCGGATGAGCAGGCCCGGGGCGGCGAAGGTGTCGCGGACGGTCAACTCACCATTCCCACCGCCGCTGAACGGGGCCCTCGGGATGACCGGCCGGGGCGTCGGCGCGAGCGGGTCGGCGAAATCGAATACGAACGTCGCGCCGCTGGAGTCGTCAGTGTCGTTATCGGTGTCGGTCGCGTAGAGCACCGTCCCGCTGGTGGTCAGCCGGCTGAGATCAAAATTGTCCCCGCTAGGCTGCACCGGGTTCGCCGGGTCGAAGGGCGGGTCGATCGTCGCGATCTCCTGCGGCGAGGTCGGGTCGGTGACGTCGAACAGCCGGAACGACCGTTGCAGCGAGACGATCGCGGTGTTCCCGGCGATCTCGATCGATTGCCCCGGGACACTCGGCGTCGTGCTCAGCTCCGAGATCGACGCCGGGTCCCGCAGGTCAACGAGCAACATCGACTCTTGCCCACCGTTCCCGACCAACAGCGGGAGGATCCCGAGCGCGGGGTCGCCGATCGGGTCGAGCACGCTGCGGATCGCCGCGATCGGCAGCGAGTCGAGCAGCACCGGGTTGAACGGGTCGGCAAGGCTGACCGTGTGCACCACGGACGGGAACCGGCTGACCACCGCGATCGCGGACCCCAAGTCGTAGATCTTCCGAACCGGACCGCCCCCCAGGTCCAGCGAGCCGAGCGGGACGCCGTTCGACGGATCGGAGATGTTGAACGTCTCGATGGCGCTCGATGCTCCCAGTTGCCGCGTGACGAGCGTCGTCCCCTGCACGGCGATATCGAAGCCGAGCCGATCGTTCGAGTCCCAGCTCGCGATCAGCGTCGCGTTGGCCGGGTCCGAGACGTCGAACGTGTGGAGCACGCGGGAGTAGACGTAGCCGTCCCCTACATAGGCGTAGCTCGAAATCGCCGCGTGCAACAGGCCGTTCCCGGCGGCGATGCCGTCGACGGTTGGGCCGACGGGCAACCCCGGCACGGCGTAATTCTGAACCTCGATCGCCGTGCCGAGTTGCGGCACGCACTGCCCAAACGCCGAGGTCGCCACGGCCGCGGACATCCCCGCGACCATCAGCGCCCCGCCGAACAACCCGTCCCGATGCCGCGCCTTGGTCATTTCCGAACCTTTCCCGAAGACCTCAACCCTCGACTCCGGGCGCACCCGCGCCCCACGCCCCCTTCACGCTCCGGTCCACTGCCGACCTTCAGCAAATGTCAGATTTCGCGAGACTCGGGACACGAACACAACGCGTACCCGCAAACGCCCGATGTACACTTCGATGGTGAACGGTCCCGACCGAGTTCCGGCCGACCCGGCGCAAGCCCTCGACGTCACGGTGCTTATCCGCGACGCCCAAGGCGGCAACGGGCAAGCAGTCGAGCGTCTGCTTGAGATCGTGTACGCCCAGCTCAGGGCCACCGCGGGCAGCTACTTCCGCGGACAGCCAAGCAACCACACGCTTCAGCCCACCGCGCTCGTTCACGAGGCATACCTCAAGCTCGTGGGCAATACGGATAAGGAGTGGCAAGGCCGTGCGCACTTCTGCGCCGTCGCGGCAACCGCGATGCGACACATCCTCCGCGACCATGCGCGCGCCAAACGCGCCGAGAAACGCGGCGGCGAGGCGCACCGCGTCGAAGCAACCCTGATCGAGTCGCCCTCATCGACCTCCATCGTCGACGTTCTCGCGCTCGAAGAAGCGTTGGACCGCCTCAGCGAGATCGACAAAGAGGGTGCGCGCGTGGTTGAACTCCGATACTTCGGTGGGCTGACCCACGAACAGGTGGTGGTAGAACTCGGTGTGTCCCTCTCCAGCGTGGAGCGGGCGTGGCGGCGATGCCGAGCGTGGCTGAAGCCGCGCCTCTCAGGAGATGGCAGGTGAGCATCGATCGCGACCGCCGGGCGTTCGAGATCTTCGACGAGATATGCGACCTCGATCCCGACGCACAAGCCGCGGCCGTAGACAGACTGTGCGAGCACAACCCATCGCTACGCGAGGCCGTCCAGCAGATGCTTCGGGAAGACAGCAAAGACGATGACATCGCGCTCGAACCGGGCCGCGGTGCCGAAGTGCTCGCGGCGGATCTGCTCGATGCGTCCGAGACACGCGCCCCGACGCGAATCGGTGAATACCACGTTCTCCGCGAGATCGGACGAGGCGGCATGGGTGTCGTCTACGAGGCAGAGCAGCAGTACCCCCGACGTCGCGTTGCCGTGAAAGTAGTGCTGCCAGGGATTGCGTCGCAGGAAGTCATGCGGCGTTTCCGTCGCGAAGCGGACGTGCTGGGTCGGCTCGAGCACCCCGGCATCGCGCGGATATACGGAGCCGCCAGCGCCATGATCCGCGGCGACCGAACACCCTACTACGCCATGGAGCACATCGACGGGATGGCGCTGGATCGTGATGCGAGCGAACGTGGACTCAGCCACCGACAACGCATCGAACTTGTCGCCCGAGTGTGCGACGCGGTACATCACGCGCATCAACGCGGCGTGATCCACCGAGACCTGAAGCCCAACAACATCCTCGTTCACAATCCCGAACACGGCGCGGGATCAACGAACTCACGCGAAGACCTCCGAGGACTCGGCCAACCGAAGGTCCTCGACTTCGGGATCGCACGCCTTATCGAGGGCTCCCGAACATCAGCGACGGTTAACACCGCGAACGGCGTGCTACTCGGCACCTTGGCCTACATGAGCCCGGAGCAGCTGCTGGGACACCAGGACGATCTTGACACACGAACCGACGTCTACTCGCTCGGAGTCATCCTGTACTCACTTCTTGCAGGGGCACCTCCGCTCGACGTCACCGGGCGACCGATCACAGAGGCGGCACGGGCCGTGGCCGAAGACGAACCGCCCCGGCTCGGAACGGTCGTACCGGCGCTGCGCGGTGACGTTGAGACAATTGTGGCGAAAGCCATCGACAAGGACCGTGAACGTCGGTATTCATCTGCCGCAGAGTTCGCCGAGGACCTTCGACGCTATCTCCGCGGCGATCCGGTGCTCGCACATCCGCCGAGCACTTTCTATCAGCTTCGCAAGTTCGCACAGCGTAACCGAACTCTCGTGACCGGTATGGGCGCAACCACCGCCATGCTCATCGCAGGCCTCGTCACGACGGCGGTGCTCCTTGGACGCGTCGCCGATCAGCGAGACGCGGCGCAAATCGCTACCGCTCGGTCTGATCGAGTCTCACAGTTCCAGGCCCGGCTGCTCATGCAGATGGATGTCGACGACCTCGGACGGGATCTCGAGCGAATCATCACGGATGAATACGCGCGCACCTTGAAGAGTTCAGAATCCAACTCATCAGATCCACCACCGTTTCATCCGGAGGGTGTGCTCGGCTCGGTCAATCCGACGAACCTCGCCAGAGCTCTCATCTCTGATGCGATCGTCGGGCGCGCCACGCGTCTTGCTGACGCGTCCTACTCAGATGATCCGGCTGTGGAGGCGGATATCCGAGTCGGACTCGGTGACATTCTACGCGAACTCGGTCGCTACGAAGACGCAGTAGCCCAGCTAGAACGCGCCGCAGAACAGCATCACACATCTCGGGGACCAACGCACCAAAAGACAGTCTCCACTGAACTCCAACTGGCAAACTGGTATCTCGGTGCGGAGCGATTCGAGGATGTCGCGATGCTCATCGAGAACGACCTCCTCGATCGCTGCACTCGAACGTACGGCGAAACCCACCGCTACACGATCCGTGCAGCTTCCCGGCTCAGTCGATCGTACCGCGGGATGGCGAGGATGGAAGATGCCGACCGTCTCGGACGCGATGCGCTCCGGCGCGCCCGCAAGAACGGTGACCGACAGCTTATACGGAGGTGCTTGAATGAACTCGGATCATTGGCCGTGTACGCCAAGGATCCTGATCGAGCACTTCGCTACTTCGACGAGTATTTCGCTCTGGCAGCGACAGACGGCATCGACGAATCGAGCAGCGAGACCATCACTGCGTTAAACAACCTGATGACATCAATGTTCAAGGCAGGCCGGATCGTTGACGCGGAACGCATGGCCCGCCGATCGGTTGCACTATTCGCGACCGAGTATGGCGACGAGCATCCCCGGTCGATTATGGCGAGGAACAACCACGCACGTGTGCTGCTCGATCTCGGTCATCTCGATGAAGCCGAGTCGATTCTCGCTGCGTACTACGAGACTTCGCTGAGGTTGCTCAAGAGCAGCAGCGAGATCCGCCAGTCGCTGTCGACGAACTACATCGATGCACTGCTTGCTTCGGGACGAGCTCCGGAGGCCGAAATCGTCGCCGAAGCGTTACTGGTAGATCGACGAGATGAGCGAGACCCCCGAGCCGCAGCGATCGCTCAAACGCTGGAGCAACTCGGGCTTTGCCGCCTCGCCCAAGGAAAGTCGCCCGACGCCGAGGCGGTGTTCGCAGAGTGCCTAGCTCTTCGAGAGTCGATTAACGCTGACCATTGGCTCACACACCGCGCGCGAAGCCTGCTCGGGTTAGCGATCGCGTACCAAGGCCGCCTTGAGGAAGCCAAACCGATGGTCACCGGTGGGACGGAGGCCATCCTGCGGCTCGAAGAACAAATCGCGAAGAACATGAGAGCCCGTGAGCTCGCGAACGCGGAGTTGCGCGTGACGGAGTTTAAGAATCTGTCTTCGCGTCGAGATGCTCCGTAACGAACGACCAGGAACGGGCACGAGCGGAGGTAGCGTGATCCCAACCTCCGCAGCACTCTGATTGTCAGTCGGTCCCGGCGGAGACCTTTGGCCTGGCGCTCATACCCGCCTCTTCGGCGAGGACACGAGTTCTCGCACATGTCCGAACTCCGCCGCCGGGTCCGCTCCGCACGCCAAGCACCACCGGAAGCAGGGATGAGGTGATCCGAACCACCGAGATACCGGAGGCGGATCTGCTTCGCCGAAGGTGATGCGCGCTCTGCCGCCGCAGACGAAGGCCCGACTCGCGTCTCACTGGTCAGTCCTGAGACGCGCCGGCTGGTGTGGCCCACACACGGTCGTGCTGGCAGAACCACCAGCGACGGGCTCGAGTTCAGAGCGCCGAAAGGTACGCCCATCGCCGTCGGCGCGGCCTTCCGGAAGCGGCTTGGGCCGATACGGCACTGCTGCCGGAAGCCACGCCGAGCCAATCCTCTGGAAGTCCACGGCTTCTCGCAGAGCGGCTTGCCGGGGGCGATGTACCATGCTATTATGGCATTGTGCCATAATAGCATGGGTGGTGTGTCCTGCCAACATGGCACGAAGACCCAGTGCGCAGCACGCGCCCGCCTATCGCCATGTGTGTGACCTGCTTCGGCAAATGCGGACGGATGCCGGGCTCACACAGCAAGCGCTCGCCGAGAGACTCGATATGGACCAGACCCTCATCCACCGCTCCGAATCTGGAGGCCGGCGTCTCACGCCGATCGAGTTCGCGCAATGGGCCCGAGCCTGCGACGCGGACCCGTCGACAGTCTTCACCCGTTTGCTCGAGATGGCGGGAATCTGATCATGCCGCTCGGTGAAGCCGGTGCGTCGGTCGCCTCCTCAACACCGCGGCCGGCGGACAGTCCCGGCAGCGCATCGCTGCGCGCCGACCCGGTTGCTAAACCCGCCGCTTCGGCGAGTGACCTGCCCCCTCCAATCCGGTCCACCCTGATCGTTAGCCTCGGGGTCGACCAAGTAGGGCAGTCATCATGGGCAGGAAGCGTCATTCGGCTGAGGAGATCGTGACCAAGCTGCGTCAGGCGGAGGTCGAGCTGGGCAAGGGCTCGTCGGTCGCCGTGGTGTGCAAGCTGCTGGGTGTGACCGAGCAGACGTACTAC
>JBCDIT010000026.1:0-7294 GCA_038748775.1 Planctomycetota bacterium
ACATCCTTGACAAGGATGCGGAACCCAACCCTGTGGTCGATTCGACAGGTTGGATCGAGGTTCCCGACTCAGAGAACCCCGGTGCGTGCTACCTCATTCCCGACCCGAACGGCCCGTATCCGCCAGCCAACGCGTGCCCAGTGTGCACCGGTGGCGGCGGTGGCGGTGGCGGTGGCGGTGGCGGTGGCGGTGGAAACGGCAATGGAACGGGCGGCGGCGCCCTTGAGGAGGGCGGGCATCCAGGAAACGAGCAGCAGAATTTCGGCTCGAGTCCGTACTCCGGGTGTCCGGTCCTCACCACGGCCGGCTTCAAGTCCGAAGCCGACGCCGACATCGTTGTGCCCTTGCCAGGACGCGATTTCGTCATCAGCCGTCACCTCACCGGTGGTCTGCTGACGAACACGGGGGCGGCCATCTCGATCGGGCCGGGTTGGTACCTCTCGACTGACGCGGTCATGACGACGTACTCCCACGAGCGGGTTGGGCGAAAGCAAGGCATTCTTAAGGGGATCGCGCAGTACCCTGACCACTACACCCTGACGTCCGTTCCAGGAGAAGCCTCCACCAAGTTCCTTGACCCGAGGCTTGACTTTGCGGCCCAGGGGCTTCATCACAACCTTGCGGATACCAACTGGTTTCTTCCGGGCCGTCCGCTCATCGATGAGGGTGTTCCGTTCCGCCCACTTACGGCTCGGAACGATTTGGTGTATCGCATGCGCTTCCAGCTGGTTCAAGATGCACCCGAGTACCTCGCGCATGTCCAGCCCGGCGGTTTAACAACCTACTACGCAGCAATCCCGGCAAAGCACCTTAGGTCTATCGAGGGCGCTCCAATCACAGATCCGGATCTCACCAAGCAGCCGTACGGCCGAATCGAGCTTCAGAAAGATGAGTTCGGCAACGAGTTCGACTACTTCTACGAGCGAGCGCTCGATGACGAGGAAACCAACTGGTTCTTGTCGTCTATCACTTGCAAGCCGGCTGATGGATCGGAGTCAGCACAAATCAACTTTGTTTGGGACATCTCGGACAACACGGGCCGCGGCGTCAACCGTGTGAAAGAGATCAACGTCGAACGTGCGCATCCATCGTTCGGCAACGGGTCCGTCGTCACGCAGCGAGTCCGCTACCTGTACTCGACAATGGCTCACAACCGTGTTGAGGAGTTCATGCCGGAGCTCGGCCCGGTCGACACTCCAGACCCCGTGATCACGGCCACAGGCCCGTCTCAGACGTACGCTCCATTGTTCCGCAATGCGCTGGTCATCGAGCAGGGTGGTACGACGCTCAACCTCCCCGCGTTGGTGCTCGTTGAGAAGTCGAAGTTGCTCAACGCCCCGGTTCCAGGTATCGACTTCGGCTACGGGCCATCTTCCTCGACGGAGTACCACAAGACCTACCAGGTCATGCGGTATCACGATACCTTCGCGTTTAACAGATCGGGTGGACAACTCAAGTCGCAGTACGATCCGGAGACCATCGAGTGGTTCGCTGAGCAGGCGTTCGCCCCCGGCGGGTTCTTGACGTCGCGCATCTCAGCAGAGGGCGGCACACTCCCCACGCCGAAGGTCGGCGAAGAGGCCTCGATCGAAGCTGCCCGAGTCCGTTACGCGGCTATGTACATCGCGTTCGCCACGGACGACAGCGATATCTTCGGTGGACGCAAGCTCCGAGATGTTGCGGCCAAAGAGATGGAGTACTACCACTCGACGAAGCGAAACATCCTCGGCCAGCCTGTGACCGCAGATGACCTCGACAGCATCGCAGACCAATGGGGTTGGGATAGCAACGAGGGGGCCGCTCTCGAGGGTCGTATCAAGTCTCAGATCGTTCGGAGCGGCTGTGGATGCGGTAGCAGCGATGACAGTTCGCACACGCTCGTGTATCGATATGGTTCGACGCCGTCGACGTTTGCTTTCCTGCCCACGCCCTTGTCGGGGTTGCAAGAAGACATCGCCCTGGCGCGATCCCGAACGATCGACAACATTGCTGTGACCGAGATCTTCGAGTTCCGCGGTGCTAACGACGTGGACGTCACGAGTTTAGGTGCGCTCGATGTGAACCCCCGGACGACCGGTGCGCCCGCGCTTTACCGCTCGACGCACAGTCACTCCATGTCCCTTCGGCTGCGCTCATTCTTCACTGAGCAGAACGACGAGATGGATACCATCGACGCCTCCGTCGCGGCGGGCCAGGGCTTCGAGGAGATCATTGACCAGTTCGCCGTCGCTGAGGAGATCGTCGAGTACGGCGGCGCCGGCCGCACGTGGGCCACGGTGCACGCGTTCAACAACAACGCCAAAAAGAGCGGGGCGGTCTACCACCCGTCGACGGTCGAGAGTCTCGCCAAGAGCAACACGCTGGGGACGAGCGACTTCCCGGGCAGCGATGTTCCCGGACGGCCCAACGTCATTCAGATCCGCAATGACGGCAACGGTCTATACGACGTCGGGTTCGTCCCGCAGTCGGAACCCGGGCTCGTCGAGATCACGAAGTTCGACGAGATCGGACGCCCCATCCGGCGGGCGCGGGCCGAGGGTCCGGCGGTCAGAACGGATCCGTACGTCGCCGGCGAACCCGCGAGCGTTGCCAACGGCCCTATGGACCTGGCTGACGCGGGGTGGGTGACGAGCGAGATCCAGTACGTCATCCCCGACGTGGCGGAGAGTTCCATCGACGGCCGCACCGATCTGGTCCTCCGTGAAACGACGTACGACGGTTACTTCAGCGGCGGCGGGAGCGGCGCTGCGTTTGTGTCATCGATCGTCGACAACCTGTACACCGCGAATCGCGCTCTGTCAGCCAGTGACTTCGATATCCTTGATGGAAGTCCGCTCGCCGAGGTTTCTCGCATCGAGACGACACTGACGGGTGACGGGACGTCGGTGTTTGGCGATCTGTATTCTTCGAGTCCGACGCTCGAACCGAACGGTGGCTTTAGGACGATCACCTCCCTCTCGCCGAGCGGCGACCCGGAGTGGATCGCCGGACTCAGCGGGCGAGACATCGACGGCGCACCGAAGTTCTCGGTCACGTCGTTCGGGTACGACAGTGCCACGGGCGTCCAGACAGTGCAGCGTCGCAACGCCAGCGTCAGCGGGATCAACGACCGGAATGCCGATGGCGGGTCGCTCGTATCTGTGACACTCCCCGATGTTGCGGGGCGTGTCCGCTTCGCCCGCGACGAGAGCGGCGCAACGAGCTTCACCGAATTCGGCATGGAAACGCTGCCCGCGATCGCAGGCGGCAACTCCAACGTCTCGTACCTCACCGTGACGCAGTATCCCCAGCAGATCGACCTCGGTTCGTCCGCCGGCACACCCGGCTCAGGCGCGACCGCCGGAGCCGTCGAGCGTTCGCTTGAGCAGTTCTCGGGGCCCATCACGAAGCAGTGGGCGTCGGCTTCCATGAACATCCTTCAGGCGAGCCAGTACCGCCCGACCGCCTCCCTCGTCGATACTTCGGTGGCCGGGTTCTCGCTGAGCACTTTCGGCCCCGAATCGGGTCTCGCCGGTTTGACGCTGGAACGTTGGCTCTCCGACCCGACCGATGCGTTCTTCGAGCTGTCCCGGACCGAGCACGAGTACGACTCCGGTGGTCAGATCGAGAAAACGCTGAGGTACCCGGATCTCGCCACCCCGTCTTCGGCTTACGTCGAGGAGTTCGAGTTTGACGAGTTTGGTCGCTTGTCCGTGAAGACGGACGCGTACGGAAACCGTCACGAGACCGAGTTCGATGTTCGGGATCGCCCGATCCGGAACTTCATCAACCCCGCCGGGCAGCCCGATACCGTCCGCGAGGGTGAGACGCTCACCTTCTACGATGTCTCGCTGGCAACGCTGGTCTCCGGCATCACGTCGGATATGGATGATCGCGACTTCGTGGGCGACGGCAACCCGACGGTCGTCCAGCAGGTCATTTCGTCGAGCCCGGACGTGACGCGCTGGTCGCTCCGCGGACACGACGCTTTCAACCGGGTCCGCTTCGAGACCCCGTTCATCGAAGCCCTGAACGCGACCTCCACGTCATCGTTCGGGCCCGTTCGGCTCTTGGGGCTCGATAACTTGGATCGCCCCGTCTCAGAGGCGGCTGTCGCGGTCAATCTCTCTACATTCAGTGGGCTGAACGATCCGCTCTACTCGTCGTTTATCGCCGCGGCGTCTCAGCCGACGGATGACATCCTGAGCTACGCTCGCACTCGCTTCGACTCGCGAGGAATCGCGATTCGAACCGAGACGGCCGAGACCCCGCACAACCCGCTCTGGACGCCGGGCGACACGCTCGTCACTCACAACTTCGTTGATCTCGCTGGGAACACCATCGCGGCGTTCGGTCCGAGCGGTCCGCTTTCGGTGACAACCTATGACGGTCTTGAGCGTCCGACCAAGGTGTCCGTCCTTGACGGGAAGTACCTCCGAACGGCCTCACCGGTGTCCTGGTTCAGCGCCGGCGGCGTCGAGCAGGCCTTCGACACCGGCAACCTCGACTTCGAAACCACCGAGTTCGTATACGACACTCAGGCGAACGTTGTCCTCCGCGAGATCAAGCGGCTCCGCCGGCACGATCTGCAGGAATACGACTCCATGGGGGTCGCGCCGGAAGCGTCGGAATCGCAAGACACGTATGTCAACTTGTACACCGATCACACCTACGACGCTTCGGGTCGAAAGGTCGCGACGATCGATCATGGAGTCGGCACCGCCGCGGCGGGCACGCTGCAGACGGGCGGCACCGCCCCGGCGGTGCTCCTGCGTAACCAGAGTTCAAACTGGCTTGACCCGGGTTTCCGGTTCACGCGCGACTACACGACCGCGTCGCTCGACGACGTGCGATCCGTTTACGACGAAGCGGACGTGCGCGTCACAGAAACCCGGTACAACGAGCGTGGTCTCGGGTACAAGACGGTGCAGGCCGACCAGGGTCAGGCCCAGGGCTCGGGTCCCGATCGGACGACGCAGCGATCCGTCTCTTTCTACGACGACCTCAGTCGCGCCACCGTCATGATCGCCTCGAGCGATCCGGATATCGCGTACCCGGTGGACGGCACCGGCGCGGTTGTCACGGCGGGAGACCTGAAGGGTGACGAGAATGTCGTCACGGTCTACGGGTACGACCAGGGCGACAACGTTGTGACCAAGACCGCCGTCATTCCCGACGGCGCAGGGTCCTACACCAGACAGATCACCGCGTACAGGTACATCTTTGACGGAACGACCCCACTCGGCTCCAGCGGTGCTCAAGCAAGGCGGAGCGGCATTCTCTTCGGGATCGACTACCCGAGCGACGTCGACGGCACACCGTCGAACGCCGTGCAGGACAGCGTTCGTCACGCGTACAACCTCGCGGGCGAGCAGATCCAGACCCGCGATCAGAACGGCACAGTTCGCGAGTTTGACCTCGACGAGCTCGGACGCGTGGTCGACGATCGCGTCCTGACATTCGCGTCGGCTCCCGGTTGGTCGATCGACGCCCAGATCGACTCTCAGCGGACGGTCTTCGACGAGTTCGGTCGAGTGATATCGAAGCAGGCCCTTGCCGCCGGCAACCCGACTCGTAGTTTGGTTGTGTATGACTTCGACGATGACCGCGAGTTCCTCAAGGACCTCACGCAGATCATCCGACCCGCTGCCGGCAACGCAACGTCCGCTCAGGGGACGATCACCTTCGGAAAGTTGTACGGCACCGATCCGTTGGTTCCCGACCAACTGCGGGTAAGAAACGAAGGCCTTCAGTACCCATCCGGAACCCGCGTGGTCTTCGATTACGGAGACGCGACCGACGCGGACCAGTACCCGACAACGGCGATGACCCAGTTCTCGCTCGACTGGAGCGGCGTCACGCCTGCGACATTGACCGCTTCGCCCGATCTCCCTGGGGCGTTGGCTGACCGCGTGTCACGCCTTCGGGTCATCGACACGCCCGCGTCGAACCCACTGAGCCTGAGCACCGATGACAAGGCGTTGCTCGCCGCCACCGAAGACACAACCGCACCGCGATCGCAAACGATCGCCGCGTACGAGTTCCTCGGCTTGGGTACGGCCGCGATCACCCGCTTGCTGCCCAACGATGATTCAGGCGACGTCACCCACACCGGTGCGTCACAGGAGATTCTCGCGTCCGATCGTACCGCGGCACCCTCCGGGCTGCGTTCGTCCGACGCGGCCTGGGATCCAATGGCGGGGCCCGCCGAGTATGCCGGGTGGGACCGGTTCGGTCGAATCAAGCTGCTCACCTGGGCGCCGAAGTCGTTCTCATCGACGCTGACGACCGGCAACGAACGTCCCTGGCCCGACCATCAGTTCAGTTACGAGTGGGACGATGACAACAATCTGCTGAGCCGCCGCGATGAACGGCTGAACACCCAGTCCGGTCTCGAGTCCAAGCGGATGATGACCTACGACGGGCTCGACCGCCTCGCAGGTGAGGATCGTTTCCGATTTGCCTCCGTCTCGGGGGCCCGGACCGAAGGGCCGATCCGGGAACGAGATTTCGGGCACGACGCGGTCGGCAACACAACCTCGAACGCGCAGACGATCCTGACCCCCGCCGGCGGAACGTCGACAAGCACGTCGGGCACGTTCGACTTCAATTTCACCAACGAGTTGCAATCGGCGTCCGGGCTTACAGGTTCTGGGCAGACCTCAAAGTGCTACGACGACAACGGAAACCTGATCAGACTCGCGTACCGCCCCGCGTTCGACGACTTTGCGTCGACCAACCCGAACATCAACACCAATGCGGCGCCGAACGCCGTGCTCTATCGCTTCACGTATGACGCATGGAACCGCCTCGTCCAGGTCGACATGCTCGACCCGATTCCCACAGGCGACGTCTGCTCGGCCGACGGCGCTTGGGCGATGGTTTCACGCTACGAGTACAACGCGCTCGGTTGGCGAACCGCTTCATTCGTTCCGTCGACGCCGGGCTCCGGGGTCGGCGCGAGCACGCTGTTCTACTACGACGATCAGTGGCGGATCATCGAGGAGCGTATCGACAACGCCTACGACGCGACCGCTCCGGCCGCGACCGCCGACTCGACCCACACGCGCGACGCGCAGCAGTTCTGGGGTCTCCGCGCGGTCGACGACCCGGTCATGCGTCGCATCGAGCAGATCGATCGCACCGGCGGTCCGATCGTGGATGGTTGGTCCGCGCTCGAGCACTTCTTCCACGTCACCGATCACCTCAACAGCACGATCGCGATGGTCGAGGCGTACGCGGTTGAGAACGCGCTGATGGCGGAGCGGACTCGAACCTCGGAGTTCGTGCACTACGACGAGTGGGGCACGCCGAC
>JBCDIT010000027.1:0-6583 GCA_038748775.1 Planctomycetota bacterium
AACCCGGGCGTGAAGACCGACGATGGGAAGGATCTCGAACGCTTCGACCGGGCCTATCTCGACCAGCACTTCGGTTTTGACCGCGTCGGCAAGACCGCCAGCAAGTTTGACCGCGACAAGCTGCGGGCGTTCAACTTCGACACCATCCAGGCGATGGACCCGGCCGAGTTTGTGCTGCAGTGGCGCACGTGGGCCGAGCGATACGACCAGGCGATCCTCGGCGAGCTTTCAGCCGAGACGATGCTGATGCTCGCGTCCGCGATCCAGCAGCGGGCGGCCGTCCTCAGCGAGTGCCGCCAGCCGATCGCGTTCCTCTTCGCCGATCACAACTCGATCGAATACGACGACAAGGCCGTTAAGAAGCACGTGCTCAAGGGCGAGCCATCGGGGCTTGAACTGCTGGCCGCGTTTCGCGACGAGCTGAACACACTCACTGACTTCACACCCGACGCGATCGAAGCGCTGGCTGCCTGGTTCTGCGAGGCCCGCGAAACCAAGCTCGGGAAGCTCGCCCAGCCCATCCGTGTCGCGATCACCGGCAGCGCCGTCAGCCCCCCGCTCGGGGTGACGCTGTCGGCCCTGGGCCGCGAGCGTGCCCTGTCGCGGATCGACCGCTTCCTCGCCGCCGTCAGAGGTGAAAAATAAATAATGGAACTATCGTTCTAGATTCTGGAATGCCGGGCGGCTTGGCTTGGTTCGCCTCGGACATCCACCCGAAGGAGACTCACCAATGCCGACACACCAGAACCTGCTCAGCCCGATCACGTTCGGCGAGATCGAGGCCCCGAACCGCGTCTTCATGGCCCCGCTGACCCGCAGCCGGAGCGCACAGCCCGGCGATGTGCCGCAAGACATGAACGCCGAGTACTACGCCCAGCGAGCCGGCGCTGGCCTGATCATCGCAGAAGCGACGCAGATCACGCCGCAGGGCAAGGGCTACGCCTTCACCCCCGGCATCCACTCCGACGACCAGGTCGAGGGCTGGAAGCAGGTCACCGATGCCGTGCACGCCGCGGGCGGGCGGATCTTCTTGCAACTCTGGCACGTCGGCCGGATCAGCCATGTCGATCTTCAGCCGAACGGTCAGAAGCCGGTGTCCGCGTCTGCGATCCGAGCCGAGACCAAGACCTATATCGACAAGGACTCGGGCATGGTCGATGTTTCCGAACCCCGCGCGCTCGAAACGGATGAGATTTCGGGCATTGTCGACGACTACCGCCGAGCGGCCCAGAACGCCAAGCGCGCCGGCTTCGACGGCGTCGAGATCCACGGCGCCAACGGCTACCTGCTCGATCAGTTCACACGCGACGGCGTCAACAAGCGGGACGACCAGTACGGCGGCCCGATCGAGAACCGACTCCGCTTCCCGCTGGAAGTCGCCCGCGCGGTCGTCGATGTCTGGGGCGCGGGCCGGGTCGGCTATCGCATCAGCCCGCTGGGCCAGTTCAACGACCTGGCCGATTCGACTCCCGAGAAGACCTTCGGCCATCTCGCCGCCGGGCTCGGCAAGCTCGGTCTCGCCTACCTGCACGCCGTCGAGTCCTTCGGCGATCAGCCGCGGGACGCCGAGAACGACCGGGTCCACGCCTCGATCGCCGCGAGGTTCAAGGACGCCGGCGGCTCGATCTACATCGGCAACGGCGGGCTCGACGCCGATCAAGGCGAGCAGCGCCTCGCCGACGGCAAGGCTGACGCGATCGCCTTCGGCAAGCTCTTCATCTCGAACCCCGACCTGCCCACGAGGATCGCGCAGGACGGGCCGTACAACGAGTGGAACCAGGACACGTTCTACGGCGGCACCGAGAAGGGCTACACCGATTACCCGTCACTCGAAGCGGCGAACGCCTAAATGAACGCGGGTTGCGGTAGGCTGTCGCGTATGCGAGACCCGCTGAACCGCACCGATGTCGAAGCCCCCGAGCCAGCCGAGCGCACGGTTGCCGACCAGCTGGTCGGCGGCGACGACGAATCGGTCAATGTCGCGTTCGAGCGCTGCCGACCCGACGCGTCCTTCAACACCAAACGCCTCCGCGACGCCACGCTCCGCGCGTGCGATCTGTCGAACACGCGCTGCACCGACCTCGTCGCCACCCGCGTCGAGCTGCGTGATTGCCGACTCGTCGGCATCGACGTCTCCGGCGCAACACTCCGCGACATCCGCTGCACCGACTGCCAGATCAGCCTCGCCCGCGCATTCGGCACCACCCTCGAACGCTGCTGGTTCGAGAGCTGCGACCTCCGCGAGTGCGACTTCGACGAGGCCACCCTCGCCGGCGTCGTCTTCCGAAACTGCGACCTCCGCCAGGCCCGGTTCGCCTCGAGCAAGCTCGGCCAGACCGACGTCCGCGGCTCGCGCGTCGAAGGCATCGTCGTCCACCCCGACCTGCTGCGCGGTGCCGTGATCGCGCCAGAGCAGGCCAACGTCTTCGCGGCCGCCATGGGCCTTCGCGTTGTGTCGATCGAAGCGGGGTACTGACGAAGCACTCCACACGCGAGAGTTGGAGATCTCACTCGGCATGCAAATGGAAAGAGAAAGCCAGTTCGAGGTTCAGTCGGCTAGGACTGTTCCTCTTTCGATCTGGTTGCCCGCTGCGTGTTCACGGTTGTTCTGGGTTGGCATCGCGCTCGTCGCAATCGTCGGCTGTTGGTTCGCCTTCGCGAAACACATGTCCTTTCGCCTGTGGCCTCCAAGCGGCGACGTCATCGGCGTCTGCCTGGGCGTGCTCATGTGGCTCGTGTTTGCTGTTGTACTTTCGCGTCGCGCGGTCGACTTTCTTGCCATGCCACTGAGAGTCCGAGCGGGGACTGCCTCGTTGTGGCTCGTGGAGTTGAAGGCGACCGAGAACGGCGGACGTTGGAAGATCACAGGCCTTCCAGCATCAACGTCGAAACGCGTCGTGCTTGCTCGCGTCGCGTCTGTTCGTGGAGCCGGCCCGCGTGTGAGGTCATTCATGCTCAGCCGCGAGGTCGCTCGCCCCAGACTCTGGTTGATTCGGCACGGTGTGCGTATCGCTGAGCCCGAGTGCCAAATCAACGACGACAGCGACGACCCGTGGCTTGTGCATCGTGAAGCCAGCGGAGAACCTCTTTCAATTCTCACGACGCTGGATGGGCATCGGCACACGAGGGTGCCGACGGCATGGCGGGTCGTGATTTACTGCACGGGCCCCGTACCCAAGCCTGCTTTGCTCTCGGTTGAGATCGCTGACTCCGTTTCGAGCGAAGAGCTCTCGCGGCGCCTCTAGCACGCCTTCCGGTGCAAGCTGTCTCCATGGCGCAGGAATATCATATCGCCATGATCAACAACGCCTCTAGCGAACCCGCCAGTGAACTGAAGGCCGACCGCCGGCACTTCATCCAGCAGATGATCGATCAGCACATCGCCGAGGGCCGATGGGGCCAGCCCGGCGACCGCACCGTCGTCACCACGCGCTTCCCGCCCGAGCCCAACGGCTACCTGCACATCGGCCACGCCAAGGCCATCTGCGTCAGCTTCGGCCTGGCCGAAGAGTTCGGCGGCACCTGCAACCTCCGCTTTGACGACACCAATCCAGCCAAAGAAGAGCAGGAGTTCGTCGATTCCATCACCCACGACGTCCGGTGGCTCGGCTTCCGATGGCAGGGCGCTTCCGAGACCGACCCGACCGCCGGCGTGCTCTTCGCCAGCGACTACTTCGAGCAGATGCACGCGTGGGCCGTCGAGCTCATTGAGAAGGGCCTCGCCTACGTCGACACGCAGGATCCAGAGACGATCCGCAAGCAGCGGGGGAGCGTGACCAAGCCCGGCGAGAACTCGCCGCTCCGCGAGCGGCCGGTCGAAGAATCGCTCGACCTGTTCGCCAAGATGACCGCCGGCGAATTGCGCGACGGCGCGGCCGTCCTCCGCGCCAAGATCGACATGGCCTCGCCCAACATGAACCTCCGCGACCCGGTGATGTACCGCGTCGTCAACGCCGCCCACCACCGCACGGGCGACACGTACCACGTCTACCCCATGTACGACTGGGCCCACGGCCTCGAAGACTCCATCGAGGGCGTCACCAACAGCCTCTGTACCCTCGAATTCGAGAACCACCGCCCGCTCTACGACTGGTTCATCGACGCGATCAACAAAGAACGTGCCGAGAAAATTCATCACCCCCAGCAGACCGAGTTCGCTCGTCTCAACCCGAGCTACATCATCACCAGCAAGCGCAAGCTCAAGCAGCTCGTCGATGACAAGCACGTCGCCGGCTGGGACGACCCCCGCATGCCCACGCTCAGCGGCATGCGCCGGCTCGGCTACACACCAGAAGCCATCCGCAGCTTCTGCACCGGCGTGGGCGTCACCAAGTTCAACGCCGTGCACGACATCACCCTGCTCGAGAACGTCGCCCGCGATCACCTCAACAAAGCCGCCCCGCGGCGCATGGCCGTGCTCGACCCGGTGAAGGTCGTCATCACCAACTGGGACGAGCACGGAGATGAGTCACGCGTCGAGATGATGGAGGGCATCAACAACCCCGAGGACGACTCGGCCGGCACCCGCCAGATCCCCTTCTCGCGCGAGCTCTTTATCGAGCGCGACGACTTCATGGAAGACCCTCCCAAGAAGTTCTTTCGGTTGGGGCCGGGTAGAGAAGTTCGCCTCCGCTTCGGCTACTGGATCACCTGCACCGACTTCGTTAAAGACGACGCCGGCAACGTGACCGAGATCCACGCTACCTACGACCCGCAGACCAAGGGCGGCGACTCGCCACCGCCCGACGCCGAAGGAAAGGTGCGAAAGGTCAAGGGCACGCTGCACTGGGTGAGCGCCCAGCACGCCGTCGACGCCGAGGTCCGGCTCTTCGACCGCCTCTTCAGCGTGCCTCGGCCAGACAAAGCCCCAAAGGACGCCGGGGAAGACTGGAGCTTCACCCAGAACCTCAACCCCGAGTCGCTCAAGACCATCACCCACGCCAAACTCGAGCCCGAGCTGGGCGAAGACGCGAAGTCCGCCCTTGAACGCGGCATCTTTCACAGCGAACTCGGCGAGCTGGGCCCGGTCTTCCAGTTCGAACGGCTGGGCTACTTCTGTCTCGACCCTGACACGAAAGCCGCGGGCCGACCCGTATTCAACCGGACCGTAACGCTGCGTGATTCGTGGGCGAAGCAGAACAAGTAGGCTCAGTTTATGGTAAAGAAGCCGGCACACCCTCAGCAGGGCACGCTCTGGGCGATCCCAGCCAAGGTCGGGTTCTTCCGGTGCATCGTTACTCGCGTGCCGAGCGTGAAGACACAGTTCCCAACGTGCTACTGCTATGTGCACCCCGATCCGGTTGAAGAGCTTGAGATGGTCAGGGAGATCCCGCCCCTCGGAGAATGGGGGGCCTGCTGGCACGGCTTCGTCGGTCTGCGTCCATTCAAAGCCGAACGATGGAAGCCGCTTGGGCCCATCGAGAACTTCGATTCCGATGCCTGGCCCATCCCGGCCGACCCGTGCAAGCGGGGCTGGGACGACGATGAGCCCTACGCACTCGCTGCCGAGGTCTTCGCAGACGATGGCAGCATGCGGCTGCTGGCCTGTTGTCAGGTCGATGACGCCGATGCTGACGGGCTCTGCGAGATCCAGATGGCGCCGACGCCTGCGCCATTCGAGAAAGCTCTCGTTGATAGCCAGACCGGCCGCCGTCCCGGGGCGTGGGACGGCGTGATTGGATTCGAGAAGGTCGACGCTGCCGTGGTCGACCACTGGCGACGCACGCGTGCGTCGTTGCTCGCGTCCGCGACGCATCGCGACGGCGAGGTGTACACACGCCAGGTCGAAGAAGGAGATCTGATCGAGTTCCCGATGCAGGGCGGAGGCTACGGCGTGCTGCTTGTTGCCCGAGCGAAGCCGGATCGGCAGGTTCAGAGCCTTGTCTTGCTGGGGCTCGATTACTGGTCACCTGACCCGTTTGATGCGGATGCCGTTGAAACCATGGGTGAGTCGAGGGTGGTGCGGTTTTTCGATACAAACTCGTGGGAGTGTCGCTACGGCCGATGGCGTCCGATCGGCATCATGCCCGGTTACTCGCGCGACAGTTGGCCGATCCCGCCGATTACACGCGACGCCATCGAGGTGTTCTCTGATCCCATGGACATCAGAACCCGACACATCTGCTCGATCTCCGATGTCTCTCCTGACTTTCCGGACCACGCGATGGACGCATACGCCGGCCCTTATGACGGGGATCTCGTCCGAGAGTGCGAGCGATGGGGATCACTGTCGTTCCCAAATGGCGTTGAGGGCTACATGGCTCGTTGGCGTCACAGCTTTCACGATGACCAAGATCCGGTCTCGAAGCTCCGCGAGGAAATCGATGAGGCCACGATCGAACGATGGAGGCGCCTCCGCGAGTGCCTCCCTGACGCAACGCCGCAACCAGACTGATCGCGTGCCCAATCAGTAGACTGTGCTCATGCCTCCCCTCCGCGCCTGCGCCACCTGCGGCCTCGTTCACACCGTCGCCGACGTCCCGCCCAAGCACGTCGCCCGATGCACCCGCTGCAGCTCGGTCATCCGCCACGGCACGCACCCAGCAAGCGAGAGCCGCACCGCCGCACTCGCCGCCGCCGCGCT
>JBCDIT010000028.1:0-6248 GCA_038748775.1 Planctomycetota bacterium
CACGGCCGTCAACGACAACGACCTGACCGTCGTCCGCGGGTACGGCTCGACGGCGGTGGAGGGCATCAACGACGACGACGCCCTCCGCGTCCTCGGCAACGCCGCCCTCGAAGGCGACGACGCGCCAACCGCCCGCTTTACCAACCGTGTCCGCCGCCAGAACGTCACGCAGATCTTCACCGCCGGCGTCGAAGTCTCCGGCTCCCAGCTCGCCGCTCAGCAGATCGGCGTCGCCGACGAGATGGACTACCAGAAGCAAGAACGGCTGCGCGAGCTGCTCCGCGACCTCGAAAACTGCGTCGTCAACGGCGTCGCGCCCGCCAGCGACGCGCAGGGCTCCGCCTCCGTCCGCCGGAGCATGAACGGCATCATCCCGATGCTCTCGACCAACGTCACCGACGCCGCCGGCGCTCAGCTCGACGAAGCCACGCTCAACCAGGCGATGCGCACCATCTGGGAGAACGCCTCGGGCGGCCTGGACACGATCGTCGTCTCCGGCTATCAGAAGCGCCAGATCAATTCTTTCATCGCCTCGGCCCGCGGCTACGACGCCCGCAACACGCGCTACCGCGACCTGCTGAGCGTCTACGAGTCCGACTTCGGCGTGTGCCGCGTCGTGCTCAGCCGATGGGTGCCCGCCGACTGCGTGCTCTTCCTCGACTCGTCACGCGTCGATGTCATGCCGCTGCAGAGCCGCAGCTTCCAGTTCAAGCCACTCAGCGCCGACGGCGACCGCGAAAACGGTCAGGTCATTGGCGAGTACACGCTCGAACTCCGCAACGAGTCGGCCCACGGTCTGCTCACCAACCTCGCCACCGAAGCCGCCTGATCCACACCGATCGCTCGGCCGCTCAAACCACTCCCTCTCCTCCAGGCGTTGCCCGGCTTCCTCCCCGGGCAGCGCCCTTCCCCGACGATGAGCGCCCCGCTCCCCGCCAACAGACTCGACACCAGCGATGAACTTCTCGACCGACCGCGACCTGCTGGCCCTCGCCCCTGACGTATTCAACGAACTGCCGTTCGCCACGCAGCAGCGGCTCCGCGTGGAAGACGCCGACCTGGACCGGACGACCCTCACCTCCCCGACCGCCGACTTCGCCGCGGCCGGGGTCGGGACCGGCTCGGTGGTCCTCGTCAACGCAACCCCGTACGAGGTGATCGCCAGGATCGACGCCGTCACGATCACCGTCTCGCGCCTCAGGGCACGGCTCGACGGCCCGGCCATCCCAGGCGAGGACGGCGAGAACCTAACAGCCATCGCACGCACGCTCGAGCCTCAGGCCACGCTGGTCAGCGCGATGCTGCTGAGAACGCTAGGGATCGACGCCGATGACCCCGACGCGGAGCTCACCGAGGACAGCGTCCTCTCCCTATCACTGATGGCCCGCCTCGAAGCCCTGGGCACCCTCGAGATGGCTTACGCCTCGGCCGCAACCGTCGCTGGCGACAACGCCGAACTGCGAACCAAGGCCGAGCACTTTCGACGCCGGTTCAAGCAAGAACGCGAGAGCGCCTCCGTGCTGATCGACCGCAACGGCGACGGCCTGCCCGACGAACGCCGTCACCTCGGCACGCTCCGCATGGATCGCGTCTGAACCGTCGCCAACCCAGAGGACGCCGCGTGACCACCTTCGCGAACCAACCACTCTTCGACGCCAAACTCGACACGGTACGGATAGGCCCACTCCGCGCCCGGCAGGCCGTGCTAAACGGCGTCTCCGGCCACGGCGCGCCGATCGTGCCGCAAGGCCTAGAAGCCCGCGAGATCGATCACGCCGGACGCCTCGTCGCCGACTCACCCCGTGAACTCCAATCGCGCATCGAAGCGATCGAACGGCACATCGACGGCGGACCGCAACCGCTGACGCTTGACGACGGCCGGACCTTCGCGGGCTGCGTCATGACCCAGGCTCAGTTCGACCCCCCCGTCGCGATCGGCCCGAGGACCGCGAGCCGATTCCGCGTCCGCTACCTGCAACTCACTCCGGCCGCGGAGCAACGGCCATGACCGAGCCCACCGTCATCGAGGACGGCATCGAAGCCATGATCGTCCGCCCCGTGTTCGACCCGCACGGCGGACGCACGCCCATGGTCCACGTCGCCTGGCGCCTGCCGCCCCACGCGTCCAATGCGGCGGTGCAGGTCTACGTCGATGACCAGCTCGTTCGAGTCGAAACGGACCCGCGGATCGGAGAGACCTGGCTCAGCCTCGACCCCTTCGGCAGCCAGCGAATCGATCTGCAAGCCGTCGATGCCGCCGATCCGGATGCGACCTGGACCGCTTGGCCGCCGTCAGATGGCAGGCCCAACGACCGCATCGAGGTCCAACTCCTTCGCGACAAGGCGCTCCCGATCGACACGCAGGTGACGTTCTCGGTCGACGGCGAGACGGTCGCACGCCAACCGATGTGGGGGCCCGACGACGTCCGCGGCGGGTTCGGCTCGCTCTTTGGTCTCGGGTCGTTCGGCATCGATGCCGCCTCGGCGGTCGGCCTCGGGGTCGGTCCGCTCGGGGTCGACGTGCTCGACGCGGACAGCTCGCCGTTGTGTTTCCGCTGGTCGCCGCCGGGCCTGCCCGCGGGGACCGCGAGCGTCACCGCCGCGTTCACCGACCGGAACGGCCACGCCGTCGCCAATGACTCGACCCTCGACATCGAGGTCGATCGCCTGGCATCGCCGCCGCGCAACCTTCGTCTGGCGTCGAACACCACCCTCGCCTGGACCACATGACCCATGACCGAACGCTACCCCGACGACGCCGAGCTGCTCGCCCTAGACGCCGACGCCCACACCGGCGTGGAGTACATTCCGACCGGCACCACGCCCTACTACCTCGAATTCCGCCGACTCGTTCAGCGATCCCTCCTCGCCGCCGCCCGAGCCAGCGACCTTCGCGTCTACGCCGACGGCGATCTCACCGTCGGTATCCGCCCGGGACGCTGCCTGATCGACGCCGAGCCGATCGTCTTCGCCGGCCAGACCCAGACCCCCCTGAGCGCCAACGACACCACCGATCTCTACCTCGATCAAACCGGTGTCGTCCAACTCTCGACCACCGGCCTGCCCGCCGCGCGCAGCCAATTCGTCCCCCTGGCCCGAATCACGACAGACGCCACCTCGATTGTTTCCATCCTCGATCTCAGAGGCGAAGCCTTCCTTGCCGCACCGCCGTCCTCGCTCGACGGCCTTACCGCCTCCGCCGGCGAGATCAACCAGGCGCTGGATGGGATCGACCCCTCCGTGACTTCTTCGGCGCTCAACGCACTCACCAGCGGCTCCACGCTTCAGAGCCTCCACTATCACGACCGCTTCGTCTGGGACACCACAAACGCCGAATGGCTCACGCTACTCAACCTTGGAGCAAGCGGCGCCAACATCGGCCTGCGATTCGACCTGCTCAACGCGCTCCCCGCCGTCACCGAACTGGCGGTTGACACGACCAACGGATTCCTCACACAAGCCTACAACGGACAGACCTTCCACCTCCTCGGCGTGTCTCACGCGACCACCGCGATCGAAGGCCCTGTGACCGCCTCATTGATCGACCGTCTGATCGGCGCCGCGCCGACGTCGGGCGTCGTCTCCGAGGTCGTTCTCACCATCGGCGACAACACCGTCTCGTCTGACGCAACCGACGGCCTGACCGCCACCGTCTATCGGAATGGCACCGCGGTCTGCACGATCGACCCACAGATCACCTCGGGCAACGGAACCGGCACCCGCTCGACGGCCCAGGGCCACGGAACCCCCTCCGTCGTCAAGTCCGACGGCAGCGAACAGGTGCAGCGCGGCGACCTGTTCACCGTCGATCTCACCTGGAGCAGCAGCGGAACGGTGTCCACCAACCCAAGACACGTCGGCGTGATCGTCGTCATCAAAGCCGACCAACCCGGCTAACAAACAACGGCTCGGCACACCCGCAACACCCACTCCCGACACGACCATGCCAACACCCGATCTCGCTTCGACCACGATCGACGCCCTCATCAACACCCGCGATGCACGCACCGGCATGCGCTTCCCGCCGCCGGGGTTGCAGCCTTACCATGCGTGGCTAATCGATTCGCTGCACCGCCTGGCGGCCTCATCGGCGGGTGATTACCTCGTGACCCAAGACGAATCGACGCCCACGTCGATCTACGTCGCCCCGGGCCGAGCCTCGATCGGCGGCACGCCGCTTCCTTATAACGGCGGGAGCCACGAGCTCGCCACGATCAACAACGACACCGCGATGGTCTGGCTCACCGACAACGGGAGCGGGTCGCCTCAGATCGGCTTCGTGTCGGCCGGCGTCGGCTGGCCCGCCGGAGATCACATCAAGCTCGCCGAAGTAACGATCCAGGCCGGCCGCATCACTTCGATCCTCGATCGACGGTTCGAGTCCATCCTCTCCGCATAAGCAAGACCGACCAATGCCCATCCTTCGCCACATCGACTTCAACCCGCCCGATTGGGGAGAGTTCGGCGGGGCCCCGCCTCGGGTGGATCGCGCGCACTATCAGGCCGTGCTCGCGGATCGACCGCGTGCGTTCTGGCCGCTTGACGACGCTCCCGGCACCCCGCTCCTTCGTGACGCTCAACGCCACGGACACGACGCCACCGCGGTCGGCGGGGTCACCTCGGGAGCGTTCGCCGGCCCACACATTCACGATCCCGGCGACTGCGTCGACTTCTCGGGAGGCCGGCTCGAACTCGCCACGCTCGCCTCTTTCGGGTCACAACTGTCCGAAGGCTTCACCTTCGCCTGTTGGCTACGCACCTCCATCACGCAGTCGGCCACACTCCTGTCGGCTGTCAACCCGAACCTGGGCACGGCTCTGGTGTTCCAGCTCAACCGGACCGGCTTAGGCAACAACCTCCCTGGATACATCAGGCTGATCATCCGCGACAACAACGGCCGAAACCTCCGAGCGGACCTCGATGCGGCAGGCGCGGTGATCGACAATCAATGGCACCACGTCGCGGTGAGCTACGACGCAACAACCGAAGAAGTCGCCTTCTACATCGACGGCGCGAGTCAAAGCACCAACTACGAAGGCCAAGACGCGCCAATCGTGACCACAGATTTCACGGTGCCGTTCGCCATTGGCGCGTCCAGCGCTTCCAATGGCTTCAGCAACCCCTTCATTGGACAGTTGAGTCACGCGAGTCTCTACGACACACCCCTGACCACCTCATCGATCGCGGCCCACACTGTTGCCGGGACAGGTCCCGTCTCCGCCGCGCTGACACAATCCGAGACAGCGGCCTACCCCGACTCGCCCGGTGGACCACCGCTCGGGCTCCAGGGAACGCTGGGCACCGGCAACGCGGGTGTGTATCAATCCGTCTCGTTGCCGCCGTCAATCGAATCAACCTACTCGCGGATCGTCATCGCGACCGAAGCTCTCACGACAGGCTCGGCCACCATGATCCGAGCCGTCGACACCGAAGAGCGACCGCTGACTTGGGTACGCCTTGCAAACGATCAAACTTTGACACTCCAGACAAACAATGGGCCGTCAACGAGCGTCGAACTGCCCACCTCATTGCCCTGGCACACCATCGAAATCGCGATTCACGCGTCCTCGTCAACCGCGGAGTTGCGCGTTGACGGCTGGCTCGCTGCGACCCTGCCCACACCGGCCGGTGTCAGTACGCATCGAATCGATGTCGGCCTCATGGACTGTCGAGACGCCGCGGGGATCATCGATCTGGATGAATGGGTCACTGCAGACACCCTCATCGGACCGCCAGTCGTCGCCTCGACGGGCGAGTTCGCAGACGACCCTACTCGATGGCTCATCCTCTACAACCGAAATGATCCAGATTCGATCGCGTGGGTGGAGGCTTATCGACAGGCCCGAGGCGTCCCGCTTGGCAACCTCTACGGCGTCTCAACGAGCAACGCCGAAATCGTCGATTCGTCTACCTACGACCAGCTCCGCGCGGCCATCGATGCCCGACTCGCGCAAGGCACGCTAGATCAACAGCTCATCGGCGTCCTGCTCGGCCCCGGCCTACCCGGGCTCGTTGATGTCGACGGCGACGCGACGCGAGCCTGGCCGGTCGTCGCCGGGCTACAGACCAACACCCCGGCTACCCAGCTGACCGACAACCCGCTCGGCGTCGACACGCCGGAACGGCCAACGACAACCAACCTCAACGGTCGATTGCTCGCCTCACGCATCGACGGCGACACCGCACTGAGCAAAGACCTGATCGCTCGCTCACTGACGGTATCGACATCATCGTTCGATCAATCAAAC
>JBCDIT010000029.1:0-5286 GCA_038748775.1 Planctomycetota bacterium
CGCCGACCGTGACCGGCGACTTGTCACCCTTGGTCAACGCATCGGTCACCATCTCCGCCTGCACACGGCGGACCAACTGGCCTGCTTCGCGAACCGCGGCGACGGCAGACTGGGCTTCGGGCGAGTCAATCATCGATGCAGAGTCGTTGCTGTTGCAAGGCGTCGATCGCCGAGCACGATTTCCGAGTCGCGCGGCCGATCGCGGAGCGGATCGCCAATGCCATCGCTACCGAATCCTCGCCCCTGGACGCTGCCCCCTCGCAAAGCAACCCCGCCAGGATGGCAACCAATCGGATTCGCACCACGAAAATAAGGCCCAAGGCGACGCTCGCCTAGGAGAGGGGGCAGAATCGGGGGCAGATGCGTCCGATTCGCCTGAGCGACCCTCGCGGTAGAATGCGATCACGCTGCTCGGGACGCTGGGCGGCAATCTGAATTCGTACGACCGCCTAGGCCGGTAGCTCCGGCCGTCGCAATCCCGTCGCCGCTCTCTCTTCCTGGAGCGGCGGCGGGGGTGCGGGGTGGCAGGGAGAGACGAACAAGTGCCATCGATCGAACGCGACCATGTGCCCATTGATGACCTATTGGCGGCCCAAGAGGCGCTTGCTGCAAGAGCGTGGATCAGTTCGCAGGCAGTGAGCTTTGCTTCCGATCCGCGTCTAGCTGGCGTGATTTCCCGAGTTCTGGCTAGCGACGACGCCCGCGCGATTGTCACGTTGCGTGACAAGCTTCTGGCGATCGGAAAAGCCGCTGACGCAAGGCGGGCAGTAGACGCCTTGCAAATAGATGCGTCATTGCTCGTGCCGAAGCCGACCGACGACGGGAGTGCCACAAAAGACTCGGCGACGGCAATTCCGCCGGAGCATCGCAGCAGAGAGTTGACCAAAGCAGAAGCAGCACGCCTACACAGTGGTTCGAGAGTAAAGAACCCCAGCGACTACTTTCGAAAACGACCCGACGTTCGCATTGAAGGTAGCGGGCGACGCTGGTTCGTCGATTGCACGCAGTTTCCGCCTAGCGCTCAAGAGAAACTGCGAGGATAAAAGTATCGCGAAACCTAGCGTTGTCTCGCGTTGTGTAGCTTTTCATCGCGTAGTCTCGCCGAGCGATTTTTTGTTCGGTGTCTCTTCGGCCAACTCATTTACCCTTCTCGCAAGTCAAGCACAGTGTCAACGCCGTCGTGGCGGGCTGGTGCTTTTTCTCACCCGACTTGCGAGGCCCACCGATGGCAGTTGCCACCGCCCCTGCTCCCCAGCGGAAGCTTCTCACCCGGACTGAGGTGGCTCAACGCCTCGGCATCCACGAACGCACCGTCGACGACTGGCGTGCCCGCGGCCTGATCAAGGCCACCAAGCTCGGTGGACGGCTCGTGCGCTTCCACGAGTCCGAGGTCGAACGCGTGGAGTCCGAGGGAGTTGAGGGCTAACCAAAAACGCCCGCCGTGCTCAAAGCGGACCAGGCCGAGCACGGCGGGCAAATCTCAAACGCGAGACAGAATGATGTTACAATCCGACGCGAACAGAGACTACTCATTACCCTGCGCACCCGCGCTCCCGGCACAAAACGCTGGGGGGCTTGGGGGGCCCGTGCCCGCGGGCGTCACCGTCTCGTTAGGTGAACGCGGGCGGCCTGTTCTTTCGCGGCCGGACCCAATCGAGCTCGCGTTCCGCCGCGGCTTTGTCCACGCGGTCGCCAGCGCGTCCGACGCCCTTTTCGCCGGTGCGACGCAAGGCGACCTCGACCAGTGGCTCGCCGACGCGATGGCCTGGCGGCACGACCGCCGCGGCCAAATGGTTCCCCCGCCGCAATTCGGATCGCGGAAGGGGGTGGCGTCGTGATCGACTCCCTTTCACCGCCGGCGATTGTTCTCATCGACTTGGCGTCTTACGCGCAAGCGATCCAGGCGGAGCACAGAGCCTGCTGTGCCGCTGCCAGCCAGTCGCTCGACCACGCGATGCTCTGCGGCGACTTGCTGAGCAAGGCGAAGGCCGAAGTGCCACACGGCCAGTGGCAGGCGTGGCTCGCCGACAACTTCCCGGCGTCGGCCCGGACCGCTCAGCAGTACATGCGGCTCTCGAAGAACCGCGAGGCGATCGAAGCAAAAGCGCAGGCGGCTGCGCTTTTGACGATCGAGGATGCGGCGGAGCTGCTGGCCGATAAGAGCTCGAGCGCGGAACTAGAGCGTCTTGAAAGCGTGATCGAAGGCGGCATCGACGACGCCCGTGCTATCGCGGAAGAACTCGTTTCGATTGAGCGTTCCGGCGACTGGCACAAGCGATACGAAACGTTCGAGGACTACCTCGAAGATCGCTTTCGAGGGCAAGTGTCCGTCGAGGATGTCCGCCTCGTGATGGATGTCGTGATCATCGACCGATGCACCGCCTACCGCGAGCACGCCGACCGGCGACCCGATCTGTTGGACGCCTCTGGGGATTGGCGGGACGACTTTCGAGACGACCGCCTACCGAGTCTCGACGGCAAAGCGTATCTCGGATTCCTAGCGCCCCGCCATCAGGTCCAGATCTGGCCGAGCACGCGCCACCCAGGATACAGCTACGTTTCACACGTCGAGTGGTTTGAGGGCGACGACGCTGGCGGGCTCCAGTGCGAGACAAAGCGGCCCGTGCGGTTGAATCATGCGTTGCTTACATGGCTGATCGAAGTGGAGCACGGACTAGCGGTCGGCGGTGATTGGATACTGATCGATCGCCCCCTGCTGCCCCTGCCGGAGGGCGCCGAGTGACACGCTCACGGCAGGAAGCCGAACCCCCGCTCGCCATCGACGCCGAACGCGCTGTCGTCGGCTCGATGCTGCTGGACCCGTCCTCGGCGGGCCCGGTCGTGTCTCGGCTGCGGCCGGCTGATTTTGTTGATGAGGGCGCCCGCGAGGTATTTCGGGTGGCTGTCGACCGACACCGTCGGGGCGAGCCGCTCGACCCGGTGTTGATGCTGCGGGAAGTCAAGCCGAAGCTCGGCGACGACTCGGCGGTGATCATTGCGGGCCTTGGCGAGTCGGTCACCACGGCCGCCAACGCGGCGCACTACGCCGACCTGGTCGCCGATGCGGCTCTCAAGCGTCGCATCCTCGACGCTGCTTCACTGGCGTTGTCGTCGGCGTCGAACGGTCACGCCGGGGCCGAGGTGCTGAGCAGCCTGCACAGCTTCGCCGAGGACGAGCTGCGGACCGTTGAGCGGCAGAACCGCGTCGACAAGTTCACGCTTGGCACGCTGGTGGCGGACTATCCGCGGCTGAATGAGCCAATTGTCGAAGGGCTGTTCCGGCGCGGCGAGACCTGCAACGTGATCGCGGCGTCGAAGGTCGGCAAGAGCTGGTTCGCCTACGGCCTCGCGTTGTCGATCATCTCCGGCTGGCATTGGCTAGGACGCTTCCCCGTCGCCCGTGGCCGCGTCCTGCTCATCGACAACGAACTACACCGCCAGACGCTCGCCAGCCGCATACCGACCGTCTGTGAAGCCATAGGGCTGCGTGTCGAGGAAGTCGCGAACGACCTGGCTATCTGGCCGCTGCGGGGCAACCTGCGGTCGCTCGCGGAGCTGGCCGTCGAGTTGGAGTCGATCGAGCCGGGCGAGTACCAAGCAATCATCTTCGACGCGAAATACCGGTTCGCCGAGGAAGGCGTCTCCGAGAACGACAACTCCGCCGAGACGCGCGTCTACAACCTGCTCGACCAGATTGCGGCGCGGACGCAGGCGGCTCTTGTCGTGATCCACCACGCGAGCAAGGGCTCGCAGGCCGAGAAGGCGGTCACCGACGTTGGCGCCGGCGCCGGGGCCCAGAGCCGGGCGACCGACTGCCATCTCGTGCTGCGCCCGCATGAGGAAGACGGCTGTGCCGTTCTGGACGCTGCGGTCCGGTCGTTTGCCCCGGTCGAGCCCGTGGTGCTGCGATGGGGCTTCCCGCTTTGGCAACCCGCCGAGTCACTCGACCCGACCGCCCTGAAGGGCAGCCGCGGCAAAGCCGACGAGACTCGTTTTGAGAACGATCGGCGCGACAAGCTCACGATCATCGACGTGCTGCGGAAGTCAGAGAAGCCGCTTACGAATCGCGAGCTGCGGCCGCTAACTCCCTTTGGCAAAGACAAGATCAACCGGCTGCTGGATCAGCTCCAGTTCGAGGGAGCTGTGAGCAGCGATGAGGTCACTAAACGGGGAAACGTCTGCCATGAATACCGACTCACAGATGACTCAGATGAATGACGTGGGCCGACGTGGGCCAACCACGTGCCGGCCCACGTGCCTGGGGGTGGTGTGGCGGGCTACTAAAGGTAGCCCGCCCACCACGTCCGCCCAGGCCACGTCCGAGCTGGTCCACGTGGGCGGCCGGCCCACGTCGGTCAACCCGTTCCGGGAACGCCTACGGCAACGGCAGGCGGCGATGGGCGGCAAGCACGCCCCGAGCACCGTCGGCGGTCACCTGTTCAACGCCGAAGAGTTCGCCGTCGCGATGGCGCGTGAGGCCCAAGCATTGCAACACGAATTCGTGAGCCCGTTCTAGCCCTGGAGACGCGACGATGCCGCTGCCCGACGAGAACACCCCGATCGCCTTTCTGACTGACGACGAGCTGCGTCAGAGCCTCACGCACGCCGTTCTGGAAGTCGGTGAGTGGCTCGATGACCGTGGCACGTTCCGCGGCGGTCGCAAGGCCGACCGCGTGCTCTTCCTCGCCGAAGAACTGCATCGCCGTGTACGAAGCGAGATCGAATCCAAGTGGCCCAAAGGCGTCCCGTTTTGACGGCTTGTGCGCCGCCGATCGCCCCGTTCGTCACAACCACCGACGCCACGAACAACGAAAACCCCGGCCAGTACGGCTGAAACCAATCACCCGCTCGAATCCATTACGGATTCCAACCTCTAGGAACCCATTCATGGCAGCTACCCTCACCAGCTCCGCGACGCCCCTCACCGAGCGCGTCGTCAGCCCATCGATCCGCGTCGACGCCACCCGCGGCATCGCCCGCAACGTCAAGATTCTCGGCCCGGAGTCTCGCAACGGCCGCCGCTACACCGAGTCGTGCATGCGGGCTGCTGTCGGACTCTACGAAGGCGCTCGCGTCAACGTGGACCACCCGGAGGGCGACCCGCAGTCGACGCGCTCGTACGCTGACCGATTCGGGTCGCTGAAGAACGTCCGCTACGTCGAGGGCCGCGGCTTGTACGGCGACCTGCACTTCAACCCGAAGCACCGCATCGCGGAGCAGTTCGCTTGGGATGCCGAGCACGCCCCGGCGAACGTCGGTCTGTCTCACAACGTGCTGGCGAAGACC
>JBCDIT010000030.1:0-4977 GCA_038748775.1 Planctomycetota bacterium
CACCCGATCCGTCATCAACCCATCAACTCGAACACCGATCTCCGACGAAATCGCCGTCAAAACGCTTGACGAAGGATTCAATTAGCGGCCTGCTAGAGCAGGTTTGATCGCTCCGTAGCGGCCTCCGGCCGCACACTCGCTCGCGGAACCCGCACCGGAGTCAATCCGGCGGGCTTCCGGTCGAGAAACCTGAACTCGTGGCGCTCCACGTTCAGCGAAGACACTCTAGTCGACGAGCCTTCGGATAATGACGGCGCACTGATCGTCGGCCCGGTCGGCCCCCGCCTCGTGGGCCCGGATCGCTTGAATGACCCGGTCGAGCGTCGCCTGCGCCGACTCGTCGGGATCGGTCGCGCCCAGAACCTTGTCGAGCCGGTCGAACCCGAACAGTTCATGGCTCGGAGACCCCGCTTCGTTGAGCCCATCGGTGTGCATCAGCATTCGGTCGCCCGGTTGCAACTCGAATGGCGGGGCTTCGCGATCAGGCTTCATCTCTGGCACGATCCCGAGGGGCATGCAGCCGTCGACGACCGCGACCTCGATCGAGCCATCGCGGCGAACCAAACGGGGTGGCGGGTGGCCTGCGGAGACGCTCTGGAACCGGGCTGTTTCCGGATCGAACGCAACAAACAGCGCTGTGACGAACGTCCCCATCTCGAGCCCGTCGTGCATCACCGCGTTGACATGGAGCACCGTCGTCCCGGGCTCGCCTGCCACCATGCGTTCGGACGCCATCGCGGTCCGCATCATCGCCATCACAACCGCGGCCCCGGGCCCATGCCCGGAGACGTCGGCGACCATCATCCCGTGCCGGCCAGAATCGAACGTACGGAAGTCGTAGTAGTCACCGCCGGCCGCGTCGCAAGGCTGGTAGAAGACCGCGATCTCGTAGCCGGGGATCTCGGGCGGAGCCTCGGGCAAGATCGAGCGTTGGACCCGCGCGACCTCACTAAGCTGAGCGTCGAGCGTTGTGTTGAGTGCCCTGATCTCGTCGCGCGTCCTCATGTGGTCGACCGCGCGCCCGAGCATGTTCATCGTCGCGATGACGAGCCCGGCGTTTGGGTCGGCGTACTTGTCGTCGTCGTTCCAGCAGAGCACGAGCCAGTCGGCGACGCCCGCCGCCGACACCATCGGGATGACCACGATCGACTTTGTGTCCGGAGCCGCGGCCTTGAGGATCGGATCGGCCTCGGTATCGACATCGCGGGCGATTTTCGGGGCGCCGTCGCTGAGCAGGGTGTGCAGGGTCGATCCGGGCTCGATCGTCTGGCCCGGTGCATCGGCGGGCGTCAGCCGCTCCGGGGCGAGCGGGCCTTCATCGACCCGGACCCAGCGCTGACATGTCATCGGCTCGCCCGGAGCGGTCGGGGCGAAGGCGTGCCCGAGCGACGAGACCCCGAAGCACTCGTGCAGGCCCTGCGCGGTCACCGCCATCAGCTCGGGGATGGTCTTGGCACGCGAAAGGCGCTGCTGGAATTCGAGCCCGGTCGAGATCATCGGGTCTTGGTCGAGCCTCGTGACACGCATCGAGACAGGGTAGTTGCTTGCAGGTATCGAGGCACCACCGGCGTCCGGTGCCTCGGTTTGAGCGCGGCGACGCTGCGACGAATGCGTCCGTCGATCGGCGTTCAGTGATGAGTGCTGTCCGTTTGTGGGCTTCGCTGCGCTCTGACCACGCCACCTCGTTTGAGTCGGCCTTTCAAGGCGTCAGCGGGTAGCTGATCCCCGAGAGGCTGAACCACCCACCGACCGGTGTATCGCCCGAGAGTTCGATCGAGCCGTCGGCCCGGACGTCGAGACGCCTCGGTCCGCCCGAAGAGTGCCAAACGATGAACACCTGGTTGTGCACCGGGCTCAGCTCGCGTGGGAGCGTCGCGACGACCCCGGAGAAAAAGACCGATGAGTTGAACCTTCGGATCAGCCCCGAGAGGTGCACCATGTCGCCCGACTTGGTCGCCCTCGGGCGTTCCCACACGCCGCCATAGGCATCCCAGTTGGGCTCCATCGCCAGTACACCCTCGGTGCTGGTGACCGTCCGGGCCTCCAGCGCCACCGGCGCCGGTGAGAGAGGCTGCGTCGGGCTGAGGTCGGTGAACGGGTCGGGCGCCGGATCGGCGTAGCGAACGGAAACGCGGATCTGCGCGTCGGGTGTCGCGAGTTCGCTCGGCACGAAATCGAGGGATGCTGTGAACAGCCCCATGACGACTTGAACGCCAGAAACGTCAACCGGTGCTTGGGCGAGCGGGTTGCCATCGCCATCGAGCAGGGTGAACCGAAGGTCCACAACATCGGTGACGGGGACACCATCGTCGAGGAGGCGTCCTTGATAGGTCACCGGGTTCTCGGCGACCGCCGCAGAGGATGCGAGCAGTAGGGCGACGAGCTCGGTTCGCATGGTTGGACTCCTTCAGGAACGACCAGCCTACCGAAGCGAGCTTTCTTCGCGATACTGTTTCGTCAGATGGTGCCCCGGGTCGCGGCACCGACTCAGTTAGGATTTTATTCTCAATCTGAAAAACCGTCAGACTTCGCGAGGCGCCGCCCCATCTGTTCTCGCGTTCTCAGGCAGCCGGCCGTGACAAGATCGACTCGGGGTCGGCGGAGGAACCGCCGATGTCCACTCCGTTCGCGCTCGCCCGCGTGGGGGCCCTCGTAGCCACCCTCGCCGGTGCCGCCCTTGCCCAGCCCAGTCCGCAGTCCCCTTGCCTCACCGTCGATGAGGTCGCGAGCCTCCCCCCGGGCATTACGACCGTCCCCGACGGGGCGACCATCGCATCCGACTTCACGGCGTCCAGCGCCCTGATCTTCAACGGGGGCACCGTTCGCTGGGGTTCGTTCGCAGACCTCATCATGAACACCGGGTCGCTCCTGGTCATCTGCGGGCAGCCCGACTTCCCGGTGCGCTTCGAGTACATCGGGACCACCGCCACGAATCAGATCATCCTCCGCCCGGGGTCCGAGGCGCGGATCCAGAACCTCGTGATCGGCGACCCGATCGGCAATGATCTGCCCAGGGCCGAGACGTTCATCACCGTCGAGGCCGGGGCCAAGCTGACGATCACCAACTCGTCGCTCGGAATGACGCGCATCGCCAACGCGAACCAGACCCAGCCGCAGATGCTGATCGATGCGCACGCGGGGTCCACAGTCATTCTCGACAACGTCGAGATCGCGCCGATCGTCGGTGTCTCGTTCCTCGTTACGTCCGGAGGCCCAGCCACCGGGCCGGGTGGGGACGTCACCGCGATCCGCGCCACCGACGCAGCAGAGGTGCGGGTCACCAACACGCACTTCGTCCAACTCCGGGGTGGGGACGGCGGCGGGGGAACGACCGGTTCCACCGGCGCCACCGGCGACGCGGTACCCGACGCGATCCTCGGCAACGGTCTGCCCGGCAACCAGGGAGGCATCGGCGGCGACGGCGGCAACGGAAGCAGGGGCGGAAGCGTCAGGGGCATCGAGATCAACGGCGCCGATGAACTCCATCTCTCGCAGAACGTCTTCACCAACATCCGGGGCGGCACCGGGGGGCGGGGCGGCACCGGCGGTCAGGGCGGCCGCGGCTCGCAGGGCGGCGACGGCGCCGCCGGCTTCGTCGGCGGGAACGGGGGCAAGGGCGGAAAGGGCGGCACCGGAGGCCCCGGGGGGAACGGGGGCACCGGCGGGCTGGCGATCGCGTACGACATCGATGGCCCGATGAACGCGTTCGTCGCGAATAACCTCACCCTCGACATCGAAGCGGGCGACCCCGGGGCCGCGGGCGCCGGGGGGCCAGGCGGTGCCCGAGGTTCGGGCGGGAACGGCGGCTCGGGCATCTTCGAAGATGGCAACGACGGCGCGCTCGGCGACGCCGGTTCGACCGGAGCGGCCGGCGCCGCCGGCTCCGAGGGACAGGTGCGCTTCGTGCGGGCGTCGGGCGTACCTTCGACGACCGGCGGTCCGGCGGCGCTCGTCGTGAACAACAACATCGCGACGCTCAAGGGCCCGTCGGGTTTTTCGGGCCCGCTCATCGGCATCGAGAACCTCGGGCCCGGCGCCGTCGACCCGAAGAGCAACATCATCTCCGGGGCCAATATCGTCGGGACCGGGTCGTTCGACGGAAACCTCGGGTCCGACGTGAGCACGGCCCCGCCCGAGTTCATCGACGCGGCCAACGGCGACTACCGCCTCGCGCCCGGCACCCTCGGCATCGACGCCGGCATCACCGCTTCGCTGACGCCCTTCGTCACAACCGACTTCGAGGGAGGCCCCCGGTACCTTGACGATCCGGCGGTGTCGAACATCGATGCCCAGACGTCTTCCCCGGCGCCGCCCCTCGATTACGGGCCGTTCGAGTCGCCGGGCGTCCCTTGTTTCGCCGACGACACCGGGGACGGTCGCGTCAACGAACTCGACGTGCTGTCGGTGATCCAGCGGGTGGACGAAGCGGGGATCGATGTCAACGACGACGGAGTGTCGGACGCGTTCGACCTGATCGCGTTTCTCGTGATCATCGATGCGGGAACCTGCGAGTAGGTTCCCCCGTTTTCCGGCGCGTTTCACGGATCTCCTTCGACGCGCCGGCGGTCATCCAAGGGTGCCACTGCTTGACCCGAAGGGCAAGCAGTGGGGTCCGTAGCTCGGCCGGCACCTCATTGACCTTCTCGCACGTACCGCCGCCGCGGACGGCACGGTCTGCAAGTCAGACCGTGGACGATTTCGCATGAAGCTCACTGTCTGAGTATGACTCTCGCGTTGTAGAGGGTGACTTTCGCGGTGACCCATCGTGTGACTCGATCGATCCGCCTGACCCATGCTGGGAGCGGTCCGAGCCCGTTTCGGTGGCATGAGAGGGCGCTGAAAGTCCGTTCGATACCCGTCCTGAGCCGATACGCGGCTCGCGCGAGCAGCGGTCGATCGCGCCAGACTTCCATCGCTTGGCGTCGCTCGGGGCACGTTCTCTTGAAGGCCGCTTCGGTGCGGTGGTTCTTCTTCTGG
>JBCDIT010000031.1:0-4902 GCA_038748775.1 Planctomycetota bacterium
CGATCCAGCGACGCGCGGATCGGAGGGACGTCGCTCGGCTCGGTCAGCCGGACGTTGAAGCGACCGACCGCCAGGTCGGGGATCACGTTGCTGGGGCCGCCTCCGGCGACGCGGGCTACGTTGACCGTGACGCCCCTCGCGGTGTCCGTGAGTCGCGCGATCTTGTCGAGGGCTCGGATCAGGGCGAGCAGCGCGTTGCGGCCGTGGTCAAAGTCGCGACCGGCGTGAGCGGATCGACCTCGCATCACTAGCGTGAAGTTGCCCGAGCCTCGCCGTGCGCCCACCCACGCGCCGTCGGGCAGCGCGGGCTCGAACACCAGGCCGATCTCGTGCCGGCCTGCCTCCGCCACAAGCAAGGCAGACGACGCCGGTGAGCCGATCTCCTCGTCGGTGTTCAGAAGCGCCGTCCAACCGATCCGTCGCGCGACGGGCAGCCGCTCGAACGCCCGCAGCGCGTACAGCATGACGACGAGGCCCCCCTTGGCATCGAGCACGCCCGGTCCTTGAAGCCGATCGGCCGACGGCCGTGAAAGCCGCTGAAAAGGGTGGCTTTCGTCGAAGACCGTGTCCAGGTGAATGCTGAGCAGGACGCGCGTGGTCGCGTCTGGTCGTGCTCTTGCGACGACCGCGTCCGCGGGCCTGAACTCGCAGGCACGGCCGTGATCGTCGATCGACTCGACAGAGGGCAACGCCACTCGCTCAACGGACGCCCCCATCGCGATGAGAGACCTCGATGCGGACTCCGCCACTCGATCGACGCCGGAGAGATTGCGAGTGCCAGAGTTGATCTCGGCGAGCCGGTAGACATCATCGGCCATGGCGGTCGATTGACTGCTTAGCCAGTTGTCCAGCTCGGGAGTCTGAAGTGGTTCAAGAACCATCGTGCTCAATAACATCGTAGAACGAATAGCTAGTGCGAAAGAACAAAAAACGCCCGCTGAAGGGAGTTCCAGCGGGCGTTTGGAGAGGTTGTGCCGGCCGGGCGTCGGTCAGAGAACGATCACCGACGGCCGTCGGTTCTTGTGCCTATCGCGCGGAGCTTAGCGTCGCCGGCGGAATGTCGCTACCCCGCCCGCGGCGACCAGCAGCGCGATCGTTGCGGGCTCGGGGACGATCTCGGTCGTCACCGTCCAGTTGTCGAAGACGATCTCGGAGCCGGCGTCGAAGTTGCGGATATAGAGGCCGTACGACGTTCCCGTAATGGCGCCTTCGTCCAGGTCGGCGTCGACAATGGTGTAGGCGTAGCTGTCGAGTTGCACGTCGCTGGCATCGAGAAGTTCCATCTCGACGAGGATGGCGTCCTCAGAAAGGAACGTTACCGCCGCGATCAACTTGTAAGTTGTCGAAGCCGAAAGCACGTCAAATTCATCGTCGACGTCGGGGTCGTCGTCGATGAAGCCCGTGTCCAGATCGAAGCCAGCGATCTCGAAGTTGGGAACCCGGGTGTTGGCCGGTTCGCGCAGGTACGCATAGATCGCATCGGCGGGGCCTTCACCGGCATCGGGGGCGGGATTGGCGGCGAAGACGAAACCGAGGCGTGAGACCGAGTCGGCCACGGCCGCGATATTGAATTCGACGCTTTGGGTGACCTTGAGGTTCGTGGCTGGGACCGCGTTGCTGACATCCACGGTGAGCGTCGTGCGGGTGTCGTCGGGGACCGACACCGTGAGCGCGTCGTTCTCCAGCGTCAGAACGGGCGTGCCGTCGTCTTCGGTCGTCGGCGTTTCGACCGTGAACACGCCCCCGTCGTACGTTTCGGTAAAGGGCGCGATGGCGGCAAACGCGCTGCTTGCGCTCAAGATCACCCCGGAAGCCGTTACACCAATCAATCCACCTTGCATCATTGTCTCCTCACTAATGAACATTGCGATTCAGGGTTTAGAACCCTGCACAGGCCAGCGATTAGGGCAGACCGAGCACGCAAGGAGTGACGGAGAATGTCGGTGGTATTCCAAGACCTCAAGCGAGCGCGAGTCCGATATGCTCGCTGGACGAAGCGGGGCGTCCAGGTCTTGTAAGTCGCCCATTTGCGGAACGACGATCGAAGCTTAACGCAACCATCATGTGCGCCAAGCCTCGACGCGCAAGAATTAACAAAGTTTACCGCGACTGCCTGTTTTTTATGCGACGTTCTTTTTGCTTGACGCACCGAGAGGCAATGGCTAGATTGCCCCGAAGCATTAGGGAAGGCCCACCGTCCGCCCTAATCTGGCCTGGGAACAAGACGGCTCGCTTGACGCGCCCGATCAAGATCACCGACCCGACGGGGTTGTGTCGCCGGTATGCCGTGGGCTGCCGTCGATTCCTCTTTCGTCGAACCGAGTGCTCCTTGATTGGGCTTTTTTACATGAGCGAAACCCCTCCCAGATCGTTGAACCGCATCCGAACGCAAGACTTCCGACCCGGCGAAACCGTGCTGACCAAAGCCGAACTGAGACGAACAACGTTCCACCCGCCGACGCGCTGGATCAAGCACGCGCTTGAGTTGCTCCGCCTGCCGACCTCCTCGTTCCACGAGCAGAACGTCTTGTTGTGGGTCTATCGGTTTGCTCGCAATCGCGGCCTGGACATCACGATCGATTCGGCGGGCAACCTCATCGTTGACTACACCCCGCGTGGCGTCGCGGTCACCGCACGCAAGCGCCTCGCGTTTGCTGCCCACCTTGATCACACCGGCTTCTGGGCCGTCGAGATGCGGGGCGCGCGCACGCTCGAGGCTCACTGGATGGGTCGTTTCCCCGAGGAGTTGATTGTCGGCGGCGAGGTGATCTTCTGGACCGACGGCAAGCCGCTTCGCGAGGTTGAGCCCGGTTTGCTGCCCGATGCGCAGCAGGGTCTTCGCGTCGGCGGCCGCAAGGTGTCTGGCAAGGTGACCGAGATCCTCGGTTTCAACGAAGAGGGCGACGTGTCGCGCGTCCTCGTCGAGGTCGAGGGTCAGGTCGAACCCGGATCGATCGGCATGTGGGCTCTTCCGGAGGCCGAACACCTCGGCGGGAAGTTCTTTGCTCGGGCGATCGACGACGTGGCCGGTGCCGCCGCGATGGTGTGTCTCCTCGACGAGCTTGTTCGAGACAAGAGCGAGGTACCGGTGACGTGCCTCTTCACGCGCGCCGAAGAGGGCGGCTTCTTTGGTGCGATCCACTACTGCCAGGAGCACTACGGGCCCGATGCGGTCGCGCCCGGGCCGGACCTGATCATCAGCATCGAGTGCAGCAAGGCGCTGCCGAACGCCCCGCAGGGCCATGGCCCGATCGTGCGGGTCGGCGACAAGCACGTCATGTTTGAGCCGGAGCTGACCGTCTGGGCCGCGCGAGTGGCACGCCTGCTCGAGTCGCGGGACAACACGTTCCGCTTTCAGCGCAAGCTGATGGACGGCGGGACGTGCGAGTCCTCCGTGTTTCAAGCGTACATGGGCAATGCCGGCGCGCTGTGCGTGGCGCTCGGCAACTATCACAACCACAACCCCGACGCGGGCAAGATCGACCTCGAGAACATCGACATCAGCGACTGGGGCAACCTGATCCGGCTGATGCGGGCGATGGCCGAGGTGCGTGACACCTCGGACTCGATCTTCGGCGAGTTCAAGGCGTGGTGCCAGCGTTGGTCGGACAAGCACCGCCATCTGTACACCGAGCCCGCCGGGGTCGCGGAGGTCGCGCCTTGATCGTGGACGCACGCATCTTGATCGTCGCCGCTCTCGCGTTGATCTTCGTTGGTCAGGCCGGAGCCGGCCCGACGCTGGTGATTGTGGGTGGTGGGCTGAAACCCGAACACGAGGGGGTGTACCGCGCCGTCCTCGACCGAATCGGACCCGACGGCAGGCTCGGCGTGCTCCCGACCGCCAGTGGCGTCCCCGAGCGGTCGGGACCGCTCACGGTCAAGGACTTCGAGCAGTACGCATCTCCCGGGCAGCGTGTCGTGCTGATCGACATCCGCCGTGACACGCCCGAGCGAGCCCACGCCCCGTCGTACGTGGATGCGATCGCCTCGTGTGACGCGGTGTGGTTTACCGGCGGCGTGCAGTCGCGCATCGTCAACGTGTTTCGACCCAACGGCGAAGACTCGCCCGCTTACAAGGCCGTAGTCGGCGTCCTCGAGCGGGGCGGCGTCGTCGGTGGGACCTCCGCCGGGGCCGCGATGATGACCGATCCGATGATATTCTGGGGGAACAGCCACGAGGCGCTGCTTCTCGGCGAGGTCGATGACGTCGGCGACTTTGGTGTGGCGTTCGGGCGGGGTATGGGCTTGCTACCTGACGCGGTGGTGGATCAGCACTTCTTCCGGCGTGGGCGCCTCGGTCGGCTACTCGTGGCTTGCCAGATGACCGGCCGATCCAAAGGCTTCGGTATCGGCGAGAACTGTGCCATGGTCGTTGACCTTGATGCCATGACCGGCCGCGTGATCGGCGACCCGGGGGTGCTCGCGATCGAATTGGTTGGTCGGCATGCCGTGGCCGCCGAGGATTCGGCAATCGCGGCCTTTGAGGCGCGGTACTGGCCAAACGGGGCCTCATTCAGCCTCGCCGACGAGGCTTCGGAAGCTCCCATCGATGACGCGGCGAGCCTCAGGCTCGTCGAAGAAGCACTGAGTGGCTCGCCACGCAGCTACGACGGCCCGCTGGTGGTTGATGTCGTGCGTGCCCCGTTGCCCGACGACTACGTCGGCTTTGGGACAGATCAGGCCTTCGTCCTTCGCCCCAGCGAGGCCTACGCGCTCGCCCGCCAGGCGGCCCGGCTGTCTGTTGCCAAGGCCCGTCTCGACCGTGCCGGCAAGGCCGATCGATCCGGCCCATTAGTCGATCGATTGCCGGACCGCTGGGTCGTCTCCCAAGAAACCCTCGATGACTAGACACCCCCAACCTCGATGACCGCCACCTCCGACACCTCCGCTCTCCAGGCCGCG
>JBCDIT010000032.1:0-4389 GCA_038748775.1 Planctomycetota bacterium
CAAGTCACCGGAGATGCCGCCGGGGTCTACAACAACCAGCACGCGGGAGACATCACGCTCCACAACACGCTCGCCTACGGCAACATCCAGGGGAGCACCGTCGGGAAGCACGACGTCTGGGGCAAGGTCAACCTCGGCAGCGGCAACAACCTTATCGGCCACCAGTTCGCCGCCAGCGGCGCCTGGCTCGCCGGCACGAACAACAACCTGGTCGGCTCGCAGCACGACCCGGTGCTTGCGCCGCTCGGCGACTACGGCGGCCCGACCGAGACCTACGCCCTGCTGCCGGGCAGCCCGGCGATCGAAGGTGGTGATCCGAGCGTCAGCGCGGCTACCGACCAACGCGGCTTCCAGCGGGTGGGGCTGCTGGACATTGGCGCCTTCGAAGCAGACGCGTCGATCGTTGTATCCACCACAGCTGACGAAGATGACGGCGACTATTCGTCCGGCGATCTAAGCCTACGCGAAGCGTTGGAGCTGGCGTCGGTGTTGCCCGGTGAAGACAAGATCGAGTTCGACCCGTCGGTCTTTGGCTCGGTCCACCAGACAATCACGCTCGGCAGCGTGCTGGGAGTCGATAGCGATGTGACGATCGATGGTCCTGGAGCCGACCTCCTAACAATCAGCGGCGGCTATCAGCATCAAGTGCTCGCGGTTAGCTCGCCCTATAGCCCCTTTGGACCCCCCACTCGGATTGTCGCAGAGATCAGCGGTCTTACTTTGCAGGGCGGCGTTTCCGCAGGAAATGCACTAGTCCCGGCAGCGGCTGGCGTTGAGGTCACGTCAGCAGACCTTGATCTTCAAGGTGTGCGGGTCTTTGACAACCACTCAAGCGGTCCGGCTGGTGGACTCCTGCTCACCGACGCAAACGTGAGTGTTCTCAGCAGTGAGATTTCTGAGAACTCAGGGGCCGCAATCTACATCGATCCATCGGTTTCCTCGAGTCTGGACATCATTAACACGACGATTTCAAGCAACTGGGATGCAGGAATCGTCTACGGTGGCGTAATTCCTAGCCAAACACAAACTCTCAAACTCATCAACAGCACCATCGCCGATAACGGATCGTTTGGACTGACCTACAGTCTTCACTCCGGACTGTCGAGCATCACCGTCAACAACACGATTGTCATGCAAAACGGCGGCGTGGACATCGCCAACCCGTTGAACGGTGCGGAGCAGATTACGCAGAACAACAGCCTCATTGGAACTCAGAACGGCGGCGGGCTCGGGCCGTTCACAACCGTGGGCGCGATCGACATCGGCCTTGGGGCTTTGGCTTTCAACGGGGGTCCAACGCGCACCCAAGCACTCGACTTGAGCAGCATCGCCATCGACGCCGGTGATAGCAGCCTTGCTGTCGACAGCGCCGGCGCACCGCTCACAACGGACCAAAACGGGTTCGACCGCTATCGCGACGGAAATGGCGATAGCCAGCTTACGGTCGACATCGGCGCCGTCGAGTACCAGGGCGACGGATCGACGGAACCGGGGGACGCCGCGTACCCGGTCCACCCCGATGCGAGCGATGAGCCGTGGGTCACGACCAACAGCTTTGGCGAGTCGGTCGTTGTCTGGAGAGGTGCTGGACCGGAGGGCGTGGGCGTCTATGCCCAGCAGATCCACTCGGGAAGTGGCCAGTCGGGGCAGGCCCCGGTTAGCGAGCCGCGGCTTGTCAGCGTCGGGCAGTCGGACTTGGTGACGAGCGACCTGCAGGCTGCCATCGACGATCAGGGCAATTACGCGGTGCTCTACCGCGGGGCCGATGCCGCGGGGGCGAGCAGCGATCTCTATCTCCGGCGTTACCGGTTTGACGGAGCGCCGATCGACCCGCTGCCGGTTCAGGTCAGCGGGGGTGACAGTGCGGGTGACGACGACGGGCTGTCGGCGGCTTCGCTTGTGGGCAACGACGCCGGACGGCTGCTCGTCGCGTGGCAGAATTCTGTGGGCGACCTCGTGTTCCGCCGCTTCACGACGACGGGGCTGTCACTCGACAAGGCTGCGGTTGTTGCCGTCGACAACGAAACCGGGGGGACCGTAGGACCCGCCTCCGAACGGTTCGCCGCGTTGCGGTCCGATGGCGGGTTCTATCTGCTGTGGAAGGAAGAGGTCGCGACTGGTGACGGCGAAGTCGAATACCAGGTCAGGCTCCAAGAATTCAGTAGTGGCGGCGGCAAGCTCGGTAGCCCGGCTCGCGTCGGCGGCAGCAGCGACCTTTCGACGTTCGACCCCGTGGTTAGCTCGCAAGGCATCGGGGCTGCTCCGCACGACGTGGTCGTTGACGAAGACGGGCGAATCGCCGTCGCTTGGACCCAAGAAGCGGATTCCACCTACAACAGCGTGTCCCGAGAGAGCCGCCTGCTCGTTCGCTTCAAAGACCCGGTTGACGGATGGGGCGACGCCGTCGTCGTCGCCGAGGGGTACACGCATGGAGAGATGCACCCCTCGCTTTCCGACACGTTTGTTGTCCACGAATCGCTTCAGCGAAGCGAAGAGCGGCTAGCGGTTGATGCCCGAGGCAGGCTGGGGGTTTCCTACCGGCAAACCGTCATTGATTCTCCTCTGTCGACGATCACTTCGGACCTTTACCTCCAGTGGCTCGAACCCGGCGAGCCTGCGTCGAGCCCAATCGCCCTCAATCAGTTCGGTCAAGCGACGGGCGTCGCCCACTCGCCCTCCCTGGCCGCCGACGCGCTCGGCAACTTCCTCCTGGCGGGAGTCGCCAACAACCAGGTCTACATCCAGTCGTTCGCCCTGCCCCAGCCGGTCACCGTCGACGACGCGGGCGTGCTGACCGTTGATGGGCCGACGGCGGGCGACGATGAAATCAGACTCGCGACGCGGCTGGTCCGCGGCGAACGGATGGTTGCGCTCAACGGCGTGGCGACCCGTATCCAGGCCGAAGAAGTCACAAAGATCATCGTCAATGGAAGCGCGTTCGGCGATCGGATCGACCTCGCACGCGTCGACGGTGTTTACTTCACGCAGCTCGCGAGCGTGGCAGCCCCGATCGAGGTCTACGCGGGCGCCGGCGCGGACGTGGTGACCGCGTCGCCTCTTGGCGGCTCGTACTACGGCGAGGCGGGCGACGACCGGATCATCGGCTCCACGGGCGTCGACCTCTTGTTCGGCGGTGAGGGGGACGACACCCTTTCGGGGCACGACGGCGACGACCACCTGAGCGGCGACGCCGGCAGCGACACACTGCTCGGCGGCGCCGGCGACGACACGCTCCGCGGCGGCGCCGGTGACGACGAGCTGTACGGCGGCGCCGGGGACGACACGCTCTACGGCGATCAGGGCAGCGACACGCTCGACGCGGGGACCGGCGCCATCGAGTCGGGCGTGCCGGCCTCCGAAAACGTCGACGGCGGCCTCGGCGACGATGTCTACGTCATCGTCGATCACGGTGTCGACCAAATCACGACACGTACCTACCTGCTCGCGGACAGCGGTGGCGTTGACACGCTCGACTTCTCGACCTGGCAAGACAGCAGTGGCGTCGTCGTCGACCTGCAAAACGACAACGCCAGCGAGTGGCACTTCGGCCCTGCCGGATTGGTAAAGGCTAGCGGGCCGTGGTGGGTGTTCGACAACGTTGTCGGCACCGAACACAACGACCGAATATACGGCAACGACAGCGACAACACCCTCGTTGGGGGCGCGGGAGACGACGAGCTTACCGGGCTCCGCGGCGACGACTTGTTGCAGGGCCAGAGCGGGGACGACACCTACCTGCTCGCCCCGGCGAGCGGCTCGTCCGTGCGCATCGAAGACACGACAGGCAACAACGACATCGACGCCCGGGGCTACGGCGTCACGCCGATCGCGATCGACACGTCGCTTGTTGAGGTCGCCCAGCCGCTCGGGTCCGACACGCTGACGCTCTCCGGCCTCACCACGATTGAGGACGTCCAGATCGAGACAACGCCTGCCGAGGCGGCTCCGCCCGACGCCGGCCACGAAACTGGATTCAACTCGACTCCAGCGGTCGCCGCCGCGACGATCATCGGGTTTACCGCTCATGAAGGGGCGACTGAAGAGACGCCGGGGACATTTCGGGGTGACGAGCACACGCTGCTCCGATTTGAACCGGTTGTCGATAACCCGGACGGCGCCTCGCTCACTTTCGCGCTCGGCCGGGACACACCGAGCAACGTTAGCATCGACCCCGACGACCCCGACGGCGTCGTCACGTGGACGCCGGACGAGAGTCAAGGATCGGCTAGCGCCTACACGATCTCGGTTCTGGTCACGACCGCCGGGGACCCGCCGGTCCGGACGTCCCAGGAGCTACGCGTGTTCGTCGACGAAGCCGAGTCGTCGGCGGAGCCCACGATCACGCTCGACCCGATCCGCGACACCGGCACAAACGTCAGCGACGGGGTC
>JBCDIT010000033.1:0-4236 GCA_038748775.1 Planctomycetota bacterium
CATCGAGGGCGACCTCATCGCGACCCTGCTCGAGGGCGACTACAACGGCGACGGCTTCGTCGACGGAGCGGACTACACATTCTGGGCCAACCGCTTCGGCGGAACGACGCCAGACGACCTCTTGGCCGACGGCAACGGCGACGGCGCCGTCGATGGCGCCGACTACACCTACTGGGCCAACCGGTTCGGCAACACCAGCAACCTGACCCTGGCCGAGATCAACGAGCTCTTCTCGCCGATCGCCGTGCCCGAGCCCGCGGCGCTGGCTATGCTGGCCGCCGCAGGCCTGCTGGCAGGCACTCGGCGTCGTCGCTTGTCGTAACAATGTTTTGATTGTGTCCGGGGCCTTGTGGCCCCGGACACTTCACCTATACTTTGCGAGTCGGCAAAGGGCCGGCCGCAGTAAAAACCCCTGACTGGAGGAAATTATGTTTAAATTCTTGGCTGCCGCTGCGGTAGCTTCCCTGGCGATTTCTACGGCCTCTGCTCAAGACCTGAAGGTCGGCAATGTCACCGATCTCGGTGGCGGCCTCTTTGGCTACGACGTCGTCCTCGACCTGGACCCGTCCTTCACCGGCGAACTCGCCTTCCAGGATCTCGTCTTCACCGGCGTGACTAACGCGACCGCATTCGGTGGCACGACCCCCGTCGAGACCATCACGGAAGCCACCACGCCCCCGATCACGTTCGACGACCTGTACGACCCCGCGTTTGACTCGTACTTCAACGACGTGCTCTTCCCGACCGAGAACCCCGGTACCGTAAACGGCTTCAACGAAACCCCCACGACCCTCTCGGGCTCCTTCGGTTCCTCGCCCACCGCGTCGCCCGATCCGACCGACGGTGACCTTGTGGCTTACATTGTCGCCGGTGCCGAAGGCTTCAGCTACACCGGCTTTGCCGGCCCCGAGACCGGCCTTATCGCCATCTCCGGCACGCTCGTTCCCGAGCCCGCCTCGCTGGCTCTGCTCGCCGGTGGCCTTGGCGTCGTCGCCCTGCGTCGTCGCTCGGCCTGAGCACTGTCGCACACGATTGATCTTTGACATCAGCCGCGTGTCGTGGAAACACGGCACGCGGCTTTTTGTTGCGAGCTGGAGGAACACCATGATCGAGCAAGCCCCCGTGCCACGCAATCATCTTGCCCTGTGCCTTGTTGCGTCCGTCGCACTGATCGTCGCGTGCGGCGCCGGTTCGACATGGGGGCAGGTCCGTGTCGTGAGCTACAACACGCTCTTTGGTGGGCCGTCGAACGCGACCGAAGAAGCCCTTGTTTCGACCATCTTCGACGGCATTGCGAACGAATCCCGCAACGGCATCGCCAAGCGTCCCGACATCGTGGCGCTGCAAGAGCAATTGATCTTTACCGGCACCAACAGCACCCAGAACGTTGCTGACGTCCTTAACACCCTCTACGGCGTGACGACCTACCAAGCCACGTTCCCCATCGGCGGCTCGCTGAGGCTGGGCTACGTCTACGACAGCTCGACCGTCACGCTGGAAAGCTCGGCGGGGATCCCGGTCGGCATCCGCAGCGGCGTCCGAGCCGAGTGGAGCGTCAACGGCTACACCAACGCCGACTTCTACACCTACAACGTCCACCTTCGCGCGGGCGAGGACCAGGTGGACGCGCGGTTGACCGAGTCGAACAACCTCCGCACCAACGCCGACGCGCTCGCCGCCGACGAAGAAGTCATCTATCTCGGGGACTTCAACTACAACGCATCGATCGAGTCGGGTTATCTCTCGCTGACTAACGGCGTCGGGACGAACCCCGGCAACGCGGTTGGCGTGGATCCGCTGCAGCTCTCACTCTGGCCGAGCGGCGCCAACGGGATCCACAACACGCAGTCGACCCGGACGGACGACCTCCCCGATGGCGGCGCGACGGGAGGCATGGACGACCGATTCGACCTGCAGATCGTGACGTCGGAACTGATGGACAACAACGGCCTGAGCTACATCGGCCCGACGGTTCCCAACGGTGCCTCCGAGCACTCATACCACGCCTTCGGCAACGACGGCCTGGCCCCCGACATCGCGATCAATCAGGTACGCACCGGCCGCGACTATCCTCTCGCCACGCTCGACGCGCTGCACGACTTCAGCGATCACCTGCCCGTGGTGGCTGACTATCAGCTGCCCGGTATCCTTTCGGCCGAAGCGGCGGTCGACAACGACCGCGTGATTGTCGGTGGCTTCACGCTCGCGCAGATCGACGTGTCGAACGACGCGACGCCCGTTGCCGCGGCCGGCGCGGACACGATCGATTTTGAGATCACGTCCCCGACCGCGATTTTCACGGGCTCCACCACCGGCGAGGTCGCTCCGTTGGCGTCGGCCGAGGAGCGTCCGGCGGTGATCCTCGTCACCGCCCCCGGCGTGACGACGACCGACTTCGATGTCGCGAGCACCGCCGACGACCTGAACGACAGCCTCGTGACCGCCTCCGTCGACGTGACCGGCCTGTCATCGGCCGAGGCCTCGTTCGAGGCGGGCACCACCGACACCTCGCTGACCATCGATTTCGGCGAGGTCGCCCTCGACTCGGGCGGCGGGTCGCTGTCCGAGTTGTTCGACGTGTTCAATCGCGAGGTCACCGCCGGGTTTACATCGGCCCTGGACATCGACGGCGTCCAGCCGATCACGGGCGACACCTCGACGCTGTCGTTGTCGCCCTGGTTGACTCAGGTCCTCGCGGGCGACTCGGCGAGCGGGACCGCTGTGTTCGACACCTCGGTGCTCGGGAACTTCTCCGCGACATGGGAGATCGCCTACTCCGACGAAGACCTGCCCGGCGAGACCTCGGGCACGCTCACGGTCGATCTGATCGGCGAGGTCATCGCGGCCCTGCTCGAGGGTGATTACAACGGCGACGGCTTCGTCGACGGCGCGGACTACACGTTCTGGGCGAACCGCTTCGGCGGGACCACCCCGGACGACCTCTTGGCCGACGGCAACGGCGACGGCTTCGTCGACGGCGCCGACTACACCTACTGGGCCAATCGGTTCGGCAACACCAGCAACCTGACCCTCGACGAGATCAACGAGCTCTTCTCGCCGATCGCCGTGCCCGAACCCGCCGTGATTTCCCTTCTGGTTCTGCTGGGCTTGCCTTATGCTACGCGTCGTCGTGGCCGCATCGCCGCGGCCTAGGCGTGGGTTCCTCTGTTGTTCAATGCGGATTCATGGTGTTTTGCTCGAGCGGTGGGTGTGGTGTCGATCCGGTCTGAGCCGGAACCAGCAAGCGGGGATGGAGCGTCGTGATGAGTTGGCGATCGGGAGCGGGTTGGCGGGGTTGGGTCGTGCGGCTTGGCGTCGTCGCGGCGCTTCTGCCGGTTTGTCCGGCGATGGGTTTGAGCATCCAGGACGACGTCAACCAGTCTGCCCATGAAGTGTTGGCGGACATTCCGCCCTTCAACCTGAGCGGCACCTTCACCAACAGCGGCGGCGGCCGCAGCGGCACGCTGCTCAACGACGAGTGGGTGCTGACCGCGGCTCACAATGGAAATCGCGCGGGTTTCACGCTCAACGGGCAGACGTCATCGATCGCCGAACGCATCGTGTTCCCTGGCGATCCCAACGGCAACAACGCGTCCGACGGTCTCGACTTCGCGCTGATGCGCCTGTCCACCCCGATCACGCCGCCCTCGGCCTTCCCAGGCTTCTACACGGGCGACCACGCGTCGCTCTTCGGCGACCTCGCTTACCTCACCGGCTCGGGCGACACGGGCACGGGCGTGGACCCCGGCGGCGCGACGGGGCCCTCGGCTCGATTGGCCGGCACGAATCGGGTCTCACAGGTCGGCGGCACGGTGCTCGGGACGGAGTACGCCGACAACATCGTGTTCACCGATTTCTCCGACCCGGACGAGTCCGCGTTCCCGTCGGTCACGTCGGCGGAGGTCGGGCTGACGAACGGCGACTCGGGCGGCGGCTTCTGGCTTCAGGACGACGAGGGGGACTACGTGCTCGCGGGGGTGCATTCGTTCGTCTTCCCGGTCGCCTCGCAGCAGTTGGGCCTGTACGGCCAGATCAATGCCTCGACTCTCCTGACTCAAGACGTGATCGCCTGGATCGAGCAGACCATCTCCGGAGTGCTCGAGGGCGACTACAACGGCGACGGGGTGGTGGACGGAGCGGACTACACGTTCTGGGCGAACCGCTTTGGGGGGACGACGGCGGACGACCTGCTGGCGGACGGCAACGGCGACGGCGTGGTCGATGGCGCCGACTACA
>JBCDIT010000034.1:0-3924 GCA_038748775.1 Planctomycetota bacterium
CCTCTTACCGATGCTACACCCAACGCGTTGCCGCGATCAGCGTACGGGTCGAGGCCGAGATGACGGGCTAGTTCTTTCTCGTAGGACTCTCTCATTCCCAACTCCAAACCGGTTTATCCCGGCGCTTTCGTTCAGCCCACTCTTCTTCCTGTTCGCACGCTCAAACGAAGAGCAACTCCGGCGGCACATCCTCTTCTTGAAAGCCGAGCTGGAGTTGACCAGGGATCGCGTGCCGCAGAGCCGAATCTTCCTCAAGGATGAGGAGCGCCAGAGGCTGCTTGAGCTGGGCGACGGCATGGGCTCGGACGTGTTGAAGTTGGTCTCCATTGTTCACCCTCGAACCTACCGCCGTTGGCTGGAGCGGAGAAGCCAAGGAAAGGCGCCTGCCAAGAGGATGGGCCGGAAGGGCACTTCCGAGACGATCCGTCAGATCGTTGTTCGGCTCGCGAAGCAGAACCAGTGGGGCTATGCCAGGATTGTCGGCGAGCTGCGGAAGCTTCGCATCCGCTGTGTCGGCCGCACCACGGTCCGCACCATCCTCAAGGAAGAAGGCATCCACCCGGGACCAAAGCGAGGCCCGGGGACCTGGGATGACTTCATAAAGATCCACGCCGAGACCCTTTGGCAATGTGATTTTTTCAGCAAGGTGGTCATGACCAGCACCGGCCTGCGTCAGGCCTACGTGCTGGCTTTCCTCCACGTTAACTCGCGGCGAGTGATCTGTTCGCCCGGTACGCTCAAGGCGGACGACGAATGGGTCACGGCTCAGGCCGAGTCGATGTTGGAGCAGGCCCGCGGGATGGAACTGCCGGTCCGCTACTTGGTCAGGGACCGCGACTTCAAATACTCAAAGCGATTCGACCAAGCCTTTGCGGAAGCGGGCGTTTCGGTTGAGCCAACAGCGCCGCGAGCGCCGAATCAGAACGCCTTCGTCGAGCGTTGGATCGGCTCGATCCGTGGGGAGTGCGTGAACCGATTCATCGTATTTGGTCTCGCCCATCTCGATCATATCACCTCTTGCTACCTCGATTATTATCATGCCTGTCGTCCTCACCAGCGGAAGGAGAACACGCCGCTGCTCGGCGTCTGGCCCGCGGTCGATGATCCGCCAAGCAAGAAGGAAGACGTCATTTGCCGAGAGTGGCTTGGCGGCGTGCTTAAACACTACGAACGCAAGGCGGCCTGAAAAGCTTTGGAAAGATCCGTTGGACCGAGCCTGCGTTTACAGCGATTCACTGTCAGGCGACGCTAGCAACTTCGCGCGAAGCGGAAAAACTCCGTTGCCTGAAGGCGTATAAGCGACGGCGACATCAGCCTCCAGCGACCGAGGTTATACTGTTACTAGCCCTAGGAAGCAGGGGGTACGACGTCACGCCTGCGGGCAGTAGGGATCTGCGGTTGCGTTGATTTCTGCTTCTGCGACGATAGAATCTAGGGGAGCTGCGTGGCGTGGGACGCATAGCCTGTGTTTACGGTTTGCCCGTTTCGTGCTGATGCCGTTCGAGCGATCCGCCGATTCCATAGGAAGAAGCGATTGCCAACAAACCTGTTAATTTGCGTTCGGCCATGTTCCGTCGTCACCACAATCTGAAGCGTGCCCTCGGGCTGCTCGGGGTGGCGCTGGCGTTGGTGTCGAGTGCCCAGCAGAGCCGGCTGCTTTGCTCGTTAGCAGGGTGTTCCCCAGCACATGCTTGCAGCGCCGACGGCGACTGTGATCACGCACGCAGCGTCAATCCGACCGGTCCAACGGCGTGCGAGCCGGCCTGCGGCGGCGAGGGTATCGGCGAACCGTGCCCCGCTGAGAATCCGTGTCCAGCAAGTTGCTGGTGCCATCAAGCCCCCGAGCCCTACGGACTGTCCCGAGTGGCAACCGAGGTGTTGGAGCCGCTGGAGTACACGACGGCAACAACTCGCCTGGGCTTACTCAGCGGGATTACAGCGCAGCGGTTAGTTGCGGGCAAGCCTGCCGCATTCATGGATGCTGTCGCGAACTCGGCCGCCGAGCGCTGCGCCGTACTATGTAGGTTCGTGATCTGATTCTCTTAACGCGGGCACTCTGCTCGCGTGTTGCTTTCTCACCGCGCCCGGCCCAGCAATAGGCCTCGCGGTGGGAATGGCTGTTCCCTTGATCGGATGCCGGTCGTTGCTGCGCGCCTCGGAGTAGCCGCAGGCAGCTTGTGGAGCGACGGCACGTCTTTACCCCATCGTGAAGGAGAGAGCTATGCACAGGATGCGTTTACCAATCGAGAGATGGCTAGCCATAGGGGCAGTGGCGACAATGGCGGCTTCCGGACAAGCAGCCCCCCCGACGCCCGGCCTAGAGAGCGTCCAGATCGTTGCGGAGGCGATGTGCTGCAAGGGCTGCGCCCGGAAGGTGTCGGGTCAGCTTTACGCCGCCCGCGGCGTTCGAGACGTTGGCGTCGAGATGAGCACTCACACCATCACGGTGTCGCTTCCCAGCCCTAACGCCACGACGCTTGGGCAGTTGTGGGAAGCCGTCGAGAAGGGGGAAGGCGGTCCGACGAAGCTGGTCACCGCCGAGGCGACCTACTCCTTGGTTCGCCCGGATGCTGAGGGTGGCTCGTTACCGGAGCCGTCCACACAGCCACCAACGATCGTCATCGACAACCTGCACTGCAAAGGTTGCGCGAAGAAGATCGCCGCTCAGCTCTACGCGGTTAAGGGCGTCACCAAGGTGAGCGTCGACTTGGAGCGAGAGACGCTCTACGTCGAGTCCCGCCCCAACATGACCCCGTCGCCATGGCGGCTGATCGGTGCGGTGCGGAACGCTAGAGAGCGTCCGCTGGCGGTCAGCGGACCTTACGGGACCCTTGCGATCGAGTGGGCCACCAAACCGGCGCCCAAGCATCACCAACAAGCTCAACAAACCAACTCGGGAGGAATCCAACGATGAGAACGCAGTTCAACCTAACACTACTCACAGCAGCGGTTTTGCTCGCCGTGGCCACCGGCTGCGGGAAAGTTGTGGACTCGCCGCCGACCGCGAAGGCGTCCGCAAGCATCGACGGGGCTCAGTTCAAGCTCAGTGATGAACCAGACGGAGCGGTCGGTGTGATCGCGGCTAGAGAAGGGGCAGAGAACGGCGCGCCGTTGGTGCTGGTCGGACGCGTGGGCGGCACCGCCAAACCGTGGGTGGAGGGACGGGCGGCGTTCACGCTGCTTGACGCGTCGATGTCGATTGTCGCCGAGGGTGAGGACTCGGGTGAGGCGGAAGTCTGCATGGGCGACTGTTGCGCAACCGAGCGGCTGAGCTGCACAACGCTTGTGAAGGTCGTTGACGAGCAGGGGAAGCTTGTGCCGGTCGACTCGCGAGAGCTCCTTGGCCTCAAAGAATCCGACATGGTCGTGGTGACCGGCACTGCCAAGAAGGACCAGAGCGGGAACTTCACCATGCTCGCTAACGGCGTCTACGTTCGCAACTAACCGCCGCCCCCTGAAAGCGGCCCGGAGATTCTCAATGCTCGGCCAACGACTACTCCCATGGGACTACGGCGTGCGGAACTTGTTCCGTCGCCCGTCGCGTAGCGCGCTCACGCTCGGTGGACTCACGATCGTGGTGCTGCTGGTGCTGGTTGTCGTCGGCTTCATCCGCGGTCTTGAGAAGTCACTCGCGGCGACTGGGGACGAGAACGTCGTATTGGTCTACGCGCTGTCTTCGGGAGCCGACATCGAGAACTCGTCGATCCCCGGCCGGACTCCCGCGTTGCTCTCAGCGAGCGTTGACGGGGTCCGTCGTCGAGGCGGCGTGGAGTACGTCTCCCCCGAGCTGTACCTCGGGACGCGGATCGCGACCGCGGGGATGACCGAGCCCGGCATGGGCTTGGTGCGCGGTGTAACCACCGCGGCTCCCTTGGTGCGAGGTAAGGTACAGCTTGTGGAGGGCTCGTGGCCACAGGACGGCGA
>JBCDIT010000035.1:0-3350 GCA_038748775.1 Planctomycetota bacterium
ACCCCTCGTGTTAGCCAAAGACATCAAGCCCGGCACGATCGTTGTCCAGAACGACGCGCCGATCATCATCGAGGGCGTCACCGTCCAGGCGCCGTCCGCCCGCGGCGGGGCGACGCTGTACAAGTTCCGCGCCCGCAACCTGGTGACCAAGAACAAGGTCGACATCACCCTCAAGGGGACCGAAGGGCTCGACGACGCCGACTTCAAGAAACGCGAGGTGAGCATCATGTACTCCGACGCCGAGGCGGTGCACCTGATGGACTCCGAGAGCTACGAGCAGTACACGATCGCCAAGCAAGACGTCGCCGCCGAGATGCAGTACGTCACCGAGGGCATGGAGGGGCTGCTCGCCCTGATCTACAACGACGAGTGCGTCGGCATCAACATCCCCGCGACGGTCGAGCTGAAGATCGCCCAGTGCGACCCCGGCGTGAAGGGCAACTCCGCTACCGGCCGCACGAAGCCGCTGACCCTCGAAACGGGCGTACAGGTCCAGGGCCCGGAGTATTTAAAGGAGGGCGAGGTGGTGAAGGTCGACACGCGGACGGGGGAGTTTTTAGGGCGAGCGTGAGGCCTCGCCGTCGCTGCGACAACCGCGGTCCAACTCAGCGCCAATCGCCGTGCAAGCGGTGTTTGGGCACAACCTCAAGGCCGCGGTACCAGTTCGCCGATAGTACCGACTTGTCAAATTCCCGCATGATTTTGGTGAGTTCTTTCGATCGATCCTTGTAGGTGCAGTTTAGGACCGTTAGCCAAGCTTTTTTCTTGGCGCCCCGAGCGAGTTCGATAAAGTCTTGCGACTGAAGGTCTCCCTGTTCTAGGGTGATATTACTCATCCTTTGACGCTCGATGCACTCGCTCACCTCGTCAACCGTCGCGCGGCGGTTGCCAAGATCGAGGCGCCTGAGATTTAGCGCGGCTTTTAGCACTTCGCGAGCCGTCGCCGTGTCGCCCGAGGCTCCAAGCCCGAGTTCTCGGAGTTGAATCGCGTAGGGCTGGAGGGTCGCCAGCTGCGTGGGGGTCAGCTTCGTATCCCCAAGGTAAAGGTCGATGACTGGGTAGGCTTCGTATCGGCCGATCGCTCCCCCGTTGGACCAACGCTCAAGCCGGCACCTCGCTGCATTCCAAGCGTTCCGGTGGTGGTTCTTGTAGGCCTTAATCGTGAATCGGGGCCGCACGCGGTCCTCGAAGGCAGCGAGCTCATCGGGCGTGACGCAGCAGAACCCCAGCTCAAGGGATTCAAGGCTCGGGCTTTCCAGCAAAGGCTCAAGGTCTTCTACAAGGATGGCGCCACACGTCAGCTTCAATCGCTTGAGGTGTGGCAGCGACGCGAGAGGGGAGAGGTCCAGCTTGCAATGGTCGTAAACGGACAGGTCACTCAAAGAGGCGCGGCTTCGCTTGAACGCGATAGTGAGCTCTTCGATCGACGGCATGGCGGCAAGCCGCGTGAGCGTTTCGTGGTCTAGTGAGCACTTGATATCTATCTTTTTCAGTTCGCAATGCCCCCAGGTCGACCGCCAGATCGAGCCCGCCATCTCTATCGGGCTGACCGTTCGGAAACCAAAACTAATCTCTTCGAGATTGGGGCAGCGTTTGATAAGGCGAGGCACTCCTGGGCGAAGCCCCTCGCGCCCTAAGCCAAGTGCGGTAAGCTCCGTTGCAAACGGCGAGAGTACTTCGATCTGCTCTTGCGAAAGTTGAACCCCGTTAAGCCAGAGGTGGCCTGGCACGGAGGAACCCGTCGTCATGTCATCCCCGGCTGCGATCCGCCAATCTCGGACGATTGCCCACGCTTCGGCCCACGGGGTTAAGTACGAACCTCCAACAGGCGACAGAGTGAATCGAGGTGCATGCGTCTCCGCGAACGCTTGAGCCTCCAATTCCGTCATCGCTTGCACGTGCAGTTCTTGGAGTGACGGACTGGTGAGAAGCGGCGTCAAGACTCCCGGCGTAACGCGGCCGTAGCGAGCGACGGCTAAAGCTTGGCCCTTCATCTCGTTGATCCGCTTCTCTTGATCGCTTCGATCTCGATAGCGGTAGCGGTCAATCAGGTGGGGCGGCGAGCCGAAGTGCAGAGCTTCGAGGTCGGGGAGCTTGCTAAGTTCGGCGAGCGCTTCACGCGTGGACAGGCTTGCCCGATCGCTCTTGCGGCTAAGCGGCCCTGTGAATCTTACAACACGGATGTTCTTGCCTTCGCCAAGCCGATCCAACTCCTCAGCCGACCCCGAGACGGTCAAGCTGACGTCGGCATAGCGGAGTCTCCTCACAAGGTCCGCAACCTCGGGCGAAGTCCAGGAGGCGTTGAGATCAACCCTTGCTAGACGTTCGCACCAGGTTGTCAGGCCACCGGTGCCGAGCAGTCGGCGAAGCCACGACGGCGTAAAGTTGCGGCGATTCGCACGCCAGACAGACTGCTTCTCCATCTCTTCCGTAACGCCGGTGTTGTATTTCCACGACGCATCGGCGAGATAGTGCCGCCACAGTTCGTTTTCGATTGCTGCCTGTTGCTGGTGGTGCTGCCACCAGCCGAGTGGCACCGCGACACCAGTAGCTAGCAGCAGGAGGTCGAACAAGCGTAGCTGGAACCACCGGTTGTGCGACCGCACCCAACGCTCTGTCAGCTGCAAGGCGGCGAAGACAATCGCTGCGGCAGTGGCTAAATCAGCGATCAGAGCCAAAAAGCGAAACTCGACGGCTAGTCCCGTTGCCGCCCAGGCGTAGCTTGAGGTCCACACTACGCCACCGCTTGGGTGACCGTAGCGCAACACCCGCATGCTGCTGTTCTGACCCAGCCACGCCGCCGGGTACGAAAGCCGTGGGGTGACGCGCGGTGGGCGATCCGGCCATCCTTCCCCGCCCCAGCCGTCCCCACGCTGCAAGAACGCCCAGGGCCAACCGTGAACAAACTCGACAACATTCAGCGGCTTTCCGTCAGCCCTCGAGAAAACCGACTCGCGATTTGGGTAGGCATTGCTCCCCCGGGGCATCAGGGGTGCGCCCGGCACGACGATGATCACCATTGCCAAGGCGACAGCGCCGCCGACCACCCAAGAGAACCGATGCCTTGGACGCACAAAAACCGCGCGGGCGAGACGGCCGAACCAAGTCTTGATACGGTGAATCAAACCGCCACCTACCACCAGCTGCTTCTTTTACTGTGGTGACCCCGACTCATCTTATCGCCGCCGCGACGCTCGGCCTACTTCTGCTCGCCGAGGCCGCGACGCCGTTCTTCGTCGAACAACGCCGCGATCTCCGGCGGCTCGTGCGGCACGACCTGCGGAACCTGCTGCTCGGCGCCGCGAACGCGCTGCTCACGGCGTTTGTTTTCGGCGGGCTGTTGGTCGCGG
>JBCDIT010000036.1:0-3306 GCA_038748775.1 Planctomycetota bacterium
CCTCGGTCGGCGTGCGAAGCGAGATTGCCGGGGGCCGTGTTGAAGAAGTGGTGCGTCGAACCGACCAGGCCGTCGAAATTGACCTCTTGGTAGTCGTTTGCCGCGCTCAACGAGAGATCCCCGGAGCGATCGTTTCGGGGATCTCGAGCTCGTCGAATCGGAGACGTGAGACCGCGTCGGCGACGTGCGAAGCCATGTGAAAGCCAGCGGGGCGGTGGTTGCCGGAGTGCCCCACCCCGCCGAAAGGAAGTTGCGCAGACGCCCCCGTCGTCGGACCGTTACGAATCGCGACGCCGGCCGGGACACGCTTCAGGAATTCCTCAAAGGCGTTTCTGTCGCCGCCGAGGAGCGAGGCGGCCAGACCGTAGCGAGTGCGCGCAGCTTCACGGAATGCATCGTCGAGCGTGTTCACGCGGCGTACGACGAGCAGGGGTCCGAACACCTCGCGGTCGGCGAGCCGATCGATCGGAGTGGCGTCGACTAACCCCGGAGTCAGCAGCGAGGCGCACTGGGCGTTCTGCTCGCTCAGTACGAGGGGCGTGGCCCCGTCTTCGATCAGCCGCGCCTGCGCCGCGAGCACTCCAGATGCCGCTTCATCGTCGATCAGCGGGCCGATGAACGGCTCCGGCTCATCGGCGGGTAGGCCAACCTTCAACCCGTTGATGGCCTCGGTGAGCGCATCGACCGCCGCCTGCGCACCCGCGGGCACGATCAGGCGCCGAGCGCACGTGCATCGTTGCCCTGACGAGATGTACGCTGAGACGAGGGCCTGATAGGCCGCTGCGCTTGGCTCGGCCTCCGGGTGCACCACGACCGGCGCGTTGCCGCCCATCTCAAGCGCAAGCAATACCTCCGGCCGCCCCGCGAGTGCGCGATGGATCGCGACGCCGGTCGATCGACTGCCGGTGAACAAGACGCCGTCGATGTCGGCGTTGGTCAGATGACGAGCCGTCTCAGGCCCGCCCTGAGCCAGTTGCACCAAGTCGGCCGGGCACCCGGACTCTTGCCATCGTTCGATCAGCCACTCGCCGACCGCCGGCGACTTCTCGCTGGGCTTGAACACGACGGCGTTGCCGGCCAGCAGGGCGGGGACGATCTGGCCGTTCGGCAGGTGGGCCGGGAAATTGAACGGCCCAAGGACCGCGCAGACGCCGATCGGTCGTCGCTCGACGGCGCCTCGCCCCCGTGGCAACTCGGGTTCCGGCTCCTCGAGCGCCGCTATCGCCGCGATCGACACGCCCACCTTCGCTGCAACAAGCCGCGCTTCAGCTCGTGCGTCCCAACGCAGCTTGCCTGTCTCAAGCGTGACGAGGGCCGCGAGCTCGTCAACCCGTCGCTCTACGGCGGCGGCGTATTGGCGAGCCACCTCGATCCGATCAGAAGTGGACGCGGACGCCCAGTCCATCTGCGCTCGACGTGCTCGCTGCACAATGGCCGTGATCTCGGCTTGTGCTGTCTCTGGCCCGGACCAAACGATGGAGCCGTCGATCGGTGACCGTGAAATCAGCTCGTGAGTCGACGAGGCGCCTGTCATGAGACCTCCTTGTTCCTGACGGATGTCCCGAGCGGTGAGACGAGGATCGTTCCCCCGTCTTCGACGCCGAGCAGTCGCGCGGTCTCAAGATCGATCAGGGCATGAGAATCATCAATCAATGCGCTCGTGCATCCGATCCGTAGCGTCCCGGTCTGATTGGCCACTAAACAGACTTCTCCACGATCACGGTCGTCCGGCGGATCGAGGACCCTGGCCGGTACCGAGCTTGCACGCTTTACCGTCCGGATGGCGTGCAGGTCGCATCGCAGCATTGGCCCGGCATCGAAGATGTCCACCATCGACGCCCGGTAGAACCCTTCGGCCTCGAGGAGTCGCTTGGCGGGGAGGGTATCGGGGTGAACCTCCCCGATAGCCTGCCGTGCGTCGACGGGAAGAAGCGGGATGTAGATGGGGTGGCGAGGCATCAGGGCGGCGATGAACCGCTTGTCTTCTGCGCTAAGGCGATCAGCCGTGGCGTAGTCTACTTGAAAGAAGTGACGGCCGACCGCTTCCCAGAAGACCGACTGCCCGTTCGGCGTGATCACGCCCCGCAACTCGGCGATCACGGTGGGGCTGAACTGCTTCGGAGCGCTGGCCAGCAGCATGAAGCGCGAGAGCGAGAGGACCCGACCCAAGCCCCGGCCTCGCCAGTCCGGGTGAAGCAGCAGCGTGCCGATTAGCGTCGATCCGTCGTAGTCGGCGCTCAGGTGCAGAGAGTCGACCTCAGTCCGAACGCCCAGTCGCTTCGACTCATGAATCGACCGCTCGATTCGATATGCGTAGAACGGTTCTGCGATGTCTGGGCGCCCGGTTTGTCGGGTCAGGCCTGCGCACCCGATGACTGTGTCTTGGGCGAACGTCTTGTCGGCCGGGAACATGACCAAAAGCGGCTCTTCGCCAGAGATCGACGCCTCGACCCGTCGCTCGATCTTGGACGCGCACGGCGGAAGCGAGGTGAAGCCGTAGCCGGCCGTCTTCGCAAGCTCGATGAGCCCGTCGACGTCGTGGGGCGTTGCTAGGCGAATGATGACCGGTGTTCGGTGCGTCGTCATGACTCGGCCTCGGAAGCAAAATCGACGAGCACGCCGAGCGTAATCCTGGCTCGCGCTTCCAGCGAGGGCAGCTCGACCCATTCGCTCGACGAGTGCATGCCACCGCCGACGGGTCCCATGGTGTCGACGCACGGGCATCCCGCGGCGGCGATGCGATTCCCGTCGCACACGCCGCCGGTCGCACGATGGCGATACGAAACGCCGGAGCGTTTGGCAGCTTGGGCGACCCGTTCGTGCATCTTCAGGAGCGGTTCCGTCATTGGCTTGGGCGGCGCAGCGAAATCGCCGCTAAGTTCCGCCGTGCAGCCCAACTCCGACGCGGTTTCCATCGCGAGGCGATCCAGCGACGCGCGGATCGGAGGGACGTCGCTCGGCTCGGTCAGCCGGACGTTGAAGCGACCGACCGCCAGGTCGGGGATCACGTTGCTGGGGCCGCCTCCGCCGACACGGGCCACGTTGACCGTGACGCCCCTCGCGGTGTCCGTGAGTCGCGCGATCTTGTCGAGGGCTCGGATCAGGGCGAGCAGCGCGTTGCGGCCGCGGTCAAAGTCGCGACCGGCGTGAGCGGATCGACCTCGCATCACCAGCGTGAAGTTGCCCGAGCCTCGCCGTGCGCCCACCCACGCGCCGTCGGGCAGCGCGGGCTCGAACACCAGGCCGATCTCGTGCCGGCCTGCCTCCGCCACAAGCAAGGCAGACGACGCCGGTGAACCGATCTCC
>JBCDIT010000037.1:0-3047 GCA_038748775.1 Planctomycetota bacterium
GGCGGGTCGCGTTTCGGCTCCGCCATTGGGCCATCATGCCCGGCGGCGGTTGTCGGCGGCAATCGGCTCGGTCCGCTTCGCCTCGCCTTCGTAGGGGCAGTGCCGGCAGAGGTTGCCGCAGCAGTAGCCCCGCCGCCGGTGGTACGCCGCGGTGAACACGACGCAGCCGTTCTCGACGTAGTAGTCGGGCTCGGCCGCGTCGGGTTTGGCGGTTGCGTGGCTCCGCTGGTGGCTTCCTTGCATCGTTGCTTCCGTGCTCACGTCAACGACGTGCCCCCAGAAGGGTTCCGCAGCCGGCGAGCACGAGTAACAGCGTGGACGGCTCGGGGACCGCCCGCACGTCGGCGAAGCCGTCGATCTCAGGCGTCACGCCCGACCCGATGGCGTTTGTGATCCGGACGTAGGAGATCTCGCTTAAGCCGAGCAGGCCGATGTCGATCCCAGCTCCGCCTCCTGAGCCGTTGTACGCGGCGTAGATCTCGGCGGGCGTGTCGCCTACTGGGTTGTAGGAGGGGTCGACGGGCAGCAGAAAGTCGGAGGTCGCGTCCCCGGGGCCGTCGTCAAACGCCAGGAAACCCGCGGTCGGGTAGAGCGCATCAGCATCAACGCCGGTCGCGTCGAAAAAGTCGGTGCCGTTGGCGCTCACCGAGATCATCCCCCCTTCGTTGAAGACCCCTGCGGCGGTGGTTGTAGGCGTAATCGGAAACTCTGATCCGAAGAGGAACGCGTTGCCAAACACCAGCAGGTCGATTCCGAACGGGTTGTTGGGGTCGTTGGTTACCGGCTCGTCAAAGCTAACCGTCAGGCTGCCGCCTTCGCCGATCGAGACGATGTCGCCGGTGCCTGCCGCCGCGAAGAAGGGTGTTACGGGCCCCGATCCGAACGAAGCGACGGTGAACCGTGTCGGCTCGCCCAGCGCGGTCGAGGCGTCGGTGAATCCCGCCCCGGGGTCCGAGCCCTCGATGTACTCCACAACCGCATCGGCCCACGGGTCCTGGGCGTTGGCAACGCTCGCGATCGCCAGCAGCGCAATAAAACCAAGTTGTCTCGTCATCAGATCACTCCAAGGTGGCGCCCGGGCGTCCGGCTCAAACAGCGGGCCCGTTCGGGCAAAGGAAACCGCGGCGGCGCCACATGGCGCCGCCTATTGAAACACAAGTCAGCAATGAAAAACTGGTTGGCTCGGGAACGACCGACGTCGAGGGTGTCGGCGCGGTGGTCTGCCCGAACGCCGCTCGCCACGCGGCGAACGCGGCGGCGTCGCCGCCGGTGTCACGCAGCACCGTGTAGTCCGCGGCGTTGACGAAGCCGTCGGCGTTGACGTCGCTCGGCAGGGCGTCGAGCGGTGGCTCGGCCTCGACGAGGTTGTTCGGGGCGGTGGAGAAGTCGAACGTCGGCGAGAACGCCAGGGCGATCCAACCCTCGTCGCTGAGGCCCAGCGACGAGACGCCGACACCCGCGGTCACGAACCCCTCCGCTAACGGACCGGGCGCCGAGCTGAATACCCAGAAGCCCGAGATAAAAAACCCCTCGACATAGGCGTCGCCGGGATCGGTTGCGATCGATCCGTCCGTCACCTCGTCGTCAACGGCGACGCCGTCGGTGAACGCGACCGGCGGGTCGATCGCAAAGGCGCCGTCGTTGTTCAGGTCGTACCCGTACCCGTACACCGCGACGCCGAATTGGCCCGGCGTGCTGACCTTGGTGAAGAGCCGCTCGTCCGCGTTGACGATGGCGGTCAGAGCGTCTTCGGCGACCGCGGCTCCGTCGAAGCGGTAGCCCCAGGCGAGCGACGGCGAGCTGGCGAGGCCCAAGTCGTCGCCGTCCCAGTCGAGGGCGACGCCGACGCGGTTCGCGCCCTCGCCGACCCAGAACTCGATGTCGTCCAGGCCGAACGTTGAGGCGTCCCCGACGCCGCCGACGGCTAGCAGACAAACGACGCTCAGCACGCGGACCATGGTTTTATTCGTCATCAGTCACCCCCCGCCCGGGTCAGCAGGGCGTTGAGGACGGGCTGGTCGAGGTCGTCCGCCAAGAACGCTGCGTGGGCGTCGCAGAACGCCGCCAGGGCGCCGCCGGGGTGGGGCGAGCCGAGGTCGTTGCCGAGGCCCGACCGCGTGTTGATCGGCGTTGTTTTCTCTTGAGCGAACAGGCCGAGGCCGTTTGCCCACTCGGCTTCGTTGCCCTGCCGGCGGATCAGCATCTCGCCGACGGCGGCGGTGTGCGAGGCGCCATCGGTGATCTCGTGCAGCGCCGTGGGCGTGGCGTAGAGCATGACGCCGAGCGCTTCTTTGCGGAGCGTTTGCAGGTCGTCGGCGTCGGGGCTGTCGTGGCCGTCGCCCTCGACGCCGTACAGCCCGGCGTAGTCGCTGAAGCCGCCGCCGCGCCACACCGGGTGGTCCGAAACCACCGCGGCAGCGTCGGTGCTCGGGCAGAGCATCTGCCCGAGGCGTGCGGCGATAACCGGCCGATTCGCCGCGGCGTGCGCGGCCGCCGTGAAGTCGAAGCGGTCGAACAGTTCTTGCTGTTCGAGGAACGGGAGGGTCGACACCTGCCAGCCGATCAGCTTGGGCGGGAACGTGGGTGGCGGAAGTTGGCAATCAACGCAGCCGATCGGCAGGGCGCCGTGTTGGGACTCGAAGGCGACGATCGCCAGCCCGAGCTGCCGCAGGTGGTTCTGGCACTGCGTGCGGCGGGCCGACTCGCGGGCGGCCTGCACCGCCGGCAGCAGGAGCGCGGTCAGCACGCCGATGATCGCAACGACGACCAGCAGCTCGACGAGCGTAAACGCGCGGCGGGCGCAGGCGCCGCGCGGTGACGGCGCGGTCCGGCCACGGCGTGTGATGGCGGTTCGCATGCAAGCGGTGCGCAACACAACTCATGCGCCGTGCGGGCGCGTGGCTGATTGGTGCGCGGTACAATCCGATCGTTACGCGGAGCTCGTCCCTCGCAGAGCGATCCGCATGCCACGCGTTGGTAGGTCTTCTGACTCTCGGGTCCGGCTCCGAGCGGGCCTTCTCATCCGTCGGCTTTGGGCTGGTGGGCCC
>JBCDIT010000038.1:0-2848 GCA_038748775.1 Planctomycetota bacterium
ACGTCAACAGGTGCTGCATGGCTGTCGTCAGCTCGTGTCGTGAGATGTCGGGTTAAGTCCCTTAACGAGCGAAACCCTTGTTCTTAGTTGCCAGCGGGTCATGCCGGGGACTCTAAGAAGACTGCCGGTGTTAAACCGGAGGAAGGTGGGGATGACGTCAAGTCCTCATGGCCTTTATGGCCTGGGCTGCACACGTCCTACAATGCCGCGTACAGAGGGAAGCGAACCCGCGAGGGTAAGCAAATCCCAAAAAGCGCGGCCCAGTTCGGATTGCAGGCTGCAACTCGCCTGCATGAAGCCGGAATCGCTAGTAATCGTGGGTCAGCATACCACGGTGAATATGTTCCTGAGCCTTGTACACACCGCCCGTCAAGCCACGAAAGTGGGGGGGGCCTAAAGTCGTCGAGCTATCCTTCGGGAGGCAGACGCCTAGGGTCAACTCCGCGATTGGGACTAAGTCGTAACAAGGTAGCCGTAGGGGAACCTGCGGCTGGATCACCTCCTTTCTAAGGATTTCTTAGAACCACGTGCGTGGTGACACGCCCGTGGAAACAAATGGGGACAGTCCTTGGCACGCGGCCTTATAGGTCGCAATGGCCATCAAGCGGTTCGCCCGATCCTTCCTGGGATCGGGCCACTCACCAAATTGCTTTGATAGACCCGGGGTCGAGTAGCCACTCGACCCCGGGTTTTTTCGTGAGCCAAGGCAAGAAACGACGCCTCGGCCGCGATAGTCTTATAGATCCGGAGTCGTTGCGACGGCGGAGCATGCGTGTGGCTCGCGGTGAGGACCGGTTTCGGCGTCTCGATAGCGGCGATGATCGTTGTCCGAGTGCTTGTCTTAGTTGGAGCCCAGTCGAATGGCGGAAAACACCTCTCCGGCCCGCGTTTCGATACGCACCCTGCTGATTTCGATCCTCGTCGCCGGCGCGGTTTTCGGTTTGCTCGGCCGGTGGTTCCTCCGCAGCCCCGACCTGTTCATGGGCTCGGTTGTCCTGCTCACGACCGCGGCGCCGTTTCTGCTCACCGCGGGGGTTCTGATCCGCATCGGCGCCAAGGAGGGCCGACGCCGGCTGTTGTGGCTCGGGTGGCTGGCGATTGCGGCTCCGTTCGTGGGCGCTGGGGTCTTGGCCGTGACGGCGCCGCTGCTCGCGGTGGACGACTTCGACTACTCCACCAAGCCGACAAGCGAACTGATCTCCGTTTCGCTTGTCCAAGACATCGAAGACTACTGGGCTTGGGCAGAACTCGAATCGCGTCTGAAATCAGGAAAGCTCAGTGCGGAGCAGGCCAACGACGCCCTGACCGTTTTCGCCGAGCACCTCGAAGGGCTTACCCCGAACCAGCTCGCCGACTATTACTGGTCGGCCCAAGGCGAATTCGCCGAGAGCTCCGCAGCCGCGGGCATGATCGACGAAGACTTGCTCGTCCGCCTCTGCGACGCCTTCTTCGACCGCACCGCAGAAGTCACCCTCCGAGGAAGGCCATCGCCGTCCGACAAAGACATCGAACTGGAGGTCTTCATCTATTCAGATGGCAGCAGCTACGGCACGTCGCTCGGCCACCAGCTGCTCTGGTGGCCTGTCGCCGCAACTGTCGTTGTCGACGAACAGGTCGTCGAAGCCGATCTGAGCGGCGGAGTGCCCGGACCCGAAGCCGACGAAGACGGCTACGAAGACAACTCGACTTGGCGTGGGCGTTTGGCCTTGGCAGAGCCGCTCGCCGCGGGCGAACACACGGTCGCGCTGCAGATTGCATACGCGTATCTTGACGAGGCGAAGCTGCTCGGGCTCGGCCACGGGGCCGTCCCCGACTACCGCTGGCCGACCGCTCTGAAACGTTGGACACAGACGACCGGCGCGCAGATTGAGATCAGGCAGACGAGCGAAGCCGCGGTCGCGTTGTCGGACAACCCGGCCCACGACCCGATGAAGACCAAGGCGGTTCTGCTTGGTCGGCTGGTGCTGCAGGCCGAGGAAGAGGGCACCAGCCGCCTGGCGCTCGAGCTCGACGAGTTCGACTCCGAGGTCGTGCCGCTCGCTTTCACGCTGCACGCGACCGTCAACGGTCAGGAACTCGCGATGGGCAACCGCGTCGCCACGGGCGGCTGCGGCTGCGACGGGGACGACCGGGAATCCGGAACGGTTGTGCTCCCGACTCCCGCCGCAGGAGTCGTCACCGCCGATCTCGAATTCCGTCCCGATCCGGAATTGGTCAAGCCGTCGGCCGACGTCGATCGGATCTGGGGCAAGCCGCTCGTGTTCCGTAGCGTGCCGATCGAACGGCTTGACCTGGAGGCACGCGCCCCCACCTCAGAAGTCGCAGCTGGCCCGCTGGTGGATTCGTCGATCGAGCAGTAAAGTGCGGGCTCGAGATTGCGTTGGCCGCCGCGATCATTCGGCCAGCCTCCAAGGCGGTGTAGCTCAGTTGGTTAGAGCAGCGGAATCATAATCCGCGTGTCGGGGGTTCGAGTCCCTCCACCGCTACTTCTTCTCTTTCTTTGCCTTCTCGTGCGTATTGTCCGCGTCACTGTCATAGTTCGTGGCTGCAACGGGCCAAAGGCTGCTGATCGGGCACGGGGCTGCAGGCCTAGGCAGGCGGCTGCTGATCCGCAAGCCTTTCGCACAATCGCGGCGCCCCTCGGCGAACTGCGATCCGTTCTCATGAGCTGAATTCCGCGGGGCAGGCCCGCTGTCTGCTGCAGCCAGCCCGTGTTTAATGACGAGACACGCACCATTGCTGCGTAACATGGTAGACGCCCGTTTGCCACGTTGGCGGACCGCCGACTAGAGCGGTCCGGCGTTGATCGGGCGCCCGTGGGCCAGTGCCAGCCAAGCGATCTAAGCAA
>JBCDIT010000039.1:0-2569 GCA_038748775.1 Planctomycetota bacterium
CAAGTACGCCACGCTGCGTACCGGAGCCAGCGTTCTTGGCTCCGTGACGCAAAGCTCCCGACACACCGCCTCGTGTGCCACGGCCGTGTCGGCCGTGCGGATCCCGAGCACGACTCGGAGTACCAACGGCGTCACATCATCGATCGCACGGCCGACACGGCCGTGGCACACGAGGCGGTGTGTCGGGAGCTTTGCGTCACGGAGCCAAGAACGCTGGCTCCGGTACGCAGCGTGGCGTACTTGATCCGCGTCACGTGACGCTCCGGGTGCCGTTGGTTGTACGAGCTTTTTACTGGACAGCTTTGGAGTAGCGGGTGAGTTGTTCCTTCTGTTCGCAGGTGCCGAGATTGCCCTTATGGGGACCGAGGGTCAGTTGCAGACGCAGTTGAGAAGCGGCGGGCTGCAAGCGATCATTTAGGATGTTCGTGCGAAGCTTGTCTCCTTGGGTATCGCCCAGGAACCGATGCTCCACGTTTAGTCGGAAGAGGGCCTGTAGGGCTTCGTCGCGATGAAAACGCACATCCGAGGCCGCATGAACGGTGGGGTACGTACGGTTTAGGTATCATCGACGAATGCGTCCGTACGTCAGTCTTTGGCGAGTGCTCGATGCCAGCGGGCGTCCGGTCCGGGTTCGCCGCGGAGACGATGGGGCCGACCACGTGACTTGGCGTCAGTTCTGGACTGCCGTCGCTGCCTCGCAAAGCCCAGCGGCTCGTTGGGAGCTCTCTCAAGAGAACTGGGAGGTTGTTCTTGCACAGGGGTATTCGCCGACGCGACGATGGTTGAACGCGGTGATCGACGTCATCGTCCTGGCCTACGTGCTCTTCGGCATTCCGGTCGGGCTGCTCGTGGGTCTGGATCTGCTCGGGCGCATGGGCATCCCGCTTGGTGGTTGGATGATGTGGGTCCCGGTCGCCGTCGTGGTTGCGGTGACGGTGGTGATCGGGTTCCTCCCCATGGGACGGTTAACGAGCGCTTCATTGTTCTATGCGCGATTGAAGTCCGGGCGGTGTGCCGCCTGCGGGGGCGGCCTGGAACTCGAGCCGACGACGAAAAACACCGCGGAACGACCGATGTACATCTGCCGGAGCTGTCACGCCCAGTGGCGAATGACCTGATTGGTCGGTCCGTGGCCCGCGCTCCAACCCACTCGTCGTGCGGCTGGCGGTGTATCGTGGGAGGGAACGGGCCTCACCAGAGCCGCGTTCACGAAATCTCTTCGGCAAAACCCCTGGGGTGTGATACCCTCCGCTCAGAGACCGTCTGCCACCTCGGGCGGTCGATCAGGAGGGGAGTGAATCATGCCCACACCGACCATCCGCATCGCCGCCGTTCTTGCCACCGCCTCGTGCGCCCACGCGGCGCCCGACGCGTACCGCGATCTCGTCGCGGCCGAGTCGCCCATCCTCTGGTATCGCATGGGCGAGCCGGTGGGCTCAGTGAGTGTGCTCAACGAGGGCACGCTCGGGCCGAGCCATTCTGCGAACGTCTTCGGGGGCGTGACGCTGGGCGAGTCTTCGGCCTCGGGCGACACCGCCGCGTCGTTCGACTTTGCCGGGACGCCTTATCTCGAATCGGTCGGGCTTGCTCCGTCGTCGATGCTGGGCAACCCGTCGTTTACCGCCGAAGCGGTCGTGTGGGTGCCGGAGACCGGCGGGCAGACGCAGCTATGGCCGCCTTTCTTGCACTGGGGCGAAGGGTCCACCGCACGAGAGGCGTACTTTTCCTTCCAACGCGGCGACAACGACCGGGTCTTCTGCGGTTTCTACAACGGCGGGCTGATGAGCGAGTGCCTGGTGCGCCGGGGCGAGTGGAACCACTTCGTCTGGGTGCGCGACTCGAACAACGGGACGAACGATGCCTACACCGGGTCGCGCCTTTTCGTGAACGGGATCGAGGAGAACCTTGTTCTCGCGGCTGGCCTCCCCAACTTCGCCGGGCCGCCCGACGTCGTGCAGACAAGCTTCCGAGTCCAGCGCGCCCGCGACGGGTACCGCCACTTCGACGGGCTGATCGACGAGGTGGTTCTGTACGACACGCTGCACACGCCCGAGCAGATCGAGGCTCGTTTCGACGCGTTGGATCTCGTTCCGCCGACGCTGTGCCCGGCGGACATCAACGGGAGTTGTGGGATCCTGGATCTCACGGACGTGGACCTTTTTATCGCCGGATTCCTGAGCCAGGATCCAATCGCCGATCTGGACAACAGCGGATTCTGGGATCTCACCGACATCGACCTGTTCATCGCGAGTTTCCTCGCCGGGTGTCCGTGAGTCCAACCGTTTCATAGTTGCCGCGACGCCGATGACGCCCCGACGCGGCCAGGTCGGTTGCCCCCGAGTCTGAGATGATGGCTCCGATCAGCATCCCGGCTTCGCCGGCCGTTCGGGCTCCGTCGTTGTGGGCATCTGCTCGCAGCGACACGGTGTCTAGCAGGCCGCTAATCAACGCAGCATTCTGTGTTGTATGAGGGTATCTTCGAGCTCTACGCGAGCAAGGCGGCTCCCGATGCGTGGCAGAGCGGACCGTCAGCAGTCGATGTTCGTGGCGTTCGATTTGGAGCAGCGGG
>JBCDIT010000040.1:0-2325 GCA_038748775.1 Planctomycetota bacterium
CGAGCTGCAGAACTACGTGGAGCGGGCCGTCGTGATGGCGCCGGGCGACGAGCTGACGCACGAGCTGCTGCCCCCCGCCGTGCGGGGCGAGCTGAACGGCGTGGGGCCGACGTTCCGCCGCTTCGATTTCGAGTCGCTCGCCACGGAGCTGGTACGCGAGGGCCTCTCCACCGCCGACGACAAGTCGGACGACCTGCACTCGCGCGTGGTCGACCGGGTCGAGAAGGAAGTCATCGCCCAGGTCCTGACGAAGTGCGACGGCGTGCAGATCAAGGCGGCCCAGCGACTCGGCATCAACCGCAACACGCTGCACAAGAAGATCAAGGACTACGGCCTCGAGGGCCCGCCGGCGAACGGCAAGAGCGCGTAACGTCGGTTTTTTCTGCGGTGGTTTCTCGCCGCCGAGATTCGTGGGTTGCCCCGGCTGGACGACCCGGTAATATGTCTTTGTTGTTGTAAGACATTCGCGGAGGCATTCATGCTAAGCCCCCTCTCAAAGAAGTCTCAGGTCATCTTGGAGCTGCTCGCCGGCGGCGATGAGCGGTACGGCCTGGAGATGGTTAAAGCCGAGCCGAAGCAGCTCAAACGCGGCACGATTTACGTCACGCTGTCGCGGCTCGAAGACCAGGGGCTGGTCACTTCGCGAGAGGTCAAACCCGATGCAGGGCGTGGGCCGGCACGGCGTGTTTATCGGATTACAGGAGCGGGCGAGCGACTGTTAGAGGCGTCGCTTGCCTTTAATACGGCTATTGCAGGTTCTGTTGCTACAAGCATCATGGGGGGTGAGTATGCGTAGCGATTCCTCTACAAATGCTCGCTTAGCGCAGTTGAGACAAGAGTTGAACGCAAGCCAAGAACCGTTTGTTGAAGCTGTAATCAGCGGTAAGCTTGTGCCAACTATGCGAGCGTATAGAGACTGTTCTTCGCCGCAAGAAAAAATAGCTGTGCTCGAGGCCATTCTAAATGTTCTCAATGTGAGTCCTGCGTCTATAGAAGAAGCACAAGACCTTGCGGTGACGTCACAGCACCTATTAGAAGAAACCTCGTCTGAGCCTCTTCCTGGTAGCCAGCTTTCGCGACTCGCCAGTTTTCTCTTCAACAAGAGGGTTTATCAGTCGACTTTCAAGCCTGCGATCGATGATGAGCAGTCCGAGTTCATTGAAGCGATGGCTGATGGCCGACAACGCAAAGCCAAGTGGATCCGCTATCGGGTTTGGATCATCTTCTTCCACGCTCTGCTTGCTTTCGCATGGGAAACCACTGTCGGCAAAGCAATCCGCGGCTTGATCGGCGTGAAGTAAGTCGGAGAACCAACATGACCGTCCAGGAAGTCCAAAAGGCGATCCAAGGGTTGTCTCCGGAAGAGAGAGCAGAGTTCCGCTTGTGGTTCGCACAACATGACGGCGACGAGTGGGATAAGCAGATTGAATCTGACGCCCAGGCGGTCAGGCTCGACTGGCTTGCGGACGACGCGTTCGCCGCTAGTAACCGATTTACTAGCGCTAAACCGGCACCCAACGGGGGCACACCATGAAAGGCGTTCAATTCCTGGTCGACGATGACGGTCAGAGGCAAGCCGTCCAAATCAACCTCAAACAAAATTCCCGACTGTGGGAAGACTTTTACGATACAGCCCTCGCCGCCGAACGCGCCGAAGAACCGCGGGAGTCGCTCGAAGAGGTCAAAGCCCGCGTGCTGGGTAGCTGACTTGACTTACCGTGTCGTATTCGCCCGGTCGGCGCGGCGGGAACTCGAAGACCTGCCGGATCAAGTCGCGGCGCGGTTGCTCCAACGGATCGAGGCGCTTGTGGAAAACCCGCGGCCACGCGGCGCGATCAAGCTCCGTGGTAGCGTTGACCTGTGGCGGATCCGCTCGGGCGATTACCGAGTGGTTTATCGGATTGACGATGCGGAACGATTGGTCGACGTCATTGCCGCGCGGCATCGGCGAGACGCCTACAATTAGATCGGCAACCAGCATGCGTTCCCCATGGACCTGACCCAGATCTCCGTTTTCTGCTTCACGGCGAGCTACGCGGTAGCCCTGTCGCTGGAGACGGTGAGCCTGGTGCGGCGGTTTGGGTGGCACCGGCTGGTGCTGCTAGCGTTTGCGGTGGCCGGCGTGTTCGCCCACGGGGCGTACCTGGTGCTGCAGTCGCGGGGGGCTGTCGTCGCCGAGGGCGGGGCGCCCCTGTCGAGCCCGGCCGACTGGTGCCTGGTGGCGTCGCTCTCGATGGCGTGCCTGTACCTGGCGGCCAGCTTCTGGTGGCCGAAGTGGGCGACCGGCCTGTTCCTGCTGCCGGTGGTGCTCGGGCTGATCGCCGC
>JBCDIT010000041.1:0-2045 GCA_038748775.1 Planctomycetota bacterium
AGCCGCCGCGGCGCGGCGGGTCGTCAGGTTCATCATCTCGCATACCTCTTGGCTAGAAGACCATCGAGTTGGAACCCCCGGGGATGCGTTCGACCCGGGCAACTCGCAAGCGGTTGTTCACCCGCTCAATACATGGAGCGGCGCACGTCGCGGATCTGCCACGCGGAATCCCAGGCAAGCACCACAGTTTTGCGATGTCGTCATCGGTAGATGGCGAGCCAGCCCATGCTTCGAAAACGACAAACGGGCCCTCGGGGGCCCGCCTGTCATCAAGAGACTCGGATATCAGAGAGCCGAGTTAAGGGCAGCCGGCGAGGAAGTCGGTGATGAACAGGTTGATGTCGTCGAGGTCCCACACGCCAAACGACGGCGCGATATCGGACAGCGGTGTCATCGCCAGGAACGACGTGATGAACGCGTTGACGTCATCGAGATCGAGTACGCCAAACGGCGCCGCGACGTCGGCCGCGTTGCAGGGGCCGGTGCCAGGTTCACAGTCGGGGTCAAAGCAGAGCTCGGTATTCGGACCGTCTGCGAAGCTGGTGAGGTCGGGGAGCTCGATCAGACCATCGCGGAAGTCCACGATGACTTGCAACGAGCGAGGCCGGAGCGGCGCTACCGGCTCGGTGACGAGCTGTTCCTCGAGGCATCCCGTCTTGCCGGCATCGTTGTTCTTGACCAAGTAGATATCGCCGGCGCCCTGCCCCGGAGGCGGGGCCGTATCGAAAATCTGACCGCCGTAAACGTAACCGCAGGTCTCAAAGTCCGGTTGGACGCTCTCGCCGAAGCTCCGGAAGTCGTCCCCGCCGTACTTCCAGGCCCATATCGGGGCACCGCCCACAGCGGTGAGTTGCGTGTGCTTGCTGGTCGGACCGCTGGCAACAACCCGGCCCGCTTGGACGAATCCGTCCACCCGGGGGTCGAACTCAACGGCTGCGTACGCGGTCTCGACGACCGCAGGGATGCCATCGGCTGAGAACGTCTCGTAGTCTGACGACCAGAATGGAACGCCCGACATGTCGGTGTGGATGAGGTGCGTTGCACGCAGTGGCCCACCCGGACCGCCGATCCCGAGATCGCTCCTTCCGGCCAGGACGATTTGTCCCTGGTTGAAGATGTCGAGACCGTCACCGGTCTCCCAGACGTTCGGTTCGTTGGGGGAATCGCGGTCAAACACCGAGTCGTAGCGGTTCAGCCAGAGGGGTGCTCCACCGGGGATACCTGCGGCGCTATCGGGATCCGAGCTGACCTTAAGAAGCGTCGCGTCTTGGCGCGTTGTGAAGGAAGTCGGATCGTCGGGGAAAATCGGGCCATCGTCGCGAATCGTCCCGGAGATGACGACCGATCGATCGACGAAGCTGTAAGCGACGTCTGTAAAGGCGAAGTCAACGATGTCACCGAACGTCGGGGGCACCGCATATGTCGCGTACCACTCCAGGCTTCCGCCGGCGTCGACACGGAACGCGGCCGGACGGCTCGACCCGGCGTTGTTCATAAAGCGGCCAACGACATAGATCTCATCCTCGTCGCCCTGGTCGAGCGCCACCCCCGGGTGCGGAGTGTGGATGGGATCAACCATGTACGATCCCGGGTACGAGTTGGCCCAGATCTGATTGCCCGAGGCGTCCAAACGGAGCAGCGTGATCTCGAATCCGGCCTCGAAGCTGGTGCTCTCGCCCGCAACGATGTAGCCGCCGTCTCTCGTCTGTTGGACCGAGTACGCGACGTCATCGCGTTCCCCTCCGAAGGTGACTTCCCATTCGGTGGAGCCGTCAGCGAAGTATTTGACGACGTGGTATTCCAAGGACCGTCCGGGCACCCGGCGGTAGCCAGCGGTGACTGAGCCGCCGTCCATCGTGACGTCGACTGAGTAGGCCCACTCCGGGTTCGTATCACCGATCTCGCGCTGGAAGATCTGTGCGGAAGCGGTGGAAACGGCCAGGCCAGCAAACATCGCAGCCGCCGCGGCGCGGCGGGTCGTCAGGTTCATCATCTCGCATACCTCTTGGCTAGAAGACCATCGAGTTGGAACCCCCGGGGATGCG
>JBCDIT010000042.1:0-1859 GCA_038748775.1 Planctomycetota bacterium
CCGCAACCTGGAGGAGGAGCAGGGCCGCGTCGAGTTCAAGGCGCCGCTGGTCGTCGCCGCCCCGACCTACAACATCATCGACGAGCTCCGCGCCGAGGGCGACTGGGAGACGCTGCAGAAGTATTCCGGGTTCGAGTTCAACGACGACGCCCCGAAGGACACCGCCCGCACCGAGTACGAGAACATGATGTACCTCGAGCGGCCCGGCTGTAACCTCTGCATGGGCAACCAGGAGAAGGCCGCCAAGGGGGACACCGTCATGGCGACCTCGACCCGACTGTTCCAGGGCCGCGTGGTCGCCGACTCCGAGCGCAAGAAGGGCGAGTCGCTGCTCGCGTCGACGCCGGTGGTGGTCCTCTCGGCGATTTTGGGTCGCACGCCGACGCTCGACGAGTACCGCACGGCCGTCAAGGGTATCGACCTGACGAAGTTCGCCCCGCCGAAGAAGGCGATGGCCGCCAAGGCGCCGCCCAACCTCGTGCCGCTGACGCTGTAGTTCCTTCTCAAACCAGTTCAGTCTACGGGGTGCCTAGACAAAGGTATCTCAGCAGGCGGCTCGGCATCTTTCTCGGTGGCGCCGGCTACCGTGACAGCAGCTTAGGGGACTGATTGTTGCCGGCGCCCACATGCGTCGCTCCGGCTTTTCGAGCGACGTGCGATGCGGTCTGGCCGGGCATCCCGTGGAGTTGTTGCTGAGCGATCGGTGTTGATTGAAAGTCTCGAACGAAAGATAGAACAACGTCCTCAAGAGCTTCGTCCTGATCCCCCTCATCAATCTTCACGCATCCTGCCGGGGGTCGATGCCGCCCGATGCAAACATGCATGCGGTGGTCGTATCGCTGATCGAATTTGAACCCGTTAGGCCACGTCAGCTCGATGTCGGCTGCAAGCTCCTGTTGCAGGTGAGTGCCGATAAAACCGAACGAATAGAAGGTGAGATAATTGCGTGCGAACGCCCTCGCCGTATCCTGTCCCGGCGTTTCGTTGCGAAAGCTTACCGTGAGTGTTGGTGCGTCGTTTGCCTCATGAGGCATTGCTTCGCGGAAGACCCCCGTCGGTTCGAGGACGTCTAAAACCGCACGAGCGACCCTGCCCGTGTGTGCTCGTTGCTTTAATCCAAGCACATAGGTCGAGGCCTCCACGTTGACAGGAATTGGGGCGTGCGGACGAGCGATGTCACCATAGCCCGCGTGCCCGAGGGTTCGATCAAGATACAACGTGTTGCAGCCGACGCACGCCATTGCAAAGGCCGACGACAGACAGGCTAGGCGAGACTTTCGTGTATTCATGCTTGCGGCTCGGGTCGCAATAAAATACTCAACCAAACCCTCGTATCGTGGTTTAGTATTCGAAGAGTCAAGCCCGATATCCGCTTGTGGTTTCAGGTGACAGCGATCCATGCGGCGCCTCACTGAGCTGGAGCCCCTTCTTAGACCTCGGGGCGCCGTTGCCGGGTACAAAAACGCGGGTGGCCGGGGTCGGAGCCGAAGGCGTAGCCCCTGGGTTTAGCGTGCAGACGCCGCGATTCTGGTTCGCCGGGGGCTCCGCTTCGCTGCGACCCCGGCCACCTTGCAGCGGCCGAATTTGGCTGCCCCGTTGGCTGCCGGTAGACTGAGGGCATGAGCACGATTCCCACACCAACGGCGCCCCCGGTTCAGGGGCCTGCCCTGCCCTCTCCAGCGGCCGACGCGGGCCCACGCCCAAAGCGGTGGACCCGTGAGGAGTACCACCGCCTCGGCGAGCAGGGCTTCTTCGACGGCCGCCGCGTCGAACTCATCAACGGAGAAATCCTCGAAGTGTCGCCGCAAAGTCATGACCACTTCTGGAGCATCGAGGGCCTCCGCGAACTGCTGGCAGAA
>JBCDIT010000043.1:0-1850 GCA_038748775.1 Planctomycetota bacterium
CGACCACTTCGTGGGGATCGGGGCCCTCGCGCCCGTGCCGCAGGCGTACGAAGACTCGCTGCAGTCGACCTTCTCCAACTACACGGCGTGGAACGTGCCGCTGTCGGCGGTCTCGGCGCCCTACTCCGGTCGGTTGACGTTCGACGGCATCGACATCCTCGGAACCGGCGCCGAGGGCTCGATCGGCATCAAGCTCGATCAGTTCGCCAATCAGAACGACATCACCGTCCACGACATCACCGTGGACGGCTATCTGGTCGGCGTGGCCGCGCAACGCCAGGGCGAAGCGATCATCGACGGCGCCACGATCTCCGCCCCGACCGGCATCCGCATCAGCGCGCCCAACACCAATGCCCGAAACCTGGTGATCAGCAACGTGCAGTTCTTGCCGCCAAGCGATCTGTTCGAGCCGGGAGAAGACTGGGTCCGGATCGACTTGAACGAATCGTTCGACGTCGGATTGGCCGGCGGTCTGTTCGGCATCGACGAGTTCTTCTACGACGAGGCGACCCTGCTCTACGTCCCGCCGATCTTCCAGAAGGACCGCATCACGCTGAATACGCCGGGCTACGAGAACGTTGGGCTCTACTTTGATTCTCAGAAGCCGAACTTCGTGCCAATCCCCGCGAGTGGCGAGCTGGCGCCGTTTGTCCGAAGCGAGCTGGTCGGTTTGACGAACGCTCAGCTTCAGCAGCGGTTCGGCATCTCGTTCTCGGACGCGGTCTGGCCGTCGCAGACACGCACCGACCCGCTGGTACCCGGCGGGCGTATCGGGGCGGCCCAGCCGTCGTTCGACAGCGTCCCCTCGCCATCGGACGCCTACTGGATCGACTACCTGACATCGCTCGGCGTGTACCCGGTGCCAACGAGTGGGCTGGCAGATTCGGCGCAGGCGTCGGCGTTGAGCTCAGCGGCGGCAATCGGCGAAGGGGCGAGTGACACGATGGCTTTCGATGAGCCGAGGCTTGCTGCGATTGCCGGGCTAGCAACCTCTGCCGGCAAGGCTCCGCGGGGTCGGCGGGCGACCCCCGCACCGCGAGACCCGCTCCCACTCGTCGACGGCGGCGAACCCGGTGGCGTCTCCCGTCGCGACCTGCTGCAGTTGCAAACAGCCCTGCCCGACGGGCCTATGCCGGATGACGACGAGACGATCGACGAAGCCTTCGCGCTAAGCGTCGACGACACGCGGGAAGAGTCGCGTGAACCGGCAGACGTTGGCGTCGGCGCCCACTTCTGACGCATCCGCGGCAAGAAATACCGAGATTCTCGGCGGAAAGCTGAAAGACCAAGGGGATGGCGGGCAGGACCTTCCAGGGGGCCGTGCTGCGGCCCGCTCCACAGGCACAGGCCAGCGTGCTTGTACTCCATGGTTTGCTAAGGAAGACCAGAGCATGATTCTTCGATCGATCATCTTGTTTTGCCTATTCTCGATCCTGATAGCCGGCAACTCGCGAGCCGCGTTGGTATCCAATCTTAGAGAGCGCAGCGGCGGTGGTTCCGGCGGCGTAGGAGGCGACTCCGGTGGATTCAGCGCGGCATTATCAAACAGTTTTACAACCGGCAGCAACCCGCTGGGTTACAACCTGGAGGCAATCACACTGTAAATGAGCGATGCTTTCGGGATACCAAGTGGATTCAACCTCGAACTCTCCTCGGTCCTGGATAGCGTACCGGAAACGCCTCTCCTAACGCTCACGGGTAACAACAACCCGGCGGTGACTGGAGACTATACCTACACCACTCCAGGATTCTTTCTGACGCCAAATACCACGTATGCCTGGGTCGCGTCGGCCCCCAATTCACCCATCAACACTTTCTACGCTATCCGATCGACGCGTTCGTCCAACGAA
>JBCDIT010000044.1:0-1847 GCA_038748775.1 Planctomycetota bacterium
GGGTCCTTCGTCCGCAACATCGCGATCCGCACGGTGAACCCCAACGGCAATCCGAACCCGCCCGACGAAGAGATCAACGAAGACCAGTCGCCCGACATCCGCGTGCTCACGCAGGACTTCGGCTGGCAGGGAGACGGCTTCTGGTTCCACGGGGCCGGCGTGACCGTCGAGGACAACGTCGTGTCCGGCGCGTCGGGCCACGGCTTCATCTACTGGACACTCGGCCTCGTCGAGAAAGGATTGGGCGAGAACCTCGTCCGTGCCGGGAACCTGCCGAACGGCGATCTCATCGGCGGGCCCGACACGCTCGTCCGAACCAAGCAGGTCCCGGTGCCGAGCTTCGACGGCAACTCGACCTACAGCGCGCCGAAGGGGCTCGTGGTCGCGTACCTGCACACAGACAACCGCGACGACAACGATGACCACTTCGTGGGGATCGGGGCCCTCGCGCCCGTGCCGCAGGCGTACGAGGACTCGCTGCAGTCGACCTTCTCCAACTACACGGCGTGGAACGTGCCGCTGTCTGCGGTCTCGGCGCCCTACTCTGGTCGGTTGACGTTCGACGGCATCGACATCCTCGGAACCGGCGCCGAGGGCTCGATCGGCATCAAGCTCGATCAGTTCGCCAACCAGAACGACATCACCGTCCGCGACATCACGGTAGACGGCTATCTGGTCGGCGTGGCCGCGCAACGCCAGGGCGAAGCGATTATCGACGGCGCCACGATCTCCGCGCCGACCGGCATCCGCATCAGCGCGCCCAACACCAATGCCCGCAACCTGGAGATCGGCAACGTGCAGTTCTTGCCGCCGAGCGATCTGTTCGAGCCGGGTGAAGACTGGGTACGGATCGATATGAACGAGGCGTTCGACGTCGGGCTAGCCGGCGGTCTGTTCGGCATCGACGAGTTCTTCTACGACGAGGCGACCCTGCTCTACGTCCCGCCGATCTTCCAGAAGGACCGCATCACGCTCGACACCCCGGGCTACGAGAACGTTGGGCTCTACTTTGATTCTCAGAAGCCGAACTTCGTGCCAATCCCCGCGAGTGGCGAGCTGGCGCCGTTTGTCCGAAGCGAGCTGGTCGGCTTGACGAACGCCCAGCTTCAGCGGCGGTTCGGCATCTCGTTCTCGGACGCGGTCTGGCCGACGCAGACACTCACCGACCCGCTGGTACCCGGCGGGCGTATCGGCGCGGCGCAGCCATCGTTCGACAGTGTGCCCTCGCCGTCGGACGCGTACTGGATCGACTACCTGACATCGCTCGGCGTGTACCCGGGGCCAACCAGTGGGCTGGCAGATTCGACGCAGGCGTCGGCGTTGAGCTCAGCGGCGGCAATCGCCGAAGGGGCGAGTGACACGGGGTCTTTCGATGAGCCGAGGCTTGCTGCGATTGCCGGGCTAGCAACCTCTGCCGGCGAGGCTCCGCGGGGTCGGCGGGCGACCCCCGCACCGCGAGACCCGCTCCCACTCGTCGACGGCGGCGAAACCGGTGGCGTCTCCCGTCGCGACTTGCTGCTGCAGTTGCAAACAGTCCTGCCAGGCTCGCCTACGCCGGATGACGACGAGACGATCGACGAAGCGTTCGCGCTAAGCGTGGACGACACGCGGGAAGAGCGGGATGAACCGGCAGACGTTGGCGTCGGCACCCACTTCTGACGCATCCGCGGCAAGAAATCCAGAGATTCTCGGCGGAAAGCTGAGAGACCGCGGGCAATGGCAGGCAGGACCTTCCAGGGGGCCGTGCTACGGCCCGCTCCACAGGCACAGGCCAGCGTGCTTGTACTCCATGGTTTGCTAAGGAAGACCAGAGCATGATTCTTCGATCGATCATCTTGTTTTGCCTA
>JBCDIT010000045.1:0-1751 GCA_038748775.1 Planctomycetota bacterium
AGCCTCAATCGTCGCGAGATCGCGCACCATGTTCATGGCCTGCCCTCCGCCGCAGCGGTGCCCGTCATCGTCCACCTCATCGCCGCAGCTTTGCGTTGTTACGTTACACTGTAACAGCTCCGTCAAGCCCCAATGGCCCCCTTCCCCCGACACGCGGGCGCACGACCGTGATACGGAGGGCGCGCCGTGGTGGTGCCCGCGCGGGTCACGGAAGGCACCTGTCCCGTCTTCAGAAGGTCGCCGAGTAGGTGAGCGTGAATTGCCGGCCCGGGGCGATGAAGCGCCGCTGATCGGTCAGGCCGAAGCGGGTCTGGCTCTCGAGCGGGAGGTACTCATTATTGAGCAGATTGGTGACGTCGAGGGCGAGCGTGCCCGGCCCGACATCGTAGGTCGCGCTCAGATCGACCGTCACATAACCGTCGATCGCCTCCCCATCGACGCCTTCGTCGAAGGCGCGGTCCCGGTCGCCGATATAGAGCACGCGCGCCCCGAGGCCGACTTCGGGGATCGGTCGCCAGTCGGCGGAGAAGTAGAGCTTGAGGGGCTGCACCGTGAGGCTTGAAAGCGGTTGGAAATCGCCGTCGTCGTCCGGGTCGTTCTCCCCCTCGTTGAAGGACGCATCGAAGCCCAGTTGCAACGCGTCGGTTACGTCCAGGCGTGTCGAGAGCTCCACGCCGTAGTTGCGCTGGGGCGAGCGGACGAGATCGGCGAAGCCGGTCACCGGATCGACGCTGACGGCGGATCCGTTCGCCGAGCGGGCGAAGAAGCCCGAGAGCTGGTAGGTGAGCGGGCCGACCGAGCCGCGCACGCCGCCCTCGAAGCTGTCGACGTCGATCGGCTCGACGAATTCCGAGCCGACGAGCGAGGTGTTGGGCGCAATCGCGTTCGTTGCCGCGGAGATGTTGGGCAGCGAGAAGCCCTGCGCGAAACTCGCAAAGAGCGTCGTCTCCTCGGTCACCTGATAGGTCGCACCGACATTGAAGGAGAAGCCGCCATTCGAGCCCGAGCCGCCGTTGCGTGGTCCCGCAGGCAGCCCGAAGGTCGGGAAATGCGGCTCGGCATCGAAGGAGAAACGGTCGTAGCGCAGACCGCCGGAGATCGAGAGGGCGTCGGTGATCTCGATATCCGCCTGGGCGAAGAGGCCGAAGGTCACGAGATCGGTGGGCGCGAATTGCTGACGCTCCCCGCTCGCGTCGAAATTGGCGGTGGCGTCGAACACATCGCCGTCCGAGATCAGCGTGGGCACCGTGTTCATTTCATTGAGATAATCGCCGCCGACCGAGATCTCGACGCGGTCGAAGAAACGGCGGCTGTAGTCGCCGCGGAAGCCGAACGCATTGCCGTCGAAATTCGTCTGGAAGAGCCGTGGCCAGGTCGGGGGCAAGGGGCCGGTGCCGAGATCGGCGCCGTCCTGGGTCAGTTCCTCATCGCGGTAGTAGCCCTGGAGGCGCATCGACCCGCCAAGCAGGTCGTCATGCTCGTAAGTCAGGTTCGCGAAGATCGACCGTTGCGCGGGCTCAACTTCATAGGTCACGGGACGCGGTGCCGCTACGGCATTGCCATCATTGCCCGGCACGCTGGTGAAATCGGTCCGATTGGTGCCGAGGCGGGTGAAGTTGAAATAGCCCTCAATGCGCTGATCGGGCGTGAGGTCGTAGCCGGCTTTGCCGAAGAACGTGATGTCGTTGGTGTCGTCGAGCCGGATGCCGGGAGCGATGCGGTCGCCGTCGGGCTCGAAGAATCCGTTCGTG
>JBCDIT010000046.1:0-1641 GCA_038748775.1 Planctomycetota bacterium
CCGAAGGACACCGCCCGCACCGAGTACGAGAACATGATGTACCTCGAGCGGCCCGGCTGTAACCTCTGCATGGGCAACCAGGAGAAGGCGGCCAAGGGGGACACCGTCATGGCGACCTCGACCCGCCTGTTCCAGGGCCGCGTGGTCGCCGACTCCGAGCGCAAGAAGGGCGAGTCGCTGCTCGCGTCGACGCCGGTGGTGGTCCTCTCGGCGATTTTGGGTCGCACCCCGACGCTCGATGAGTACCGCACGGCCGTCAAGGGCATCGACCTGACGAAGTTCGCCCCGCCGAAGAAGGCGATGGCCGCCAAGGCGCCGCCAAACCTGGTGCCGCTGACGATGACGCCGGTTCAGAGTTCACCGCTCTCGTAGGGAGCGCCCGGCTACGCGTTCGCGATGGTCGAGGGTGGCCGGGGTCGAAGCCGAAGGCGTAGCCCCCGGATTTAGCAGGTCGACGCCGCCACCCTGATCCGCCGGGGGCTCCGCTGCGCTGCGACCCCGGCCACCTACTGATTCGTCGTTCAGCCTGCAGCTCTGCCGAGCGATTACCCGACTGCGATAGGTTATGCTCCTCCAACCCACGGCGGAGCCGAGGGCCGAAGTGGTGCGTTCAACTGCGGCGAGGCCCAGCCAACACCGATGCCGAGACTACGTCAGATAGTCGACGAGAGCGACACGGCGCTCGGGCGGACCTTTGACGCCGCTTGCCAAGTCTTGATTGTCATTTCGCTTGCCGCGTTGGCGTTCGAGACGCTTCCTGGCCTGTCGGATCGTTCGCGAGTCGTGCTCAAAGCGATAGAGTGGATCAGCCTTTCGCTGTTCTCGATCGAATACGTTGTTCGTCTCTTGGCGGCGTCGAACAAGGCTCGGTACGCGACCAGTTTCTATGGCGTTATTGACCTCGCGGCGATAGCTCCATCGTTGATAGGTGTTGGTTTCGACCTACGCTCGATCCGCGCCCTGCGTCTTCTAAGGGTGTTCCGCGTCCTGAAGCTCGCCCGCTACAGCGACGCGATCCAGCGGGTTAACATTGCGCTGCGTTTGGCGCGAGAGGAACTCGTTCTGTTTGGCGCCGTCACGCTCGTCGTGCTTTTTCTTGCGGCTGTTGGGATCTACGAGTTCGAGCATCAAGCCCAGCCCGAGGTCTTCGCGTCGATCTTTCACAGTCTATGGTGGGCGGTCGTTACCCTGACGACCGTCGGGTACGGGGATGCGTATCCCGTCACGGTCGGTGGCCGTGCGTTTACGCTTGTCGTTCTTCTCGTAGGGCTAGGCATCGTTTCGATTCCTCCGGGGCTGATTGCTTCTGCCCTGTCGAAAGCTCGTGAGATTCAGCAGCAAGAGCGGTGTTGATGCTGAGCCGTGTTGGCCCGACCGAAAGTGTGCCGGTAGACTGAAGGCATGAGCACGATTCCCACGACAACGGCGCCCCCGGTTCAGGGGCCTGCCCTGCCCTCTCCAGCGGCCGACGCGGGCCCACGCCCAAAGCGGTGGACCCGCGAGGAGTACCACCGCCTCGGCGAGCAGGGCTTCTTCGACGGCCGCCGCGTCGAACTCATCAACGGAGAAATCCTCGAAGTGTCGCCGCAAAGTCATGACCACTTCTGGAGCATCGAGGGCCTCCGCGAACTGCTGGCAGAA
>JBCDIT010000047.1:0-1640 GCA_038748775.1 Planctomycetota bacterium
ATCCGGTGGGCTTACCCATGCGGCGTCTCCGGGTGGGTCGCGGGGGGCCCCGCGCCGTTGACCACAGCCGACTCACGGGAGCGACCGAACAGCTTCGTGAACCGATAGAGAATCCAAACCACGCCGAGCACGACGAGCGCAAAGGCAAAAATGAAGATGCTCAGCGCCGGCCCCGCCTGCAACGGCTCGCGTCCGACGTTGATGACGAAGACCTGATCGGGCGTCAGTCGCCAATCGGCCCGAATGCGGTTCTCCAACCGATCGGGGATCAGGTGACGAGCCCGGGTGCCGTTCACGCTCAGCGGCACGAGCAGACCGTCGATCGACGGGTTGTCTGCCAGCTCGTCGGGGGTTCTGAACCGCCGAAGATAGTCGTCCGGCTTGAAGCTGGCGAAGACCAACGCAGACGGGCGGTCCGGCGTGCTGTCCATGGACTCGGACAGGGCTCGGAGGGTGGCGTCCTTCGGTGTAAGCACGGGCACGTAATAGCCCTTGATCTTCTCTTCCCCCGTGTCTTTGTTGACCCTCAGGTCGCTTAACGCCCCGGGCAGATACGCCACGCCGCCCTCGATGGTGAACCATTTCTTGTCGGAGCTCGAGTCGAGTTGGTCGATGCTCACGACCGTGGGTTGCTCTTCGCCTCCCATCACGACAACCGGAAGGGTGACAAGGCAGAGCAGTCCGCCGAAGGCGACGAGGGCGAAGGGCAAAAGAACTCGGATCAACCAAAACATGAGAATCCTCCGGAAACCGGCTCAGCCACTCACGGGGGTGCCGAGCAGAGCGAAATAGCGTGCGACGTTAACCATGGCTCACCTCCGGCGTGTCGCGCGTGGGGGCGGCGGTCTCGGCCGCGAGGCGCTGGGCGTCAAGGACGCGGCGGTAGTCGATGGGCATGACCTTGACGAACTGCTGGACGACGCGGTCCCAGTCGGAGAGCACGCGGGCGGCGACCTCACTGCCGGTGGCCTCGGCGTGGCGGCGGATCAGGTCGCGGCAGTCGGCGACGTCGTCGGGCGCGTCGAGCTTCTCGAGGTCGACCATGCCGAGGTTGCAGTTGGGCAGGAAGGCGTTGTCGCGGTCCCAGACGTAGGCGATGCCGCCCGACATGCCGGCGGCGAAGTTGCGGCCGGTGGGCCCGAGGACGACGACGCGCCCGCCGGTCATGTACTCGCAGCCGTGGTCGCCGACGCCCTCGACGACGGCGCGGGCGCCGGAGTTGCGGACGGCGAAGCGTTCGGCGGCGATGCCTCGGAAGAAGGCGTGGCCGGCGGTCGCGCCGAAAAGCGCGACGTTGCCGATGACGACCTGTTGCTCGGGGACGAACCTGGATTCGGCCGGCGGCTTGACGGTGATGGCCCCGCCGGAGAGGCCCTTGCCGACGTAGTCGTTGGCGTCGCCCTCGACGGTGACGGACACGCCGGGGGCGAGGAACGCGCCCAGCGACTGGCCGGCCGAGCCGCGGAGCGTGATGTCGATCGTGCCGTCGGGCAGGCCGGCGTCGGCGTAGCGGTTGCTGATCTGGTTGGAGAGCATCGCGCCGACGGAGCGGTCGGTGTTCTTGACGGGCAGGTCGATGGCGACGGGCTCGCCGTGGGTCAATGCCGGTTGCGCCAGCTCGATCAGCTGGCGGTCGAGGA
>JBCDIT010000048.1:0-1611 GCA_038748775.1 Planctomycetota bacterium
ACGCGCCGCCCTCCACGCCGTCGCCCCCAAGCTCGGCGACGCCCTGCACCGCGTCATCCGCATCCACCACCGCCACCTCCCCGACCCCGACGAAAACGAGGACTGGCAGGACGGCGACCTCTTCGGCACCGCGTTCTGACCTAGCGGTACACGTCGCGCCGGTTCCCCACGCGCACGACGATCACCACCAGCCGGTCGTCGCGCACCTAGTACACCACCCGGTAGTCGCCGACGCGAATCCGCCACGTCGTGTCCCGGCCCGACATCTTCACGCACCCCGTCGGCCTCGGCTCCTCCGCCAACGCCTCGATCGCGGTATCGATCCGCTCACGCGTCTGAACGTCGAGCTTGCGCAACGCCCGGACCGCGGCCTTGGTCAACTCAACCCGATACGCCATCGGCCCCGGCCCGGTAGTCCTCGAACGACACCGTCTCCCACTCCTCGGCTGTCATCCGTCGAATCGTATCGAGGTCTTCCTGTTCCTCCAGCCGTTCGAGCAACGCCTCGAACTCGGCGACATCGAGCTGAACGCCGACGAGCTTGCCCGACTCGACGATGTACTTGGGGTGCAGCGTCATGGCCTTAGTTTACCGCCGCTATCCTCCGCGGATGAGCCAAAAACCCTGGGAACACAACAAGGGGGACGCCGCCGGCAGCTCCGCCCCCGCGTCCGCCGACCCCACCGCCGGCCTGGCCGCGCGGTTCGTCTCCTCGCTCGACTACGACTGGCGCCTCTACGCCCACGACATCGCCGGCTCCATCGCCCACGCCCGCATGCTCCAGCACGTCGGCCTCATCTCCCCCGACGACCTCGCCGACATCGAGCGCGGCCTCGACGACATCAAAGCCGAGATCGACGCCCTCGGCCCCAACGGCAGGCAATGGCCCGGCTTCAAGGTCGAGCTCGAAGACGTCCACATGTGCGTCGAGGCCACCCTCATCGAAAAAATCGGCGAGCCCGGCCGAAAGCTCCACACCGGGCGGAGTCGCAACGACCAAGTGGCGCTCGATCTGAAGCTCTTCGTGATCGAGGCCGAGGAGGAGGTGCTGCGGCGTTGCCAGACGTTCTGTGAGCAAATTGTCCGGTTGGCGGCACGAGATGGTGAGTTGTTGCTGCCTAGCTACACCCACCTACAACGCGCGCAGCCCATCGTAGCGGGTGGCGAATTGATGGCTTGGGCAAACGCGATTGACCGCGCGGCTTATCGAATGAATTTGGTCCCGTCACTGAACTACGACATGCCGCTTGGTTCGGGTGCAATCGCAGGTTCATCGCTATCCCTGGATCGAACGCATACCCAAGGCGCGATGGACTTTAAGACGGTCACAGAAAACGCGATCGACGCGACCGCGTCTCGCGACGTAGCTGTCGACTTCGTCTACGCCTGCGCGATGACATCAATGACCCTCTCTCGCTGGGCCGAGCAGTGGATCCTCTACGCCTCCACCGAGTTCGGCTTCATCACGCTCGAGGACACCTTCACCACCGGCTCGTCGATGATGCCGCAGAAGCAGAACCCCGACATGCTCGAGCTCATCCGCGGCAAGTCGGGCTCGGTCTACGGCTGCCTCGTCGCCCTGCTCACCATGCTCAAGGGCCTGCCCGTCGG
>JBCDIT010000049.1:0-1552 GCA_038748775.1 Planctomycetota bacterium
AGCGCCGGCATCGGTCGGCGCAGGGCCGATCAGGTTCGTGGAGATGCCGTCGAGCTCGATCCAGTTCGTATCCGCCGCGTGGCGGTACGCAAGAGCCTGCGCAATGCCCGAGGGCGTGCCCGGCTCGGCGTGACCATTCGCCGGATCGATGACCGTGACGGAGCCATCGCCGCCGGTCCATGTACCGTTCCACAGCCGCTGTCCGAGACCGCTGTCGATCTCGCCGCGGCTGAGCACGAACCGGTTGCTCGACTCGCGGATGCGCTTCTCCGCGATCGCCAGGCCGGTCTCGGCCGACTGCATCGCGCGTGATACATGCAGATGCGTCGATGCGTTGCGGAGATTGCCCTGTGTCACCGTGCCCATCGCCGCCGCGAGGGCACCGACGAGAATGGCGAGCATCATAGCGAGCACGCTCGCGACGCCCCGACGCCGCAGCCGCTTCAAGCTCTTGATGCGCTTCTGCACTCGAACAAATCGAAGCATGGTCTCTCCTCCCCGGCGGCCGTCCGCCGGCAGTCTTCACACTCGCTGATCGCAGTACTCAGGGAACGATCCACGAGACGCGCGTCACCTCGACGGGACCGGCGTCCAGCAGATCCTGGTACGACACGATCACCGTGACACGCAGCGGGAACTCATCGATCTCGAGGTCCGCCGTGGAATGCGCGTCCGTTACAACGTCGCTGTAGTCGAAGGGGTTCACCTTCTCGACCACAACCTCCTGCTGCCATCCAAAGGTGAACTCGGCACCGCTCGCCGAGTCCGTCGCTGTAATCACATACTGCGGAATCAGGTCACCGGCGGCGTTCACCGGCCCAGCAAACTCGAGCGAAGCGGCGTTGGTGCCGGAGAACGTGAACCTCACGCCGTCGAGATCATCGAGGTCGTCGAAATCGTCGATCGTCACCTCGCCGGGCTCAAGGCCCCATCCGACGGCGGCGCCCGAGTCCTCGGTTAGCCCGGTAACAGCATCGTGCCTCGGGAACGCCCGAGAAAGCTCGCGGATCTCAGCGGCGAGCAGCGACGCCGTCGCCGTGCGCGTCGACCAATCGTTCGCTCGGAAGAAGTTCTGATACGCGTCAAAGACACCCGCCACACCAACAGCCACGATGACCAGCGTAAGCATCGTCTCCAGCAGCGTGAACCCCCGACGGGATCCACGTCGTCTCGGTGCACGGCGGTGTCGACGCATGGCACTCCTCCCGCGCGGCCCACCACAACAGGGCCACATGCTCTACCTTCGCTTACTTCACGATCGCGGACATCTTGAAGATGGGCAGAACGATCGCCATGGCGATGAACCCAACGACTGAACCCATTACGATGATCATGACGGGCTCGATCATTCCGGTAACCGTCTTGATCGTCTCGCGCAGACGCTTGTGGTAGTACGAGGAGACCTCGTCCAGCACCTCGCCCAGGCGGCCCGACTCCTCACCGGCGGCGATCATCTGCACGGTCGCTCTCGGCAGGAGTGGGTTGCCGCTGAGTGGTTGGCTGATCTTTTTGCCTTGCTTGACGCTGACGTAGACGCTGCGCCACATCCGCT
>JBCDIT010000050.1:0-1520 GCA_038748775.1 Planctomycetota bacterium
GCCGACTCCACGCCGTCCGCTCGGCGAGCACCTGGGCGTCGTCTTCCTCATGCCCGGCCGCGACGAACGCGAGTTGACGCATGGCGACCGAGAGCCCGACCGCGTGAAGGACTTCGCGTCGCAACGCCTTGCCTCGGCCGACTCCGCACGTCTCGCAGTAGCGAGACTTGCAGCCACACCCAACGTACTCGTTCCGCTCGACGTGGTCGCCGGGCTCTTCGAGGTCGGAGACGGAATCTTTCTCGCGGTCTGGCGTGCAGATGGTCGGCAGGTCGTGCATGTCACAACAATTCGGGACGTATTCAAGAAAAACGCCGGGAGACATCGCGACGCCGACCGCCTCGGGGCCGGCGTCGGGTCGCGACATCACCCGGCGTGGGTCTTGATGAGTTTGCCGATGTGATCGCGGGTGCGTGCGAACGAGACCGGACCCTCGGCGCCAATGGTGAGCGTTACGTCGCAACCGGACGCGGCCCATTGGCTCCGCTCGGTTGCGTACTCCAACGCGGCCCGCACGAATGCTTCGATACTGACACCGCCGGCCGCTGCCCGTTGAGCGATTGCGTTGTGCAGCTCGCTGGACACGCGGGGAGTGAGCATCCGCTTACGCTTGGGCTGCCGTTCGGCTGCTGGTGCGTGATGGATCACGGTTCGGACCTTTCAGGTTGGCGACGGGCGGGCTTAGGCCCGTCTTCGTGTTCAGTTTGCGGAGCTCGCCGCTCGCGCAGATCATTAGGAGCTTGCCCTCGGTCGCGAGACGCAGAACGCGTCGGATAGCGTCGTGCTTCGAGATCGCCAGGGCGTCGGCGAACTCTTCGACGCCACGATCGACGGTCGCGGGCAGGCGGACGCACAGGCGTTTCATCCCAGCCCCCCTTCCACGAACAAATAGAGGGCGACGGCACCCACGAAGATGCCGCCGCCCCATAGAAGTGCGAGGCCCTGGATTCCTTCCGTCAGCCTCGCGGTCGTCCCGGCGGTCTTCCCTGACCGCGGGTTGCGATCCGCGGTCAGCCAGCCGCCTTTGCGGGCTTGCTGAGCCGGGGATCGGTGGCCGAGAAGCGTGCCCGGCTGAGCTTCAAGCCGCCCTTGTTGGGAAGGGCTCGAAGCGTGACGAAGCCCTCGAAGTCGACTTCCTCGAAGTTCTTCGCTTCGACAGGATCGTCGGTCGTGATGTTGACCGACGTGTCGCCATCGAGCAGGAGCATCATCTGCCAGGTCTGCGTGCCGTCGGTGGTCCACTTGCGGGACTCTAAAACGACCACTTTCGCTACGATATTCATCTCGCGTCGCCTCACTAATAACGAGGGTGCATAGAAAAAGGGCAGCGACTATGTACACCGCTGCACATAGCCCCAGCCCCAGGTGAAAAAGACGAATTCCTCGGCTCTCAGAGAGGCGAAACGGACATAACGGGGATTATCGGACGTTGCTGATTGCGTTCTGGCCGATCGCCTGCCGGCGCCGAACTCCGCTTGGCACTCCCCTGGCGGATTGAGTAGAAGCCCCTCTCGGCGAGC
>JBCDIT010000051.1:0-1500 GCA_038748775.1 Planctomycetota bacterium
GGGTTCGTCGTTGCCTGTGCAACGATTCTGGGAGTCGCGCTAGCTCCCCAAGCACTAGCGCAAACCATCTCTGGCATCGCATTCAGGGACTATGACGCCGACGGCGTGCGCGACACCGGATCCATAACCGCCACAGGTCTGGACGACGAATACGGCGTCGCGGATCTGCATGTCAGCGCCTACATCGAAGGCACCCTGACGCCGGCGGCCACCGCCACGACCTGCGGCGCGAGCGTTGCATGTGGCGGCGATCCCGTCGGGTCGTACACGCTGTCAGGCCTGAGCACGTCGGTTGTCTACCGGCTAGAGCTTACCGGACTGCCCGACTTTCTCGAATCCGGCGCTGCCGGCTCGTCTCGCGTCGTGTTTGCCTCTGGAGGCGACACCGGCGTCGATTTCGGCGTTGCCAACCCGGCCCAGTATTGCTCCGCCAATCCCGACATGGTCACGAACTGCTACTCGAACGGCGATCCACTTGCCGGCGGGGACTCAGGGACCGATCCATGGATCGTGCAGTTTCCGAATAATCCGGCTACCGACTCTGGGGCGAATGTGTATCTCGCCAACGGGACGGTCGTTGGTGCCACGTGGGGGCTCGCGTATCACCGAAAGACAGGAAAGGTCTTTGCCGGCGCGCTGATCAAGCGCCACTCTGGGCTAGGTACCCAGGGAACGGGGGGGATCTACACCATCGATGTGGCGACCCAGACCGCCGCGCCATTCGCGAACCTCGCGGCCGATTACGGTGCGGACACGGGCAGCCTTGCCGGCCGCAGTCTGCCGGCCGACCGCAACGACCCGAACCGCGACTCTCTCGCGTTCGACGCGGTCGGTAAAATGGGCCTTGGCGATCTCGACCTCTCGGACGACGGCAAAACGCTGTATGTCATGAACGTCAAGACCAACACCGTCTACGAACTGGGCATTGGTGACAGTGGCACAAAGCCGGGTTCCGCGACGACGCATGCACTCCCGACTCCTTCCTGCTCCAGTGGTGCGTTTAGAGCCTTCGCTCTGAATTTCCACGACGGCATGCTGTACGCCGGCGGGGTGTGCACCGGGGAAAACGGCGGGGGAGCAAGCGACTTGCGCGCGTACGTCTACCGCCACGACCCCTCGGGCAGTGCCGGCAACTTTGCACTGGTCTTCGACATGCCGCTCGACTACCCGCGCGGATACGCCACAAACTCCTCTTCGGACAACGGAGACATCGACATCGATGCCGAGTGGCAACCGTGGATCGACACCTGGGCGGACTACGAGGCCCTCAATCAGCCTCAGCCCTACGGCAAGCAGGTCATTTACCCGCAGCCGATGCTGAGCGACATCGAGTTTGACGTCGATGGAGCGCTTCTGCTCGGGATCATGGACCGCTGGGGCCATCAATCTGGCAACGCAAACTACAGCACGGATTTCGACGATACGGACACGTACGAAGGCACGGCAGCGGGCGATCTGGTCCGCGCCTGCCCCAACGGTTCCGGAGGCTTTACCCTCGAA